>JAHJCU010000006.1 GCA_018812925.1 Candidatus Omnitrophota bacterium
ATCTTTAATGATTTTTATTATTATCAGTCCCACTCCTATCAGTATTGAAGAATCGGCTATGTTAAAAGAGTAGGGGAATTTATTAAGCATTAGATAGTCTATCACAAAGCCATATGCTATTCGGTCTATGAGATTGCTTAGAGCTCCTGCTAATATAAATATAAGCCCCCAATTGAAAAGGGTTTTTTCTTTGTTGGTCCGCAAGTAGACAAACAGGATGAATAAAATAACAATGGATGAGGGGATAATAAAAAGTTTGCCATAGTTTTGAAATAATCCGAAGGCAATCCCAGGGTTTTGGGAAGCGGGGACAAAATAAAGCAAATTTTTTACGATGATGATTTCTTCTTTAACTAAACCTTTGTTGTAGAAGAGAAATTTTAAGATATGGTCTAATAGTATGATTAACGCGGCGGTTATAAACTCTTTTCCTCGTTCTCTTTGCATTTTAGACATAATTCCGCGTATGGAACGGCTTTTAATCTTTTTATACTGATAGTTTTATTGCATTGGGAACACTTCCCGTAATTTTTTCTCTCGATTCTGTTTATAGCATCTTGTATCTGTCTTAAAAGTTTTTCTTCTGAAGATAAAAGGTCCAACGAGGTGTTTTCTTCAGCGCTGTCTGAAGCAAGGTCTGCCATATGAATTTTATGCGAGGAAATTTCGCCTGAGACATCTTTGAAAGATTTGCCGAGCTGTTTTTTTTCTTTATCGTCTAAATCGTTAAACAATCTTTCTTTTTCTTTCAAGAGAGTTTCTTTGAATATTTTTATGTCTTTTGCTTTCAATTAAGTTACCTCCGTCTGTTATTATTAATATTTTAATAAGTGTAATCTTATTTACCCCGTTAGAGATAGTTCCAATGTCTTTTCTCTAACGATGTGAATTGGCGACTATTGTAGCACATCTTGAGCAAAGTTTAGGGAATTCTTTCTGTTTATTTACCTCTTGACTGTATTTCCAGCATCTTGCGCATTTCTCTCCCTTTGCTTTTTTGACTTCAATTTTTATTTCTTTTGCTTTGCTATCTTTTTCCAATTCCACATTTGAAACTATAAAGATAGTTGCCAAATCTTCTTTAGAAACATCAAGGGCTTCCATATGAGAATCTTTTATGTATAGAATGACTTCCGCTTCTAAGGAACTGCCTATTATTTCTTTTTGGCGCGCTTCTTCAAGTGCTTTCTGGACGTCTTCTCTCAACTTTAATATCTTTTCCCATTTTTGCTCTAATTTTTCGTCTATTTTTTGTTCGTTTGGCAAGTTTGTCAAAAATACGGATTTTTCTTCGAAATTACAGTTCTGCCAGATTTCTTCGGCTGTAAAAGACATAAACGGACTAATAAGTTGGGTTAATGTTCTAAGAATAAAATGCATGACTGTTTGGGCCGAGCGTCTCCCAAGCGAATCCGCTGGCAGAATATATAACCTATCCTTAATTATATCTAAATAGGTTGAACTCATATCCACATTCGAAAACTGATAAATTGCCTGATATGCCTTTATAAAATGGAAATTCTGATATGCCTCTTTGACTTCTTCCATAAGTATAAGACAGCGATTATACGCCCATCTGTCAATTTCCAACCATTCGGATTGGCCAACAGCGTTTTGCGAATATTGGAAATCATATAAATTACCCAGCATAAATCTGGCTGTATTTCTAAGTTTTCTATATGCCTCAATACATCGTTTGAGTGTTTCTTCTCCGATTCTTATGTCGCTTCCCCAGTCCGAAGATATAGCCCACAATCTCAAAATATCTGCGCCTTGATTGTTAACTATAACCTGTGGGTTGGTAACATTACCTACGGATTTTGACATCTTTTTACCTTCACTATCTACTACAAATCCGTGTGTAAGGACTGCCTTGTATGGGGGTTTGTCGTATAAAGCCACAGATGTAAGCAGTGATGTCTGAAACCAACCTCTATGCTGGTCACTTCCTTCCAAATATAAGTCTGCAGGCCAGTCTAAATTGCTCGCCCCGTTAGAAATTTCATTTTTAATGGGTTTGGAATCTTTTAAGACCGCAATGTGAGAAATGCCGGAATCAAACCACACGTCAAGTATATCTTTATCTTTTTTAAAGCCCTGAACGCTTTTGCATTTCGGGCATGAAAAATCTTTTGGCAGGAACTTCTCAACCTTATATCCAAACCAGGCATCTGCTCCTTCTTTTTTAATAATATCGCTTACATTTTCCATTAAACGGCTGTCAAGAATTTCCTTACCACATTTTTCGCAATAAACAACGGGTATTCCCACGCCCCACAATCTCTGGCGCGAAAGGCACCAGTCGGGGCGGATCTTTAACATTCCCTCTATTCTGTTTATGGAAACTTCTGGAGCCCACCGGACTTCCTTTAAGCTTTTTATAGCTTTTTGTCTTAGACTTTTTCTATCAACTCCGACGAACCACTGCTTGCATGCTCTAAAGATTACGGGTTTTTTGCATCTCCAACAATGAGGATAAGAATGTTCCAATTTATTGCTTTTTAAAAGCAGTTCTACTTTAACCAATAACTCTACAATGTAAGTGTTTGCTTGAAAAACGTGTTTTCCTTTTAGCTCGGGGACTTCATCAGTAAAAAGCCCTTTTTCATTTACAGGCGAGAAAATCGGCAATTTATATTTTATTCCTGTTAGATAGTCCTCCTGCCCGTGTCCGGGTGCTGTGTGAACACAGCCCGTGCCTTCTTCCAAACTAACATAATTGGCGTTTACTATTTTGCCTTTTTTGTCAAAAAGTGGATGATTATATTCCAATCCTTCCAATTCCCTACCTTTGTTTGTTTTTGTGATTTTGTAATCTGTAATTCCTAATTGCTCCATTACTGTTTTTACCAAATCCTTCGCTATAATCCAAGTCCCTGTCTTCTGTCCTCTGTCATCTGTCTTCTGAATGTCCACCCAAGCATATTCATAGTCAGGATGTAAAGCTACAGCCAAATTGGCAGGTATAGTCCACGGCGTTGTTGTCCAGATGATTATGAATTTATCTTTTTGGGAAGATAGCGGAAATTTTACCCAGACGGAATTTGAAGTATGCGGTGCATATTCAACTTCCGCTTCGGCTAAAGCTGTCTCGCAGGAAACGCACCAGTAAACAGGTTTTTTATCCTGATAAATATAGCCTTTCTCTGAGAGTTCTTTGAATACATCTATAATTTTGCTTTGATAATGGTAATCCATTGTGACATAAGGATTATCCCAATTAGCCATGATACCCAAACGTTTTAACTGGTTTTTTTGTATTTCCACATAGCTTTGAGCATATTCTCTTGCTTTTTTTCTGAATTCTAAGATGTCGAGCTCTTCTTTTTTATTAACTTTGAGTTTCTTGAATAGTTGCAGTTCAATGGGCAGTCCGTGACAATCCCAGCCGGGAGTAAATGGCGTAGCGTAGCCTTCTAAAGACTTATATTTGATAACAATATCTTTGAGAACTTTATTTATAACATGCCCAAGATGAATATCTCCGTTTGCGTAAGGAGGTCCGTCATGCAGAATATATTTTTTCTTGCCTTTGGAAAGCATCTTTTCATAGATGTCGTTATCTTCCCAAAATTTGAGTGTAACAGGTTCTTTTTTAGGCAAATTTGCCTTCATCTCAAATTTGGTTTGGGGCAAATTTAAGGTATGAGAATAACTTTCTTCCTTAATATTATTAGTTTTATCATTCATGGTAATGGCGCTTTAAATTTGAAAAGGTATTATACAGAAATTACTCCTAAATGCAATTTCCCCGCATTGTATTACTGTTTAAAAAAGGCAGGAGTATGAGTTTTAAAAGTTAACCTCTGGGGTGATATTTCTTGTGAATTTCCTTCAATCTTTTCCTGTTAAGTTGCGTATAAATCTGTGTCGTAGATATATCCACATGCCCCAACATTTCCTGAACGGAACGTAAATCCGCTCCTCCTTCCAATAAGTGCGTGGCAAAAGAATGCCTGAAAGTATGCGGGGAAATATCTGAAATACCGTTTTTTCTGCCATATTTTTTAATTATCTTCCATATACTTTGTCTTGAAAGTTTTTGCCTTCTTTTATTTAGAAATACATAATTTGAATTTGCGCCTTTTATTAAATTAGGTCTTATATTTTCTAAATATTTTTTTAACCAGTCCCTCGCATGTTTTCCCATCGGGACAATTCTTTCTTTGGAGCCTTTACCCATAACTCTTATATAACCTGCTTCTGTGTCCACATTCTCAATCTTTAAATCTACGACTTCAGAAACCCTTGTTCCTGTTGCATAAAGTAATTCTAATAATGCTTTATCTCTTAAATTCGTTTGTTTTTGGGTATCTATATTTTCCAGCATAGAATTTATTTGTCCCACGGATAAAACAATCGGAAGATGCTGTTCTCTTTTAAAAGATTCCAGAATTATCGTCGGGTCTTCTTTTATATATTTCTGGCCCAGTGAAAATTTATAGAAACTTCGGATAGTAGAAACCTTGCGCGCAATAGAAGAGGAAGAAATGCTCTTTTTTCTCAAATGTTCCATATACGACACGAGCTTTGGATAGCGAACATCTTCAAAAGAAGTGTTTTCTTTGGAAAGGAAAACGCAGAAATCTCTCAAGTCCGTTGTATATGCTTGAATAGTATTTTTAGAAAGTCCTTTTTCAATAATGAGAAACTGCAGAAATTCATCGATTCTTTTGTTCATATTAAAATGGTTAACTATTAACCCGTTTACTGGTTTACCCGTTAACCCTTTAACCCTCTAACCCTTTCCCACATACGGATTTTCTCTTTTTTCTTTGCCGATTGTTGAAGAGGCTCCGTGTCCCGGATAAACGATAAAATCTTCAGGCAATTTAAACAATTTGTTTTTTATACCATTTATCAGTGTGGTCTCGTCAGCTAAAGGAAAATCCGTCCTTCCTATGCTTCCCGAAAAAAGCGCATCTCCTGTAAATACACATTTGTCTATAACAATAGATATACCGCCGGGCGTATGACCCGGCGTATGAAGAATAAGCGCTTTCAAATTCCCGATTTTTAACTGCGAATCTTCGTTTAGCGCTATATCAGGATGAGGGAAAGGTAAACAATCGCCTTGTAAATCCTGCGGCACAAAAGCGGAAAGATTTAAGACAGGGTTTTTTAAAAATTTTATATCTTCCTCGTGTATGCAAACTTCGGCGTTCAGCGTCTCTTTTAGATATTTATTTGCTCCGATATGGTCTATATGAGCGTGAGTGTTGATAATATATTTGATATTTAGATTCTTTGCTTTAACAATTTTAAGGATTTTTTCCCCGTCCGCGCCGGGGTCTATAATCAGCCCTTCCAATGTCCGCTCACATCCGATTATGTAACAATTTGTTTCTATCGCTCCGACTAATAGTTTTTCCAATATCATTCATCTGATTTTATCATAATACGAAGATGTCATTGCGAACTTCTATGTTGAATGAAGATAGGAAGTATGGGAAAATACGAAATAAATAATAAATGCTGGATTCTAGTATCTTGTTTTAGTTTTATTCTTAAAATGCCCAATTACAAACTCACAATTGAATACGAAGGGACCAATTATCACGGTTGGCAAAGGCAAAAGACGAAGGTTACCGTTCAGGAAACAATAGAAAGAACGCTCGAAAAAATCTTCAAAGAAAAAATCACTCTAATAGGGCAGGGGAGGATTGATGCCGGAGCGCACGCTTTGGGTCAGGTTGCCAATTTTAAAACTAGTCCCGTTAGAAACAGATCGCCATTTGGCGACCGTACGGAAATGCCGGAGGCAATTCCTGTTTCTAACGGGATAAACCCTTTACATTTGAAAAAAGCGTTAAACAGCATGCTTCCATTAGATATAAGGATTAACGATGCCCAAATAGCAGACGACAAATTCCACTCCCGATATCGGGCAAAGATGAGACATTACAAATATCTGGTTTATAACGATGAAAAAACAGTTTGGTTAAGAAATCTTGCCTATTATGAACCTTATAAATTAAATATTAAAAAAATGAACAAGGCGGCGAAATATCTAATCGGCAAACACGACTTTTCACCTTTCCAATCAAGCGGAAGCCCCGCCAAAACCCCCGTAAAAACCATAAAACAAATAAAAATATCCAAAGAAAACTTTTTCTTTTTTGCGGGCAGCGATTTTCCTGTTATAAGATTTGATATAAAAGCAGACGCATTCCTTTATAAAATGGTGCGCAACATAATCGGGGCTTTGTTTGAAGTCGGCAGAGGTAAAATTCAACCCGCAGAAATTAAAGATATTATAAATAAAAAAGAAAAACGTAAAGGGCAGGTTGTCCCTGCTTGTGGATTGTATCTAATGCAAGTAAAATACTAAAAATAAATGAGGGAATTAAAACTTATATTAATAATTCTTTCTATAATAATTACCCCAAATTTGCTATGGGGTAAATCATATAAAGAAGCAAAAAACGATAAGGACTTCGGTTTGCTTTTGGGAGACCCGATGGCAATTTCCGTGAAACTGCCTGTTAACGTTCGGAATTTCTGGGATTTTCGCGCAGGTATATGGACATGGCATTTCTGGCACGACAAAAAATATAATACTCCTTATTTATCTATGGACTATGGCTGGTTTTTCCCTCTTGAAAATTCTCCGCATTACTTTTATACAGGTATAGGACTTGTTTTTTTCTTTCTGACAATCCCAAAGATGTAAACGACTATGACGCTTGTGTTGCCATAAGGTTTCCTGTAGGAAGGCAGTTGTATAAAAGCGAGGATTTTTCCGTAATTTTTGAAGTTGCTCCAATTTATCAATTCGCGCCGCCTTATGAGGCGAAACCTTATATTTTTGAACTCAATGCGGGAATAATGTTCAGACATTCTTTTTAACTGGCAAAATAATAATGTTAAACTCACTTTCTATATTAAATAAATTGGAAGAATATTTTAATTTGTAGAAAACTATGGAACATTCTGATTTTGTTCACTCCGTTGGAATAATGCCTCAACTCGTTACAAATTGCTATGGGCATTATCTTCACTATTTAGATAAGTTCAGAGCAAGGCGCGGGGTTTCCTACGGGGTTCATTTACATACTCATACCGGTTATTCGCTTCTGGACGGGATGTGCAGGATTTCAATAAAACAAAAAGAACTATATTGACGAAACGATTTAATTTGTGTTATAATGTCTTATGGAGGTAAGACTATGAGTGACACTATTACAATTAGGTTGTCGGAAAAAGAGAGAAGTAAATTGGAATCTACAAGCAAAAAAACCAGCTTGACTGTAAGTCAGTTGGTTCGTGAAGCTGTTCGGCGTTACCTTGCTGTAGAGCGTTTCAGAGAACTGAGGGCGGAAACTATTTCTTATGCAGAAAGAGCAGGTTTTTTTACAGATGAGGATATTTTAGAGAAATAACAATGAAGATTGTCTTGGATTCAAATGTAATCGTTTCTGCTTTTGGTACTCAAGGATTATGCTCAAAGGTTTTTACGCATTGTCTTTTTGAACACGAGATTGTAATCAGCGAATTCATAATTGAAGAAGTAGTTAAAACTCTGGAAGAAAAATTTAAGATACCTAAACAAAAGACAAAAGAGCATAGACAATTCTTAATGGAGGAGACTAAAGTAGTAATTCCTATGAATGTCCCAACAGATGTTTGCAAAGACCCTAAAGATTTGAAAGTTCTTGGGACAGCATGGGCAGATAAATCGGATATTATAATAACAGGCGATAAACACTTGCTTTCATTAAAGGAGTTCAAGGGTGTTAGTATTTTAGGTGTGCGTGAATTCTGGGAGAAAAGCAGAAAATTAGAGAAGTAGGAGAACTATGGAACATTCTGATTTTGTTCATTTACATACTCATACCGGTTATTCGCTTCTGGACGGGATGTGTAGGATTAGCGATTTGGTAAAAAAAGCGAAGGAATTCAAGATGCCTGCGCTTGCCATAACCGACCACGGGAACATGTTCGGCGCTATTGAATTTTATAATACGGCTATTTCGGCAGGGATTAAACCGATTATAGGAAGCGAGACGTATCTGGCTCCCGGAAGCAGGAAAGATAAAAAAGTAGAACGCGGGAAAACAAATTATTATCATATGACCCTGCTATGCAAGAATGAACAGGGTTATAGAAACTTGATGAAACTCAGCTCTCTCGGATATCTGGAAGGGTTTTATTATAGGCCCAGAATCGATAAGGAAATTTTAAAAGAATATTCAGAAGGGTTGATAGCGCTTTCGGGATGTCTTAAGGGCGAAATATCTCAAAAAATATTACAGGACAATGAAGAGGAAGCGATTCGTATAGCGGGCAATTTCGAGGAAATTTTAGGTAAAGGCAATTTTTATTTGGAGCTGATGGATTTTTCTTTACCTGAACAGAAAAAAGTTAATGAGGCTATGATTAGAATTTCAAAGAAGCTTGATATTCCCTGGGTTGTTACTAATGATGTGCATTATATCCAGAAGGAACATTCCGTTGCGCATGATGCTCTGTTGTGTATTCAGACGGGGGCATTGTTGCAGGAAGAAAAAAGGTTGAAATTCAGCACTGACGAGTTTTATTTTAAATCGCCGCAGGAAATGAAGAAAATATTTGCCGATTATCCCCAGAGTTGGAAGAATACTGTTGAGATCGCGGAAAAATGTAATTTGCAGTTGGAGTTCGGGAAATTTCATTTACCGCATTTTCCCGTTCCCGAAGGCGAAACGCTGGATTCGCATCTTGCCAAATACTGTTATGAGGGCCTAAAACAAAAACTTCCCGAGGCGGATGAGAAAACAAAAGAAAGATTAGAACACGAATTATCAGTTATAAAGAGTATGGGATTTTCCGGTTATTTTTTAATTGTCCACGATTTTATCAATTTTGCCCGCTTGCAAAAAATAGCGGTCGGGCCTGGTAGAGGTTCTACTGCCGGAAGTCTTGTTGCTTTCTGTTTAGGTATTACCGAAATTAATCCTCTAAAATACGGACTATTTTTTGAAAGGTTTCTTAATCCCGGCAGAAAGAAAATGCCTGATATTGATATAGATTTTTCCGATACACGCAGAAGCGAGGTTATAAATTATGTTACTAACAAATACGGAAAAGATAAGGTTAGCCAGATTATTACTTTCGGAACAATGGCGGCAAGGGCGGTAATAAGAGATGTCGGACGTGTTTTAGATATGCCTTATAGCGAAGTTGACCTTATTGCCAAGAGAATTCCTATGTTGGGGCATTTCACACTAGCCGAAGCTGTGAAAAAAGATAGCGAGTTAAAAAACTTTCAGAATAAATATCCCGCTCTTTTCCAAATTTCAAAAACTTTGGAAGGACTGCCCCGTCATGCTTCTACCCATGCGGCTGGAATTGTTATAGCCAGGGAACCCTTAACGGATGGATATACCCCTCTTTATCAAATAAGCGAGGGAGAAATCTTAACCCAATATTCAATGGATATTCTGAATAAAATAGGGCTTTTGAAAATGGATTTACTCGGGTTAAAAACGCTTTCTTTACTGGATAATACTGTTGAAATAATTAAATTGACTCAGGGCAAGGATATTGATTTGGTAAATTTGGCTTTGGATGATGCTCCCACATACAAATTATTACAAGCGGCAAAAACTATTGGAGTTTTTCAGTTGGAAAGCGAAGGGATGAGAGAACTGATAAAGAAGATTCGCCCAACTAGTTTTAAGGATTTGATAGCTCTTTTAGCCCTGTATCGTCCGGGACCATTGGGCGGCGGACAGGTTGATGTATTTGTCAAAAGGAAATCAGGCAAAGAAACAGTCGTTTATCCTCATCCCTCATTAAAACCTATACTGAGGGAAACTTACGGGATTATTCTTTATCAGGAACAAGTTATGCAAATAGCTTCGGAAATTGCTAATTTTTCTTTGGCTGACGCCGATGATTTAAGGTCGGCTATGGGTAAAAAGATTCCTGAAGTTATGGATGAAAAAAGAGCGCAATTTGTAAAAGGAGCAAAGAAGAATGGCATTACGGAATCCAAAGCAGATAAAATTTTCGATTACATGGCATATTTTGCAGGCTATGGATTTAATAAAGCACACAGCACAGCTTATGCTGTTGTGTCTTATAGAACAGCTTATCTTAAAGCCAATTTTTTGTTGGAGTTTATGGCGGCGCTTCTTAATTCGGAAAAAGCCAACAGGGATAAAATGGCTGTTATTATGAATGAATGCAATGAAACGAATATAAAAGTTTCTCCGCCGGATATAAATGAAAGTTCCATTAATTTTACCGTTGTCAAAGACAGCATAAGGTTTGGGTTATTGGCGGTAAAAAATGTTGGAGAACAGGCGGTACAGGAAATTATCAGCGTAAGGGAAGAAAAAGGAAAATTTCGTTCGCTGACTGATTTTCTTGAAAGGATGGAATCCAGAAAAGTTACGAAAAAGGTTATAGAAAGTCTTATTAAATGCGGGGCATTTGACTGTATGGATAAAAACCGAGCTTATATGATTAGTATATTAGAAAAAGGAATTAATACCAGATACGGCAAAAAGGAGGGACAGATTGCGCTTTTTAGTACTCCATTAAATGAAAAGAAAGACGAAGATGATACAGTGCAGCAGTGGAGTCAATCCGAAATTCTGCAATTTGAAAAAGAACTTCTTGGATTTTATTTGACGGGACATCCTCTAACTAAATACGCGGAAGCGCTTAAAAAATGCACAAGCGGCGATACTCTCTTTTTATCGAAAATTAGCAGTTCCAAAACCGTAAAAATCGCGGGCATAATAGGCAACATCAAGAAGAAGTTCACCAAGAAAGAAGGCAAAAGAATGGCTATATTTAAATTGGATGACTTGAAAGGAAGCATAGAAATTATATTGTTTCCCGATGCTTTTGAAAAAGAAAAAGACAATATAGTAAACGGCGCGGAAGTAATTGTGGAAGGCAGATTGGAGGCAAATGGTGACGCATCTAAAATAATCGCATCTTCCTTAAAATCTATTCCCGAAGTCATAGGTAAACTGAAAATCGACGTTCAATTATCGCAATCTGCTAAACTAAAACAAACATTGCATATATATATCGACCAGTCGCAAGCAAACGAAAATACTTTAGACAATTTAAAAAATATTTTACGTACTTCAAAAGGTGAAAACGATGTGTATTTTCATATCAAGGAAGGTTCTAAAGAGACAGTCCTTTTAGCGGGAAATTATACGAAAGTTAATCCTCAGAAACCTCTCTTGGATGAAATTGAAGAAATTTTGGGCAAAGGAACTGTTTCTCTAATTCCGGAGGCAAATAATGAAAATTCACAATAATTGCTTTCCAAATGTGAATGTTTTTTTTATCATACCCAATTAAAATGAATAAACTAACTATTTCTATATCGCCTCATATAAAGGATAAAACCAGTGTTAAATCGATAATGTGGGGCGTTGTTGTGGCCATTTCGCCTGCCGTTGTTTGGGGTGTCCTGTTTTTTCAGGCGCACGCGTTATATTTGGTTTTAACTTGTATTGTTACCGCTGTTTTATCGGAAGCCATTTGTCAGAAAATTTTAAATAGACCCATAACAATAACCGACGGCAGCGCTTTTTTAACTGGGCTACTTTTGGCTCTAGTTTTGCCTCCTACTTTTCCGTTATGGGCGGGTTCTTTGGGGGCTGTAGTTTCAATTGTAATTGGTAAACATATTTTCGGAGGGCTTGGGTATAATATTTTTAACCCTGCGCTTTTAGGAAGGGCATTTCTTTCGGTATCTTTTCCTGTTTTAACAACTGCTTGGCAAGTCCCTGTTTTAAACACCGCAAAACTTTTTTCTGAAGGCAAGTTCTATTCTTTTTTCTCGGGCGATACAATTACAACGGCTACTCCGCTTGCTTTAGCGCTTTCAAAATTTGCTGTTGCCAATCCTGATATCCCCTCTTATATGGGACTTTTTATAGGGACAAAGGGCGGATGTATCGGCGAGGTTTCTGCTTTGGCTTTGCTTATCGGCGCAGTATATTTAATTATTAAAAAATATATTGATTGGCGTATTCCTTTTGGTTATATAGGAGTAGTTTTTACGGTAAGTTCTTTATTATGGTTTTCAAATAATGCTAATCCTACACCTTTGTTTCATGTTTTAAGCGGGGGACTTTTAATAGGCGCTTTTTTTATGGCTTCTGATCCCGTAACTTCACCTATTACAAAAAAAGGCAGATGGATTTTTGGAATAGGAGCTGGGATTTTAACGATAAGCATAAGAACATGGGGAGGATATCCCGAGGGAGTAATGTATTCTATTTTGATGATGAATGCCTTTACTCCTTTGATAGAAAGATTTACCGCTCCTTTACAATTTGGCGCTAAAAGGATGATGAAAAAATGAAAAATAAATCTTTGCAAATTTTTATCGCGCTCGGCGCTGTTTGCTTATTTTCAGGCGGGGCGTTGGCGATAATGTATAATTTTACGAAAACTCCTATTGCCGAAAACCAGCAGTCTGAATTAAAAACTGCTATTGTAAAAGTTCTTCCTTCAGTTAAAAATTATAAAGAAATAAAAAAAACGGAAACCATAACTATATATAAAGGCGAAGACGAAAAGGAGGAGATGCTAGGCTACGCGGTAGTGGGGGAGGGCAATGGTTTTCAAGGTAAAATAAAATTAATCGTCGGATTTGATAAAGATTTGACATCTTTTTTAGGTATGGAAATTCTTGAGTCTTTGGAAACCCCTGGGCTTGGAACAAGAGTCGGTGAAGAACCTTTTAAAAAACAAGTAAAATCTTTGAAATTGAAACCTGATGTTTCTATCGGTATTGTAAAAGACGAAAAAAACAAAAAAGAAACGGATATTCAGGCTATCACAGGAGCCACTATTTCGTCTACCGCTGTTGTTGAAATTTTAAATGAGATTGTTAAGGAAACAACTTTGACCATAAAGTAATATGAAAGCATATCGCGAATTTATAAAAGGTATCTGGCAAAGTAATCCTGTATTCAAAATCCTTTTAGGATTATGTCCCACTCTTGCTGTTACTACGCAGGTTCAAAACGGTATTGCAATGGGTCTTGCCGTGCTTTTTGTTCTGGTATGTTCTTCATTTATTATCTCTGTGTTTAGAAAACAGATTCCCCCGCAAGTCAGGATTGCCGTTTTTATTGTTTTTATCGCGACATTTGTTACTTTAGCCGATTATTTTTTAAAAGCGCAGTTTCCCCAGATAAGTAAGCAACTGGGGCCCTATGTTCCCTTGATTGTCGTAAATTGCATAATTTTAGGCAGGGCAGAAGCGTTTGCAAGCAAGAATTCGATTTTTTATTCGTTATTGGATGCAATAGGAATGGGACTAGGTTTTACGCTTGCTTTGGTTATGCTCTCCTCAGTTAGAGAACTTTTAGGGTCAGGCAGCATTTTGGGGTATCAGATTCTAGGTAAATGGTGGACTCCTTGGTTAATAATGTCTTTACCGCCGGGCGCTTTTTTTACTTTGGGAATTTTGATGAGTATTATCAATACGTTTGCTAACAAACACAAGAAGCATAGGAGCGTTGCATGAAACAACTGTTATTGATATTTTTTGCAATGGTTACTACGAATAATTTCGTATGGCATTATTTTTTGGGAATATGTCCTTTTATAGGTGTATCAAATAAAATAGACAATGCTACAGGGATGGGATTTGCCGTAACTTTTGTTATGACATTAGCTACAATTTTTTGTTGGTTTATTTATCACCTGCTTCTTGTCAGATATAACTTGGAATTTTTACAATATGTAGTTTTTATCCTAGTTATTGCTTCTTTGGTTCAGTTTGTAGAAATGTATTTAAGAAAAACAATCCCCACTTTATATCGCTCTCTGGGCATTTTTCTTCCTCTTATTACTACCAACTGCGCTATTTTGGGTATTACGCTTTTTATGGTTATCAGGGACTATAATTTTATCCAATCGGTAGTTTTTGCTTTCGGAGGCGGCGTAGGATTTACTTTTGCGCTTTTGATTATGGCGGGAATAAGAGAAAACCTTGATTTAGCTCCGGTGCCGGAAAGTTTTAAAGGCGCAGGTATTACCTTAATTATAGCCGGTATTTTAGCTTTAGCTTTTATGGGACTTACGGGACTTATAAAATAAAAGGATATAAGTGGAAATAAATGGATATATGATAGAAATACATTGTAGTGAAGACAACATATTTCTATGTATTTCAATTGTATTTCTTCATCATATATTTCCGTCAATTAAAGTTCAATTATGATGTTATTAATATATTCCATTATCAGTATGGTTGCTCTCGGGCTATTTTTTGCCTTAATTTTGTTTATAGCCGATAAAAAATTACGTATCTCTGAAGATCCAAAAGCAGAAAAAGTAGATAAAGCGCTTGTGGGCCTGAATTGTGGAGCTTGTGGTTACCCCTCTTGTCGAATTGCCGCCGAAGCAATAGTAAAAGGTGAAGCGGCTGTAGATTCTTGTATTGTGGGAGGGGAAGGAGTAGCAACAATAATAGCTGGTATTATGGGTAAAGATTTTTCGAAAAAGACGCATAAGAATATAGCAGTAGTTCATTGCAGTGTTGATTCTGCAACCCGACAGATAAGCGCAAGTTATAGCGGAATAAAAAGTTGTGTTGCGGCAAATTTATTGATGCAGGGGGGCATGGCATGTAAATATGGATGTCTTGGTTTGGGAGATTGCGCCAAAGTTTGTCCTGTTGACGCGATAATAATGAAAAACGGCGCTCCTGTAATTGATGTGGAAAAATGCATTAGTTGCGGAGCGTGCGTGAAAGCTTGTCCGAGGAATATAATTTCTCTTCGTAGGTATTCTGTCGAAGAACGAACTGTTTATGTGGCGTGTAATAACATCGAGCCTGGCAAACAAGTGCGCTCAGTTTGTAAAATAGGATGTATTGCGTGCGGTATATGCCAGAAATTATCCGAAGGCGTTTTCGAAATAAACAATAATCTTTCCCGTGTTAACATGCAAAAGGCAAAAGATAAAAAAGTCGATTGGGATACAATCATTCAAAAATGTCCCACTAAATGTATATTGGAAATTAAATAAAATAATACTACTGAAATACATAGAAATATGATGGAAATAACTTGAAATATATTGCCTTTTTACTACGTATTTTTAAGTATATCTACTATATTTCTACCATATTTTTATTTTATAGGGTAAATTCCACTCTGTCTAAATCTATGCTACAATTTTAATAAAAATATGCCATATAGTATTGAAAAAATAGCAGGAGCTCTTAAAGGTAAAAGGAAGATTATAATTTTTACGCATAATAATCCTGACCCGGATGCTATTGCTTCCGCATGGGCAATGAAGCATCTTCTTAAAGAATTATTGAACATAAAATCAAGAATTGTCTATGACGGTTTTATCGGCCGTGCCGAAAACAAGGCAATGGTTAAACTTTTAAAGATAAAACTTTCTCACCTTTCAAAGATAAAACTTTCAAACAGGGACGGCTTCATACTTGTGGATACCCAGCCGGGAGTAGGCAATAATTCTATGCCTTTGCAAATTATTCCGTCACTTGTCATAGATCATCACCCTTTGAATAAAAAGCAGAAAAGTATTCTTGTGGATGTAAGAAAAGATGTTGGTTCAACCGCATCCATACTAACGGAATATTTGGTAAACAATAATTTGGAAATACCCAAAAATCTTGCCACAGCATTGTTCTATGGCATCGAATCCGAGACGCAAGGATTATCCATAGAAACTGATAATCTCGATAAGCAATATTACAAACTTCTCTTTCCGAAAATCAGCCAGTTTATTCTTGCAAAGATTCAATTCCCTAAACTGGAAAGGGAATTCTTTTTAAATTTAAAAAAAGCATTAAATAATGTTTATTCTTATAAAAATGTCATAATAATAAATATGGGCAGGATAGATAACGCTGATATGATAAGTGAGTTTTGCAGTTTCTTCCTGCGTTACAAAAAATCGACTTGGGCGTTATCTGTAGGAGAAATGAATAATAGATTGATTTTTTCCATTAGAACTCAAAACAGACGCGCTAATGCAGGCAGAATAGCTCAAAAGATTTCGGGGATAAAAGGCTCAGGGGGAGGGCACGAAACGTCTGCGGGCGGCTGGATTGAATTGACCGATAAAGACAGTTTGAGAAATGTTACGCAGGATTTTATCAAACGTTTCTTGATTCAACTTGGTCATAAAGAAGATGTAGTGTTAACTCCTTTAGTATCTGTGAAATAATAATAGAGAAAGTATAAAAAATACGTAATCTGTAATCCGTAATTAGTAATTGGTAACGTGGAATTACAATTTACCCTTTACGGTTTACTAATTACTGTAGGTAATTTATGAAAAAAAACGGTTCTACAAAAATAACGGGTATTTTGGGATATCCCATAGAGCATACTGCTTCACCGTGTATGCATAATGCGGCTTTTAAAGCATTAAAGCTGGACTGGGAGTATATCCCCTTTGAGGTAAAACCCCAACAGCTTAAATTGGCAATAAAATCGATAATGTCACTTGGTATGCAGGGAGTAAATGTTACTATTCCTCATAAAAAAGCTGTTGTGCCTTTTTTGGATGAATTATCTGATGAAGCAGAGTTTATCGGTGCGGTTAATACAATAGTCAGAAAAGGGAACAAACTTATTGGTTACAATACTGATGGTGAAGGCTTTATTAAGGCGCTTGAAGAAGAAAAAATTTCTCTTGCAGGAAAGAATGTTTTGGTTTTGGGTGCAGGGGGTGCTGCAAATGGGATTATTTATCAGCTTCTGTTAGGAGGTGCAAAAAGAATAACCATTGCTAACAGAACAATAGAAAAAGCTAAAGCTTTAGGGAAACATTTTAAAGGAAAAGGTAATATTGAAATATTACCCCTTGATAACTCTCTAAAGTCAGCTATTAAGGATGCAGATATTCTTATAAATACTACTTCTTTAGGAATGAAAGATGCCGATGTTTTATTAGTAGATAAGAATTCTCTGCCCAAGTCACTTGAGGCTGTAGTTGATATTATATACAATCCACCTGAGACAAAACTTCTGAGAATAGCAAAAAAGAAGGGCATTAAAACAATGAATGGCTTAAGTATGCTTTTACATCAGGGTGCTTTGTCATTTGAGCTATGGACAGGTAAGAAAGCGCCGATAGAAGTTATGAGAAAAGCGCTATGCCAACAATTCAAAATGTAAAAGTAAAAATGTAAAATTACATATTAAAATTTAAAATTAAAAACTAAAGAAACAACAGAAAAAGAAAGAAATACTAATGAAAAATTTATTAGCTATACTTTTGTTAATTGTAAGTATAACAATCATAGTAAGAGCTGGAGAGATTAAGCCTTCAGAAGTAGAAATCAAAGCGATGGTTGTAACGCTCTCGTCTGCTGAATTGCAAAAACTGGGCATAGAAAAAACAAAAGACAATTTCAGCCCAGAGGAATTTCAGATAATTAGAACTAAATTACAAACAGGCGAAATAAAAAGCAATATTTTAGAGCTTCCTTCTTTACGTACTATAGACGGAACACAAGCAACTACTAAAATAAGTTCTCTAAAATTAGAACATATTTTTACCGCTACACCTAAAATAGATGGTGACATTATTTTAATATCAATGAAATTACAATTAACCGATGCTGTGAGAATGATAAAAACTTCCACAACAACCCAAGTTAAAAATGGGGAAACAGCTCTGGTAAGCGGAATTAGCGACTTGGGAGCGGAGGAAGAAAGGTTGAATACTATGGTGTTTGTAACTGCTAATATTATTGATTCTCAAATGAAATAAAGGCGCAATGTATATCAATATATTTCAATTGTATATCAACTGTATTTCGACTTGATTTTATGTTTAATGAACTTATCGCTTTTATTTTTGGTTTAAATATAGGCAGTTTCTTAAATGTATGCATTTATAGACTGCCTAAAAGTGAATCAATAGTAAATCCTCCGTCGCATTGCCCGAAGTGCAACAAGAAAATAGAATGGTTCGATAATCTTCCGCTTATTTCTTATATTCTGTTAAGGGGGAAATGTAGAAACTGCAAAACAACAATTTCTCCGCGATATTTTCTGGTTGAACTTCTCACAGGTGTAATGTTTTTCTTTCTTATGTTCAAATTCGGGCTTTCTTTTGATTTCTTCATATTTATGATATTTACTTGTGTTCTCATTATCGTTACTTTTATTGATTTTGACCACTTCTTAATCCCTGATGTTTTGGTATTGCCGGGAATTGTTTTAGGACTGGCTGTTAGCGTAAAGAACAGTTTGTTAGTGAATTTATCGCCTTTGTTTTTTGATGTTTCTTATCCTTTCTCGGCTTTTCTTAATTCTCTTACGGGAGCAATATTTGGTTTTTTATCGTTGCTTTTTGTTGCGGTGCTGGGAGAAATGCTTTTCAAGAAAGAGGCGATGGGTGGGGGAGACCTTAAACTTCTTGCGATGATGGGCGCCTTTTTAGGGTGGAGAAATGTATTTTTTACGATATTTATGTCTTCATTGGTTGGTTCTGTTATCGGAATAGCCCTGATTCTCTTTAAAAAGAAAGGGAGATGGGAATATATTCCATATGGTCCTTATCTTGCGTTAGCAGGTATTATAAGTATATTTTGGGGCGATATTTTAATTGCAAAGTTCTTAAATCTATAGATGAATGTTTAAGAATTGGAGCGCAAAAAAAATATAATGGTAAAAAAGTAAAAAAAAAGGGGTGATGATATAATAGTGGTAAAAAAGGAGATAAAAAGTAAACATTATAAGGAGGAGATAAATTATGAAAAAAGGGTATGTACTTCTTCTAATTCCCGTTCTATTGTCTATTGTTTTAGTTGGTTGTACAACAACTAAAAAAAGCATAGAAATAAAACAGACAAGATCAACGGAAAAATTAGAATATGGAAAACTTGTATTTATGGGTGATGAATGTGTTGCTTGGTTTAGCCCAGATTTGAACATTATAGGACGAACAGATATCGCGAAATATTTTACAGAGAATCAGATAAAGCCCCAAGAATCTGAAATCTTAGAACATTTTGCTTCTTTGGGTTGGACAATTGCAGGAACACCTAAAAAAGATAAATATACTATCGAGTATCAATTAGAAAGATTAAAAACAGAGAATTAAAATTCGCTTAATAGGTGAGATAAAATAAAAATGAGTTCGAAGGATTACTATAAACTTCTCGGTGTTGAAAAAAGCGCCCCTGCCGATGAGATAAAAAAAGCATACAGGAAATTAGCGTTTAAATATCATCCCGACAAAAATCAGGGAAACAAAGAGGCTGAAGAACATTTCAAGCAAATAAACGAAGCGTATGCTGTCTTGAGCGATTCGCAGAAAAGACAACAATACGATTTGATGGGTGATGCCAGATTTCATCAGCAGTATTCGCCGGAAGATATTTTTAAGGGATTTGATTTCGGTAATGTAAAAGATGTTTTTGATGGTTTTGGAAGAAGCAGTGGAGTCAGAGGTTTTGATGATTTATTTTTCAATCTTTCAGGTTCTGGTGGCAGAAATAGAACAAGAGTAACTATTATAAACGATGGCAGTGGTCAGACCTTTAAGGCGACCAATCTTAACGATATTTTTGATTCGTTGTTTCATACAGGCAGACAAACGATTAGCCGCCAAGATGTATATTTAAATTTTCCTCTTTCTTTGGAAGAACTTGAACAAGGAGCAAAAAAACGCATAACCAAAAAAGACAGTAAAGTAATCCACATAAAAATTCCTGCTAAAACAAAAGAAGGTACAAAACTTCGCGTGAAAGGGCAGGGGAGTAATGGAGGCGATTTGTATCTTGTAGTTAAAAGAAAATAGCCATTAATACACCACGCTTATGCTATTTCTTTTAGGTCACATGTTATCCCATATTAATATTTACAAGTATTTCAGCATTGCTGATGACAATCCCCTTGTTGACAGTGCCGCTTTATTGGCAAGTTCGCGCTGTTTTTTCCTACCAGAGCACTTGTAAATTGTATTACGAGAGCAGAGTTTTGTCTTTCAGCGGAGTACTTGACGCCCTTACATAATTAATAATATTCATATGCGCCTTTATCAATACATGAACCCTGTAGCCGCTCATTGCCGTCAAGGTCAGGCGTGAATTCTGTAGTGTCCCCATCTTCATCAATATCATAGATGTCTTGGGATGCTCCTTCATTATTAGTGTCACTGTTAATTGCCGGAGAATCACTTGAAAGACGCAGATTGTCGTCTTCAGTGCCGTATACATCATCTGCGCCGTCGGGATCAACAAACAGGGGGTCATTGCCATCATTCCCATAACCGCCATACTCGTCGGCCCATCCCTCAATGCTTGTATTGTACAATATCACACCACCACCTCCATAAAACTTAATCTGCCGGTTCGGCCCCGGCGTGTCAGTCGAAGTGTTATACCACAAAAGGGAGTTCATAATTATTGAATAGTTATTTGAGTTAACATAAACGCCTCCCTGGTAATGTGCATAGTTTCCGTAAATGGTAACGTTATTCAAAGTAATACAGCTATAATTGGTAATCGTCACATTGATTGCGCCGCCGCTGGCGCCGCCGGTGGTGTGATGGTAGCTCGCAGTATTGCTGTAAAAAAGACAATTGGTCAGATCAGCCTCTGAATTATTCAGCCTAACCGCGCCTCCTCCTCCCTGCCCTGCGGCGCTGTTGCCCCACAAACGGCAATTAATAAAGGTGCAGGGTTTTGAATAGACAGAGCCAAAATCATACACGGCTCCGCCGCTATTTCGCGCAGTATTGTTTGAAAAAATGCACTCCTCCGCTAACATAAAGCTGCGTTCGTTGCCAATTGCGCCGCCGCTTCCAAAACTGCTGCCGTTGTCTGCCTTATTATTGCTAAACGTGCAGTTAAATAATACGGGTTTGCTGTAGAAATTCTTCATCGCTCCGCCCTGCGTTGATGCTTTGTTATACTCAAAGGTGCAATTGCGAATTCTTGCCGCAGAAAACTCATTACGCATGCCGCCGCCAGCATCAT
>JAHJCU010000007.1 GCA_018812925.1 Candidatus Omnitrophota bacterium
CTTAACGACATCACACCAAACAGTAAACTCACTTTTAACGACGGCGATACATATACAATAACAGGTGCTGCAGGATTAAACCTTGACGGACAAGCGTTAGGCACAGAGGTAATCATACTTAGTGATAACCCAGGCACACAATTTACTTTTGATTTGACAGGTGGCGCTCAAACTGTAAACCGTGTTAATGTTACAGATTCCGCTGCATCAAGTAACAACATAACTGCTAATAATTCCGTCAATAATGGCGGTAATGATGATGGCGACCCTGTGCCTCACTGGATATTTAGTAATGTAACTATCACTGTTCCTTCTGCGGGTACCACTGTAGGTCAAACACCAACAGTTATCGGAACTGCTCCACCTGGGAATATTGTAATTTTAAAAGGAACCGTAGGAGCTGTACCCTTACAACAAGTAGCTTCTGCAACTGCTGATGCCCTTGGCAATTATATAATAATGCAATCCAATTATACTGCTAATTTGGACATAGCAGCTCCCAACAGCATAAGAGCTGAAGTAGGAGTAATTCAAAGTTCTCTTTTAAATATTAATGTTGTTGCAACGCCAACTTCCAATCAAGTTCCAACTATTATTTCACCTGCCGAAGGAAGTTCTGTAAATGGAAATAAACCGACCATTACTGGAAAAGGGGTAGCGGGACAAACAGTAACTTTAACAGTTAAGGATGCAGCAGGTAATCTGCTTTTGACCGATGTTGCTACTACCATAGTAGATGGTTTGGGAAACTGGACAATCTCAAGTCCGGATTATACTACCAACTTAGTAAAAGGAATAAATTATTTAAGTGCAACTGTTTCAGGTACTGTAAGCGATATAAGAACTATCAGTTTAACTGACCCTTTTGGTATAGTATTTGATTCTACAACTGATAACCCCATTGGAGGGGCAACAGTAACTATCTATAACAATGCTACCGGTCTTCCCTGCACTCCCGGGGTGGAAATAGCATTAGCTGATGCCAATCCTCAAACTACGGGTGCCGGTGGCGCTTACAGTTTCTTATGCGCTAACGGAAATTATTATATTATAGTAAGCGCTTTGGGTTACAGCTATCCTTCAACCAAAACCAGTTTCCCTGCCGGAAGAGTAATTGTGAACGGCTCTAAAGGGGAGGTCTTTACAGTAGCAAGCGTAATTATACAAATGGACCATCCTCTTGACTCGGGTAATCAGCTCTTAAGAATCAAGAAAGATGTTAATAAAAAAGAGGTGGTTATCGGCGAAGTAGTTACATATACAATAACCATAAAAAATGAAACCGCATCTGATGTGACAAATGTTTACTTGGAAGATATGATTCCGGCCGGCTTCAAATATATAAATGACAGAGCAATTTTAGATAATAGGCAAATATCCAATCCCACAGGAAATCGTCCAATTACATTTAATATCGGCACAGTATCATCCGGACAAACACGCATTCTAAAATATCAATTAGTAGTTGGTTCTGGTGTAACTACAGGTAATTATAAAAATTCTGCTGTGTGTAAATATTCTGATGGGACAATCATATCCAATAAAGATTCTGAAACCGTTAAGGTTACACTTGACCCATTATTTGATTTGGGAACAATTATCGGCAAGGTATTTTGGGATAGGAATGAAGACAGAAGTCAGAATACAGATGACAGAAGGCAGAAAACAGAAATAGGAATTAGAGGTGTGCAAATAGTTATGGAAGATGGCACAATTGTTACCACAGATGCAGATGGCAAATACCATGTGCCTGCAATTTTACCCGGAAGACATGTATTAAGGATTAATGAAAGGACCTTGCCCGAAGGAGCATATTTAACCACTGATAAAGTTGTCATAGTGGATATTACACCAGGAATATTAGCGAAAGTTAATTTTGGAGTAAATATAAAAGGCAGAAGACACCTGCCCGCTTCGCAGCAGGCGGGGAGGACAGAAGACAGAGAAGAGAATGGGAAAAGTCCCGCCATTGCGAGCCCCGATTCCGTTTATCGAGGCGTGGCAATCTCAAACAATCAAGTAGAAGCAAAATCGGAGTTGGCATCGGATAGAATATATGCAAAAGATAAACAGGCAAACACACAAACCGGTCAACCCGCTGACCCGCAAACCTACACGCGGGATGAGCAAGAAGAAAATCGTCTTTTCTTTGTTGTAATGGGCGATGCAAAAGCGGGCTATAATTTTAATAAAGGTGATATGGAACCGGTTGAAGATAACGATAAATTTAATGAAGGATTCTGGTCCGAAGGAAAATTCGCTTATTACTTAAAAGGAAAAATCAAAGGTAAATATTTAATTACTTCGAGTTTGGATACCCAAAGAGAACAAAAAGAATTGTTCCGGAATTTAGACCCTGATAAATATTACCCGGTCTACGGAGATGCTTCTACTATAAATTATGATGCGACAAATACTCAAGGAAGACTTTATCTTTTAATAGAATGGGATAAATCCAAAGTCTTATGGGGTAATTATGTAACCGGTCTGACAGATACGGAATTTGCCCAGTTCAACCGCACTTTATACGGAGGAAAAATACATTTTGAAAGTGTCTCCTCTACTAAATTCGCAGAACCTGTCACAAAATTGATTGTCTTTGATGCACGCGCTAAACAAAGAGCAGCACATAATGAATTTGTTGGCACGGGCGGTTCGCTCTTCTATTTAAAACACTCTAACATCATTGAGGGTTCCGAAAAAATAAAGATTGAAATCAGAGATAAAATAACCGGTATTGTCCTAACCACAAAACAAATGCAGTCAGGTTTTGACTATGAAATTGATTATTCAAACGGTAGAGTAATTTTTGGGCAATCCGTCTCTTCTATCGCCGAATCAAGTTCTATTATTTCTTCCCAGTTATTGGATGGAAACTCTGTTTGTGTAGTAGTGGACTACGAATATGAAGCTAAAGATAATTATGATAAAGGTACTCAAGGTGTGCGTCTGCAGCAATCCTTGACCGATTATTTAACTGTAGGTGGAACCTATGTCAAAGAAGAACAGCAAGATAAAGATTACGAACTGAAGGGGCTGGATGTAACAATTCATTTAGGAAAAAATATTGCAGTAACAGCCGAACAAGCAGAAAGCAAATCCGGGCAAGCCGGGAGTTTTATCTCCACGGATGGCGGACTAAGCTTCACCGAATTAACCAATTTAGATAGTGATAAAGGTAAAGCTTATGGAATAAAATCCGAAGCGTATCTTTTTGATAAATTGGGTTTAACGAATTACTATAAAAAAATTGAAGGAGGGTTCTCTTCAACTTCCACCATTTCGCAACAAGGCAAAGAATTATTCGGAGCAGGATTGACTTGGGATATAAATCCAAAAACGAAATTGGCGTTGTCGCACGACGAGCAAAAACTCATTGATGACGGAAATCCTCAAACTCAACTACAAGTAGGCGCCGAGGAAACAAAAACTACCTCTGCCCAGATAACACATCAAATGGAGAAATTGCGGCTTACCGGTGAATATAGACATCAGGCTGTAACCGACAAAAATGACGAGTTTGAATCCGAGACGAATAGAGATGAAGATACAGTTGCAGCAAAGGCAGATTATAAATTAACAGAAAAAGTTGGCATATCTTTAGAGCAGCAGACAACGTTGAGAGGTGAAACAAATAACCAGACCTCCGTAGGTATAAGCGCCCAGCCCAACGAGCGTTTATTTTTCAAAGCAAAACAGACTGTCGGCACGGAAGGTTCTGCTACAAGCGTAGGAACAACGGTAAATATAAACGATAAAATATCTGCACATACAACCCTTGCTGTCGCCGATTCTATGGAAAAAGGCCAAACCCAATCGGTTGTTGTAGGTTCCCAACAAAAAGTTAACGAAGGATTAGTCATTACTACGGATAAAACATATGCAAAAAATAGAGATACGTTAATTGAAGGTAACACATTAGGTTTGACTAAAGAAAAAGATAACCGAAAATTAAAAGGGGCTTTTACGCAACAACAGTCTCAAAACAATACTGAAACCGCCAACACCAATATCTTTGGTCTATCAGGTGATATTAACGATAAATTAGCTATGATGGGAAGTTTCGAGCGCGGAGTTGTCCAAAATCACGATGGCACACAAGCAACACGCAGTGCAGGAGCCTTGGGAATGAGTTATGCAGATAAAAACCCGGAAACGGACAATATTCGTCTTCAAGCATCAAGCAAATTAGAACTTCGCACAGATGACGGCGAAGAAGACAAAAAACAATATTTTATATATAACGCTCTTAAATGGCAATCCACTATAAATACAACTCTTTTTGCCAAAATAAATATATCGCAGACCGAGAATACCAGCAACGACTCAACTGAAGCACAATATAAAGAATTGGTAACAGGAGTAGCTTACAGGCCAATATATTTTGACCGACTAAATCTTCTTGCAAGATATACATATTTAGAGGATAGCTTACCTTCGGACCAAACTGATTTCTCTAATATTGAAGAAGAAAGAGCGCATACTTTATCGGGAGAGCTTGCATATGATTTAACCGATAAATTGCAACTCGTTGAGAAATTGGCTTATAAATTCGGGGAAGAAAAAGTAGAAGGATTTGATTTTACGAAAACACAGACATGGTTGAACATTCACCGCCTTAATTATAATATTAATAACAACTGGCAATTCGGCGCAGAATATAGATTCCTTACTCAAAAAGAAGCAGAGGATTCCAAACAGGGCGCATTGGTGGAAGTAAATAGGAAAATCGGTGAATTTGTTCAAATTGGCGCGGGTTACAACTTTACCGAATTCAACGATGACCTAACCTACCTTGATTATACTTCTCAAGGTCCATTTGTAAGATTAACCGCAATGCTCTATGACCGGACCCCGGAAGAGGTAGAGCGCGCCCGACAAAGAGTTCAGGAAGAAAAAATAAACCAGTGGATATGGGAATTGGTAAACGAAGAATTAGCTAAACCTAATAGTCCTATTATGCTAAAGTTGAATTATTACTACAATACAGCTAAAAAATTACAAGCTGAGGGCAAGACAAAAGACGCAAAGGAAC
This sequence comes from Candidatus Omnitrophota bacterium, assembly GCA_018812925.1. GTDB lineage: Bacteria > CAIJMQ01 > CAIJMQ01 > CAIJMQ01 > CAIJMQ01 > CAZNJA01. The sequence continues at coordinate 5,036 of JAHJCU010000007.1, forward strand.
TCTACGAAAAGATTCAGATGACGTCGGATATGATGTATAATGAAGCCGAAAAATATATTCGCAGACGACTTGAGCTGGAGAAAAGAATTAAAGAGGACAACCAGATTGCTTTGGTATACTATAAACAAGGTAAATTCAAAGAAGCAAAAGAATTATGGGAGAAAATCACAAAAGAAGCCAAACCAGAACCAATATTTATAAAGTTTTGATAATGGACGGTCTTTATATAAGGGGGAGAAAAATGCAAAAGATAATAATGGCAAGTAAACATTTGACCTGCGCAATCATAGTCGCATTTTTATTTTTATGCCCTTCAAGATGTGTTTTATCCGAAGAAGCAGAAAAATCACAGTCTCAGCAAACACCGGAAATAAAAGGGTATAACTATAATTTAAAAGACTTATTGGGAAAAGTGGAACAAAATCTTGAGGAAGTTGATAAAAAGTTAAAAGAGGAAGAAGTTAAAAAACAAAATGAAGAAAGAGACACTGCTATAAGAAAACATTTTGAGAAAGGGAACCAACTTTATCAAGAAGGAAAATTCAAAGAAGCAAAACAACAGTGGCAAAAAGCGTTGGAAATCAGTAAAGACCCTGAGATGAAAGGCTATATCAAAAAAGCTGAAAGTAGAGCCAAAGAAAAAGAATTGGCAAGGAAAAAAGAAGAGCAAGAGCGACAAAAGCAACTTGAAGCTGAAGCAAAAGAGAGAGAACGCGTGGAAAAGGAAAAACAGAAACAATTGGAACTAGTGAAAAAGGGACAGGAAAACAAGGCAAAAGAAGAAGAATTAGTGCGTAAGAAAGAAGAACAAGAACAACAAAAGAGGCTTGAAATCGAAGCAAAAAAGAAAGAGCGCAAATTAAACGAACAGGCAAAAACAATCTACAACGAAGCAGTATCTCTTTATAGAGTCAAAAACTATGAGCAGGCACAACTCAAATTTAACCAAGTAGCAAAATTAATCCCAAATTACGCAGGGACCGCTTCTTATCTGCGTCGTATCCCTCAAGATATACAAAAAGAAAAAAAACGCATTGAAAACGAAAAGAAGCGCCAGGAAGAATTAGCCCGGAAAGAACAGGAAAAACAGCAGAGATTAGAACAAACTCGGTTAGAGAAAGAAAAAACACAAAAAGAAACGGAACTAAAGAAACAACAAAAACTTGAACCAACGCGGAAAGAACAAGTACGTTCAGAAGCTGAAAAGAAACATCAGGAAGAACTTGCGCGCAAAAAAGAAGAACAGGAACGACAGAAACAGATAGTTGCTGAACAAAAAGAAAAGGAACGTTTAGCAATTGAGAAAAAACAACAGGAAGAATTAGTCAGGAAAGAACCAGAGCGCAAACAAAAGCAAGAACAAGCCAGATTAGAGAAAGAACAAAAAGAAAAACAGCGCTTGGAAGCTGAAAAAACACGGCAGGAAAAATTAGCCCAGGCAAAAAATATTGACTCCATATACAAAAAAGCAATTTCTTCTTATAGAAAAAATCAGTTTGAGGAAGCATCTTCTCTCTTCAAGCAAATCTTATCCCTAGACCCTGAACATAGAACAGCAAAGGACTATTTAAACAAGAAAATACCTAGTAGGATAAAACAACTCGAAATGGCTAAACAACGGGAAGAAGAACGCGGGCAAATAGCCGAACAAAAGCGTTCCGAGAAGCAAATACAAGAAAAACAAGAATTAAAAAAGGAAAGTAAGGCTGAAACCAAAGATAAAAAAATCGATACTAAAGCAGAAGAATCAAAGCCCACATTAAATGAAACTGCAAGAGCAATATACAAAGAAGCAATAGCTCTTTACAATTCCGGAGAATATACCCAAGCTAAAGTAAAATTCGAACAGATAAAACAGATTGCTCCCAACCATCCGAATACTGATTACTATCTTGGACGCATACCCCAAAAAATAACAGAATACAAAGAACGGGTTGAAGCCGAAAATAAGCAAGAAAAAGAAACAACAAAAAGGGAAAAGATAGCTTCTCTATCTAATAAAGCAATCTCTTTTTATGATGAAGACAAACTTGCCGAAGCAGCTGCCTTGTTTAAGCAAATTTTATCTTTAGACCCCGAAAACAGAAGAGCTCAATACTATTTAGAGAGTAAACTACCATCTGATGTTGTAAAACTCACTAAATCAGAACAGGGAAAACAAGATATAGAGAAAGTCGAAAAAGAGCGCAAACAAAAACAATTAGAATTAGAAGCAGAAAAGCAACGTCAAGAAGAAATTGCGCGTAAGAACAAAGAACAGGAGCTCCAAAAACAATTAAAAGCTGAAGCAAAAGAAAAAGAACGCGTGGGAAAGGAAAAGCAGGAACAACTGGTAGCTGAACAGAAAGAGCAAGAGCGTCAATTAAACGAACAGGCAAAGGCAATATATAACGAAGCAGTTTCGCTTTATAGAGCCAAAAACTATCAGCAGGCGCAGGTCAAGTTTGAACAGACGGCGAAATTAATTCCGCACTATGCAAGTAGCGATTACTATCTAAAACGCATAACTCAGGATATACAAAAAAAGAAAGAACGTTTAGCGGCTGAAAAGAAAAGAAAAGACGAATTAACACGTAAAGAACAGGAAAAACAGCAGAAATTAGAACAAGCCCGTCTTGAACAAGAACGCAAAAAACAAGAGAAAATTAACCGTCAAGAGGTACAAGACAAACAGAAAGAAGAACAAGAACAACAAAAGAGTCTCGAAGCCGAAACCGGGAAAAAAAAGATCAAATTAAAAGAACAAGCAAAATCAACCTACAAAGAAGCGCTCTCTCTTTATAGAACTAAGAATTTTAAAAAAGCAAAAACAAAGTTTGAGCAGACAACGCAAATTATTCCTCACTATTCAAAAACCGATTATTACCTTGCACGCATAGCTGAATATATCCAAAAAGAAAAAGAGCAAAAACAGAAGGAAGAAGAGCTTGCGCGACAAAAAGAAGAACAAGAACGACAAAAGCAACTTGAAGCCGAAGCAAAAGAAAAAGAACAAATACTAAACGAACAGGCAATGAGTTTATATAAAGAAGGGATTACTCTTTATCGCGATAAAGAATATACCGAAGCGCAGGAAAAATTAATCCAGACGGCTAAATTAATCCCGCATTATGCCAAGACCGATTATTACCTTGCACGTATAACCCAAGATATACAGAGAGAAAAAGAGCGTCAGGAATTGGAGCGTAAAAGAAATCAAGAGAAGATAGAAAGAGAACAAAGAATAAAACAAGAGGCCGAAGAAAAAAAACAAGAACGGTTGCAAAAAGAAAAACAGAAACAACTAAAATCCGAGAAAAAAGAAAACAAATCGTCCCAAAACAGGGAAATAAACACCCTTTACAAAAAAGCTATTTCTTTATATAACCGCGACCAATTAAACGAAGCAAGGGTCCTGTTTCTTGAAATTTTATCTTTAGACCCAATCGAACAAAAGGCTTTGGACTACATAAAGAATAAAATTCCAAGTCGCACAAAGAAACTACAAGAAACAATAAAGTAAAAATCAAGAAAAATTAATTTTTAAAAAGAAAATAAATATGAGCAAGCAACTTCTGAAAATTCTCGAGAAAGTAAAGGGGAAAAAAATTCTTGTATGGGGCGACCTTGTTTGCGATGAATATATATATGGCGACGTGTCAAGAATTTCCAGAGAAGCTCCTGTTCTCGTTTTAAAAAAAACCGGGAGCGAATATCTCCTAGGAGGAGCGGCAAACGCGGCAAATAATCTTATATCTCTGGGCGCAAAAGTGAAATTAATGGGGATATTAGGTAAAGACGAAAACGGCAAAAAATTACTGTCCCTGTTCAAAAACCAAAAAATCGATACCACAGGAATTTCAATAGAAGAAAATTTTTCTACCATTACCAAAACAAGAATAATGGCTGGTGGAATTAACCGTACAAAACAACAAGTCATAAGGATAGACGAGGAAGTAGAAATAAAATCTCAATCAGATAAAATTCGAGATAAATTCTGGGAATATTTTTTGAGTATAAAAGATTCTTTGGATGGGGTTTTGATTTCGGATTACTCTTATGGTGCGGTAAATTATAAAACTTATAATAATATTGTTAAAACATTGGCTAAGAAGAATATTCCGATTATCGTTGACTCAAGGTTTGACCTGCTCAAATTCAAAAACGCGACAGTGCTTACTCCCAATGAGGAAGAAGCAGCAGAAGCGCTTGGTATGGCTCCCGAAGATATAGGCAAGATTGCAAAAAAAATATTAAACGAGTTGAATCCGAAAATTTTAATCTTGACCAGAGGCAAAAAAGGAATGGACGTTTTTATGAAAAATAAAACCCCGCGTCATATTCCGATATATGGGACCAATGATGTTATAGACGTAACAGGCGCAGGGGATACCGTTTCAAGCATAGTTACTTTAGCTCTTAGCTGTAAAGCTGACGGATATGATGCGGCTCAATTAGCAAATTATGCCGCTAGTATCGTAGTTATGAAAATGGGCGCCTCGACTGTTTCAACTAAAGAACTGAAAGAAGCCTTGTCCCGTTAGAGATAGGTAAAATTTCTATAATACTTATAATCAAAACATATGGTGCCTCAGAAATCACAAGGAGCGTTTCCTATCTATAGCGGGATGGGAACTAAGTTTCAAACTATTAAAACCCTCCAAACAACAATACAAAATCTCAAAAAGGAGGGTAAGCGGATAGTATTCGCAAAGAGAGGATTTTCTCTAAAGTTTACAAAACCCTTATATATATGTATGATAAATATGCTGAATAGTTGCTATGGATGTTATGAGGACATTATTATGTTTTCAAAGATAACGTCAAGTAAAAAAAGAAAGGAGGAGTGGTAAAATGGGCTTGAAAAAAGGAATGTATAGAAAGGTAATAGTAGTCTTGTTGGCCTTGGCGGTGGTAGGATACACTGTTGCCTTCTACGTCAAGAAAGCAAAGGAAGGGGTTGTTGATGAAGTCAAAATGAAACAGGCTGAAAAAATCAAAATAGGGCTTTTGTTAGAAACCTATGATGTCCAGCGCTGGGCAAGAGATGAGGCTTATTTCAGAGAAAAGGCAGAGGTGCTTGGTGCAGAGGTTATCCGCGCTGTGGCTAACGGCGATCAGGATAAACAGAACCAGCAGGCTGATACTTTTCTGACCATGGGAGTAAATGTTTTAGTGGTGGTTCCCAAGGAATTGAAGACCGCGGCCCGTATCATAAAGAGTGCACATGAGAAGAATGTTCCGGTACTTGCTTATGATAGGTTAATTCGGAACTGTGATTTGGATATGTATATAACTTTTGATAATGAAAAAGTCGGGTATTTACAGGCCAAGGGTATTCTCAAGAGTGTTCCGGAGGGCAACTTTATACTATTAGGCGGAGCTTCAAGTGATAATAACTCCAGACTGGTGCGTAACGGTCAGCTTAAAGCAATTGCTGAGCATGAAAAAAACACAGGTAAAAAGATAACGATTCTTGATGATTCTTTCCTGAATAACTGGGACAAAGAGGAAGCTCGGCAAAAGATTAGCAACATGCTGACGAAATTCAAAGCTGAAAATAAAGAAGTGCATGCTATTCTCGCTCCAAATGACAGCACGGCCGGCGGTGCTATTGCCGCCCTTAAAGCTGAAAGATTGGATGGTAAAGTGGCTGTCTCCGGACAGGATGCAGAATTAGGTGCCTGTCAGAGAATAGTTGAGGGCACACAGACAGTTACTGTTTACAAACCGGTTCGTGATTTGGCCAGCACCGCGGCTCAAATAGCAATAAAGTTGGCCAAAGGAGAAAAACCAGAGGAAATCGCTGCTTCACTTGGTTATAAGTCCAACATGCTGAACAACGGCACCAAAGATGTGCCTTCTATTTATCTTGAACCAATATTTGTAACTAAAGAGAATATGAGACAGACAGTAATTAAGGATGGTTGGCACAGCGAAGAAAAAGTTTACGCCCATGTCAAAGAGATTAATGAGTAACGAGTAAAATAATGGACTCAGAAAAAAAGAACCCATTGCTTGAGGCCAGAAACATAACCAAAGATTTCCCGGGAGTTCGGGCGCTTGATGGTGTGACTTTTGCTGCATTCCCCGGTGAAATACATGCCTTGGTTGGTGAAAACGGCGCTGGCAAATCCACCCTTATTAAAATTCTCGCCGGTGTTTATCCTTATAACAGCTATGAAGGAGAGGTAGTTTTTAATAGTCAGCCGGTAACCTTCCGTACCATCCGCGATTCAAAGACACTGGGCATAGCTGTCATTCATCAAGAACTAGCGCTGGTCAAACATATGACTGTTGGCGAAAATATTCTGCTTGGAGACGAACCGCACTATTGGGGGATTATTGATTATGGTCGGCTTTATAGTGAAGCTGAAGATATAATGAAACAGCTTGGAGTAACTGTTGATGTCTGTACAGAGATTGTTAACTTGGGAGTGGGCGAACAGCAGTTAGTCGAGATTGCCAAAGCTATCCGGAAGAAAGCCAATGTCCTTGTTTTGGATGAACCTACTGCCGCGTTAGCTGAGCATGAGATAGAAGTGCTGATGGGTATCATGCGCCGGTTAAAAGAACAAGGGACAGCTTTAATTTATATCTCTCATAAAATAGACGAAGTATTCAGTATTGCAGACAGGATTACTGTTTTGCGTGATGGTCAAACCGTAGATAGTGATACTGTTGGAAACTGGACACGCGAGAGTGTAGTGCGGGCTATGGTTGGACGAGAATTAACAGATATGTTCCCTAAAGTTGAGCATCAGCCAGGGAAAGTTATTTTTGAAGTGGAGGGTTTGTCTTTAGAAGACCCTGAAGTCCCGGGTCGTATGCTCTTCAAAGATGTTTCTTTCGATTTAAGAGAGAGGGAAATTTTAGGTATTGCCGGATTAATGGGCGCGGGACGAACA
>JAHJCU010000014.1 GCA_018812925.1 Candidatus Omnitrophota bacterium
GACGCATACTTATTGCAGGAGAAGAGGTTCAGATTAATAGCCCTCATGATGCTATTAGGGCAGGTATGGCTTTAATTCCAGAAGACAGAAAGAACCACGGTTTGAATTTGATTTTCTCGGTTCTTTATAACCTTTCTATAGTACATCTTGATGAATTCTGCAAATTTGGGATAGTTGATACACAGCGAGAGTTTATAGAAACAGAAGGTATGGTTAGAGAATTAAATATAAAAATACCATCTCTGGGTGTTGCCATAGAAACACTCTCGGGCGGCAACCAACAAAAAGTCGTGCTGGGGAAATGGCTTTTGAGAAGGCCGAGGATTTTATTTATGGATGAACCTACCCGCGGTATTGATGTTGGAGCTAAAGCAGAGATACACCGACTGATAGGGGAATTGACAAGGCAGGGCATGGCCGTGGTCATGGTCTCAAGTGAATTGTCGGAGATATTGGGAGTCACTGATAGGATATTGGTGCTTCGTCAAGGATGCGTATCAGGCAGATTCAGCCGTCAGGATGCAACTCCGGATAAGATTATGGAGGTAGCTGCATGAAAACAGCAGAGAAACAGACTAATCTTAAAAAGAAAGAAACTAAAGGTGTTGATTTGCGCCTTTTGTCTATGGTTTTTATTCTCGTGGCCATGTGGCTTTTTTTCCGCTGGCAGGTAGGAGAATTTTATTTTAGCGGAGAGAGCATTGCCAAGCTTAGCCGGGATATGGCTATCTGGATGATTCTTGCGACCGGTATGACCATGGTAATTGTCTCCGGTAATATTGATTTATCAGTGGGTTCCCTGCTGGCTGTTGTTGTTGGAGCGTGCGCCTTTATGCTTGACCCGGAAAATGGATTGGGTTGGACAGCAAATGTAGCTGTCCCGTTGGCACTGCTGATTGGTTTATCCCTTGGATTATGGCAGGGATTTCTTGTGGCCTTTTTCCGCATGCCAGCCTTTATAGTTACTCTGGCAGGTTTGTTTATCTTTCGGGGGCTAACGCAGAAAGTAAGCGCAAAGGACCCGCGTGTGCCTGATGACAGTTGGGTGACAACGTTTGGGTTTAGTTATATCCCGCCGACAGTGGGTTATATCATTGCTGGGCTGATTTGCGCGGCAATTGTCTTCTTTGTGCTTAATAATTATTTTCGGAGAAAGAAGATGGGATTAGATCCTGGCCGCCGATGGGGTGTAATTTTGAAAATCCTGATTCCTTGCGCAATTATCTTAGGGTTTATCTATAAAGTAAACCAGTACAAGGGCTTACCTGTGCAGACCCTGATTATGCTTATTGTTATATTTGTAATGTATTTCATTGCCCAGTATACACGGTTTGGTAGGCAGGTATTTGCTATCGGTGGGAATGCGGAAGCGGCGCGCTTTTCCGGTATAAATATTGAAAAAAATATAGTAGCAGTCTTCGGTATCATGGGACTGTTGGCCGGCATAGCCGGTGTGGTATGGATGGCACAGAACCAGGGAGCAACGCAAAAGGCGGGAGAGTGGTACGAACTTTACGCTATTGCTGCCTGTGTAATCGGCGGAACGAGTCTTATGGGCGGGCGAGGCTCTGTGTTTGGGACTCTGCTGGGTGCGCTTGTTTTTGCCACAGTGATACAGGGTATGGACTATACTGGTCTTGAGAACTGGCTACAGCTGGCTGTGCGAGGCTCTGTGCTGGCTATTGCCGTGGCTATTGATGTAGCCGGCAAAGACCCGGCGCCGTGGATGATTCGTCTCAAGCACAAATTTAAAAGAGTAAAACCGCAATAAGAAATTTGTTCGGCGGGCTATTAAAAATTACCTCCTTTTTTCCATTCTGTTGTGGACTTTTGCATGTCTATTCCAAACTTAGCTGCTATTTGCCTGTTTGTTTCATGAATGTTCTTTAGTTTGTTTCTATTATATTGTATTAACATATTCTCGTATCATCAATGAGTACAAGCAGATAAATAAATCTTAATTTTAGAAATATTCACATAATTATAGTGCTTCGTTCCATTGCCCGTATTTTTATAAGACTCATAATGATCAAAGTAACTCATATTCCGAGCGTAGTCGTCTTCAAAGATTCTGACGGAGTATTTTTTATCACCTTCCAAATCAGCCTGGAACGATGATGAGTCCAAATATCTTCCCCAGTTCGCCGTATGGGGCATGATCAAATAAGACGCTGCAACGGGTTTACTGCCACCCACCTCTGAGATTTCAATCCTTTTAACCGCACAGGTTACTCCCGTATTGATAGGACCGGCTCCGTTTGAATACTCAGCATTAATAAAATATCTGCCGCTTTTTTTCACGGCAAATGAAGGAATCCGTATTTCATCTTCCGATTGGCCCCAATTTTCAAAATGATGATTATTTACCCGATTCCCACCTCTATTTTTCATCAAAGCAGCACCGATTTCGATTATGTTATCTTTTGGACAGTAGAAATTCGCAGGAGTCAGATGCGAGCAGTTGCCTGAATCGGGATAAATGGCTTCAACCATATAAAAATATGTTTTGTCTCCATAATCCGCTGAATCAGGATCCGTCCATTCGGTTTTGGTTATCCCTTTGGCACACAATTGACCGTTGCGGTAAATATTAAAGCGGATATTGGTTTCACCATTGACGTCATAGTGGAGCTTGAGTTTCCCCTCATCCACGGTAATACCGCCCTGCTCCACGGCTTTCCACCGGGGTTGTTTGGGCCCAAAGATGTTTCTCGGGCTTAGATCGTTAACCAGATGAATCTTACCCGAAGCCTTATTTCCCGCCGCAGAGAGCCAAACTTCCCAACGATTCTCCTTTTCCAGATCGCCTGCCATGACAAAATCCTTCTCAATCGGTCGGTCGTTCAAATAAATTTTACCGATTTTGTAAACGCCGACTTCTTCTTTGCTCAAGGAAGGCAGGTTGACCGTTACCTGTATGGTTTTGCCCCGATACTTGAAGTTTTTCAGGACAAGAGCCTTACTGTTCTGAAAATATTCGCTATGCATCTTCGGCGTGACGCAGGGCAGAAATCGAACGCCGTTGTAGTCTGTTTCCAAGCCGAAAATAATATCCTGAACCATCGCCATGTATCCGGCAACCGACCAGAGCTGACGGCGCGAGTTGATGACCGGCCCGCTGATACCATTTATCTGGGCAAACGCCCCGCCTGTTACAAAATCAAAGTTCTCCATATTGGAAAGGTTCAGGGCTGTCCCCCTAACCAATGAATAGACCGACTGATCAATAGCGGCACTGTTGCCAACCTGTTTGGCGGCGGAAAGCCAGTAGGCCGTCACAAAGGGCCAGAACGCATGATTATGATAGATCGGCACGGTTTGCTCCTGCGGCCATACCACCGGAGGTCCGTATTTTGCCTGGGGATAATTGGAGATGATTTTTTCAGCTTTAGCCTTATCGGCAATCCCACCGAGTATCGCCAGCGATTGGCCAAGCAAGTCAAAACGATTCAATCTTATCTTTACAGGCTCATCCAATATCAACGAACTGTATAACCCCCTGGATTCAATATAGAATTCTTCATTAATCGCTTTTTTGAGTGATCTCGCCCAAACAGCATACCGCTTTTCCTGTTCAGCAAACCCTTTATAACCAGCTATCCGGCTTGCGGTTTTCAGTAATTGGTAATGACCAATGTTTGTTGAGAGAGTTTTGGATTTTGCGATGGTCAATACGTTATTCTGCGTCCAGCCGGGATACGTCTGCTCCCGCCAGTCCAGAAATGACTGTTCACCCCAATATAATTCGTCCTCGGGGTCAAATATGATTCGACGGTCATGCTCGATGGTGTCATGCATGATTTGCCATGCATCTTCTAAAAACTGTGCCCTTTGATCGCCGTCGAGATATTTCAATAATTCCCATGCCCCGATGGCCCATACGACACGGTCCGTTGAAACAGGGTAACTGCCCCCCGAACCCGTATCCTGAACGATCTGACGGGAATACTGTCCATCAATACCAGGCTTCAGACGCGTGGTTTTAAACAGCAACGAGTTCAGGCACCGCTGCGGGTCCAGAGAGGCCAGGCCCAGGTCAACCGAATATGAAATATCCCGTGTCCACACATATGTCCACTTTTCTCCGGTTTGAAAATAGGGGCGATTCATTGCGTCCCGGACATCGAAGCTGCCGTCCCGTATCTGATCGACGGCATTCAAGGCAGCGTCATCCAGCGTCAACGCATACAGAGCGTCAAACATTTCATTGCCGCTACGAAGACATGGAAAATTCGTATTTTCAGAAAAGGTTCGTGTTTTGTCTGCTGGTTCATTATCCCGCAGGGTCGCCGTCGTGGACAAAGTGTAAGTTTTTACTCCATCCGCCTGACGTACCTGCAATTTTACGGTGTTTCCATCATCCACAAAGGTATTTGCTGTCATTGAACCATAAGAAAAACTGCTAAGCATCATGAGAACAATACAAAAAACGACCCATGAGCCAAGCTTAACGATACACTGATGCACATTTTTAATCTTCATAGACATTCCTCCTTTAATCCAAGTTATTATAAGTTACATTATTATACTATTTTGAGCAGATCTCTCATTGAATTTCCAAATAATCATAATTCCCGGCTTAGGGAATCGCAACATAAAAATTAACGCTGTTATGTATTCCAATTTATTAAATCCGGAATCATATCCGTTTCAGTCGCTGTTGAACCTCATCCGCCTATTTTTGTTTTTGATATGACTTTTTGCTTGGGTGCTTGGATTACTTCTCCTATGATTTGGCTATCTTTTCTTAATGAATGATGTCGCATAGTTTTCAAGATAGCTTCAACATCTTTTCTTGATACAACTGCAACGAATTTGTCTTTGTTTGCCTTACATAGCAATTTTTATTTTTAGATTTTCTTTGATTACTATCTGCTTTGTTTCATCGCCCTGAGTTCTGATTACGTCGTCGGCTGTTATAAGTTCGACTATCGTTTGTCGCTTCGGCCGCGGCATTTGTCCCTGCTGACTTAGTATCTCAACTATTACGCGTTCGCCATCCCGACGAGCTGCATATTTTGTCAGCAGATATTGGTCGTTACGGTAACCGTAGCCTTCGCCGGCATCTTCATATAGCGTGCCTTCAGCCAAGCCGTTTTCATCTAAGCAGACCAGAAGCGTTAGCGGCTGAAGCGATTCTTCGGTAGTGTTTTGTATTACTCTTCCAAGCGGTATGATAGAGCCGCCTCGTATTTTTAATTCCGGCTGATTGATATCTTCTGCTGGATCTTCGCCAACAAGTGAAACCGTCCGCCAGATACCCGATGGCTCAATAATAGTTTCACTTGAATCTTCTTTCAGTTGCGGAACTACCAGCAGGTCTGAACCTAACAGAAAGGCGCTATCCTCGCTTCGTAGTTTCGGGTCAGCAGGGTCAGTAAAAAATACTGGTCGCATTACCGGCATGCCGCTTACGGACGCTTCATAAAATAGAGTGTACAGATACGGCAGCAGACGATAGCGTCGCTCAAGAGCTATACGGCAACTTTGCTCAATGTTTTCTGAGAAGACCCACGGCTCTTTGCTTATATTACCCTTGCCGGTATGGCCGCGAGCAAATGGCAATAGCGCTCCTACACCCATCCAGCGAGCGAATAATTTTTCATTGCCGTTTTTGATGTATCCGCCGATATCCGGCCCGCTGAAGGGCTGACCCGACAAACCAAGATTGAGAGCCATAGATACCGAATCCTCCAGATTGTTCCAATCTGAAATGTTGTCACCCGTCCAGGTAGCCGCATACCGATGACCGCCAATGAAGTTAGCCCTCGTGAGAACAAATGGACGTTTGTCCGGGTTGGCCGCCTGAATGCCCTCTCGCGTCGCTTGAACCATAAGCATACCGTAAACGTTGTGATACTGTGCGTGTGATCCCTTCGGCAGTCCATCGCCGCCGCTGTGAATATTATCCAGCGGCATTGTTTTAGAATCGGTCTTGAAAACAGCCGGCTCATTCATATCATTCCAGACGCCGTCAATACCGAAGGTCATAAAATCCTTGTATAATGAGCCCCACCATGTACGGGTCGCCGGCCTGGTGAAATCAGGAAACGCGCACATACCCGGCCAGACTTCGCCGTTATATTCTTTGCCGTCAACAGTTTTTACCCAGTGGTCACCGACAGTACCCTGGTCATAGACGAAATAACCCGTATCGACTTTAACGCCCGGGTCAATCATCCAGATTGATTTAAATCCCATTTTATGCAAGTCGTCATTCAATTCTGCCGGATTCGGAAAACCCTCTTTTTCAAAAGTGAAAATCCGGTACTCGTCCATATAATCAATATCCATCCAGATAACATCGCAGGGAATATTGCGACTGCGAAAGCCATTGGCGATTTCAAGCACGCGACTATCTGGATAATACGAATATCGGCACTGATGATAACCGAGCGCCCACTTCGGCGGTAAGGGCATCGTGCCAATAAGACCGGCAAGAGCTTTTAAAACTTCCTGAGGCGAATTGCGATTGATAATAATCACTGGAAAACTTGGCCCATCGGCGGTAAACTCTATGCCATCTATCAGGTTAATCCAGCATTTATAAGTTGTGTCGGCCAAAACGCCAAATGCAGTTCCATCCCTGCGAACAGCCAGTACCCAGGGATGCGATTGATACAGCGATGGGTTTAATCTACTGTAGCCGTAGCAGTCTGTGTTCCAGCAGGTTGTAACTTTGCCGTTTCGCAGAAGCGGGCCGGCAATTTCGCCTGTTCCATATAAACTTGTGCCGGCGTCGATTTTGATTTTGACCGTACGCCGACCGTCTACAGCCGATTCAAAAGAGGGCATCGGCTGGAATGAACGCGGTACCGAGCCGAGCACGACCGGTTGATGCTCAAGAGCCATTGAAGGCGGCAACTGATTCAGCTCAACGCCCGAGGCATAAAAACGGGCGATACCATTTCCGAGCAGTTGCGATTTTCCAGGTGGCTGCGCATAACTTACGCAAGCAATCGTAAATAGCAAAGCTATTACGATTGCAATTTTTGTAAACACTGGCCATTGTCTTTTTGAATTTGTCATATTGCTTCCTTTTTTATTATTTATCCCGTTAGAAATAAAAGGATGCGATTCTTTTTCTCTGGGTTTTTTAAACCAATCTTGTCTATGGATTTCTTTAGCTTCTTTTAATAATTCAGAGACATATTTATAAGCAGTTACGCCGACTTCTTCTTTTTTCTTTTCATAGAGATTAACTAAATCTTTAAAAGTCATGATTTTGCTCCTTGTTCCAAAATTTCTATTATATCTGTATTATATTGTATCAGCAGATTTTTGGCAACTGGGCGGAGGTTAGCATTTCGATGAAACGGGTACCGCCGATTTTTGTTTTTAATATGACTTTTTGTCTGGGTGCTTGGATTACTTCTCCTATGATTTGGCTATCTTTTCCTAATGAATGATGTCGCATAGTTTTTAGGACAGCTTCAGCATCTTTTCTTATATACTACGCTACCGAGAGAGTATTTTGCAAACTGCTTGAGGATGAAAAGGTAGTGACCAACCTGTCCGCCAATATTTGGCAGGCGGGGCTTGCTCGGTGAATGGGAAAGCAAAGCAAGCCCCCGTTGAAAATATATTTTCTTACGGGGCAGGTTTGCCACTACTTATATTTGAAGGTCTGAATGTATTGTCGGTTTAGAAGAGAAATCAAACAACAAGAAGGAAGTCCCGACGCTCCTTCGGATGTCGGGACTTCCTTTCAGCAGAATTTACCCCCCCCGCTTGTTCCGACGTAATCGGAACGGAGGGAGTGAATCGATTAAGTCTTATTTAGTAGCCACCAAATCCAACCTCGGGCATGTACTGAGGCATTAAGTGTACCTTCTTTGGGCAACTTTTGGTATATGGGCAAATTGCTATCAAACAGCCCGATAGGCTAGAAGGAATAAGTATCACATGCCCATCAAGCATTCCTGCAGTAGAATCATTAAGATGGCGCGGCTCGACCAAATCGCAGGAACAGTTCCTGGGGTCATTCATCGCATAGGGACAGCCGCCGGGCCATGGGCAGCCGGGTGTGCAGCCGCACGTGGTGCCTGTTATCATTCCAGTGTGTTCTTCAGCATAGACCACTGTTTGGCTCGGTCCCGGAAATGATGTAATTTTCCTGTGTCCACCTGGGCAAGCCTCGGCTGAACTTATTCCTCCTCCCTCAAATACAGTACGATACATACCATTAGCATCCAAAACAGCAGTAGAGGGTATGACCCATGTGCGTTCGGAAATCGCATAGTCGTACTGGCGCCTCGGCCTCGTAGGAGAAGTTCCTGGAATCAATGGGTTTCGAGCCTGCGCACTTGGGCATTTAAAGAATTCAGGATTAGTTAGATAACCACCGCTGAAAAGAAGACCTCCTTTTGCCCTTCCCTGTCCAGTTCCAGAAAACGCAGTGCTGACAGGTGAGATTTGAGCACAACCCTCGCACCAGCCATATGTAGGATACGTCATTAATCCCGTTACAACACCTTGGTATCCTGGCAGGTAATTGTCCCAATCGTTCGCATATAATATGTTCGCAAGCATCAGTTGGTGCAGATTGTTCATACATCTTGCCCTTATTGCGAGGTCTCTTGCCCTGTTCAATGCAGGAAGTAGCACTGCAGCCAAAATTCCAATAATAGCTATTACTACAAGAAGCTCTATTAGCGTGAAACCACTATCTACCCGCCTCTTCGGGAAATCTTGTCCGAGGAGAATCTTAACTCTACTTATCATATCTCATCCCTCCTTTTTTGCATTCTTTACCCCGTTTTTAAATTCCTCTGATGCCACGTCAGAACTGATTTCTGACCAGAATTTACTGTGATAATTATAGGTAAGCATATCATATTTGTCAAGGAACTGCGCCCCGTGAAATCCATGGATTTCCGTCCCCGTGGAATTTCTCTCAGAGAAATTCCCGGGATTTAGTCCTTGGGATTGCTTTGCAATTCCTAGGGAGACTAAAGTCCTTGAGATTGCCTTGCAATCTCTAAGGGCATTTGTTTTTACATTTGTGGTTGCTCGTGTTGCCGGGTAGAGCAAATATGTAGATATTTGCTCTATCGTTTTCTCGTGAACATATTGGAGCCACTCCATCTGTTGGGTGCGTATATGCAGGAGCCCACTTAAGAAAATTAGCAGAGCTATTAGAATCCCGTTCAAAGCGAATGCAAATTTAGAGATAAAGCGATTGAACGAACTCTGAACTCCAGATAGTCGCAGAGTTGCAGTTCTATCTAATCTACTCTCTAATTTTTGCCAATAGTTTTCCCAGTATTCCTTAGAAGGTTTTTCTCTAACCTTGAGTTTGAGCAGGTTATCAATCTTGGTCATAGTGTTAAGCTCATCCATACACTTGTGACATTTAGCAAGGTGTTCTTTAATTGCGTTTCTATAAGTAACCTTTAACGAATTGTCCAAGTAACCCGATAAGAACCTGTTTACTTTCTCACACTCCATTTCTATTCACCTCCTTATTATATTAGACAACAAACCTTAATTTTTCTTTGAGTTTATTTCTCGCTTGAAATAAACGCCAAGATACGGTCTTTTCCCGACAACCTAAAATTTGCGCTATTTCTCTATGAGGTAAGCCTTCAAGAAGCGCCAATTCTACTACTGCCTTTTGCTTCAGCGGTAAAGAATTTATGGCCTTTGTTATTTCTTCGTTTAACTGGCGGCTTTCTGCAATTTTCTCAGGGTTAGAGATATCTTCAATCGAAATATTTTCATCTAATGTAAATATTTGCCTTCTCCCCATTTTCTTTAGGTGATTGATCGTTATATTCATAATTATTCTATATAACCATGTGAAAAAAGAGGATTTCTCTTGGAAGTTACAGATTGATTCATACGCTTTAATAAAAGCTTCTTGAGAAAGGTCATCTGCGTCAGTATGGTTATTAGTCATCCGATAAGCTACAAAATAAATTTGCTGCTTATATTTTTGCACCAACTCGCCAAACGCATCTCTATCACCCATCTTAACTCTCCTAACCAACGCCATGTCTTGTTCTGTTTTCATAAGGATATCTGATTACAGAAAAATGTCATTGTGAGCCGAAGGCAAAGCAATTACACGGAGATTGCTTCGGCTGTGCCTCGCAACGACCTTTTAGGTCGGATTGCCACGCTTCTTTCAGTCGCTCGCCCCTAGAAATTGCGAAGCAATTTCAGGGACTTTAGTCCCGGAAATCCTTTGGATTTCACGGGGCAATGACAACAGCGCTGTCACCTGTGAAATCCACTCACTACTTAAGTTAGACAATTTTCCCGTTAAATCCTTTGACCCCGTTTAGAAATTCTATTTCTAACGGGGCGAACTATTTTCGATGACATATTGAGGCTTGCCCTGCCTGTCGCATAGGCAGGTGCGTACAGACTAAAGACAAAAGACTAACTAAAAAATAGAACCGTCCTCTTTTCCTTTTCCCTTATGGATTACACATGAAACCTTCACTGCTAAGGATATACGGCCCGCCAGTCGAACGGAGCCCCAGACAACAGCCAGAGCCTAGGACACAATACAGTGTTTCAGGAATGCTTGCAAGTGTGCACCATTAAACATGACCGTCAATTTTGAGTACGTTGACACCACTCCTTCCGTGGTTTTTGTTCCCGGTGCCAGATAAGAAATAGCGAAAGTTAAATTGAGTGATAGGAGGACAATTACCAGTATCGTATTCCCCGTTCATATCAGCTGCCAAAGCGTGCGTATTCTCTTTACAGTTCACAGGCATGTTCCGAACCGTCGTTGATAAGAGCCTTACTGTTGCGGGGGAGAATGGAGACATAGAATTTAAGCCAAATGCATACGTATACGAACATTCAGGTTTATTTGTTCCCAGAGAAGCTGTACCATAGGGGTTACCAATAAGGTAGCACGTTGAGAGAATTATCCTCATCCTTGATTCCCCTCGTGTTGCTTGGGCAAAAGAGTATAGCACCTGTTCCATATTTTCCAGCATTTATCAAAATGTTGAAATCCCGTACGGTATTAGCGTCATTAGTATTAATGCTGCTAACAAAAGAATACCACCGCACGGAAACATCTGACCCCCCAGTTGTTTGCGTACATCATCAAGCCCATTACCTATCTCTTTGAGGTTACTTTTGCAAACAGCACGTCTTGCAGCTTCCCTTGCTCTCTGGAGTGCTGGCAAGAACATAGCAGATAAAATCCCAATTATAGTTATTACAACAAGAAGCTCTATTAGAGTAAAGCCATTGCGGATTGAAGATTTTGAATCTTGCCTGCCCCTTCAAGGAGTCTTGAATCTCCTTAACATATCTCATCCCTCCTTTTTTATTGTATACTGTATATGTTACAACGTAGTTAATTGTGTAACAACATCTGTATTTGTCAAGAGCGATTGTCGGCTTAGAACAGTTAGAACAGAAGTTGAGCATCAGCCGGGGAAAGTTATTTTTGAAGTGGAGGGTTTGTCTTTAGAAGACCCTGAAGTCCCGGGTCGTATGCTCTTCAAAGATGTTTCTTTCGATTTAAGAGAGAGGGAAATTTTAGGTATTGCCGGATTAATGGGCGCGGGACGAACA
>JAHJCU010000008.1 GCA_018812925.1 Candidatus Omnitrophota bacterium
ATATATTATCGTTGAAAATTTTTCTTCGTGCGATGAAATTAATTCAATTTTGACAGCTTTCAATATTTTCTCAGTCTGTTGGATATCCCAACTGTCCAGCCAATCTTTTCCGTCCGAATATTTAAAATTGAAATTTTTCAAGTTATCGCTCCAAACATAAGATTTAAGGTATTTGTGTTCGTCTAATGTAAAATTTACAAGAGGTTCTTCTTCTCTTATCAGTAATCCCTTGTTTTCATCATTAATAATGAATTTATAAGTAATTTTTGTTAAGCATGTAAAAGGGAAATATAAAGATTTTGCCGTAGTATAAAAACTAAAAGTTTTTTCATCTCCTTCCAGTCCGTTATAATCGGTTTTTTCCTGCGATGTCGAAACAGCTTGTGAATCGGTAATAAAATAAACAGAGGATATTTCACTGCGCATTTTTCTAAATACATTTCGCGCAAGATAGTAGTCTTCTTGCCTGCCGTCCCATTTTTCCAATGTCTTCAATGTTAGAGAATAAGTGGAAATAATTGCTAAAAAAACTATACTGGAAATAGCCACTGCAATAAGAAGCTCGACAAGGGTAAACCCCGTTCGGTTTGGTAATCGGTAATCGTCCCTCTGGAATTTCAGGAAAATTCCGAGGATTGAGTCCCCGAAAATCTCCGATTTTCTGGGGATAAATGGTAAATGGTAATTTTTTGTCATCTTTTCGTTCCTGTTTGCATAATATTGGACTGTAAGCGATAAGTGTGAAGAACAATTTGGGTATTTTCCGGGCCAGATACAGTTATCGTTATCTTTTTTAATCCGTCAATATCCGAGTCTTCTACTTCTCTTTGCCAAGAGAACTCGGAATAATCTTCTCCGCCTGCCAAATCTTGGCGGACAGGGAATTTTCCATCTTCGGTTCTCATAAGCGGATTTTCCTGCATAAATGTATCCGAAAGAATTTCGTTTGCCAAAAAGACAGCTGTCGTATGATATTTTGCTTTCATTGCCTGCCTTATAGATAAAAGTTGTGAATGGATTAAAACTGTCAATGTAAGGCCGACAATAGCAAGAGAAATGAGCACCTCAAGTAGAGTAAATCCTGTTCGGTTTTCGGTATTTGTTTTTCGGTGTTCGTTTTTTCCCGATAACCGATAACCGATAACCGGTAATTTATTATTCATTCCTCCTCCCAATATCCATCCTCAACATAGCTTTGACCAGTCAAAGGATTTATAAAAAGAGTATAGAATTTTGAGTCGCTATCAATAAAATGAATAGTCGCCGGCTCGACAAAACCTGCGGGATTAAAAATTAAAGAAACTATGCCTTCGGTAATTTTATCGCCTTTGAAATTGACTATATCTTTTATTTTCAAAGCGGAGCTTAATTTTTTTTCGGGAAGTAAAAACTCTTCATCCCCGTCAATTAAAGACACAGCTTGGAATTTGTTTTCGTCTAAATTAAACAAAAGATTGATTTCTTTGTTTTGAACTTGGGATAAATCATATACGGATTTTATAATTTGAGATATTTTTTCGATTTGTCTTTCTTTTTCTAATTTCGATTTGTGAATACCGATATTGGGTAAAACAAGTGATAAAACTATGCCGATAACCAAAATAACAAGAGATAATTCAAGTAACGTGAAACCGTTACTTTTTATTAAAGATTTACCCCTAGAAATTCGAAGAATTTCAGGGACTAAGTCCTCGGAATCTTTACAAGATTCCAGAGGGAGATTAAAGATTGAAGATTTATTATCAGAATATTGAATTTTATTATTATTCAATGTCCCAAGAGTAGATATCTTCATCAAATCCTTCTCCGCCTTCTTTTCCGTCTCTTCCCAAGGATATTATATTGAATTCGCCGTATAAGCCCGGACTTAAATAAATAAATGGATTAACCCATGCGTCCAAAGGAACTTTGCCTTTTTCCAAATATCCGCCCTCATCATAACTTGTCGGTATTTTTCCTACTGTCGGTTTTTCCACAAGAGCTTTTAAGCCCTGTTCTGTGGAGGGATAAAAACCACAGTCTAACTTAAACAGTTTCAATGCTTGTTCTAAATTTCTTATTTGGGTTCTTGTTTGAGTTACTTTTGCCTTTTCATATTGAACCATTATTCTGGGAGACACAATCGCTACTAACAACCCAATTATGACAACTACCACCATTATTTCAATAAGGGTAAAACCACTACTTCTCATTAAAGATTGAAGATTGAAGATTGAAGATTTCTCATTATTTAAACTTTTCGGATCTCTAATCTTTAATCTTGCCCCGAGAAATCCATAGGATTTCCGGGACTCAGTCCCTGAAATTGCTTTGCAATTTCTAGGGGAATCTTGAATCTTGAATTCCATAATTATTTCCTCCTTGCAACTATTATTCTATCAATACCACTATAATCTTTTTTTACGATTATGTCTTGAAAAACTTTTTTGTTTCGCAGGATATTTTTTACCGATTCTTCTTGCCCCTGCCCTATTTCCATTATAAGATAACCGTTTTTCTTTAAAAGAAATTCGCCTGCATCCGCCAAAGGTTTATAAAAAGATAGACCATCTGCACCGCCGTCTAGGGCCTTTTTCGGCTCATAAGATAAATCGACAGCAAAATCATTTAACTGCCCGCTTCTAACATACGGAGGATTGCTTGCCAAAACATTTATTCTGCCTCTCCACTTTTCCTTTTTGAAATAATTCCACAAGTTACAATTAATAAAAGAGACCGATTTTTCCAAATTAAGTAATTTTCTATTTTCGCGAGCAACTTTGATAGCTTTAGATGAAATATCGGTTGCGTATATATGAAAATTGCGATTATATTTAGCCAATGACAAAGCTATATTACCGCAACCTGTTCCAATATCCAGCCCAACATAAGCACTACCGTCTGCTT
This sequence comes from Candidatus Omnitrophota bacterium, assembly GCA_018812925.1. Taxonomy (GTDB): domain Bacteria; phylum CAIJMQ01; class CAIJMQ01; order CAIJMQ01; family CAIJMQ01; genus CAZNJA01. The sequence goes on from JAHJCU010000008.1 coordinate 2,887, forward strand.
GAGGGAAAAGGGTTAAGGTTTCTTCCACTAAATGTTCCGTTTCGGGGCGCGGGATAAGCACATTTTTATTTACCATAAAATTCAATGACATAAATTCTCTTTTTCCCATAATATAAGCCGAAGGTTCATGTCGCACTCTTTCTTCTACCATAGATGAGAATTTTTTAAAAACAACGTCAGGACATTGCATAGATAAATTGGAATATATATAGCTTTTTTCTTTAACAAGAACATGCGACAAAAAAGCCAAAATGTCGACATGGGCATCTTGTATGCCGGATAATTTCATTGATTGAACACCCCAAGACAAAGCTTCTGATAATTGCATTTCTATTTTTCTTCTAAATTTTCTTTTAAAACTTGGGTCAATATTTCCAGCTTACCGTCTAAAACGTCTTTTAATCTATGAAAGGTTGTATTAATTCTATGGTCTGTGATTCTTGCTTGAGGGAAATTATATGTTCTTATCTTATCGCTTCTTTCTCCGCCTTTTATCTGGCTTTTCCTCTGTTCGCATATTTCTTCTGTCTGTTTCTCTGTATAGAATTTGATAAGCTTTGCTTTAAGCACTCTCAAAGCTTTTTCTTTATTCTGATGCTGGGATTTTTGGTCTTGACATTGAACTCTTATACCTGAGGGTTTATGCACAATACGAATCGCAGAAGACGTCTTGTTCACATGTTGTCCGCCAGGACCGGAAGCTCTAAATGTTCCTATATCAAGATCCCCGGGATTTATTTTCACGTCCACCTCCCCTACTTCGGGAAGAACAGCTACTGTCGCCGTCGAGGTATGAATTCTGCCCATAGTCTCGGTTTCAGGCACACGCTGGACCCTGTGAACTCCGGATTCGTATTTCAACTGTGACCAAACACCTTCACCTTCTATTACATAAATTACTTCTTTAAACCCGCCTCTTTCGGAAATACTCGAGTCCATTACCTCTATTTTCCATTCCTTTTTTTCTGCAAATTTAGAATACATCTTGAACAGGTCTCTTGCAAAAAGCGCCGCTTCGTCGCCGCCTGTTCCCGCCCTTATTTCCATAATCACATTTCCCTGTTCTTCTTTGGAAACGGGATTTAAAAGTTTGTCCCACTGGTTTTCTAAAGAAACTTTTTTTTCTTCTAATCCTTTTAATTCTTCATCAATAAGACCTACCATATCCGAATCTTTTTCTTTTGTAAGCAACTTTTTTAGCTTTTCGATTTCGTTGATTACTTTTTTATATGCTCTAAATATCTTTATCTTGGGGTCCAATTCTTTTAAGAGACGACTGTTATCTTTTAAACGGATAGGGTCTTTCATGATATCGGGAGAAGAAAGGATGTCGGTAATTCTCAAATACTCTTGTTCTAATTTATGCCCTTCTATATTTATGTTCATCTTTTTTTTAAAGACAGGAATCAAAGCGCAAAGTTTTTTACGGGAAGCAGTAAGTAAAACAATTTAGGCAATCTTACTAATTAAAATTACTTTGCGCATTTATGTATATTTTTTCTATTTTTGTTTCTTGCCGTATTTCTTTTCAAACTTTTCCACTCGTCCTGCCGTATCTATGAATTTTTGTTTGCCGGTGAAAAACGGATGACATTGGGAACATATTTCCACTTTCATTTCCTTCTTTGTAGAACGAGTAACCACAGCGTTTCCACAAGCGCATCTTACCGTAATTTTTTCATATTTAGGATGTATGTCCTTTTTCAATTTAGACCTCCTTTGGTTAACTAATAAATTAAATATCAAAAATCAAATATACATATCAAAATGTAAACAGAATATTCTAAATCACTAATAATCAAGAAACAAGATATCCCCTGCAATATGCACCCTGAAATTTCGTAGAAATTTCGAGGACTAAATCCTCGCTCCAACGTAATGTCGGAGCAATAACCAAACAAATTCCAATATTCAATACCCAATCACCAAAACTTTGTTTGATTATTGAAAATTGGTGATTGGTTATTAATTATTTCTGTCATTTTACATTTTTAATTTTAAATTTTGAATTTAATATCATACTTCTTTTAAATTCATACTTTTCAGGAACTCTTTGTTGTCCTTGGTTTTGTTTAATCTTTCAAAAAGCAAAGTTATCTTTTCTATCAAACTCAATGAGGTTATTGCTTTTCTTAACATGTATATTTTTCTCAAATTTTCTTCTCCTATCAACAATTCTTCTTTTCTTGTTCCGGAGCGTTCCACATCTATGGCTGGGAAGATTCGCTTATCTACAAGACCTCTGTCCAAAACCAGCTCCATATTTCCCGTGCCCTTAAATTCTTCGAATATAACATCGTCCATTCTGCTTCCGGTATCTACTAAACAAGTTCCTATAATTGTAAGGCTGCCTCCTTCTTCAATATTTCGCGCGGCTCCCAAAAACCTCTTTGGTTTTATAAGCGCGTTAGAATCCACACCGCCAGATAATAGTTTTCCGCCCGGCGGCATAATTGCGTTGTATGCTCTTGCCAACCGCGTTATTGAATCCAATAGTATAACTACATCACGCTTATGCTCTACAAGCCTCTTTGCTTTATTGAGCACAATTTCTGCTATTTGTATATGCCTTTCAGGAGATTCATCAAAAGTAGCGGCTATTACTTCTCCTTTTACCGAACGCTTCATGTCTGTTACTTCTTCGGGGCGTTCTCCTATCAACAGAATAAATTGGAGTGCCTCGGGATGATTTAAGGTAATAGCATTTGAAATTTTTTTCAACAAAACCGTTTTACCGGCGCGGGGAGGAGAAACAATTAAACCTCTTTGTCCTTTTCCGATAGGAATGAGCATATCGATTACTCTCGTGGCTAATTCCCGCGGGTCTGTTTCAAGAATAAAACGCGGTTCCGGGAATATAGGCGTCAATTCATCAAAACCCTTTATTTTTTTGGTATTTTCCGGGTTATCATGATTAACTGCTTCTACTCTTACAAGCGCAGGATATTTTTCGGTTTCTTTGGGAGGTCTGATTTGACCTGAAACCAAATCGCCCGTATGCATAGAAAATCTTCTAATCTGCGACGGCGAAATGTAAATATCATCCGAAGACGGATTATAATTGAAATTGGCAGAGCGTAAAAATCCAAACCCTTCAGGAAGAATTTCAAGGACTCCTTCTCCAAAAACATAGCCATTTTTTTCGCTCTGCTTTTTGAGAATCTCAACTACAAGTTCATCTTTGTTTTTACCTTTACCGTTTTTAGATCCCATGTCTAGAGCTAAACTTTCCAATTCTTTTAGAGTTTTTTGTTTAAGCTCCCACATATTGATATTTACAGCTTTGTTAACGTCCAATTCCTGCTTCATATGTTTTCCTCCTTACTCATTATTTGATTTTTAGATCCATTTCAAACGAAAGATAGATTGTTGAAAATGTTTCTTTACTTTGTCTGCTACACATTTTTAAGAGAAAAAAGTGTTTCCCTTACTTGTTTTTCTGTTTCTTGAATCTCGCCGTTGTTATCAACCACAAAATCGGCAAGTTTTACTTTTTCGGATAAAGGCAACTGCGAATTAATTCTATTTTCTGCTTCTTTCGCAGATAATTTTTTTATTTTACGCAAAGTTTCAAGTTGGAATTTCCGTTTCCTGACAACAACTATTACTTTATCCGCTATCTTCTGCATTTTAGCTTCAAAAAGAAGCGGTATGTCTACTATTACCCATTCATGATGATCTTTTCTAAGTTGTTTTAATTTTTCTTTTATATTTTTTTTAACCGCAGGGTGAACAATTTGTTCTAATTTTTTTCTTTGAGAAATATCGCCAAAAATACACTGCCCCAATATTTTCTTGTTTATATACAAATCTTTTCTTAGAATATCTTCCCCAAAACACCGAACCACTTCTTTCCATATTTTTTCTCCCGGGACAAGGAGTTCATGAACAATCTCGTCGGCATCTATTATCTTTGCTTTTAAAAGCGAAGAAAGAATTTTTGCCACTGTTGTCTTTCCTGTAGCAACGCCACCGGTAATTGCGATTATTTTCACTTGAGAATTCCCTCGTTTCATTTGGGAATTTGATTATACCCTTGCAATTCGAAGAATTGCGGGCACTTAACCCCCCTTTAAGGGACTAAATCCCTGAAATGCTCTGCATTTCTAGGGATCGGAAACCTTTCCCCGTGGAATGCAAAGCATTCCCGGGACTTTGGTCCTCGCAATTTTTCAAAATTGCAGAGGGTAAATTTATAGGAGCAGAGCTCAAATGCAATCAGTTAAAGCGTTTTACGTGTAACGAAATAGGATTCCCCATTTTAAGAAAACAGAGTGGGTGTAAATTCTTTCGCAAATTTTTTAAACTGCAATTCTTCGAATATTTCCCTTAAGCTGGACCAATCCGGAGTTTTAACCTCCAATTCTTGCGCATCAACTTCTATGGGAACATTTTTATCCAAGAGTATCAACTTCTTGTTGTTTAACGCAAGAGAAGAATTCAATTTAAGGCTCTCTGATATTTTTTTGTTTTTGATTTTATCTGTAGAGGCAACCACATCTTCCAAAAATCCAAACTCATCAAGAAGAACTTTAGCGGTTTTTTTTCCTATTCCCGAGACTCCTGGTATATTATCTACCGAATCGCCGATTAATGCAAGCAGGTCAGGTATTTTTTCAGGGTAAACGCCGATTTTTTCCTTGACAGCTTCCGGATTTAATATGTTTTCTTTTTGGGAAGAATTTAAAACGTTTATTTTATCACTAACAATTTGAAGCATATCTTTGTCGGAAGTAATGATCAATATTTTATCAAACTCCTTCTTAAATTTCCAAGCCAGCGTTGCAAGTATATCGTCAGCTTCGTAGCCGTCCATTCTGGAACATTTAATTCCGAAAGCGTCAATTATCTGATTTATTTTAGGTAATTGCAGGCATAAATCATCCGGCATAGATGGGCGATTTTTCTTATAGTCAGAAAATTGCTTGTGTCTAAAAGTCGGAGCTTTGCTATCAAAACAAACAGCCATGTATTTCACACTTTTTTTCTCAAGCAGTGATAACAACATCTTTGCAAACCCATAAATAGCGCCTGTGGGGAAACCTTTCTTAGTAGTAAATTTTGGCAAAGCGTGAAAAGCACGATAAATATAGGAACTTGCATCTAATAAATAAAGTTCTTTATTAGAAGTGAATTTTTCTTCTATCAAACCTTCTTCTTATCCTCGTGTAAAGTAAGGATTACCTTGAGAGTCCAAAACATTTACGGTTATAAAAATTAACAGGTGTGTCCTCTCCGTGCTGTTGATTTGTCTCTGAAAAAAAGCTTTACCGATAACAGGGATATCGCCAAGGAAAGGAATTTTGGAAATCAATTCGGTAGTTTCCTCATTCATCAATCCACCGAGAACTATAGTAGTCCCATCATGCACTTCAACATTGGTAGTAGCATCCCTACTGGTAAAACTTGGCGGGGTAATTGTAACCGGCGTTTCACCACTTATTGCAGATATCGTGTAAGAAGTTGTTCCCGCCTCCATTTCACTTACTACGGGTTGCAAGAATAATCTGACGGACTGTGTAGGTTGAATTACAGTAGGACTTACATACAAGACTATTCCAACATCGCGGTCTATAAAAGTCCAGTCATAATCAGTAGTAGTGGTATTTGTATCCGCATCGGTTTCTGTAGTAACATCAACAGTATCTACATACCGAACGGTCGTCACAAATCTTACAACCGCCGGCTCGTTATTCAAAGTTGTTACAGTAGGAGCAGATAGGAACTTCGTATCTGCTCTGGTAGAAAGCATATGAAGTGTTGCTTCAAGCGCCGGATAATTAAGAGATTGATAGGTCAACAGTAAACCATTAGCGGGAGTATCCCCCACACCTGAAGTCATTGAACCAGTAATTGTATCATGAGACCATGGTTGAGTAGGTAGTCCGGGAATACCGGAATATCTTTGGGTTCTACCGATTGGATTTGCCCAATTAAAAGAGAAACTACCCCACTCCAACCCTAAATCTCTGAATGTTTCTTCGCCTACAGCAACAAATTTTGCCTCTATCGAAACTTGAGGCGGTGTTCCCAGTTCTTCTATGAATTTTTCTATTTTTTTCAAATTGGAAGGTGTATTTCTAACTATCAATTTGTTGTGTCCGGGTATAACTGTAATAGAAGAACCGGGCGGCTGGGGAACAAGCTGGGTAAGCATTTGGACAATATCATCTTCGGGAATTTCCCCAACTCCGCCTATTCCAACTTGTGTCGTTCCCATTCCCTGCTGCTGCGCAACGACTTTTCCAACAGGAAATATTATAAGAAAAGCAATTATCAAACCCAATACCATCTTAAACTTTGTTTTCATTTAGCAATACTCCTCTTTCATTTTTTTCTTATCTTTTAAACCTTATTCTCCGCTACTACTACCACTCGAACCACTTGACTCTCCAAATGAAATTGTTTCAAGTTGAAGTGGTTGTGGTCGTAGTTGTCCGCGGATAGGTCCTCCAAACTGTAAATCAAAAATTTTCGTTTCAAGCGTTTCCATCGGAACATTATCAATCCTATCACTTGAAGATATCCAAATAACGTTGGGATATATCTCGTAGTTCAAACCTCGAGAACGCAATATTAGAGACAAAGCGTCCATAAGCGATATGTCGCGCAAAGAAGCAGTAACATTATAAGTGCTTACCGGAACAGTAGGAATAGTTTCCATTCCAATACCGGCACCAGTCGCGCCCATACCAGCGCCAGGCGCTCCTGCGGCTGCCATCCCTTCCATAGCAGCAGTTTCTGCTGCAAATATAGCCTCATCAATCATCATGTTTACGCCACTTTGCCTTGAAAGGAACAGGATAACTGACCTCAAATCAGCGTCGGTAAATTCAAGTGAAACTTTTTTCTGCTTGATCGTTTCCTTTATTGCTTTTATAGCCAAAAAATCTTCATCCTCTACTGTCTGCTTCTGCTTTTCTTTTGCTACTCCACCAAGAACAGGCACAAAAGCACTGTCAACTTCTAACATCTTTTTTTCTCTTTCCGCTCTATATTTGTCCTCAACAACATTCATTTCTTTCTTTGATTTATTAAATTTCCCTTGCGCAATTAGTGTTTCAATACCCGGATAATCTTGTTCTTCTTTTAAAACCTTTTCCCATATTTTAATTGCTTCATCATAGTCTCTATTTTTCAAATGCTCTTTGCCTGTATTTACCATGTCTTCTAATCTCTTATATTCGTCCATTTCCGCCTTAGCTAACTGTATTTCTTCCATAAACTCTAATGCTTCCGCATCTGTTGGATTTGCTACGATTATCTTTTTAAGTTCATCCATGGCTCTATCGTATTTTTCATCGCGTTCATAAGTCCTGGCATTTACACGGTATTCTTGTATCCGCTTTACCTGCATCTGTTTATCTTTTTCTATTGCAGAATTGGTTTTTTCTATATTTAGGTTCGCGTCTTTGTCTTGAGAATTAATAACCAGAATTTTATTGAATTCAAGAAGCGCTTGTTCGTATTCACCCTGGTCAAAAGAAAGTTTACCCCGTTCTAGATATATCCGTTTCTTTTGCTCTCTTTCGAATTGAATAATATTCTGTTGCAATTCCGAGAGTTTTCTGGCTTCTTCTTCGCCTCTAATTACCACGTCTTTTGTATCTTTTGTCAACTCTTCCATTCTAACACTCCTACTTTCCATATCGCTAACTTGAGCCACTAAACCCTTAATTTCTCCAGCCATTTCATCGGGAGCTATCTTAAGAGCTTTATCAAACTTATCTTTGGCTTGTATAAATGCATTTACTTTCAAATACTCAAGCCCCTCATTCAAAAGAATCTTTATCTGCTCCAAGTTTGCTACATCGGATTGTTGTTTCATTTCTTCCTTTGCATAGATACACGAACAAGTCGAATATGCAAATATCAGAAACGAAAGAAGAACCATCACAAATCCTTTATTTTTTAAAATATCCATTAGTCTAATCTCCCTTTTCCGAAGGATTTATTCTCCTTCTTCTTCTATTTGAATTCTAATCTGTCCTATTAATTGACTGATTTCTTCTTCTAATTTATTTTCTTCCATTTGTTGTCTTGCGGAAGATATAACATTATTTATTTCTCTATATTCCGCTTGCACCTGATGTTTTTGTTGCAATTCAGCTTTAATGCTTCTTTGTTTTTCTATATCTTTTAAATAGTTAAGAGCCTGACGATTACCGGATTCAAGCATCAGTACTTCTTTTAATTCTTTTTCTGCCTTATCAAAATTATTTGCTTGGATATTATTACGTGCAGATTTTAAAAGTTCCGATACACGTCGAGCATTAGAACGAATGCGAGCTTTTTCTACTGCCACAAGTCCATCTTTAGCTCTGCGGTTATCATAATAGATATCAATAGCTTTCTTAAAATTTGCATCCGCTTTATCCAAATTGCCCGCTTTTAAATATTCAAATCCTTCGGTTACATATTGAGCAGATTCTCCGCGAAGTTTTTCAGCTTTATATTTTTTTTCAAGCGGCGCAAGTTCTTGCAAAGATTTAGAGATTTGAATTGCCAATTTCTCAAGAGAAGATGCTTCGCGATAATAAATTTTAGCGCCATCTTCTTTTCCCTTTGAAACAAGAATCTGAGCATTATTTTCATAAACAGAGACTTTTTCCTTTACCGAAACCAATGCATTCTCTAATCCTTTTATGGCTTTTTCTAATTCTTTTTTTCTTATCAGCGCATCCGCATCTTCAATAGATTTTTTAGTCTGTTTTTCAAAATTGCGAATTGATGTTCTTTCCTCAGAGCCAAGACCAATATCTTTATTTAAAGTATCAGCATAAGCACTTTTTACCAAAAATAATCTCGGCAAAATAAACAAAGACAGAATTACAAAAAAAGTTACTAGAGTTCTCATTATTGTATGCGTTTAAACTCGCCTCTGGTTTTTAATTCATATTTACCGGCATCCGACCTGAAAATTATAACTGTATTTTCAGAAATACTCAAGACCTCCCAATTTTCGATTTTGTCACCTACCTTTACGAAGTAGGTTCTCTTTGTGCTTTCATTCTGTAACATCGCTTCTTTAGAACCTGACTCGATAGGCATAATGCCCGTAAGTTTGAAAGACATCTGCACCACAGGAGCACTTAATCTATGTTGTCCGCCTTCGCCGCTTAAAACAACAACATCCCGAGAGATAGAAATCACTATGAAATTTTCCGCCTGCTCTCCCTCTTTTACATTATAAAGATTGCCTGTCTTGGAATTTTTTAAAGTAGCTACCAGAACGCCATCGGTCTTGGAAACTATCCCGATGCATTGCAAACTCATCTGAGGCGAAATCGGAGTAATTGGTCCTTTAACTTCAACCGGAAAAAACACAGCTCGGTCAGATATGGGTTGATAATAAGACATTGGTTTTCCTTTTATATAGGCACCCAAATCGATATTATATATGCCCCCGCCTGATTGTATATCCGAGGTTTTGGGTGGTTGAATTTCCCTTTCAAAATCTTTAAGTTCTTCTTTTTTATTTACTCCTGAAAACATCCGTATCCCGGTTAGGATTAAAAAAATCACAAAAACACCTAGTATCAATTTCTCATAGTTCTCTTTACTCCAAAGTAAGATATTATTGTTAACCATTTAATTTACTCCACAGAATCGTCAATACCTCATAACGACTATCCCAGTATAAACGAAAAATCCATGAACAAAAAAACTATTTACATCTGAGCCTACAAACTTGTCAAAACTTTATTGCAATCCTATTTATTTCCATCTAATAACAGACAGCGACAAATCAACTTGTATACTTTTTTCAGATGCAGATGCAACTGGCGAACGATAACCTCTCTGAGCCGTCACATTGGATCCAGTCGTCGTTTCACTACCTGTTATCGAAGAACCAAGAGAAAACTCTCTTATTGTAAAAAATCCCTTGTCAGTATTTTCCAATGTAAACAAAAGATTGGTCAAAGAAGATGTATCGCATTTCACTCCTAAGTTTAGAGGAAAATCTTCATACATATTCGTATTTTGTGCCACCCCCAACTCTATAACATCTATTGATTTTACTCCAACATCAATCAACAAATTAACAATTATCTCCGTAATATATAGGTTTCTTATTAATTGAAGCGCTTTTGTTTCTGATGGTAAAAAATTAGGTAATCCAAAATCTTCGGTTAAAATCTGGACTTTTCTTTCTAAAGCTTTGACCTTAATTCTTTCTTTTACTTTTTTAAATTCTTCAAGAAAAAATAGAGGACGATTAACGCCTTCGGGAAGCGTTAATTCTTTCGATACCGGCAATTTCGCTTTCCAATTTTCGTATTTTTCTTTCAATTGCTCATTATCTTTTTGCATAGAATCGACCAGCTCTTTAGAAGGCAAATTCTCAGACGAATAAATCTGTTTAAGTTTGACAATGGTTTCTGCCAAGAGTTTATCCGCTTCATTTGACTTTTTAAATAACGGATAGCCAAACAATGAAAACACCATCATCAACACAGCTAATGCTATTAGATATGGAAGGCTCTGTTTTAACATTGTTATTTCTCTAAACCTATTTCAAGTATAAATTTAACTTCGTCTTTTTGAACTGTCGATGATGCTCCTGTTGCCTGCGGAGTTGCTCTTGCGCTTCTAACTGTCGCCGTCGCGCCTCTAACCGTCGCCGTCGGCTGAGTCATTCTGCCACCTTGCCCCGCTTCTAAAGTAGATGACACTGAAATTAATTCTACGGTTTTAAATAACGAGGAAGTTTTTAATTGTTTTATATATTCATCGACAGTGGGATAGGAAGCGGTAACACCGCTCAAAGATATTTTACTTCCCGACGAAGCAGCCGTGTTCTCCAATGCCGGTTGGGATTGTGTCTGTCTTGTCCCCCTGTAATCTGTCTCATCGGAAAACGTTTCTTCGCCCATTTCATCAGCAATAGTAGGAACCACTCTTTTATTGCTGGTTGTAACCGAGCCCATGGTAGGGGATCCCACAGTAGGAGCTCCACCAGAGAAATTTCCTCTTCCTAATCTTCCGGTCATATTAGATATCTCTGTGATGTATATATCAGACGGTGTAAGTTCAGAAACTTCAAGAAGGATTTCAGATAATTGAGATTTTTGTTTAAGAACCCCCTCCATATTTTTAAGTTGACTTGTAATAGTTTGTTGCTCCTTTTTTAATATATCTAATTTAGATATATAAGGGGTATAAGTATCTAAAATCGGTTTTGCTATACTAATTTTTTCTTTCGTAAAATTATAGCTTCTTGCATCCAACGCCAACATAAAAGATCCTATTAAAAACAGTGCAACAAAAGAAGCGATAAAATACAATCTTTTATTCGCTAATTTTTTCTGGCTTAGAATTTTGATAGGCAAAAGATTTATTTCAACCGATGAACGTTCCAAGAGCCGAAGAGCTAATCCTGTGCTTACAGAGAAATTGCTGGCATTACTAGCCAATGCTTCCGGATTATAACGGATTTTATTAAAAGGGTTGACTTCTTTTATTTCTATTTTAAAAGCATTATTCAAAAGTTCGTAGATGTTAGAATTCTTTGGAAATTCACCCGACATATACATATATTGGAAATGGGTTACTTTTTCTACCTGCGACAGATAATAGGTAGTAGTCCTTTTAATTTCAGCGATTAAATCTTCCCAAATAGGCAAAATTACAGAAGAAACATCTTCTGTTTCAAGAATCTCTTCGGCTTTTTCAAGTTCTACTTTCCTTGCTTCTGCGATTTTCCTCAATATATTTCTTCTGCCTATAGGAACTGCTCGAGTAAACGCAATTTCCCCCTTGTTCTCGATAGACACATCCGTATAACTATACCCAAAATTCATTAAAATACCGACTTTTTCTTTAGATAACAAATCGTTAAAAATAAGACAGTTATGTAAAGCAAGCGAAGAGGTATCAACAATGTCGGGGGTTTTATTTATAGATTCCTGTAAGAGTTTAATTAAATCTTCCGCAAAACTTTGCTTTATAGCGGCTATCAGCACTATTACAGGTCCCGGGATTTTGCTGATAGGAGAAACTACCTGATAGTCCCATCTTACTTCATTTAAAGAAAAAGGAACCTGCTGTTGAACCTCAAAAGACACTACTTGTTTTAGTTTTGAATGCGATACCGGCGGTAATTTTACCCTTCTTACAAAACTTGTATGCCCTCCCACACCTAAAGAAATTTCATCCTTTTCAAAATTCAATCCTTCAAAAGCTTTAACTGTATTTTCGACTAATACTTTTTTATCTTCTTCTTTTTTACTTAAGGAAGATTTTATCGACCTTGCTTCAACCAAAACAATACCTTCCGCAGTTTTAGCCAACTTTACTAAATTAATATGGTCGCCGGTAAATTCTATTCCTATCGCAGATTTAACTTTTGTTTTAGCCATTTTGGATTATCTTTTATTGAAGAGAAAAGGAGTATAACAATATTAATAAACTCGGTCAAGAACTTCTTATTAAAGATTTAGATGGAGATATGTAGAGGGACGATTTATTTCAATATATTTCTATGCATTTCTATTATATTTCGACATATTCTTTAATCTTGACTTTTTACTTATTATCTTACTCCCCTATCTCTCTGAAATACTTGTAGATATTTTTGGGAGAAACTTGAGAATACGGCGGATGACTCGGGTCAACTACCGTAAATATTCTTCTTGCGGGAGTCGGGTCGGAACCGTTGTTATCTTTTGCCCGAACTTCAAAGACATAAGTGCCTACAGAAAGTCCGGAATAGGTTTTCTCTCTATAATCAGGATGGGTTGAATCTTTCCATCCTTGCCAACCTTCCAAACCTCCTAGTCGATAGTTATATTCATAAGGCGGCATACCTCCTACTCCTCTCCATGTAAAATTAACATCTCCATATACTTGCCCCGACGGACCAGAAGTAATAATAGTATTAGGGACTTCGGGAGAAACATACCATACCCAGACAGCTTCATTTGAAACTCTACGAGAAACAATAATTGGGTCACAAGCAACCCCATCCAAATCTTTCGCTTTAACTCTGAATCTATATAACCTGCCTACTTCCAATCCTTCAAAAGATACAGAAGTTCCGGGCGTTCCTTTTTGGGTTGGATCAGGTACCGGCGGTGGAAAACTACCGTCATCCCAAGGCGTGCCATCCTGCCAATTGCAAGTATTCTCCGAATAAGTAAAAGGGTCTTCACCGTCATCAGCGGTACCGCCTGCGACGCAATCCCAATCATTTATGCTGTCACTCCAATACTCTAATCTCCATTTATACCGACACGGAGTCGTATCAATCGCAACCCATTTGAAAGAAGCAAAACTATGCGGATACGGATTAGACGGATATTCTACAAGAATAATTTGAGGAATATCCGAATCGATTTTTAGTTTATAACCGTAAATATTACTTGATGTTTGATATGTTATATCATTTCCAATAGGAAGTTCCTCTACTATCGTATCAGCGTGCGAATAGCCCATATTCGGCGCAATCCATACTTCCGCCGTATCAGCAGAATCTTTGTCTTCTGCAAGTTTACTTACTTCCATATATCCTTCATCTAAAACTCTGAATTGAATAAGGTTCGTATCGCCGTCACTAAAGAGTACATTCTTCGCATATAACCAAACAAAGTCGTCTTTCACACCCCCCTGCAACAAACGCTGTCCCTGATTATTGGACATAATGACTTCTTCATCATAAAGACGGACTTCCTCACAATCGAACCACTCGCTCCATTCACGAGGTTCGGGCGAAGTAGCGCGACTATATCTATATTGTGCATTAAGCGATATTCCAGAACAATTTGTAGAATCTTCCGGAATTTCCATAGAATCATCATGTCCTTTGCGCTCCGGTTCACCAGCTTTAGGCGGATTTTCATTATTCCTATCTTTTACTTTAACTCTAAGGGTTACTTGTTTTTTGGGAATCCACAGAGAAGTATTGCCTACGATTTCCGTATCTCCGCCGTCCCACTGGACCCAGACCTCATCCCAATAATAATTATCGGTTTGTAGATAAGTAGTAGGAGTAATAACGTCATCCCAATCTGTTTTTATATTATTATCTTCTGTTGCCGGCACAAAAACCTGCGTCCCGCAAACTCTGTATGAGCCAGGAGGCGTTTTATCGAGAGTAAAAGCGATAATAGACGTATCGGAACTTGGTAGATCTCCCAGTGGATAGGTATCGCTACTTAAATTAATTCTATTTTTAACCGTCAACTGGACAAAATATGTTCTGTCGCCTAAATCAGTATCACTGTCCTCAATCTGCGAAAGGTCGGGGCAGTCATCTTCATCGGGACTACCATAATCTGTGCTGTATCTACCCGTCGAATCGTTTTCTTTAGTATTAACGCTATTATCCCAATCTGTATATATCCATTGTCCCGGATAAATTTCGCGTCCTAAGTCAACCGTTAATCCACCGGAATCATCAGAATCCCATACAGGGTCTGACACAAAATTACCGCCATCATCACGCGTCCAAATTCTTATTCTATACGAATCCAACGGCAAATAATCGCCGTCTATATCTATATATTTCCACCTAAACTGCGGAGTAGCGTCGTGAATAGGCGTATTAACGGGGAAATCTCTCCATCCGTCATCGCTATCATTTGGGAATTCGTCTTCACCAACGACATAAAATTCTCTCACCTGTAAACGCCAAGGATGCAGTCCCAATCCCAAATCCTCGCCTTTGAAAGCAGAAACATCCGAGGGAGAACTAAACCCGCCTACTCTTGCCAGTTCTTTATTGACTCTAATACCGCCCGATATGGATTGCGTAAGTTCCGGCTTAAATTTAATTTCAACATTGTCCGCACCAACAGGAGTAACACTTACTATTTCATAAACAGGTTTTATTTCGGAAGCAAAACTGCCGAAACTTATCTTAAGAGGTTGATATAAGTCTGTATCACGGGTTTCGGTATCCACTGAATCCAATTCTAAAATAACAGTATCCAAACCTACTTCGTCTACAATATATCCTGTATATCTATGCCCTTCGGGACTAAGTCGGACAACCTGCGCATTACCCTTATCAGACACCCAGCATTCGCCTGTAGAAGGGTCAATAGATACTGCATTAGGCGAATCAAATCCGAAAATTTTAGTATGGCGGTTGCCGTTTAGAGTGTAACCATCTGGAACATCTTTATCCAATTGGACGATGTATGAATCTGAACCTATACTACCTTCACATGCAACCCAACAGTTACCTGAAAGAGGGTCGGCAGAGACAGATACAGGATTGTTAAACCCTGTTATTATGTGGTGATAACCGGCATCAGTATTTATGTTATATCCCGCAGTCGCCGGAATAATGTCATTGCCGATATCACCATTTATCCAAATAACTGTATCGTTATCATCGATAACCCAACAGTCGCCCAAAATCGAATCAACGGCAACTGCAACAGGTTCGGTAAATCCGCCAATACGCGCAAGTTCTCTTGCCACCGAAGAGCCGTCCATTACATAGTTGCGTAAAGGAAGGTCTATAATGACGCCAATAGCTTCTTCATCTCCATAGTCAATAAAATTATCTATCATAGAGTTATATTCGGCCTTAATCCAGGAATCAGAACGGTCAGTATCAGAGATACGGACTTCATCTATTGTGCCGTCAAACCAATAACTGTTTTGCGGCAAACCACCTCCCATAACAAAATTTTCTAAAGGAGCAGTTACCGCTGAATTAACCCAGGCACCTATCCTTGCACCATTAACATATAAGGCAAACTGTGTACCGGTATGAACGGCATAAACCTGATACCAAGTCCCTGTAGAAATATCATAACCTCCAGGGGAAGAAGTCCCATCCCAAGCATATACTTTATTATTCCAAGTGTAGATTTCAAAACCAACATCAACAGCATCAGCTTGTTGGAGCGGAACATCGTAACCGGAACCATCGGGAGCAATTGCATCCCACCTTATCCATCCCCCATATGTTGTTATATTACCGCTTATAACGGGAGTAGCCGTCTGAATGTAATCATCATCACTAACTCCGTCCCAGGTAAAGCTCTGCCCTTTTCCTATCTTCGCGTCTATCTCTACGGGCTCTCCTGTGCCCCTTTTTGTTCCATCATAGCTATTGGAGGTGCTATCTAATATAGTTTCAGACGGACCATCCTTCATATGCTGAACCATTAAATAATGAGAATCCCACACATTTTCTGTATCCTGTTTATCTTCGGCACCCGGATTGCCGTAATATATCCAGATATAATCTGAATCTGCGGTTGGGTTATCAGCCGGAATATTAGGCACTTTTACCCAGATGATTGAAGTATCATTATCAACCCATTCCTCTATCTCATATGGAAGTTCAGTAATCCCGTCAGCATCAATGAATCTTATGTCTGCGCCAGTAGATTTAGTGTAGTCAAAATTACTTGGGGTAAGTTTCACCATTACTGGGAAATCATCAAGACCTTCTCCTAAAGAGAATTTGTTAAATGTAAGGGGCTTCCTGAATATCCAGTCTTCATCCCACCAGCTGAGAGGAAAAACAAAATCTTCAATCCTATAAGCATCCTCCTGATGATTATTAAAACTTATATTTATACCGGTATCCAGTTCTGAAATATCACTAAGGATTATCGAAGTAGCACCGGGAGAATAGTCACCAACTACGGTAGCTGTGATAGTCTTGTGTCCGTTTTTGTCTAATTTCACCACACAGGAGTCACCTGTATCAGCCACCCATACCTCGCCATGATGTAGTCCATCAGAAGAATTGACGGATATGGATTGAGGAGAATTAAAACCTCCCACCTTCAGAATACCTGCGTAACGAATCGCCTGTTCATCGCCCAAGACAGCATAAGGCTGGGAAGAACTGTATTTGCAAACTCTAATTACATCTGTCCAAAACTCCCAACCGCCGTGGACATAAAAATGGGTAAAATTATTATAATTCGCATCGGTGTTAGAAACAGACGCTACTAACCCACCGCTCATATCATATAGTTCAGACTCCAGATTGTTACTATATTTTCTAAATACCACTTTATACCAAGTATTAGCACTCCCAGTGAATGGCGTAGTAGGAACCAAATTGCTACCAATACCCAAAGTCCTCCTTTCAATAGCAAAAATCGGCAGAGCGCCACCAAATCCTGCTATTCTGGGGCCATATCCGTTTGCATCTACATCACCCATACTGTATCTGTTCTGAAGACCTCCAGCACTATTTATTCTATTTGTCAAAAATATCAATTCAAAATCGTGTAATTCTGCCCCTATACCAATATACCCACCATGAGGGTCATTATTAGCTGTTTTAAGAAGAACTCTGTTCCCTCCATCTGAAGCCAGTTGGACTTCCCCACTGCTGTAATTATTCCAACCTGAGGGTAATTCGCTATCAGCCTGATCTCCATAACTTTCAAAATCGTCAAAGAAAACAAAAGTATTTTTCCCATCACTCTGAGAAGTAGCATTTGGATTTCCATAGTATATATAGATTTTATCTGTCCCGGAATTTTTCACTTTTACCCAGATAGTAGAAGTATCAGATGAATTCCATTCTTCAATCCAGTAACGCAGGATATTGCCCTGCGAATCGGTAAACCTAATATCCTCACCGTTTGTTCCATATACATTGGAATAATTAAAGTTAGTAGTATTTAATTCTACTCTAATCTGGAAATCTTCTTCTGGAGTAGATGGACTTAAGATAATAGGCCTTTTGTATTCCCAATCTTGAGTATATTTCACTACCGAATCATCTTCCGAATCATTTCCTGTATTTGCCGCCCAAGATATATCATATTCGGAGTTGTTTCTGTTAGAAATAGAATTGGCACAGACGCTTTTTGGAGAAATTAGCGATTTGTCCCTGAACCTATCTATATGAATGACTGATGCTTCTTTGTCGATAATGGAATGTTCATTTGGCAAGCCGGGCAAGCCAGAGTAAGTAGTAAGAGCATAAGGGTCAGGAACCTTATCCACTTCTTCCGTTTCTAAAACATATCCCCCGGCTCGGTTATCGCTGTAAAAATCTATTTTTATACCCGGATAGATATATTTGTCTTGGCTATAAAGTTCAAACATAGTATCTCCAGCGACAAATTCTTCATTGGGAAGAGTATAATAGCGCTTTACTAATGGCGTATCCGACGGCTCGTCCCTACCCCATCCGGTTAATTGGGTAATGCCCGAATCATTTGTTGAATCGTCTGCGAACCACACTTTCGTATTATATGTATTCGTGGAAACGGAAACGGGAGAATCAAATCCTGCCGAACGCACCAGTTCCATATAAATTTGGGAATCTGTTATATCATCGGGAAGGATAGGGGAAGGACTAATAAATTTAATCACCCATCCATTAACAATATCAGAGTCCACACTGTCAATCTCATATACATCTGCCCTATTCATTCCAAAACTTAACTTTAATCCAGGATAAAATAGCCCTGTAGGGTTTATATTTACGGCAATTGTATCGCCATCCTCACCTACATCCATTACTTTTATAACAGTCGGCGCGTGTCCTTCCTTATAAAGTCGGCTTACCTGTTTATTTCCCGTATCCGCAACCCAAGCGTCCGAAAATGCGTATTGAGGAAAAATAAGCCCTAATATAATAAGAAGGACTAAATTCTCCCGCAAAAATTTGTTTTTAAATAGTTTATTCATATAACTCCATTTAAAATTCATAGTGGCAAAGTTCACTTTGCTTTTTCAAGTTGTAGTAGCAAAGCTTGCTTTGCAATTTATTTCTGCCGAGTAAACTCGGCCACTACATTAAACGATGCAATTTCTATGCCATTATTCTTTCTGTCATTGCGAGAAGCATAAGTGACGAAGCAATCCCAAAAGGGGAGATTGCCACGCTCCTTTTAGTCGCTCGCAATGACAACATAGTTATTTTTTCTGTCTTTTGGAGTGAACCAGAACAAGTTCGGTTCACTCCAGCCCTGAACCGTGATTTTGTAAAGCAAAATCTCTGGTTCAGGGACTGTTTTCTGCCTGCCCCGTTGAAAGTCGAAGACTTTCTTTCGGGGTCCTTTCTTTTACTTTTCCCCAAATATCCGAAACCTTCAATTCTTTAACCCACTGCTGGATATAATCATAATCCAAATTTTCATGTTGTATCTGGAAAATTCCCAAAGCATCATTAAAATGCTTATCTATATCGGACTCTTTATACCAAAGAAGTTTTCTTATGATAGTATCTTCCGGAGTGCTGATATAAACTTCTTTTCCGAATATTTCTTTTTTTACTCTTCTTTGAAAAATCACTTTCTCATATGGAATATCTTTCAGCATCCAGAAGTCGATTTTCATCCCCGTTTCGGGATGAATTATATTAAACATTGTCTTATGCGAGACTGCATCCTTTATTCCCTCTTCACTCACATAAAATTCTTCCTTAAAGGAATTTATAATCTCGAAAATGTTGTTTTCGCTTATTTCCACTACTATATCAATATCATGTGTTGTGCGCGGTTTACCATAGAATAATACAACCATTCCGCCTGTGAGCATATAAGGAAAACCCAGATTATTAATCTGAACTATTACTTTTATAAATATATCTTGTTGCGTCATAACTCAATCTCCGAAATAGTTCTTTTTCTATTCCTTTCTCGTCGAGCCCGGGATTTTGTTGTTTTATCCCATCTTTACATAGAGTTACAGAAAGGTCTCTTAACTGGAAACTTATCTTAAGCCGTTTTTCTCCGCTCATCTTGCGTAAGTTTTCCAGATAAAATTCTTCCGTGTATGGATTTTCGTTAGTGTATCGGTTCATATTCATTCACCATTTACATTTCCTGTAGTTGCCCATTTATGGGCTTTTTTACAAATGCCAACGAACATGCGCCGATGAATCGGCAACTACGTATATCCACTGTATTTCCATTTATTTCCATGTATCTCTATTGTGTTATTATCTTTCCATCACCACCATATATTTCTTCTCGCCTAAAATTTCGTATCTATCTGTTGAACCCGCAGGATAAGTTATAGTCCCTTTATCACTCTTCCTCAATGCCTGCCCCGTAGATATTATAGTAAAAACTTTGGATTTGGTCGTTATGAGGTTAGAGATTTTAGAGAAAATATCCAAACTAATAACTTTATTGCCGCCTGCATCTTCGACGTTCAAAATTTCTCCGATATCGTTAAACGGTCCGTCATCTGAATTGAGCACATTATAGTCATCAATCCCATCATATCCATCCAAGTCTTGCCTATAATTAACTATTGCGGTAGCAATTGGTTGGGTTATTCCCGGCAATGACTGTAAGATTACCGTATCGGCTGTATTTATGTTTATTCTGCCGTATGTTCTATATTCCGGAGCCAAGATAACAGCATCAAAATAAATGGTATTGATGTCGGTATAGTCCTTCCAAATTTCCACCTTAAGAAATTCACCGGGATTTGCAGGGACAATATCTCCGCCGATAGTTATCTGTCCAAAATCCGCTATATTATCAGGCGCAAAAGATATTTCTCTGGTTACAGTTGTGGGGTTTCCTGTTATTTGATCTATAACACCCGTCGTCACTTTTACAAGCATCGTATCCGGGGCATCAAGTCCAACCACTCTGCCCGAAATATAGAGTTCATAAATAGCGGTATCGGGATTTATACGCTGGTCAATTCCCCATATCCAGATTCCGGTGTCATTGGGATTAACAGCAGGGTTAGAACAGGAATAATAAGGCGTCAAAAAGGTGTCGTCGGCAGGATTTTCAGCAAGATCCCAGACACCATTGTTGTAGTACGTAGAATTCTCCGCTTCCAACCTCTTTTGCGATACGGTTATTTTATCGGCAATGCGTTGGACGAGTTTTGTATCTTCCTTATCTAAATAATAATCATAGCCTATTTGGGACCATTCAAAGAAAATATGATATTCGGAAGTATTATTGGGATTAGTGGTCCAATCTTGGGTTACAGTTATCTCATTTGAAGTATTGCTTTTAATTTCTCTTATTTGTCCCGCGCCTTTTCCGGATGCGATTAAAACATAAGCGCCTTCCCAGTCATCACTGCCCCAAGTTTTGGTATTATCCTCCAAGGTATCATCGCCTCCATCCGAAGCCCACCCAAAAACTTCAATTCTCATTCTGCTCACATCTTTAATTTTTCCTATCGTTGCAAACGGCAAATTCGCCACATTAGCATTTATTGCAAGACTTGGGTTATTTACGCATACACTGTTTTCCATAGTCGGAGTTGCGCCAAAAATTTCGGGCACTTCCAAGTCGGCTTTGTTAAGATGCCACATATCGTCTACCCCGTCATTGTTTCTATCCCAAACCGCGGTCGGGTCGTCTTTTTCCAAAGCGATAAAACCATAGACAGGCACATCATTTTCCTGCGTATAACATACCCTATTTATATCCTCTGCCAGATAATTAACCTGCGAAACAATCTGCTGGTCAGCCAAAGCGCCTTTATATAGGGTCACGGCCATAGGTTTAAAGAATATGTAGTAGCTACGATTAGATGAACTTTCATCAATAACAGCACCACTCCAATCCCATTTGGTGCTTATAGTTATCGTATCTGAAGTATTACTGGAAACTTGCCGTGTAATCTGGGTATCACTCCCATCACCATTAACGTCAATATTAGCTATAATAGTAGCGCCCTTCCATTGATTATTCAGCCAGGGGGAACTACCAATCTGTAAGGTGTTTTCACCTATTACAATATACTCTCCAGACTCCTCTTTACCTGCCGGGATTTCAATCGGCGAATCCGTAAATATACTGCCGGAGAGAATAATCGTATCGCCAAAGCCATCTTCTGCAATGTTTATGGGAGAGGTAGAAAGTTGTAATTGAACTACTCTATCAGAATTGTTCCCGTCAAACCAAGTATTTTCAACAAATATATTGTCTTGCGCTTTTATAGGAACATCATCGTCGTCCTGGTCAAAATCCAACGATAAACTATCGTCCTTATCCACCGCCAGAACCATATATTCTCTTGCTTCTATAATAGTATCATCGGGAATTGTTCCCGTCCATCCGGCAGAAGTTGCAAGAACCCATCCGCCGATATCCACATCGTTATCCGATATATTTACAAGTTCCACATATTCGCAGTCCGGTTGTTGGGACAATTGAATGTAATCAAGACGCGCACCGTTACGTTCGTTGGTATTTTCTGATGTCTCCAATTCTATTTCGCCCAAACCTGCATCTTTTACCTCTATAATTCCCAAATCTTCCAATAACCAACCGCCTATATTACGGGTACCGGCTTCTAAAACAACATCAGGCGCATCTGATTTAAGGGTGATAGTAAAACTATGGTCTTGCGCAACGCTAAATCCGTCATTGGGATCGGGAACAGTGTTCCAAGGTTCGCTTGAATCTATCTCCAACATAGAGCCCTCATTACTTATAACCCGTCGGGTTTGTTCTATTGTTGTTCCCGGAGGATTTTCAGAAATAACAGTAACTAAAGCGCTTTCCCACTGGTCATCTTCCCAAAGTTTACCAATAACTTCTAAAGTTGTATCATAACCGTCACCATCATTAGCAACAAGTCCTGTATCAGGAGCAGAAGAATATGTAAGCGCTCTTAATCTATAAAAACCTTCACGATAAATTTCCATATCAGCAGAGATAGTTTTAGGATCAGTAATTGTAGACGGGATTTCGGAATAAATGCCTGTATCATTTGTATCAAAATCCCAATCTATACCAAAATCTTCTGAGTTCTCAAAAAGTTCTTCTGCTTCCCACTGATACGCGGGCTTTACCATAATCTCGTTTATTCTGATTGCTTCAACTCCGCGCGTCACTGCATTGTCTTGGATATGATAATAGGAACCTGCAGGAGGATCGGTATCCCAATTGCGGGTTATCCATACCATATTATTATCATTGTCATAAATTGTCCGAACTTGTTTTAGACCCGACGCTGAAACGACAGTGATTTTAGCGCCTATCCATTCATCATCATCCCAGTTTTGATTACTATCGTTTAAATTATCAACAGCCGAAACTCCCGTAACAAGCCCCGTATCTTCGTGGGATATTTCAAGAAAAGTGGAAACATTGTCGGTGTCGGCATAGTCAATCGTATTAACCGCGCATTGAGCAGATAACCGTTTTAGTTCTTCATAGGTAAAATCCGGAGAAATTAAATCCTGCCACGCCTCGAACATAACCGAATAAAGCGAAGTTGCGTCTTTTATAAGATTTATGTTCATCCTCAAAAACCCCGAATCGGTGGTATTTTCATCCGAAGAATAGACGGTGAGATATGGTTTTATTTTTTGGAAAGTGGTATCTCCAATATCCGCTACTTCCTTTATTTCTTCAACAGTTATAAAAGGGGTATCAGCGTTAACGCCACCAACATAGGTATACGGCTTCCACGCGACAAATTCATAAGGGTCATCTAAACCTTCGTCTTCTTCGTCAACATCTCCGTCGGCATCATTGTCTATACCGTCGTGTCCCAAAATAACACTGTCTGCATTATCATCAAAATTATTATCCCCTGCCTCTCCGTCAGAGCCATATTGGTAAATTAATATGTTATCGGCTAAAACTTGAGCAGCCTCCCACTCATTACCAAGAGAATCAGGTAGGTCCCAATATTTTAATTCGTCGTCACTGCCAGCATAAAAGAAATCCCTTAAATTAATCTCAAACGGCTTCCATCCCTGTCGCGGGTCATCAGGAGAATTATCCCAATTATCCGAACCAACTACTTGAAAGCCCGCCGTATTTATATTTATTTTGCTTGATTCGTCTATTATCAAAACAGCATATCTGCCCACCGTATCACCGTTATCATCGGCAACATATATCCAGCGGGAATCTCTTCTTTCCACAGCATCAGAGTAAGAACTAATATATGTAGTATCATTATTTACGCTGTTGTCATCATCATCAACATAGGCGCTGAAAGTGCTGTCATTTAAATCATCATTTCTATATCCCCATTTGCTTAATTCATAAGAAACAAATCCCGTATCTCTGCCGTCTGATTTGAGAACTATGATTGCGTGTTCTATCCCCGACTTTGCGATATAGGACGCTTTCAAACCTTGCATATAATTAAACGCCGTTTTTTCTTCCATACGCATCGTATACATAAACGTAATACCAATGGACGAAAGAACGGCAATAATCGCAACTACTATGACAAGAGCCATACCGGAGTTATTCATTGAAGATTCCAGATTGAAGATTAAAGATTGTGGAATCTTTAATTTTGAATTTTGAATTTTTAATTTATTATTCACTGTCCGCTCCCGGGTATATTGACTATCGTAATAAAAGTATCGTGTCTTATATCGTCTTTTTCCGATTCGTATGCCATAACAAGAGTGATTTTTATCGCGCGGGGTAAAACTAATGTAGGATTACCAGCATCATCCCAATCCCCAGGATTAGCATAGATGGTGGTCCATTGTTGTCCGTCAAAATATTCAAACTGCAGATTGGAAACACTTCCGATAAGAGAAGCGGTCGAGCCAAGATCACTCACGTCAAAAACAGAATCATTATTGCTATCAAAGTCAAAATCATTGGTTCTGGTAGTCCAACCTCTCATAAGTTCTTCATTAGTCATCCAATAACCTACCTCACACAATTCAGCTTGATAATAATCAGCCTTAGGGGATTTAATATCCGCATCAGGATTTAATGGAGCAATAAATAAGAAAGTATCGGGATTACCCCCTGTGCCATCTAATCCCCAGCATTCAGCCCCATTTCTCTCATCTACGAACGCTTTTTCTATTTCTCTTGACATCATATCCAAAGCGGCGCGGGCTTCAGAATATATAATAGCTTTATTCGTGCCTTTTCGCTGTGAAAATAAACTACTCTGAAACACCGAAAATAAAGTCGAAGATATAACCGCAAGTATTGCGACAACTATCATTACTTCGATTAAAGTTAAACCTTTAGTTGATAGTCGATAGTTGATAGTCGATAGTCTAATAATAAAATTGTTTTCTTTTCTCATTTTTTTCTATAAACTTTAAACCATAAACTATAAACTTTTTTTATCTATACTTTTCATAAAACGGGTTTGAGATATAGGTGATAAATGTATCTGCTCTGCCTCTATCGGCTTCTGTCCAATAAATAGCGACATAGACTTTTTGGCTTAATAAAACATCGTCCCAGTCCCAATTTGCAGGGAGGAGGTCTTCCCTACCTACTCTTGTATTTCCATTTGCGTCCCAATCTACGCTTTTTACATAGGCCGTCATATCTGTATCTTTATAACGATATGTATAAGTAGTATAACCTGTAACAATATCTGTTATGGCATCCCCTACCACAAAAGGTTCCAAATCATTATCATTGAAGGGGAAGTAATAAGAGCCAGGTGCCACATATGGATTCGCTAATTCAAAATATCCTATACAATTATTATCGCTGAAAGGTGTTGGTAAGGCATTGGGCCCACCATCGCCCACGTCATAAATAGACGCGGCTATCTTTATATTATCTATTACCCTTTGTGCGAGGATACTTGCCTCCGAAAAGGTAGATGCTCTTCGGGACAACTTTAAGCCGATAGGGAAAAGGTTTGCCAGCGCAACCAAAGCTATGGCAAGAATAGCCATTGATATTGCCATTTCAAGAAGAGTGAGACCTTTATTACTGTTCTTCATTCTAATACTCCTATTTTCCCTGTAAGAGCATTTACTCTGATAGCTTTGGTATCTTGAGTGGAAGTTTCTATTAGAACAATTGTTTGGTCACTTATTCCAGTACTTAAACCACCAGTAGTCTTAAATTCTAAAAAATATATTTCCGGATTTCCTGGAGCGTAAGAATTGCCTGCCTTTATAACCCAAGTATCAAATTCCACAAATTCAGACAATCCCTTCCAATTTTCTGCAAGACCATCATTGATAGTAGCAAAATCTTCATCCGTAGTATCAGCATCAATAGCAATGGTATTATTATCAGTATCAAAAACAACCCTATAATTCTTTCTATCCGTAATAGCAGAATTTCTTGTTCTTCTTAAAGCGGATACGACCATATTGGTCCCTTCTTTCAAATTTTTGCCGCGTGTATAATTTCGAAACATAGGCATAGAAGCGGCAACCAAAACCGCCATAATCGCAACAACAGTCATCAGTTCTATGAATGAGAAGCCGTTGCTTCTCATTAAAGATTTAAGATTCAAGATTGAAGATTGAACATTGCAGATTAAAGATTTTGAATTTTGTTTATCCCGTAGATTCCGACTTGCTGGAATCCTTCGGGAAATTTTGAATTTGGAATCTTTAATTTTGAATTCATTTATCATTAATATTCTTCTCTCCAAAGTTTTTTCACATCCCAATTATTTACGTCGTCTGCGGCTTTAGTCGCATCCCCTGTATCTTTATTTTTACCTGTGGAGTAAATGTAATAACCGAGATTATCAGGAGGAGTGCCAACTCCACCCGTATTATCAAGAGGATAATCCGTCCCTTGGGTAGGAGTAGAAGGATTTTCATTTTTCATATATACATAACCTGTATCCCATGAGTCGTTTTCTACGCCCTTTATATAGGGACCGTGCCAATTGGGATCATTCCTAATAAGGTCTTCATCGGAACCCACAAGACCATCTTTGTCCCGTGCAGTAAGCCTCCACGCTAACACTTGTATTGATTCCCAAGCAGGTGCAGTAGGATGCGTATCTTCGGGATATCTTCCTGTATCATTTTCATACATAGCAATAGCGTTTTCTATTGCGGCTATGTCAGCTTCTGCTCTTGTCATTTTCGCTCTTTCCAATCTTCTTGCTACATTGGGCGTCATAATTCCCGCCAGCAAAACTATGATAGCGATTACCACCATAAGTTCCATGAGGGTGAATCCTTTACTTATTGAAGATTGAAAATTAAAGATTGAAGATTCTTTATTGCAATCTTGAATCTGGAATCTGGAATCTGGAATTTCTAATTTATTCATAATCCCTCCTTATTCAAAAGTTATTTTTTTGGAAACTTTTGGGTTGCCATCTTTGCCAGTATCGGTCGTTGCAATAGTATATGAGCCTGTTCCCGGTGTAATCACATAGCTACCTCCCCAAGGAGTATCTAAACTTTCAGTCTGATCACTGGATATATAAGGACCTCCGACGCCAGCTTCCCATAATTTACCTAAATCATTAGGAGGCCCTCCATTGTCAATTTGGAAAAGGCTTACTGCTTTAATGAGGATATCAATATCCGCTATTGCTTTAGCCTCTCTTCCTTTTTCCAGGTGCTTGATTACATTTGGTATCATTATTGACGCTAAAATACCGATTATCGCAATTACAACCATCAGTTCGATAAGGGTGAAACCCCCTTTCGTAAATGGTAAATGGTAAATGGTAAATGGTAATTTAACTTCTTTAATCTTCATTTCTTCCCTCCTCTTTCATATTAAGCAACTCTTATGCCAATCTTTAAAATAGTTTATAGTCTACGGTTTATGATTATTAACTATAGACCCTAAACCGTTAACTATTTTCTTTCTATTATACTCCACTTTTTTCCGCAAGTGTAAACTATTTTGCACACTATTAACAGAAGTCAGAAATCAGATACAAACAAGTGGTGAGTTACGAGTGGTCAGTGGTGAGAAAAGCTGAACACTCAACACTCACCACTCAACACTGTCTTCTTTACTCGCTACTTACTTTTAGAGTTACGGTAAATGTGGTCCCTTTACCTTCCTTGCTATTTACTTTTATATCTCCGCCTATTTTTTTTATGATAGCGTATGATATTGCCAGCCCCAGTCCTGCGCCGTCCTTGCCCTTGGTCGTAAAGAGCGGTTCGAATATCAATTCTTTTTCTTTAGGTGAAATACCCACACCTGTGTCGGAAATATCGATTTGAATTTCTTTACCTATTTCATGCGCTTGGAGTTTTAGGGTTCCGCCTCTGGGCATTGCCTGATAGGCATTGGATATAATGTTTGAAATTGCCTGTTTCAAACTCTCTCTCTCGCCTTGGGCTTTAGATAAAGAATCGGGAAGTTCGTTTTCAACTTTTACTTTTTTATGGTTTTTTTGTGTTATAGCCATTTCTTTTAAAATCCCACGGATAAGAACGCCTAAATCAATCGGTTCCAACATTATTCGTTCATCAGTTCTTGCAAACCGAAGTAATTCTCCGGCTATTTTGTTCATGCTATCAGCTTCGTCTTCTATTATTTTAATTTCTATATTTAGGTTTTCGTCCCTGCCCGCATTCTTTTTAGTGGCGGGGTCTCCGATTTTTTTCTTTAAAAGATAAGTAGCATTTTTTATTATTGCTAACGGATTTCTTATCTGATGAACTACGCCTGAGGCCATCTTTGCCAAAGACGCCAATTTCTCTTTCTGAAGAAGTTCTATTTGAGTTGATAATAATTCAGAACCCATTGATTCCAATTGTTTTCTTTTAATTTTTAATTCTCTGTCCAATCTTTCATTCGTTTCTTTCATTTCTTTGCGGGCTTGCATGGATATTGATGAAAGCTCGTCTAAATATTTTGAATTATAACGGGTCTTTTTTGAAAAAAGATTAAAGGGAATTAAAAAGGTTAGTATTAGAATAAGCGCCAATAGGAAACCGATTGCGAAGAAAAATAAAGAAACTAAATAGATTCTGCTGGAAAATTCGGGACCGACAATGATGGGGAAAAAAGCAAGAAGCCCCAACATTAATAGAAAGATTAAAAAAATATATACGCCTTTACGCATGGGTTTTACAACTATTTAATATTACAGATTAAAAATTTCCAATCCTCAATTTTCTGGGTTCTATTCCATATTGTTGTAATTTGTCATAGAAGTGCCTTCTTGACAGTCCTGCTAATTTGGAAGCCCTCGTAATATTTCCTTGTGCTTGTCTTAGTATATAGATAAGATATTCTTTCTCTGCTTTTTCTCTTATCTGTTTAAACGAAAATGTTTCTTTTTGCTCAGAGCCCGAAGAAGAAAGAGAAATGTCATTATGTTCTTGAGACGAAGCGTCATGACTATTTATACGCCTTATGACAGGAGGAAGGTCTTCTATTTTTATTATATTTTCTTTGGAAAGCACCAAAACAGCTCTTATAAGATTCTCCAATTCTCTTACATTCCCGCGCCAAGGATATTCGCAAATAATCCGAAATACTTCGGTGGAAACTTTTTTGAGCGGGACATTGTCTTCTTTACTGTATTTCTTCAAGAAATGGTCTATCAATAAAGGGATATCGTCTTTTCTGTCTCTTAGGGGCGGAATATTAATAGATACAGTATTTATACGATAGTAGAGATCGTCGCGGAATTTTTTTTCTTCTATTAATTTCTCTAAATTTTTATTTGTGGCGGATATTATTCTTACATCAACTTTTATCGGAGCAATTCCTCCCACACGTATAAATTCTTCCGACTGCAGGAAACGTAAAAGTTTCATTTGAACGGAAAGAGAAAGGTCACCTATTTCGTCTAAAAATATAGTGCCTTCATTTCCAACCTCAAAAATTCCCAGCTTTTTTTTGTCCGCGCCCGTAAATGCGCCCTTCTCGTGTCCGAATATTTCCGACTCTAAAAGCGTCTCGGGTAATGCTCCGCAATTTATAACCACAAAATTTTTGTCTTTTCGTCCGCTTCTTTTATGAATAGCTCGGGCGACTAATTCTTTCCCCGTGCCGGACTCGCCTCTTAAAAGAACAGGAACTTTTGACTGCGCAACTTTTTCTATAAGAGCATATACTTTTTTCATACACCCTGCATCGCCTATGAGTTCTTCAAATCCGGATTTGCGTTGGAGTTCTTCTTTTAAATAGATATTTTCTTCTGTGAGTTTCTTATGCTCCAGAGCGTGTTGGATTGTATGAATAACAGTTTCGGGTTCAAAAGGTTTGGTTATATAGTCGTATGCTCCCAGTCTTAAAGCCTCTACTGCGGAATCAAAACTTCCATAAGCTGTGATAAATATTACGGGTATATCGTACCCCTTAGACCGCATTTGTCGTAAAAACTGAATCCCATCCATTTGCGGCATTTTAATATCTGAAATTACCAAGGAGATGTTTTCTTTAGATAGTATCTTCAATCCTTCTTTTGCTTGCGCGGCTTGGACGGGAAGAAATCCCTCTTCTTCCAAAATAGAAGAAAGGGTCTTCCTCATATTGGGTTCATCTTCAACGATTAGAATTTTGGGGCTCATTTTTAAAAAAGTAACGAGTACACTTAGAAAAGAAAAACCAGATATCAGAGACCAGATAAGTGATGAGAAAAACCTACCCGCAATAGAAGAAGGCAAGAGGGACTGAACACTCAACACTGGTCACTGAACACTAATATCTGTCTTCTGTAGCCCATGATTAATTATCCGCTACCATTAATTGCTAATACCTTGCGCTATGCTGATAAGCGGCATATAAAGAGCGATTACTATGAAACCAACTATAACTCCCATGATTATAATTAAAATAGGTTCCATAAGAGAAGATAATCCTTCTACAGCTACGTCTACATCAGCTTCATAAGAATCTGCTACTTTAATCAACATATTATCCAAAGCGCCTGTTTCTTCTCCAACATCAACCATGTTTATTACCATAGGAGGGAAAAATTTTGATTCCGCCATAGGACGCGCAATTGATTCCCCTTCTCTTACAGCATCATGGACTATTATCACGTTTTTTGACAAGACTTCGTTTCCCGATGTGTCTTTTACAATATTCAGAGCTTGAAGAACAGGAACACCGGAGGTTATAAGAGTGCCAAAAGTTCGGGCAAACCGCGCGACTGTAGCTTTTTTAATGAGAGAGCCAAAAATAGGAAGTTTAAGTTTGGTCATATCCACAAGGTATCTTACCTTTAAGAATTTACCGACAACTATTTTAAATATTACAACAAGTAATACAATACCTATGAATAACCACACGAAATTCGGCAGAAAAAAATCACGCCCGGTAATCAAGTTCACCATATCTAAAAGAAGTTTAGTCGGAGCAGGAAGTGGTTGATCGCCGGCAAGGTCTTCCAATGTAGTCATAAACTGAGGAATAACCACAATCATAATAACTGAAAGAATTCCTATAATAGCAACCGTAACCAGAATAGGATACATCATTGCGCCTTTTATTTTTCTTCTCAAACTAACATCTTTTTCAAGAAATTGAGCCGTTTTATCCAAAACTTGCTCAAGAACTCCACCCACTTCTCCCGCTTTCATCATATTTATATAAAGTTTAGAAAAAGTGCGAGGGTGTCGCGCTAAGGCTTCGGATAAACTGCTTCCGCCTTCTATACTGTCCACAACATCGGTCAATATATCTTTTAACGCTCCCGGTTTGCTCTGCTCTTTTAATATATTTAGACTTCTTACAACAGGCAACCCCGCGTCTATAAGTGTAGCTAACTCGCGGGTAAAAGTCATTAAGTCATTGATGCCTACTTTGTTAGAAAAACCCGGTATCTTTATGCTAAAACTCATTCCTCCGGGAGATTTCCCTGCTTTTCCATGACTGCCTTTTCCATAAGTTCCTTTTTGCTCCTTGACCGAAGTAGGGAAATATCCCATATCCCTTAATTGAGACGTAGCAGTATTTACATTTGCCGCTTCTAAAAAACCTTTAATTTCTTCTCCGTGAATATCTAGGGCTACATAACTAAAACTTGACACTTTTTATACCCCCCTTAAATCTAATATTACCCCGAGAAATTCAAAGAATTTCCGGGACCAAGTCCTCGGAATCTTTTTAAGATTCCAGAGGGAAAATCAAAGCATTAGGCACAGAGTTTATACCTCTTTTATTATTATTTCTTTGTGCCTTGATTTGTCATTTTGATTTTTGAATTTTTATCTTTCGTTTTGACTTTTATATCTTATCCCCTAATACGAAGTTGTTTCTCTTATGATTTCTTCAATAGTTGTAATGCCTTTTTTTATTTTATCAATGCCATCGTCTCTGAGTGATCCCATTCCATGTTTTACCGCGGCATTTCTAATTTTACTCGTTGTTGCTTTGTCTCCAATCAATTCCCTAAGTTCTTCGTTTAAAATCATTATCTCAAACAGACCGATTCTGCCAATAAAACCAATATTGTTACAAACAGGACATCCTTTGCTTTTGTAGAATTTTACGTCTTTTATTTCTTCCTTATTTACACCAAGCTTCGTTAATTCCTCTTCTTTGGGGGTGTACTCTTCTTTACACTGCTGGCACAACATTCTCACCAATCTCTGGGAAATAACTGCTTCAAGAGTAGATGCCATCAAATAAGATTCCACTCCCATATCCAAGAGTCTTGTAATAGTAGATGGAGCATCGTTTGTATGTAGCGTGGAAAAAACCAAATGACCTGTAAGAGACGAATGTATAGACATTTCCGCAGTAGGCAAATCCCTGACTTCTCCTACTAAAATTATATCCGGATCCTGTCGCAATATACTACGAAGACATCTATCAAAAGTAAGCCCTATTGCAGCATTTATAGGCACTTGAATAATCCCTTCCACATCATATTCGACCGGTTCTTCGGTTGTAATTATTTTAGTCTCTATACTGTTTAATTCCATAAGCGCCGCATAAAGAGTAGTTGTTTTTCCGCAACCTGTTGGTCCTGTCACAAGAATTATACCATTAGGCTTTTTTATAATTTTTCTTATTTTTACCAAATCACTTTTTTGAAACCCGAGTTCATCCAAAGAATGTTTCAATACCGATTTATCCAAAACCCTCATAACTACCGATTCTCCAAAAAGAGTTGGCAGAGTAGAAACGCGCATATCTATTTCGTTACCGCCCATATGCAAAGCTATTCTTCCGTCTTGAGGTTTTCTTCTTTCAGCTATATCCATCTGCGCCATAACTTTAATCCTAGTTGTAACAGGAATAGCAAAATGTTTTGGAGGGGGTAACATCTCATATAAAATTCCATCTACTCTGTATCTTATTTTAAACTGGTCTTCAAAAGGCTCAAAGTGTATGTCGCTTGCTCTATCCTTAATTGCCTGAATAAGCACAAGATTAACCAATTTTACTATTGGTAATTGTCTTGCCATTTCCTCCAAAGCCGCAAGGTCCGTTGATGTTTCTTCTTCCTTTGTGGATACGGTCATGGCTTCGACTTCTTTCAATAAATCTTCTATGCTTTCTATTTTCTCGCCATAAAATTTTTCAATGGTTTCATTAACATCTTCTTCATTGCTTCTTAAACCTTTAACTTCACAGTCCAACATAAATCTCAAGTCATCTAATATCTGCACATTCATCGGGTCGCCCATAGCTACCACCAAAGTATTGCTTTCCATACGAATAGGAACGATTTTATACGCTTTTGCAATAGAACTGGGAACTCTGTCCAACAAATCCTTGGGAATCTTTATCTGAGACAGGTTTATTTCCTTCATCCCAAGTTGGACACTGAGCACCGAAAGAATATCCGCCTCACTAACAAATCCTTTATCTACAAGGATTTTACCTAATAATTTGCCGCTTGCTCTTTGGTCGGACAAAGCATTCTCCAGCTGTTCTTCTGTAATCAATCCTTTGTCTTTAAGGATTTCTCCTATCAGGTGTTTTTTTTCAGGACTCATTTTTAGACATCTCCTGCAATTTCGTTTTCATAGATTCGACATCAACGCAACGGGTAAGTGTTTCTTCGTAAGAAATAATATTTTGGGCATATAGTTTTATAAGACTGTCATCCATTGTCATCATACCGTATCTCGCTCCGGTTTGAATAAAAGAAGTTATTCTATAGGTTTTTCTTTCACGGATAAGGGCTTGAATTGCCGGAATTGCAACCATTATCTCAAAAGCTGCTACTCTACCTTTGCCGGAAGTTTTAGGTATTAATTGCTGAGAGATAACACCAACAATATTAGAAGCCATCTGGACACGAGCTTGTTCCTGTTGCGCAAGAGGAAAGGCGTCTATTACCCTATCCACACTTTGAGCGGCACCCGTTGTATGAAGAGTAGCAAAAACTAAATGCCCGGTCTCAGCAGCCATTAATGCTGCTTCCATAGTTACTAAATCCCTCATTTCTCCTACAAGTATTACATCAGGGTCTTGTCTCAAAGCTCTGATAAGACCCTCTTTGAAAGTTGTTACATCCGAACCTAACTCTCGTTGTGTAACTATACTTTTTTTATTTTCATGAAAATATTCTATAGGGTCTTCAATAGTGATAATATGACAGTCCATTTTTATATTTATAAAATCTATCATTGTAGCTAAAGTCGTCGTTTTACCGCTTCCTGTCGGACCTGTCACTAAAACTAGTCCGCGAGGACGATATAGAAGTTCTTTAATACCATTCGGCAAACCAAGTTGTTCGAAAGTCAACAACCTATAGGGAATAAGTCTTAAGGATAATCCAATTGTTCCTCTTTCATAAAAAACAGCCGTTCTGAACCTTGCTAACTCTCCAAAGGTAAATCCAAAATCCGTATTACCTAATTCTCTTAACCTTTTTTGATGAAGAGATGTAGTAATGCTTTTCATGAAACCTTCGGTATCTTCAGGCGTCAAGGGCGGATAATCCAACTCATGCAACGAGCCGTGTATTCTTAAAATGGGAGGTTTGCGAACTTTTAAATGCAGATCTGAAGCGTCTTCATCTACAACAATTTTTAATAACTCGGATATCTCCATTTTTTTTTCCTCACTTTGTTCGGAAACCAGATATTTTAGTTTGTAGTTTTCAGTTTATACACTATAAACCATAGACTATCTCTACCCATCTTTTCTGTCCTCTGTCCTCTGTATTTATTCTTCCACATCCACAACATCACTTTGAGTGTTGGAAATAACTTCTTCCGCAGTTGTAATCCCTCTGCAAACTTTAATCCATCCATCTTCTCTCAACAATTTCATTCCTTCCTGACGGGCCAAATCTCTAATTTTACGGGATACGATTTGTTCCAGCACCAAATCTCTTATTTTTTCAGACATAACCAAGAGTTCATATATCCCCAACCTGCCTTTATATCCGGAATTGTTGCACTGCTCACAACCTCTGCCTTTTTTAAAAGTTGCCGTTTTTAATATTTCCGCACCCATTTCCTGCTCTATCATTTTCAATATTTCTACAGGGGGCTGATAATTTTCAATGCATTTTTTGCATATAGTTCTAACTAATCTCTGTGCCAATATTGCTTGGACGGAAGAAGAAACTAAAAATGGTTTTACACCCATATCTATCAATCGCGTAAGCGCACTTGCTGAATCATTGGTATGAAGAGTCGAAAAAACAAGATGTCCTGTCAACGCCGCTCTCACCGCTATTTCGGCAGTTTCCGTATCGCGAATTTCTCCAACCAAAATAACATCAGGAGCCTGTCTAAGTATACTCCTAAGAGCATTGGCAAATGTAAGGTCTATTTGCGGATTTACCGGTACTTGATTTATTCCGGAAAGTTGATATTCTACAGGATCTTCGACAGTTATGATTTTTTTGTCAGGAGTATTAAGTTCGTTCAGCACCGCATATAGAGAAGTTGTTTTTCCCGAACCCGTAGGTCCGGTAACAAGAATAATTCCATTTGTTGTTTTTATCACTTCTGACCATTTTTTTTGGTCTTCCTCTATAAACCCTAATTCTCCCAATCCAAGAAGAAGACTGGATTTATCTAAAATTCTCATAACTATTGATTCGCCGTGAATACTCGGTAGGGCTGAAACTCTTAAATCAAGTGTCTTCCCCATTATGGTAACAAGAATTCTACCATCTTGCGGCAATCTTTTTTCTTCTATTTTCATACCTGCTAATAGTTTAATCCTAGAAAGAACCGATGGTTGTATTTTTTTAGGAGGAGCTTGTATTTCATGAAGTATACCGTCAATCCTATATCTCATACGGAGCCTATTAATTAGAGGTTCAACATGAATATCAGAGGCTCTAGCTTTAAATGCTTCCAAAATCAGCATACTCACAAATTTTATTATCGGAGCGTCCTCACCCGTCTCCTCAATTGATTCGCCCTCTAACCCTGCAATAGACAAGTTTGATTCGCTTATTTCAGTAACTAAAGTGCTCAACGTTTCTTCTGAAACTCCATAGTGTTGAGTAAGTTTCGACTCCATATCTTGTTCTTTTGCCAATACAGGATTTATTTTATATCCTATGGTCTTTTCAAGATTGTCAAGCGATAAGAAATCCAAAGGGTCAGCTAAAGCGATTGTTAAGATTTCGTTTTCCAATTTTAAAGGCAACAATTTATATCTTCTTGCTACTGCTGCGGGTACTAAATTGACAACTTTTTTGGGAGGGTTATATTCTTTAAGATTAATGGGGATTAAACCAAAATGGGAAGCCAATGCCTTGGTAAGAGCTTCTCTGCTGATAAATTCAAGTCTTACTAAAATATCACCTAATCTATCACCTGTGTTTTGTTGTTCTTTTAGCGCAATTTCAAGCTGTTCTTCATTTACAAGCCCCATATTTATTAATGTATCCCTGAATATCTGTTGCTCTCTCTTTCCCATATCATTAACTTTCTGTTTTTCCAATTGTTCAAAATCGAACAGTCGAACTGGAAAGATATCAAACATCTACTCAATAGTCAACTATTTTCGAATCTGCATTTGTAATAGGTTCTCCACCGTTTTAAAGTCTTCTTCAGTATTAACACTTTGCGAATCAAACGAGCTGATTACGGTCTTAATTTTATAGTCGTTATCCAATGCTCTAAGCTGTTCTAATTTTTCTTTTTCTTCTAACAATGAAACAGGTAAAGCAGCAATCTTTTGTAAAAAATCCATTTTGTAAGCATATATACCTAAGTGTTTTAAAAATACGAAATCATCCTGTTTTTCTCCGTTATAAAAAGGAATTTGCGAACGAGAAAAATAAAGAGCAAAATTATTATTATTAACAACAACTTTCACAGTGTTACTATTCTGAAATTCTTTTATATTTGAGGATTGATATGCCAAAGTTGCCATATCAATGATTCCCGATTTACGTAAAGACGAGACGAGACTTTCCACTGATAAAGAAGAAATCAAAGGTTCGTCTGCCTGAATATTAACAATTATATCCTCATCGGCAAGATTCAAAATTCTCGCGGCTTCAGCTATTCGGTCTGTGCCGCATTTATGCAAAGAAGAAGTTCTGATAATTTTCCCGCCGAATTTTTTTATTGAATTTTCAATTTCTTCGCTATCGGTTGCAATAAAAATATCAGAAAAAGAAGAAATCTTTGAAGCGTTTAGCCAAACCCACTGGATTAATGGCTTATCCAAAATTTTGCGCAAAAGTTTACCTTGAGCTCTGGTTGAGCCATATCTTGCAGGGATAATGCAAAAAACTTTTTCCATTTTTATTTTTTAAGACGTTGCTCCCTTTGTGCCTGTTTGCTTTTCCATTTCTAAAAGTTTCTTGCCATACCCAAATCCCTCAACTGCCACCGGGTCATCGCTTCTAATAGTTCTGCTTTTTGATCTTTCTAAGTTATAAAATTCTCTTTTGTTTAATAGATTTAAAAACCTATTTTTAAAATCATCAAAACTTTCCCCATAAATATGATAAGAATCCGAAATATCCACATATCTGCCTACATTTACTTTCTTGTTAATTTTTTTTGATATTTCTTCGGCAATATATTTTTGAAGTTCCGTAATTCCAAACAGATTCATAAAAGCCGCTCTATAAGCATCTCTTGAACGCCAATGTGTATTCATTACCAAATAAAGTTCTGAGTTTTCCTCGAAAATTCTGCACCATATTCGCTGAAGACACGGAGGATCATCAGCGTTGGCGTCACAAAAAGGTATCCATGTAATCGCCTGAGCCCTTCTTGAATAATGCGTAGCGGAAAGTTTTTCTATTAATTTTTCCACCTGATTTACCCCGTTAGAAGTAGGAATTGCCTTCGGCATTTCCGTACGGTCACCTAAGGGTGACCTACTTTTAACGGGGTGAACGGTTTTCTTTGGATTTTGCGGCAAATGATAATTAAAAAGTCTATCGTGATAAGTATATGTCCACTTGCCTTCTTCGGGATTTATCCAATGGTCATGAATGCCAAAAACTATTTCTTGTCTATATTTTTCCAAATCTTCCATTCCACCCGGGAATGCAAGGTGAATTCTTGGCTGGGAAAACGGCTGATTTACAGCCATAATCATTGTCGCGTCTTTACTCGGCGGATCAATTGCTTTGTCGTATTCGGTTTTATTTTCAGCGCCTTTTTCCCATAAAACTACAAGACTTTTTTCCCAAACTTCTGCAACACCCTCGCCTTCTATCATTATTACGGGTAATTTCATAAGTTCCCCTTTATTATTGTTTTGTATTTTAACACTCTTATCGGAAAATTGTCTATCGCATATTATTGTATATGGTATATAATAAGGGCAATTGTTGTTTCTATCCCCCCTACATTTCTTAGAAATGTAACAGGGGGGATTATAAAATTATAAAAATGAAACCTTTCCTGCTTTTTGTATTCTGGCTGCTTAATATAAAAAAACGCACCTCTCGCACTCCATTTCATCCCGACATATGGGGGTTCTTGCCTTTTCTAATATTTCCACTGATATTGACTATTCCATGGTATTACCAAATGGTTCAACCGGAAAAACTTTCTTTTTTCCAAGCCAATTATTTGTTAGGAATAGGACCTCTGTTTTTTTATTATGTATTCGGTTTAATGATAATGTTATTTATAACCATAATCTCTTTCCCCCACGTCCCAAATTTAAAGATTTCATTTTTGGGATATTTATTCATGATAAGCGGAATGCTTTACGCTTTCAGATTGGCAAACGCTCCATATTTCAAAAATTTTGGACATATAACACCTATGTATTTTTTGGTAATGTTCAATTTACTGTTAATAAGCATTGTTCCGGGATTCCTACGCAGAGAAACCAACAGGCTCATTTGCGCAATAGCTATATCGATGGAATTGGGATTGGTAATGTTACTGTTGGAAAAGGGTTCTGTCATATTTAATTTTACGCTATTACATGGAGTATGGATTTTCCCCTTATGCACCGCAATTATTATAACAAGTTGGTTCTTTTCAAGAAACGACTACGGATTAGGCGGCGGGATTTCAGGACTTGCTTGTTATTATACTTTCGGCCACATATTTATGAATACTGCGATCGAAAATATCATATGGTTATCCACCCCCTTATTACTGTCGATAATTATCCTTTACAATTGGCTTACAAGACTTTCTTACAGAGTATCATACGACCCGGTTCTCAATATTTATACGAGGGGTTTTTGTAACAATATCATACACGGACACGCTAATATAAATATGGGAAGTAAATTTTCCGTTGCCATGTTAGATATCGACCACTTCAAAAGAATTAACGATACATACGGGCATGAGATGGGCGACAGAGTTTTACATAACATTGCCCAAGTAGTGCGCGGTTATGCAATGCCAAGAGGTATTACTTGTCGTTACGGAGGAGAAGAACTGGCGATATTTTTCCCTCACACAAAGTTATATAAAGCAGTTGCTATTTCAGAAAGGATACACAAAGCAGTGGGAAAAGTAACCATACCTGTAGCCAAAAACAAAAAAGAAACATTGACAATCAGCATAGGAGTGGCAACAAATTATAAAGGCGAAAGCATTTTACAAACCTTGAAAAGAGCAGATGACGCGCTCTATCGCGCAAAAGAAGGAGGACGAAACCAGGTCAAAAAAGCCGAGCCACCATCGACTGAACCAGAACAAATTCAGCCCATAGACAACCAATCCAACGCCTCACCGGATTCATTAGCATAAGCATAAAAAATGAGTCAAAACGATAAAAAAGAATCAAGAAATTTTACTTTTCTAAAAATTATTGCCCTCATTATTTTAATAATTATCGCGCTCAAGTTAAGAATCGTCGCCATGAATTCAACGGGATACGGTGCTCTTGTAAATGTCCCATTGTTTGTTTTGCCGCTGCTTCTAATCGGTTATCTTATCTGGGATCTTTTCGGCGACCAAATAAGCGAACCCTTAGCTTCTTTTATTTTGCAATCGGGAGAAAAAATCTCCAGGCCCAAATATTATTCCAAAGCGCGCGCATTGTTGATGCAAAATAAAATTGAAGAAGCAATAAAACTCTATGAGAAAATTTTAAACGAAGACCAGACTGATATTACGGCTTATTGCGAACTTGCGGATATCTACTATGAAAAATTAAAAGATTTTTCAGCCGCCTTTAACTGCTACGAAAAAATAGAACAATATGCTCGGGAAAATACCGACATAATATTCGCCATAAATCGTAAAGCAGATATTTATTTATTAGATAAAGATTATTTTAAAGCTATTGAAGAACTTGAAAAAATTACCAAGAAACTCCCTGAAACAAAAGATTCAAAACGTTCTGAAGAAAGAATAAGAAATTTAAAACATAAGGTAACTCAAAATGGTTAAAGAAAATGAATTAATAGTCATTTATAGCGGTAATTCAATTGATGCGGGTTTTCTCAAAAGTTTACTTGAAGCTGAAGGAATTACAACATTTCTAAAGGATGAAGTAATAGGAACTATTGCTCCTTTTTACGTAGCTGCTGGTGGAGTTGGTGCAGTTAAAGTTGTGATTCCTCAAAAAGAGTTCGGTAAAGCCAAACCTATAGTAGGAAAATTTTTAAGTAAAAGTGGGAGCAAAAATAAACTAAGGAAAAATTCATAGGATGCCTTTCCGTTTCGTTAAACAAAATTGACTTGATTTTGGCTTTTGGTTATCATAGCCGTTTGGTGGTCATGCTAAGCGGGGAGATAGCGGTGCCCTGAACCTGCAATCCGCTATAGCAGGGCTTAATTCCTTCTTGGAGGTCTTATTTTTTCTGGGTTTAAGATTTAAGTAAGGGACATTGAAGGTCGGCTCCTGTGCGACAGAGAATTACGAACTCCGTCAGATCCGGAAGGAAGCAGCGGTAAGTAACCAACTCTGGGCGCCGCAGTGTTTCGTCTGGCTGGAGTCACCTACTTGATAATTGCCAAGAAAGAAAGAACGAAAAGAAGGTGTATGACCACCATATTTAAACAGATAAATTCAAAAATCACCCCTAGAAATTCGGAGAATTTCAGGGACTCCGTCCTCGGAATTTCAAAGAAATTCCAGAGGAAAATGTAAAATGGCAAATCAAAATTGTTACGTAATTAGTGATTCAAAAATTACGGTTTACGAATTACCCTTAGAGATTGCATAGCAATCTCAAGGACTTTGGTCCCGGGAATCTTTTAGATTCCACGGGGCGATTTACAGATTACCATATTAAAAAATTATGTCACAATATTTAGTATTAGCAAGGAAATGGCGTCCCCAGAAATTCAGTGATATTCTGGGACAGGAACATATTGCCACCACTCTTCAAAACGCTTTAGGTCAAAATAGAATTTATCACTCATATCTATTTGCGGGCCCCAGAGGAATCGGGAAAACTACAACAGCCAGAATTTTAGCCAAAGCTATAAATTGCGAGAAAGAAACAAAAGGAGAACCCTGCAACAGTTGTTCTTCGTGTTTGGAAATTACAGAAAATAGAAGTCTGGATGTTATAGAAATAGACGGGGCTTCAAATAATGGAGTAGACCAGGTAAGAGATTTGCGTCAAAACACAAGATTTGGCACATCAAAATCTAAATTCAAAATTTATATAATAGATGAAGTGCACATGTTATCAACTCCGGCATTCAACGCACTCCTAAAAACTCTTGAAGAACCGCCTCCTCATGTAAAATTTATATTTGCGACAACAGAACCGCACGAAATTCCGATAACTATTCTTTC
The DNA here is from genome assembly GCA_018812925.1 of Candidatus Omnitrophota bacterium. Lineage (GTDB taxonomy): Bacteria > CAIJMQ01 > CAIJMQ01 > CAIJMQ01 > CAIJMQ01 > CAZNJA01. Next base: position 44,559 of record JAHJCU010000008.1, read on the forward strand.
ACGATGCCAACGTTTCGACTTTAAAAGAATTTCCGTGGAATTAATAGAAAAAAAACTTAAAACAATAGCCGAAGAAGAAAATATCAAAATAGACGCTGACAGCTTATTTCTTATTGCAAAATTTTCTCAAGGAAGCCTAAGAGACGCCGAAAGTATCTTGGAACAATTGTCAACATTTACAAACGGCAATATAGACATAGAAAAAACGAAGGAACTTTTGGGTTTGGTAGATGAAGAAGTGTTTTTCGAATTAACAGAACTCCTCATAGAAAAAAATATCACAAAAATCTGGCAATTAATAAATGATTTAAATCATCGCGGTAAAGACATTCCAAAATTGCTTAAAGATTTTATGCATTTTCTAAGAGATATGCTTCTGATAAAAGAAGGCATTGAATCTTCCGACCTTATAGATATAAGACCCAATTACAGGGGAAAACTCAAAGAGCTTTCACAAAGTTTCAACGAAGAACAAATCCTTTCGCTTATTGATTCGTTATCTTCTATATCCTATAAATTAAAAAGAAGCGAATCTTTGATAATGGATTTAGAAATTTATATGTTGGGGCTTGTCAAGCAACTAAACTCGCAAAATCCTACAGCGACCGTTTTAAAAAGCGTTCAGCCGACCTCTGTAACACAAAAAAAATTGGAAGAGCCTAAGGAAGAAAAAAAAGCTCTAACTGCACAGATTAGTATTAACAACCAAACAGCTGAAATAGCGCCGCAAAAAATTCTTAACGAAAAAACTAATAAAGAAAAAGAAATTAATTTTGAAAACTTAAAAACAATATGGACAGAAATTTTAAAAGATATAAAAAACAAAAGCTCAACACTTTCAACGCTTCTTACAAACAGTAAAATAATGGGAGCGGAAAATAATATAGTAAAAATAGAATTACCTATAACAAATAATTATTTTAAGACCACTTTAGAAAAAAGTAAAAAGTTTATACAGAATAAAATCAGTGAAAAAATTGGACGTCAAATCCAAATAGAATTCACCCATCAAATAAAACAAGAAAACGGGAAAGAAGGTATAATTGAAAAAACAATTAAAATATTTGACGCTAAAATAGTGAAGCCTTCTCAGGAGGAATAGGATTCTCCTTTAGGGGGAAGGCGAAACCCCGCACCGTCCGTCATTGTATTAGTGGCAAGACTGGTGCGTGGGTAAAAGACAAATAGGAGATTTTTGAAATGAAAAATATAGGCAAACTTTTAAAAGAAGCGCAAAAGATGCAAGAGAAAATGGCAAAAGTTCAAGAAGATTTGGCATCAAAAAAAGTGGAAGCCACTTCCGGCGGCGGAATGGTAAAAGTAGAAATGAACGGCGCGCAGGAACTACTCTCGATAAAAATCGACAAGGAAGTGGTAAACCCCGATGACATAGAAATGCTGGAAACCCTAATTCAAGCGGCAGTTAACGAAGCAACAAGAAAATCCAAGGAAATGGTTCAGGAAGAACTTTCACAAGTTACAGGAGGAATGAATATACCCGGACTAATATAACGAATGCAAAAATCAAAATGCAAAATGTAAAATTACAAAGTAAAATTTAAAATGATAAAAAACAAGGAGCAAATATTAATATAATTTCATGGATACTCAACTTTTTGACATAAAAAGTTTTCTTTTAACCTATTCAATCCTTATCGCACCGCTTATTACTGGATTAGGAGGAGCATTATTAGGAGCATATATTACTTTTAGATTTGAAAGATATAAAAGAATAAAAGGTTGGTATGTTATTTACCTTGCTCCTATTGAAAAACTAGTGGATAGGATACTAGATACATGTTCAAAAGCGATTATGAATCTTTCAGTTAAAGCGCTACCAGATCTAACTAAACCAATATTTGATTTACTGGTTGACCTATTGGTTGCTACACCATATATGTATAAAACTGGAGATAAGAAACTTTCTAAATTAGTTGGTAGGTTTCGCTTCGACACATTTGCAGTCTTAAAGGCAATAGACGAGTTTCTTTTTGAGAATAATTTTATTACTAAAGAGTTATTTGAACAAAGAGAAGTATTTTTTAAAGGATTTAAATTATCACTTGAGCCAAAATTATGTGCCTATTTTGATAGGCAAGCTAAAAAAACGTTGAAAACTTTAAATAATGACTACAAGAAATACCGTAATGAAAAAATAGGCTTTTCTAAGGTTATAAATAAAAATATGGCTACAACTTTGCATATTTATAAAAGAATGATTAAATTAAAAGTATAATAGTTAGGAGATTTTTGATATTTAATATGTATATTTAATTTTTAATCTTTAATTTTTGATGTCTGATGTCTGACTTCTGTCATCTGACTTCTGACCGAACAAAGTGAGGATTGCGTGTATCCAAAAAGTTTAGAAGAATTAATTACGAGTTTAACACAACTTCCTTCTTTGGGTCCCAAATCGGCCGAAAGAATCGCGCTATATTTACTTGATAAACCACATAAGATAGAACAACTTATAAAAGCCATAAAAAATTTGGAAAAGATAGGTTACTGCGTTCAATGTAACTCATTTACAGAAGGCAAACTCTGCGCTATTTGCGAAAATCCGCAAAGAGATAAACACAAAATTTGCGTCGTAGAAGAACCTCATCAGGTAGCTCTACTTGAAAGAAGCGGAATTTTTAAAGGGCTCTATTATGTGTTACACGGAAGCATAGCTCCATTAGAAGGCAAAAATCCTCAAGATTTAAAAGTAACCAAATTAATCAAAAGAATAAAAGAAGACCATATAAAAGAAGTGATATTGGCGACAAATCAAGAATTTACTTTGCATTACATGATAAAATTATTAAAGAATTTTAAAGTTAAAGTTTCCTGCCTGGCAAAAGGCATTCCCGTAGGCGGAAATATTGAGTATGTTGATGAACTAACTCTTAAGGAAGCATTTAAAGGAAGACAAGAAGTATGAATATAAATAACGGTTCTCGGGATTCGGTGTTCGGTGTTCGTAAAGATAATAACAAAAAACAATCCCAAGGCGAAATAATAAAAGTTTCCGGACCTCTGGTAATAGCAAAAGGGATACCAAACGCGCGTATGTATGATATGGTCAGAGTTTCGGACTTGAATTTAATCGGAGAAATTATAGGTCTAAAGGCAGACACTGCTTCTATTCAGGTATATGAAGAAACTTCAGGCATCGGTCCCGGCGAACCCGTGGAATCAACAAATGCTCCTCTTTCGGTTGAATTGGGACCGGGACTTCTTAAATCCATTTTTGACGGTATACAGCGTCCCTTAGATGTTATAAGAGAAAAAACAGGCGATTATATTGCAAGAGGACTTAGCTTGCCGGGAATAGACAGGAAAAAGAAATGGGAATTTAAACCTATTTTAAAAGAAGGCGATGAAGTCGAAGAAGGTGATATTATCGGAGAAGTTCAAGAAACTCCGGTTATTACTCATAAGATAATGGTCCCACTCGGTGTAAAAGGAAAAATAAAGAAAATTTCCTCGGGCGAATATGCAGTAGAGGAAACTGTCACTGAAATCTCCACTGAAAACGGAAATGAAAATTTAAAGATGCTCAGCAAATGGCCCGTTAGAACAAAAAGACAATACAAAAGGAAACTTGCTCCGGACGAACCTCTCATAACAGGTCAAAGAGTAGTTGATTTTCTTTTTCCATTGACAAAAGGAGGAACAGCCTGCTTACCCGGTCCATTCGGAAGCGGTAAAACCATTCTCCAACATCAACTTGCAAAATGGAGTGACGCTCAAATTATAGTTTACATTGGATGCGGTGAAAGAGGGAATGAAATGACGTCGGTTTTAATGGAGTTCCCTGAACTAATCGACCCCTACACAAAGCAACCTTTGATTAATCGCACAGTACTCATCGCAAACACTTCCAATATGCCCGTTGCCGCGCGTGAAGCTTCTATATATACGGGAATAACTATTGCGGAATATTTCAGAGACATGGGATATAACGTCGCCGTAATGGCAGACTCCACTTCAAGATGGGCTGAAGCCGTAAGGGAAATTTCCGGAAGATTAGAAGAAATGCCGGGCGAAGAAGGTTACCCTGCATATCTTTCTTCAAGATTGGCAGAGTTTTATGAGAGAGCAGGAAAAGTTCAATGTCTGGGAAAAAATAAAAGGTTTGGCAGTTTATCGGTAATAGGTTCTGTTTCACCTCCAGGAGGAGATTTCGCCGACCCTGTAGTTCAATCCACTTTAAAGGTAGTTAAGGTATTCTGGGGATTAGAAGGTAAATTAGCATATGAAAGACATTTTCCTGCCATAAATTGGCTTACATCTTATTCTCTTTATCTTGACAATTTAGAAGAATATTATACAAAAGAATTTGGGAAAGACTGGGAAGAAATTAAAAAGGAATGCATGCGTATCCTGCAAGAAGAAGCAAACCTTCAAGAAATAGTAAGACTTGTAGGCGTAGAAACACTTTCCGGCAAGGATAGATTAATCCTGTATACTGCAAGCTCCATAAGAGATGATTTCCTTCATCAAAACGCATTTGATGATATTGATACATACACAACCCTTAAAAAACAATATCTAATGGTTAAGACCATATTGTATCTACATCATAAAATGTCTGATGCAATCGAAGAAGGTATCTCTATAGAAAAACTTCTGACCTTAAAAGCAAAGGACGATATTACGGGCATGAAAAGAATTCCCAACGAAGAGGACCTGCCCGCTTCGACGCAAAGCAAGCAGGCGGGAAATAAATTTCTTGATATACAAAAGAAGATTGACAGAGAAATAGAAAACCTAAAGACAGAGGACAGAAAACAGAAGACAGAAAAAAAATAAAAATCTTATCTGACTTCTGTCGTCTGACTTCTGACATCTGAATTAAAAATGGCTAAGGAATATTTAACCCTAAGAGAAATATCAGGTCCGTTGGTGCTTATAGAGGATATTTCGGGTGTGAAGTATGACGAATTAATAGAACTTACAACAGCATCCGGAGATAAACGCCGAGGTAAGGTCTTGGAAGTTAGTTCCGATAAAGCTTTAGTCCAACTTTTCGAATCCTCAAGTGGCATAGATATAGCCAAAAGCCGTGTGAAGTTTTTAGGCAAGGGAATAGAATTGGGAGTGTCTTTGGATATTCTTGGAAAAGTTTTCAACGGATTAGGAGAACCTCTAGACGGTAGTGCTCAAATCATTCCCGAAAAATATTTAGATATCAACGGCAGTCCAATAAACCCAATTGCGCGGGATTATCCAAATGAATTTATACAAACTGGTATCTCTGCAATCGATGGATTAAACACACTTGTAAGAGGTCAGAAACTCCCCATACTTTCCGGTTCAGGACTACCCCATTCTCAACTTGCGGCACAAATAGTAAGACAAGCACAAATATTAGGTAAAAAAGAAAAATCTGCCCGTCCCGATGTTCCATCGGAACAAGCAGGCGGGTTTGCGATTGTTTTTGGCGCAATTGGTATTACTTTTGAAGAAGTAGATTTTTTTATAAAAAATTTTCAGGAAGGTGCAGCAATGGAAAGAACTGTACTGTTTATAAACCAAGCTGATGACCCTGTAATTGAAAGAATTGCGGTTCCACGCACAGCTCTAACAGCAGCTGAATTTTTGGCTTTTGAACACGATATGCATGTACTTGTAATATTGACGGATATGACAAATTACTGTGAAGCGCTAAGACAAGTTTCGGCCGCAAGAAAAGAAGTTCCGGGAAGAAGAGGATATCCGGGCTATATGTATACCGACCTGGCAAGTATATATGAGCGTGCAGGAAGAATAAAAGGCAAAAAAGGTTCAATTACGCAAGTGCCCATTCTAACGATGCCCGAGGACGATAAAACACATCCAATACCCGACCTTACGGGTTATATTACCGAAGGGCAAATAATTCTCTCAAGGGACCTGCATAGGAAAGGAATTTATCCTCCGATAGATGTAATGCCTTCGTTATCACGACTTAAAGACAGAGGAATCGGAAAAGGCAAAACCAGGGAAGACCATTCAGACCTGTTTAACCAACTTTTTTCCGCATACGCAAAAGGAAAACAAGCGCAGGAATTATCCGTAATCATGGGGCAGGAAAGTTTATCTGAATTGGATAAAATTTATTTTGACTTCGCTGTAACTTTTGAAAAAGAATATGTCCAACAGGATAAACTGCAGGCAAGAACAATAGAAGAAACACTGCAACTTGGTTGGAAATTACTTGCAAAATTGCCTAAAGAAGAACTCAAACGAATCCGCCCCGAATTTATAGAAAAATACCTGTCCCGTTAGAGATTAAAAAGAAAGTTTATGATTTATCTCAACTTTTCAGAAACAAAGATAAAGAGTGTAATTGCCAAATGGCAACTGAACATTCCGATGTTACATCGGGATTATCTCTAACGGGGTAAACCCCGTTAGCCCAAAGAAAAAACTCTTATTAAAACAAAATTGGGAACTAAGTAGAAAGTATAAGACTTTAACGTTGTTGGTATAATTTAAAATTAGATTCCATTAAAATAAAGATTGAAACCTTATTATTTTTTTTATATTATGATTTTATATTCTTGTATTAAAGAGGAGCTCTGATGCAAAATAAATCGATTATTTCCCCGGAAATAGAAGAAGTTTTGAAATTGCCCAATAAAGACGAGGAAATTCGAAAACTTTTCTTAGACTTGCATCCGCGGGAAATCTTTACGCTTTGTGAAGATTTGAAGCCGCAACAAAATGCTCAAATAGTCATTGCGTTAAAAAGTCCTTTAGGTATTGAGTTTTTTCAACAGTTTAAAACCAAACGTCAACGGGGAATTTTTCGTCATTTCTCCAAAGAATGGATGGCTGATATATTGGAAGATATGGCTCCCGATGAAAGAACAGATTTTATAAAAACACTTTCCAAAGAACAAACCGGACAAGTACTGCCTCTTATCGCTCAAGCCGAACGTAACGACATAAAAAAACTTCTTCAATACAAAGAAGGAACTGCAGGTTCAATACTTACCACGGAATATGCTTTTCTTTCACAGGATATTACAGCAAGTAAAGCCTTGAACCAACTTAGAAAACAAGCTTTTGACAGGGAAACTATTTATTATGTTTATGTTATAGATAACGAACGGAAACTTCTCGGATTTATTTCTCTAAAAGACATCTTGATTTCAAACGGAAATAAATTGATTAAGGACATAATGCATCTGAATATTATCAACGCACACATTGATGACGATAAGGAACAAGTGGCAAAAAAATTAGCCGACTATGATTTATTAGCAATACCTATCGTTGATACGGAAAACAGATTAATCGGAATCGTAACAGTCGACGACGTGGTAGACATTATAGAGCAGGAACATACCGAAGATATTTATAAACATGGAGCTGCAGGCGATTACGTTGACTATATGGGTTCCCCTCCCCGTCTTATAGCCAAACACAGAATAATATGGTTACTTGTACTGGTTGCTATGGGTTTTGTTTCGGGAATGGTAATGGAAAAATATGCCTATCAGTTACAAGCAGTCGTTGCTCTCACCTTTTTTATACCACTTCTTTGTGGTTCTGGAGGAAACGCGGGGACTCAATCCTCTACGGTTGTCATTCGAGGATTAGCAACCGGAGAAATTCAGATAAGAGATGTTCTTAAAATTTTCTTGAAGGAACTGTCAATAGGCGGAATAGTCGGCTTAGCCATGGGAATATTGGCAGCATTTAGAGCTCTAGTTTTAAATAAAGACCCTCTCTTGGCAATAACTGTGGGAAGCGCCATGATTGCAACGGTTATCGTAGCAACAACACTGGGAGCTGTGCTACCTCTATTGTTCAAAAAAATGAAACTGGACCCGGCTTTAATGTCCGGTCCGTTTATTGCAAGTATTGTAGATATAGTTTCGCTTTTGGTTTATTTTAGAATTGCCGTGCTGGTTTTTGCATAAAGCTCTAACAACTTACAACGATGGCTTATTTTTTTAGATGAACTCCGCAACGTAAGACATCGGAAAAATATCTATGTTCCGATTAAATTGATAAAAAATTATTGCTATGTTATTATCCCGACCATGAATCTTTTAGAAGAAAAAGTATTGGTTTTAAATAAACTTTGGCAGGCAATTAATGTATGCAGCGCAAAACGAGCTATATGCTTTCTTTATACAGGACATGCCAAAGTCGTGGAATCTCAAAACGACAATTACGAATTGTACGATTTTCAAAAATGGTTGGAGCATTCCCAAAATAATTTTTTATCCGGCAATGCAGCCAACAAGAAGATTCCAAATAACGGTTTTATCCATTCTGTTTCTTGTTCACTCAAAAAACCCAATATAATAATTTTAGGTTTTTATTTGGGTTATCCAAACTTGAGAATTAAGTTGTCCAGAGAAAATATTTATAAAAGAGATAAACATACCTGTCAATATTGCGGTAGAAAATTAGACCAGAAAAAACTAAATATTGACCACATCCTCCCCAGACATAGAGGAGGAAAAACCAATTGGACAAATGTTGTCACTTGTTGTTTTGGGTGTAATTTAAAAAAAGGCGGAAAAATTTTATCTGAAACAGACATGAAACTTTTACAAAAACCCCGCGCACCCTTACGTTATCCTTTGCAAAATTTACATATAGAAACACAAGGACATAAAAGCTGGACTCATTTTATAGATTTTAATAAGTGGGAAATAGAGATAGGAGAAAACAGGGAACAGTTAACAGAAAACAGAGTACAGGTAATTCTAAATAACTGACATCTAATTTCTATCTTCTGGAATTTGATATCTTATTTTTAAAATGCAGATAAAATGCCCTCAATGTGGTAAAAAGATATGTAAAGATGAGAAACACGACTTGCCTAATTTTCCTTTCTGTAGCAAAAGGTGCAAATTGGTTGATTTGGGAGGATGGTTTGATAATAGGTATAAAATAGTTTCACCTTTAGAAAATGAAAGAAATAATAACGATGATTGAAATGAAAGTTGAAAGTATATTATTTGATCCCAAGAGCAATATGCCCGTAGTAGTTCTTAAAAGTAGCACAAATAGCAAGTCTTTGCCAATCGGAATCGGCATTTTTGAAGCCAGCGCCATAGCTTTAAAATTAGATGGAATAATTTCCCCTCGCCCTCTAACTCATGATTTGCTAAAGTCAATAATTGAAAAATTAAACGCTAAAGTCTCCAAAATTTATATAAACAGGTTGAAAGACAATACCTTTTATGCTAGAATTTCGCTTGAGGTAGCTCAGAAAGAATTAAACATAGATTGCAGACCTTCAGATGCGATAGCTCTTGCGTTAAGAACTAATTCGCCTATATTTGTGGAAGAAAAGGTGATTATCAACGCGACTAATAAAGAAGATTTAAAAATTTTCCTTAAGTCTTTAAGAAGAGAGGATTTCGGTAAATATAAAATGTAACCCTTAACCCTATTAGTAAGTCCTATTAAAGGACATTTGATAGGATAAAAAGAGGTAGAAAAATGGAAAAAGTTACGAAGATAGTTGCAATTTTAATTCTTGTAGTTTCAATAGGTTTTTTATTTTTTGCCGCAAAAACTATTGATAGAATCCAATTGCAAAAAAAGCTAATTGCATCTCTACAAGACAGTGTTTCATCATTGCAGAATACAGTCAATTCTTTGACAGAGACCATCAATCTGGCAAGAGATGAAATCAGTTCCTTAAGAACGCTTGCTGATCAGCTTAAAAAAGAAGTAGCCAAAGCAATAGCAGAAAAAGAAAAAGCCGAAAAGGAATTGATAGAAGCGAAAAATAGAAATGAAAAATTAAACATTGAGCTAAAAGCGGAAAAGGCAAGAAACGTCATATTAACCGAACAGTTAAAAACACAGCAACCACAAGGTATAGATACAACAATACCAGAAGGAGCGTCTTTGGAGGTCATGGTATCAAAATTGGCGCAAAAACTTAAAGAAACCGAAAACAAACTTTCAACCTCAGAAAATAAACTCGCCACACTTGAATCTCTAGGTATACTGCTGGAAAGGGAATCCATAGTACAATTCGAAGAAGGAACCCCTCAAGTTGTAAAAGAAATTGAAGGGAAAATCATAGACATTAAACCAAATGGTATCGTATCTGTTAACTTCAAAGGTAGCATTAAACCTCAAAAAGGAACCACTTTCTATGTAATAGATTCTAACCAGGTAAAAGCAAAGTTAGCTCTTAAGGATGTCTACAATACTATCATGGTTGCCCAAATGGACATTGAAAATCTTGATTACAATATCAAGAGCGGAGATAAAATAAAATTAATTCTTTGGACTGAAGAATAACTCCGATATAAATCAAAATAGGAGGAACAATGAAAGAAGAACTTTTAACAGAAGAGGAAACGCTAAAGCTTCTAAAAATAAATAAAGTTCAGTTAGAAAACTATGTAAAAGAAAATAAGTTGTCACCCTTATATCAAGAAAGCGTAAGAAAATTTAAATTAAACGAGATTTCTAAAATAACTGTAGAACCATCGGCAACATCACCTGTGACGCCTATAAAAGAAGAACCATCATTTATCAAGACGCAAAAAGAAGGCTCAACCAGAGTAATTGAACCTCCAAAAGAAATAACTAAAATAGGCATAGCTAGAACAGGTTCAAAGGGCTCTACTTTTGAAGACGAACAAGGAGCGGAACAATTCTTACAACTTAAAAAAACATCCACACATGGTCAAGGAAATTTGACTGCGCTTTTGTTAATTGTAGCTTTTATAATTTCTTCTTTCTCTATATTTACACTCACTTTTACACTACAAGGAAAAGAACTGTCACAGATAAATAAAGTCATGAGCAGTATAGGAGCAATTTTACCAATAGATAAAGAAGAAACCGAAAAAATTGAAGGCCAAACAAATTCGCTTATTCATTCTGCCCAACAAGCTAAAGCAAAAGCAGAGACCTTGATAAAAGAAACCGGAGAATTCATAAGTATAAAAATTTAATCTCCATAAAAATTGAATTTTCTTATTCTTAATTGAAATGTCCGCCTAATGAAAAAATTCTTGAAAGGGCTAAAATTTGCTCCTGTTGAAGGTTGTATCTGCTTATATCGTTTTACTTGGCTCGGTTGTTTTTCATGAGTATTTCCACGCATGGATGGGACAAAAATTAGGAGATGATAGCCCTCCCCTACTTGCCAGATTGACATTGGACCCAAGACCTCATATTGATGTCTTCGGTACATTAGTGCTACCTCTCATTGCATTGATAAGCCAAAGCCCTTTTTTAATTGGATGGGCAAAACCTGTTCCTATAAATCCATACAATCTAAAAAATCCCAAAAAGGACATGATATTGATTGGGATATCAGGTCCTTTAACCAATTTTATCCTTGCATTTTGTTTTACTATTTTATTTAAAACAGGAATTATACCTCCACATTCTTTAGCAGAATCCTTCGTGACATTTGCTATACTTTTAAATTTAATACTCGGGATATTTAATCTTATTCCATTGTCACCGTTAGATGGTTCCCATATATTAGCCGGACTTTTATCAGATAAAGCTGAAAGACAATATATGAAAATCCAACCTTTTGCAATATACATTCTCCTTTTTATGTTTTTAACTGGTATGCTGCGATTTATTATATTACCTATTGTTTACATTTGGACAAACTTGTTCAATATTAATTTCATTACCCCGGCACTTAGTTTGCTCGGCAGATAAATATGACATATAACGTAAAATTGGAATCTTTTGCAGGGCCTCTTGACCTGCTTCTGCATTTAGTAAGAAAAAACGAATTGGATATTTTCAAGATACCGATTGCGCAGATAACAGATGAATATTTGAAATATATAGAATTAGTCAAAGAGCTCAATCTGGACATAGCCGGAGAATTCATAGTATATGCCGCCACACTCATGTATCTTAAATCAAGGAACCTTTTACCAACCGAGCAAAAAACCGAAGAAGAAATATTGGATGAAGAAAGACAACTTCAAGAACTGAAAGAAAAACTGGCAGAATATGAAAGATTTAAAGATTTGGCGCTACAATTAGGACAGCGTCAACACAATGAGAAACAACTGTTTGCAAGGCAACCACTTCTCCCGTTAGAAGAAAACGGACAAATAGACGCAACATTATTCGACCTCCTTGATGCCTTTTCCATAATATTAAAAGAAGCGGAACAAAAACAGATTCTTGAAATCGAAGAAGAAAATATAACGGTAAATGATAAAATAATTTTAATTCAAAGCGTCTTAAAAACAAATAAAAAAATAACATTTTCCTCTTTGTTTGCCAAAGCAAAGAGTAGACAAGAAATGGTGGTAACTTTTATGGCTCTATTGGAATTAATAAGATTAAAAGAAATAATAATAAAGCAGAGTTCCCATTTTGGCGAAATTTGGTTATACTCCAACTCTCAAACATCGTTAAAAACGGGAAAAGAAACTTTTAAAAAGCATATCTAATGAACAATCCAAAAGTAAAAACAATAATAGAAGCATTGGTATTCTGTTCTTCTTCTGTTCTAAAGCCCGAGCGAATCAAAGAAATAGTAAAAGTTCCTGGTAAGGAAATTGCGCAGGCGATAGAAGAGTTAAATCAAGATTATGAAAAATCAGAAAGAAGTTTTCGTATTAGAAAAATAGCCGGAGGATATCAATTCTATGCTCTAAGTGAATTTTCTTCATATCTAAAAGAATTAGTCAAAACAAAACCTATTGTGCTCTCATCGCCTTCTCTTGAAACTTTAGCCATGATAGCTTATCGCCAACCTATAACCAGATTGGAAATCGAAAACATGAGAGGAGTAGATTCTACAGGTGTTATAAGAAATTTGCTGGAAAAAAACCTTGTAAAGATCGTAGGCAAAAAAGATGTCATAGGCAAACCTCTTTTATACGGGACAACACTTTTCTTTTTGAAACATTTCGGGTTGAATTCTGTTTCGGAGTTGCCTAAAATAGAACAATTAAGCGATAATCCTTTAAAATTAGGAAAACAGGAAAAATCAAATGGATATAGAAAAATTACGCAAGGAAATCAATAAGATAGACGACCAAATCCTAAAATCGTTAAACAAAAGGGCTAATATATCTATAGGGATAGGAAAAAACAAGAAAAAGCAAGGAATAGTACCATATATACCTGCCAGAGAAAGAGACGTCATAAACTCACTAATACGGAAAAATAAGGGACCTTTAAGCGCAGAAGCTATTAAAAATATATACCGTGAAATTATGTCAGTTTCAGTAAATCTACAAAAAAAATTGACAATTGCTTATCTTGGGCCTGCGGCAACTTATACCCACGAAGCAGCTACAAAAAAATTCGGTTCATCAATAGACTATAAACCTTTTATAAGTGCAAGAGAGATATTTTCTGCAGTAGAAAGAGGTAATACCGAGTTTGGAGTCGTTCCTGTAGAAAATTCTACCGAAGGCATAGAAACACACACTCTTGACATGTTCATTGAATCCGACTTAAAGATATGCGACGAAATTCTTCTGCCTATTTCGCATTTTCTTTTATCCAAATCAAAAAAGGAAAAAATAAAGAAAGTATATTCCAAAGACCAAGCATTGGCTCAATGCGGAATATGGTTACAAAAAAATCTGCCTTCAGTTCAATTAATAGAAGTATATTCTACGGCACATGCAGCAACACTAGCAGTAAAAGAGAAAACCTCTGCAGCAATCGCCTCCCAGCTTGCGTCGCGTTTATATAACTTACCAATTGTGGGTAAACATATAGAAGACCTATCGGTAAACGTTACCAGATTTTTAGTAATAGGGAAACAATCCAGTAAACCTACAGGAAACGACAAGGTTTCACTGATGTTCTCGTTAAAAGATAAAGTTGGAGCTTTATATGATAGTCTTACCCCTTTTTACAAAAACAAAATTAATTTAACAAAAATTGAATCCCGCCCATCTAAAAGGAAAATCTGGGAGTATTATTTCTTCGTTGACTTAGAAGGTCATCAAGATGAGAAAAGAATAAAACAGGCAATTGAAGAATTAAAACCATTGTGCACATTCCTAAAAGTCCTGGGCTCCTATCCGAGAGGATAATCTATAAAATTTAAAACATCTGCATGAGGGGATGTTCAACCTTAACAAAAAAAGAAGTTATGAATAAATCTTTTATCGTAAAAAAATCTATATTATCGGGCAGAGTAGAAATTCCTCCATCCAAATCGCATACCATCCGGGCAGTTGCTATCGCAAGTTTGGCAAAAGGCGAAAGTAAAATTTTATATCCTCTTGTTTCCGAAGATACTCTTGCTGCCGTCGAATCATATAAAGCGTTGGGCGCAAAAATACAAATTGAAAAGGACTTATGGATAGTTGAAGGTTTTAGCGGAAATCCTGTCCCTATTAAAAATCTCATCGATACGAAAAATTCCGGAACAACATTAAATATTGTCATGAGTTCTTGTGCTCTTCTTCAAAAAGGAGAAATTCAACTTACCGGAGACGAACAAACAAAGAAACGTCCTGTTGGTCCTCTTGTTCAATCGCTTAACAACCTTGGTGCATCTATATCATATACGGAAAAACAAGGGTTTCCGCCGCTTATCATAAAAGGAAAACTAACAGGCGGAAAAACAACTCTTAGTGCCCAATCAAGCCAATACTTGACGAGTCTTTTAATAAACACTCCTTTGGCTGATAATGAAACTTTAATTGATGTACCCCTACTATATGAAAAATCCTATATTGAGATGACATTAGAATGGCTTAAATATGAAAAAATTAAATTTGAAAACGAGGATATGAGAAAATTCCGCATACCGGGTAACCAATCTTATCCTGGTTTCAAAAGGAAAATACCTTCTGATTTCTCATCAGCAACATTCTTTCTCGCAGCAGGAGCTTTAATGAATAACGATATCACCTGTTTAGGCCTTGATTTTAATGACCCTCAAGGAGATAAAGCCGTAATTGACTATCTAAAAAGAATGGGGGCAAAAGTAGAAATAGGCAAAGATTTCATCCGTATCAGTGCAGGTTCATTGAAAGGTATAGATATAGATATGAATGATACCCCTGATGCCTTACCTATGATGGCTGTAATAGGATGTTTTGCAAAAGGCAAAACCAGATTACTCAATGTGCCGCAAGCACGAATAAAGGAAACAGACCGGATTAAAACGATGTATGAAGAATTGAGCAAAATGGGAGCTAAAATCCGTGAACTTAAAGACGGCTTGGAGATAGATGAAAGCACACTCAAAGCAACCAGAGTTAACGGGCACAGTGACCACCGAATTGTAATGGCATTGGCAATAGCTGGCCTCGCTATTGAAGGCGAAACTACCGTTGATACAGCAGAATCAGTAGCTATAACGTTCTCTAATTTCGAAAATTGTGTTCAGATAGTTGGTGGAAGTATTAAAAAAACTAACTCCGACCAGAGCTAACCTCATGAAAGACAAAACAAAAGGACAAGTCGAAGCCCAAATAAGCGAAGCAATAATAAAATTTGAAAAAGAATATATGGGTAGAGGTCCTACAGAAATAAAAACTTATATTATCAAAGATATGATTCTTGTTCGCCTCCAAGGAGTTTTCACTCCCGCAGAAGAGCATTTGGCAAAAAGCATTGAAGGAGCAGAACTAATAAAGAAAACCCGCATGCAATTATTGGAAAGCTCCAAGTCATTGTTGGAAAATTTAATTTCAGACATCATTACCTGCCGAGTAAGAAGTCTGCACACAGACATAAGCACCAAAACCGGGGAACGAATTATTGTTTTTATATTAGAGCGAAATTTAGAAGACAAGTTCACGAAAATAGGTAATATTATTTAGAGTTTGGATTTTTTTATTATAGACAATAAGTCTCCTAAAAATAAACTTGATTTAGGCTTTTGTATTATAGGGGTTGATTAAAATATTTTTTTATTATAGAATCTTTTTTCAGTGTGGTAGACTAAAGCAAGAACCGTAATAAGAAGAGAGTTGTTGCAGAGTAAGCCAATATCAGAATCTTTGAGCCCTTTTATTTGCTATCGATAAATAGGAAAAAAGAGGAAAAGATGATATTGGTTTTTTTATTTACTGTAATTCTTAAAAAGTAAAATCGAAGGGGGGAGCAAATATGGAAACAAAAAATCACTTGGAAACATTAAAACCCAAATTGGACGAACTTAATTATCAAAAGCTATCGGCAATAGCCAATCCCAAAGTTCATGAGTTTATAGCTAAAGCCGCAGAGTTATGCAAACCTGAACAGATATTTATTTGTAGTGATTCTTTAGAAGATATAGACCATGTACGCAAACAGGCAATTCAAACAGGAGAGGAAAAATCACTTGTAATTTCAGGGCATACTTACCATTTCGATGGCATGGAAGACCAAGGCCGCGACAGAGAAGTTACCAAGTATCTCGTATCCAAAAATAACACTCTAAGCAAAACTCTTAATCAGATTGAACGTGAAGAAGGTTTAACGGAAATCACGGAATTAATGCTTAATAGCATGAAAAATCGCACAATGATCGTCCGTTTTCTTTCGTTAGGGCCGAGAAATTCCGTATTCAGTGTTCCTTGTCTGCAATGTACGGATTCTTGGTATGTTGCTCATAGTGAAGACCTTCTCTACCGTTCAGCTTATAAGATGTTTGAGCAAGATAAAACACAATCTGAAATCTTCTGTTTTTTGCATTCTGCAGGGAAAATGAATGAGAAAATGGTAAGCATAGAGTCGGATAAGAAACGTATCTATATTGATTATAACTACAATACTGTATATAGCGTAAATACCCAATATGCAGGTAACACCGTCGGTCTGAAAAAACTTGCGCTTCGGCTTACCATACGCAAAGCAGACCGTGAAGGATGGCTTGCAGAGCATATGTTATTAATGGGAGTGCATGGACCAAAAAGCCGAAAAACTTATTTTGTGGGAGCTTTCCCCAGCGCCTGCGGAAAAACATCTACTGCAATGCTCCCCGGGGAAACCGTTGTGGGAGATGATATCGCATATTTCCGTAATATCGATGGAAAAATGAGAGCGGTAAATGCCGAAGCAGGTATCTTTGGCATTATTCAAAATATCAATCCAATTGATGACCCTGTTATCCATAAAGTTCTCACTACGCCGGGTGAAGTAATTTTCTCCAATATATTGGTTAACGATAGCAAACCATACTGGTTAGGAATGGATGGCGAGATGCCAAAAGAGGGAATAAATTTTTCTGGGAGATGGCATGCAAATAAAACAGATGATAAAGGAAATCAAATTCCCCCTGCGCATAAAAATGCTCGTTATGCCGTAGCCATAAAAGCACTGAAAAATGTTGACACAGAATTAGACAATCCCATAGGGGTGGAGCTGGCAGGCATAATGTACGGAGGAAGAGACGCTAAAGCCTATGTACCTGTGCAGCAATCTTTCGACTGGAACCACGGTATTATAGCTTACGGCGCATCATTGGAGACAGAAACAACCTTTGCCACAATCGGGAAAGAAGGAGTATCCGAGATAAACGCAATGAGTATCCAGGATTTTGTCTCTATTCCCTTGGGTAAATATATCCGCAATAATTTGGAGTTTGGGAAAAAACTTAAAAATTCTCCTATGATTTTCGGTGTTAATTACTTTCTTAGAAATAAAGAAGGCAAATTTTTAAATGGTGTGCGTGACAAACATGTATGGGTAAAATGGATGGAATTACGCGCACATAACGAGGTAGATGCAATAAAAGGCCCTACCGGCTGGATTCCGAAATATAATGACCTCAATATACTTTTTAAACAGGTTTTGGATAAGAATTACTCAAAAGAAGACTACACAGAACAATTCACTATTCGTATTAATGAGAATTTAGCGAAGATAGAGAGAGTGGGAAAATTCTATCATGAAAATGTCTCTGATACACCGCCAATACTCTTAGAAGTTCTTAATCAACAAAAAGAACGCCTGATTAAAGCAAAAGAGCGTTTTGGTGATTATATATCTCCGGAACTTTTCGGAGAAAAGAAATAAGATAAAATTAGAGGATACTTATGCTAAATCAACCCGTAGGATTTACAAAACTTGAGGGGGTTAAATTTTTCAAAAGAGGAAAAGTCCGAGAAATATACGATCTTGATGACAAATTTTTAATGGTTGCAACAGATAGAATTTCTTGTTTTGATGTAATATTACCCACCGGAATTCCTCATAAAGGAGAGGTCCTAACAAAACTTTCGGTATTCTGGTTCGGCTTTACCGAAGATATAATTCCTAATCATTTTATTACTGATAATATACGGACATTCCCGAAAGAATTACAAAAATATGAAGAGATTTTAAAACATCGTTCAATGTTGGTAAAAAAAGTTGTTCCTATACCGGTTGAGTGTGTGGTGCGTGGTTATTTGTCCGGTTCTGGCTGGAAAGAGTATCAAAAAACGCAATCCATCTGTGGAATCAATCTGCCTAAAGGTTTAAAAGAATCAGACAAGTTACCTCAAGTTATCTTTACGCCCTCAACAAAAGAAGATATAGGTCACGATATGAATGTAACTCAAGACTATATCGAAAAAAGTATAGGGAAAGATATAGCCCAAAAATTAAAAGATATAAGCATTTCTCTTTATAAAAAAGCTGCACAATATGCAGAAAGCAAAGGAATAATTATTGCCGACACAAAATTCGAATTTGGAAAAATAGGAAATGAAATTATTCTTATAGACGAAGTGCTTACTCCCGACTCTTCCAGATTCTGGCCAAAAGACCAATATGAGACGGGTAAACCTCAACCTAGTTTTGATAAACAATTTGTCCGAGACTATCTGGAAACACTCACCTGGGACAAAACTCCTCCTGCGCCACAATTGCCCAACGATATAGTTAATAAAACAACCCAAAAATACTTGCAAGCTCTTAAGATAATTACAGAAGAGAAACTTTAGTCGGAAAAATCAAAAAAGTTTGATAAAAAAAGAGGAAATATGCAATATATCTACTTAACGCGAAAAGGATGCGAGAAATTGACGGAAGAATTAAAATACCTAAAAACCGTCAAGCGCAAAGAAATCGCCAATGCATTACATTTTGCCCGGTCTTTAGGAGATTTAAGGGAAAATTCGGAATATGATGCAGCTAAACATGCTCAAGCATTAAGTGAAATAAAAATTGCTGAATTGGAAGAAAAACTGATTAGAGTAAAGATTCTTGAAGAAGAGACAAACATTCCTAAAGATAAGGTTTCTATAGGTTCAACAGTAGAACTCAAAGATTTAAATTCCGGCAAAGAACTTAAATATACTCTTGTAGCAGAGATGGAATCAGATTACGACCAAGGTAAAATTTCAACCGCCTCGCCTGTAGGTAGAAGTTTATTAGGTTATAAGAAAAATGAAATAGTGGAAATCAACATTCCTGCGGGCACTTTAAGATATAAAATATTAAAAATATCAAGATAACTCTTTTATGGGAATGGCAAATATGATAGAAAAAGAAACAAGATATCGCTGGCTTGTGATAATAAGCGGTTTATTAATAATTATGTGCCTTGGCGTGGCTTATTCTTGGGGTGTTTTTCTTATGCCCATCGCCAATGAATTTAACTGGGGCAGAGGAGAAACTTCTCTTGCTGTTTCAATACTCCTTCTTGTATTCTCCGTTTTTATGGTAATTGGCGGCATGTGTGAAAAAAGATATGGACCAAAAGTTACCGCTACTTTAGGAGGAGTTCTTATGTGCTCGGGTTGGGTGCTAAGCTATTTTACAAAATCTCTGTTGTGGTTATATATTACATATGGCGTATTAGCCGGAATCGGCACAGGTCTTGGTTATTTGCCTTCAATATCTACAGGAATAAAGTGGTTCCCAGAAAAGAGAGGTTTGGTGACAGGTATTGTTATATCTGGATTTGGTTTTGGATCAGCTTTTCTTGCGCCTTTAGCAGCACGGTTTATTGAGATTTATGGATGGAGAATAACAATGCTTATTTATGGAATCGGTTTTGGAACGATTATCATAACCGCTGCACAATTTTTAAAAACTCCACCTAAAAATTGGAGACCTTGCGACCGGAAATCTTCAGAAAACTCCGACAAACATATTTTTACACGCGATTTTTCTCCGGTAGAAATGCTAAAAACTTCCGAATTCAAACTAATATTTTTAACATACTTGCTCTCAATGACGGCAGGTATGATGATAATCACTCATATAGTTGCCTTTGCAAGTGATATCGGATACACAACTATACAATCAGCTTTCATTCTTACAATATTAGCTATTGCCAACGGTCTTGGTAGAATAATGTTTGGTATCATATCGGATAAATTCGGAAGGATAAAGATATTGACAATGCTTTTTGGATTTATAGGAATTAGCATGTTATTGTTATATTACATAAATTCGATTCTATCTCTTTCCGTTATAGTATTTATGATAGGAATTTGTTTCGGCGGATTCTTATCCGTATATCCACCGACTACAGCAGATTATTTCGGGACAAAAAACTTTGGGATAAACTACGGACTGGTATTTTTAGGTTATGGAGCAGGTTGCTTTATAGGTCCATGGCTTGGCGGAACAGCGCAGGATATAACAGGAAACTATTTAGTTTCGTTTACTACAGCAGGAATATTAGCATTAGTCGGCGGAGCCATTATATATCTTTTCTTAAAACCGCCAGTGATCCCGATAGCAATCAGAAGTAATTAAAGATAAAATGCTGTATTTAGCATTAAAGAACTTTTGCCTTATCTTTAAACGTAAGTATAAGTTGATATTTGAACAACATTATAATAACATTCTCTTACAAATAAAAAGATAAAGGGGGGATTATGTTTGGATGTCATTTTGGTAAATTCTTTCAGGTAACTGTGGGGGGCGGTTCTTATCAGGATGGACTAAATACAATCATTCAAGGAATACCACCAGGGATGCGTTTGAGTGAGAAGGAAATATACGGCGACTTACTTCTTCGAAAACCTGGTTCAGATGAACTCTCATCTCCCAGAAAAGAACCCGACCTTCCTATTATCTATACGGGGTTGAACGCAGCGGATACTATTGAAAATGCGGGTAATAAAAATAATACTAATGGAACGCCTTTATCTATCCTTATTCCCAATCTTGACCGTCATTTTATTCATATAAAACAGTATCAGGATACAAACCGGACACCTCGTCCGGGACATGCGTCATACGCTTCTTTCATGAAGTATGGACCCGATGATGATGCAATCGGAGCAGGTATTTTCAGCGGCAGATATACTTCCACAATAGTAGCAGCCGGATATATCGCTAAAAAAATACTTAAAAAATGCGGGATTGATGTGTTTTCTTATGTCAAAGAGCTTGCTTCAGTACGATGTCCGGATATCAATCATAAAGAAGCTTTAAAATATACAGATTCCTATAAAAAAATGCGGCAAGATTTTGACCCGTTCTATCAGGAGATTTATGTCAAAGAACGTGTAAATATGAATATGCGATTTCTTGAAAAAATCCGTATTCTTGCAGAGATAGAAAAAGAAATAGATGATATACGCAAAAAAACACTAAAATCAAACCCAGAAGCAATTAAAGATAAATACGGTGTACACCACATAGTAAATTGTCCCGATATTAAAGCCGCACAAGCAATGACCGATGCTTGTAATAAAATTTCAGCCACAGGAGACTCGGCTGGGGGTATTGTTGAGATAGTCGTTTTAGGTGCACCAGTCGGTCTTGGCGAGCCGATATTTAATAAACTTGATGCTGAATTAGGCAGAATGCTTGGTATTGGTGCTGTTAAAGGAGTTGAAGTCGGCGCCGGGTTTGGAGTTAAAGACATGACAGGATATGAATCAAATGACCAGATGCATTCTGAAAAAGGAAAAGTCGTTTTTGACTCAAACAACGCAGGTGGCATCACAGGCGGACTTAGCACAGGTCAGCCAATTGTTGCAAGAGTAGCTGTAAAGCCGACACCTACAATTGATAAGAAACAACATACAATTGATAAATATACTCTTGAAAATAAAGAACTTGCGGCTATCACCAGACGAGATGCAACTATTGTTGCTCGAGTATGGCCCGTGGTAGAAAATTATACCGCTATGGTATTACTTGATAATCTAATAGCACATTACGGATATCAGACTCTGAAAAAGGAGGTCGGCAAAAATGGATAATAAAGTTCTTGTGGGAATCGTTATAGGAAGCGATTCGGATTTAGAAATAATGAAAGAAACAACAAAAACGCTGGAAGAGTTCGGCATAGGATATGAAATAAATATTATATCCGCGCACCGCACGCCCGAAAAAGCTCACGAATATGCTTTAAATGCCGAAAAAAGAGGATTAGAAGTAATCATTGCCGCGGCAGGAGGCGCCGCGCATCTTGCAGGAACTATGGCAGCATGGACGGTTCTTCCCATAATAGGAGTTCCCATTCAAACTCAAATATCCGGAGGATTAGATTCTTTGCTTTCTACCGTTCAAATGCCTTCAGGCGTTCCTGTAGCTACAGTGGCAACAGGAAAAGCAGGAGCTAAAAACTCCGCAATATTGGCAATGCAAATGCTGGGTATAAAATATCCCCAAATACGAGAAAAAGTAAGAAAGCATAAGAAAAATATTGCCAAACAAGTGGAAGAAAAAAATAAAAAGTTAAATACAAATTAAAAACTATAAAAAAAGATAACTCATGTTAATTTCAAAAAAAATAAGTTTAATTAGTCCTTCTGCGACATTAGCCATAACAGCAAAAGCAAAAAAAATGAAATCCGAAGGCATTAATGTTATCGGATTTGGAGCCGGAGAGCCGGATTTTGACACACCAATTAATATCAAACAAGCGGCAAAAAAAGCAATCGATAATGGATTTACCAAATATACCCCTGCTTCGGGCATAAAAGAATTAAAAGAAGCTATTTGCGGAAAATTAAAAAAAGATAATAACCTTGATTATATACCTGAAGAGATAATTGTTTCATGTGGAGCAAAACATTCTATTTTTAACGCCATCATGGCATTATGTAACGAGGAAGATGAAGTTATCATTCCCTCACCCTATTGGGTAAGTTATCCTGAAATGGTTAAAGTTACTGGTGCAAAATCCATATTCATAAAAACTACTCAAGACAGCGATTTCAAAATTACACCGCAACAATTATTAGAAGCAATAACACCTAAAACAAAATTGTTAATCTTGAATTCTCCTTCCAATCCTACAGGCATGGTTTATACAAAAGAAGAACTTTTAAGTTTAAGCAAGATTTTAATAGAGAAAAATATTTTTTGTATCTCCGACGAAATATACGAAAAAATTATTTACGACAATTTAGAACATATAAGTATTGCTTCTTTTAATAGCGACATTAAAAAGCTAACGCTCGTAATAAACGGCTTTTCCAAATCCTATTCCATGACCGGTTGGCGATTGGGTTATGCCGCGGGACCAAAAGAAATTATTAAAGCAATGTCGAATTTGCAGGGACATTCAACTTCCAATCCAACATCTATTTCTCAAATTGCCGGAGTAGAAGCCCTAAATGGAAGTCAGGAAAATTTAAAACAAATGGTTAAAGAATTCGAAAAAAGACGCGATTATATGGTGGGAAAGATAAACTCTACAAAACATATTTCTGTAATTAAGCCGCAAGGAGCCTTTTATTGCTTTGCGAACATATCTGAAATTATAGGAAGAATTCTAAACGGGAAAATAATTAATAATTCATTGGAATTGACAGAACTTCTTTTAACAGACGCAAAAGTAGCGGTCATTCCCGGATATGTCTTTGGAGACGATAATTTTATACGATTATCATATGCAAACTCAATGGAAGATATTACAGAAGGGCTAAATAGAATAGAAAAATTTATAAATAAAATAACCAAATAAAAAAATGGACAACAATAGCATTAATTCTCGGTGGAGCAAATTGGCAATAATCGGTTTTATAGTATCTATTTCAGGGTTAATTTTGGGTATGGGATTATCAAGTTTTGGAACCATCCCTCTATTAAGCATTCTTCTGGGTATTATCAGCATAATAAAAATTAACAAAAACAGCGACAACCTTAGAGGAAAAGGATTTGCCATAGCAGGTATTATTTTAGGCGGGCTCGGACTTATTCTTCCTCTGTGGATTTTAACTTCTGTTATCTGGACAATGATTGCGCGCGCTTAATCAAAAATCAGATAACGGAGAACAGATGTCAGATAACAATTATTTTTCTGTTTTCTATCCTCTGTGTTCTGTCTTTAAAAAGTGTAAGTTGTAGAGATTTCAAACATATGTGAATGTCCCCAATAATCGCCATTAGTAGGAGGAACGTTTTCGCTATCTTCTGCTTCTCTTTTTATCCCTTGAGAATATGCATATGCAACATCTATTTTCATTGTCCATACAGGGAAACTCGCACCTACAAAATATCTGTTGCTTGAAACGTCAAACATCATAGGGTCTAAAGTCTCCGCAGGAACGGGAGACGGATCCCACATATAGCCACCCCTTAAAGCAAACTCGGGGGTTACTTCATATTCTGCTCCGATTCTAAAGATATATCTATCTTTCCAATCGCGCGAAACTTCTATTTCATCTGTAATTATAGCAGTTCCAAATGGCGGGGGAACAGGACTCCAAAGTGTTACGGGGTCGTCTAATTTTTGAGTAATTGTGTCCATTCGCGACCAATTTACCCAATCAACCTGCCCGCTTAAAAGCCATCTTTCAAAACCAGAGTAACTAACTCCTATAGACGCTGTTTGAGGAAATGTGAAATCCATAGAAATTTCTCTGTCAAATGTAGTAAAACCCGCACCACCTATATCAACCTCCCCTTTGAATTTAACATTTGTTTCGCTTCGCCAAACACCGCCTACCGTCCAATTATAAGAAGAAGGCGACCACAGAAAACCGATATTACCAGATGTTCCTCTTCCTTCTCCCTCAGTTTTTACATAAGCTGCACTGGGGGCTCCTCCTCCATCAGGAATGACAATGGAATAAGATTTGGTATTCATTTTAGCAAAGCCTTCTGCTAAACCCGCCCCTATTAAGAAATCGTCTGTCAACTTTAAAGACATACCTGCCTGAAGATTACTCAAAGAAATTTCCGAACGAGTAGAGTTATAATTTAAAGAAGCATCATCTTTCCATCTTTGCCCTAGACCAAAAGGCACATAGTATCCTAACCCCATACTGAAAGAATCAGTAAAATTATGCGCAAGGAAAAGGTTGGGTATCATCTGGGCAGTCGTTGTGCTTTTTTCTTTATCTGCCCCGTCCACTTCATAGTATGAATATGGGGCAACAAACGCCGTGCCACTCATATATAAAGTTCCTTTGCATAATCCCAATCCTGCCGGATTCCAAAAAAGAGAAGAAGGGTCGTCTGCAACCGCCACAAACGCGCCACCCATCCCCGTAGCTCTTGCTCCAATAGAAGGAGCCTGCATACTTCCAGAATATACAGTTGAAACCAATAAAACAAAAAAAGCAATTACAAGCAATTTCTTCATTATTATCCCCCTTTTATAATTTTACAGATATTTTAATATAAATTCCCTCATTTGTAATCGTACTTTATATTATTAATCCCCACAATTTTCCAAAACTTTCAAAGCTATGTCAAGAATTTCAGGATGAAAATGAGTACCTCTACCTTCTTTAAGATTTTTTAAAGTCTCTTTTTTGCTAAGAGCCTTTCGATATGGTCTGTCTGAACGCATAGCATGATAAACATCCGCAATAGATATTATACAGGCAAACAATGGAATTTCGTTTCCTTTCTTCCCTTTGGGATATCCTGTCCCGTCATATTTTTCATGATGGTCTTGTATTATACACATATAGTTCTTCAATATGCTCATAGGATTTAATATAGGGCTTACTATGGAACAGCCGATATCAGGATGTTTTTGAATAATTTTCCATTCTTTAGCATCTAGTTTTCCGTCTTTACTTAATATCCTCTCCGGAATTCCTATTTTCCCGATATCGTGCAGAGAAACCAAATAATGAAATATATTTTTTTCTTCGGGGATAAGTTTCACAAAGGAAGAACATTCTTCTAGTATCAATGAAGCATAACGAGCAACTTGTTCGGAATGAATAGAAGTATAACCATCCTTAGCATTGATTGCCGCTAAAAGAGAATCTACCGTAGAATAATAAAAATCCTTTGTCTTTTTCTCAAGTGATTTTTTCACGTTTTCCAAATCTAATAATTTCTTTTTCTTTTCTCTATTTTTCCCTCTTTTTTTAATTTTCTCTTCGATAATTTCAAGAAGTTTATTCTTACTGAACGGTTTATTTACATACGCAGAAGCGCCATTTCGCATCGCTTCCGTAGCACTATCTAACGTACCATATCCTGTAATCATTATTATTTCAATATCTTCATCTATTGTTTTTAATTTTTTTAAAAGTTCTATCCCGCTTATTCCCGGCATTTTTATATCCAATAAAGCCACATCAGCCATATCTTCTTTAAATTCTTTTAATATTTCGTCACCTTTGGTAAAAACCGATAAATCGTAATAGTCCTTTAGAATCATTTTTATGGATTCTCTGACACTTTTCTCATCATCCACAATAATTATTTTGTTCTTCTTTTTCATCCATTTCCCCTTTCTTGTAGTATATGAGTGTCTTCTTCTATTAACCGCCCCCTTACATTTTATAACATTGAACCAGAGTATTTTCTCATTTTATACCAAGCTTTTCCATTTTATATGAGAACATTCGTCTACTTATGTTTAATAATTTTGCAGCTTTAATTTTAACTCCACCTGTTTTTTCCAAAGCATCGATTATCAATTTTTTCTCCATTGAAGACACTTCTTCTTCCAAAGATAGTTGCTTTTTAGAAGAAACGTCTATAGCTTTTGGCTCATTGGGCTTATCTGTCGGTTTAGGGGGAGAAACATCCGTCGGTTCTTGTTCAGACTTACCTTCCAATTTAGAGTTTGAACTTTCTTTTTTTACATCTTCACGTTCTATATCGGGAGCTATCCAACCGTCGGAATATTTTTCGGTTACAGGCAAATTCTTGGGAGAATAAATAGGCACTGCTTCGGATTTATAAACAGGTATAGGAACTTCTTCTTTTTCTGTGGCAATGGGAATAAATACGTCAAAGGTTGTTCCTTTATTAGGCGTTGAGGATATATTACTGCTTCCGCCGTGTTTTTCGACAACCTGTTTTACAATAGGAAGTCCCAACCCCAACCCTTTTGTTCCTGTCGTAAAAAACGGGGAATAAACTTTTGACATATCTTCAAAATCTATGCCTTTACCGTTATCTTTAAATGTTATTTGAACCTGTTTCTTGCTATCATCATATGAAGTCTTGACATTTAATCTTCCGCCTGTCGGCATAGCAGACAAACTGTTTTGCATGAGATTTGAAAAGGCTTCTTTCAATTTATCGCCGTCAAGCAAACACATCGGCACAGAACTAGCAATATTTTTATTAAGATTTATGTTTCGTTTTTTGAACTCTTCTTGGAATTCTCCCATAGCTTCTTCCAAAATAGAATTGATGTTTTCCATAGAAAGATTAAGTTTCGAAGCGTCAGAAAGTTTTTCTAATCGGTCAACAATCTGATTTAACTTGGAAACACTGTCTAAAACCGTTTCGTGGTAATCCTTCACAAAACTTTTGTCTTGGTTTTTTTCAGGCAAAAGTTGAGCAAATGTGCTGATAGAAACAAGCGGATTCCTTACTCCGTGAGCCATTCTTCCTGCAAGTTCCCTCCAGAATTCTTCTTCTTTTGTTTTGTTCAATTCTTTTTCCAATCTTTTAACTTCCGATATGTTCTGGAAAACCATCAAAGCACCTTTGATTCTGTTAGCTTCATCTTTTAAAGGAACTGTGCTGATACCCAGAGAAATATTTTTCCCCGGATACACTACCTCATGTCTGTTATAAACTTTTTCATCATAAAGAGTTCTCAACATAATGTCGGCAATTATAGAACCGGCTCTTTGAATATTCTTGCCTATTAAATCGTCTTTTATTCCAAAAATGTCTTTTGCAGATTTATTTATCGAGGTTATTTTACCTTCCTTATCTATAGTTAAAACTCCCGAAGAAATATTTTTCATTATGTCGCAAAGGTGTTCCCTATGTTGAATAATTTCCCTATAAAGGCAGGAGTTTTGAATAGCCAATGCTGTATAGTTGCTCATCATGTATAAAAATTTCAATTCACCGACAGTAAAATCTTCGCCGGTAATTTTTTTACCCAAACTTAAAAAACCCAAAAGTTCGCTATCGTCAAATAACGGAATACATATCTCCGCTTCTAAAAGTTCCATTTCTTCTTTAACATAAGACGGAATCAGCTTGTTTTGTTTTGTCAATATTTGACCGTTTTTTAAAAGCCAGCCTGCAATTCCGTCTGCATCCTTAACTCTAAAATCTTCCACAATATCCTTCTTCATTCTCAAAGCATTTTTGATTTTGTAAAAAGAATTACCCTCTTCTTTTAAGAGAATTGCCATTTTCCCTACTTCAAAAACTTCAGACAATGTGGTTACAATCATTCCAAATAATTCTTCCGGCTTAAATATATGGGTCAAAATGCGGGAAAATTTCCTGAATGTCTCCTGATAGTAATAGAACAGACGCCGAAATTCTTCCTCGGGTAAGAAATCCTTGTTTTCGGTAAAAATTTCCCTTGATTCCAAATTAGGCTGATTTTTTTCATTTTCCAAAACCTTGATTTTCTTCATAAGCTGAATTCTTTCATTTGCTCTGGAAATAAGATAAGCAAGTTCTTTTCTTTGGAAAGGTTTGACGAGCCATTCATAAACTTTGTTTTCCATAAGCTCTTCTCTTGTTCTTTCGTCAGACGTAGAAAGAAGAACTATTGGAATAATTTCCGAAGCAATACTTCGCGCCTGCTGAATAAATTCCAAAACATCTATCCCTTTTATGGGAGTGTCTAAGATTAAAACGTCAATCTGTTTTTCGTTTATTATCCGCAGCGCTTCTTGAGGATTTAAAACGGAAAACAGAAAAAATTTATCATCAAGTATTGCCTTTAATGACTCTTTTATCTGTTTTTGCTCTGCAACAATTAGTATATTTTTCATGGTTTTACGGTTAAAAATTTGTGACTATACGCTTTTAAGAATATCGGCAAATAGATTAAAAAAGTAGTTCCTTTACCCGCTTCGCTTTCGACCGCTATATTACCGCCATGGTCAATTACAGCGCGATAAACAATAGCCAATCCCAATCCCGTTCCATTATCTTTTGTGGTAAAGAAAGGGTCGAATACCCGCGAAAGATTTTCCGCAGGAATTCCAATTCCGGTATCCTGAATTTTTAAAAGAATTTGCCTGCCGTTTTCGGTTTTTTCATAAGATGTCGTTATATATAATTTCCCTCCGTTTTCCATTACTTCTATCGCGTTAAGTAAAAGATTTAACAGGATTTCGTCAAATCTTGTTTTATCTATGTAATTTTCCGGAATATCGGGGGCATATTTTTTAATTATTTTTATACCATAACTGTTAAGTTTTGTGCTCATAAATTTCAAATTTTCATCAATACATTTATGAATATGATTTAGGGTAAAATTAGGAGATTTTGGTTGGGCAAAATTAAGAAGCCGATGGATAAGGTCATCTATTTTTTTCACCTCTTCGCAGGCAGAAGCGGAAAACTCATTCCTAAATTCAGAGTCGTCATATTTTTGCGGCAGTAATTCAAAAAAAGTATTGATGGCAACCAAAGGATTTTTAATTTCATGCGCCATACCCGCCGCCAAAGTCCCCACAGTAGCAAGTTCTTCGGCTCTATTTAACTGGCGCTCCAATGTCCTAATTTCCGTAAGGTCAGCAAGAACCAAAATTACACCATTTATTCTGTTATTCTTTCCCTTTATCACCGCAGTCCCGACGCCGAGTATCATTGGTTTTACTTTATCCGCATCCGCTTTTTTCTTGTCCCTAATATATTCTATTTCATAGCTGGAAAAACCTTTACCGAATTCTTCTACATCGACTATAGCTTGAGAAAACTCATCAGGAAGAATCTTTTTATAATTCTTTCCTATAGCTAAAGAAGCTGAAATCCCTGTCATTTGTTGCGCTTTTTCGTTAAATATACGAATCTTGTCCTCTTTATCCGTAACGATAACCGCATTCGCAAGATTTTTTAAAATATTTTCCTGATATAACTTTGCTTGTTCCACCTGAGTATAAAGACGCGCATTTTCAATGGCAACGCCCGCATGATTGGCAAGAGTAAGCAAAAGGTCTATATCTTCTTCCGTAAACATATCCCCTGAAGACTTGTTCTTAAGAAAAATTATCCCTGTCAAGATATCTTCTCTAATTATCGGCATTGCCAGGTCTGCTCCGATTTTACCAAGAGAATTTTTCATATCCTGGAATTGCTTATCTTCACTTATCCTTTCCCATTCATCTTTAATAACTGCATCCTTTTTCTGTGTCATCCAAACAATAAGGGAATCATTTTTAGAAAGCGCTATACTTTTGTTGGAAAAATTGCCCAATAAAGACTTTACTTTAAATTTATTTGCCTCGCGCAAATAGATAACACCGCCGTCTATACCCATTGTATCCGTTATATTCTTTAAAATATATTTCAGTAATCTTGGTAAAGGTAAAACTCTGCTTAATTCCCTACCCATTTGTTTGAGAACTCGTTGATATTCATATTTTTTCTTGCCGAACATTTTATCAACCAAAGTTTGAATTTTTTCCCTTAATGGCAAAAATATAAATGTTACCAGTAAAGCTGCAAAAACAGCGGAAAAGAAGAAAGTCTGATGACCCATAAACATTCTAAATATGCGTTCTGCTAAAAGAACTCCTAACAACAAAACAGCAGTTACTGAACCTGTAAGAAGAGTATATATAGCTGTTTTTTTGACTATTATGGTAATATCGAATAACCTGTATCGAACAATTGTATAGGTAGTAAATCCTATGATAACCACAGTCACTGTAGGTCCTAGATATATCATTGCGGAAATATTAAACATAGGCAGAATAACAGTGCCTATTAAAGCAATAGAAGTCGCAATCAGAAATCCGAAAAAATTAAACTTTACCTGTAATTGTTCATATTTATTATTTGAAAGTTTCCACTTTTTATACAAAAACCAAAGACAGTAGATCATGCCTATTCCCTCATATACAGCAAATAGAAGATACCAAGAACCCAATACGGGTCGCAGACCTATTTCTGTTATTTGTACACTCTCTTGTATTAATGAAGTAAAACTAAGAATTATAAACAAAACAGACCCAGCACAAAGTAAATATAAGGGTTTTGTAGATATATTTTTATTTATTTGGGGGAAAACATAAATGAATATAGCAAGTGCTACAGGAATTATAGAGCCAATAGCATAAGCAAATTTACCAAATGTTGTTACTACTTCTACGTTGTGAGATATAGATATAAGAAAATTAATAAAACTCCATATTACAAGAACAAAAATAAATAATGAAAAAACTCTATTCTGCAATTTTTTAGGATTTTGCCATATAATATAAATACCAAATCCTAAATTTATTATTATGCACAATAAAAGAAATAAACTTTTAAATTCCATTTTCTATTTAACCCATATATTTTTTCACCACCATACTTGAGTTATTCCCTCCCAAACCATGGGAATTTATAACTACTACACCAACATTATTCTTCCTTGCTTTATTAGGTACATAGTCTAAATCACATTCCGCATCAGGAAATTCATAATTAATAGTCGGAGGCATAATTCTATCCTTCATAGCCATTAAAGAAGCAATCAATTGCATAGGACCCGCAGAAGCTAATGGATTTCCTGTCATTGATTTAATTGAGCTTATAGGAACTTTATACGCATAATCACCGAAGACTTCCTTAATTGCAATCGTTTCTGCTCTATCTCTTACAATATCTGAAGGAGCATGAGCGCAAATGTAATCTATATCGTCCGGTTTCAAAGAAGATTGTTCTAAAACTTGCTTCATCTCTTTAACAAATCCTTTACCATTTATATCGTTTTCAAATAAACTAGAAGTTTTTGTATTATCACTATAACCCTTTATTTCTCCGTATATAAAAGCATTTCTATTAACAGCATGTTCAATTTCCTCTAAAATTACAATTCCTGCGCCTTCACTTAAAACACCACCGCTGCGCTTTGCGTCAAAAGGGCGACTGGTTTTAGCAGGATTTCCGTTGTGCGTGGAAAGAATTCCTGTTGCGCATAAACTCCCTAATGTTAAAGGCGTTACAGAGCCGTCCGTTCCTCCTGCAATTGCAGTATCTATTTTACCTGATTTAATCTCTTCAAATGCAGTTCCTATTGCATCTAACCCACAGGTGCATCCTGTAGATATAGTAATAACCTTACCACTAAAATCTAACTCAATTGAAACTTCAATAGCCGCAGAATTCGGGAAATAGGCAACTGAACCAAAAGGGCTCATTTTATGAACACTTTTTTCTCTAAGAACTATATGTTCTCTTTCAAAAATATCCATTCCCCCCGAAGAAGAACCTATATAAATACCTGCTCGGTTATTATTTAAGGATCCCTTTTCTATTTTAGCATCTTTAACAGCCATCTTTGCCGAAGCAACCGCAAAATGAGCAAATCTTCCGGTTCTTCTTACTGTTTTAAAATCTAGATATTCAGAAGCATCGAAATTTTTAATCTCACCTGCAATTTGAATTGGGAAAGAAGAAGCGTCAAATAAGGTAATCTTGCCAATACCGGATCTTCCATTTATTAAAGCATTCCAGAAAGCGTCCTTACCTATACCATTGGGAGCCACAACTCCGAGTCCTGTTACAACAATTCGCCTTTTACCCATATCGATTGGACAATTTTGTACACTCAAAACAATAGGGTACCATTTTAGCACATTCCTGTCAAGGAAAATTACTATTCTAATTCCGATGTAACATCAAGATAAGAATAGAGATTTCTATAGGTTTTCTCACAGGTAAGATAGTTTCCTCAAAAAGGCTTTCTGAAGGAACTTTGTTTGATTATTAGATTAGGATGAAAAGATTCCGTTGTTTATATCTATAACTTCTTTTCTTATTGCTTTTTCGTCTCCGCTTAAGAAAAGAACTCTATTTTCGTCTCTGAACTGTCTTGGAGACTTTCCCGCATATTTCGCCAATAGAGCCAAATCATCGGAGACAGCAGTAAGTAATCCATTTTTCTCTAAATTGTCCGTCATTTTTCCTGTTTGAGCAGAGAATTCTTTGAAATTTTTACCGTTGACTTTGTATGGAAGAGGGCTCCAAAATCTTGGAGGAGAAAATAATTTGATTTTATAATTCATTACTTTTAAAGGATAGGATTCTTTATCAAGCTGTATATTAAAATCAGAAGGATTATTAGCCCATTCGGTTTGAGGATAAACTCCGGGAATTTGAACAAGCACCGAATCAGGACAAACTCTGAGGAGCATATCCAGGGTTTCTTTTCCTGTGTCCTCTGTTTCAAAAGGCGCAGGAAATATTATACTAACTATAGTAAACAGACCTGATTTCTTAGTTTGCATAAGAACATGTTCAATGTTTTTAGCTTTTACATTTTTGTTCATTGCATCAAGGATTTTTTGACTGCCCGATTCCATACCATAAAAAACTGCAAAACAACCTGACTTTTTTAATATTTGAAGGATCTCAGAATCCATACTCCTTATATGAGCAAAAGATGAATACTCAACTCTTAATTTTCTTTTTATAATTTCTTCAGCAATACCTTTTAACAACTGTGGAGGTGTAGAAGAACCTGCAAATCTAAAAATAGAAATTTTTTCTTTATTTAGAAAGTGTACTATTTCGTCCACCAATCTATTGAAAGATTTCATACGCAAATGTCCACTCTTAATAGGATGGATACAGAAATGGCATTTATTAGGACATCCCCTACTCTCATCAAGAACAAGCATTTTAATCTTTTCTTCATTTCCTCCCATTGCCTCATACACAGAAGAATCATAAACAGGAAACGGCATAGAATCCAAATCCTTTATCCTCTGAATAGGATTGGTAACCATTTGCCTGCCCTTCTTGAAAATCACATTGGGAATACTCTCTAATTTTCTCTTGCCCTCGACATATTCGGCAAGCATCACTATCGTTTCTTCGCCTTCGCCATACACCAAACAATCAAACGCATCTGTCACCTTGTGAATATTATCTAAAAACATGTCTACCTGAGGGCCGCCTGCAAAAACCGGCATATTGGAAAAGTTTTTTTTGATAAGATTCGCAATTATTTTTGACGCTGTGAAACCGTCACCATTCCATAGTTTCAAACCGACAAAATCTATCTTGTTAGATTTTATATAAGAAACAATTTCTTCGGCTATTTTATAAAATTCCCGTCTTTGAAAATTTTCCA
Source organism: Candidatus Omnitrophota bacterium (assembly GCA_018812925.1). Lineage (GTDB taxonomy): Bacteria > CAIJMQ01 > CAIJMQ01 > CAIJMQ01 > CAIJMQ01 > CAZNJA01. Next base: position 78,838 of record JAHJCU010000008.1, read on the forward strand.
ACTGCCTAACCGAGAAAAGATAAGGAATAATATAACGTAGCCCTTTTTTCTCTTCAATCAGAATATTCTCGATGTTTTTTTTCATTTTCTTGTGGAATTGTTCCGGAACAAGTCTTCCTATCATAGAAGTAGTATTCAAATCCATAATTTTTGTAGTATGTCCGTGCTTTAACAAAGATGCGGCTAAATTGGCCAGTCCGTTATCGGGGAGTAGGCTTGAAGGAGTATATGGGTAACCTGCGAATGTTATAAGAAGACTGTTAGTGCTCATTTGATCTTAATTCTAAACTCATCCTGCGACTGTTTCGAAAGAAGCAAGAGGTATTGTAAAACAGAATGTTAAAACTAAATTTTTACAGATTGGTGGCGAGACCCAGAATCGAACTGGGGACGCCAGGATTTTCAGTCCTGCGCTCTACCGACTGAGCTATCTCGCCATTTCTTTATTTGATGCTTACCATAAACCAAAAATCTCTGTCCGCTTTGCAAGCAGGCGGGGATAACCATTTGTCATTAAACGTCATTATATCAAATACTAGCGCGCCTGGCAGGAATCGAACCTGCAACCTACGGATTAGAAATCCGTTGCTCTATCCGATTGAGCTACAGGCGCAGTATTTAACTGGGAATTTTAAAGCAAAATCTCGAATATTTCAATTTTCACAAGAAATTAAATATTTCTTGGAGATTGGAAATACTGAAATCCTTTGTCTTTTCTTCTCTCTGGATAAGAATACTTTTATACCCTGCTTCAAGAGAAAACTCATAATCCAATGTATGATGGTCGCCTATATGCAAAATATCGGATGGAGAGGATTTAATAAGGTTCGAGACATGAAGATAAATTTCAGGGGATTTGACTTGCTTAAAATCACTTACCGTTGAAAAGACTTCATCGAAATGGCGGTCAAATTTTTGGATTTTTTCTTTCAGAAAAATTCGAGGCATACAGGTAATAACGATTATTTTAAATCCCTGTTTTTTTAGTTTTTCCAGAACAGGTAAAACATCGGAATATACCTTGATTGATTTTTCTCTTTTCTTGAATATCTCTTTGGCTGATATTGGGATATTGAACTTCTCAAGCCAATATTCAACATTATACCAGCGCAAATCTTTGTCTCCCAACTTCGCGTATTCGCTAAGACAAAAATCTTTTGCTTGCTTGAAATCCCATTTCCTGCTTTCGGCAACCAAAACAGGAATATCATTTTCCCATATGAGTTCGTTAAACTTTTGTTCAACTAATGTGCCATCTACATCAAAGGAGACAACGCGAATTTTCTTACTCATAGTTTTTCTGGTAGATATTCTCTCATACTTCTTATAACATTTTCTTTACAGCTTCTAAATTCACGCTCTCAAATCTATGCTCGTGGATGTGTCTTATCATAAATTTTCTTCAGTCTTTTTGTGGTCAGATGTGTGTATATTTGTGTCGTTGATAAAGAAGCATGTCCGAGTAATTCCTGCACTGCCCTTAAGTCAGCGCCTCTTTCCAAAAGATGAGTTGCGAAACTATGGCGAAAACTATGAGCAGATACATTTCTTTTAATAGCAGCTTCTTTTATATATTGGTGCGCAAATTTTTTTACACTTCCTGCAGTAAGCCTTCCTCCCCAATTATTTAAAAATAGAGCTTCTTTATTTACGCTTAAATCTTTTCGAAGCGAATCGAAAAACATATTTCTTTTATTAAAGTAAGCGCTTATTGCTTCAAGAGCTTTATCTCCTATAGGGATTATCCTTTCTTTTCTCCCCTTACCTTTTACCTTTATTGTTCCTCCTACAAAATCTATACTGTCAATATTCATACCTGTAAGCTCAGAAACACGTATTCCTGTTGAATACAAGGTTTCTAAAATAGCTCTGTTTCTTATGCTTAAATGGTCACTGCCCGGCAAAGACAGAATTGTCTCAATTTCTTCTACACTCATAGGTTCAGGCAATGTGCCTTTCTTTTTTGGGCTTGAAATAAGAGAGCAGGGATTGGAATCGAGCCATTCATTCCTAATGGCAAATTTAAAAAATGAACGTAATGTTGCTATTTTCCTGCCTATTGAACTTGAACTATAACCGTCACTATAAAGAGTAGTCAGAAAATCTCTGATATGCGTAGTTTCAATTCCGCTCAATGTTATAGTCGTATAATGTTCGTTCAAAAACTTATTAAATTGAATAAGGTCGGTTCTATAACTTGTTAAAGTGTTTTCCGATAAATTTTTTTCTACTTTGAGGAATTTGAGAAACTGTTCTATTTTTTCTTTTTGCATATTGCTTCTAACCTAATACAACTTACATTCTCTTCTACTGCCAGTTTGCCAAAGCTTTCTGGGCCTCGTTAATAAATTCATCCATTCTTAATGGAGATATTTGAATTAGGAACATTCCCCTTTTGAGTTTCACTACAATAGTATTCGTAAAGCTAGTTTGAAGGGTTACTGCCCGAAATGCACAGTTTATAATGGAATAAAAAAATGAAGTTTCCATTATAGAATCTATATTCTTGTATGGAATATCTTTAGTGAAGCAGTTACACTTAATTCTGATTCTATCTTCCAAAACCGAATATTCTCTTGGAAGCCAAATTACAAAAACTATTGGTACAATTAACCAAAGAACTATCCTAAGTATTATATGAGAAGTCAATCCACTCACCCATATCAGAAAAGCCCATCCCACCATCCAGTAGATTCCTGCTCCTATATCCATGCGATTGGGCCTGTCAGAAAATATTACTTTTGTCTCACGCATCATGTCTTTTCTCTCTTCCATTTTATACCTCCCCCTTTGTTCTTTCATTCCTTGGTTCTTCCGTTTTCTGTATTCTGTTCTCCGTTTTCTGTTGGCTGTTCCTTGTCTTCTGTATTCTGTGTTTTTTCAGACGGCAAATAAGAAGCAATCCATCTGCATTGAGGATAGTTACTACATCCGTAGAATACCCTGCCTCTTTTATTTCTCATTTCTACTATTTCGCCGGAACAATTCTGATTTGGACACTTTACGCCGACTTTTTTCAATATTCGTTTTGTGTATCGGCACGTGGGGAAATTCAAACATGCTATAAACGGTCCGAATCTACCTTCTTTTATCATTAATTTCCCATCGCATTCGGGGCATTTCTCGTCGGTAATTATTTCTCTTTCTTTTTTTATATTTTTCATATCCACCGATGCTTTATTCAAAACTGGTTCAAAAGACGTATAAAAATCTTTCACTATATCCGACCATTTTTTCTTGCCTTCTTCAACCTCATCGAGGCTTTGTTCCATTTCGGAAGTGAATTGTTCGTAAAATATTTTGGGGAAATTCTCAACAAGCAATTCAACCACAACTATACCAAGTTCCGAAGGATGAAGTGCACCTTTCACGCTTCTTATATAATCCCTGTCTTTAATAGTATTCATTATCGGAGCATAAGTCGAAGGACGACCTATACCTTCTTCTTCCAATTTCCTGATAAGCGTTCCTTCACTGTAACGCTGAGGCGGTTGTGTAAATTTCTGCTCGAGATTAATATCTAATAAATTTACTTTTTCCTGTTCTTTTAAAATAGGCAACACATTTACTTCTTCCTCTTCTTTTTTAAAAAGAACTGTATAGCCATCAAACTTTGTTTTTCTACTTTCGGTTGCAAATATATAATCTCCGCCTAATAGTTTTATAGTATTCACTTCTGTTATCTTTTGAGTCATTTGGGAACCTAAAAATCGGGTGTATATCAGTGTGTATATTTTTAATTGAAAAGGGTCTAAATATTCTTTTATTTTTTCAGGGGAAAGCTCAACATTCGTTGGGCGTATAGCTTCATGCGCTTCCTGAGCGCCCTTTTTTGCCTTGAATTTGGGGGGAGAAGAAGGAAGATATTCTTTGCCGAAATTTTTAAGTATCAATTCTCTCGCTTTATCTTGAGCACTTTTACTAATATTAAAAGAATCTGTTCTCATGTAAGTAATAAGCCCCGTCAACTCATCTCCGACGTTAACACCTTCGTATAATTGCTGCGCTATTCTCATCGTCCTTTGAGCAGAAAATCTAAATATGCTGTGAGCTTGCTGTTGCAATGAACTTGTAATAAAAGGGGGAGGAGCATTTCTTTTTTCTTCTCTGGTAGTAATACTTTTTACAATAAAGTTTTGTTTTTCTATATCGGTTTTTATATCAAAAACTTCATCCTTAGGAAATTTTGTAATCTTTTTACCTTTAAATTCTTTAAGTTGAGAAGAAAATTCTTCATTGTTTTGCGTAGAAAATTTGCCAAGAACCAAATAATATTCTTCCGGAACAAATGCCTGTATTTCTTTTTCTCTATCCACAACGATTTTCAAAGCAACTGTTTGAACCCTACCCGCAGATAATCCTTTTCTTACTTTTTTCCACAACAAAGGTGAGATTTTATAACCTACGAGTCGGTCCAGAACTCTCCTTGCCTTACCCGAATCAACTTTGTTTACATCTATTGCAGTAATATGTTCCAGTGATTCTTTGATAGCAGAAGAAGTAATTTCGTGAAACAAAATTCTGGAAATATTTTTATTAACAGGGCTTATTTCTTCAGCTAAATGGGCACAGATTGTTTCCCCTTCCCTATCAGCATCAGCCGCAAGAAGAACTTGTGAATATTTTTTAGCCTCGCTTTTTAGCTCTTTGAGGATTTTCTTTTTTCCTTTGATAACAGTATAAGTGGGTTCAAAATCATGCTCAACATCAACCCCTAATTTGCTATTCGGTAAATTTTTTATATGCCCCATGCTCGCGCTAACTTTATATCCTTTCCCAAGAAAAGATTGAATAGTTCGCGCCTTTGCAGGAGACTCAACAATTATAAGCGAATCTTTTATAAGCGACTTTTTCTTTGACATAAGTTTTTCACCTCTATATTGTTACTGCTTCTTCCAATTTTATTCTACCTTCATACAACGCCTTACCTATTATAATCCCTTCAATTCCTTTTATAACTGAAAGATGTTTTATATCCTCCAAAAAAGAAACTCCACCTGCTACTATAATAGGAACGGGACTTATTTTGCAAATTTTAGTAAAGAATTCAACATTCACACCTTCAAGCATTCCATCTTGTTGAATATCGGTAACTATCAAGGAAGACACCTTCATTTCGCCAAGTTTTGTAATAAATGAAAAAACATCTAAAGATGAACTTTCTTCCCATCCCTTAACATATATCTTCTCGTTTTTAATATCGACCGAAACAATAATTTTATCAGGGAAAGAAGACATGATTTCTTTTAAAAATTTTTCATCTAAAAGCGCGTTTGTTCCCAATACAAGCCATCTTGCTCCACAGTCCAAAACTTTTCGAGCCATACAAAAACTTCTTATCCCGCCCCCTAACTGCACAGGGATTTTAAGTTCTTCAGTTATTTTTTTTACAGCATCTAAATTCTTGCATTCTCCAGTTTTGGCTCCGTCAAGGTCTACTATATGTATTCTTTTCGCTCCTTTTTCCTGCCAATCTTTAGCAACTGCAACCGGGTCATCGGAATAAATTTTGCTTGTAGTGAAATCTCCTTTAGTAAGTCTCACTACTTTGCCATCCATTAAATCTATAGCAGGAATTATTAACATAATTTCATTAAAGATTTAATAGAAATATAATTGAAATACATAGAAATATATTGATATATATTGTCTTTCTTCACATTTCTATTTATTTCCACCGCATTTCTACCATATTTCTACTGTATTTTAATTTTTATAGTGTTCCTTTAGTAGAAGGTATGCCTTTGGTTCTTGGATCTATTCTTGTAGCTTCATCCAAAGCTTTTCCCAATCCTTTAAAAATTGATTCTGAAATATGATGAAAATCTTCCCCTTTTAAAATAGAAATATGTAAATTTAATCCGCCTCGCTGTGCAAAACTTTGCAAGAAATGTTTTAAATTCGGTCCGTCATATTTATCTTTTTCTAAAGGAGCAGGAAATTCTATTTTTTCGGAATCAAGATAAAATGAAGCCCTGCCACTAATATCAACAGCTACTCTAGTCAAAGCTTCGTCCATGGGAACAAAGGAAGAGCCAAATCTTTTAATCCCTTCCTTATTATTTAATGCTTCTGATAACGCATCTCCAAGACATAACCCTATATCTTCATTTGTATGATGTATGTCTACGTCTAAATCGCCACCGGCTTTCAATTCTAAATCAAAAAGTCCGTGTTTTGAAAAAAGTGTAAGCATGTGGTCTAAAAAAGGGATACCTGTAGAAATTTCAGATTTGCCTTCACCATCAATATTTAAAACAAGCGCGATTTTTGTTTCTTTTGTTTCTCTTTCTATTCTACCTATTCTTGCCATTTCTCCTCCATTATCATCTACTGATTTTTTTATCAATTCCTATTTATCCCCAGAGAATCGGAGATTTTCGGGGACTTAATCCTCGGAATTTTCTCGAAATTCCAGAGGGCCAATTGCAAATTACAACTTACGAATTACTAATTTTGGTCGGGGTGAGTGGATTCGAACCACCGACCTCTACGTCCCGAACGTAGCGCTCTAACCAAGCTAAGCCACACCCCGTAGAAAAATTAAATATCAAATATCAAAAATCAAAAATAAACTAACAAAAATACTCGCAAAGCTAAACTCTCTTTTCTTTAATCTCTGTAATCTTTCTTTGAAATCCATGTAATCAGTGTTCCAATTATAGAAGTTTATTGTTTGCTTCTCAACTATATGAATTATGGGTTGACTAAAGATAAAGAGATTTGATATAAGAATCTCAAGATGAAAAATTTTTCTTTTATAATTATTTTTATTACAACCCCCACAGAAAAAGAGGCCCAAAAAATATCTGATAAATTATTAAAAGAAAAATTAGTGGCTTGTGTAAGTATTGTTAAAAAAGTAAATTCTTTCTTCTGGTGGAAAAATAAAATTGAATTTGCAAATGAAATTCTTCTTACGGCAAAAACAGATTTAAAATTTTTCAACGACATTGTAAGAATAGTTAAACAGCTTCACAGCTACGAGGTTCCAGAAATAATTGCTCTGCCTATAATTGATGGAAGCAAAGATTATTTAGAATGGATAAAAAAAAGTATAAAAAAAAATTGATTTTTTTAAAATAATCATTGAATAAATATTTTAAATCATTCATAATGTAAATTATAGAAGGAGGTGATTAAAATAATGGCAAAGAAAAAAGCTAAAAAGAAAGTAGCTAAAAGGAAACCAGCCAAAAAGAAAAAGACAACTAAGAAGAAAAGATAAGGCTGATACAAATAGATAAGTGAATAATTTTTATGTTATTCCAAATTGGGGCTGGATTTAATTTAAATCTTCAAATGTTTTGCAAAACGAATTAGGTCCAGCCCTAAATATTCAATCCCTCAAAAACTGCGCAGAAAAACACACGAAATGCTCAAAAAATTTTTTAAACAAGATAAAGATATTACAACAGGACCTATTCTGCCAAAAATGCTTTCTCTTACCGGTCCTCTGATGGTAACAGCCATTCTCAATTCTACGCTCAATTTAATCGATATGTTCTGGGTCGGAAAACTCGGCAGCGATTCCATAGCAGCGGTAGCCATAGGCGGAACTATTATGATGGTTGTTTTTGCAACACTTATAGGCATAACCAGAGGAACCATTGCGCTTGTTGCCCGATATGTGGGAGCAAAAGATGCAAAAAATGCGGACGCCGTCGCAAGCCAATCCATAATGCTGGGTTTAATTATAGCTTTGGCTACAATATTAGTCGGGCTTTTATTTACGGATAAACTATTTCTGATATTAGGCGCAAGTCCGGAAGTTTTAAAAATCGGCAGTTCATATCTTAAGATAATTCTCATAGGCGGAATAACAATGGTTTTGCTATCCTTCGGAAACTCCATACTACAAGCAGAGGGAGATACGGTAACACCTATGAAATTCATGTTTCTTTCAAATATTATCAACATTATATTAGACCCCATATTCATATTCGGATTGGGCGTTCCAAGAATGAACACATCAGGCGCCGCTTTGGCAACAGTGCTGTCTCAAGCTGTGCCCGCTTTTTTAGTGCTTCTTTTACTTTCTAAAAGACGCTCCAAAGTTCATATACACATTTCACAGTTTAAAATTAAACTGACATTTTTAAAAGAAATGCTCAAAATAGGACTGCCTGCTTCATTGCAGATGTTTTTCAGAAGTATAATGGGCTTAGTTCTAATGGGTATTGTCGCAAGTTTTGGAACAGCGGCTATTGCCGCTTATGGAATCGGCATGAGACTACAAATGCTTGTTCTTATGCCGGCCTTTGCCTTTGGCGGCGCCGCCGCTACCCTGGCAGGACAAAACTTGGGCGCCAAACAGCCCAAAAGAGCCCAAAGAAGCGCATGGACAGCAACAACTCTCGATATGTTTCTAATGATTTTAGTAGCCATTCTATTCTTTATTTTTGCTCCGCAAATTGTCGGATTTTTTATAAAAGATAAAAATGTAATTTCTATTGGAACTCAATTTTTAAGAATAACCGCGCCTTTCTATTTATTTATTCCGCTGGGTGTTGTGCTTGGACAATCATTAGCCGGCGCAGGAGATACAATAACGCCGATGTTTATCACATTGTTGTCGCTTTGGGGATTTCAGATACCTATGGCAATATATCTTTCCCAAGCAACTATGTGGGGAATTAACGGCATTTGGTGGACAAACGCTTTTGCTTCAGTTCTGCACGGACTTCTCATAATGGGTTGGTTTACAACAGGAAGATGGAAGAAAAGAATAATATCTTCTATAGTATAGATATACAATAGATATATATGAAAACATAGTAGATATAAATGGATATATATAGAAATACGTAGTAAAAACAGGCAAAAGGTAACGGTAACGCCCGCCTGCTTGCGAAGCGGGCAGGAAGCCCGTATCGGTTAATTTACGTAACCCGTAACTCGTAATTGGTAATTTTTAAAATTACGGATTACGATTTACAGATTACCGATTACGAAAAAATGGGCATCGTAACCTTAACCGTAACCTATTTAAATGGAGGTTTCATTATGAACGTATATGAAGCAATAAATAAAAGAAGAAGTGTTCGTGCTTATCAAGATAAGCCGATACCTGAAAATATCTTAACAAAAATTTTAGACGCCGCAAGAATAGCTCCCTCTGCCAAAAACAGACAACAATTCAAACTTATAGTTGTCAAAGATAGCCAAACGCGGAAGAAACTGGTAGAAGCGGCTAACAATCAACAATTTGTTGGGGAAGCTCCTGTAGTAATCGCTGCCGTTGGCCTTACGCCAAACGATAAAATGCGCTGTGATATTCCTACCGACCCGGTAGACGTTGCTATAGTCATGGACCATATAACTCTTGCAGCGGTAGAAGAAGGTTTGGGAACATGCTGGATTGGTTCATTCTATCAGGACAAGGTGCGTGAAATTTTAGGAATTCCTTCTTCTTGTAAAGTTGTTGAACTTCTCACATTGGGATACCCGTCAGATTCACCAAAACCCAAATCCCGAAAATCTTTAGACGAGATAGTTTGTTATGAAAAATTTTGTTAAAGCGAGTTATAATCAAATATCGTCTTTAGTCGTTGCGAGATAGATTCCTCTCCCTTGTTCTTGTGAGCAAATATAGTGAGTACGGCAATCTATGAGATTGCCTGTCCGCTTCTTGCAGAAACAAGCAGGCGGACTTCGTCGTTTTCACTCCTCGCCCCTAGAAATTGCGAATGCAATTTCAGGGACCAAAGTCCCGGAAATCCTATGGATTTCATGGGGCAATGACAAAAGAAGACAGGAATACCTATTTTGGGCTTTTGTTCGCTAATGAGAAGAATTCTGGACTTCTTTTTTCTTCAGTTTTCCATAATAAGAATGTGCAAATCTATGTGCTTCGTCACGGACACGCGCAAGAAAACGGAAAGATTCCATGCGAGGATTTAAGATTATCATTCTGGAAGAATAAGATAAGTGAATTTTGTTCTCACCTCTTGACCCGTATAGACCTGCCCGCTTCGCAGCAGGCGGGAATCCATTTCTAACGGGTTTAGCTATTCCTACAATTGGCATATTCTCTATGCCTAACTCGTTGAAAACTTGTTTGGCAATGTTAACTTGTCCTTTACCTCCATCTACGAGGACTAAATCAGGCAATTTAGTTTTTTCGTTAAGTATTCGCTTATATCTTCTTTCAATTATTTCCCCCATCATCATATAATCATCCGACGTATCAATGCTTTTAATTTTGAATTTTCTCCATTCATTTTTCTTGGGAGAACCCTTCTCAAAGACAACTACGCTTCCGACCGCATTCTTCCCCATTATATTTGAAATATCTATTCCTTCTATTCTAAAAGGAACCGAAGGAAGATTTAATCTCTCTTTAAGGTCTGTAAGCATATTTATGGGTTCAGATTTTAATGAGAATCCCTCCATTAATTTATATTGCGCATTATCGCTTGCCATCTTGAGCAATCTCTTCTTATCACCCCTTTGGGGAACGGAAATCTTTACGGTTTTGCCTTTGGTTTTTTTCAGCCATTTTTCCAAAAGATTCTTTTCTTTCAGAATAACCGGAACAAATATTTCATCGGGAATACCTGCCCGACAATATTCAGCAGGCGGGAGAGAACTCAATGAATAATATTGTTCTATGAAAGATAGAACAGCTTCTTCTATTTTAGAATCTATTATCACTATCAAGTTGAATTTTTCCTGCGCCGATAATTTCCCATTTCGCACCTTAAATAAAACAATTAAAGCTTTATTTTTAGATCTCGCATAACCTATGAAATCCTGATTTTGTCCGTCTAATTTCGAAATTGTTTGAAGGGAAAACATTTTATGGATTGATTCTATTTGGTCTCTAAATTTTGCGGATTTTTCATACTCTTTAGATGCGCTCGCCTCATTCATTCTATTTTTAAGGTAAGAAAGCAACTTTTGGGTTTCCCCCGAAAGAAACATAGAAACATTTTCAATCATTTCCATATAATCTTCTTTTGAAACCTTACCCGTGCAGGGACCTACACATCTTGCAATATGATAATTAAGACAGGGTTTGCCGTCTATTTTGGTTTTCTTACAAGTCTTAAAAATAAAAGTCTTTCGCAGCAGCAATAGAGTCTTTCTTAAAGATTTTGCATCGGTGTATGGACCAAAATATTTTGCTTTTCCATCCTCCAGGTCACGCGTTATATAAACCGTCGGAAACTGTTCTTCCCGAGCTATCTTTATATAAGGATAACTTTTATCATCTCTCAACATTATGTTGTATCTGGGTTTGTGTTCTTTGATTAGATTGCATTCAAGTATCAATGCTTCAACTGCAGATTGAGTAATGAGGTAATCTATTGATACTGTTTTTTTTGTTAAGACAGCGTCCTTGCCGAAAAAATCGGGATTTTGAAAATGCGACTTTACTCTGTTTCTTATATTCCCTGCTTTGCCTATATAGAGATAATTGCCGTTTCTATCTTTGAAAATATAAACGCCGGCAGAAGTCGGAAGTGCGTTTACCTTTTCTCTAATTTCCATGTTTTGGTTAGCCAGTTTGCCAGTTAGTCGGTTTATCAGTTTAATAATTCACTATTAACTTGTTTACTCGTTAACCCGCTAACTAAGTTTTTCTTGTTTTTAACCAATCCCACAGTTGCTGCATTTCTTTTACCTGGAAAACAAAACAAAAAGAAATATAAGACAATCCCCCGATAAGAATTATAAGAAATAAATTGAAAGATTTAAACAGATAACATACTACTCCCATCCCGACACTTGCCAAAAGAATGCGCAAGAAAGAATAAACTATCTCATTTGCATTAAAAGGTTCAATCTTTTTCTTAAGTATGAAAAACAACATGAAGAAGGTAATTATTCCTGAAATAGATGTAGCCAAAGCTATTCCCCCCAATTTCATGGGGAAAATAAGAACGGCATTCAAAGCTATATTCATAACTAAGGCAACAAAAGCAATTTTTGCAGGAGTTGCAGTATCTTTTAAGGCGAAAAAACAGGACTGTAATATTCTTTTAGCTCCGTAGGCAAATAAACCGATACTGTAAAAGAATAAAACGCTCGCAGTTATATTAGTAGCATAGGCATCAAATTTGCCGCTTTTAAATATAGTAGAAATAATCGGGTGAGCTAAAACCATAAAGCCAATCGATGCCGGAAGCATTACAAAAAATGTTGCGCGTAGTCCAAATGAAAGCGTATGCTTCAACTTATCATAATTATCTTCCAAAGCCTGCGTAGAAAATGTCGGCAGTATCGCCTGCGACAGCGCAGTGCTAAAAATACCCAAAGGGAAAAGAATCAAACGATACGCAAAATATAGTCCCGCCACTCCTCCTTCGCCTACAATAGCCAAAGAACCAAATATCGTGTCCACGAAATTGTTTAATTGATAAACACCCGAACTTAAGACCCGTGGAACCATCAGTTTGCCGATAGTTTTAGCCGCTGGGTGATTGAAATTGTGAGGAAATTTTAAACGAAAGCCCTTTTTATAAAGAATAGGAATTTGGAAAAAAAGTTGTAAAGCGCCGCCGACAAGAACGCCCAGCGACAAACCTTTGATATTCTCTCCAAAAATAAGGGCAAAGATAATTATCGAAATATTCAAAAGACACGGCGCAAATGCAGGGATAGAAAAATGTTTCAGAGAATTAAGAACTGCCATAGCATAAGCCGCTAATCCAACCAAAATAATATACGGAAATATAATGCGGGTTAAGGTAATAGTGGTTTGTAATTTATATGGGTCGGCAGTAAAACCCGGCGCTATAAGCCGCACGATAACGGGAGAAAATACTATCCCCAGAAACGTAATTAAAGTCAGGGCTACCAAAAGCAGATTTAAAACAACATTTGCCAATTGCCAGAATTCTTCTTTGGAATGTTTTACGGTATATTCGCTGAATACGGGGACAATCGCGGCATTGGCAGCGCCCTCGCCGACAAAATCTCTGAACAAATTGGGGATTTTAAAAGCAATGACGAAAGCTTGAGCGTATACGCCTACGCCAAATAATTTAGCAATAATAACATCGCGGATAAAACCCAATATGCGTGATATAAAAGTCGCAAAACTTATAATGCCTGCTGATTTAGTAACAGCTTTGTTTATTGAAGTGGTTTTCATAGGGTTCGATTATTATGCTAACATATCTATTGTTCTGTCTCAATATATCATATATCCAGAAATTGTCTTTGACAAAGCCCCATTAGAAATAAAGCTATGACATTAAATCGCTTATGGAAAAATATAGTACAAATAAGAATTGAAAATCCCCAAATTTCTAACGGGGTAAATTTATGATAAAATGTGAAACTTGGAGAAACTAAAATGCCTTCTACCCCAATAGAATGGAAAAATAATAAGGTCAAAATAATCGACCAGAGCCTACTACCCAACAAGCTCAATTACATCTACATCGAAACCTGTGAAGAAATGTTCGATGCGATAAAAAACTTAAAAATAAGGGGTGCGCCTGCTCTAGGCATAGCTGCGGCTTTTGGGCTGTATTTGGGAATCAAAGATTTTAAAACAACAAGTTTTAAACGGTTTGAAAAGAAACTGAACGAAGTCATAAAACACTTAAGCAATTGTCGCCCTACCGCACGCAATTTGTTTTGGGCTCTTGAAAAACTCAAAGATAAAGTCGACCAGTTGAAAAAATATCCGATAAACAGCATAAAAGGCGCTCTTTTAGAAGAAACGCTTAAGATACAAATGGAAGACAATAAAACCTGCCAGCTCATCGGAGAAAAAGGCGCCAATCTCATAAAAGACGGCGATACGATCCTTACTCATTGTAATGCCGGCGGACTTGCCACATCCGGTTACGGAACAGCATTGGCAGTAATATTTAAAGCCAAAGAACAGGGCAAAAAAATAAAAGTGTATGTTGGCGAAACAAGACCTTTGCTTCAAGGAGCAAGACTCACCTGTTGGGAACTTCTTCAAGAAAAAATCGATGTTACTCTTATATGCGACAGTATGGCAGGTGAAGTAATGAAAGAAGAAAAAATAAAGAAAGTTATAGTAGGAGCCGACAGAATAGCTCTAAACGGCGATGTTGCCAACAAAATAGGCACTTATTCGCTCGCTGTTTTAGCCAGTTTTCACAATATCCCCTTTTATGTCGCTGCGCCTATATCGACTTTTGACCCCAAAATAAGAAAGGGAGAAGACATACCAATTGAACAAAGAGAAGCAGGCGAAATAGAAAATTTTGCAGGCAAAAGAACCGCCCCTGAAGGCGTTAAAGTTTATAATCCGGCTTTTGATGTTGTGCCGAATTCCTTGATTACTTGCATAATAACCGAGAAAAAATTAGTTTATCCTTCTTACAGGAAGAATATAAAAAAGGTGTTATAAAAGCTTAGTAAGGAATAAAATGTTAAAGAGAATTTTAAAATCCAAAACAGGTTTTACTCTCACCGAATTATTATTAGTAACTTCTATATTGGGAGCTGTATCTCCGGCCGCATACATCGGAGTAAAAAACAAAGCATACGAAATCAGTTGCATGAACAACTTAAAACAAATCGGCACAACACTTCAAATGTTCGAATTGGAACAAGGGAAATTACCCGATGCGAAGTTTTTCCCGAACAATCCCAACACCGACCCAAGAAGCATTAAAGTCATCCTCAAAAATTACGGCATGCCCAATGAAATATTTATTTGTCCGACTGCCCCCCAGCAATTGAAAGATTTGGGATTGACTTATTTATGGAACGACGAAGTAAACGGGAAAAGCTTATATTCTATTGACAATCCTTCGCAAACATGGTTAATGGTAGACATGACTGCTGCCTACGAAGAAGCAACATCCCATAGAAACGGATACAATATACTTTATGCAAATTTTCAGGTAAACTGGAGTGCTTCTCCTCCTTTTAACCCTAAAACCGTGGAGAAATAAAATGATTAAAAGATATACTTTTAAAGAAATGGGAGATATCTGGGATGAAAAAAACAGATATGCAAAATGGCTGGAAGTGGAATTAGCGGCTTGCGATGAAATGCAAAAAGAAGGGCTGGTCCCAAAAGGGATTACAGAAAAGATAAAGAAAAAAGCAAAAGTAAATCTTGATATGATCCACGCTTTTGAAAAATCAAATAATCACGAAGTTATCGCCTTTCTAGATTCATTGGCAAAAATTGTAGGCGATGAAGCAAAATATATACATTTAGGTTTGACCTCTTCAGACATAATGGACACCGGACTTGCTCTGCAAATGAAAGATGCAAGTAAAATCATACTGAAAGATTTAGATGTTTTAATAACGATATTAAAAAAGCAGGCGTTGAAGCATAGAAATACCGTGATGATAGGAAGAACTCACGGCATCCACGCTCAACCAATAACATTGGGCTTAAAATTTGCGCTATGGTGGGAAGAAATAAAGAGAAACAGGCTAAGATTTGAAAATGCTATGGAATCAATAAGTTACGGAAAAATTTCAGGCGCCGTGGGAACGTTTACTCATACTTCGCCAAAATTGGAAGAATCTACCCTAAATAAATTGGGCTTAAAACCGGAGCCAATTGCCACGCAAGTTGTCCAAAGAGACAGACACGCCCAATTTCTCCTAACATTGGCTTTAATATCTTCATCAATAGAAAAATTCGCGTTAGAAATAAGACACCTGCAACGAACAGAAGTGCGCGAAGCCGAAGAACCTTTTGGTAAAACTCAAAAGGGCTCTTCAGCTATGCCTCATAAACGAAATCCGATTCTTTGCGAAAGGATATGCGGTTTGGCAAGAATAATAAAATCAAACGGAATAGTATCTTTAGAAAATATTCCTCTGTGGCACGAAAGAGACATTTCGCATTCTTCTGCAGAAAGAGTAATTATCCCGGATTCTTGTATTCTTATCGATTACATTCTGCAAAAATTTATCTTTGTAATTGAAAATTTATCTATATTCCCTGCAAGGATGAAACAGAATTTGGCGATAAGCGGAGGGCTCATTTACTCGCAGAAAATAGTTACGGCGCTCATAAATAAGGGGATGAATAGAGAAAAAGCATATAATGTAGTCCAAAAATATGCTTTGGAAAGTTACGACACAAAAAAAGATTTTAAATCCTTGATTTGTAAAGACAAAGAAATAAACAAACGCATAAGTAAAAAAGAGTTAGATGTATGCTTTGATTTCTCATCTCTTCTTAAAAATGTAAACAAAATATTTCAAAGATTGGGCATTGAAAAATAGGCAAACAAATTTAAGTATCGTGATTGGTAACTGGTAAAGCGTAATTTTTTAAAATTACCATTTACGAATTACTATTTACGGATTACGGTTTTCATAAAACAAATGGATAATTTCGACGATATTGTTAAAAATATAAAAACATGCACCAAGTGTCATCTCGCGAAAACCCGCACAAATGCCGTTCCTGGCGAAGGGGATAAACAAACAGAAATTATCTTCATAGGCGAAGCGCCCGGACGCAATGAAGACATTCAGGCAAAGCCCTTCGTGGGACAAGCGGGAAAAATTCTCGATAATCTTCTCAGAGAAATCGGGCTTGATAGAAAAAAAGTATATATAACTAATATCGTGAAATGCCGTCCTCCCGAAAATCGCGACCCGCAACCGGAAGAAATCAACACCTGCATACCTCACTTATTTAAACAGATAGCAGCCATTAAACCAAAAGTTATATGCACATTGGGAAGATTTGCCTTTGCCGAAATTATGGAAAGAAAAGTATTTATTAGCTCCGAACACGGCAGACCGTTTAAAACAGAACATGGGAACAGAATCGGTGAAGGAATAAATGTTTTCCCTCTTTATCATCCTGCTGCGACTTTGCACCAACCAAACTTGATGAGTGCTTTAAAAGAAGATTTTGCAAAACTACAAAAATTCCTAACTTCTCCCCCACCCGAAGAAAAAGAAGTTCCAAAAGTAAAAGAAAATCCGCTTGCTTCTGTGTACAACAAAAAACAGACAAAAGACCAAATAGAGAAAAAAGATAAACAATTAGGACTTTTTTAAATAGTAAAGCGTTTTTACATATTCTCTCCCTAACACCACATAAAAACCTCAAGCAAAAACCTCTAAATTAAGCTATAATATTAACCGTAATTGGTAACTCGTAAAGCGCCCCGTGGAATCTAAAAGATTCCCGGGACCAAAGTCCTTGAGATTGTTCATCAATCTCTAAGGGTAATTCGTAACTTTTTTTAATTACCAATTACCATTTACGGATTGCTGTTTACCATTTTCGTAATTAGTAATTACGAAAATGCCGAGATAGCTCAGTTGGTAGAGCAGGGCATTCGTAATGCTCAGGTCGCCAGTTCGACTCTGGCTCTCGGCTCCCAAGCTAGAAATCAAAAAACGGATGCTAGATGCTTGATACTAGATACTCGTAGAAGCAAACGAAAATAATTTTATTAACGAGCATCCAGAATCTAGTATCGAGAATCGAGTAATTCTGAACAAAGTGAGGATATATGTCCGCAGAAATTATAAATGTAGGTGATGAGCTTTTAAACGGGGAAACAGTGAATACAAATGCGGCTTATTTAGCCGCGAAACTTCAGGAATTCGGCATAGAACTTCACTATCAGACTACTGTAGGCGATGATTCTTTGAGAATACAAAAAAATCTTAAAAGAGCGCTTTCCCGCTCGTCCATTATAATTATTACCGGCGGACTGGGCCCAACCAAAGACGATATTACCAAAAAAGTCGTAGCCGATGTTTTAGGAAAACAACTGGTATCACACGAACCCACTCTTTCCAAAATACACAACAAACTTAAAGATTTGACATCCTCAATAAGCAAGACAAACGAAAAAATAGCACTATATCCCGAAGGAGCGCAAATTATCGATAATCCGATAGGAACCGCTCCCGGAATTATAATCTCCGAAAACGGAAAAAGAATAATTCTTCTGCCGGGTGTCCCTAAAGAGCTAAAAGCTATTACTGAGAGAAATGCAATTCTTTGTTTTTCCCAAAGCAGAGAAAAAAATTATGTGATTAAACATCAAATACTCAAAGTTTGGGGAACACCAGAAGCAAAAGTCGGCGAAGTGCTTGAAGACATTATGGGAGAGAATAAAAATCCTCTTGTAGGTCTGCGCGTAGATGTAGAAGAAGGAGTTAAAGTCAGCATTACAGCAAAAGGGGGCTCTGTAGCAATCGCGCAAAAACTTATAGAAGATATGGAAAATATCGTTAAACAGAAACTTGGCGATGCCGTATATGCTACAGGAGAAACATCTATGGAGAAAGTCATAGGAATGCTGCTTTCCATAAACAAAAAAACTATTGCTATAGCCGAATCAATAACCGGCGGATTAATTTCAAAAAAAATTACGGATATTCCGGGAAGCTCAAATTATTTCTTGTCGGGCATGGTGACTTATTCCAATGAATCCAAAATAAAAGATTTAAAAATTCCTGAAGAATTAATCAAAGAAAATGGAGCAGTAAGCGAACAAGTCGCAAAAGCAATGGCATTAGCTGTAAAAAATATATCCTCCGCCAATATAGGGTTGTCTACTACAGGGATTGCAGGACCATCAATCGGAACAACCAACAAATCTCTGGGACTTGTTTTTATCGGATTGGCAACCGACAACAAGGGATGTCAAGTAGAGAAATATCAGTTTTCAGGCACGCGTTCTATGATTAGGACCAAAACCGCTCAAACCGCTCTTGATATGGTGAGAAGACATTTAATAACGATATAAAACAAATGTAAGTTGTAAGTCTTAAGTTATAAGTTACAAGTTTATACTTACTACTTACAACCTAAAACTTAGAACTAGTTAAATGCGTTGCTTTATTGCTATTCCTTTATCCGATAATATTCATAAAGAACTTTTCAAAATACAAGCTCAATTAAAAGAAGTCGCAGCAGACGTTAGATGGGTGAAAATTGAAAATGTACATCTTACTTTAAAATTTTTGGGTGAAGTTGATGAATCGAAAATCAAAACAATTTCCGAAGAATTAAAAAAAATAGTCAGAGAACATACAAGTTTTGAATCCTGTATTGGAAAACTCGGAACATTCCCTACTCTATTAAATCCTAAAGTAATCTGGATGGGTATAAGAAAAAATGAAGATAAGATAAATAAATTACAACAGGCAATAGAAGAGATTATGGAACCGTTAGGATTAAAGAAAGAAATACGCGCATTTTCCCCTCACCTTACACTGGGAAGAGTGCGAAGTAAAAAAAACATTCAAAAGTTAACGGAAAAGTTAAAAACATTATCATTACCACACTTAATACCCTTTACTGTATATGAAACAATATTTTTCCAGAGTATATTAAAACCCAGCGGAGCAGAATACACCGTTTTAGATAAATTTTCACTCAAGGTTGAATCTTAGCTGGGAATATGATAATTTTGACAAGTCTTATAATATGATTACAGATGTTTTTTAATTGCTATAATCATTCTAACGGGAGGATAAAGTGACGGAAAAATCAGAAAAGAATACGGAAAAGATTAACAAAGATAAAGCGCTTGAGTTGGCTTTAAGTCAAATAGAAAAACAACACGGTAAGGGTTCTATTATGCGCCTCGGTGACGCAAGAGCATATATTCCGGTTGAGGTTATATCTACCGGAGCACTCACTCTTGATTTGGCATTAGGCGTTGGAGGTCTCCCTCGAGGTAGAGTGACCGAAATATACGGTCCCGAATCAAGCGGTAAGACAACGCTTTCTCTTCATGTAATAGCGAACGCGCAAAAAATGGGAGGGAAGGCCGCATTTATTGATGTTGAACATGCCTTAGACCCCAAATATGCCAAAATTTTGGGGGTTGACCTGGACAATCTATTGGTTTCCCAGCCCGACACAGGCGAACAGGCGCTGGATATTACTGAAGTTTTAGTCAGGTCCAATACAATGGATGTAATTGTAATTGATTCGGTAGCAGCTTTAGTTCCAAGAGCAGAACTTGAAGGAGATATGGGCGATTCTCACATGGGACTTCAGGCACGGCTTATGTCACAGGCGTTAAGAAAACTTACATCTTCTATAAGTAAATCCAAAACTGTATGTATTTTCATTAATCAGATAAGAATGAAAATCGGCGTAATGTGGGGCAATCCCGAGACCACTACAGGCGGGAAAGCATTAAAATTCTATTCATCGGTAAGATTAGATATACGAAGAACAGGTAAGATAACCGGAGAAAACGACACTATCACCGGAAGCACAAACAGAGTAAAAGTAGTAAAAAATAAAGTTGCTCCGCCTTTCAGACAAGCTATGTTGGATATTTTATATAATCAAGGCATATCATGGGAAAGCAGTGTAATAGAAGCCGCCGCAGAATATGGCATCGTAGAAAAAGCCGGTTCATGGTATTCATATAAAGGAGAAAAAATAGGGCAAGGAAAAGAAAACGCTACAAAATACTTAAAAGAACATGCGGATATCACCGAGGAAATAGTAACAAAAGTTAAAGAAAAGGCAGGGATACTCAAATCTCCAGCAAAAGAGAGGAATAAATAATATGAAATTAATATTAACTAAAGATGTAGAAAACCTGGGTCAAATCGGTGATATAGTAAACGTAAAGGAGGGATATGCTCGTAATTATCTTATCCCTAAAAAGTTAGTTTTTGAAGCAACACCAGCAAACGAAAAAATCATACAAAAGGAAAAAATAAAAGCGGATAAGAGAAGAAAAGAAAATAGAAAAGCAATAGACGAACTGTGTGAAAAATTAGAAAAACTTTCTTTAACTGCGCCTGTTCAGGTGGGAGAAAAAGATAAATTATACGGTTCTGTAACCACACAGGATATTTCGGACCTTTTGAAAAAAGAAGGCTTTGATATAGACAAAAGGAAAATAGAAATTTCCAATCCGATAAAAGCATTAGGTATATACAGCGTAAAAATCAAACTTGACCTTGAAGTTACTGCCACTACAAAAGTTTGGGTGGTGAAAATGTAAATCGGTTTGCGGTATTCGGTTATCGGTTATCGCGAAAACCGACAACCGTTTTTTTCTTTTCCGATAACCATT
Organism: Candidatus Omnitrophota bacterium; assembly: GCA_018812925.1. Lineage (GTDB taxonomy): Bacteria > CAIJMQ01 > CAIJMQ01 > CAIJMQ01 > CAIJMQ01 > CAZNJA01. The sequence continues at coordinate 99,828 of JAHJCU010000008.1, forward strand.
AATTCATATGGATAGAGCCAAAGTTCTTGCAAATGCCAAGCGCATAGTCGTAAAAATCGGCAGCCGCGTTATAACCTCATCCAAAAACGAACTGGATTCATCCCTAATAAACGCTTTAGTTAAGGATATTGAAGCGCTATACAGAAAAAAACATCAGATTTTAATTGTAACTTCCGGCGCAATAGTGGCGGGGCTAAAAGATTTAAAACTCGGCTCAAGACCTACCGACCTGCCTTTAAAACAAGCCGCATCCGCAGTGGGACAAGTAAAACTAATGCACAGTTACGTTACCGCATTTAAAAAATATGATATCCCTGTTGCGCAAATTCTTTTGACACAGGAGGATTTGCACAACGGCAAGAGATATTTAAATGCAAAAAATACCTTGCGTCGTCTTTTAGACAAAGGTGTTATACCTATCATTAACGAAAACGATACGGTTGCCGTGGAAGAAATAAAATTCGGGGACAACGACACACTTTCAGCTTTAGTTTCTCTTATGATGGATGTGGACTTATTAACAATCCTTACAAATACAGACGGTTTATATACCGACATCCCTTGCGACAATAAGAGAGCTGAATTCGTGCCTTATGTAAAGAAGATTACACCTGCAATAGAAAAAATGGCTAAAGCTAAAGGCGACGGCGCAGGCGGGATGGAAACAAAAATTAAAGCGGCTAAAATGCTAACTCAATCAGGAATACCCGTTGTTATTGCTAACGGTAGAGAAAAACAGATATTAAATAAGATAATTTCAGGTAAAGAAATCGGCACATTCTTCGCTGCGATTGAAAAGAAGAAGAAATAAATATTGAAACATAAAGCTTAAGACGAGGTCATCCACAGAGATAATTTGGTTGTGATGTAAAAAAAGGGAGGAGAGAAGATGAAAAAATTAGGTGTCTTGGCTGTAATTATTGTTGCTATTATTGTTGTTCTGTTTTCTATAAAAAATTTTCGCAAGGATACAAAAGATGTTATTCCCAACGAGATAAATAAGCAGATAAATGAAGAATTATTAAACGCTTCAATTCGTGGGAATATAGAAACTGTTCAAACACTTCTCGATAAAGGAGCAGACGTAAATGCGAAAAATAATGGCGGCTATACTGCATTATGGTGGGCTTCCTTTAACGGACACGCTGATATAGTGAAACTACTCATTGAAAATGGTGCAGATATCAATGTGAAAGCAAAAAAGGATGGTTGGACAGCATTAACTGTAGCTTCCTTTGATGGACATCTAGATATGGTAAAAGTGCTCGTCGAAAATGGGGCTGATATCAACGCGAAAGATAATGAACAAGCTACTGCACTAATACAAGCTTGCCGAAATGGAAAAATTAATATAGTTAAATTGCTGATTGAAAAGGGAGCGGATATTGATACAACAGACAATGAAGGTTATACCGCATTAATGACAGCTTTCGAAAACGGATGGACCGACATAGCAAGCCTTCTTAAACAGGCAGGAGCAAACATGAAGATAGGCATAAAGGAAGAATTGTTGATAGCATTGAGAGAAGGAAATGTAGAAAACATCCTATCTCTTCTCGAAAAAGGAGCAGATGTGAATACAAGATATCATAGCGGCAGGACTGCATTAATGCAAACATATCAAATTGAAGTAATTAAACTGCTTATTGATAAAGGGGTGGATGTCAACGCGAAAACAAATAACGGCAGTACTGCACTAATAGGAACTTCCATGAATGGACAAAATGATATAGTAAAACTGCTTATTGAAAAAGGGGCAGACATTGATGCAATGAACAATAACGGCTATAGCGCGTTAATTATAGCTTCTTCAATGGGACATACCGATTTAGTTGAATTGCTTATTGATAAGGGCGCATATGTCAATGCAAAACCCAAGAATGGCTGGACTGCGTTAAAGTGGGCTTCCCAAGACGGACACGCAGATATAGTAGCACTACTTAAACAAGCAGGGGCAAAAGAATAAAGAAAATGAATACTAAATCTCAAATTCTGAAAATAGCTCAAGAGGCGAATACACTCCACCACTATAAAACATTGATACAGCATATATAAGCTGGGCTATGCTATAATATAGAAGTTTATTAGGACATCCGAAGTGCATTCCGCTTAAATCAATTGACACAAAGTTCTCAGGAGGCTAAATCATGGAAAAAATTCGCGTTGGACTATTTGGGTTCGGAAGAACCGGCAAAATCGTTGCCAATGAATATTTACAAGACAGCATTTTCTCTTTAGAATGGGTCGTCCGCAAAACCCACCGAGACAAGCACAAATTCGCTTCAGACCTTCTTGGGTATGAATATGAAGCCGGAAAAATATTTTCCATTGCCGAAATAGATGATTCCTTTTTCAAAAATAATCCCGTAGATATAATTGTTGATTTTGCCAGTTCCAAAGCTGTAAACTATTATGAAAAAGCCGCATTTTTAGGCATTAAAATAATTTCGGCAATTTCTAACTATAAAAAGCAAGATCTAGACAAACTCTTGTCGTTAAAATCGCGGACAGCTGTACTTTATTCACCCAATATAACCCTCGGTATCAATTTCCTCCTTATTGCATCTCAAGTCCTTCAGGAGATAGCTCCTCACGCAGATATAGAAATTGTAGAAGAACACTTTAGGGAAAAACAAGGTGCATCCGGCACTGCAAAAAAACTCGCTTCTATCCTAAATCTTAATGAAAAGACAAATGTTAATTCAATCCGTGTCGGTGGAATTGTCGGAAAACACGAGATAATTTTCGGTTTACAGAACCAAACCATAAGATTGGCGCATGATAGTATAAGCAGAGCAGCGTTTGGTCAAGGAGCCATTTTTGCGTCAAAATGGCTTATAAAAAAACATAAAGGTTTATACTCAATGGAACAGGTAATTACAGAAATGTTCAAAAAACATCTGCCTGTTTACTAAAAACGCTCTTTATAATAAAAATCGTAATCTATCCACCTTCCTCAAATTCTCTGCAAAATAACATTTCAATAAGTATAAATACTCGTTGGAATCATCTTGGAATCCGTGATATTATTAGTTTGAAATAGTGAGGGTAAACAGAAAAACTACGACGAAGTTATCCATTGAGATAATTTGGTTGTGTTGTAGGATAAAGGAAGAGGTATTTTATGCGATGGATAGATGATGTAAAAAATGCTCTTGTTGAATTGGGAGGAGAAGCACATCTCTCACAAATATATGAAATAGTAGAGAAAAATCGATCTAAACGAGGTGATACAATGGGAAAACTCAAATCGTGGGTACGTAATACCCTACAACAAAATTCGAGAGAAAAAGGAAAGAACATTTTTAAGTCTGTCTATCCAGTTGAGATGAGAAAAGGGATATGGAGGTTATTGTAACGTTAGAACCATAGAGATAATTTGGTTGTTTTGTAAAATATAAAGAGAAATCCTTATGCAATCCGATTTCATTGATACATATTTTCAACGAGTCTCACGGTTACCTTTTACTGAGGATCAAATGAAAACTCAATTTGGGTTGAAAGAAGATGAGATCAAAACTTTTATCAGTCTTAGAGAAGGTATCAACAGTATTCTTAAATTAGTTGTAGACCAATGGAAACTGATTGACCCTAATGCACAAAAAATTGATCCCAATGAAATTTCTCAGAAGTATATTGAGATTCGACTCGGCGGATTGAAAGATATGTCAGCGGAACTTGCTGATTTCATACAACAATCAGCTTTACAGTACTTCGGTCTTCTTGCAGATGCCAATAAGCCGGGATGGTTGCCAAAACAAATGATAAGAATATGTCCAGATTTGGAGAAAGATATTAGACTGTTCATAAAGCAGATAGCAAAATTGGAAAGTTTTATGCGAACATTTCCAGTACTTATCCAAGCAATAAGACAGAGCAAGCCAAGCGAGAAACAATATTTAATCAACTATACACTCGATGAATTAAAATATGGCATCAAGAATGCTGACAAAAAACCTGCGTTCTGGCGCAAAATTGAACGACAATTCAAAATTACTAAATGAATATAAAAACTGAAATTCTGAAAATAGCTAAAGAGGCGAAAAAAGCTTCGTATAAGCTGGCTATGGCTTCTACCAAAGATAAGAATAAAGCTTTGGAGAAAATGGCTGATGGACTGTTAAAAGAAAAAGACGCCATTATCAAGGTTAACAAACAAGATGTAGCAAATGCCAAAAAGAAAGGACTTTCGTCCGCACTTATTGACCGGCTCACTCTTAATGAAGAAAGAATTGAGAAGATGGCATCCGATATAAGAGACATCGTTAAACTTGAAGACCCAGTTGGCGTTATTATAAAAACTTGGGAAAGACCAAACGGCCTTAAGATAAGCAAAAAAAGAGTTCCGATTGGTGTAATTGGGATAATATATGAATCAAGACCGAATGTTACAAGTGATGCTGCAACGCTGTGCTTAAAAGCAGGCAATGCCGTAATTCTAAGAGGCGGTAGTGAATCTTTTAATTCTAATAAAAAGATAGCGGAAATACTGAGGTTATCATTGAAAGGAACAGCAATACCCGAAGAAGCTATTCAGTTTATCCCGACAATAGACAGAAAAGCTGTAGATGAACTTCTTAAACTAAACGCTCATATAGACCTCATAATTCCAAGAGGCGGCGAAGAATTAATAAGAAAAGTTACGGAAAATTCCTACATTCCGGTAATCAAACATTATAAAGGTGTATGCCACGTATATGTTGACAGATTCGCCAACTTAAAAATGGCAGAAGATATATGCTTTAATGCTAAAGTACAAAGACCGAGCGTATGCAACGCTATGGAAACAATGCTTGTTGATGAGAAAATTGCCAAAGAATTTTTGCCGTCGATGTTCAAGAAATTCAAGTCAGCAGGAGTTGAGATTAGAGGATGCGCTAAGACAAGAAAAATAGTTAAAGGCATAAAATCCGCAAACGAATCCGACTGGTATGCAGAATATCTTGACCTTATTCTTGCTGTTAAAATAATTCCGGGGGTAGATGACGCGATTGAACACATCAATACTTACGGCACGCATCTTTCGGATTCTATAGTAACAGAAGATTACTCGAAATCAATGAAATTCCTGAATGAAGTGGATTCTGCTTGCGTATATGTAAATGCTTCCACAAGATTTACCGACGGCGGCGAGTTTGGTCTCGGCGCAGAGATTGGTATATCAACCGATAAAATCCATGCGCGCGGCCCGATGGGGCTTGAGGAACTTACGACTTATAAGTATATCGTGTTTGGCGATGGACAAGTAAGGAAATAACCGATTCTAGATACTTGATGCTGGATACTAGTAGAAACATAATAAAAAAGTTTTAACTAGAATCAAGAATCTAGTATCCTTTTTTTTAGGTAACCAAATCCATGAAAAAATTAATTCTGCCCACGCACCAGTATCACCATTACCACAATGGCAAACGATGTGGGGTTTCGCCACAATATAAAACAACACATAAAAAAACACTGTGTATCTTAAACCTTGTGGCTACACTTTTACTGCTTCCTATCATCCTATTAGGATTTGGATTCTCTAAAAAGACATATCTTCTTATGGGAACTTTTGTGGAAATAACTCTTCCGCAGAAAAACAACAAAGTCATCAATGAAACCTTAGAAGCAATGCATGCACTGGAAGATGAGCTAAGCATTTATAATAAGGAAAGCCAAATAAACCGCATAAATTCTCTGAAAAAAGACAACCTGCAGAAAACTTCTCCCGAAGTTTATGAAGTTATCCAAAAAGCCATTTATTTCAGTAAACTGACAAACGGCGCCTTTGACATAACGGTTTCCCCTCTTCTTAAACTCTGGGATTTTGAAGGAGGAGAATTAAAAGAAATACCATCACAGGAAAAAATAGACGAAGCGCTAAGAAATATCGGCTGGCAAAACCTAATATTTACTAAAGACGGGAAAATTGGTTTTGCAAAAGATAATATGAGCATAAACCTCGGCGGAATTGCAAAAGGGTATATTGTGGATAAGGCTATATCCTATTTAAATGCAAAAGGAATAAAATCAGCACTCATAAATGCGGGAGGAGATGTTTATTGTCTCGGCGAAAAAGAAAATGGGGAATCTTGGAATGTCGGCATACGTCATCCAAGAAAAAAGAAGGGAGTTATAGGAATATTAAAACTAAAAAATAAAGCAGTAGCCACTTCAGGCGATTACGAAAAATTTTTCACTTTGAAAGGAAAAAAGTTTTGTCATATAATTAACCCTCAAACTGGCTATCCTGTAGATAGCGCCATAATTCAAGTCACAGTAGTTGCGGAAACTTGCATCGATGCAGACGCGTTGGCAACGGCTTTAATGGTTATGGGAAAAGAAAAAGGAATAGAATTGATAGAAAAACTCGCCAATACCGAGGTCGTTATAATAGAGGAAAAGGAAGGAAAACTCGATATAAGTTATACTAAAGGGTTGGAAGAAATTATTGAAATAAACAAGGGTAATTGGTAACTTGTAAATTGCCCCGTGGAATCTACAAGATTCCCGGGACCAAAGTCCTTGAGATTGCTCAGCAATCTCTAAGGGTAATCCGTAATTTTTCTATTGTTAGTTATTTGTTTATTACTATTTATGAATTACTGATTACTGTTTACGATTCTTGAATTACCATTTACCAATTACTATTTACGCTTTACGATAAATACTATGTTTAAATTACGTCCTTTTATAGGCGGTGTTCATCCGCCGGAAAACAAACATTTAAGTTGTGATAAAGAAATAATACCCATTCCCGCGCCTGAAATATTGTTTTTTCCTTTAAGCCAACATACAGGCGCACCGTGCCAGCCCGTAGTTCAAAAAGGCGACAAAGTAAAAAGAGGAACCTTAATAGGAACTTGTGAAAAACTTATATCAAGCCCTATTCATTCGTCTGTTTCGGGAACTGTAAAATCTATAGAGAATAGTTCGCATCCCGTAATCGGAAGATTTCAATCCATTGTAATAGAAAACGATAAACAGGATTTAACCGAAGAATCTATTTCTCCTAAAAAAAACACCGAGAATCTTTCGGCAGATGAAATAATAAAAATCGTAAGAGATGCCGGCATAGTCGGACTCGGAGGCGCGGCATTTCCCACACACGTTAAGTTGTCCCCGCCAAAAGAAAAGGTTATCAAAACCTTCATAGCAAACGGTGCTGAATGCGAACCATATTTAACCTGCGACCAACGCCTTATGCAGGAAATGGGGAAAGAAATAGTCGAAGGCATCAAGTTAGTAAGAAAGATTCTAAACTCCGAAAGATGCATTATTGCAATAGAAAACAATAAACCTGACGCAATAGAACAGATAAAAGAATTAACTCGAAACGAGAATATAGAAGTAATAGCCATAAAAGTGAAATATCCTCAAGGCGGAGAAAAACAACTTATTAAGACGGTTTTAGGCAAAGAAGTCCCGTCGGGTGGACTACCTATGGATGTGGGTGTTGTAGTTCATAATGTCGGAACTCTGTTGGCTATTTACGAAGCTGTTAACTTTGGTAAACCATTATATGAAAGGGCAATAACCGTAACAGGCGCAGTAAAAAATCCAGGCAATTATTTAGTTAGAATTGGAACACCCGTAAAAGATATTCTTGATTTCTGCCAAGTAGATTGGGATAACATAGGTAAAATAATTTTAGGCGGGCCAATGATGGGCATATCCCAACAAGACATCCAAACTCCCATAATAAAAGGAACAAGCGGAATACTTGTCCAAACTAAAGACGAAATAACGCAAGACGAAGAGTTTTCGTGCATAAGATGCGCAAAATGCATAGAAGTTTGCCCCGCATATCTTCTTCCCACACAGATTGCAAAAGTGGTAAAAGCCGAAAAATGGGAAAGATTAAGCCAGTTACATATAAAAGATTGTATAGAATGCGGTTGCTGCACTTATGTATGTCCTTCCAAAATCCCCCTAGTTCAATATATTAAATTAGGAAAAATCAAGACAAAATAATCCCCTATCCACTTCTTTTGATGTTTAACGAGTTTTTAGATAAACTTATAAATAATAAACCGATTCTAGATGATAGATACTCGTAGAAACAAATAATTTATTAACAAGCATCAAGAATCTAGAATCAAGTATCTAGTATTCTATTTTCAAATTCCAGATTATATGAAGAATAAAACGGACACCAAATTCATTAAAGAGGCATTGGCTCTCGCAGTAAAAGCCGAAGGGCTCACGTCCCCCAATCCTTTGGTCGGCGCTGTTATCGTAAAGGGGAACAAAATTATCGGAAGAGGTTATCATAAAAGAGCAGGTTCTAAGCACGCTGAAATCCTTGCCCTTGAATCAGCAGGAAAGCCTGCCCACCAGCCCGCTACGAAGCTGGCAGGCAACCGAAAGGCAGGCGGGAAAACAAAAGGAGCTACTCTGTATATCAACCTTGAGCCATGCGCTCATTACGGTAAAACACCGCCCTGCGCTCCCGAAATAATAAAAGCAGGTATAAAAAGAGTTGTAATAGCTATGCCGGACCCAAATCCTTTGGTCAATGGTAAGGGGATAAAGAAACTTAAATCCGAAGGGATAGATGTACAAGTCGGTATCCTTGAACAGGATGCTAGAAAAATAAACGAAACATATATCAAATATATGACTAAAAAAATGCCGTTTGTAGTTTTGAAATGGGCTATGAGCTTAGACGGTAAAATAGCCACTCGTAAAGGCAATTCAAAATGGATTTCAGGGAAGGCTTCCAGAGAATTCACACAAAAATTAAGAGGTAAATTCGATGCGGTTCTAATAGGGATAGAAACACTTCTTAAAGATAACCCTCAACTTAACACTCACGGTTTGGAAATAAAAGAACCAAAAAGAATAATTATTGACAGTAAAGGAAGAATCCCTTTGGATTGCAATCTGTTAAAAACTAAAGGTGGACAGATTATAATTACCACAACAGATAAAATAAGCAAAAAGAAAATAAGAGATTTGAAGGAAAAAGGAGCAGAGATTATAGTTATTTCTTCAAAAGAAGGCAGAGTCGACTTAAAGAAACTTATGATAGAATTAGCCAAACGAGAAATTACATCTATATTGGTTGAAGGCGGCGGAACAATAAATGCTTCATTTATAGAAAATGCCTTGGCAGATAAATTTGTGGCATTTTTATCTCCTATGATAATCGGCGGTAAAAACGCAATTTCCCCTGTAGAAGGAAAAGGAATAGAAAAAATAGCCAATGCTGTAAGAATCCGCGACTTATCTATAAGGAAAATGGGAGAAGATGTAGTAATGGAAGGATATTTATAAATCGTCAGAAAAATAACGGTTATAGGTTATCGGTTATCGTAAAAAAACGAAAACCGAATACCGAAAACCGCTAACCGATTAGTTGAAACATGTTCACCGGAATAATTGAAGAAATAGGTAAAATATCTAAAATAGAAAAGAGCGGCAATGTTTGGACCTTTACCGTTAACGCGCCCAAGATATGCAAAGACGGTAAAAACGGTGACAGCATATCCGTTGACGGAGTTTGTCTTTCCGTAACGGATATACAAAAGAACACGTTCAAAGTGCAAGCTATACGCGAAACATTAGAAAAAACTACGCTTTTAAGTTTTAAAGAAAACAGGAGCGTAAACCTTGAAAGAGCGGTAAAACCTACAGACAGATTGGGAGGACATATTCTCACAGGACATATTGACGCGATAGGAGAAATAATTGAAAAAAGCAAAGGGGAAACTTTTAGTTTGAGAATAGAATCTCCCCTACCCCTAATGAAATATATAGTCCCAAACGGCTCTATAGGAGTCGACGGAATAAGCTTAACCATAAAAGAAGTAGAGACTTCTTCGTTCAAAATTACTATAATTCCATATACAACATCTTTTGCTACGATAGGAATAAAAAAGATAAACGATAAAGTAAACCTCGAAGTAGATATACTGGCAAGATATGTAGAAAAGGCCATATCTGAGAAAAGAGAAATAATTACATCTGAATTTCTAAAAGAAAAAGGATTTCTATGAAATTTACAAAGGTTAAAGACGCGGCAGAGCAACTCAAAAAAGGCAACTTCGTTATCATTGTAGATGATGAGGACAGAGAAAATGAAGGAGACCTTATAATAGCCGCAGAGTTTGCGACAGCTGAAAAGATAAATTTCATGACAAAGTACGGCAGAGGTATGATATGCATGCCAATAACAAAACAGAGGGCGACAGAGCTGAATCTGCACCAGATGGTTCCAGAAGACAAGAACACAGAAGTCACCCGGTGTAAGTTTACTGTTTCTGTTGATGCAAAAAAAGATACAACTACAGGCATATCTGCACATGACAGAGCAACAACTATAAAAACAATTCTAAATCCAAAAACAAAACCGGATGACCTTGCAAGACCCGGACATATATTCCCTCTTCAAGCAGAAGATGGAGGAGTTCTAAAAAGAGCAGGCCATACAGAAGCAACAATTGACCTTGCCAAACTACTCGGGCTTAAACCAGCAGGGGTTTTGTGCGAAATTATGAACGACAATGGCACAATGGCGCGCCTGCCACAGCTTCAGAAATTTTCCGAACAATTTAATATTCCATTATGCACAATAAAAGATTTAATAGCATTCAGAATAAAGGAAGAAAAATTAATAAAAGAAGTGCTTACGACTAATCTGCCGACACCACATGGAGACTTTAAACTTGTCCTTTATGAATCTCTCATTAATCAGGAAAATTATCTTGCACTTATAAAAGGAGATGTAAAAGGCAAACAAGATGTTCTTGTAAGAGTTCACTCACAGTGTCTTACAGGAGACGTTTTTGAGTCATTAAGATGCGATTGTGGCAACCAACTTCGAGATGCTCTGACAATGATATCCAAAGAAGGCAAAGGCGTTTTACTTTATATGCCGCAGGAAGGAAGAGGTATAGGATTAGCCAACAAATTAAAAGCCTATGTTCTGCAGGATAAAGGAAGAGATACAGTAGAAGCAAATGAAGATTTGGGTTTTAAAGACGATTTAAGAGATTATGGTATGGGTGCGCAAGTTCTGGTAGACTTGGGGCTTTCTACTATAAGACTCTTAACAAATAACCCGAAGAAAATTGTGGGTTTACAGGGGTATAAATTAAAAGTTACACAAAGAGTTCCAATAGAAACACCCATTAACAAACGCAATATTTCCTATCTCAAAACAAAAAAAGAAAAAATGGGACACTTATTGAAAAAGATATAGTAAAATAACTAAAAACGAGTATAAAAAAAGGGAGGTTAAAATGATTAAAACATATAAAGCTGATTTAGTGGTTAAAGGTAAAAAAATTGCTCTGATATGTTCTCGTTTCAACGAATTTATTACGGGCAAACTCCTTGACGGCGCAATAGACACACTTACACGACATGGCGCAAAAGAAAACGAGCTCGAAGTGTTTTGGGTCCCGGGTTCATTTGAAATCCCATATCTCGCCAGCAAACTTGCACAGAAGAAAAAATACGATGCGATTATCTGCTTAGGCACAGTAATAAAAGGTGACACATCACACTGGGAACACATAGCGAAAGAAGTGACTAAAGGCATAGCTCAAATTTCTCTTGCAACAGGTATACCTGTGATTTACGGAATACTCACTCCTGATACACTCGAGCAGGCAATTGAAAGAGCAGGAACAAAATCTGGCAACAAAGGCAGAGACGCCGCATTAGCAGCTATTGAGATGGTTAATTTGTTCGGACAGATAAAGTAAAGCAGTTTTAAGTCATAAGTAATAAGTTTTAAGTAACTGATAAAAAACTGTTAATAAACGGTCTTTGATTTGATGGGAAACATATGAGCTCAAGACGAAAAGCAAGAGAATTGGCTTTGAAGGTTCTTTATCAGAATGATTCTATGCCCCATGATGGGACAGAACCACTTTCTACTTGGAAAGACACATTCAAGTATCTGACTGATATTATGGATATTGATAAAGAAGAGAAGAAGTTTGCAAAAGAACTGGTAGAAGGAACTTTAAAAAACATTGAGTTGATTGATCCCAAAATCTCCGAATTTTCTAAACATTGGAAAATCTCGAGAATTTCCGTAGTTGACCGAAACATTATGCGTATTGCCTGTTACGAGATGCTATTTTCAGAAAAAGTCCCCCATGCAGTATCTATCGACGAAGCAATAGAGCTAAGCAAAAAATATTCTGCAACAGAAAGTAAATCATTCATAAACGGCGTTTTGGATGGGATATGTAAGGACTTACAAAAAAAATCAAAAATAAAAAATTAAAATGTAAAATGACAAATTAAAATTCAAAATTTTACATTTTGATATGTAATTTATGGAAGATAAAAACTTCACCCCCATGATTCAGCAGTATCTTACGCTGAAGAGTAAATATCCAAGCGCCATACTTTTTTTCCGTCTTGGGGACTTCTACGAAACATTCTTTGAAGACGCTAAAATCGCTTCAAAAACCCTGCAAATTGTCCTCACAGCAAGAGACGGAGGCAATAAAAAAAAGGTTCCAATGGCCGGTATTCCACACCACGCAGTTGAAGGATATCTGGCAAAACTCATACGAGCCGGGCATAAAGTTGCAATATGCGAACAGATGGAAGACCCCAGAAAAGCAAAAGGATTGGTCAAAAGAGAAGTAGTGCGAGTTATTACTCCCGGAACAATAGTCGAATCGTCTCTGTTGGAAGATAAAGGCAATAATTACATTCTTTCTTTCCGCCCCGACAAAGATAAAGTAGGTTTCTCTTTTCTTGATTGTTCCACAGGCGAATTCAAAGTTTCCGAAGTTTCACTTGATGAATTCATAATAGAAGTTTCCCGTCTTTCTCCGTCAGAATGTCTACTACCTGAATCGATCGCAAAAGATAATGATTGGCAAAACAATCTCAATCATAAAATACGCACCTTTACACCCTACCCCGATTATAATTTTTCACCCGATGTCGCCACACAAACACTAAAAGAACATTTCAACGTTTATTCTTTGGACGGACTTGGACTCCGCGGGTTTAATTTAGGCATCGCTTCGGCAGGCGCGCTTTTGGATTATGTAAAAGAGATGGAGAAAACAAAACTGGAACATATAACAAATATAGAACTTTATTCTCCTTCTGACTTTATGCTTCTTGACGAAGACACACAACGTAATTTAGAACTTTTAAGAACATTTGCGGGAGAAGAACGCAAAGATACCCTTTATTCAATACTCGACTCCACACTCACGCCAATGGGAGGACGGCTCTTAAAAAGATGGATGCTTAATCCTTTACTGGATGTAAGAACCATAAACAAGAGACTGGAGAGTGTAAAAACTTTTACAAAAAATACACCACTATTAGAAGAATTAAGACAGAACCTAAAAGAAGTATACGACCTGGAACGTATCATAAGCCGTCTTGATACAAATGTAGCAAAAGGTAAGGACCTTATCGCATTAAAACAATCGTTAAATAAAATCCCGCAAATCAAACAAGTACTTAAAGAATGCAAGTTGCCACCGTTGTTAAAGGAACTTGCTTCTAATCTTGACGATGTTAAGGAAATCCGCGAACTCATAGAAAAAGCAATCGTTGATAATCCGCCATATATTTTGACCGAAGGCGATGTCATAAAAGAAGGATATGACAGCGAATTGGACAAGTTAAAAATTGCATCCCGAGAAGGCAAAACCTGGATTGCAGGGCTTCAGACAAAAGAAAGAGAACGGACAGGAATCAAATCACTAAAAGTAGGTTTTAATAAAATTTTCGGATATTACATCGAGATAACATCATCAAATATTTCACAAGCACCATCTGATTATATCCGCAAACAAACTTTAGTTAACTGCGAAAGGTTCATAACTGAAGAACTCAAAGACAAAGAATCCCTCATTATCGGCGCAGAAGAAAAAATGAGAGAGCTGGAGTATGAAATTTTTCTACAGGTCCGGCTTCTAATCTTAAAAGAATTAAGCAGAATAAAAAATACTGCATCGAACATAGCAAATTTGGATGTTCTTTCTTCACTCGGAGATATTGCGTTAAAAAATGATTACTGCTGTCCCGAAATAACCGAAACAGGAAAAATCCAGATAAAAGACGGCAGACACCCCGTGCTGGAAAAAGTTATGCCCAACAACCCTTTTATTCCAAATAACACACTACTTGATGGCAAAGACCATCAGTTGATTATCATCACGGGACCCAATATGGCGGGAAAATCTACATACATACGCCAGATTGCTTTAATAGTTTTAATGGCGCAGATGGGCAGTTTCATTCCCGCAAAAGAAGCATCAATTTCTGTTGTAGATAGATTATTCACAAGAGTCGGCGCAACCGACGATTTAGCAAGGGGCAGGTCAACATTTATGGTCGAAATGAACGAGACCGCGCAGATACTGCGAAATGCCACACCTAAAAGTTTAATAATACTTGATGAAGTCGGCAGGGGCACATCTACCTATGACGGCGTATCAATAGCGTGGGCTGTTGCCGAATATATTCATAATAACCCGAAAATTGCCTGCAAAACATTATTTGCCACACACTATCACGAACTCACCGGTTTGGTTGATTTCTTAAAGAAAGCCCAAAACTACAATATTGGTGTAAAAGAATCGGGAGGGAAAATAACATTCATAAGAAAAATACTTCCCGGCGCGCAGGATAAAAGTTACGGAATTCACGTGGCCGCTTTGGCAGGAATGCCAGACGAGGTTATAAACAGAGCAAACGATATCTTGAAGAGTTTAGAAAGAGAAAAATTTATATCTTCAAAGAAAGGTTCGACAAGAACACCGAAAATTAAAATAGACCAACTGACATTCTTCTCTCCTAAAGAAACAAGTCATCCTATAATTGAAGAGATTAGAAATTTAAAAGTTGAAGAACTCACCCCGCTGGAAGCCCTGAACAAGTTGAGCGAACTAAAGAAAAAAGCAAAAGAATCGTAAGAGAATTAGACAAATATTTTCTTATTCAAAAGTAAAAAACTTTTTATTGTAGTTCTTGAATATTTTCAACTATGTATTTCGGGAATTTTCTTATTCTGTGCCTTAACCACACCAACAACAAGAACCCTATCACCAAACCAAATTTTATCCTTCCCGATTTTTTCCATCATTGTTGATCCATTGAATTTCAATAGTACAATATTACGAGTATTACCAACGGTATGGCTGGTAACTTCTAATACGGGCTCAGCATATTCAAGATAAATACCTTCGATTTTAATCTTGTGTCCCTCAAAATCTTCGATAGCACTTTTAGTTACTAAGGTTTTCGGACTATTATTCTCACGAATACAGCCACTAACCAAAATAGAAAAGGCAATTAATGAGAATAGATATTTCATTTATATTTTATTCATTAATATTCTCTTACAACTTCTTCAAAACCAATTCAGTTGTTATTTTACCTCAACTACTCACCTGGCAAATATCATCTTTAACGCAATCAACAATAACGCCACACCGAATACCTTTTCTAAAACTACACTTGGTAAATTGGTTGCTATTTTTGCGCCGAATAAACCGCCGATAAAAAAACCCATACAAATAAAGGATGCTATTTTAAGGTCGACATATCCGTGTTTGTAATATGTCCATGCGGCGAGTATACCGATTGGAGGAACAAGCAAGGCAAGTGTTGTGCCTTGTGCTTGATGCTGGGAAAGTCCGAATAGAAAAATTAAAGCTGGAACAATAATTACTCCACCGCCTATTCCGATTACTCCGCTTAAAGCTCCTGCAAATAACCCTAAAGCAATATAAAGTAAAATATTATTCATATTTTATAATTTCTTCAAAACTAATTCTGCAACTTTTTTACCCGATAGAAGCATTCCGCCGAAGATAGGACCCATTCTTGGACCACCGAATACAGCGTTGACCGCCATACCCGTAACCCAAAGGCCGGGATATACTTCTTTTGTATTTTCTACGATAAGTTTTTCGCCGACTTCCGCCCACATTGGTTTTTCACCGAGCATACCGCCGGTGGAAGTGTTGAGTTTTACACCCATTTTCTTTTCCATACCTCTTACCACTTCGCAAGGGTGTCCTGTTGCGTCTATGATTATTTTTGCGCCGATTGTTATAGGGTCAATATGCAGTTTTGCCATTTCTACGGGAGACCAGTTAATTACAATCCCCGTAATTTTGTTTTCCCGTATCATTACATCTTCGCAGGAGATAAGATTAAAAATCATAGCGCCTGCTTTCTTTGCATTGAAACATAAACCCGATGCCATTTCTACGCAATCAACAATATAATAGTTTTCCTTATATTTCTTTAACCGGATATTCTGTTCTTCAAGGATTGGCTTTGCTTCTTCCTGAATGACCGCTTTGTTGAACATCATACCACCGCCCCACATACCGCCGCCGATGGAAAGTTTTCTTTCAAACAGGGCGACTTTTTTGCCGGCTTTAGCCAGATAATATGCGGCGATAAGACCAGAAGGGCCGCCGCCAACAATAGCGACATCAAGTTCTGTTGCAGTTCTTAGTTCTTTTGAGTATTCTTCAATAATCGCTTGGGAAATCAGGATTTCGTTCAGTTCCACGCTTCTTCTCCTTCTCAAGTTGTTCGATACGATAGTTTAAATCCTTTATTTCATCCTGCAGGGAATTAACTTCTTGCGAAGGAGCAACTTCCTGCCCTGTTACTTCCTTCTTATCGTTTTCTATTTTTTCGATGTGTTCTTTTAAGCCCTTTATTTCATCTTTCAGGGAATTAGTTGTTTGTGAGAACTCAACCTCCTGTTCTGTCTGGCCCTTTTTATCTTCCTGCGCCTGCTTGATGTATACCTTTAATTGTTTTATTTCACCTTTCAGCGAATCGATTGTCTGTGTGAAATCTACTTGGGATGGGTTTTTCTTATCTTCTTCGGACTGTTCCAATTTGTTGCTCAAACCTTTTATTTCGTCTTTTAGAGCATTAATGGTTTGCAATACCGGGTCAGGAAGTTTCCCGTGTTCCAGGTCAATTGTTGCTTTTGCGTGTTTCTTATGTTCCTCGACTGTTCTTCCTGGAACACCCACTACAGTACTATCGGGAGGAACGGATTTTATTACAACAGAGCCCGCACCTATTTTAGAACCTTCGCCTATATTAATTGGGCCAAGAATTTTTGCGCCTGTGCCGATTACAACGTTATCTTCAATAGTCGGATGTCTCTTTCCTTTCTTAAGACTTGTGCCGCCAAGAACAACTCCCTGATACAGAAGAACATCATCACCTATATCAGTCGTCTCACCGATAACCACACCCATACCATGGTCTATAAAAAATCTTCTGCCGATTTGAGCGCCCGGATGAATTTCAATTCCGGTCATAAATCGGTTAAAGTGGGAAAGAAGCCGCGCCAAAAATAAATAACCATGCTCCCACATAATATGGGCGATTCTGTGCAGCCATAAAGCGTGCAGTCCCGGATAGCAAAGTACAACTTCCATAGTTGACCTTGCTGCTGGGTCCTCTGCAAAAACGGTTCTTATATCTTCTTTTAACAAAGATTTTAAATCTATCATTTAGGATACCTCCGATTTGATATGTTATACGGTTGTCGGGTTTAATTCAACCCCCGTTAGAAATTTAAAAAACGCTAAAATAATTATTAACCAGATAAGCACCCATTGTTCTGCATAGCATCTTAAAAGCAAGTCATTAAATTTCTTTACGGGGTCAACCCTTTATATCTTTAATTTTAGCAGACCCAAAAGTTCCTTTATACTCTCAATAATATCTATTTTCAGTATAAAACGGGCTACAATCCATAAAACAACAAACCAGATAATAAGTTTAACAATTGTCGGAATTCTTTTTTGTTTAATAATAGGTCTTTCTTCGTCTATTTCCTTGATTCTCTCAACGTGCGACTCCATCTTTTTGCCGCATTCTTCCGAACAGAATATTCCGCTGGGAGCTGATATACCGCAATCCTCGCAAATCGGCCTATGGCACATCTTGCAGCGCAAAGTAGCTTCTTTTTTAAGACACTTTGTACAGGTGGACATATTTCACCTCCTTTAAAACTCGGTGTTCGGTTATCGTAAATAATTTTTAACGCAAACCGAAAACCGTTTTATCTTTACGCTAACCGTCTTTTATTTATATATCAGATACTTCTCTCTTTTTTCATTAAATTCGTTTAATTCTATTTCCCATTTTTTTATAATTTCGTCAACATTTTTACCTTCTCTTATTTCATCTAATATATAATCTACCCCCCAGATTTCATTAAAATCTTTGGACGGAATATATTTGCCGGGATATAATGATTCCAATGAAGTTAAAATCTCCAATGCCGTTTTAACAGGCTTAAAAGTTCTTTTGTCAGTAAGCACTAACCTTATGCCTCCAAGCTCCTTATCTTTAAACGAAAAATAAAACGGTTTAAACCAGTAGGGCTGGAATTTTACACCGGGAATATTCTTAGCATTTAATTTTTCCGCAAATTTATTCGGGTCAATCCATTCGCTGCCAATCAACTCAAACGGGAGAGTATATCCCACACCGTTACACAAATTAGCGCTACCGATAGTTCCTGTCGTAGCGTATAGAAAAGCGGACTCAACTGTGGGAATATGCGGAGAAGTTGGAACCCAATCAAGACTGGTATCATCCCAAATCATATTTCTCGTCCAGACTTTCATAGGCACAACAGTCAGTTTAAGTTCAATTTTATATTCTTCTCTTATAAATTTCGCCATCTCGCCTATAGTCATACCATGAACCAAAGGAATATCGAACAAACCAATGAAACTTTTATGCTCTTCTTTTATTATGGGTCCTTCTATATTAAACCCGCCCAAGGGATTTGGCCTATCTAAAACCACAAATTCCTTTCCATATTTTGCGGCTGATTCCATAGCATAAAACAATGTTGAAATATAAGTATATGTTCTGGCGCCTATATCCTGAATGTCAAAAAGTAAAACATCTATTTCGGATAACATCTCTTCGGTAGGGCAACGGGTCTTTCCATAAATTGAATATACCGGCAGTTTTGTTTTTTCATCTACAATTTTACTTACATGTTTTCCGGCTAATACTTCGCCTCTTATACCGTGTTCGGGAGCAAAAAGAGCAACAAGATTGAAGGCAGGATTTTCATAAAGAATATCGGTTGTTGATTTTAAATTTGAATCTACGCCCGTGGGATTGGTTATAAGTCCTAATCTTTTATTTTTGAGAATTTCCACATAGCCTGTGTCTTCCTTCAACACTTCTATGCCTAATTTTACCCCGTTAGAAGTTTTCAACACAATTTCTTTAGTATCATTCAAACTTTCCGTATTACTTCTAACGGGGCAAAAAACAGAATTAACGAATAGAAAAAAGGGCATAATCGCAATTACAATGAAGAGTCGTCTTGATAAACGCATAGCTTAATTTTACACGCAAGATACTTATGTAGCAATAGGTGGATTTTTCCGCATGATATAATTATAAGTTATGTCAAATATAATTTTTTATACTTTCCTTGACTCATTTTTAGGAACAATAGGGCTCGCTTCGTCTTCTTCGGGCGTGGTATATGTGGATATGGGAATAAAAAAAAGAGCTTTTTTATGTAAACTAAAGCAAAAATTCCCGACCTGTAAACTAATAAAATCGGAAAAGAAAAACTCTAAAGCGATATGTGAATTAAACTCTTATCTGAAAGGAAATATGAAATCGTTTGAAAGTAAGCTGGATTTAAAAGGCCCGCCCAAATCATGTCGGGCAGGTCCTCCAAAATCTCGGCGGGCAGGCACGCCTTTTCAGATTAAAGTATGGAATTGTTTAAGAAAAATTCCTTACGGTAAAATGTATTCATATAAATTTATTGCCTGTAAAATAGCAACATGCTCCCATTCGCGCGCGGTCGGCAATGCTGTCGCTAAAAATCCTGTTGCGATATTTATTCCCTGTCATAGAGTAATCAATTCCAACGGGGATTTGGGGAATTATGGCCCCGGCAAGAACTTCAAGAAAATGTTATTAAAGATTGAAAAAGCAATATAATAGAACAAAACCGCGTAAAGAAAATGGAATGGGTTTGATAGAGCTGAATTGCTATGGTAGAATTTTTTAACTAAAAGATATAAGGAATAATTATGCCATTATTTAAGGATAAAATTTCCAAAAATATAAAGCAAATGGAAGATGAGATGGAAAAGGTCTTCCGTCATCTTTCTACTTTTCGCAATTGCTTCTTTCCCTCTCCACTTCACAAACCCTGGCATCCGTATACCGATGTATATGAAACCAAGACAGATTTAGTAATAAAAGTGGAATTAGCCGGAGTTAAAAAAGAGGATATTAAAATTTTCACCCGAGAAGACAATATTATAATCCACGGAACCAGAAAAGAAACTTGTACAGAAGGAAAAACTGCCTATAGGCAAATGGAAATAAATTACGAAGCTTTTGAAACGATCATTTCTCTTGGTATCCCCGTTGATGCAAAAAAACCGTTAAAAGCTACCGCAACCAACGGGATTTTGGAAATTAGATTGCCGAAAACAAAGAAAAATCAAGTTAAGAATATAAAAATAAAAATTAAGGGAGAATAGAATCGTTTAATCCGGGTAAAGTAAGACACTTATATCCGAACAAAAAATTATGGATATAGAATTGAAAACTCCGAAGGAAATTCCGGTCCTGCCTTTAAGGGATACGGTTGTTTTTCCGGGTATGACCGTCCCTATAACCATAGGCAAACCCGCCAGTATAAAACTCGTAGACGATGTGTCTATCGGGGATAAATTCTGCTGCTTAGTCCTGCAGAAGAAAAAATTGGATGAAGACCCCCAGCCTGAAAATTTATATAGAGTCGGGACTTTGGCGCGGATCGTAAAAATGTTTAAACTGCCAACAAATACCGTCTACCTATTGGCGCAGGGAATCGAAAGAATAGAGATAAAAAATTTCACTCAAAAAGAACCCTATATAAAAGCTCACGTAAATAATATACAAGAAGAAAGCAGCGGAAAGACTCCGGAAATAGAAGCCCGGATGAGAAACCTATTGCACCAATTTAAAAAAGCGGTGTCTTTATCGCCCAAAATTCCGGAAGAAGAAAGTTATATCACCGCAATTAACATTAAAGAACCCGGGAGATTGGCTGATTTTATTATCGCAAATCTTTCTCTTAGCCCCAAAGAACAACAAGACATATTGGAAACTTTGGACCCAATAGAAAGATTAAATAAAGTAGCCAAATTCTTAAACAATGAATTGGAAGTTCTCATGTTGCAGTCCAAAATCCAAGAAGAAACAAAATCGAAACTCGGCAAAGCGCAGCGTGAATATTTCTTGAGGCAACAGCTTGAATCTATAAGAAAGGAGCTGGGAGAAGGGGACGAAAATGCGATAGAAATAAAGGAACTAAGAAAAAAGATAGAAGAAGTGGGAATGAGCCAAGAAGCGATGAAAGAAGCAAAGAGGGAACTCAACAGATTAGACAAGTTGCCTCCGCAAGCCGCAGAATATCACGTTATACGCACATATTTAGATTGGCTCGTTTCTGTTCCTTGGAACAAAAGTACAAAAGATAATCTCGATATTAATCAGGCGGCAAAAGTATTAGACGAAGACCATCACGATTTGGAAAAAGTAAAAGACAGAATTTTAGAATTTTTAGCCGTAATGAACCTAAAGAAAGATGCAAAGGGACCAGTTCTATGTTTTGCGGGTCCGCCAGGAGTGGGGAAAACATCCCTAGGTCAATCTATTGCCAGAGCGTTAGGCAGAAAATTTGTCCGGTTGTCTCTTGGGGGCATAAGAGATGAAGCAGAGATAAGAGGACACAGAAGAACATATATAGGAGCCCTACCCGGCAGAATAATACAAGGATTAAGAAGAGCAGGAACAAACAACCCCGTGTTTATGTTAGATGAAGTAGACAAGATTGGTACCGATTTTAGAGGCGACCCGTCATCTGCCCTATTGGAAGTTTTAGACCCCGAACAAAATAATTCTTTCAGCGACCATTATTTAGATGTTTCCTTCGACCTTTCAAAAGTAATGTTTATTACCACGGCAAATATCTTAGACACTATTCCGCACGCTTTACGCGATAGGATGGAAGTTTTGGAATTACCCGGCTACCCGCAAGAAGAAAAACTTATAATTTCCAAAAAATTCTTGTTACCTCGTCAGATAAAAGAGAACGGTTTAAAGCCGGAAAATGTAAAAATAACTGATCCTGCCATTAGGAAAATAATCCGAGAATATACTCGTGAAGCGGGTGTAAGAAATGTAGAAAGAGAAATTGCCAATATTCTTCGCAAAGTTGCAAAAAAGTTCGTTAAAGGTAAAAAAGATTCTTTTGAAATCAATGAAAAAAATATTGCTTTATATCTAGGTCCTATTAAGTTTTTCTCCGAAACAGCTGAACGCACATCTGAACCGGGAGTAGCAACTGGACTGGCATGGACGCCGCAAGGCGGAGAAATTCTCTTCATAGAAGCAAATAAAATGAGCGGAAAAAAGGACCTTACTTTAACAGGCCAGTTAGGTCAAACGATGCAAGAATCTGCTAAAGCCGCTTTATCTTATGTGCGTTCCAAAGCAAAGAAACTAAAAATTGATGAAGGATTTTTTGAAAAATATGACATACATATACATGTTCCGCAGGGAGCAGTACCGAAAGATGGTCCTTCGGCAGGAGTTGCCATAGCTACCGCGCTGGTATCTCTATTAACCAATAGACTGGTAAAATACAATGTGGCTATGACAGGGGAAATCACATTAAAGGGGAAAATTTTGCCTGTGGGTGGTATTAAAGAAAAAGTGCTTGCCGCTTCCCGCGCAGGAATAAAAGAGATAATTCTACCTGCAAGAAACAAAAAGGATTTGGAAGAGATTCCTGCTCATGTCAAAAAGAGTTTGAAATTTACATTTGTCAAAACACTGGACGAAGTTTTTGCGCACGCCCTTAAAAAATAGCGGTCAATTATCAGTGACCAGAGTTTAGCAAAAACCAACTGACCACTCATCACTATCCACTAGGAACTATTCTTACGATACTTTGCTCATTCCGGGGAGTTTGCGATGGCTTGCCTTTTTGGAACTCCATCTCAATTTATTTTTTCTCTTCTTGCGATTTCTATTTTTTCTTCCCATTTTAGTATTGGTTGTTAGTTATTGTTTATTTTTTCTTGTCTTCTTCCTCTTCTTTTACTTTTTCGGTTATTAAAGTTTCGGTAGTAAGTATGAGAGAAGAAATCGAAGCCGCATTTCTTAAAGCCGAATGCGTAACTTTTACCGGGTCAATTATACCAGCTTTTATCATATCCACAAATTCGCCTTTTTCAGCATCAAAGCCTTCATTAGCTTTAGAATTTTTAATTTTGTTGACAATAACAGAGCCGTCAAATCCGGCATTAACAGCTATTTGCCTTATAGGTTCTTCCAAGGCTCTTTTTATTATATTTAATCCGATAGCTTCATCGCCTTTAAGCGTCATTTTTTCCAAAGCGGGAATACATCTTAAAAGAGCCACTCCGCCGCCTGGAACAATGCCTTCTTCGACAGCCGCTCTTGTTGCATGTAACGCGTCCTCTATCAACGCCTTTTTGGATTTCATCTCTATTTCCGTCGCAGCGCCCACCCTAATTACCGCGACTCCGCCCGCTAATTTTGCAAGACGCTCTTCTAATTTTTCCTTGTCATAATCCGATTTTGTATCTTTAATTTCTTTTCTTATCCGCTCAATTCTTGATTTTATATCTTTTGTATTGCCTTTACCTTCTATGATAGTGGTATTATCCTTATCTATTCGCACACTCTTTGCTCCACCGAGATTTTTTATACCGACAGATTCAAGTTTTATACCCAAATCACCCGATACAAATTCACCTCCAGTCAGAACAGCAATGTCTTCCATCATAGCTTTTCTCTTATCGCCATATCCCGGCGCCTTAACTGCGCAACATTGGATAACCCCTTTTAACTTATTGACAACTAATACAGCCAAAGCTTCTCCTTCAATATCCTCCGCTATTATAAACAACGGTTTTTTCGCATTGCCTATTTTTTCAAGCAAAGGAACAAGGTCTTGAACAGAAGAAATCTTGGATTCATGAATCAGAATATAAGGGTCATTCAATAAAACTTCCATGTTTTCCGGGTCATTGATAAAATAAGGCGAAAGATATCCTCTGTCAAACTGCATACCTTCCACAACGTCCAATTGCGTTTCGAGTTTCTCTCCTTCCTCTACTGTAATTACACCTTCTTTGCCAACCTTTTCCATAGCATCGGCAATAAGTTCTCCCACCTTTTTATCGTTATGAGCCGAAATAGAAGCAACCTGAACCATTTCGTCCTTTTTTTCCACTTTTTGGGCAATTTTTTTAAGTTCGGATGCAACCGTATCAACCGCTTTTTCAATACCTCTTTTCAAAATCATAGGATTTGCGCCCGCTGTAATATTCTTCATACCTTGCTTGAATATTGCCTGCGCCAAAACAACTGCGGTAGTGGTTCCATCCCCTGCAATATCAGAAGTCTTTTCTGCAACTTCTTTAAGCAACTGCGCTCCCGCATTTTCATAAGGGTCTTTTAAATCGATTTCTTTGGCAATGGTAACTCCGTCGTTTGTAATAGTAGGCGAACCCCATTTCTTTTCAAGGACTACATTCCTTCCTTTAGGACCAAAACTTGCCTTAACCGCTTTTGCCAGAAGATTAATTCCTCTTTCTAACGCTTGTCGTGCTTCTTCTTTATAAATTAATTGTTTAGCCATATAAAACTACCTCCTTTATAATCCGGCGAATGACGAATTTACTACATTAAAATATGTACCTGCCTGCATAAACAGACGGAAATAATAGGAAAATTCTGAATTTGGATGTGTATTATAAGCAGTTGACTATGTAATGTCAAAAATCATTTTAATACGGATGGAAATTTTAACAGGGATGTATATTAAAAAAACACCCCGCCAGAAGTCAGTGCCACAAGGACAGCACATCTCAAACACTAACTTCTAACGGAGTCTATACTTTTTATTCTATCCCAAACTTATAAACTATAATCCAGCTACAACTATAGTTCCAGCCTGGTTAATAGATACAGTAATACCTGCCGCATCTCCTCCTGCAGCTGCTGTTACTGTAGCAGTGAATGTAGCCGCTGCACCAGTTCCAGCCGCTACAAGCACGGGAGCTGTAGTAAAGTATCTGTTTCCAGTAAGGTCTATGCTTCCGCTTATATCAGCCCAAACAGCTGTATATGCATTAGTTTCAGCAAAAACTAATCGCTCAGCCGTTCTAATAGAACCGACTAGGGCCTGTCCTTCGCTCGACATCGCTCTTCGGACATTGGCTCTATAAAGCGGAACTGCAACTGCTGCTAAAATACCTACGATAATGACTACCACCATCAACTCAACTAGGGTAAAACCCTTTTTACTATGCAATCGCTTTCTCATTATTCATTCACCTCCCTTTTATTTAGGCCAGAACTTCTTATAGACATTCCGACCTTTCTATCCTTGTATTGTAATTATACCCCTGCTTACTGAGAAGTCAATACCCTGACTGCTTCTAATACATATTTTTAAAATTCAAATTGGAAACGAAAAAGTATCCATTCATGCGGAAAATCGCCGCACATAACAAAACTTATAATAGCCCATTTCTTTATAAATTTAAAAGTGATAGAATAATTTTGTTTGACAAATTATGTCAGGCGATATGGCATAAAACTTGCCGTGTTACTGGTGTCTACTTAAAAAGTTTTTAAAATAGGAGGAATGAAGCATGAAGAAAAATAGTTTTGTTGGGAGAGTCGCTTTTCTTTTATTAATCGCTTTGTCTGTTATACTTTTAGCAAATTCAAGTTATGCTTTCGATTTCAATATTGATAAAAGAGCCCCTAAAGAAGAAAGAAAAAAACAAGAATTAGAAGAGCTTCAAGAACAATTTCAGTGGTGGCCAACCGACGCTATGCCTGGTCCCGTTCAAGACCAAAAACGCGGCGGTTACTGGTGGTGGCCTACAGAACCCGGAGAAACGGAAACAGAACTTTGGGGTAACAGAGGTTATGTTTATGTGTATAAAATGATTTTCGATTATAAAGAAGAAGAACTTGCTCCTCCTCAACCGAAAGAATTAAGACCGTCTCTGCTTATAAAGAAAATAATAAGAAACGTAAAGATTCACTTTGACTTTGATAAATCAGATTTACGTGAGGACGCTCAAGTTATTTTAAAAGATGCCGTTAGAGTATTAAATAGAAATCTTGAAGCAAGCATCCTAATTACCGGTAATTGCGATATACGCGGACAGGAATCCTATAATGAAAAATTAGGAAGAAACCGCGCTGAATCCGTGAAAAAATTCATGCTCGAAAACGGTATTGCCGAAAACCGCATAAAAATAGTAAGCCGAGGTAAACTTGACGCAATAGCCCCGATTACTGACCTCGTAGGTATGCAGAAAGATAGGAACGCTCAATTTATGATTGCCGAAGTCCAGGAGGTAATGCTCCAATATTCAGGAAAACCAAAAGGAATGCAAACAGAACAAATCGAAGAAGGCAAATTTTTAATAGAGACGGAAGAAGAAATAGAATCGGAAATTAAGGTTTCAATCAGAGAATATGTTGTTCAAAAAGGCGATACGCTTTCCAAAATTGCGCAGGAACAACTTGGTAGAGCATCCCGTTGGAAATATCTTTATGAACTTAACAAAGACCGAATAAAAGACCCGAATAAACTAAAAGTAGGACAAAAAATAATTATACCAATTGAATAGCATATACAAGTTTAGGAATCCTAAAACGAATATGTCAAAACCGTTTATCGCCATATTAAAAGTTTTTATAATAATAAGTTTAATTTTAGCGATAATCGTATCATTTACTATTCTTATAAAACATCGCATAAATACTCCCAACACCACAGAATTTGCGGATAAAATTCCGATAGAAGAAGAACAGATAATAGGAATAGTTATTGGATATAATTCTCAAGTAAAAGAGATTCAGCAAATTTTAAAAAACTCTAATTTTGACCCCGGTCCTATTGATGGAAGAATGGGCAACAGAACACGCCAAGCAATAAAAAAATTTCAAGAAGCAAAAGGGTTGCAACCCACCGGCAAGATAGATGAAGAAACTATGCTTGCATTAAATAAAGAAAAAACATAAACATGAAAAACAATTTTACATATCAATTAACAATTCAAATAATATCCAATAAAGGAGGAAGGAAAAGATGTTTCAGAAAATTATAATAACGCTATTTCTTGTTTTGCTCTTATCAGGTTGCGCAACAACTACTCCGACTCCCCAAACCCAAAGGCAACAACTTCAGGAACAAGTAAACGAATTGCAGGGCAAAATATATTTTCTCGAACAAGAATTACAGGCAAAAGGAAAAGAAATCAGCGAATTGGGAAGAGAACTTGAAAGCATTAAAAATATCAAACAAAAAACAAACAATACTTCCGTAAAACAGTTGTCTTATAGACAAATGCAAACGGCTTTAAAAAATGCCGGATTCTATAAAGGCCCAATTGACGGCAAATTGGGGAAACAGACCCAAAAGGCAATAGTACAATTCCAAAAGGCAAACGGACTTAAAGCCGACGGAGTTATAGGCGAAAAAACGACTGCTGCATTGAGCCAGTACTTGAAATAAATTTAACTACTATATAAATTTCAAGTTTAAATCGGGCAAGATATTTCTATTCTTTAATTTTGTAATTATGAAAAGTAAAAAACTCAATTTAAAAGAAAATAGAAATAATTTGTCATCACTATTAAAATATCAGAATAATGCCGTTGTCAGCAGGGAAATCATAAAAAAAGAAACAGGGACAGTTACATTGTTTGCATTCGATAAGGGGCAAGGACTGAGTGAACACACCGCACCTTTTGATGCTTTAGTTTACATAATTGACGGCGCCGCCGAAATTGTCATTTCGGGCAAATCCCACACAATAAAAAAAGGCGAAATGATTATTATGCCTGCAAACAAGCCACATGCACTAAAAGCAATTAAAAAGTTCAAGATGTTGTTAGTTATGATAAAAGATTAATATTAAATATTTCGTAAGGATAACAAATGAAGAAATCTCAACTGATAATGTTTTGGCTACTGCCGATTATTGTAATAGGTGGTTTATTCATACCAGTTTTGGGCTATTTAGTTATAGCAATGATGGCCTTCTTCCTTATACTCTCATTCTTTAGGGGTCGATATTGGTGCTGGAACCTGTGTCCAAGAGGCGCTTTCCTAGACGGTGTATTATCAAAAATCAGCACCGAAAAAACTGTGCCCCTATTTTTCACCAAGCAATGGTTCCGCTGGTTCATATTCGTTTTACTTATGGGTTTTTTAGTGTTTCGCATAATCTCTACAGGGGGCAACCTTCTTGCGATAGGTGTCGTTTTCGTAACAATGTGTCTGGTAACAACTATCATTTCAATTATTCTAGGAACAACAATGAAACACCGCGCCTGGTGCACAATATGTCCTATGGGCATGCTTCAGGAAAAAATAGGTAAAATAAAACATAAAAAAAAGTAAGAATATGAAAATAAAAAGCTCAACTTTCCAAAACAATCAACTTATGCCCAGCAAATTTACTTGTGACGGAGACAACATTAATCCTGCTTTAGTCATTGAAAATATTCCTGATGGAACAAAAAGCTTGGCTTTGATTATGGATGACCCGGATGCGACAATCGGCACTTTTGTGCATTGGGTAGTATTTGATATGCCTGTAATTTCAGAAATTAAAGAAAACAGTATCCCCCAAGGAAAACAGGGAAATAATAGCGCCGGTCAAAAGAAATATCACGGTCCCTGCCCGCCCTCTGGAACACACCGTTATTTCTTCAAAATATATGCGCTTGATACAATGTTAAATTTAAACGAGAATACAAATAAAGCACAATTAGAACAAGTAATGGCAAATCATATAATTGACAACGCAGAATTGATTGGGTTATATAAGAGAAGATAAGAAAGGGAAAAAGAGAGGTGGAAAAATGAAAAAATTAGGCATAGTAATTTTAATTATATTAGTTTTATTGATTGCTGTTGTTCTTGCCAGAAACACCATAGCCAAAAATGTAATATCAGCAGGTGTCAAAGCAATAACGGGATTGGATTTAAATATTGGAAGTATGGATGTGGGAATATTAAAAAGTATAGTCAGTATAAAAGAAATAAAGTTATACAATCCGCCCGAATTCAGCGATAAACTAATGGTAGTTCTGCCGGAAATTTATGTTGATTATGATTTGGGCGCATTCCTTAAGAAAATTGTGCACATTGAAGAAATGAAACTTAACTTGAAAGAATTTGTTGTCGTGAAAAATGAAAAAGGCGCGCTTAACCTTGATTCTTTAAAAGTGGTAAAAGACAAAAAAGGAGCCCCATCTCAAGAAGAAAAGACAAAAAAAGGAGAATTTAAAATCGATGTTCTCCAATTAAAAATAGGAAAAGTTATATTTAAAGATTATTCTCAAGGCAAAAACCCCAAAACAATAGAGGTTAAATTGGATATTGACGAAAAATACGAAAATATAACCGATGCCAATAAACTTGTGAGTTTGATTGTAACCAAGGCGCTTATGAACACCGCAATCACAAAACTTGCCGATTTTGATTTGGGTTCCTTGCAGACAGAAGCAGGCAACCTTCTAAAAGACGCAAATAAATCGGCTCAAGATGTCTTTGATAAGGCAAAAGAAGAAGGCGAAAAAGCTATGGATAAAATAAAGGATATCTTACAACCTAAATAGAAAGACCAATGTACGGTCTCATTTCTTGGGAAAAGGAGAGTTTATTATGAAGCCTAAAGTTATTTTTGCGCTTGTCTTAGCAGGTTTATTCTTGATTCTTTTGATTCAAAATACGCAGGTTGTTGACGTAAAACTTTTCTTTTGGACAATCAGTATGTCACGGATTATCTTATTACCTCTAATGATACTTATTGGTTTTATAATCGGATTCTTTGTAGGAAGAAAATACTGGTAAATAGCTACTATTGTATCCCCTAGTATGAGTACAGAATGGAAATCAAAACTATAGAATCGTTTGATAAAACGAAAATCGCTCTAAATCATTTCAAAAAAGACGGTAGAGATACCGTCTTAATTATTTGTCACGGGTTTGCGATGTCAAAAGATTCGAAACCTTTTATAGACCTATCAAATGACTTTTTTAAATCATACGATATTATTGTGATGGACCAGCGCGGACACGGAGATAGTGAAGGTGTTTTTACTTTTTCTGCAAAAGAACACGAAGATATCAAAGCAGTCGTTGAATACGCCAAAGAAAATTATACCTGTATTTACCTAATGGGCTTTTCACTGGGAGCGGCTTCTTGCATAATCGAGGTAGCTATTAATAAAAACGTCAATGGGTTGATTGTCATAAGCGCGCCAATTAGTTTCGAGAAGATAGAAAACCGATTCTTGTATAAAGACGCTCTTATACCGGGAATTCAAAAGTTTGGTGAACATACCCTTAAAATGCGCTTGGGTAACATCTTTGAAAAAAAAGAAAAACCTATTGACCTCATTGATAAAATCTCTCCTATCCCGACTTTATTAATACAAGGAGAAAATGACCCGATTATTTTCAAACATCATGCAGAAGAACTTTACGAAAAAGCCAAAGACCCCAAAAAATTAATAATGATAGACAAAGGATTGCACGCAGAAGATTTGTATATAAATAACCCTAAGGAATTTGTTTCTTTGTGCAGTTCGTGGTTAAGTGGATTGTTGTAATACTTCAAATATAATTTTTTCTTTTACGGAAACGTCAATTGCAACTTTACCAACCTTCAACGGAAGAACATAATTGGTTTTTCCTGCCGTATTTTTCTTATCAAAAAGAGTGTTTTTAACAATGTCTCTTATATCGACATCCGAAAACTTTATTTTTATATCAAGTTTTGTTAGTAAATCAATAATCCTTTGACTTTCAATAGAAGAAATCATATTTAGCCTTTCTGCAATTTTAGTTTCTACAACGAGTCCCATACCTACAGAAATACCGTGACTAAATTTATATCCCGACGCTTTTTCTATCGCATGTCCTATGGTGTGCCCCAAGTTAAGCATCTTTCTGATATTTTTTTCTTTCTCATCTTTTTCAACAACCTCTTTTTTTATCTGGCAGCTGCGTTTGATTGCTTTAATTAATATCTTTTCTTCAAGTTTATAGATCCTGTCTATATTATCCCGCATAAAAAGAAAATATTTTTTGTCCGCAATAATACCGTGTTTTACCATTTCGATAATGCCGTTAAGCATTTCTTTTCTGTCAAGAGATTTAAGCAATTCAACGTCTATGAAAACGGTTTCGGGCTGGTAAAACGCTCCTATAAGATTTTTACCGTAGGCAGTATCAATTCCTGTTTTACCTCCTGTACTGCTGTCCACCATAGCAAGCAAGGTTGTCGGAATCTGAATAAACGGCACTCCCCGCATATAAGTAGACGCAACAAATCCCGCCAAATCGCCCACAACACCACCGCCCAGAGCAATAACAACACAATCCCTCTTAAATCCTTTAAGAGTTAATGCATCTTCTATTTTCGCTTTTACTTCCCGCGTCTTGCTTGCTTCCCCCGCCCTAAAACTGAAGAGTTCTGCCGGAACTTTTTTAGCTTTAAGAATTGAAAGGAGTTTTTTTCCGTAAAGTTTGCTTACATTTGTATCTGTTATTACGGCTACTTTTCCGTAGTTAGAATCTGCAATATATTTTACTATCTGCGGAAAAAGCCCCTTGCCAATTGTTATACGGTAGGAATTATCCACTTTTTTAAGGAGTTCTACTTTGACTGTTTCCATATATTCCCTATCACTCAATTTCATCTGCTGTTATCTTTTTATAAAAATCCAGATAATCATATTTTTCTTTGGAATCATCCGGCAAATCCATAAGTTCCATTGCTATTTTAGGATGTAAATTAAGTATACCCGTTATCATATAGGGAATAGAATATCCCCAGGTAATCTCTTTTGTAAGCGGTAATATATCCTTACCGATAACTTTCAGTAACGGCATAATATTGAATTTCGGATTTTTCAGGAAAGATACCAGTAGTTCCAGAGGACAATTTCCAGCCGCTCTGCCAAACCCGTAAAGCGTCCCGTCAAGATAATTGGCTCCTCTTATTATGCCCGTAATTGTATTCGCAAACCCCAGCTGTTGATGGTTATGAGCATGCACGCCTATTTCCTTAGTCTTAAGAAATTTTTTATATTTATCAACATAAAAATTAATGTCGTCACTGTATAAAGCGCCGAAACTATCTACGATATATACAGCCATTACTTTCGTTTCATTTTCAATCTGCTGGAGCGCTTCGTCCAATTCCCATTCAATAGTCTGTGAAATAGACATTATATTTATAGTCGCTTCATAACCCTTCTCAGTGGCGTTATTTGCGAGTTTAATTGCTTTATCGATATCTTTTACATAAGTAGCTACTCTTATGACATCAACGACACTGTCTTTTTTGGGCAGGATATCTTCCGCTACGGCTTTATGTGAATCCTGCATTATAGCTATTTTGGTTTTAGTGTCCTTTGTTTTGATTCCTTCCGTAACTTTTCTTAGATTTTCTTCATCGCAAAAACGCCATGCTCCGTATTCTTTTACCGAGAACATCTCTTTACTGTTTCTATATCCTAACTCTACAATATCTACCCCTGAATCACATACGGCCTTGTAAACTTTGCGGACAAGGTCAATTGAAAACCGGGATTTATTCATTAATCCGCCGTCGCGGATAGTACAATCGATAACTTTTATTTCAGGTCTATACATTTATAACTCCTTTGTAAATTTGATATGCATTATACCAAAACAAAAAAATATTCTGTAAGTTTTTGCCTACCTCACAAACTCATAAGATATTGTTATAATAATTTATTATTTTAAAAAAATGAAGAAACGCACCGGTAAATATTACGTTTATATTGTTAAATGTCAGAAAGGGACATATTACATCGGTTATACAAATGATATTAAAAATCGGCTTAAACTACATAACAGGGGCCTTGGCGCTAGATACTTAAGAGGTAAATCGCCTATAGAATTAGTCTATGTTAAAAAATATAAGTATTATAAGAGTGCGATTAATAAAGAAATATCACTTAAAAAACTAACAAGGAAACAGAAAGAGGAATTGATTAAAACTTATGAAAAAACAAAATAGTAAGTTATCCCCCCTTGATTCTGCTCATTGCATTCGCAAAATCAAAACAGGGGGGACGGCACCGAAAGTTTTCATTCAAACTTTCGGGTGCCAGATGAATAAATACGACTCAGAGATTATGAAGTCGCTTCTCTTACAAGAAGGATATGAATTTACCGACAATTGGCAAAAGGCAGATGTAATACTGGTTAATACCTGTAGTGTAAGACAACATGCGGAAGAAAGGGTATATGCGCATTTATGGAAATGGAGCAGATATAAGCAAGAATCAAAACCCAATTTGATAATCGGTATATGCGGATGTATGGCGCAGAAAGAAGGAATAAATATTCTAAACAAAATACCTCATTTAAATCTTGTATGCGGAACTTACAGTATTCCTAAAATTCATGAATTTGTAAGGGATTTACTTAAAACCGGCGGCAGGCGCATTGAAACTTCAGAAGATTACACTGATTTCCCTGCGCCTATTTATGAGATAAGAGACAGCAAAATTTCTGCGTGGGTGGCAATTATGAGGGGATGTAATAACTATTGCGCCTATTGTGTCGTGCCGTATGTCAGAGGTAAAGAAATAAGCCGTCCTGTAGAAGAAATAGAAACGGAAATCAAGGAACTTGCCCGCAAAGGCATAAAAGAAGTAACGCTTTTGGGGCAGAATGTTAACTCATACGCATCTCAGAAGACAGAAAACAGAAGACAGAGGACAGAAAAAAATAAAAATGATTTTGCACACTTGCTGAAAAGAATAAATGACATAAAGGGGATTGAACGGATAAGATTCACAACTTCGCATCCGAAAGACATGTCTATCGTTACTATTGAAGCTATAAGAGATTTGCCAAAAGTTTGCGAGCATATTCATCTGGCATTACAGTCTGGTTCCGACAGGATTTTGAAACTGATGAATAGAAAATATACAAGGAGCCAGTATAAAGAGCTTGTTGACAGAATCAGAGCGACTATTCCAGATGTAAGCATTACTACCGACATAATGGTTGGATTTCCTACCGAAACCAAAGATGACTTTATGGATACTTATAATCTTGTCAAAGAAATAGGATTTGATGCGTCTTATATATTCAAATATTCGACAAGACCCGGAACAAAAGCCGCCGATATGGAAGATGATATACCTGAAGAAATAAAAAAAGAACGACTCAACAAGCTTCTTTCTCTTCAAAAAAGAATAGTACAGAAGAAAAACGAAAAATTAATCGGTAAAGAAGTTGAAATCCTCGTTGAGGGAATTAATAAAAGAGGAAGTAAATTGTTAAGTGAAACCACGTGCATTTCCGAACCCGACGGAGTTCGGAAATGTTACGTGGGGAAGACTCGTAATTTCAAGTATGTCTCTTTCCAAAGCGATAAAAACTTAATCGGAAAACTGGTAAAAGTGAAGGTTGTAAAAGTAAGAGGTGGGTTGTTTGAGGGAATTTTAGTTGACAAAAGTTGATAAAATCTGCTTCTAAAACTTATTAATAATTTTACAAATCTTTGGCCTTTTAGAAAACACACGGGAATTATTGGATGTAATATTTTTCAGAGAAAAAATTTGCTTCCACTTAAGCCCGTTACCACCACGAATAATCACATTTATCTCATCACTATGACTCAACTCTTTACCATGGTAATAACCATCTTTTTTACCGAACCACCATCCATCAAAAACAAAATATTTATTTTCAGCATCTTTAACTACTACTGGAACTTTATATTTTCTTTTTAGAAAAAGATTTTGGTAGAAAGTCGCCGGAACTAATTCAGGAATAAATTCATTAATATTATCACGTTTTAAAGGATTAGGTTTTTCATCCCATTTAGCAAAAGTTGAATAATCTTTGGCTAATATTTCTATAGAACATATTCCTGGGTCAAAATAGCCCGTTAGTGTAAAACATAATTTATACAAATACCCAAAATTAACTTCTGTTTTTTCTGTCCCTTTAAACGATAATCTAACTTCTCTGGACCAATCAGATATCCTCACAAGAAAAAAACCAACAAGCCCACCTACCAATGCTCCTATAACTATATTTATCCAATTGATTGACATGAATTATTTTAATTTATATTTTTCTGATAGATTTTGTTTAATCTGACTTGCATCATAAACAATACCATCCACATCTGGTTTTTCTTTATAACACTTTATAGTAATTGTTGAGCGTGGTTTATGATAGATATATGTTTGCCCCCCTGAAACATGTGTGGTCCCAGTATAACTTCCTGTAGTTCCATATGAAGATACATTTCCATAAGTATTTGTTTGAACTGGTGTTGTATAGGTAGAAGTTTTAACATAATCTTGATTTTCCAAAATTATAAAATATTTATAACCATTTTCTATTGCTATTTCGGAAGCCCTGAGCAAACTATAATTTCTAACCTTTTCAGAACTAATATACGAATTTCCTCTAAATGAGACCTGATAAATATCATCTTGTAATTTCAGATCTTCATATCCACCAGTAAGACCAGAAGGCTTATAAACAGTAGCACATCCCATGATAAATATTAACATGAAGGATAAAATCATGAATTTCACAAATCCTCCTTTCATCCTATTTTCCCCTTCCACTAAAATAGCTCAAAGCTGCCTCTGAACCAGAACGAAATTCGGTTCATGGCTGCCCAGCCTGGACTCGAACCAGGAAAACAAGATCCAGAATCTTGCGTGTTACCAATTACACCACCGGGCAATTATTAAACAGAGGACAGAATACAGACAACAGAATACAGAAAAATTTAAAATCTTCTATTTTGCATATCTGACATCTGTCTTCTGACTTCTGTCGTCTGGTTTATAACTGTCATTTTACAGTATTGGGCGAAACATGAACGACTTTGCCGTCTTGCCATATAGCCAAAGGACGACCTGTTTTTTTGTGCCGTTTTACCACATCTCGGACAGCTTCTTTCATTGCGGCTTCTGCTTTATCCTGTATAGACATTCTTTTTTTCATATATTACCTCGTCATTTTTTGAATTATAGCAAATTGCTCCTCATTTAATGTTTCCCTATGACTATTCCGTCTTTTTGCTATTAAAATTGGTTTTGTTTTAGAATTGTCAAAGAACATCCATAAATCGACTATCGGCTCATATAAATTAAAAAAGTTGCTGATACTGCGACCGAAACGTCTTCGAACATCATTTGCTGGAACATTATGTCCACCCTCTAAAACTCTTTCCTTAATACGACCAATGGCTAAGTTGGAATTAGGCACCCAAAGAAAAAAAAGATGCAAAGTATAACCTTTTTTCTTTAATTCGGAGAATAAGTTCACATATAACTTACCTGAAAGGGTTGTTTCAAAGGCAAAATCGACGCCGCTTTCGGCAAACTCTTCAATCTGCTGTAACACCAATTTCCCAGCTTTTATAGCGGCAATACGCGGCTCAAATGGTGATAATCCTTGAGCAATAAGGTCGGCATTAACAAAGTTTGGACATTTTACATAGTCAGGCAAAAACTTCGTTGCAAATGTAGTTTTACCCGAGCCATTAGGACCAGCAATTATATAAACATTCTTGTTTTTCATAAAACACATTTATTCAATCAATTTATGCAAAGATTATAACAATCCCCTATTCAGTAATCAATTTTTGCAATCACTGATAAGTTCTGATAAAATTCGGCGCTATGATTAGAAAAGAAAAATACAATGTGGCTGTCGTAGGCGCAACCGGTGTGGTTGGCATTGAGATGGCTAAAGTGCTTGAGCAAAGGAATTTTCCTGTGGATAAATTCCTTCCTCTTGCTTCTGAACGTTCCGAAGGAAAAGCTGTATCTTTCAGGAATGAAGAAATACCGGTCAGTGTTCTTGATGAAAATTCTTTTGAAGGGGTTGATATTGCCCTGTTTTCGGCAGGCGCAACTATAAGCAAGAAATTTGCTCCGATAGCCGCTAAAGCCGGTGCAGTCGTCATAGACAATTCAAGCGCATGGAGAATGGACACTGAAGTGCCATTGGTAGTTCCTGAAGTAAATCCTGAAGAAGCGGCAAATCATAAAGGAATAATAGCTAATCCTAATTGCTCTACCATCCAAATGGTTGTTGCTTTAAAACCCATTCACGATGCGGCTAAAATAAAAAGAGTTGTAGTTAGCACTTACCAATCCGTCTCGGGATGGGGAAAAGAAGCTGTTGAACAGTTGATTGAAGAGACAAAAGATATAGCATCAAGAGATTGCAAGAATTATAATAATACTAAAGATATCAAGAAAGTTTTACCTGCTCAAATAGCGTTTAACGTTATTCCGCATATAGATGTATTTGAAAACAACGATTACACCAAAGAAGAGCTCAAATGCGTTAACGAGACCAGGAAAATTATGAAAGAGCCCGAACTTCCTATTACCGCAACTTGTGTGAGAGTTCCCGTATTTAGATGCCATTCGGAGGCGGTAAACATCCAAACCGAGAATAAACTATCTGTGCAGGAAGTAAAAGAGCTTTTAAGTAATGCTCCAGGAGTTAAAGTTGTAGACAACCCTTCATCGGGAGTTTATCCATTGGCACTTGATGCAGACGGTAAAGATGAGGTCTTTGTGGGCAGAATTCGAGAAGACAAGTCAATTGAGAACGGCTTGAACTTGTGGATTGTCTCGGATAATCTGCGCAAAGGCGCGGCATTGAATGCCGTTCAGATAGCGGAATTGTTAATAAAAAGATAACTTGGAAATATATAGAAATACAATGGAGATACATGGAAACACTTAGTAGACAGGCAATATATATCAACATATTTCCATGTATTTCGACTTATATCAAAGTGTTATTTCTGTGTATTTCCGTTCATTTCTAAAATTGGCGCTATCGTCTAGCGGCCTAGGACAGATGGTTCTCAGCCATCAGACCGGGGTTCGACTCCCCGTAGCGCCACCAGAACAATGCATTTAAGTAAAATTTTTGGGTTAGCCCTGATTCTTTCTGTCGGTTGGCATCTTTTCTGGGGATTGTTATTTGATTTATCATTAGATGAAAAACAATTAGATTCCGGCAAACAGATTGTTCCAGTATATTATATCGGCAAGAGTTCGATTCTAAAAAATAAAACAATACGCGGAATTGGAACTGCCAGCTCCGTTTTTCCTTCGCCCAATCTACCCGAAATAGATATTATTCGTCCACCCCTTCCTTCAAGAAAATTGCCGCAAACAGAAGAAGACATGTTAGCTCAAAGAACAAAAGAAATAACAGAATATAAAACGGAAATTCCTTTCAAGGAAGACCTTGAACCAATCATAGATAGAAAATTTCTTCCTGATTGGGTTCTTCCCGAAGAATCTTTAAAAGAGAAAAAACAGCCAATCAAGTGGAAAACGGAAAAAAGAGAAGTTATACAAAGTTATTATCCGCCAATGCCCCAATGGGCGCAGGAAGCAGGCATAATATCTAATGTAACACTTCAGTTTTCCGTTTCAGCAAAAGGCGAAGTAAAAGAAATTCAAACGGAAAAATCATCCGGCGAAGCAAAGTTGGACCTTTTAGCAATAAACTATCTAAGAAGATGGCAATTTTTACCATCCGATAAAAATGAAGAATCTAAAGGATTGATAACTATAGATTTTGGGAGGGAATAATGAACAACAAAATATTGATTTTCGGCTCTTTAGCGCTGGACAGCGTGGAAACGCCCTTCGGCAAAAGAAAAAATATTCTCGGCGGTTCGGCGACACATGCCGCTTTATCAGCAAGCTACTTTGCAACTCCAATAATAGTTTCCGTAATAGGAGAAGATTTTCCGGATGAACATACGGCCTTCCTGAAGAAAAATAAGATTAATATAAAAAATGTGGAGATTAAAAAGGGAAAGACTTTTGCATGGGAAGCAAAATATGGGGATAATCCTAATGAATGCGAGGTTCTGGCAACCTATGTGAATGTGCTTCAAGGTTATTCACCATCTCTTTTGCCGGAGCATCAGGATATCAAATATGTGTTTTTGGCTAATAATTCTCCTTCTTCTCAAATAGACCTTCTTAACCAACTTAAAGCTACCGAACTTATCGTTTGGGACACCATGACCTTTTGGATAGACAAGTATAATGACCAGATACTTAAAATCCTTCCAAGAGTGGATATTGCTCTTTTTAATGACTTGGAAGCAAGACATTTCTCAAGAGAAACCAACCTTATGAAAGCAGGCAAAAAAATTCTGTCTAAAGGAGTTAAAAAAGGAGTCATAATTAAGAAAGGTGAGCACGGGGCTGTTTTGTTTACACGCTCTTTTACAATGCATTTGCCCGCATATCCGTTGGAAGAAGTAAAAGATCCTACAGGAGCAGGAGACAGCTTCGCAGGAGGCTTGATTGGCTTCCTGGCTAAAACCGGCGAAGTGAACGATAAGAGTTTGAAGAAGGCTATGGCGTATGGTACAATCACGGCGTCTCTAACCGTTGAAGAATTTGGCGCAGACAGGTTTAAAAAATTAAAAAAAGAGGATATACAAAAAAGATTTCTTGAACTTAAAAAATTAACGGGATTTTAAGCAACGATTTTGAAATTTCTCACCTGCAAACAAATAAATATACTCCCAAAGACAATAAAATATGGATTTAGTGCGGGTGTAGTTCAATGGTAGAGCGCAAGCTTCCCAAGCTTGATGTTGGGGGTTCGAATCCCCTCGCCCGCTCCTAAAATGAGAAAAGCATTATGTGTTTTAACTATCATATTTCTTTCGTGAGGAAAATAGAGATATAAAAAAATGAAAAAAATAATTTTTCTAACGTTATTCATCGGCATTTGCTGTATGTTTTTTGTCGGTAAAATTTTTGCTTATTGGGAATGGACGCCAGAGACCAATAAATGGACAAACCCAAAATATTACGTTGCCGAGACTTCTTTAGAACAATGGACATTAGCAATGGATGTTTACAAAACAGGCGACTATGAAAGCGCATTAAGAGAATTTCAGAAAATACTGGAAAACTTCCCTACGAGTCAAGAAGCATCTGAATCACAATTCATGCTTGGGGACTGTCAGGAAAAACTAGGGCTTCCGTATGAAGCCTGCCAAAGTTACCAAAAAGTAATTGATAAATTTCCTTCTACGAACAAACTAAAAGAAATTATAGAAAGACAGAAAAAAATTGCCGATTACTTTTACAACAAAAAATCAGAGAATATGTCTATAACAGAAAAAGCCAAAGGAATTTTTGCTATCAGCAATTGGGAAAAAGCCGCAAATATTTACCAAATGGCTATTAAAAATTATCCTTATTATGAAAAAGTCGATGAAATGCAGTTTAGAATAGCCGACTGTTATATGAAACTTGGCAAATACGAAACAGCCAGAGCTGAATTTGGAAAACTTTCCATACAATATCCCGATTCTGCATGGATTGAAGAAGCCGAATATCTAAAAGCCATATGTTGGTTAAAAGAATCTATAAAATTTCCCAACAGTGAACAAATTTTTGAAAATGCAATAAAAAATCTTGAAGAGTTTATCAACAGATATCCTGAAAGCGAATTTGCCAATGCCACAAAAGCCGAACTAAAAAAGCTAAACGACCGAAAAATCGAAAGAATTTATGAGATTGCGAGGTTTTATGAAAAAAACGAAGAGCCAAGCGCGGCAAAAATATATTATCTGCAAATTATAGAAAAATCCCCCGATTCAACCTGGGCAAAATATTCCAAGTCCCGTCTAGACAATATTCTCAAGAATGAAAACAAAAATTAGATTCACAACTTGCTGTGTTTTTGTTGCCATAGTCGCATTATTTTCAACCGGATGCGGATATAAACCTTTTTCCCCGATAAGAGGAGACCTGAAAACTATCTATGTACCAACATTTAAAAACTCAACTTATTATCCCGGTATTTCTGCCATCGTAACCGACGCAATGAGGAGAGAAATTATCCTTGACGGCACTTTTAAACTTACTAATGAAGAAAATGCTCAAGCCAGCTTAATTGGCGAGGTGAAAGATTTCAAAAGATCTCCATTGATTTATGACGAAGAGGATAACGTCATAGGAGGAAGTTTAACTATAGAAATCAGTGTCCGCTTTGAGTCTATACCTAAAAAAGAAATATTATGGAAAGGGGATTTTAAAGAAAGCGAATCGGTTAACTATTTTCTCGCCGGTAGTCTGGCAAAAACGGAAGATGAGGTAACTAAATGGGTAGCGGAAAAAACAGCTCGCAGCATAATCGAAAGAATTACAGAGCCATGGTAAACCCCGTTAGGAATTAATGGGAAATTTTTACACTTATATTATTCAAAACAAAAAAAGCTGGAAAGTGGTATCTATACATTAACGAGAATTTGCGTTTCTATTTAACATTGGAGTTATCTCTAACGGGGTAAAAAATGAAAATAGATGAAATTTTGGAAGAATTTGAAAATAAAAATTTCGCAAAAATTTATTTCCTGGAGGGAGAAGAAGAAGTATTTAAAAATGAATTTTTACAAAGTTTAAAGAAAAAAATAAATTATCCGGATTTTAACTGGAGTATTCACTACGCTGAAGAAATAGACTCTAAAGAATTTTTTCATTCCCTTTTTTCACTGCCGTTTTTATCGCAATTAAAAATAATAGTAATAAAAAACGCCGAAGAATTACCTTCGAAAATTATAACGCAATTGAGTAAAAATACGGACAAAATCCCATCAACAAATTGTTTTATTCTTTCCGGTTCTAAAATTTCAGCATCACTAAGGCAGCTTATATCAAAAAATGGCAGAGTAGTTATTTTCAGAAAACCTACTCGACCTCAAATCAAAGAATGGGCGGCAAGACGGCTAAAAGAAGATAACAAACGCATAGATTCAGATGCATTTTCTCTGCTTCTGGAAAATACCGGAGCAAACTTTTCGCTTCTTGCAAGAGAATTAGATAAATTAATCGCCTATGCCAAAGACAAAGAAATCATAGGGCTTAAAGATATAAAAGAAGTTGGAATAGACATTAAAACATACGATATTTTCGCATTAATAGACAATATAAGCAAAAAAAATACGCATCGCAGTTTAAACATATTGAGGATGCTATTATCCGGACAAACCTCTCCGCAACAGATTATAGGGATGTTGAGATGGCAATTCGCAAAACTATGGGAAACAAAAGCTCTGATTTTAAAGGGTGTTAATAATTACAAGGCATTAGAGCAGGCAAAAATTCCATATTTCAAAAGAAATGAATTCCTCGCCCATACAAAAGCTTTCAGTTGGGAAGATTTGAAAACATGTTTTAATCTTTTACTTGATACGGATATCCGAATCAAAAGAGGCGGTGAACCGGAATTGAGTATGGAATTACTGTTATTTAGGATTACAAAATAGATTTTTGGTATGTTTTTGCTATTTAGCCAAATGTTTTTTGATTTTTTTACTAATCAGAGATTTCTTTCTTCCTGCGGTATTTTTATGAAGAACTCCTTTTTTAGCAGCTTTGTCTATCAAAGAAATAGCCTTAGTAAGAAGAGGAGTTAATTCTTGGATGCCTTTTTTTTCTTTTATCCCAAGTTCAAGCTTCTTGATTGCCGTTTTAAAAGATTTTTTCACCCTTTTATTCCTGACATTTCTTTCTCTTATCTGCCTTGCTCTTTTTAAAGAAGATTTCGTAGACATTTTTTTATTTTGTTATATTTATCTCCAATTACATCGGAGGCTATGCTACTATATTATCGTATTTGTGTCAATCCCATGAAGAAATTTAATAAGTTGTTTATCAAATATTATACAGTGCAATGGTTACTTATCCGGTTAATGAATATTTAGCGTTAAAAAATTTCTAACGGGGTAAACTTTTTATCATCAGTCACGTCTAAAGAATGAAAACTAAATTGGATACTTTCGGCGAATTGCAAAAAAGAATCATAGGGGGAGATAAAAAAGCAATGACGAAATTCGTAAAACTTACATATTCTGGAGTATTTCAAACTGCGTTTAGAATAACACGCAACATTGAAGATGCAGAAGACACCTGCCAAGATGCTTTTGCGCGTTTTTTCAGTTCTCTGGAAAACTTCCAAGAGAAGTCCTCGTTGAAGACATGGCTATATAGGATTACAGTTAATCGCGCAATAGACGCCATAAGAGCGCGTAAAACAAAGACCATAGAGTTAAACGAAGAATTAATAAATATTGAAAAACTCACTTCCTTTAAAACTATTGAGAATAAAGAATTATCCCAAAAAATTCAGGATGTTATAAAAGAATTGGGACCACAACAAAGAACGGTCTTTACTTTGAAACATTTTGACGGATTGAGATTCGACCAAATAGCGGAAATTATGAAAATCTCTCCCAGCACGGCGAAAACCCACTTTTACAGAGCAATTATGAATTTTAAAAAATCCTTACGAGATTATGTGGAGAAATAAAATATGAACTGCGAATCCGTAAAAAAGTTCCTTCCTTTTTACTACTATAATGATTTGGACAAAACAACGACATTGGAAATAAAATCTCACATAAAAAATTGCCCGGATTGCCGGAAAGAATTCAATTGTTTTAAAAAGACTATAAAGTTGGTAGACAAAGAAGAGAAAATAAAATTGCCATTTGTATATAGACGGGCATTATTAAATAAAATCCTTGGAACTTCTAACTTAAAAGAAGCAAAAGGAATTTTTCGAACCAGACGCGTTTTTGCTTTCGGCTCTGGTTTTGCAGCCGCCATATTTTTATTCTTTTTCTTATTTTTAAGCATTAGAACTACGGACATAAACCTAAAATGGCAGGATGATTCTTTTACATATAAAACAGAACAATTAGAGGAATCAATAGCAGATATACATAAAATTATTGCAGGAGAAACAATCCAATCAGCAGAAGGGCATAGTATAGATGTAGAAATTAACAGTATATACGAAGATATAGAAGAAATAACAGTTTTTTTATCAATATGAGAGGAGGTGAAGAAAAATGAGAAAGTTAATAGTTACCACACTGGTTCTTCTTTTGGCATTAAGCTTTACACTATATGCACAGCCGATGGAAAGACGCTTTGCAGAAGCAGGGTCTAAAGGAATGCTGGGCGGAGAATATTCGGGAGGAGGACAGAATAAAGGAATGTTCCAA
The DNA here is from genome assembly GCA_018812925.1 of Candidatus Omnitrophota bacterium. Classification (GTDB taxonomy): domain Bacteria; phylum CAIJMQ01; class CAIJMQ01; order CAIJMQ01; family CAIJMQ01; genus CAZNJA01. The sequence goes on from JAHJCU010000008.1 coordinate 144,005, forward strand.
AAAAAAGACATGGACCCCGAAATGCAGAAAATGATGAAACAGATGCAAGAGCTGAATCAAGAAGCCATGGAATTAGCCAAAGAGTATAAGGAGGAAACTTCCCAAAGAAACAAAGAAAAAATAAAGAGTAAAATGGAGGGTATCCTTGACAAAGCATTCGATTTAAGACTGGAAATAGGGGAAAAAGGTGTCGAAAAGCTTAAAGATAAAGTTGACGAACTTGAAGAATCACTTCAGAAACGAAAATCTTCCAAAGATGAAATTATAGAAAACCATCTCAAGAAACTTTTGGGAGAAGAAAAACATCTCGAGTGGTAATCAATACCGTCGAAGAATTGTTATATCACGAAAACTCTATTCCCTATTTTAAAAAGGGAATAGAGTTTTCAGTCTAACCAAGAATAGTACGAACATAAAATTCTACTTTAATTCCTTATATAACTAATTATTTGAGCAACATTGTTCCATTACTTCTTGAGAAGACTATTTACTTATACTTTAGATATCCTTTGTTCTCGCCTTTTTTGGATTTAGACGGCAATACTGTTTCCTCTAAATTTCTTATTGTCGTCCTGTCTTCCTGCAAAACTCTTGCCGCTTTTTCTTCTGTAAGTATTATAGGAGATATGAATACCACCAAATCAGTTCTTTCTTCCGATTCCTCTGTAGACCTAAACAGAAGTCCAAGTAAGGGTATATTACCCAAAAAGGGGACTTTCGTTATTGTTGTTGTATTTTCGCTGCGCAGTAATCCCCCTATAACTATCGTCCCTTCGTCTCTGACTGTTATAATTGTTTTAGCCGAGCGTTTTGTCGTATCCACTGCCTCCGCAAAATACGGAGAAGGGTCTGCAGAGATTACTGAAGGTTCTACTTCCAAGATAACATTTCCCTCGTCGGTAATATGGGGAGTTGCCTTCAACTCTACGCCGATATCACCGTATAAAGGTTCTCTACTTACTATATTACCTGCATCGTCATAAGTAACCTTCATAGCCAAAGCTATATGATTCGTGATATTGATACTGGCCGCATGGTCATTTTGAACAGCGATGCGAGGTTGAGCTAATATTTTAGCTAATCCTTTTGTTTCAAGCGCTTTTATAGAAGCGCTCAATGCGGCAAAAGAAAGCTGTCCGAATGAAAAGGTCGGTATTGCGCCTTCGCTTCCAGCCCATCCACCGCTTTCATTGTAAACTTGTTCTAATTTCTTAAATGTTGTCGCTTTATCTGTATAAAAAGGGAATGCAGTCTGTTGGACTGCTCCCGAAGCAGTAATACCCACCCCCCACTCGACACCTAATTCTTTTGTTGCCTGTGTGGATAATTCCACTATATCCGCGCGGATTAAAACTTGGGGAAGGGAATGGTCTAATTTGCTTATAAGGTCTTTTACTTCTGCCATATTTCTCGGCAAGTCCTTAATGACCACGGTATTTGTTCGAGTATCTACACTTACCTGTCCGTGTTGAGAAAGATTATTCTTTATTATTTCTCCCATATCTTTTGCTTTTGCATATCTTAACTTAATAGCCTCAATCTCAAGAGGCAACGTTTCAGGCATTTCTTCAACAATATATATGTCCGTATCTTTTCTACGTGTGTAATCCAAACCATGCATGCTTAAGATAGCATCAAGAGCGTCTTTACCTTCAACGTCAGGTAAATATATCGAAACCAATTTCTCGGATAAAGCCGCCTTCATTACAAATTTCATCCCCGTCTTTTCGGTTATCAACCTTAAAGCATCCTCTAATTTCACGTCTTTTAAATCTAAAGTAATCATACCTTCAGAAGATGATTCAATTTCATCTGTCTGATTTTGCGCAAAAACTTGGAAAGATAAGATTAATATAATACTAATGCATAAAAACGGGAATATCTTTTTCATCTGTTATGCCCTCCGATTTGAGTTTTTTATCTTTTTCCTTTTCTATACTTTTAACACCTTCAATAAAAAGAAATTTTTCCTCTCCTTCAACTTCCAGCACAACATAATTAGGTTCTATTCTTTTTATTTCTATGCCTTTTATAATACTTCCTTTCCTCACTACCTCCCCATTTATGATTGCCAACGGTCTTTTAGAATCCCAAAGAATACCTTTTAGGGTTAATTCCTTTAAAAACTTAGAAGCGATTTCTTTTTCTCCAAGAACTTTTCTTCTTTCCAAAGAAAAAGGGTCTTTGTCTTCTTCATAAGAAAATCTCTGCACGCCTTCTTTATCCTTAAAATACTTCTCAGCCGTTTCAAGTATAATTTTAAATTCCAACCCGTTTTCTTCTTCCGATGCATTCATTTTATCCAGATTCTCTTTAGGCGGATGCAAGACAAAAATCCATACCAGAATAAGCATTACCAGCAATCCAACTATAATAATTATCTGTTTCTTTTCGTTCATTTTTTAATTTTCAACTTATAAGTGGAAAGCAAAAAATCGGCTTTATGTTTTTTAGTCAGTCTCTCTGCTTCCGATAGAATAGTAGGAGACTCTATGCACAAAAACAAGGGGCTTCTTTCTATCTCGTTAAAGAACGCCCCTAACGCGGGATAATCGGCATAACAACTAATTTTCCAGGAATATTTAGCTATCGTGTCTCCAAAATCTTCTTCTTCCAATGGTTCAGTTTTTTCTACGTTTACGCCAAAATCACGGCTTATCTGGAAGAACTTAGACAAAATAGCATCCTTCTCATATTCTTTTTGTTGGAATAAGTCAATGATTTCCAAAATTTCTTCCTTTTCCTGCTCCCATTTTTTTGCATATTCACTCTTCAACTGTTCAACCGTTTGTTCTAACCCCGTTGTCTTTTGCTCCATGAAACCAAGTTGCTTCTTTATAGGCATTATTGCGGAAAAATAAAAACATGCTACGGCAAAGAAATATATTAACAATCCACAACCCATTATGTGCCTAATATGTGTTTTTATTATTTTAAAATCTGACATGCGATCTTAAACTCCATAACGTTTTCCAAAGGTTCCGATTGGGGCTTGGAAATAGAAGAAAGTTTGATGCTTTCTATATCTCTTGCAAAGAGCGGTTCGGTCTCCAAGTCTCTTATAAAAGATTGAATCCTTACAAAAGCTTCTTCCTGCTCAGCCATTACAAAACCAAACAAATATAGCACTTTTGTTTTTTCCGAATCTTTTTTACCCTTCTTCCGGATAGATTCCTCAGCAATATTGAACCTATAAATCCAGACATTGTCGGGTATAATTGCGGAAAGACCTTTAAGTTTGTGAGAAAGGAGAATCCTGTTTTTTGTTAATTCGTTTATTGTAGATAGTTGTGCAGTTATTTCCGCGTATTTCTTGTTTATCTCTCTCAAGTTTCCAAGCGTTGCGCCTTCTTTAGAAAGGAATATAACATCTTCATTCAACATAGTCAGTTTTCTTTGAGTAGTTTCGAGTTTATAATACAGAGTCATACGATATGAGCCAAGAATAATAAAAGTAAGAAGGAATAAAGATAATTCCACATACATGATTGTTCTTAGAAAACTCTTTCTCTTTTGCAATCTTACTCTGTCTTTTAAAAGATTTATCTCGAAAATCATGCTATTCTCATCCCTAACCCGATAGCTATCGGAAATAAATAACCATTGTCTTTTAAAGAATCTTCTATGGAGCTACTTAGCTGAAGTTTCTCGAGTGGATTCCATTTTACTACTTCTATGCCCAAATTTTTAGATAAAAAACTATCCATTCCAGGAAGAAGGCCTCCACCTCCTGTAAGAAACATCTTTTTAATGCGAGGATCCGTTACTGTTTTATTTTTATCTTCTTCCGATTCGCCTGTTCTTTTATGAGTATATTCTACTGAACTCCTTACTTCATTTATTAATGAAATGGTTTGCTTTTCGAACATCTGAAAAACATCTATGCCTTTGCGCTTCAATTTTTCCGGTTCTTTTTTAAGGTTCTCCGCCTCTTTAAAAGAAAGTTTGGTCTCTTTGGCAATAAAATTGCTGAACTTCTCCCCTCCAAAATTTATATTTCTTATCGTAGGGAAATTATCTTTCGATATTATGCTAAGATTGGTAATGTTTGAACCTATATTTAATATACCTATGCTTTCATTTTCTTTTCTGGAATCATCTGCTAAAGCTATAAGACAATTCAAAAGGGCAAGAGGCTCAACATCCATAACTAAGGGATCTAATCCGGCCTTTTCAGCAATGTCAACTTTTTTGCGGGTTATCCCTTTGGGAACAGCTACCAATAGAATGTTTTCTTGACCGTTTCCGTCTTTGACTCCCAATCTTTTATAATCGATGCTTACCTCATTTATATCCGAAGAAATTCGTTGTTCGGCTTCCAACTTTACCGCATTTGCCAATTCTTTTTCATTAAGGACAGGAAATTTTAGGTAATCAAAGATAACATCCGAAGTTCCCAAAGCTATAGCAACAGATTTATTTTTTATGTTGAATTTTCTATAGGCGTCTTTGATAGATTCGGCTATAGCATCTTCTGCTTCAGGAATATTTTTTTCTTTCCAATCTTTGATAGGATTATCGACTAAACCGGCAGATAAAATTTTTATTCCATTAGAATCTTTGCTTAATTCTAATAGTTTTATAGTAGAAGAACCAATATCCAATCCTACTAAGTTCTTACTAGTTTCAAACATTGAAATTATTTTAACACATTCAATCTTTCAACACCACGATTTTGCAGATTTTTAAAATTTTGTTATTTGGGTATTCTAATAATGTTACTTTTCAATATTACTTTTTTCCCCATAAATAGTTATTAGGAGAGCTTTGAATTTTCGCCAATTTTCGAGCTTTTCTTCTGAATACTTATCACCAGGATTAGCATTCAATTCTTCTTCGTACTCTGCTATCCTTCCCTCTATACGAACTCTATTTGTTTCTATTTCTTCTAAATCTGCTTCGTCCAATTGTTTATATAGATTGGGACCAAATTCATCGGAATAGGTCTGCTCAAACTCTCTTCTGTTTTTCTGATATGATTCTCTCATAAGAGTATTCCACTCTTCCTGTGTCTTTGGCCTGTTGTCTTCATAATAAACAGTGATACCTAAATCTTCGGGTCTTGAAGGCTTAAGTTCTTTTTTCTCGGGCAATTCTACTTTAAATAAAAGAGGTGCAGCCTCCTTTTTAAATGGTGTACTATTCCGTAAAATTTCAGGATTTAGTGCTTTATTGGAATTATATGTTCTGAACAAAATTATACCTAAACCTGCAATAATTAACATTGCCAATAAGGAGATTACAACTTGGGATATTTTTATTTTGTTGTTCATTCGGTTTAATCCTCCCAGGAAATTATTTCCCCCAGATAGTAATTGTTACCACATAAAGGTTTAAGTCCGGGGGGAACATCTCCCGTATTTAATCTGCTGTCATGCCAAAAGTTCACCAGAACTACTGCTTCTCGAATATCAATACCCTCATTGGCAAATATACTTCCCGTCACATTTGCTAAGGTGAGAAGATAGGTAAAATCAGCCGTGCCTTGTGTGCCTATAACACTGGTATGAGAAGAATAAATGATTGCACCTTCGGCATAATCACCCCAAGAAATCACACTTAACCTGCTATTGTCGGGGTTTTGTAATGGTTGAATATAAATAACTTCTCCTGTGGATACAATTGTTAAATCCTGATTTGCCCCCCAACTCGCACCAAAAAATATTTCCACATCTCCTGCGCCCGGAGCCGAACCCTCCACAAAAATTATTTTTTTACCTGAATATTGGGCGCCTGAAGGCCATATCTGCACGGTTCCATCTGTCTGCAGCCAAACAACTTCACTTGGATCATACTGTTGAACTTCATTTTGAAAGAAAAGGACAAAATCATTAAATTCATTGATAGTTCCGTTATTATCCATGTCTGGAAATCTTAAAGTAGTTTGATCAGCACTCACCCCTTCTACCTTCGTATCAAATCCCATACTTAGAAACCAGCCGTGACGGTCATATTGACCTGTCAGCCAGGTTGTACCATGAGCATAAGCGGCTGCAAAAATTCCGTAAAAATCCAAATCTCCACCAGAGGAGAATGTATTTTTAAAAAAAGCAGGCAATAGCTGTATTTCTACGGTTATTGTCTTTTGTTCACCTGCAAAATTTCCGGTAGAAGTAACAATCTTAACACCTCTCGCAATATCATCTGCAACTGTTACTGAATAAGTGCCACTTCCAAATGATTGGTTTAGATATAATACCCCCGTAAAATATTCATTCCCAGCTACTTTCAAATGTGCAAGTGCTCTTTGTACACCTGCCTCCGCCAAATAAAAAGATTGAGCACGTTGGACATCATTATTAGCCAATATGCGTTCGTCAGTAGCTAACTTTAAGAATGCTGCTCCAAGTATAAGAAGAATAACAGTAAAAATCATTACCGCCGCTAACGCCATCCCAGAATTTCCTACTAATCTCATAACAACCTTTGAAAATTCAAATTGTTTTTTCATTTTTTTTACTCCCATATAGCCGGTTCTTCTTCCCAAGAAATCATTTTGTAACCGCTTCCAATAGAATCCGTCTCATCAGCCAATGCTTCATCATAATGGACTCTTGCATTTGACGCTAAATCCACCGTATTAGCAATAATAGAGCCATATATTTCAGCATTACTGTGTAATTCTACGTCCGCATTAGGCGCATAAAATGCGCCATAAAAATCACTATTTGACGCCCAATCGACAGATGTAAGGGTATCAGTTCCATAAATGGAAAGCGTGGTAGGGTCTTCTGACAAATTGTTAATCTGGGAATTGCTTGATTGCGAAAAAGAACCAGCAAGATATATAGTGACATCAGAGCCTTCTGTAATTATTATTTGACTGTTACTATTTAACGAAAGCGCTCCGGTTATATATATTGTCAGGTCTCCATCCAAAGTTAAATGAGAATTATTGTTCAATTGTATAGAAGAATATTCGCCGCTAGTATTTACAGTTAAATTGCTACTTCCGGTTAAAGTAATTGAACCTTGGTCTGTAAGCCCAGTAGGAGCTATTACCTCAGGCAGGTCTTGCGGACTACTTGCAGACGATTGCGTGCCCGTTATCTCAGAACTATTTTGAAGCTCAATAGCGTCATCAGTATTACCACCAGGACCGATCGTAGCATTACCGTTTATCTGTGCATTGTTGCTTAAATAAATAGAATAAGGGTCAACTGTAGCGATAGCATTAGTTCCAACATTTCCATCCGAATTTACATTTCCTCCGCCATAATTACCGTCTCTTGAATCATAACTGTCAATTCTAGCATTGCCTCTTAAACTTACATTTTCATCGCCAAAAACAGCATATACAAAAATAGACTGAATCTGCATTATAATATTTAATGTCTTGGCTATCGTTGGATTACCAAACTTACCCGTAGAAGATACCTTATACTGATTAGCTGCAAGAGGAGCAATTGTTACCTGATAAGTTCCACCGCCATATGACTGTATGCCACTAAACGGGTCAATAGATGAACTAGGCGGCGTACTTGCAGAATTAAGCCATGTCTTTCCTCTTTCGGTTCCTGCTTCTGCCAAATAAAAGGCTTGATTTAAATTCAAGCTTTCATTAGATGACAAACGTTCCAGAGTAGCTAATTTCAAAAAAACTGCTCCTAAAATAAGCAGGATGAAAGTAAAGACCATTACCGCAACAATGGCTATACCTTTGTGATCTAAAAGAGATTTTTCTATCATAATGCATTCCTTAAAAAAATTGTTGTTCTAAAATTCACATTAGAACTACCATCCGTTAGGGTAAGAGTAACAGACACAGTATTTCCGGAAGTTGAAAAATTTATACTCTGGACTCCGCTCACGATCTCTTCGACATTACCCCCTTCAATTAACTGAAGGGTGCCTCCTCCGGATTGAAAAATTTGAGTCCCGTTTCTTATTACCTGCAAACCCGTACCTCCGCTTAAAACAGTTACGCTACTTCCTCTTCGCACAACTTTTTCTATTCTCGCAAATGCATAAGATGCGTCTCTTTGTAATAGCACCTGTTGCCAACCATCATTCCAAAATCCCCATGAACTAGTCAATATCATCCCAACAGCAACGATAAATATTGAAAGGATAATCACTGCAACCATCATTTCTACTAAAGTAAAACCCTTCCTGCCAACTAAGGACCTATTCATCAAATTAAACAGAGTTTTACTTTTAATATTTCCTTGCCCCTTTACGAAAATATTTAAATCACTATAGATACTCATTTTTTAATCCTCTGCTATGATAGTAGTAAGTTGGACGTCATAGGCATTGCCTCTTTCCTGCCAATTTGTCGTGACCGTTAATTCTCTGTATGTGCCACCTATATCTACTGAAGCAGTACTTCTGTTAAACTGGATGCCCCCAAGAGATATAGTAGCTTCATTTTGCGCGTCCGGGATAGAGGTATAACCAGATTCTTTCCACAATTCTATTTTTTCTTTAGTCAACTCCAAAGCCATTCTCTGATGATTAGCATTAACAATATGAACCCTGCCATAGAAAAAGAACACAAATCCACCTATCATTACAATTGCAAAAATAACGATAGCAACCATCACTTCTACAAGCGTAAAACCTCGTCTTCTATTTTTTCTATTCATTTGGCCCATCTCCACTGGTTATTATACCACCAGGTGCAAGTCCTCGCGTCGGTATCCATGAAATTCAATAGGAAAAAGTGAAATTCTGACATTATTTCTACACTATATTTTACTCGTTAGAGAGATATCTCCGCCTGCCTTGCGGAAGCGGGCAGGTCTTTACGGGTCTAACAAGATTATTTCATACCTGAAGCAAGTGTGAATATAGGGAAATAGATTGCAATTACTACAATACCCACTACTCCACCCAATAAAACAATGAGCAATGGCTCTATTATAGAAGTAAGAGCCGCCACCGCGACTTTCACCTCTTCGCTGTAGAATCCTGAAAGGCGTATAAGCATTTGCGGAACGGTTCCTGAATTCTCTCCCACCTGAATCATCTTCACCATCATTTTGGGGAAAAGAAAACTTTTTGCCAATTCATCCGATATAGTAGAACCTTTTTCTATTCCGGAAATGGTTCGTTGGGTAAAATCTTCCAGTAAAATGCTTCCAGCCGCTTTAGAAGCGATAGTTAAAGAATATATTACGGCAACACCGCCGTCTAATAGCGTAGCTAGCGAACGGCAAAACCTGCTTAAAATAACTTTGTGAAAAAGTTTTCCAAAAAGAGGCGCTTTTATTTTCACATTAGCATATATATGTTTACCTTTATCGGTCTTACCAAAAGCCAATACGGAAAAAATAGCTCCGCCTACAAACACAATTTCGTAAAGTATATTTCTTATCATAAATTCGGAAAATCCCAGAACCATACTAGTAATGGGAGGAAGGGTGGCTCCAAACGAAGCAAAAATATCTTTGAACTTGGGGATTAAGATAAAAACTACGATGCCAACACAGATAACAAAAAATGAGGCAATAAACGCAGGATAAGCAATGGCTCCTTGAACCTGTTTTATTAAAGCGACTTCGTCTTCTGTATAAGAAGCAAGTTCAGCCATAACTTTTGGTAAATTTCCTGATTCTTCTCCTGTAGCCGCCATATTTATAACTAAAGAAGAAAAAGTGTCGGGATATTTTTTCAAAGCTTCAGAAAAGCTGTTTCCACCCTCTATCTGACTTGCTATATTCGTTACAATTGCGCTTAAATTTATACTTTCGGATTGGTCGGAAAGGTCTTTTATAGCAGTTACTATCGGAACACCCGCGTCTAGCATCGTTGCAAGTTGTCTGTAAAAAACCGATAATTGGCCTAATTTAACTTTTCCATATTTAACATTCTGCTGGTTTGCTTTTGTTTGTTCTTTTCCTTTCGCCCTCACAGATATTACTGTAAGCCCTTTTCCTCTTAATAAACGCACTACTTCGTAGGAAGACGCTGATTCAACCGTCCCGTCTACTTTTTTACCTGATACATCTTTTGTGGAATAATTAAATATTGGCATATTAGTACCCAGAGCTCAGATGACAGAAGTCAGAAATCGGAAAAAATAAATTTCCTATCAACTGTCTTCTGTTTTCTGTTGTTTATTCATAAGTTAGCGTAGAAGTTAAAACTTCTTCCAATGAAGTTATACCTGCAAGGGCTTTTTTAATGCCAGCTTCTCTTAATGTAACCATTTTTTGTTGTTCTTTTGCTATGATTTTTATTTCTTCTTCGGATTTACCGTCATTAATAGCTTTTCTCACTTCGGGGGTAATCTGGAACAATTCATATAGCCCTACTCTGCCTCGATACCCTTTATTGTTACAATCCGGGCATCCTTCTCCTTTATAAAATGTTACATCCTTGCCCTTTACATTAACATCTTCTGCTATTCTTTTAAGAACTTCTTCCGATATTTTCTCGGGTACTTTACATTTTGGGCAAATCCTTCTGACTAACCTCTGGGCAATACTCAATCTTAAAGCCGACGATATTAAAAAAGGCTCTATGCCCATATACGCCAATCTCGTAATTACAGAAACTGCATCATTTGTATGAAGAGTGGAAAAAACCATGTGCCCTGTAAGAGCTGACTGTATCGAAATCTCTGCGGTTTCCTTGTCTCTAATTTCCCCTACCATGATAACATCGGGGTCCTGTCTTAAAATAGTTCTTAAACAACTGGCGAAAGTAAGTCCGATGTGTGCCCTTACTTGAATCTGATTTATACCCCGCAATTCATATTCTACCGGGTCTTCTACCGTAATAATATTTTTCTCGGGAGAATTTATATAGTTCAAAGCCCCGTAAAGTGTAGTTGATTTTCCGCTTCCCGTAGGACCGGTAAGAAGAACCATTCCATACGGAGAAGATACCGCATCTTTGAATTTTTCCAATTCACTTTTGTCAAAACCCAATTCTTCAAGACCCATCAGCATAGTGGTTTTGTCCAATAATCGCATTACTACTTTTTCGCCATAAATAGTAGGAATAATTGAAACACGAATATCGACTTCTTTCGAGCCTATTTTTGCTTTAGTCCTGCCGTCTTGAGGAAGTCTTCTTTCGGCAATATCCAGATTAGAAATAATTTTTATACGAGAAACAATTGCAGGATATGTTTTCTTTGGAGGAGGAGGCAAGTTTCTCAAAACACCGTCCACACGGTTACGGACAAAAACTTCCGTTTCCGCCGCTTCCAAATGTATATCACTGGCTCTTTCCTCAATTGCTTTTAAAAGAATAGAATTAACATATCTGACAACGGGCGGGTCTTTAACTTGAACTTTTAATTGAGCCAAATCTATATTTTCTTGTTCTTTGGCCTCTTCGGCCTCGGCAGAAAAACTTATATCTTTTAAATCGGGGATGCTATTTGCCATATCGCTCTCCCCATAATATTTTTCAATGGCATCGTTTATTTCTTTTCTTGTCGATAACAGCGGAATTATTTCGTATCCCGTGTTACTCCTTATATTATCTATAGCAACTATATTTGCAGGGTCGGACATTACCAAATTGATATAAGAGCCCTCATGTGAAATGGCAATAACACAAAAATGTCGTGCCAGTTTTTCAGGCACAAGCCTTACTATTTCCTTTTCAATCTCTTTGCTATGTTCGGATAAAAAGATAAACGGGGACCTTCTTACCAACGAAAAAACTTCTTCCACATCCCTAGGAGAAGCCAACTTCATTTCCAATATTACTTCCTGCAGTTTTTTGTTTTGTTTTTTGCTTTCTTCTTGGGCTTTCTTAATATTTTTTACGTTGATAATATCTCGGTCTATGAACAACGCCTGGACATAACTGTCTTCTATTTCCGATTGGATTTCAAGCGCTTCCTTAAGTTGTTCGGAAGTGATAAGCTTGCGGTTTACAAGAATTTCACCTAACTTCTGTTTTTCTTTCATCTTGTTAAATTCCCTGATTTGTATTATACCATTCAATTTCCCGATTTCAAGAAATTTAATTTCACAGTAATAAAATCAAAAGCATAAATAATAAGTTTAGAATTCCAAAATAAATATTTATTACCTACGCTTGAGCTTTGGATAGGCAATTGCACACAACAAGACCTTGATAAATATGGGATAGAAAAACCTTAGCCTTTCTCTACTTGCTTTAATTTGCAGTAAATTGTTTTTTCAGGTAAAATTTCCGCATCTATGTGTACATTATATATAATAATGTAAGGTTCTCCATTGTTATACATACCTTTCTATATTTATTACGGGGCGTAGCGCAGCCTGGCTAGCGCACTTGGTTTGGGACCAAGGGGTCGGTGGTTCGAATCCACTCGCCCCGACCAGAACTAAAAAAAGGGTAACCAGTTACTATCAACTGATTACTTATAGTCTGTTATGTCTAATAAAAAGTAGAATCTATCGAGGGTGAAATTCGGAATGAGTGAATGCTATCTTAGAAATCGACTGAATCGCTTCCTGTCTAAAAAATCAGCCCTTATAATCACGCTGGTGCTAATCGTATTTTTTGTGGGTTCTCAGGAAGCGTTTGCTGATATAACATACGGTACCGGAAACTACTCCGGATATTATGGCAACTCGGGAGTAATTACTATCGCAGCCGGTGCAGTAATCACCTTAACCGGAAGTGTCATTTTTGCTGCCGGTAGCTCTTTTATTATGGACAGCGGTTCGAGTATTGTCTGCGGCAGCAACTATCCTCTGACCATAACCTCAGGGGGTGCCTCTACGCTCCGGACAATTACCCTTGGAGCTGGAGGAGGAATATTTTTGGGTCGAGCGTCAGCCGCTCCTACTTATACCACTAATAATACCATAACTTGCGGTGGTGCTCTCACGGTAAACGCCGGCGGATTCCCCCTGAATTTAAATAACGACCTAAATTGCGGGGGGATTTCTATCAACAGCGGCAGTAGCGTGACGGTAACTGGCAGCCCCACAATTACGGTAAACGGCAACTGGACGAATATGGGAGGCACCTTTAATGCCGGTTCAAGCACGGTTATCTTTAACAGCACAATTACCGGAAGAACCATCAGGACCAATAATTCGGCGTTTTCTACCCTTACTATCAACGGAAGCGGCGGTTACTGGACATTAAATACGAATAACCTCACGGCGGCAACTCTCAATGTTACAGCGGGAACACTCGACACGGCCGCGTTAAATCTAACTATAACTGGCACCGCCACTCTTAATGGTGGAAACCTCACAGGAGGCGCGGGGACGATGAATTTTGGCGGCGGCGGTGCAGGCGGCCTGACAATATCTAACACCTCCAGCACATTTACAGCTTCTGCTACGGTAAATATAAACGATACCGCTGGTTATGTGCGTAGCGCCGGCATAGCCAACTGGACCACCAACAGTTCTACCTTAAACCTTATGGCCTGGACATATGGGAACCTACCCGCTGATACGTACTATAATTTTATACTCACGGGTGAACTCTTTACCTTTTCGCTCGTAGGCACTACAAATGTGAATGGATATTTGACTATAAATACATTGCTCCAAACAACACTGGCTGTCGGTGCCAATACTCTCACTGTAGGTGGAACTATCACCATCAACAGCTCTTGCATTCTCTCCGCAACCTCCGGCATCATCAATGTCGGCGGTAACTGGACCAATTCCGGCACCTTTACTTGCGGCACAGGCACGGTTACCTTTAACGGCACCGGTGCTCAAGCAATAAACGGCACTGCTGTCTCGCAAACATTCAATAACTTAACCATAGCCAAGACCGCGGGCACAACCTTGAGTGTCTCAGGGAGCACCACCACTTTAACCGTCAACGACTTAACCGAAACCACCGGCAACTTCACAGCGCCGGCTACCTTAAATATTGAAGGTACGGTTACCTTAACCGCAGGCACTTTTACTTCCGGCGCCAATACCAATGTAACCGGCGACTGGACGAATAACGGAGGCACCTTTACCCCCGGTTCAAGCACGGTTACCTTTAACGGCACCGGTGCTCAAGCAATAAACGGCACTGTTGCCTCGCAAACATTCAATAACTTAACCATAGCCAAGACCGCAGGCACGACCTTGAGTGTCTCAGGGAGCACCACCACTTTAACCGTCAACGACTTAACCGAAACCACCGGCAACTTCACAGCGCCGGCTACCTTAAACATTGCAGGTACGGTTACTTTAACTGATGGCACCTTCGACCAGGCGACAAGCACTTTAAATATCGGTGGCGGACTTACAATTGGTGTAAGTGGCACCTTTACAAAAGCTGATAATGACGAAGCCCTCACCTTTGATGGTGCAGGTACCATTACAGATAACGCCGGAAGCCAGGATTTAGGGAATGTTACGGTTACAGATAATGTGCAGTTAGGGACTAATATCAAATTTGAAGGACTTACTATTGATGCTGGATATTTGACTTCGAATGGGTATGCGATTGATATTGGTGAGGATGGTTTCACCGTCACGAATGGCGGAGGAATTGATTGGACTGGTTCTACAGTGAACGTAGCCGGCGTATGGAATATGGCAGGTCCCGATGAAATTATCGGGGCTAGCACGGTGATTTTTGATGCAGGTGCTACGGGTAATATGATTACTTCGAATAGCATTCAATTCCAAAACGTCGAATTCGACAATGCATCAGGTGGCTGGACGCTTCAGGATACAATGGTGGTATGGAACAATTTCACGGTAACCAACTCAGATACTTCAGGTAACGGTGTTGACATAAACGGCCAGACACTAACAGTAGGAAATGATTTTGATGTAAACGGCGGCGAGGTTACTTTTGGAGCCGCAGCAGTTACCATTGGCCACGATGCTTTCTTTGATAACGGCATAATTAACGGCAATACTGCAACTATTGCATTGGATGCATCCAAAGATGGGACGAGCGACTGGGCGCATGGCGTCAGCGGGTGGAACTGTAATACCAGTGCTGTGAAGATTCAAGGTGACGGTACGTTGAGCGACGGCAAAATAAGTGCTGACTTTTACTACCTTGAACTTGCCTGGCCCGGCAAAACCGTCACTCTCGGAGGAAGTGATACCTATACGGATGCGGATAGAATCATAGCACAAGGGGGAACCATAAATGCCGGTGCTACGAATAAAGAGCTTATTGTTATGGCTGTGGACGGCGCGCCCTATTTTGAGACCTCTGGAACCGGTACTGACACGATCAATTGTGATTTACACTTTAATATCGGAGGTGTGGCTGAGACGATTACCATTCCGCTGGCTACTTACGGAGATATGGAATTGCAGGATTACGGTAGCGCGACTGGCAAGAAGTTTACCTTTGCTGACGGAGTTGTGATCACGAACCTGGGATTAGGGTCAAACACCGGGTTTATGGATAGCAAGAGCTATCCCGCACATGCCAACTTTGAAGTCGAGTTTCCCGCAAGCGGAACGGTTACGATAACCGACGAGTTCCGTATACAGTCTACCGACATCGGCTCAAGCACAATTACCGTGAATGGTGCCGATGGTGCTACGCTCAATGTCGGCACGTTTACGTTAAACTACAGCGCTGGTACGGTTGACATGACTGACGATACCCAGGCAATTAACATATCTGCTAACTGGACCAACTCATCCGGGACCTTTACGGCGGGGGATTCAACCGTTACCTTCAACGGCACGGCATCGGGCCAGACCGTTACTACGGGCACAAGCAATTTCGCCACCGTCCAGATTACAAATAGCCACGTAAATGGCGTAAGCTTTGCTGATGGTTTTACCTGCACAAACTTTACCGACACCCAGTCCGACTCAAAAATAACCTTTGATGACGCATCTGAAGTTATCGTAACAAACGCTCTTACCCTAACCGGAGGCGCAAACCCCAACCAGATAATTATTGTCTCTGACAATCCTGGCACCAAGGCGCAACTTACCCTTCAGGCAGGAGGAACGCAAAACATCTCACAGGTTGACGTAACAGATAATGATGCATTGAACGGTCTTGAACTCGTAGCCAAGGGTGGAGATTCATCTATTACCAATACTTCTAACTGGGCATTAGCAGGCACTACAATTAACTGGCAGGGTGATGTTTCGGATAGCTGGGATACTGCCGAGAATTGGGACTTAGGCTATGTGCCTAATTCCAGTGACAGCGTTATTCTGCCAACAGGGGTTCTTAGCAATGAGCCAACCCTTGCCAGCAGCGTTATCATTGCCAACCTCACAATACAAAATGCGCGAACCCTCACCCTCGCCGGCAACAACCTTACCGTCTCCAGCATATTCTCCAATGATAACGGCACACTGAAGCTTAACGGTGATGAGACTGTTAACCTAATTAATGACTCAACCCATGGAACCATAGAATATGCGGGCATTGTAGGACCGTATGATTTAAAGAACTGGACTTATAATAACTTAAAGATTAACGGAGGTGCAGCTGTTACATTCCGCCTTTACGCTACAGCCATAACTACTGTTAACGGCACTCTGAATATTGACTCAGGCATATTAAATACCCAGGATGTAGGCACTGTTGACCGTAACCTTAGTGTTACAGGCGACGTAACCATTGCAGGGACACTTATTGCTAATAGCTCAACCATTAACGCTGCCGGCAGCTGGACTAACTCCGGGACTTTTACTTGCGGCAGCTCAATTGTTACCTTTGACGGCACCGGCGATCAGGCTATAAACGGTACCGCCACTTCGCAGACATTCAATAACCTGATTATTGCCAAAACCGCAGGCACAACCTTAAGCGTCTCAGGCAGCACTACCACGTTGACCGTCAATAACCTCACTGAAACCACCGG
This sequence comes from Candidatus Omnitrophota bacterium, assembly GCA_018812925.1. Lineage (GTDB taxonomy): Bacteria > CAIJMQ01 > CAIJMQ01 > CAIJMQ01 > CAIJMQ01 > CAZNJA01. The sequence continues at coordinate 160,722 of JAHJCU010000008.1, forward strand.
TAACTTTACCTGCACAGCAGTTCTGGCTACCTTAAACATTAACGGCTCTATGACGTTAACTGCAGGCACCTTTAATCCTAACTTCAATACCAATATTTATCTCTCGGGCGACTGGACCAATAACGGGGGTGCAGTTAGTTATTACAGCGGGCCCACGGTGATTTTTAATGGTAGCGGCGCCCAGGCGATAAACGGCAGTGCTGCCACGCAGACCTTTGGTTTTATAACCGTTGCCAAAACCGCAGGCACTACTTTAACCGTGAGCGGCAGCACGACAACACTTAACTGTAACAATACCCCTGCTGGCGGCAGGGTTACCTTGACCAGCGGCATCTTTGATGCCGGAACAAACACGACCATCAATGTCGGTGGCAACTGGACCAATAACGGTGGAACATTTACCCCGAACACAGGCACAGTAAACTTTGACGGTACCTGCGAGATAAATGGCACAGCCGTAAGCCAGACATTTTACAATCTCACGGTGACGCTAAATATCGGAGGGAAAAGATTAACCGTTTCAGGCAGCACTACAATACTCAACATAAACGAAACCCTTACCTTAACTTATGGCATAGGCCCGTTCTCAGCAGGCACTGCCACAACTATCAATGTAGCCGGCAACTGGACCAATAACAGCCTTACTGGCGGGTCCTTTGCGCCCGGCTCAGGCACAGTGGTCTTTAACGGCACCGGTGCTCAGGCTATAAACGGCACTGTTGCCTCGCAAACATTTAATAACTTAACCATAGCCAAGACCGCGGGCACAACCTTGAGTGTCTCAGGGAGCACCACCACTTTAACCGTCAACGACTTAACCGAAACCACCGGCAACTTCACAGCGCCGGCTACCTTAAACATTAACGGTAATGTTACTTTATCCGCAGGCACTTTTACTGCCGGCGCCAATACCAATGTAACCGGCAACTGGACGAATAACGGAGGCACCTTTACCCCCGGCTCAGGCACGGTTACCTTTGACGGCACCGGAAGCTACACGATCACTTCAGGCACTGAGTCCTTCTACAACGTCGTGTTCAACGATGCGACGAGCGCCGCCACGTGGGACATTGGTGACAACATGGATGTAACGCATGACCTTACCTTTACAGACGGCCAGTGGTTTTGGACATACAGCGACGCAGCCTATAATCTTACCGTCGGCAATGACCTCACTGTTACCGGCGGTAGTGACGGTTTCTACCTTACCAAAGGGACGACCCTTAATGTTGGAAACGACCTCATCGTGAACGGCGGTACATTTGACGATGGTGCTATAGGTCCAGGGGTTGTGGCCACCATAAACGTAAGCGGTGACGTCAAGATTTTGAGCGGCTCACTTATCGCAAGGAAAAGCGATATCAATGTAGCAGGTGACTGGACCAATAACGATACGTTTACATCAAATGACCCCAACCACGTTATCTTTAACGGCACCGGTGCTCAGGCTATTAACGGTACCGTCGCTTCTCAGACCTTTAATAATCTCACCACTGCCTCTACCAGCGCTTTGACTGTCGGCGGCTCCACGACAACCTTGACCTTGAATGGCACTTTGACTCTTGGCTTGGGTACAAGCTTCACGGCCGGCACTGCCGCGACCATCAATGTTGCCGGCAACTGGACGAATAACGGAGGCACTTTTACCTCCGGCTCAGGCATGGTTACCTTTGACGGACTTACGAGCACAACCTTTAAAGCCGGCGGCTCTAATTACAACAATATCCAAATCAACAAAACCAATGGCATTGATGCTAATGACAACGTCACTTTCCAGACCGATGCAGTAACCATCAACGGCACGTTAACAATAACCGACGGTGAACTTATTCAAGAGATTGCACTTACAACAGGCGCAGTTACATTGGTTGATCCTTCAAGTGTATGGAGAAATGAGACTGATAATGCAAATGTAACATTATCAGGCGCTGTCGCAAATACAGGAACAATAAGTTTTGATGCGCCGACAGACGATTTAATACAGATACGTTCTTCCGCCTCACCTACTCAACGCAATTGGCAAGGCGCAGGCACATTCAATATGACAGACGTAAATGCGCAAGACCAAATTTGTACCGGCGGCACCCCTGCCAACATCGCAGTAACCTCAGGCACCGACTCAGGCAATAATATCAACTGGTTGTTTGGGGATGGTGATACAGTCAGCGGTGTCGTATATCAAAATAACAGAACAACAAATGTAGGGGCTGGTGTAACAGTTGGTATGTATATTTATTATACAGGCGGAAGCACTGTAACAGACACCACTACAACTGGAGCAGGCGGAGCATTCTCATTTACGAGTCTTAATCTATCAGCAGGGGATTTGGTCACATTATATATAGACGATGACGGAACATATGAAGGCACAACAGTAATAGAATCAAATGGAGGAGATGCCCTAACTGTAAACTTGAGCGATACTTATGTGAACCTTGTTTCTCAGAATGACAACATAACCAACACTGAACTGGGCAATGCCGATTCGGGAGATGCTGATATACATTATTTGATTTCATTGGGAGAATTTATAGTTGACAGCGGTTACAATCTTTATACTACTACAGGCGGAACTTTTACTCCCGGCGGCAATGTAACAATAGACACCGCCAACTGCCAGATAGTAGGAATACTTACTTTAGGCGGGGCATATACACTCGCAATAAATGCTTCAGGTACTTTAGATATAGACGGCACACTAAACCTTGACGATAACGGCAGTGCCATAGACCTTGTGGGTGCACTTGATTTAGACGGTATATTGGATGCTACCGGTTTTAGTCCAAATATCAATGTCGGCGGTGGTTGGGACAACGCAGGAACTTTTACTGCTGGAAACTCTACGGTAACATTAGATGGTGTAAGCGCCCAGACAATAACCTCAACAATATTTTATGACTTGGTAATTGCTAATACCCACGCTACGGCAGAAGTAACTATTACAAGCGGAACGGTAACAGCAAGTAATACGCTTGCGGTCAATGACGGTATCTTCAATATAGATACAGGCAAAACCTTAGACATTAATATCAATAGTTTAACTGCTTTCATTATTGCCAGCGGAGCAACATTAGAAGTCGATGGCGGAACGGTCACAGTAAATGCGGGGTTTCAGGCAACCACTACTGTCAACTCTGGAGCTATCCTTAATATAGTATCAGGAAGTTTTACTTCCTCGCGCATACTGCTTTACGGTAAACTACAAATGGCCGCTGGAACATTGACAGCAGGCCATACAGCAGGAACTCTTGCATCCTTAATTATAGGTGCCTCCGGTGGTGCCGATACTGGAGATATCACGGGAGGAACGATATATATTCTTACTAATATTGCAACTGCTCCTTTAGACATTGCCGATGGCGGCAAATTCCTGCCTGCAATAACCTCTAATGACACTGGCAATTTAGTCATATTGGGAAAAATAACCGCCGGCATTAGTACTATTAGAAACACATCAACAGCACCTAATTTTTCCAATGTTATCTTTAACCGTCTACAGATTGGAGATGCTGGATATGTGGGAACATTTGCGTTTTATCTAGATAACACTGCTCCGCTTAATGTCTATAACAAGTTAACCATTTTTACGGGAGCTACCTTTGACCATAGCAGTAACTCCGACCCCATCTATGTGGACAAATTTGACTGTGACGGAACATATACCAAGACAGCTACAGCCAATATGTTTTTTATGATTAACGGCGATGGAATAGCCGCTAATGGTTCTATCTCCGGCGATACTGACCCCGCCTTCGGGAATTTAGATATCGGCAATGGCAGTGCTGTAACCTCAACTCTTGCAAGAGCCATTACAGCGGATTCTTTGGATATCGCAGCTAACGGTGTGTTAGATACCGGAGCAGACCAAACCCTCACTGCAAACGGTGCAGTTACAAATGCCGGCACATTAACATTAAACAACTCTACTATGAGCGTAAGTGGGAATTTCACGAATTCCAACACAATAAATGCAGGTTCATCAACACTTATCTTTAATGGAGCTGCCCTACAGACAGTAACAAGTATTTCTGAAACCTATAATATTATTACTGTTACAAATGCTTCTGGTGCTGGTGTTGTATTTGCAGATGATTTTACTGCAGCAACCCTTAACGACATCACACCAAACAGTAAACTCACTTTTAACGACGGCGATACATATACAATAACAGGTGCTGCAGGATTAAACCTTGACGGACAAGCGTTAGGCACAGAGGTAATCATACTTAGTGATAACCCAGGCACACA
>JAHJCU010000009.1 GCA_018812925.1 Candidatus Omnitrophota bacterium
CTCGTATTTTTTAACATAAGGCAGTTTAACGGGTAAATCTGTTTCAGGTACAGGGACTATTCCACACGAATTGCAGTGGATGATGGGTATCGGTTCGCCCCAATAATGCTGGCGTGAGAATATCCAATCGCGCAGTTTATATTGTATTACTTTTCTGCCTAAGTTCTTGGCTAATAACCATTCGGTAATCTTTTCTATTGCATCTTTGGAAGATAAACCGTCAAATTCACCTGAATTTATTAATATGCCATAGTCAACAAACGCTTCCCCGCCTGCCAAATTTTTTGGGGCAGGGTTTGAGATATCCCCGCCCCGCCCAGCAGGATTTGGCGGGCAGGCTTTAACAACCTCTTTAATTTCAAGTTTATATTTCTTGGCGAAATCATAATCCCTATAATCGTGTGCAGGAACGACCATTACCGCGCCTCCGCCGTAGGTGGCTATTACATAATCGCCGAGCCAAATGGGGATTTTTTCGCCGGTTACAGGATGTATACAGTAAGAGCCGGTGAAAACCCCTGTTTTTTCTTTTTCTATCTTTGTTCTTTCAAATTCGCTTTTTGCTTTTGATTGTTTTATGTATTCCTTTACTTGTTTCTGATTATCTTTGGTGACTAATTTATCCATAAGAGAATGTTCGGGCGCTAATACGATTGCTGTTACACCAAAAAGCGTGTCTGCTCTTGTTGTAAACACGCTGATTTTATCTTCCACATTATCTACTTTAAAATCAATCTCTGTGCCGAAACTCTTGCCTATCCAGTTAATCTGCTGGAGTTTTATCTTTTCTAAATAATTTAATTTTTCTAAATCGTCAATTAATCTGTCGGCATATTGGGTAATCTTTAACATCCATTGCTTTTGTTCTCTGCGTTCTACTTCGGCTCCGCATCTTTCGCACTTGCCCTGCACTACTTCTTCGTTTGCAAGCCCGATTTTGCAGGACGGACACCAGTTAATCGGTATTTCGGATTGGTAAGCCATATCCTTTTTGAATAACTGCAGGAAAATCCATTGTGTCCATTTGTAGTATTTCGGGTCGGTAGTATCTACTTCCCTACTCCAGTCAAAAGACATACCTAAACTTTTTAGACTTTTTTTGAAGTTTGCAATATTTTTTGCTGTGGCGACTTCGGGATGTATACCATTTTTTATTGCGTAGTTTTCAGTCGGCAGACCGAATGCATCCCATCCTATGGGATATAGGACATTAAAACCATCCATTCTTTTTTTACGGGATACGGTGTCTAATGCCGAATAGCTCCTACAGTGGCCTACATGAAGCCCGTCTCCGGATGGATATGGGAACTCAATAAGGATATAAAATTTGGGCTTGGGGGAGAAATCTTGCGCCTGATAGGCATTATGAACTTCCCAAAACTTTTGCCATTTATTTTCTATTTCCTTGAAAAAATAAGTGTTTTCTCCGCTCATAATCTTAACTTTGTAAAGTAATACAAAAGAGTTATTTGATTCTTGATACTAGATTCTAGATGCTAGTTAACAGATTTTCTTTCGTTGTTTTTACTAGTATCCAGTATCGAGCATCTTGTTTAATCGCAAGATTATAGAGACGTTTTCGGATTCAGTCAAATATAGTATAATTATCGCATGGACCATTCGGTAAAAACAGGATTCAGTTTCGGGTTAACTTCGGCGACTATAACGACGCTTGGTTTGATGGTCGGTTTGCATTCCGGAACTAATTCAAAACTAGCGGTTATAGGCGGTATATTGATAATTGCCGTAGCGGACGCTTTTTCGGATGCATTAGGCATTCATATAAGTGAAGAAGCCGAAAACACGCACACTGCCAAACAGATATGGGTATCGACGGTTTCAACGTTCATTACAAAATTCATTTTTGCATTGACATTTGTTATTCCCGTTTTGTTATTGGAACTTTCAGCAGCGGTTATCATAAGTGCAATTTGGGGATTATCCATGTTGGGTCTTTTTAGCTTTCAAATTGCCAAAGAACAGAAGACGCAACCATGGAAAGTAATTTTTGAACATCTGTTTATTGCCTTATTAGTTATATTCATAACTCATTATTTGGGACATTGGATATCGTTGATATTCGGCAATTAATTAAATCTTAAAAAAATTTTATATAAAATAAAAGGAGACAGTTTTCTTGAAAAACTGTCTCCTTAACCTTTCAATATCTTTCTTTTATATTGCTTTTAGCTTTTCCACGCGGACTTTACTTACTTTTGGCTTGTTAATCATAGCAGGCATCCAATCCGGCGCATTGTCGGGTTTCTTAACTCTTACCACAGAGCCCTTGAAAACATGGATACGATAAAGACCGTCTTTTTTCTTGCCGTGTTCTCTTAATTTTATAAGACCGTCCTTATCCTTCAAACCGCGTGTAGCCGCTTTCAAAGCCGCTCCGCGCGCGCCTTTGCTCTTGAAAACATTTTCTTCCTTCTTGCCTATTCTTAAAGAATAAACTTTGGCTTCAGCCATTTTAAACCTCCTTTGGTTAGAATTTAAC
>JAHJCU010000002.1 GCA_018812925.1 Candidatus Omnitrophota bacterium
CTCAAAGGTGCAATTGCGAATTCTTGCCGCAGAAAACTCATTACGCATGCCGCCGCCAGCATCATCCCACCAATCACCGTTCGCGTTTCCGCCCTTAATGGTAAAACCATCAAGTGTTGGCTGGCTGTAAGATGGCCCGATGGATGAACCAAAAACGGAGGTTACATGATAACTGTTATCATCATAATTCGTAAAATCAGGTCCGTCATTACTATTCAAATCCCCGCTTAGTATAGTTGAATAGGCTTCTATATCGTGCGCATAGGGATTTGATGCACCGTATCCGGCATAGCCGCCTTTAATAGTCACACCATTTTTGAGCAGAAATGTGGCTGTTCGGTCATAGGGTGGAGTATTGTCAGGTTTATATGTTCCTTGTGCTACCCAAATCTCATCACTTGGAGTAAGAAGTGGATTATTAAGCGCATCTTCCAAATATTTAAACGCGGTATTCCATGTTTTACCGTCTCCACTGATACTAACACTATCATCAACATACCATATTTGCGGACCATTTTCTGTATTTACATTTATACTGATTTCAGGATCTCCAAAAAGGTTAAGCTCATAGTAACACCATTGCATACAGTTATAGTCTTCATTTATCTTGCAGGCATTATCTTCCTTAGAGTCCTGATTCATCCTGCCTAAATTAGTAATGTTTTCTCCTAAAAGGGCATCCCAGAACTGACGGTTATAACGCTGGGAGGGCCCATCTGTAGAGTCATATCTGCCCCAGCCCAAACGAGCATTCATCACCACAGCAAATGCTCCTTCATCCATTGTAGTAATTACCTCAGCAAAACAATTTGAAGAATCAAATGAACCTGGCGTACACGCTTGGGAATAGACAAAGAAGTAATCTGTATTAGTTAAACTCGCAAGGTTGTCGGTGCAAAAAGGTTTGTTAACACACATACAGGTACCATAATCACCATGTCCAAAATGGTTGAAGATATGTACCCCTGCGTTTATGACGCCAATTAGTTCGGATGTGGTCCACGAATAAGAGGGCGAATCATAAAGAGTATGCGTTTCAAAGTAATTTGCATAAATAGAGTTCTCAAATCCTACTGTGGCATAACTATATGCATAACTACCCAACCGAATTTCCTCCAGCGCATCTGTGGCCCATTCGGATACTCCCCCAAAACCAAGGTGTTCTCCCAGCATATAGACAGAGTGTAAATAATCACCTGTGGCATTTTCATAAGTCAAGGTTTTTCTTACAAAATTAGAGACTTCAGCTGCTGTTGCCACTGGCGCGCGTCCAATGTAAACCTCTGCATAGAGGTCTACTTCCCATCCTTCCGGACCATCAGTGTGCTCGCCATATGTGCCATCACAATCATAATCAAATGTTCCATCAAGACAACCATAATACAGATCTGCAGGTATGCTTACGAAATAGGGATAAGGTTGAAAAGTATACCAAACCGACAAATATCGAGGAGGGATAATATTGCTATCACCGGCAAGAAGCACATATCTTGTGCCATGGTTTTGATAGTAATCTATAATAAAATTTCTAATTTTAGTCTGATTATCCGTACCTCCATGAGGACGGGTTCCATCGTAGTTATCATAGATATATTCTGTAGTTACAATAGTGGCAGTCATAGCGTTTACACGCGCCATTTTGGAATCTCTTAAAGCTTGGAAGTTATATGGTCCGGGGGCACTTGCTAAAGCATTATTGGTTATAATTACATATTCATATTGCTCCCCTTCTGCTCTAAGCCGATCAACTTCTGTTCCAGTTTCATATGTCTGTAACACATCAGGATTATCCACAAGAGCTTTTATCTCATTCTGCACCTGAAGGTCAGGACTAAGAGAAACCCCTGCTTCTTCAGTATAAACTTTTGATAATGGCACGGTCTCAACCTCAACACTCATATTGGGATAGTATAGAATCTTGCGGCTTAAGGGATGGTATTCTACCGGAAAGAGATTTAGAATCAGAATCGTATAGCCGGATTTCTTTTGTAAGAAAGCATCACCGCAGGGAACATACGGATAAGGATTATCTGAATTATAGATTTCCGGGTTCGGTGGTGTGAACTGTGCGTATTCAAGTTGGCTTAAAGGCACAGGTTTCTGGGCGGGTTCAAGGATATATTCTCCGCTAATCTCTTGACTGGAACCCGGAATAACCCTAACCCCCACAGCCTTCTGGCCATACGGAATAAGAATACGCATTGGTTTAAACGGCAGGATTGGAGCACCTGCAGTTCCATTCCAAATATCTAAACCTGATATCTGAATTCTGTTATAGCTATCTTTTGTTTCAAATTGTGGTGGCTGGAAAGAAACAGCTAAGGAACACGAGATATTAGCTTCTTGTATAGCTTTAACATTCTCAAAATAGGTATGTGCAATATTTCCTTCTTTGATCCATTTTGTTCTGCCGACTTTATTAGCATTTTGGATAACAGGTGTAGCTGCATCAGGAGCTATATGCGGTGTAGTTTTTGTTGGTATGATTTCAGCAGTAGAAGTTTCTGGAATAAGGGTTGTAGGTTCTTCTATTGTATTATCCACCAACCCCTGACCATTAATCCAAGATTGGCTAATCTGCGGTGTTCCGCCATAAACTTGAGCTGATTTGCCTGTACTGCTGTCTTTGTTTCCTGAAATTATACAGTTTATTATTTTGGGTCTGGAGCTGGTGCTCATGTATATTCCACCACCATAACTGGTTGTTTGGTTATCTATAATAGTGCAGTTTTCTATTGTGGGAGAAGCATCCTTAATGTATATTCCTCTACAATCTAACCCTTTACTTGTGATTGTGAGTCCTTTCAGTACTGATACGCTGTCTATTGTAACAACACTGCCACTTTCAGTCCCTTCTATAATAGTATTAGCAACTACATCAGAATTAAGGGGGTCGGTAGATGTTAGAGTGATTGATTTGTCGTTGAAGTTAATATTGCCTTGGTATTTACCTTGGGATACTGCAATCGTATCACCGTCAACAGAAGCATTTATTGCTCCTTGAATTGTTTTTACATCTGAAGGGACATTGATTGTGATATTGGACGAGGGTTTGCTTTCTGAATCGTTGGGGTTAGTTTTGTGCAGGTACTCGCATAAATCGCTATAGCTGTCATTATCCGAATCTTCGCTCCCGCCAGAGGGACGGGCAAGTTTTGGTTCTGTTAGAGTAGGGGAAACTCCGGCTTGATTCGCAGCATAACTTGTGCTGAGAACACCAACCAATCCGATTAGACTTAAGACCAAAACAAAACTTAAAAGTTTATTTTTCATCTTTGTGTTTCTCCTTAAGTGTATTATACCCACCTTGTCAAGTCCTCTGAGTACATATTTGTCCAGAACGGGTGCGGAAAGGGTATAAATACAATATTGTTATATTCTATTATTATGCATATGCAGTTGTACCGTACATAATTGTAATAATGCAGTGTTGTACATAAGAACCAAAGAATAGTAAAACTGGTTGGTTATTGGAATTTGGATGTTATTTGGTTATTGTCCCTTGTTTCTTGGTTATTCAAGTTTATATGCCTTTTTCGTTTTTATTTTTACATCTTTTTAAAATCTGTGTAATCATCTATAATGTATTATAATAGGAGGGATAAAAGATGTGTAAACAAATTTTAATTGTTATGTTTTTGGTTGTTTCTGTATGCTTAGTATTTGCGCAGGCTGAAAAATATAAAGAAACCGTTCCTTCAGAAGTTCTGAAATTATATCATCAGGATGTTGTAAACGGTTCTCGTCCAAAGGTGGTCACTATTACAAAAGATATGATTGAATCTTTGGTTAAACAACCAGAATTAGGCGGCGATGCATATTGTTTCGATTTTGATATGAGGGATATTTCTCCCACTGAAAAAAATATTCTTTTAGGATGGATTAGGAATGGTCAAAAAATTTTACTTTGGGGCGATACTGATATTTGGAAATATGCTCCATTATTCTCAGGTAAAATGAAGATAGCTGGCAAGACAGGTTTAGAAGTAAAATTAGCTAATCATCCGGTTAACAATAATGTCGAAAGAATAATATTCAAGGGTAAAAGCAACTCTTATGTTTATTTATCACAATATCCTATCGGAACCGAAATTATTGCCTATATAAAGAAAGATGTTTTTGCAGGTAGAGTTCCATACGGTAAGGGAAGCATATATTTTGTCGGGCTTGGAGAGCATTGGCATTTAGGAAAAGATAAGGATATATGGACTTTGAATTTCTATCATTGGATGCTCGGATTGCAGGTCCCGGGTAGGGTAGAAACACTATTTTAAAGATAGTAAAATTAAAATATTACAGTTCAAGCATTGCGGTTGTACAATTTTGAACACCAACTAAATTACTGTAAAAGTTCTTTTATTTTATCCTTTATCTTTGGGCTTGTAAGTAATGTTTCTCCTATCAGAAAAGAATTGATCCCGCAGTTTTTAATCGTCTCGATTTCTTTTTTTCCTTTTATTCCCGATTCACTTACTACTCTTTTTTCAACGGGAATTAATGGAAAAAGAGACAGGGAAGTTTTTATATTCACTTTCAAGCTGTCTAAATTTCTATTATTAATACCTATATTTTCTGCTTCACATTCTAGCGCCTTTTTAAGGTCGTTTTTACTATGAACTTCTACCAAAGAACAAAGATTTAAATTTTTTGCCATTGCTATTAAATTTGTTAACTCTTTTTTCTCAAGTATTCGCGCTATTAAGAGAATACAGTCAGCGCCAAAAAACCTGCTTTCGTAAATCTGATACGGGTCTATAATAAAATCTTTCCTTAAAATAGGCACACTTGTATTGTTCTTTACGTCTTTCAAATCATTTAAAGACCCCAAGAAAAAATCGCTTTCTGTTAATACTGATATTGCTTTTGCGCCGGATTCTTCATAAATTTTAGCTATTTTTACGGGGTCATAGTCTTTTAATATCAGTCCCTTTGACGGCGAGGCTTTTTTAACTTCGCAGATAAGATTTATATTTTGCTTGTCTTCCAAAATTGCGGAAAAATTTCTTGTAGGAGGTAAGGTGGGAATTTTTTCTTTTATAGCTTCTAAAGGCAGTTTATTTTTTTTTGTCTGGATTCTGTATTTTGTTCTTTCAATTATGGTAGATAGAATATTATTCATTTGTAAGTTTTATCAAGTCTTTTAGCTTATTCAATGCATTACCTGAATCTATTGATTCCTCGGCGATTTTAATTCCTTCTTTTATATTGTTGGTCTTGCCTGCAATATAGAATAAAGCACCGGCATTAAGAAGAACAATATCTCGATGTGGTCCCTTTTTTCCTTTCAATACGCCCATCATAATGTGTACATTTTTGTTCACATCCCCTCCCTGTAGTTCTTTTAAGGTTGTTTTTGGGATGCCAAAATCTTTGGGTTGGATATGATATGTTTTGACTTTACCTTCTTTGATTTCACAGATAAGAGTTTTGTCTGTAGTGGATATTTCGTCAAAACCTTCTCCGTGCACAACGAGTGATGCTTTTGTTCCCAAATTCTTTAAAACATTAGCTATCATTTCAGTCAAATCTGCTGAAGGAACACCAAGTAGTTGTACATTAGCGCCGGCTGGATTGGTAAGAGGACCTAAAATATTAAATATTGTGCGTATACCGAGCTCTTTTCTTGTGGGCATAGCGTATTTCATGGCAGGATGATATATTTGCGCAAAAAGAAATCCAATTCCTATTTTTTCAATACATTCCTTTGCTTTTTCCGGTTTAGTATTGATGTTGACACCCAAATATTCAAGCACATCCGCGCTTCCGCATTGACTTGATGCTGAACGGTTTCCGTGTTTTGCCACAGTTAATTCGCCGCCTGCGGCTACCAAAGCAACTGCAGTAGAAATATTAAAAGTATTAGTTCCATCGCCGCCCGTTCCGCAGGTATCTACTATTGTATTCGCATTTATATCTAATTTTAGTGAAGCATTGCGCATAGCTTCAGCGCAACCCGTGATTTCATCGACTACTTCTGTTTTCATGCGAAGAGCCGTTATGAAAGCAGAAAGTTGTGAAGGAGTGGTTTCTCCTTTCATAATCTCACTCATAGCTTCTTTGGCTTCGTCTTTTGTGAGATTTTTTTTGTCTACAAGTTTTGAAATCGCCTCTTTTATCATTATTCTTCCTTGGGCGCTGGGTTTTCTTGTTCTTCCTTAGGTGCTGAATTTTCCGGGACTGGAAAGTTTTTTATTTCTTTTTCTGCCTGAAGCAATCCGTCTATTACCTGAGATATTAGTTCAGGAGTAAAAGTCACGCCCTTTTTTGTGGGCTTATATTCGCCCTCGTCATCTTCGTAATAAACGCGTACGTCTATATAATTATTTCCTTTGAACTCCGATATGCTTACCCTGATTTTATTATTACCATTCTTTTCTATGTCTTTGATTATTTTTTGCATTTTATTCTCCTCCTTTATGAGATTATTTAATATCTATAAAATTTTTAAGTATAAGTTTCCCTGCTTGCGTGAGTATTGATTCGGGATGAAACTGTACTCCGAAAGAAGGATATTGGGTATGTTGCATTGCCATAATCTCGTCTATGTTTTTACCTTTTTTAGTCCATGCCGTGATTTTAAAACAATCCGGCAGAGACTTTTTTTCCACTATCAGGGAATGGTATCTCGTTGCCTCAAATGGAGACGGGATATTTTGAAAAATGCCCTTGTTTTTATGATAAATCATTGAAGTTTTTCCGTGCATAAGTTCTTTTGCTCCGATGATTTTCCCTTTAAATGTATAACCGAGAGCTTGGTGTCCTAAACACACTCCGAGGATAGGAATTTTAGGCGCGAACGTTTTTATAAGTTCACATGATATCCCTGCGTTTTCAGGTCTGCCGGGTCCCGGGGATATCACCATCTTTTCCGGTTTTAATTCTTTTATTTGGCGAATTGTTATTTTATCGTTACGATAAACTTTCAAATCCGCGCCGAGTTCACCAAGATACTGAACAAGGTTGTAGACAAATGAGTCATAATTATCTATTACTAAAATCATTGTTCCAGTCCTCTTTCTGCTATTTTAACTGCTTCCATTAAAGCTTTTGCTTTGTTTATGGTTTCTTTATATTCGTTTTTGCCTATAGAATCGGCAACTATTCCTGCACCTGCTTGCACATGAACGATGTCGTTTTTTAAAACTATGGTTCTGATGGTTATACAAGAATCCAAATTTCCGGAAAACGAGAAATATCCGATTGCGCCTGCGTAGGGTCCTCGTTGGTTGGGCTCCAGTTCTTCTATTATCTCCATTGCTCTTATTTTGGGTGCTCCGCTCACTGTTCCTGCGGGGAAAGATGCTCTAATAACATCGTACTCATCACATTCTTTTTTCAAGTTTCCTTCTACATTGGAAACTATATGCATAACATGCGAATATTTCTCTATAGACATAAGATCCGTAACTTTTACGCTTTTTATTGTTGCCACTCGTCCCACATCGTTTCTACCTAAATCAACAAGCATAATGTGTTCGGCTCTTTCTTTTGGATCGCTTAATAATTCTTTTATCAATTTATTGTCTTCTTCGTCGTTTTTTCCCCGGGGTCTTGTTCCTGCAATGGGTCTTAAGATTATTTTTTCTTTTTCTTTTCGCACCATTATTTCGGGAGAAGAACCGATAATTTTGAAATCGCCGAAATTCAAATAGAACATATAAGGAGAAGGATTTATAGACCTAATTGCTCGATATATGTTTATTGGTTCTACGGTTGTTTTTTTTGCCCATCTTTGTGATAAGACAACTTGCAAAATATCTCCCGCTTTAATATATTCTTTTGCTTTATCAACGGCTTTTATAAAATTTTTAAGAGTAAAATTGCTTTTCCAGCCGGATGATTTTTTATTTTTATTCTTTTGTTTTACGGCTGCGCTTTCAGTTTGTAATTTTTCAATTACTGCGTCTATTTTCTTTGTGGTTTTATCATATAGTTGATTTAAGAATTTTTTGTCCGTATTGTCAACAAAAGTATTGCATATCACTTTCATTTTATGCGTGACATGGTCAAAGACAACCACTATTTGCGTTATCAAAAAAAACATATCCGGAATCTGCAAATCGTCATTTTTTGTTTGAGGGATTTTTTCCCAAAACCTTATCATTGGATATGAGATATAACCTACTGCTCCGCCTGTAAACCGTGGTAGTCCCTGTAACTGAATGCTTTTAAATCTTTTCATAATGGATTTAAGTTCAGTTAGGGGGTCATTCGTCAAACCTTGTTTTTTTCTGTTTATAGACACTGTCTGATATTTATTATTTTTTGATTGGAATGTGAGGTAGGGGTCAATACCTAAAAAAGAATATCTCCCGATGTTTTCACCGCCTTCGACACTTTCAAGCAGGAATGAATATTTACTCTTTTTGCTTAATTTTATGAATGCCGAAACAGGCGTTGCAAGGTCCGCAAGTATCTCTCTGTATATGGGAACGACAAGACCTTTTTTTGCGATTGTAATGAATTTTTTTCTTTCCGGACAATGCATAATGGCTAAAAGATATCATATCCTTATCTACACTTCAAACAATCAATGAAACACGAGAGATAAAATTACGATATAGAATCCTTTCCTAATTGAAAATATAACATTACTGCGATAATGGTTTTTGAATCGTTTATTTCTCCACTTATTATTTTATTAAGAGCTTCTTTCCTTTCTAATGTCACATTCTGTATGACTTCGTCGTCATCCGGATTAGCTATGCTCTTTTTTAAGTTTTTGGCTAAGAAGATATGAATTATTTCAGAGGAATATCCAGGCGCAAGATAAACAGAAGCCAGCTTTTTTAGATTATCAGTTTTGTAGCCTGTCTCCTCTATAAGTTCGCGTTTTGCGCATTCCTTGATATTTTCGCCTTTTTCTATTTTACCTGCAGGAATTTCTAATAATGTTTTTCTTATGGGTGTTCTAAATTGTTTTACCAGAAGGAATTTATCTTTATCTATTAAAGGAAGAATTGCTACTGCTCCAGGGTGTTCGACAATTTCTCTTGTGGTTGTTTTCCCATTGGGGAGAATTACATCATCTAAACGTAAACTAAGTATCTTCCCCTTATAAATTAATTTACTTTTAAAGGTTTTTTCTTCCATTGCTTTTATATCCCTTCTAATATTAAAACCGTACTTTTATCTTCGTTAAAATATTTATTTGCAAACAAAATAATATCTTTTTTTGTTATGCCTGAAATTCTTTCTGCCAGTCTTAAGGGTTCTTCATATCCCAAATTATAGAGTTCGGCAAGCGCTAATTCAAAAGCAAAAGATTCATTATCTTGTAAATTTTTCCATTTTTGGGTCAAGAGTTTTTTCTTAGCAGATTCAATATCGTTTTCAGAAAAATCACCTTTCTTTAATTTTCTTATCTCCTCCTGCATTCCTAACAAAGATTCTTCCAATTTTTCTTTTTTGGTGGCAATATAAAAAGCAAACAGCCCCGGGTCCCATCCCGAAAGAGTGAAAGCTCCCGTAGTATATGCTAACGCTTTTTTATCTCTAAGTTCTAAAAACAATGGAGAATTCATTCCGTTAAGATATGAACTTAATACTTCCATTATATAGAAGTCGTCGTTTTTTACATCTGGCGCAGGGAAAGAGATGAACAAAACAGACTGCTTCCATTTACCTTCCAAATCTATTTGTTTGTTCTGAAAAGTTTGAGGATATCCTCCCTCTACTTTGTTACCTTCGGGAAGAGAAGAGAAAATATTTTCTATCTTCTTTTTTATTTTGTTTTTATCAAAATCGCCGGATACGGAGATAACGGTATTTGCTCCAACAATCAGCTTATCTTTTAGTCGGAACATATCTTTTCTTTCAATAGATGAAACTGTGGGTATTTCTCCGGAAAGATTCAAAGCATATGGATGTTTGTCAAAAAAATGTTTTCTCAAATTATTTAATCCGTAAGTGAAAATAGAGTCTTTTTCTCTTGTAATTTGCATAATCTGTGCATTTTTTTCTTTATTTAGTTCGTTTTCCGGAAAATTTGAATTCAATAAAATATCCGCCAATATATCCAAAGCCGTATCGATATCCTCACTATTTACATTGATTCTGATTCCAAATGTGTTGTTTCCCGGGAAAATAGTTATCTTGCCTCCAAGCGATTCTATGCTATCGATTATGTCTGTATAAGCGCGATTTTTTGTGCCTTTTAGCAACATAGAAGAAAAGAGATTACATATTCCGTTGTTTTCTTCATTTTCAATAATAAGTCCTCCGCCTATGATTGCGGTAATAGATACTAAAGGAAGTAGTTGGTTTTCTCTTAAGATTAAGGTCAACCTATTGCCTAATATTTCTTTACTCGGATGTTCGGATATTTTTTTAGATAACTCTTTAATCTTTGTAGCGGCTTTTGTAGAAATAAGCGTTCCCGTTGTAGAATTATTGGTTGTTAAATATTTACGGGCAACTTGAACAATTTTTTCTTTTGTTACCTTTTCTATTCTTTCAAGATATTTTGAACTAAATTCTAAATCTTGAGTATAGATATAATTAGATGCAAGTTCGGATGCTCTTGTATCAAGTGTTTCCTGGGTAGATAATTCTTGCATTTTAAGTATATTTATTGCTTTATCCAGTTCTTTTGCTTTAATGCTTCTGTCCTGAATTTTTTGTATTTCTTCAAATATTATTTCTTTTACTTTCTCAATATTGCTTTCTTCCATAACGGCGGAAATTCCAAAAATTCCGTGATAAAGCGGAGTCCAAGAATAAGAGGAAATTGAATGCACCAAAGATTCTTCTTCGCGCAATCTTTGATAAAGGCGGCTGCTTTTGCCTTGGCCCAATATTATTGAAAGAATATCTAACGCATACATATCTTCGTCTGCAAACGGCGGGATATGAAAACCGATACTTAAATAAGCCATATTGACGTCTTTTTCCAACGCAAATTCTTTTTTAAAGAGTTGAGGCGGTTCTTTTGGCAAGACAATTGGGACTAAAGGCGACGGGTAAATGTTTTGATTTATTTCAATCACCCGACTTTCTACTTCTTCTTTGTCTATGTTTCCACAGACAACCAAAATCATATTATTGGGGATATACATTCTCTTGTGATATTTTGCCAAGTCATCCGGTTGTAATCCCATGAATAACATTCTTTCGCCTATGACCGGAAACTTATAAGGGTGAAGAGTATAAAGGTTTTTAAAAAAATATTTAGAAAGAAATCTGCTTGGATTATCTTCTGACGAAGCCATTTCTCTTAAAATGACCTCTCTTTCTTTTTCCATTTCTTTTTCATCAAAAGACGGATTTAATACGGCATCAAACAAGATTTCCAATCCTTCTTCCCACTTGGAAGAAGGAACTAAAATATAATAGGATGTATTATCAAGTGATGTGTAAGCGTTTAGTTCACCTCCCATAGATTCTATTTTTTGGGCAAAAGAACTCATTTCTTCCCCGTTTTGCTCACTTTTCGGCGAGGCAGGTTGTTCTCTTTCTTTAAAAACCATATGTTCTACGAAATGCGATATTCCAGTGCCTAGATATTCTCCTTCACATATACTGCCCGTTTTCACCGTAAGTAAAAAATATACCAAAGGTGGTTGGTTTCTTTCTTCTGTAATAAGAGTAAGTCCGTTTTGAAGTATGGTCAAATCTTGAGCGTTACAAGTGAATTTGACAAAAAATAATACAAATAGAAAAACGACTATAAAGACTTTTTGATTTCTCATTTTTCCCTCTGCATTTTAATTATTTGGGTTTTTTACTTATTGTATAGATAAATATTGGTTAATTATAAACTTTAATTCTGTTATAATAAAGGCAATTTTTATGGATATCTTGAACTTAAAAGATAAGAAAATAGCGGTTATTATGGGTGGTAATTCAAGAGAAAGGGATGTTTCCATCCATTCAGGGAAAAAAGTCTTGGAATCTCTTAAGAGGCAGGGTTTTGAAGCTATAGAATTACAGATGGGAAGAAATTTGGCTTTTGATTTAGAGAACAGTAAAATTGATGTTGCTTTTATTGCTTTGCATGGCAGTGGAGGAGAGGACGGCTCAGTGCAGGGGCTTTTAGAAGTTTTGGGCATTCCTTATACCGGCAGCGGTGTTTTAAGCAGTGCTTTGGCGCTGAATAAAGTGGTTTCAAAAAAGATTTGGCAATATGAAAAAATATCCACTCCGCCCTTTTTTGAAATTGATATTTCAAGAAATTTGGAAGAACAAGCGCAGGAAATTGTAAAAGTTTTGAAACTTCCATTAGTTGTAAAGCCAGTATGCGAGGGCTCGAGTATTGGTGTGGAGATAGTTGTTGAAGAAAAAGAATTATTGCCCGTATTAAAGAAATCTATCATAGAATTTAGGAATATATTTGTTGAAAGATTTGTTAAAGGAACAGAAATTACCGTTGGTTTATTAGGTGTAGGAAATAAAACAAGGGCTTTACCTGTTTTGGAATTAAGGTCAAAAACAGGCACGTACGATCATAAAGCTAAATACACTAAAGGACTTACCGAATTTATAATTCCTGCGGATATGTCAGATGAAATGCTCGAAATTTCGCAAGAAACGGCTTTGAAAGTATATAAAGCGCTTTACTGTTCGGATTTTGCCAGAGTTGATATGATTGTGGAAGAAAACACTGCTTGGGTTCATGACCTTAATACTATACCGGGGTTGACCGAACTTTCCGATTTGCCGGCGCAAGCGCAAGCAGACGGTATTTCATACGACGAACTTGTTTTCGAAATTTTGTCATACGCGTCTGTAAATAAAATGTAGCAATAGAAAGAATCTAATTATGACCAAAGTAAAAAAAGACACACGATACGGGTATTATTTAAGAGTTTTAAAATTTCTTTGCAAAAGGCATAATATGCTTATGGATAAACAAAAAAGTCAGAATTTGGAATATTTATCGATAAAAACCACCTCTAAAACTTGGGGACATTTGCTAAGAGATATTAATTCTTATAGGGAAAAAACAATGAAAGCCGCTTCTTTGGAAAGGTCATTGAGAGAATTAAAACGCAGACAATATCTGGAACCTATTTCCGAGAATTCTTCTTGCTATATTGTTTCTTCGGCAGGGTTTAAGGATGTTGGAATAAAGATGAGAAAAATAGAAGCTAGAGAGAAAGCTCAGTTACCTGATAGAGATAAAAATCATGTAAATTTCCGTTGCAGAAATTGTAATTTTATTGACGGTTACTCGTCTGCGGAAAATACATGTAGGTATTGTGGGGCTAAACTGTATACAATAGATAAAATTTAATCGAAGCGCAGAAATCCCCGTCTTTCAAGACGGGGATGAATGCGTGACGATTACCCCGCAGAGTATCGGGAAAATATCGCGAAGTCTCCATATTTTGTTATCGAAAGATAACAAGAGAGAGAAATTTTTCCGATGGTTTACGTTGCAGGGGTTAATTAAATAAAGAAACCCCGTGCTTTAGCACGGGGAGATTCAAATAACAGGAGATAATCGTGACTGAAGTCAAGAAACGAAATACGGAATCAAAAAAAATAGAAAGAACGGTACTTATAAACGAAGATGACTATTGTATAAGGACTGCCATCTTAAAAAACAATTTGCTAACGGAGCTTGTAGTCGAAAGAAAAGAAAAAAAAGGGATAGCGGGTAATATATATAAAGGGAAAGTAAAAAATATAATATCCGGTATTGACGCTGCATTTGTGGATATAGGATGGGATCGCACGGGTTTTTTATATATTTCCGAAGTAAGTACGCCTCCTGCTATATATGATGAAATATCTCCAGGTTTGTTAACACAGGAGAAGGATTTTAAATCTCCCATTGAGAAAGCTTTAAAAGAAGGCGAAGACATATTAGTCCAGGTGGTAAGAGACCCTGTAGGCAATAAAGGTCCACGACTTACTACTTTTATTACGATAGCCGGTAGATTTCTTGTTCTTATGCCCTTTATTGAACGCTTGGGTATTTCGAAGAAAATCGTGGACCCTAAAGAAAGGAACAGAATTGCAGAAATTCTTAAGAAAATAAGACCGCAACATGGGGGGCTTATTTTAAGAACACTTGGCGAGGGAAAGAGTGAAAGGGAACTTGTTCATGATTTGAATTATGTTTCATGGATATGGAAAAGAATAAATTTTATTTCAAAAATTAAAGCAGCTCCTTCTTTGTTATATCGGGAGCCGGATTTAGCCACGAGATTTGCTCGCGATATACTAAGTCCGGAAAAAGACAAGCTAATTGTCGATAATTTTAAAAAATTTGTTCAATTAAAAAGGTTTTTTAGACGATACTCTCTTGACCCTTCGTCTTTCTTGGAGTTTTATAATTCGGAAGTGGACCTTTACAAGAAATATAATGTTGAGGAAGAGATACAAAAAGCTCTGAAAAGCAAGGTTTGGCTTCCAAGCGGAGGTTCTCTTGCAATTGAAGAGACCGAAGCATTAGTTTCTATAGACGTAAACAGCGGAAAATTTACCACCGCAGCAGGTGGTTTGGAAGATACGGCTTTGAGAACGAATTTGGAGGCAAGTAAAGAAATAGCGCGTCAGGTAATCTTAAGAAATTTGGGAGGAATCATCATAATTGATTTTATAGATATGAAAAGCTTAAGGAACAGAAGAAAACTGACAAACAACATAAGAGATGCGTTTAAAGGCGATAGAGCAGTGACAAAAATTAATATCGTATCGTCTTTCGGACTTATAGAAATGACAAGAGAAAGAATAAATCCTTCGCTTGCGCAAATTTTATGCGAAAGTTGTCCCTCTTGCCAAGGTTCAGGTGTTGTTAAATCCGTCACGACGGTTACAATCGACAAAGAAAAAGAAATAAGAAAAATTCTTCAAAAAACAAAAGAAAAAATATTAAAAGTGCAATTAAATCCTGAAATTTGCAAATATCTAAAAGAACGCAAAAGAGACCGTATAATGGAGAAAATTTTCAGAAAAAGGCTCGTGTTGGAAGAAAATCCAAGTTTGAATAGGGAAGAAATCAAGTTTAATTCTTGATTAATGTTAAACAGATAAAGAAAAGAGGAGGTTTAATTCTATGAAAGCTATCATCAAAATGGCAGGGAAACAGTATATAGTCAAAGAAACAGATACAATTATAATAGAAAAGGATTTGGATGTTGCAGTTGGAGAAAAGGTGGAAATAAATGAGGTATTGGCTGTGGGGTTGGATAATCTAAAGTTTGGCAATCCTTTTGTAAAAGGAGCAAAAGTAACAGGCGAAGTGCTGAAGAAATGTAAAGACGACAAGGTGGTGGTCTCTAAATTTAAAAAGAGAAAAAGATATCACAGAACAAGAGGGCATAGGCAAGATATTACAGAAATAAAAATCATAAAAATAGAACAATGAAATATAAAGTTAAAACAAAGCACACCTGCCCGCTAAAGATTGGCAGGCGGGAAGATACAAAGTGGCAAAGATTTTCTTCTGTGCCTCTGTGCCTCTGTGCCTCTGTGCCTGTATTTATTGCCCTAATGTTTCTATTCTTAACCCCTTCATATGCGAAGATGAAAACAACAAGAGATCCAAATAAAGCACCGGTTGAACGAAGGATATTTCTCAAAAGTTATCGGGGCACTCTCGACGAAGGCCATATTATAGAAAATGTACCTTTCTACAAACAAGAAAAACGCAACTATTGTGGACCTACAGTTTTATCTATGGTTTTAAATTATTGGGATGAAGACAAAGTTTTTACTCAAGAAGAAATAGTAAAAGATATTTTTGACCAGAATGTTGAAATTACAAATAATTCCAAAATGGTTTTTTATCCTTATGACAACGATTTTTATGTTCGTTCATTTAATGGCGACATGGAAAAACTAAAAAATCTTATTAGAGAAAAAATTCCTGTAATTATTCTTCAACGAGTAGTAGGCAAAATAGTAAATAAAGGACATTATAGAGTTGTGGTTGGCTATGACGATGTGCAAAAGGTAATGATTATTAACGACCCTTGGTTTGGAGAGAACCTTGCTATAAGTTACAACGTTTTTTCAGAACTTTGGGCTTTTGGCAAAGAGCTTAACAAAAATAATTGGGCTCTTGTAATACTGCCCAAAGAAAAAGGACGCATACTTGATAAACTCGCAGTGAAAGAAAGTGCTGTGACTTATCATAATATAGCTACCGCTCTTTACAGCCGAAGTAGAATTTCTGAAGCCATAAAGCAGTGGCAGAAAGCTATTGAAATATCTCCAGAAGAAGTAACTTTTTTTTATTGCGTCTCTTATGCATATATTCAAGAAGAGGATTATGGTGAGGCGATTCGTTACGGTAAATTAGCTGTAGAGTTAGACGACAATAACAGTTTTGCGTATGACACTCTTGGTTGGGCATATTATAAAAAAGGTATGTTGAAAGAAGCATTGCAAAAACTTGAAAAAGCTACGCAGTTAAGTCCTAAGATTGAGTTTATAAAAAATCATTACAATATTGTGGCAGAAGAAATTAGTAAATAGATATATTGACCCCGTTAGAGATAAAAAGCAAATGTTTTACACTTATGTTTTGAGAAGTGAAAAAGATGGCAGAAGGTATACAGGTATTACCGAGAATTTATGTCCCGACGTACGTCGGGACTATCTCTAACGAGGTTGACTTGTATATGTAAAAATAGTAGTATACTTTTTGTAAAGAAGAAAGGGGGTGATTGTAAGTGAAGATCAAACTTTTAAGCATATTTCTCGTGGCTATGATGTTGTTTTCATCGACAGCAGGAATCGTAGCTGCAGCCCAAAATTCTTCGGATGTTATTACTGCTTCTGATGCGGGTGGCGGAGAATTGACAAATCAAGACATTTGGATAATTGTCGCAATTGTTGCTGTTGTTGCGATTCTGATAATAGTTATTAAATAATTATATTGTAGAAAACATCCAAAATCCGTTGAAATTTGGCGGATGAAGGAATATTTTTGTGAAATACCAGTCTCGGCTTAGTGTCGGGACTGGTATTTTTTTTATCTGCTCAAGAATTGAGCAGATAACCTTAGTCGCTTTGATTTGCGAAGCAAATCAGACGGAGGTAAATCAAGTCATAGGGCTTATTACTATGAGAATACTCAATGTTTTTATTAGGGGGTTACAGAAGGATTTCCATTGCTTTATATGGACAGGCGGGGATGCATAATTCGCAAGCTATGCATTTTTCCGGAATAAACTTAACCGTCATGGTTTTCCTATCTACTACTAATGCATTTGTAGGGCAAACCGTAACGCAAACAGTGCAATGAGTGCATTTGTTTTTATTCATGCGGACATCTTTTTTCAGCGGCTGTATTGTTACTCCAAGATTCTTTAGATAGGTAATAGCATCTTTTAGGTTGTTTGCATTTCCCTGCAAGTCAACCACCAATTTGCCTTCTTCTTCTTGAGTAATTTGCGCTTTAAGAATATTTATTATGATATCGTAATCTTTTACGAGTTTATAGGTAATGGGTTCTCCTACCAATGAAGCAGGAAAGGTAAGAACGAGTCTTCTTTTTTCCATTTTTAGTCCTCATTTTGCCCCGTTGAAATAGGTCGCCATTAGGCGACCGTCATTTCTTACGGGGTTTATTTTATAGGTCTTTTCTTTAAGGATTTAAAAGTTACTTCCGATTCGCTTGAAGGAATCAGTTCAACCGGTTCGGTTAGTAAAAATCCTCCTTTTTTTATCCATTTTTTTAAAGTTTCGGCAATTTCTTTAGCTTTCGAATAACTTGATAAGGAGGCAGTTGAAACCAATTTATCTTTGATTTTTATTTCTCCGCTTTTTAATTGAGCATAATTTGCAGTCCCTATGGTTTTTCCCGTTCCTTGAGGATAATCATAAGAGTAATCTACGATTTGCGCCTGAATATTTTCATCTTTTACCGCCGTATATTTGAGCATCTCTTCCGATATTATCGGTATGGGTATGCCGATACCGACGGCAAGGCTTACTCCGTATCCTGCCATGGAAACGCCTCTTAACCATTCTGCCGACATCTTTTTGACATCGCCTGTTAAAGCCAAAGTTCCTGCCGGAACCGAAGGAACTCCATTAGGAGTTCTTTTTACCGACGGATTATGTTGAGTCCCATTACTTGTTACATAACCAATACCACCGCCTAAAAATATTCTAGTTCCTATGCCGATAGTTTTATAATAAGGGTCATTTAAAAGCGGAGAAAGCTCTCCTGCAGAGCAATAATTAGCGTTGCCGAGATTTGGCTGAAGTATTCCCATGTATGTATAAATAATTTTGTTAGACAGATTAACAGCAACATTGTAATTTTGATAAGAATTCCTTGGATTAAATAAAATAACTTCGTTTAAATCTTTAATGTTTATCAAAGTGTTAAGCTGCTTGGAAGGGTAACAATCAGTACCGTAAGAGGTTACTTTTAATTTAATATCTTCACCTTTTACTAATTCTTCTATTACGTGTCCTCCTCCGTAACTGAAAGTTCCGGGGTAAATTTTATTGGCGGGGTCATTATCAGGAATCCGAGTGGCTCCTAAATAAATGTCCACAGCCGCTAATCCAGCGTAAGCTTCCACATCATTTAACCAAGCTTTGCTTGCTTTTATTTTAGGTTTTGAATGCCCAAAGTTTATGAAAACACCCGAAGAACACATCGGCCCAAAAGTTCCCGTAGTGACAACATCTACCTGTTCAGCCGCTTTTTTGTAACCTTTCTTATTAACAATTTCAGGCACTTCATCCGCTCTTACAATAACGGCTTTGCCTTTTTTAATTTTTTCGTTAATTTCTTTTATGGTCCTTGGCATTTTATCTGTCCTTATGTACTTTTATAAAACACTCATAAATTTATTAAAAATATTATACTCCAGCGGATTTTTTTATTCAATTTATGAAGGCAAAAGAATTGTAAATAGGCTTATTTTTTGTTATATTTACCCCGTTAGAGATTTTAAAAAACGCTGGGTTTTAATATTAACCAAACAAGTAATTATCACGCTATGTATGACACTTATGAGTTGATTATTAAATCTCTAACGGGGTTTGCCCCATTGGTAACTATTGATTATAAACTTACCGGTTTGGAGCAACAAAAATCATGAAAGACTTGGAAATATTAAAATCTGCTATTCGTGATGTGCCCGATTTTCCCAAAAAAGGCATCATTTTTAAAGATATTACTCCTGTGTTAAAAGATGGCAAACTTTTCTCATTGGCAGTAGAGAATATGACTGA
Source organism: Candidatus Omnitrophota bacterium (assembly GCA_018812925.1). Classification (GTDB taxonomy): domain Bacteria; phylum CAIJMQ01; class CAIJMQ01; order CAIJMQ01; family CAIJMQ01; genus CAZNJA01. The sequence goes on from JAHJCU010000002.1 coordinate 19,150, forward strand.
ACCCTTTAGAAAACAGAAGATAGACAGCGTAGTGGCGATAGAAGCGCGAGGTTTTATTTTTGGTGCGGCTATAGCTAGTGTGTTAAATTGCGGAATGGTTCCTGTTAGAAAACAGGACAAACTGCCTTATAAAACACATTCGGTTAATTACGCGCTTGAATATGGAACTGATACGCTTGAAATTCATATCGATGCAGTAAATAAAGGAGAGAATGTTTTAGTGGTAGATGACCTGCTTGCAACAGGCGGGACGGCGCAAGGTGTGTGTGAACTCATAGAAAAAAGCGGCGGAAACATTATAGGCATTTCCTTTTTGATAGAACTTGCCTTTTTAAACGGCAGGAAACGATTAGGAAATTATCCTATCCATTGTGTGCTACAGCTTTGATAACAAAAAGATGTAAATTTTTTAAAAATATGCCCCGATAGCTCAAGCTGGATAGAGCGATTGCCTCCTAAGCAGTAGGTTGGCCGTTCGAATCGGCCTCGGGGTACCATGTAAAATAAAAAGTTCCCCAAGGAATTCAAAGAATTCCCGGGACTGAGTCCTCGGAATCTTTTTAAGATTCCAGAGGGAAAAGGAAAAAGGCAAAATAAAGGGATAACAAATGACACAAATTAAAAGAGCGTTAATTTCAGTCTATGATAAAACAGGTATAGTTGAGTTTGCCAAAGAACTTAACTCTTTTGGGGTAGAGATTCTTTCTACGGGCGGAACGGCAAAACTTTTACAAAAGGAAGGAATTCAAGTAACAGAAGTTTCCAATTACACGGGTTTTCCCGAAATTCTTGACGGAAGACTTAAAACCTTGCATCCCAAAATTCACGGCGGTATCCTTGCCAAAAGAAATAATGCAAAACATCTGGAGCAAATTAAGAAACTAGATATCGGTTTTATTGATATGGTGGTTATTAATCTATATCCGTTTAAAGAAGTGATAAAGAAACCTAATGTGAGTTTGGAGGAAGTGATCGAGAATATAGACATAGGCGGACCTACCATGTTACGTTCTGCAGCTAAGAATTATCAAGATGTTGCAGTTATTTGTTCTACTGAAGATTACACCGCAATTATAAAAGAGTTAAAAGAAAATGACGGGAAGTTGTCTTTAGAAACTCATAAAAGACTATCAGCTAAAGTTTTTGATTCAACATACAAATATGATTGGGCTATTTCATTCGAGCTAAATAAAAGATTTGGAATTAAACAAGGACTTTTTCCTAAAGTAGTATCGAAAAATTTAGAGATACTTCAAGAATTAAGATATGGCGAGAATTCACATCAAAAAGCAGCTTTCTATATTGGAGATGAAGGCAAAAATTTTGAACAACTTGGCGGAAAAGAACTATCCTTTAATAATTTTTTAGACCTGGATGCTGCGTGGTCAACTGTACAGGATTTTGACGATTCTGCCGCAGTAATTATGAAGCATATGAATCCTTGTGGTCTTGCTTGTCATGACAATCTACTTCAAGCTTACAAAAACGCACACTTATGTGACCCGCTAAGCGCGTTTGGCTCTATAGTTAGTTTCAACAGAAAGGTTTCTAAAGATGTAGCGGAAGAAATAACCAAAACTTTTGTTGAAGTAGTAATTGCTCCTGACTATGAGGATGAAGCTATTAAGGTATTGCAGGAAAAACAAGCTCTAAGAATTATAAAAATGCCCGTAGCTTTGAGTAGTCAAATGGAAATAAGATGCGCGCTTGACGGCTATCTTATTCAACAAAAGGATTATTTCCAGATAGAAAAAAAAGATATGAAAGTTGCAACTAAAGTCCAGCCAACTGATGAGCAATGGAAAGAACTCTTATTTGCCTGGAGAGTAGTAAAAAACATAAAATCAAATGCTATCGTTCTTTGTAAAGAATTAAGAACAATTGGAGTAGGCGCAGGACAGATGTCAAGAATTGATTCAATGAAACTTGCTTTGACTAAAGCTTGTCAGTCACCCGAAGGCACTGTTTTGGCGTCTGATGCTTTCTTCCCTTTTAGCGATGTCGTAGAAGAAGCGCATAAGGCGGGAATTTCAGCAATTATACAGCCCGGTGGTTCAAAGAAAGACCAGGATAGTATAGACGCCTGTGATAAATATGGAATCGCAATGGTATTGACAAGTGAAAGACATTTTAGGCACTAATTTTGACAGAATACAGAAGACAAAAAAATAATTAGTTTTGTTATAGTGAGGAATGTATGGATGAAGAAAAAATTAAAAAAGCCGTAAAGGATATATTAGAAGCTGTAGGTGAAAATCCTCAGAGGGAAGGGCTTAAAGATACACCTCAAAGGGTAGCCAATATGTACAAAGAAATCCTTGGTGGTATCGATAAGAACCCTGCTTTGGAGCTTAAAATTCTTAAAGGGCAGAGTTTTGATGAAATAGTTCTTGTTAAAGATATTCCTTTCTATTCGCTTTGCGAGCACCATATGTTACCTTTTCACGGCAAAGCGCATGTTGCGTATATGCCCGAAGGAAACAGAATCGTTGGAATATCCAAAATACCGCGAGTTGTAGAAGTTTTGTCCCGCAGATTACAAATACAGGAAAGATTTACTTCGCAAATTGCCGATGCAATAAACGAAACGATTAAACCTAAAGGCGTAATGGTAATTGTGGAAGCCGAACATCTATGTGTTACTATGAGAGGCATCAAAAAAAGCGGGTCTACAGTGAAAACTTCGGTTGTGAGAGGTGTATTCCGCGAAAACGAAAAAACACGAGCGGAAACGTTAGCTCTTATTAAAGATTAAAAATTCAAGATTTACCCCTAGAAATTCAGAGAATTTTAGGGACTAAGTCCTCGGAATCTTTACAAGATTCCAGAGGGAGATTGGATGGTTTTTTAATTTTTAATTTTGAATCTTAAATTTTAAATAAAATGTATATAAACGGACCTATAAATAAATATCTTGACGATTTAGCGTCAAAAAACCCCGCGCCGGGAGGTGGCAGCGCGGGTGCTTTAGCCGGAGCGCTTGCTGCGGGTTTGATGTCAATGGCCGTCAATTATAGTATCGGGAAAAATCCTAAAAACGACAAGAAATTAAGAACTCTTCTTAAGCAAAGTGAGAGTCTAAGAAAAAATATAAGCAAATTAATTGATGAGGATATTCAAGCCTATAAAAAAGTTTCGGTCCTTTTTAAATCCTCGAAAACAAATAGTGATAAAATCCAAAAAGCGTTAAAAAACGCGGCTAAGGTTCCATTTGAGATTGCGCAAATAGGAGTTGAAATAATCGAACTAAACGAAAAAATATTTCCAATATGTAATCCGCGACTTCTTTCTGACGTAGTCGTATCTTTATCTCTTGCTTATAGCAGTGTTGAAATAGGAATACTTAATGTTCAAGAAAACCTTGCGATTATAAAAGATAAAAAATTTAATAAACTGTATAGGACAAAATCGGTGTATCTTAAGAAAATTGCTCGTCGTATAAAAAACAATCTCTATCAAAAATAGGAGCTAAGAATGGATATAGAAAAACTTTTCCAAGAAGGTTTTAAAGACAAAACAGTATTAGTTACAGGAGGTGCCGGTTTTATTGGTTCTAATATTGTTGATAGATTATTGGAATTCGGGGCAACGGTAAAGATAATAGATGATTTTTCCGAAGGTAAAGAAGAAAATATCCAACAGGTAATGGACAAAATAGAGCTTATAAGAGGCGATATAAGAGATATTGAGCTTCTTAGAAAAATCACCAAAGGAGTAAATTTCGTATTTCACGAAGCTGCAAGAAGGTCTGTGCCAAAGTCAGTAGATGACCCCTTAACATACAATGATGTGAATGTAACGGGAACGCTTAATGTACTTCTTGCATCAAGCGAAAATAAGGTTGACAGACTTGTATTTGCTTCGTCCTCTTCCATATACGGAGAAATAGACGAAAAGAAACCTCAAGCAGAGACATCTATACCAAAACTTATTTCTCCCTATGCGGCAACAAAAATGGCCGGAGAATATTACTGTCGCGTATTTAACGAAACATATAAACTTCCAACCGTTGCTTTGAGATATTTCAATGTTTTTGGTCCGCGGCAATCTCTTGAAAGCCAATATGCTGTCGTTATTCCTAAATTCATAAACTGCGTTATGAAAGATGAACAAACACCCATATACGGAGACGGACTGCAATCAAGAGATTTCACTTATGTGAAAAATGTGGCGAATTTCAATCTCTTAGCCGCAATTAAGAGCGAAGCGGCAGGTCAGGCGTTTAATATCGCAATAGGCCAGACATATACCCTGTTACAACTCGTAGATAATATAAATAAAATTTTAGGCAAAGATATAAAACCCACATTCCATCCCCCCCGCGTAGGAGACGTTAAATACACTTGGGCTGATATGAGCAAAGCTAAGAAAATGCTCGGATATTCTGCAGAAGTGAATTTCTTTGAAGGATTGAAGAAAACAATTGAGTGGTATCAGAAAAATGGTAAATAGTAAATGGTAAAAATGGTATAAGAAGGGGAGAGAGTAAATTAATGAGTTAAGTTTATTATAGGCTATTTCAAATTGTTTATTTTCCCCCTTTGTCTTTAATCTCTTCCGCAGTTTCCATAAAACGCTTTGTTCTTTCTATTGCTACTTGGAATTGATTATCTACAAAAGCTACTATTGTAGATATAATTAAACAGATTAAAAGGAAAACCATTATTTGAGTATACTTTTGGAAAACAATCATACAAATCAAATAACCTACTACCCAATAAAATAAAGTCAAAATAATTAAACCAACATTTTCTCCAATTCCTTTTTTACCTTTAAGGACAACAACCGAATAACATCTTGTAATGCATTGAATATATGTAGTGTTAAATATACTGCTTGCGATGAAGAGAAGAATGAAATTTATAATATACCAATACCATGCTTTTCCAATAGCGCCCCAAATCCCAAAAAGTAAATCAATTACAATAATTGAAATGCCACTCATATATTAATTATTTTATTTCTGTATAACTTATTTTTTTCTTGTAACCAGTATTTCCAATATATATTAGAACTACCCCTCTGTCAATTATGCTTATACCGATACTGGTTTAAGGGTAAAAACATGAGCGAGTTTGGTTGCTCTTTGAAGGTCGCCTTCTTGCAATGCTTCTCTTACATCGTCTAACTTATGAGCATCTTCAATAGAAAGATATGGCGACCAACCCTCTCCGGTATCCAAAATTTCTACTTTAACTTCTGCAACATAATTGCCCTCGTGAATAAGTTTTGTAATATATCTTTTTGTCATTTTTGCCTCCTTGTGAAATTATTTGTCCATATATTTGCATCAGGTTTATATGCTGTTACGATTACTGCAGGAGAAGATGCTCCTTTAGGAATACCCCATACAACATGAATCGGATTTTCGTCTCCATCTTTTTGTAAGATGAGAACACACGGACCTTTTGCATATTTAGGATAATCTTCAACTATCATACCGTTATTTACTCCAGCGATTATATCTTTTACAAAAATGTTATCGCTTATTATTTCATCGTAGCCATGATTAGAAATTTTAATTTCGCTTCTTTCTACTAACTTCTTGATTTTTTCGAAAGTTTCACTCATTTTTTATTTTATTTATACTATTCTTTTTGTTACCTGTCAATTTCCCTCTCGTTGTGTAGTTGCCGATTTATCTGTTATACATTTAATTTTAGATATTGGAATTTTGATAATTGATATTCCCGCCTGCTTGCGAAGCGGGCAAGTGTTTGTGATTTGGTCATTGATAATTCACCTCTTGTCCCTGCAGTGCTATAATGAACCGCTATGTTAGGAAATATATTATCCAATATCCGTCAGAAAAAAGAACTGGCGCGTCTTTCTAAAATCGTCGAGCAAATTTATTCTCACGAATCTGAGTTCAAAGCGCTTTCCGAGAGCGGTATTATCAAAAAAACAGAAGAATTAAAATCAATAGCCGCGCAAAAATATAAAGAAAGTGAAGAACTGCTAAAAGAGTTGAAGGCAAGGATAGATATGGCTTCCGGCGCGGAAGAGAAGGGCAGAATCAAGAAAGAGGTGAAGAATTTATATAATCAGATGCTTGAGGTTCTTCTGCCACAGTCCTTTGCGTTGGTTAAAGAAGCGTGCGAAAGGCTGGTGGGTAAACGTTGGAATGTGAGCGATATAGAGGTTGTGTGGGAGATGGTGCCGTTTGATGTGCAGTTAATGGGCGGTATTATTCTTCACGAAGGTAAAATTGCTGAGATGGCTACAGGCGAAGGAAAGACTCTTGTGGCGACTATGCCCGCTTATCTTAACGCTTTACTCGGCAGAGGCGTACATATCGTTACAGTAAACGATTATCTTGCGCGTCGAGACAGCGAATGGATGGGACCCCTATATAAATCGCTTGGGCTTACGATTGGGGTAATCCAATCAAATATGGAAACAACCGCAAGAAGAGAGGCATATAACTGCGATATTACTTACGGGACCAATAATGAATTCGGGTTTGATTATCTGCGCGATAATATTTGCAGTAGAAAGGAAGATATTGTGCAGAGGAATTTGCATTATGCGATTATCGATGAAGTTGATTCCATATTGATTGACGAAGCGCGGACGCCGCTTATTATTTCCGGTCCGACTGATGATTCGGTGGATTTGTATTTAAAGATAGACAAGATAGTCCGTCGGCTACAAAAAGACACTGATTATGAAGTTGATGAAAAAGCGCATGTTGTTATGTTAACAGAAGACGGAATAGAAAAAGCTCAGGAATTATTGGGTATAGATTCGCTCTATGATACCGCAAGTATGGGGTTTGCCGGATATATTAACCAAGCTCTTCGCGCTCATAATCTGTTCCGCGAAGATAAAGATTATCTCATAAAAGATGGACAGGTGCTTATCGTGGATGAATTCACAGGTAGGTTGCTTCCGGGCCGAAGGTATTCGGAAGGATTACATCAGGCGCTTGAAGCGAAATCTATTAATGAAGGTAAACAGGTAACCATTGAAAGAGAAAATCAAACATTAGCTACGATTACCTTTCAGAACTATTTCCGTATTTATTATGAAAAATATGCAGGCATGACAGGAACCGCCAAAACTGAAGAGGGTGAATTTAGAGGAGTTTACGACCTTGTAGTGGTTTCTGTTCCTACAAATAAACCTTTGCAAAGAACAGGAATGCCTGATGTTATATATAAAACAAGAAAACAGATGTTAAATGCGGTGGCAGAAGAGATAAGAAGGTTGCACGAAGAGGGAAGGCCTGTGTTGGTTGGAACAATCTCTATAAGAAGCTCTGAAGAGGTTTCAGACTTTTTAAAGGAAGAAGGTATAAAGCACGAAGTTTTGAATGCGAAGTATCATGAAAAAGAAGCAAAGATAATATCGGAAGCAGGACAAAAGGCAACGGTAACAATAGCAACGCAAATGGCCGGCAGAGGTACGGATATAAAATTGGGAGTAGGTGTTGCTGGAATAGGAGGGCTTCATATATTAGGTGTTGAAAGACACGAAGATAGACGTATTGATAATCAATTACGCGGAAGGTCAGGCAGACAGGGTGACCCGGGCTCTTCGCAGTTTTTCCTTTCTTTGGAAGATGACCTCTTAAGGATATTCGGCGGGGACAGGATAAAAAATCTTATGGAACATTTCGGGCTTCCCGATAACGAACCAATAACTCATTCCTGGCTTACAAGAACGATAGAAGGCGCTCAAAAGCGTATGGAAGAGCAGAATTTCGAGATAAGAAAAAACTTACTTAGTTTTGACGATGTAATGGATAGACAGCGCGAAGTTATATACAAAGAAAGAAGAAGGGCTTTGGAAGAAGATAATTTGAAAGAAATTATTCTGCAAATGATGGATGATGTAATAGATAACGAAATATCTTTTTATGTCCCCGAAAATGTTCATCCTGAAGACTGGGACTGGGATAGTTTGAAAAAATTCGTTTCTTCTCATTTCTCTTTTTTCTTACCCGAAATAGATTTGAAACATATAAACACGAAAGAATTAAAACTTATTTTGAAAGAAAAAGTTCGTGAAGTTTATTCTCAGAAAGAACGGGAAATAAGCGCGGAGACTGCGTCTGATTCCGGACAAATAGAAATGATGAGGCATTTAGAAAAAATAGTTTTACTTCAGATTATAGACAGATGCTGGAAAGAACATTTACGGGATATGGATGAGTTGAGGCAGGGGATTGGTCTAAGAGGTTATGGAGGAACGAATCCATTAGTAGAATATAAAAAAGAAGCATATCAAATGTTTGGAGCACTTAATTATAGGATTGAAAAGGACGTGACCAATTATCTTTTTAAAGTCAAATTGTCTCAAGAAAGGGAAGAAAATATTGCGGGTTCTCCCAAAATGCGATTTGTGCATCAGGATGTTGACAATTTAAGAAGAGATGCTGTAATATCAAACCAAAGACCTAATCCTCAAATTACTCGTCAACAAACAGAGGCAAAGGGTGTTCCTTTTCGCAGGACTCAAGCCAAGGTTGGCAGGAATGACCCATGTCCTTGCGGCAGTGGAAAAAAATATAAAAAATGTTGCGGTAAAAATGTATAAGTAACGGAGATTACTATGGGTTTTTTCTTTTTTAGAAGAAGGAATAAAGTAAGAAAAAGAGAAAGTCGTATTTTAGAACCACGTTCGGAAAGGAAAAGTGATTTTAAGAATCCTGTTGTTGTTTTATTTATGAGAATAGAGGGGCAATCCAAAATTTATGAATTACCCCACGAGAAAGATTTTAATATAGGTTCTGATCCGCAAAATGACTTATGCTTGAACAAACCGAATGTTTTTCCCTTCCATGCAAAGATAACTCCCATAAAAGATAGCTATGTTCTTTATAACCTGTTGTCAAAAACTGGGGTTAGGGTAAACCAACACGAAATCCATGAATATAAATTGAGATTCGGAGACAGAATAGAAATCGGTTCTATTGTTTTGCTTTTTGATTTAAAAAGAGGATATAGAAGAACCGACGAATTTTTAGAAGGCGCTGAAAGAAGAAGAGCGGTAAGAATTTCTCCTCCGCTTACTTTAAGGTTTATAGTTTATTCTCACAATAAAGCCAAGGAGTTTGTAGCATTAATAAAAGATGTAAGTTTAGAAGGGGTGAGAATAGAGTTGGAAGAAAAATTGTTAAAGGGAAGCATGATAGAAGCGCAAATTTATTCTCCGGACCTTCCATCAATTGACTTGATAGGAACAGTGGTACGGGAAGTCGCTTTTGACAGGGGTGGTAAAATACTACATGAAGTAGGGATTCAATTTTTAGAGATGAGTGATAAATCGAAGGAAAGACTTCACAATTATCTTGTTGAATGCATTTCTGAATAAATATTTAGAATGAAATACGCAACTTCTTAATTGCTGGGTAATATTATGAAAAACGGAAACCATATTTTGTCAAATGTACCGCAGGGAGAAATAAAAGATAGTTTGGTCCGCCCTGCTGTCCTTATATGCGAGAAAATCCACGGAGAATCCCCTGTTTACAATTTATCCGGTAACAAAGAATTTTTTATTGGGCAAAACCCTGAAAACGATTTATGTTTGACAGGGGATGATGTTTCGGGTGTTCACGCAAAAATAAGGCCTGAAGAGGGAAATTACATGCTTTATGATTTAGCTTCAAAAAGCGGATTAACCTTAAATTGGACAAAAACATTAAAATGCAAATTGGGACATAAAGACCGAATAAAAATCGGCTCTCATACTTTAATTTTTGAGTTTGTAAAAGAAGAAGAAGTTTTTGACAGAATAGAGAGAATAAAAACAAATAATGTAAGACCGATTATAACCCTAAAATTTTTGCTTAATGTTGATAATAAACTTGAAGAATATAGTGGAACAGTGAAAGATATAAATCTTAATGGCGCAAGAATAGAAATGCAAAAGGAAGTATTGCATAAAGGCAATGTCATGGAAGCGAGTATTTCTTCTTCAGAACTTTTGCTTGTTGAAGTTATAGCTCAAGTTATTTGGGAAAGAGTTCAAGATAGAGCCGGAAAACTATTATATGATATTGGGCTTCAATTCATTGAAATGGATGAAAAAGCAACAAGCCGACTGAAAGATTATATTGATAAACCTCGTTAGAGAATAGCTATTCAAATTTAGATTCAGGGTGTCTCTTTTACTTCTCACCTCAAAGTTTTTGTCTTTAAACTAAATGACACGAAACAAAGTGATTATTGCCCTTATTTTCTAACCTGGGCACATCGGTTGTACATTTTTGTACACCAATGGGACATCTGGGATGGAATCTGCATCCGGGCGGAGGATTTGAGGCAGAAGGAACATCTCCCTTTAAAATCGTCCTTTTGTCCTTATTTTCACCTATTCGCGGAACATCTGATATAAGCGCTTGAGTATAAGGATGAAGCGGTTTGTTGATTATATCAGCGGTATCTGCATTTTCTACGATTTGTCCGAGGTACATAACAGCTGTCTTGTCAGCAATATAGCTTACGACGCTCAAGTCGTGTGAAATAAATAGATAAGATAATTTGTGTTTATTTTTAAGGTCTATGAGTAAATTGATAACTTGTGCCTGAATAGATACGTCTAGAGCGCTTACGGCTTCGTCGCATATTATCAACTTGGGTTTCATCGAAATCGCACGCGCAATGCTTATCCTCTGTCTCTGCCCGCCTGAAAATTCGTGCGGATATCTATATAGAGAATCGCTGTCCATTGCCACATCATTTAGTAGCTGCAGGGCTTTATCCTTTTTTTGCCTATTAGGAATCATTTTATGTTCAATCAATCCTTCAGTCAGGGTATCTATCACGGTCATTCTGGGATTTAAGGAAGAAAAAGGGTCCTGAAATATTATTTGTATGTTTTGCCTCAATGAGCGAATGTTTCCCCCTTTTGTAGTTAAAATATCGTTTCCTTCAAATAGGATAGAACCTGATTTTGCCGGGTCCAATTTTACGATTGTCCTGGCAAGAGTTGTTTTACCGCAGCCGGATTCGCCTACCAGCCCCAATATTTCACCTTGCTTAATATTAAGACTTACTCCGTCTACAGCGCGTGTATATCCTACTGTTCTTGATAGAATTCCTCGGCGTATTGGAAACCAAGTTTTGAGATCACTAATACCAAGAACTGAAAAATTAGTTTTTAAGTCAACCATTTTTTTATTTATTTTTTACCAAGAAACATCTTGCTTGTCTATCATTAATTTTTTCAAGATCAGGATGTTCTTTGCGACATTTATCAAAAGTATAATTGCATCTATCCTGAAACCTGCACCCTTTCGGATAATTAAAAGGCGAAGGAACTTGTCCCGGGATTGATTTCAATTTTTCACGTTTTATAGAGATTGAAGGAATTGAATTTAACAGAGCTTGTGTGTATGGATGCAAAGGTTCCTGAAATATTCCTTTAATCGTGCCGATCTCGACAATTTCTCCTGCATACATTACAGCGACACGGTCGCACATTTCCCAGATAATACCCATATTATGTGTTATTAATAGTAGTGATGTATCTTTCTTTTTCATTTCGCGCATGAGATCGAATATTTGCGCTTGGATTGTGACATCAAGCGCTGTTGTGGGTTCGTCGGCGATAATCAGTTTGGGGTCAAGCATAAGAGCCATGGCAATCATGACTCTCTGAGACATCCCGCCTGATAATTGAAAAGGATAAGCATACATATTTTTCCCAGGATCGCCAATTCCGATATTATGAAGCCATTGTTCGCCTATTTCCCATGCTTTTTTGTAATCAATATTGCCGTGAAATTGCAGTGTTTCAACTAATTGGTTTCCTACACAATGCAGAGGTGATAAAGCAGTCATAGGTTCTTGAAAAATCATACTTATGAATTTTCCCCTGATTTTCTTGAGTTCTTCTATGGGGATAGATAACAAATCTTTATTATCAAAAATTATTTTTCCCGAATCTATATTGCCCGGCGGTGATGCTATCAGGCGTAAAACACTCATTGAGGTTACAGATTTTCCGCAACCGGATTCGCCTACCAACCCCAATACTTCTCCTTTATTAATCGAAAAAAATACTTTGTCAATTGCATGAATAGTTCCTTCGTCAGTTTTAAACGAAATCGACAGGTCTTTAATATCTAATAATTTTTCCATATTTATTCCATCTTGCTGTAAGGACGCGGGTCAAAAGCGTCTCTCACGCCTTCTCCTATAAAAATTCCCAAAAGCATAACTATAAAAAGAACCATTGAAGGATATAGTATGAGCCACCATGCCCAACGGAATTGTTGCGCCTGATGTAAAAGTTCACCCCAGCTGGGAGTAGGCGGGGGCAGTCCGAACCCTAAAAAATCCAATGCTGCCAATGCTCCTATTGCGCCTACAAGATAGAACGGGAAAAAAGTAATAATCGGAGTTAGAGCGTTAGGCAGGATATGTCGGATAATAATTTTTAGAGGAGATATTCCTATGCATTTTGCAGAATCCACGAACGGTTGTTTGCGAAGACGCAGGAATTCACCGCGCATATAATACGAAATTCCTATCCAGTTGAAGATTCCGTAACAGAAAAGTAGCAGAGCGAAACTTCTTCCGTAAATTGAACCCAATAATATCATTACATATAAAAACGGCAGGGCGCTCCATATTTCTATTAAACGTTGTCCTGTAATATCTAGTTTACCTCCAAAATATCCCTGAACCGCGCCTATAAAAGTGCCTATAATCATTGATACCGTAACCAAAAGAAAACCGAAAGTCATAGAAATACGCAGGCCATAAATGACGCGAGCCAATACATCACGTCCGTTACTGTCAATCCCAAGCCAATGCCCTCGAACAGGAGGGTATGGCCAACTGATATCGTTCTTCTCAACATTTATTTTGTATATTACATTTTTTATAATCAACGTAAAAGGTTCTATATATTCATCAAAACGTCTAATTACTACACCGAGTAAAAGACTATCCTCATCAGTTCCAATTTCTTCTGATAATATAGAGGTCTGTCCTACATTTTTAATTTCTCTGTTAAAGACCATAGTTTTAGGTTTTATAGTTCTATCCAAGAGTTGATTAAACCTGATGCGAACTGTATCAGGCGGATTCTTTCGCTGTGAAAATTCTGATAATAAAATTTCCGCTTTAAGTTCGGGATTTACTTTACTCGTCAAGGTAACTGATAAAGATATAGATTCTTTATTAAGAAACCTTTCCTTTATGGCATTTTCTAATTTAGGAGTTATGTCAAAATAGTCGGTTAGCTTTAACCCGTTCACAGAATTATCTTTTGTATCAAAAAAGAAACCACAGAATGTTGAGCGTTCTATGCTTAAATCAGGGCGGATATTGATATTACCGACTCTTGGTATAGGAGTCATGGTCAATGTAACTTTTTCTTCGGAGCGTAACGATTCAGGGTCAATATTTTCATAGGGACTATATGATATTAACGGAAACACCATGAAGTTTTCGGTGTGAGCCGCAAAAACAGCAGTTTTGTTAACCTGCTTATAATTTGGCCGTGTTTGTTTGTTATTATTTAGGAAAATATCTTCGGGATAATATTTAAAAATAGGGAAGTAAGATTTTCCGTTATAACGAATGTATAAAGGTTTATCATTGCAGATTAACTCGGCTCCGAGGCTTAACACATAAAGTATGATGAGCAATAAGAATGCCCAGTATGCCCTTTTTTTATCTTTGAATCGGCGGAACCGTTTTTGCGTTATTGCGCTTATATTCATTTATTAAAAGTTATTCTCGGGTCAATTAATACATAACAGAAATCCGATAGAATGTTGCCCAAAAGTGTCAGTATAGATGTAAGAGAAAGTATTGCCATAAATACCGCGTAATCCCGTCCTATTATGGCTTCTAAACTTAATCGCCCCATGCCGGGTATTTCAAAAATTTGTTCTATTATTACCGAGCCCGCAAACATAACCATAAGAATACCACCGAAACCTGTTGCAATAGGTATTAAAGAATTCCTAAGCGCGTGTCCCCATATGGCTCTCTTGGAACTACCCCCTTTTGCAATGACGGTGCGGATATAATCTTTTCCTATCTGTTCCAGGAGAGAATTTTTCATTAACAAAGTCAAAACCGCAAAATTACCGATTACATAGCATAAAACAGGAAGAAACATATGCATGAAAATATCTTTCGCTTTTTCCGGAAATGAAAGTAATGCAAAATTATATGATTGAAATCCAGTAACCGGAAAAATGTCCCATAGGCCTTCCACCGTTCCGCATAAAAGCATTTTCAAAATCATACCGAATGCAAACGCCGGGATAGCATAACCGATAAATACGATTACACTTGACGTGATATCAAACTTACTCCCATGCCTCAGCGCTTTGGCAATTCCCAGAGGAATACATATCAAATAACTTAGTAAAAAACCCGTAATTCCGAAAATTAAAGACACGGGCAATCGTTCGCGTATAAGTTGATAAGCCGTTTTATTGGGGAACTTATATGACTCCATCTTTAAGCCGATTCTATCGGTAATCAGCCATTTAAAATATCGTTTATAAAACGGCTTATCAAAACCAAAATGAGCTTCAAGTTGTTTGCGATATTCTGCAGTTATAGTCGTTGTTGCAGATGCTCCTTTTCCTCCTTCGCCGCTTGTAGTAGAGCGCATCTGCATTATCTTTTCTTCGACAGGGCCTCCCGGGACAAACTGAATGAGTCCGAAACAGATAATAGTTATTCCTATAAAAGTGGGGATTATTAATAAAAGACGCCGTATAAAATACTCCATTCTTTCCATAAATGTTATTTCTTAAATTCTTCGTCAAAGAAAACAGAAGCTTTACAACCCGGCAGATACCTGCCTTTTTTTATCGCATCAGTCAAATCTTCAGCTGAATCCTTGTCATACCACCAATACCAATAAGCAGAAGTTTCATTCCCATACTTTGAAAGAACTGTTGCAGGCACCCCGAATTTATTCCAATAAAGCAGTCGCACATAATCTATACCCCATAATAATATGTATGGACATTGAGAAGTTATAATCTTATCAATATCACGACAAATCCCATGGCGCTGGTTTACATCAAATATAGTTTTCTGTTTTTCAATAAGAGCATCAACTTTTGCGTCCTTAAAACCTGTATAATTGTTTCCGCTGTTTCTGTCTGCTTCTTTAGATGCCCACATACTTTCAGGGTCTTTGAATATGACAGAACCCCAAGCCGCCCAAGTCATATCGAAATTGAATTCGTCCATGTCCTTAATCCATGTCGCAAGGTCTTTCTTATCTATTTTAAGCTCGATTCCTACATCCTTTAAATCTTCTGCATAAATGTTGATAAACTTTTCTGTTGATGAATCACGATTAAGAAATTTGAAACTGAAACGTTTGCCGTTCTTCTCCAAAAATCCGGTTTGGGGATTTACCTGCCATCCCGCTTCTTTTAATAATGCCCTTGCTTTTTCCTTGTCAAAATTAAAAACCTCATTTTTGCAGGGTTCTTCTTTGGAATAAAGGTCCTTGAAATAAGAATAGTGCATAGCATACTGATTATACATAAGAGTGCGGTTCATCTTTTCTCTATTGAGAAGATATGCCATTGCTTTTCTCACCTTTATATCGTCAAAAGGCGGCCTTCTCATATTCATAGCAAATCCTTGAAAAGGTGCCGGCTCATAATTATATATTTTCTGTTTTAGAATCCAATTCTTCTCTAATTTTTCACCCTTTGTTTCGTTTACCCAAAGGCGGGATGTATAAACAGGATAAATGTCTATTAATCCTTTTTTAAACGCTTCAAACGCATTTTCCCGCTCTTCAAAAAACTTGAAAATAATCGTTTGAAAATTAGCGGTATTTTGAAAACGTTTTTCCGAACACGCCCACCAGTCATCTCTGCGTTCAAGTTTAATAAAAAGCCCTTCCTTGATTTCGCCGAGTTTATAAAGTCCCGATACAACGGGGAATTCAAAATTTATTTTATTGAAATCTTTATTTTCAAAGATGTGTTTAGGCAATATATTAAATCCGCCCAATGCCAATAGGTTTCGCCAATGCACTTCTTTCGTTTTGAATTTTATTGTCCGTTCGTCTATTACTTCGGGTGGGAGAAATTTTTCCAGCGCTACTTTAGATGCTCCTGTTAAATTTTTAGGGTCCATAATGGCTTGGAATGTCCACTGTACATCATATGCGGTAATGGGCTCACCATCGCTCCATTTTGCGCGTTTATCGAGCCAGAATGTAAAGGTGGTCCTGTCATTCGATATGCTCCATCTTTCCGCAAGCATAGGCTCATATTCAGCAGTAATCGGACTAAGAGTAAGCAGGGTATCATACATAGATGTAAACACTTCATAACTGATAAAATTATTATCAAGATAATAATTTAAGCTCTTGGAATATTGACCGGCAAAAATCGATATTTCTCCGCCGACTTTAGCATTGGGGCTTGCTAACGGATTGGGCAGGTCTTTCCAGTTATCTTTGGGGAAAAATTCATCGGCAGGGGAATGGGCTATAGCGAAGAATAAAGTTATAAGAATTAGGAGAAATATCGTTTTTATCTGCATATGTATTGTTTTAAATTCGAAATACTAAATACGAAGCACGAAACAAATCCAAAATCCTAATGTTCAAATTTCCCAAACTTATTGTTTCGGTCATTTGAATTTATGTCATTTGATATTGTTTCAAATTTCGATATTCGAGTTTCGGATTTTTCGATATTTGAATTTTACTATGATAAGATATTATAAACAAATGCTACAAAAAATATTTATTGTAATTTCCCTTCTTCTTTTCTTCTCCGCCTCTTGTTTTGCGGGAGCCGACGAAAACAGGCGTTTCAAGGCAGGTTTGATGGTAGCGCAAAAGGTGGAAGAAGAATATCCCGTTTCCCAAGACGAAGAAGCATTTCTGCGAGTTAACACCCTAGGATTACGGGTTATAAGCCAGATTAAAGGTCTGAAATATGCTTATACTTTCAGTGTCATCAATATGGAAGATGCCAATGCCTTTGCCTTGCCCGGCGGGTTTGTATATGTAACAACAGGACTTTTGGATTTGGGATTGGAAGATTCGGAACTTGCTTTTATTCTCGCCCACGAAATTGCGCATAATGAATTAGACCATATGTTCAAAATGAAAAAGACGGTGGACTTGCTCTCTGTGCTTATGGTCGGGATTGAAATCTTTGCGATGACTCATATATCCCCTTCCAAAGACGCAAATCAAATTAGGGCGGAATCCGCCGCGCGCTCTTTAGCATATTCGCTTTCAGGCGCAATGCTCGCAAGCGGCTATTCACGCGAATTTGAAAAAGAAGCGGATTTTTGGGGCAGAATATACCTTGCAAAGGCGGGTTTTGATGTGAGAGGCTCCAAAACCGCTTTAGAAAAAATAGATATTATGAAACAGCAGCGACCCGACCTTTTTTCAAGTTTACTTATGACCCATCCCTATATTTTAGATAGATTAAATCAAGCCGAAGAATCCCCGATAACTTTTTCGCAGGACATATTCATAAAAGAAAAAACCAAACAAGCAGGCAATTTTATTCAGGATTATCTTATACAAGAAGCGCAAAAATATGAAACCAAAGACAAAAAAGTTCTCTCACTTTTTTTATATAGAAACGCATACTACATATATCCTCAAGGCACTCAGGCAGATAAGGTTCTGTATGAACTGATAAAAGACAGAGAGGAGAAAGAAAGAAAAAAGAATAAATTCCTGACAAATTGGAGTTATCTTATTAAACGTTACGAAACACTTCTTGAAAATTATCCCGACACATCATTGAAAAAAGAAGTTTCAGCCAAACTTGAATCTCTGACACAAGAACGGAACGAAGTTTACAAATTGTATGAAGAAAAAATCGGTACGGATATGTCGCTTGATTATTACTCAAACTTCATAGAATTTTTCCCCGAAAGCCCGTTAGTGCCCAAAGCGCGATACTTTCTTGCAAAGGCATATATATCTGCAAATGAATACGATAAGAGCTTAAATGAATTTATAACCCTGATGAAAAATCCTGTTCCGGATGAGTGGGGTAGGAAGGCAAAAGAAGAAACTGTTCCCATAATAGACAAATCAACCGATATGGTTCTTTTGGGTAGATTATTAGTTCTGGATTTTCCCGAGGAGGTAAAGGCTAAAGTAAATACACGGCTTAAAGAAACTATTCCCGAAGTAAAAGAATTTGCCCCGTTAAAAGTCTCTACCAAAGATAAAGCAAAAAAAGATAAAGAAGAAATGGTCATCTCTGATGACTTACTTCTAATGGGGCTAGCGCAATTAGACAAATTTTCCAAGGAATTCCCTGATAGTGAACACAAAGTTCTTGTTGCTGAAAGAAAGGGGAAGTTAGCGGAAGAACTATATATTGAAGCAAGAGCGCAAAGTTTGTCGGATAACTGGTATAAAACAGTAACAATCTACCGCAAAATCCTCAAATACGCCCCCGATTCCCCAAGCGCTGAACAGATAAGGCAGGAGTTTCATAGGTTGGAGCAGATCAGGCAAGCAGAAGCGTAGTCCCCCCTGTTTCATTTCGTAGAAATGTAGGGGGGAAAGATGCGTAGTTTCCCAACGGGAAACGAAGCCCCCATATCTTGTTTTGCGTAGCAAAACAATGGGGGGAGAAGATAAGACAGGCAGAAGCGACGTAGTCCTCCGAAGAAATAGGATGGACGAAGCCCCCACATTTTATTTTGCGGAGCAAAATAGTGGGGGGACTGGAACAAATGAGAAAGGCAGGGGAGACAAGTTAATATCGGTTAATAGAGGTTGTAGGCGAAACAAAATTAACTTTTGTTGGCTTATACCTAATCTTCTAATCGCTTACCCATTTCTGCTATAAGATTATAATCAACTGTTTGGATACCCTTGATTGGTATTACATCAAAAGCAATATCACAGCATGAAGTTAGAAGATCATGAGGTTGTTCTTCAATAATTGCTACAATATGGACGAATATTAAGACTGCTAATATATTTATGTTTACAAGATTGTGCCATAAGGCTCTGTACTTATCCAAAAAGGAATTCTCAATAGTGTCCAGCTTTAGTCGGATTTCGTCAGGGGATTTAACTTTCAAAAACATGTTCTCTTTACCTGTCAATTTATCTATCGATAGGCAAATGATTCCCTTAAGATTTGGTCTTGATTTCATTCTTTTGTAGAATTGCGCAGTAGCTTCAGAAATATTATCTTCTACCTTCATTTTACTGTGTAGCCTTTTACATTGAACGTTAAATTCCACTTTCTTGAAGATAAAATCAACATCATCAAATCTAGTGAGTTGAGCTCCAGCATTCTTGAGTTTAGAGGCGACTTCTAATTCAAAAAGTGTATTTCTAGGCTCAATATTCCCTCCTTTAACATCCTCCTCCCATGAGTAGTAAGGACCTTTAAGCATCTTTTTTAGTTTTGTACGGGGATGCACATGGCTTTTCTGATCCTTGAAAGCTTTGTAAATTTGAATGAAAGATGATGCTTCAGTTAATGCGAAGTAAAGTTTTAGATTACCGTGTTTCTTAATTAAATTCTCAGTAAGCTTGTTTTTCTTATGCTCAAGGATCTCTTTGTTCAGCTGTAAAACTTCATCAAATCTTGTGTTCTCAGTCTTAATACCTATACTATTTAACCAATGTCCAGCCTTTTCCAATTTTTGGAATTGATTTTGAAAGGTAACTTTGCCAAATCTATATGTCATATAAAGTTCTCTTTAACACCAGCGAGGATGTCAAATTATATTATTCCTGATTCTGTGTAACATTTTATAAAGTATTTCTTCTTCATTTGCCTTCTTCTTGAAAAATTTTAACTGTGAAGCTTTTGGTAGTTGCTTGTAAGCTTGAGACCTAATTATTTTGATTATATTTGCTAAATCAATTAATGCTATAGTCGTTAACAAAATTCCTGCTATCATTGTAAGGTAAGGATTTCCCACTAAAAACAGAAAGAGACTAAAAGCTACAAAGAGCAAAAATACTGAATAGAACCTGCGTAGGATAGCATTTACTATAACTATTACTAAAAACGCAACGCATACCCAAAACATTAAATCCATAGAAATAGTATCTCCAAAACCATATTATATTCCCCCCCTGATTTGTTCCAAATCTAAACGGCTAAGCTGTATCTCGCCGTAAGGCGGATAAGCGAATATGTCAAACGAGATTAAAGCTTTTTTGAATATATAAGTAATTGTATTGTTGGCAATAGAACTAAAAGAGGGACTAAACTTCATATTGTAATCCCTTTGTTTCCTAACGGCGGCAAAAATAATGAAATAATTCCTATTAATATTATCGGTATGGACCAATATATAAATATTTTTCCTCCGTATTCATTTATCTTGTACCAGTTCTCTTCTGACTCGAATGATTTTGGTATTCTCATTCCATACCATCTGTTCATTTTTATTTTCTTTTTTGTAAGAGGAATGTTGAGGATAATAATCAGTAAACCCACGAGAATATTGGTTATCCCTGTCATTATATTATTCATATTTCTTCCTTCCTCATCAGCAAATGTGTCAAATTTTTCCGTAATCGGAAATTTTAACACATAACTCGTAATCAGTAATCGGTAAATGGTAACTTACAAGTTACTACTTTTTTAGCCGTTCTTCCAAGTCCTGTTTTAATTTGTAGATTACCATGTTTCTGATACTTTGAGCTTCGCGAGGTGATTGTCTAGCAGATGCTGTCCGCCGGGCTTCTAATAGGAAAATATGCTCTATTGCCTCGTTTGCTATATTGCCGGCTTTTATCATTGCTTGCACAAATACAGTGAACTCCCGCCAGAAAATTTTATTATTTTCCAAAGCATAGATAAGTTCCAGCAGGAATTTTGCCGATGTCTTATTAGACGTGATTTCCTCGTAGGGCGCTAATTCTTTGACTATTTTGATGAGGTCCCTAGATGACTTTCGGCAGTGGTGTCTGGTAATAATCCATGTGATGAAAATGCTTACTAAAATCGGCAGAACGACTGAGAGTACCGTTTTATCCATGATTTATCCTCCAGTGTTAAACTGCTTAACTAAATTATCTTCTCTACCAGCGAAGATGTCAAATTTTTTCGTAATCAGTAATCGGTAAATGGTAATTTTAAAATTACTAATTAGGATTTACGAATTACCATTTGCAAGTTGCGTTTAACTTCTTACTCCCTTATCGCCGCTACATTGAGATAACTGGTTGGCTCTTCGGGTGTATTTTTGTCGTGTATAAAATATTTGATAATCATCGGATAGAAGCCGGCGTTTTTTAGTTCGGATAAAAGAACTTTCCAGTGTGCGATATATCTCGTAGGAATATATTTTTTCCCTTGTATTATTCGCAAACCCTGAAACTCACCGTATTTTTCTGCTTCAATATAAATTACATTGCCTAAGATTTTTTGGGTTGTATATGTCTTCGCAAAATTTTTATGACTGACAGGAAAGCACATACTCATTACAACGAAAACACCGCCGGGATTTAAGATTTGCCGAATTTTGCTCAGGACGGTTTTTCTATCTTTTTTGTCAGTAATGCAATGCAGGAATTGTCCGTCAATGCAAAGGTTGTATTTTCCCAAAGGTTTCGTATCAATCAAATAAAAATCGTCGTTTATGTATTTTATCTTAAGCCCTTTAGATTGGGCTTTTGCCATTTTGATTGCGGTTTGGCTGACATCAATGCCCGTAACTATAAAGCCCTTTTTTGTTAGCCATCTACTGATTGTTCCTGTGCCGCAGCCGAGTTCGATTGCCTGTCCTTTTTTAGGCGCCCACGATTGTATAAAGATATCTTCCAAAAAGTGTTTATCGGGAGGGGAGATTGACCAGGGATAGTTTCTTCGGGACCAGGATTTAATCTTATGGGACTTCATTTTTCTATATTCGTACTCATGTGCTTCATAAGATTTTCGCATTGGCATGTTTTCTAAACCTCACCAACAAATATGGCAAATCTTTTCGTAATTGGTAATCAGTAAAGCGTGAAGTGTATTTTTTTTCCATTATTTTTTATTATTTAATTACTAATTACCATTTACTATTTACGCTTTACCAATTACCATTTACTATTTACCAGTTACCTTTTATTTATATGCAAAATTTTGGCGCCGTCGAAGCCATTGAATTTTGTTGCAGAAGCTATGCTATATGCGCCGATATTTTTGGTATAAAGATAATCGCCTATTTCTAGGTTGCCTGGCAGGTGTTCGGAGATAGAAACTTTATCAAAACTGTCGCAGGTTGGTCCGACAACTGCGCAAACTTCGTTTTTACCTTGTTTGAATGCTTTGAAATTTGGGTTCCAATGGTCGTAAACGATACCCGAAAATGTATGATACACGCCGTCATTTATATGATAGAAAATCTTGCCGTCTCTTCGCGCTTTACCTATTATCTCCGAGACAAGTGTTGCCGATGTTGCGACCATAAATCTTCCGGGTTCTGCTATTAGTTCCACATCGTTGGGAAATAATCTTTTGCATTCGCCATCTATCAATTCCCCGAGTTTTTTAAATTTGGGAACCTGTTTATCATATGGGACGGGAAAACCACCGCCTATATCTACTATTCTCAAATCATGACCTTTTTTCCTTGAATCGTTGAAGATGTCCGATGTTATATGCAATGCTGAAGTATAATTGTCAAAATTCGTGCATTGGCTTCCTACGTGAAAACTCAAACCTTCTACATTCAAGCCCAAATCAAATGCTTGTTGTATCAAATCAGCCGCTTCGCCGGGCTCTGCCCCAAACTTTGAACTCATCTCAACCTGTGAGCCTGTATCGGGAACTTTCAATCGCAAAACCAATCCTGCCGTAGGACAATATTTTTTTATCTTCTTGAGTTCGTCAATATTGTCATATGTAACAAGCGGTTTATATTTTTTTATCTTTTTTAGAGTCGGGATATCTTTTATCGTGTTGGAAAATATTATTTTGTCCCAGATAAAAAAGTCCTTATCTTTTTTTCTGAAGCTCCTTATCTGCTCGTAAATCTGTATAAATTCGTTATAGGAAGCGACATCGAAACTGGAACCTTCGTTGAATAGTGTCCTGATTATTTCCTGATTGGAGTTTGCTTTTACTGCGTAATAAACCTGGACATTGGGCAGATTTTTGCTGAAGATACGAAAATTCTCTCTTATTTTGTCGTGGTCTATTATGAATAGGGGAGTCCCGTGTTTTTTAGCTAATTTAAGAAGTTTCTCTTTCATGGTTTTTATTATTCAAGATTTCAAATTTAATTCGGAGATACATAGAAATACAGTAGATATACATGGAAATACATAGTAGACAGGCGATATGTTTCAACATATTTCAATGTGTTTCTATTTATTTCAGCTTAGAAAATAGCAAAGCAAGCTTTGCCACTACATTTTAAACAGGTAATTTATTTATAAGCGTTTTTAGTTGTTCAACTTCCTTGTTATTTTCAAGATATGACTCTATTAATTTTTTGCGCAATTCCTCGCCTCTGTCATACAATCTTTTTTGTTTTTTAGGGTTTGTATTTTGTATTGTATAAGCGGTTAATATTGGAAATGCCAGTGTTACGTCAAGATAAGCTGTTACTGTTTCTTCTAATTGTTTTGGGTCTATTTTTCCCCAGCTTGCGGCTTCGCTTGGCGAAGCGCCTGATAAACCGCCGGTGTCGGGCCTGGCATCGGTTATATTGATATCATAATCTTGTCCGAGTTCCGGTATCATCAATACTTCCTGAATCTGCGGTTCGGTTTGTAATACAAAGTTTTTTGGACTTCCGCCGCCGATTAATATGACACCTGTTTTTCCTTTTTCGTATCTCTTGGCATTTAACACGATAGCAGTAGAATCGTTTACATCAATGCTCGGGTTGATTTTTAATTTGAATTTATCTTTTAATCCCTTTGCTTCGGCAAGAAGCTCAAGACCTGCTACATTCATGCCTATAGTGGAATCTCCGGGCGATGATGTGAAAACAGGAATCCCGTTTCTGTAGGCGGCCGCCAGAATACTTACTTGTCCGAGATTATTTTTTTGTTCCAGTTCGCTCAGGATTTTACCCAGAAGATAATAAAATTCGCGTGTTCCCATCTCTTTTTGGAATTCGGGTCTTACTAAAATCTCTCTTAATCTTCTGTCGGTTTCCATCAAAACATCTTCATAATCAAACAAGATATCGTAAATTCTTGTGATGCCTTTATCCCGTAGGTCAACGTCATCGACATTGTGGCTTCCTCTAAACATCGGAAGATTTAGGGCGTAATGTATGTCGTGATACATATTTGCGCCGGTTGCGACTATCCAATCTACAAACCCGTGATTCATTAGGGGAATTATTGTTGATAGCCCAAGTCCTGCGGGTGTAAGCGCACCTGCTAAACTTAACCCAACGGTAACATCTTCTTTTGAATATCTATCGCGCATAAGGTGACAGGCGGCTCGCATTCTACCGCCGTTATAAGCATCCAGATTGTCTATCAGTTTTGTTATGTCTGTATTTTTGTCTATCGGTTGGGGAAGGATTCTTTTACCTGACAGATATTTTGCTTTATGCGGGCAATTTGATTTATTGTGTTCCATTTTTTCTCCTTAGGTAAATTATTTAAGTCTTTCTTTGCAAAATAACACCGTATTTTAGTAGAATTGTCTTCACTAAACAAGAAGGATAACGAGCATGAAAATATTAGTCATTGGCAGTGGTGGTAGAGAACACGCGCTTGTCTGGAAAATTTCTCAAAGCTCTTTGGTAAAAAAAATCTATTGTGCTCCGGGAAACGGTGGTATAGCAAAACAAGCGGAATGTGTTGATATTAAATCCGAAGATATAGACGGACTTAAAAAATTTGCTTTAAGAGAAAGAATAGACTTGACTGTAGTTGGTCCTGAAGTTGCGCTTGTAAAAGGTATAGTCGATGAATTTGAAAAAGCGGGTTTGAAAATCTTCGGACCTAATAAAAAAGCTTCTCAACTTGAAGGAAGTAAAGTTTTTTCAAAAGAACTGATGAGGAAGTATCAAATTCCTACTGCAGAATTTAAAGTCTTTGAAGATTCAAAGGAAGCAATCTCTTACATAAAATCAAAAGAAATGCCGCTCGTTGTAAAAGCTGATGGATTGGCAGCCGGAAAAGGAGTTATTGTCTGCAAAACGCAGGGCGAAACCGTTGATGCGGTTAAAAAAATAATGGAAGATAAAATCTTCGGGGATGCTGGCAAGAAAGTTATAATTGAAGAATGTTTAGAAGGCGAAGAAGCGTCAATACTTGCGTTTACCGACGGTGAACACATTAAATTATTGCCGACTTCACAGGACCACAAGAGAATATATGACGATGACAAAGGTCCCAATACCGGAGGAATGGGAGCTTATTCTCCTGCGCCGATTGTTACTGAAAACCTTTTGCCGATAATAGAAAAGAATATTATAAAACGCACGATAGACGGCTTAAAAAAAGAAGGTATTGTGTATAAAGGAATTATTTATGCCGGGCTTATGATAAAAGAAGGCGAGATAAAAATGCTTGAATTCAATGTAAGATTCGGTGATCCGGAGACACAGGCAATTCTGCCCAGAATGGGGTCGGATATTATTCAACCTATTATGGCTACTATTGATGGCAACTTAGATGATGTTGATTGCCAGTGGAAAAAAGAATCTTGTGTATGCGTTGTTTTGGCTTCAGGTGGGTATCCCGGGAATTATCAGAAAGGCAAGACAATTAACGGGTTGGATAAATTGGGAGATTTAAAAGATTCAGTGGTATTTCATGCCGGTACAAAAAAGATGGAAGATGGTTATATAATAGTTACCGACGGAGGAAGAGTTCTTGGTGTAAGCGCGCTTGGTATGGATATAAAAGAAGCCATTGATAATGTTTATGATGCAGTAAACTACATCAGTTTTGAAAATATGTGTTATAGAAAAGATATAGGAAAAAAAGCACTTTTGTAACTAATTTCTGTGGTTTGCATTGACAACTCTTTAATAGCTAAGTTAAAATAATTGCTCCAACAAAATCGAAGTTTGCAGGAAATTACTCGATAGATTAGAATACCCACAATGAAAACTTTAAAACTATTATTTTTTCTAATACTGTTTCAAATCGTGTTTGTTCTGAATGGTTCTGCAGAAGTTATTGATTATATCGTCGCAATAGTAGATAAAGAAATAATCACGTTCTCCGAACTAAAAGAAAAATTAGACGCTTATAAAAAAATTTACAGCAGCGACGATTTTGAAACCAAGTTGAAACAAGTAAAAGAAAAAATATTAAACGAAACAATAGAGGATAAAATTCTGTTAATAAGTGCAGAAAATGCAAAGATTGAGGTCACGGAAGAAGAAATTGAAAAAAACCTTGAGGAATTCAAAAAAGAATTTTCTACGCCCGATAAATTTTACGCAGAGTTGGGAAAAAGAGGGCTCACGTTATCCGAATTTAAAGAAATAACAAAATCAAGAGTAAAAATCAGTAAGTTTGTAAGATCAAATATCATTAGAAATATTAGAATTACCGAAGAAGAAATAATAACCTTCTACGAGGAAAATAAATCTGCGTTTTTAATGTCGGAACAGGTAAAAATTTCACAGATTTTAATTAAAGATGAGAGTAATAATGAGGCAGGAAAAATAATAGAAGAAGTTTTTCAAAAACTAAAATCAGGAGAAGATTTTTCTCCACTTGCAAAATCGTATTCCGAAGAGCCCAATGCTTCCGGTGGAGGAGATTTAGGTTTTGTTTATATTGAACAACTCCAACCACAGATTAGAAAAGCTCTTTTGGAACTCAAAGTAGGCGAATTCACAAAACCAATCCTTACTTCCGCAGGTTATCATATCGTAAAACTGGAAGCCAAGAAAATGTCTCAATATGCACCAATATCCGAAGTGAAAAATTTGATTAAAAGTAAACTTTATGATTTAAAGGCAAGCGAAATATATGCGAAATGGATGAAAACAACTAAAGAAAATATTGGAATAATTATTTTTAATCATCCTGCTATGTAATATTCCAAAATCGTTGTATTGAAATTCAAAAGAATTTAAATTGTACTATAGAAAACAACAAGAATAGCAAATAATAGAGGCAAGTCGTTACCTGTCTTCCAATTGTTTTTTTATTACTAATTACGATTAAATACTTACGGATCATGTATCTTAATTACCATTTACGATTTACTAATTACGAATTACTATATATTGTAGATGTAAACTTTCAAATATGCTATAATTCCAACCGTTTTGTAATGAAAGGAGAAGCTGAAGATGTCTGACGCAGAGATGTTACTGTTTTCCGGTAATGCTAATAAGAAATTAGCCGAAGAGATAGCGCAGTATCTTGATATACCTCTGTCCCCCATGGAAATAACTAATTTCGTGGATGGGGAGATATTTTTAAAGATACTGGAAAATGTGCGGGGGACGGATGCTTTTGTAATTCAGCCGACTTGTCCTCCCGTCAATGACAATATTATGGAGCTTTTGTTCATAATAGATGCTTTGAAGAGGGCATCGGCCAGAAGAATAACAGCGGTCATTCCTTATTATGGATATGCAAGACAGGACAGGAAAACAGAACCACGCGTTCCCATTTCGGCTAAAGTGATAGCTAATATTTTGACGGTGGCAGGCGCAAGCAGGGTGCTTGTTATAGACTTGCATGTTGGACAAATTCAAGGATTTTTTGATATTCCGGTAGACCATCTTTTTGCGGCTCCCTTAATGATAGATTATATAAAAAGAAAACGGTTGTCGGATTTGACTATTTTGTCTCCCGACACGGGTGGTGTGGAAAGAGCAAGAGCTTTTGCAAAAAGATTGGAAGCTTCTTTGGCCATCATAGATAAAAGAAGACCCGAAAGAAATGTGGCGGAATTAATGCACATCGTGGGCGATATTGAAGGCAGGAATGTAGTTATAGTTGATGATATGATAGACACCGGCGGAACGATTATTCAAGCCGCAGAAACTATTAAAAAAGGCGGAGCTAAGGACGTATATGTTTGTAGCACGCATGGTGTTTTTTCTAAAGATGCGCTGAATAATTTACAAAAGTCGGTTTTGAAAGAAATTATTGTTACAAATACTATTCCTCAAAACAAGGAAAGCGAATATAGTAAGCTTCAAATTCTTTCTATAGCGCCTTTATTAGGCGAAGCTATAAAAAGAATACATAACGAGAGTTCTGTAAGTTCTCTATTTGTTTAACACTTGATTGTAGGGATATATAAGCGACATATCTAATAGGGGGTAATATTAATGAAAAAAGTTGACCTTGACGTTCAAGAAAGAAAAGAAAAAGGTAAAGGCGAAATAGGAAGATTAAGAAAAGCCGGTTTTGTTCCGGCGATAGTTTACGGGGATAACAGCAAAGGTCTTTCCGTAAAAATAGATAAAAAAATTCTTGTTCATTTTTTACGCGCAATAGGCAATGGCAATGTGCTGACAAATTTAAAAATTAAAGGTGAAAAAGGAATATCCGAACAACTTGTTATCATAAAAGACACACAATTTGACCCTGTTAGAGAAGATATCCTTCATTTGGATTTCCAGCGTGTTTCTTTGACAAAGAAAATAATTTCCGAAGTTCGTATTATATTAAAAGGCGAGCCTGAAGGAGTTAAAGCGGGCGGTATGTTAGACCATGCACTGCGAACAGTGCAAGTCGAATGTTTACCTGCGGATATGCCGGAGCGTATAGAGATAGATATTTCTACTTTTAAAATTCATGATGGTATACATGTTAAAGATCTGCCTATACCGGCAGGTGTGGAGATGATTACTGATATGGAAAGAAATGTTTTTTCTATTCTTCCTCCAAGAAAGATAGAAGTTGACGAGGAAACAATAAAGACAGATGAAGAGCCGGAAGTGATAGGCGAAAAGGGTAAGGAAGAAGCCGAAACCGCGGAAGAAGCAAAGAAGGAAGAAGCCGGAACCGCAGAAGAAGCAAAGAAGGAAGAACCCAAAAAAGAAGAAGAGAAGAAGGGAAAATAAATCCCCAAGCCAATTGTTAACATTTATCCCTCCAAGCCCAATTGGATAATGTGGGGCTTTCTGGTGTGATTGTAAATATGAAAACTGTAACAATTGGTGTGAGGGTCTTTGAATGCATCTGATAGTCGGGCTGGGAAATCCAGGCAGAGAATATAAATATACAAGACATAATATAGGTTTTTTGGTTGTGGATGCTTTAAGTAAAAAGTTGTCTGCGCAGTTTAAAAGAAAACAGGATTATTTCTGGGTAAAAACAACTGTTAAGGACAATCCTGTAATAATCGCAAAACCAAGAAAATTTGTAAATTTATCGGGAGAAGCTCTCAAAAAAATGGTAAGTGATTTTGGGACGGGAACCAACGAGATTCTTATTGTTCACGATGATGCGGATTTATCTTTGGGGGTTTTGAAAATTAAAAAAGGCGGTAGTTCTGCCGGACATAGAGGAGTGGAATCTATTATTCAAAAATTTGGCAGTTCTGATTTCCCAAGAATGAGAATAGGCATCGGCAGAGACCAAAAAGATTTGAAGGATTATGTCTTAAGTGAATTTTCTGTTTCTGAAAAAAAAATTATAGAAGATACAATCGACATATCCATAAATGCGATATTTGCATTTGTGGATGAGGGCATTGACAAAGCAATGCTCAATTTTAACAGGAGAATCAAGGAACAATGAACTTTAAAATCAAAGTTTAAAAAGGATACTTGATACTTGATACTCGTAAAAGCACAATAATAAAAATTCATTAACGAGAATCCAGTATTCAGAATCAAAAAAGGAGGTAGTGCGAAAATGTTGTTATTGTCGCCTATTTTTGCAAGTGCTTTAGCTTTAATAATAGTCGTATTTCTCACACTGAATATCTTAAAGAAATCCAGTGGAGATGAGAAGATGAAAGAGATCTCTCTTATGATACAAGAGGGCGCAAGAACTTTCTTAAAGAGAGAATATCAGACTGTTGCTTTGGTAGTAATTGCTATAGCGATTATTTTTTCTATTATGCCCTATATAAGTCAGAATATAGGCGAAGAAATAAATATAAAAACCGCTATAACTTTTATAATAGGAGCTACATGTTCGGCATTGGCGGGCTACATTGGGATGAGTATTGCCACCCGGACTAATGCAAAAACAACACACGCAGCAAAGAAAGGATTAACACCTGCTCTTCAGATTTCTTTCTCCGGCGGCGCAGTTATGGGCTTAACTGTAGTTGGGCTTGGATTGTTAGGTCTTTTCGCGGTCTATAAAATTGTTGGCGATAATATATCGGCAATAAACGGATATGCTATGGGAGCTTCTCTGCTTGCTTTATTTGCTCGTTCAGGAGGTGGAATATATACAAAAGGCGCAGATATGGGAGCTGACCTGGTAGGTAAAGTAGAAGCCGGCATACCCGAAGATGACCCCAGAAATCCTGCGGTTATTGCAGATAATGTCGGAGACAATGTTGGCGATATAGCGGGAATGGGAGCTGATTTATTGGAATCATACGTAGAATCAATAATAGCTACTATTGCTATTGGTTATGCTTTATTTATAAGTGGTCAGGTGGGTAAAGATATAATATTTTTGCCTTTTGCTATTGCTTCTTGGGGTATTATCGCATCTATTGTGGGAATATTATGGGTAAGATTTGCTCCGGTCAATGACGCTCAAAAATCTTTAAATGCGGGAGTGTATATTGCCAATATCGTTATGGCATTAGGTTCGTTTTTTATAATTAAGCACGTAGGTCTAACATATGGAACTTATGGTGTTATGGGACCTTTTTGGGCTATGATTGCAGGTTTGGTTACAGGTATTATCATTGCAGGAGTAAGCGAATACTACAGTTCTCCTCATTTTAATCCTGTAAAACGTTTAGCTGAATCTGCGCAAAGTGGTCCTGCCATAGTGGTGGTAGGAGGATTATCAATAGGAATGATTTCGTCCTTGGTTCCGGTTGTTTGTATAGCAGCCGCTACAATATTGGGGTTCAAAATGGCAGGAATGTACGGCATAGCAATAGGTGCTTTAGGAATGCTTTCTACTCTCGGGATTACACTGGCGGTTGATTCCTATGGTCCTGTTGCAGACAACGCAGGCGGAATTGCCGAAATGACCCAGCAGGACGCAAGCGTAAGAGAAGTTACAGATCAGCTTGACAGCGTGGGAAATACAACAGCGGCAATAGGTAAAGGGTTTGCTATAGGTTCGGCTGCTTTCTCGGCGCTTGGACTTATTACGGCATATATAGCAACATTGAGTCGTTTTGCTGAAGGTAGGATAGTATTAGATATATCTGACCCCAAAATACTTTCAGGTTTATTAATCGGAGGTATGATTCCTTTTGTTTTCGCTGCACTACTTGCAGGCGGAGTAGGCAAGATTGCAAACAAAATAATAGATGAAGTCAGAAGACAATTCAAAGAAATCAAAGGTTTAATGGAAGGAAAAGCAAAGCCAGATTCTTCTCTATGTATAGATATTGCAACTAAAGGCGCGCTTGCAAGTATGATGGGACCGGGTCTTATGGTTATATTAGCACCTGTTGCAGTTGGATTTTTCTTGGGGCCGCTTGCTTTGGGCGGGTTTCTGGTAGGTTCACTTGTTACAGGGCTACCACTAGCAATCCAGATGGCAAATTCAGGTGCAGCGCTTGATAATGCAAAGAAATATATTGAAGAAGGGAATTTCGGAGGCAAAGGCACATTGGCACATAAAGCCTCAGTTGTCGGAGATACCGTTGGCGACCCGCTTAAAGATACAATGGGGCCATCAATCAATATATTGGTAAAATTAATGTCCGTGATATCTTTAGTGCTTGCGCCGTTATTTGCAAGATTTCTGTAAGAACTGTAAGAAAAAGAAGAGTGTAGCAGGGAGCTGAAAATCTAGGATGGCTTGAAAAAGCTCATCAATATCTGCTATGATAACTTTGATTTTATCACTTTTTATACTATAGCGAACGACAAAGCATCGTCTTGGGCTATTATGAGGGGGACTACCGCCATAAAATCTGCCGGTAAAATTCATATAGGGAACAAGGATTATATAGTACATGACGCTGACGTACTTTATTTTAAATTTAATTTAAATGGGTTATCGAGCAAGCAGGTTAACAGGATAACTGGCTAACTAAGGAATGGAGATAAAAATGCGAAAATATGAAATTGTGTTTATTTTTCATCCGGATCTTGAAGAAGACAGGTTAAAAAAGAGAATAGAAGATGTGGAAAAATATATTGTTTCTCAGAAAGGCAAGACAGGAAAAATTAAAGACGCTATCAGAGAAAAACTACCGTATCCTATAAAGAAATCTTCGGAAGGGTTGTATGTCATATTTGATTTTGAAATGCCACCGACAGCGATTGATGAACTAAGGAAAAAATTCTTAAAGGACGAAAACATTTTAAGATATACTGTGATAAAGAAATAAACTTACACGCAAAAAGGAGATTGTTACATGCCAAATTATAATAAAGTTTTTTTAATGGGCAATTTAACCAGAGATCCTGAGCTTCGATTTACCACTTCGGGCGCTCCGGTTACAAATTTGAGATTGGCTATAAACAGAGTCTATACAGACGGAACAGGCGAAAGAAAAGAAGAAGTTTGTTTCCTTACAGTTGTTGTCTGGGGAAAACAGGCTGAAAGTTGCGCCGAATATCTGGCAAAAGGAAGACCCGTATTTGTTGAGGGCAGACTTAGAACGCGAAGTATTCCGAGCCAAAATGAACAAGAAAGACCCAAAACAGTTCTGGAAATAATAGCTGACAGAGTTCAATTCTTGGGTAGTAGACCTAAGACCGATTCTGTTGACTCTGGTCAAGAAAAATCTAAACATGAAGATATAATAGAAGCACATACCGAAGAAAAAGAAGAAGAAGAGGAAATAGCCTAAATAGTTATTCCAAAAACAAGGAGATAGAAATTGTCTAAGGCGTCTATAAGAAAAAAGAAAAAAATACAGGCGGACAGAGATTCGAACAAGAAACTCAGAGAAATGTTCGCAAGAAAAAAAGTATGCAAATTCTGTGTTAAAAAATTAAAAGAAGCTGATTATAAAGACGCGACATTCCTAAAAAATTTCATGGCCGAAAGCGGTAGAATACTTCCCAGAAAGAATACCGGAAATTGTGCTAAACATCAGCGTATGACGGCAAATGCCATTAAAAGATCACGAAATGCAGGATTTCTTCCATTTATGAATAGATAAGGGTAGTAAATAGTAACTGGTAAATTGTAATTGGTAATTAATCTTTCTGTATCAAAAAACAAAAGAGTAGGGGAGAAATATCTTTCCTACTCTTTTGTCATTCTTGTTCCTGCAGTCCGAAAAACATAATTGAGCTATAAAGAAAATCAAAAAGATTGGTATCTTTCTATTCCTAATTTCCTTCTCAAAATCAAGACGATGAAAAGAAAAACAATGACACAAAAAATACGATGGGGGATAGTAGGAATCGGCGGCATTGCGCATAATTTTGCGAATACTTTGGCGATACTTTCGGATGCAGAGCTTGTTGCCATATCATCACGCACAAAAGAATCCGCTGAAAAATTTGCTAATGAGTTTAATGTGCCCAACCGTCATGTCGGGGTAGGGGCCATAGCAGGCGAAAAAGATATTGATGCGGTATATATTGCAACGCCGCATCTAAATCATAAAGATGAGACAATTAGTTGTCTTGAAGGCGGCAAGGCGGTGCTTTGTGAAAAATCATTTGCTATGAATACACCCGAAGTTATCCAGATGATTGACTGCGCAAGAGAAAAGAATTTGTTTTTGATGGAAGCAATGTGGATGTATTTTTTCCCGGCTATGGTGAAAGTGAGGGAGATTATTGCAAGCGGAGCTATTGGTGAAGTGCGACTTGTTCAAGCCAAGTTCTGTTTTAAGTGCACACGGGAGGTCCGAAACACAGATGTTTTAACCTGGAGCTTGGAGGGCGGGGAGCATTACTTGATGTAGGTGTTTATGATGTGGCTCTTGCTCAAATGGTATACGGTAAAGAGCCGATGCGTATCAGCACTATGGCAAATATAGGGGAAACAGGTGTTGATGAGCAATCGTCTATAATATTTGGTTATGACAACAATGCAATGGTCGTACTTACCTGTGGGATACGCATAGATACGGTCAACGAAGCCAGAATTTACGGTACTAAAGGTTCTATCAGGATACCGCATAAGTTCTGGTGGCGTCCTAACCGGATTATTGTAAAGCTCGAGGAAGATGAAGAAAAAGAAATCGCATTCAAGCAACTCGGGAACGATTACACTTATGAGGTGATTGAAGTTATGCAGCGTTTGAAAGAGAACAAAACCGAAAGTGAAATTATGGATTTTAATACAAGTATTGCTATTATGAGTACAATGGACAGGATACGCAAACAGTGGAATTTGGTATATCCGGAGGAATAATAAAAACAGTGATAAGTGGTAAGTTATAAGTATTAAGTTAAAAACTTATAACCTAAAACTTATTACTTAAAACTATTTTTTATATTCTATCTTCCAAACGGTTTTCTTTTTGGTGTTTGACTCTCTTTTTGAGTTGTCAGTTCTTGCGTTGATTTCTGTATGGTTTTTAGATTCTGTATTAGAGCGCGGATTTCTTCCAATTCCTCATCAGAAATTTTTTCGTTGTTTTCGTTTAATGTTATAAGATTCTTTTCGGCTTCCTTTAATCTCATAATAGCATCCTGCAATGCATATTTCTCAACATCCTGTTCTTTGGATTTCCATATAGCTTTCCAAGGATTGCGTTTTAGGTCGGCTGAGAGAATATAAAGGTTATCCGTTATTGATTCGATATTTGTCGTAACGGCTTTTATAGATTTTCTATTTTCCACCAGTATGTTTTCGGCATTTTCGGTTATTCCAACCATATTCTCGGTTATCTGGTCTATCTTTTTGACCTGTTCGGCGTCTGTCATCTCAGCAACATTTGAAAGCACTGTATTCATTTTTTCCGTAATTTCTCCGAGATCTTCGTTTAAAGATTGGGTGATTTCGTTTATATTGGAAATGATGGCTTCTATCTTATCTTTATCATTGGCAAAGGTTTCTGAAACTATAGCGATATTTTTAAGAGTTTTATCAAGATTATCCAAACTTGAAGTTATCTTATCGCTCTTGACTAAATCCTGTATACTGGTCACAACGTCTTCTATTTGCTGAGCGATACCGGAGTCGTTTCCCATAACCGTCTCGCCTGTTTCTACAATTTCTCCTTGACCTGGAGTTATCTCTATATAAGCTTCTCCCATTACTGAAGCTCCGATTTTAACAATTGAATCCTTTCTTATATTTATACCTTTTTCTAATTGTAGAGTTATATATATATTATCCTTTTCGTCTACGCTTAGATTTGAGACTTTACCAGACTGAACTCCTGCGTAATAAATAGGGCTGTTGGTTTTTATACCTCTGGCATGGGAAAATCTTACCACGATTTCTTTTTTCGGTTGCATGGATTCCTTAAAATCGCCTGCTTTAAAAATGAAAGCAAGGAATAAAAAAATACATCCCAAAACAAATATTCCAGCTACAATCTCGTTTCTATCGTATTTCATCTTTTCTCACTCCTTCCAATAGGTCTTCATAGAAATCTTTACTTGATACTCTCAAAGGTATTGGTCCGTCTGCAAGTCCTTGAATGAACTGTTGGACAAATTTATCCTTCGAATTTTTTACTTCTTCGGGTGTTCCCTGAGCAATAACTTCGCCCTTATATAACATAACTATTCTATGCGCAGTTCTATATGCGCTAGCCATATCGTGCGTGATAACAACCGATGTCATATTCATTTTTTGATTAAGCTCTACAATTAATTCGTCGATTACTGCGGTCATAATAGGGTCAAGACCGCTTGTGGGTTCATCGTAAAAAAGCACTTCCGGGTCAAGAGCTATTGCTCTTGCAAGAGCCACTCTTTTTTGCATTCCACCTGAAATTTGCGAAGGCATAAGGTTTCCGAAATCTCTTAAACCCACAAGTTCTAATTTTACTTTTACCATAATATCTATGACCGATTCTGCAATATTTGTATGTTCTCTTATGAGAAGCGCAACATTTTCTCCAACAGTAAGGGAATTATAAAGCGCGCCGTTTTGGAAAAGGATGCCGAATCTTTTGCGTATCTCGTCCATCTTTTTTTCGTCTTTTAAGCCGACCAATTCCGTTCCGAAAAATTTCAAACTTCCGGAATCGGGTTGATGGACATTGATAAGACATCTAAGAAGAGTAGATTTACCGCAACCGCTTCCGCCGATTATAATCAACCGTTCTCCTTTGTAAACGTCCAAATTTATATTTTTAAGCACGGTTCTGCCGTTAAAAATTTTAGAAAGGTTCCTGACAGAAATCGCTATTTCACGTTTTTTATCTTTTTCTTCTTCCATTTTTTATTATATTAATAAATTTCTAGGTACATGTTATAGAACAGAGAAAAAACTAAATTTGCAAGGATAATGAATATCATTGAAAATACGACGGAATTTGTTGTTTCTTTACCTACGCCTTCTGCACCGCCTCTGACTTTAAAACCATAGTAACATGCTAAAGAAGCAATGATCATTCCGAAGGTAAAAGATTTGACAACTGTATACATTAAAATTCTGATTTCAATTGCCTCGAAGGTAAGCTGCATATACAAAGAAGGACTAACACCCAATAATAATTTACTGGTTAACATGCCCCCTGTAATTCCGGCAATATCGGATATTATTACAAGACAGGGTAGAGCTATGGCTGTGGCTAAAACACGCGGCACAATCAAAAAAGCAACCGGATTTAGGGCTGATGTTTCAAGAGCCATTAATTCTTCGCTTACATTCATTGTCCCGATTTCCGCAGCGATTGACGCTCCTGCAAATCCGCTCATTACCAGCGCCGTTAAAAGCGCTCCGATTTCTCTTGTAATGGAAACAGCTATTATATTTGCTATCAAAGAAGGAACGCCGAAACGCACAAGAAGCGGCGACATTGCAACTACAAGTATCATTCCGACCAGAAAAAGCACAAGACAGATTATGGGTATGGCTCTAATCCCCACCCTGATAATCTGGAAAGCAGCGCTTTCTACTCTTATTCTTTTACCTTTGAACGGGGCGATGATTGTCCAATACAAAATATCCCGCACTAAAAAGAAGAAATTGCTGACTTCTTTTAAAAATCCTATTGTAGTTTTACCTAGGGTTCTAATCATAAGTTCGTAATTAGTATTTCGTAATTTTATCCAAAAGTAAATATTTTATCCAACCGCGCAATCATAAAAATATCTTTACAAGTTTCGTTTAAGTTCAAAAGCACAAGCGCTCCGCCGTATGCCTTTGTTATTTTTAAACATTCGATAAGAGTGGCAATGGCAGAAGAATCCAAATAATCCACATCTTTCATATCTATGCGTATTTCTTTTACTTTTTTCTTGCTCAAATCTACTAAAACAACTCTTAGCTCGTTTGAATTTTTGAATGTTATAGTCCCTTTTATTGCTACAGTTGCCTTGTCATTCGATTCGTCAACAATTTTAATATCCATTTTTATTTGGCCTTTTTTATTAACCTTAGTTCGTTACCATCTTTTACCGGTAAGTACTCAACCGAATCCATAATTTCTTTCATGAAATGAACTCCTAACCCTCCGGGTCTTATATCTTCTAAATTCCTGGATACGATTTTTTCCTCATCTACTTTTTTCCCGTAATCTCTCAAGAAAATTTTTAATATTTTACCTTCGCCTAATACGCTAACTTTAATTTTTCCTACTTCTTGTTCGTATGTATATTTTACAACATTTGAGAGCGCTTCCAAAACGGCAACTATAATTAAATTAATATCTTTTGCATTAAATCCAACTTTTCTTGCCATTTTTGAAATTATATCTTTAATTTTTTTCGTATGATCGGCATCGGTAAATGTTATTATTTCCTCCTGCTCAAAACAATAATCGGGTAGGGGAGAGCGCAAGATACTTATCATCGTGATATCGTCGGGCTGACCTGTTGCTTTTAGGTGTTTATCTATTTCTTTTAAAAAGTCTCCTTTAAAATCATCCGACGCCCTATGTTTTTCTATTATGTTTTTTAACCCATCAATACCTAAAACTTTATTTTTCTCATCTTTTATATCCGTCAAGCCGTCGGTTACAAGAACAATTCTTTCTGCTGGTTTTATCGTAAACTCTTGTGTTTTGAAATCAATCCCGTTTATTATTCCCACAGGAGGATTTTCGCTTCTTTTGAAAACATTAACATTTTCTATGCCGATAATTAATGGGGAAATATGTCCTGCATTAAATACTTTTATTTTTCCCGTTTTCAACTCTATTACAAGAAGAAGCAATGTTATAAACATGCCCCTTGAGCTTCTTTCGAGTATTTGATTGTTTATTTTCTCCATTACTGTTAATTGGTTTTTTTCATTCTCGAGGAGAAATCGCAAATTAGAGCTCATTTTAGACATAAATAAAGCAGCAGGAATACCTTTACCTGAAACATCGGCAATATAAACGGCCATTTTGTTGTTTTTTAAAGGAACGATATCATAAAAATCTCCACCTACTGCTTTTGCAGAAAGATAGAATGAATCAAAATGGTAATCTTTTGTATGTGGTATTTTTTTAGGAAGAAAATTCTGTTGTATTGAACGCGCATAATCCAAATCCGCCTGTATTTGCTGTTGTTCATTTCGGCTATTTATAAGTTTTTGGTTTCTTATGGCAATGGCGCTCAAATTACAGAAATGGGCAAATATTTCCGAGTCTTTCTTGGTAAATTTACCTTTTCTTTTATTTAGGACCTGAACTGTTCCAATTATACTTCCGTCAAAAGTTTTTAACGGCATACATAAATAAGAACGTGTTTTAAAACCGGATGTTTTGTCAAAAGAAGAATCGAATCTGGGGTCGTTATAAGGGTCGTTGATTATCAAACATTCTCCTGTCTTCGCAGCCCAACCACAAATTCCCTGTCCCAATTTGATGGATTTACTCTTAATGGTTTTTCCCGCTTCACCTCTAACAACTACAAACTGCAAATCTCCTGTTTTTTCGTCAATAAGCGTTAAAGATGATGTCTCAGCATTCATTATTTCTTCAGCCATTCTCATTATTACTTCAAGAAGGTTGTCAATATTTGTGGCGGAAACTATAATTTCGGCTACTTTCAGCAGTTTTGACAAGTTTTGAATTGTTTGATGAGCTTCAGTCAGTTGTTTATTTGTAGATTTAGTATTTTTTGACATGATTGAGTTTGATTATATTAATTTATATCCAATTAATCAAATTTTTCTGGAAAAACTCAAAAATACAGCTTAAATTGCATTTATAGACGATTTTAGGGGTAGGGTAATATAAACCCTCGCGTTAAAAGCTATTTTTCTAAAATTTGGATATATATTGGCCTTTTTTTAGTAAAGGACATTCTGTTGTGCAAATTTTTTTTATCTCTTTAGAAATTGAAAACTCTTCTTTATAAAGTTTAAAGCTGTTTGAAGTATGTTTTTTTATCCACATTATCCACAATTGAGGAGAAACATGCAAAACATAAATAGTCGTAAGTCCATCTTATGCGAGACTAAAGTTACTTTACTTGATAACTATTATACGTTAAATTCACATCTGTGGATAAGTCGCCTTTCTATGTATCTAAGTTAACATAATATATCTTATGATAACTGACAATATAATGTAAATCTTTAAGCTTTAGGTTTTTTCATTAAAGCGTTTTTATGGCTTTTCCACCATAAATTGTCGTTTTTATTCCCAGAGGAAGATTCCAAGTTTTCTAATATGTGCACAATTTTGTCCATTGACTTTCCACTAACGGTTTTTCCTTGTTCAAAT
Source organism: Candidatus Omnitrophota bacterium (assembly GCA_018812925.1). Lineage (GTDB taxonomy): Bacteria > CAIJMQ01 > CAIJMQ01 > CAIJMQ01 > CAIJMQ01 > CAZNJA01. The sequence goes on from JAHJCU010000002.1 coordinate 58,907, forward strand.
CTCAAAATAGTCCTATAAGATACACCGGCGATTTTTGCAAAGTCATTTTGACTGATATTTAGCGTCATTCTTCGATTTTTAAAGTCTTTTTCGCTTATTTTTACTATTGTTTTATCTTTCATATTTAAAAACCGCATTGCTCAAAAGCCAAACCACTCAAATTTCGCTTTACAGAGGACTTTGACGATGAGGATGACTGATTATATGTCTTTTTTAAGAATTTTTGGGGTATTCTGCACATAACAAGGATATTTTAAAATTTTAGTACATATTCCAAACTTATATTACAAATTATTTACTGTGAATCTGTATAAACTTTTCTATTGAACGGTCATAGCTTTTTTCTACATTATCAGGAAAATAGCAGGCAGGTAATTCATTGTTTCTTGGATGATAACTTATGCATTCACAACAAATACCTTTTCTGCTGCAAGGTTCGTAAGAGCAATTGCATTTTTTCTTATTTTGAACAACTTTACATTCCATATTAAATTCCTATCTTGATAGATAATAAATAATCCCTCAATTAAAAACAATTCGTATTTAATAACTAGAACAGGATTGTTCTTGAATAAACCGCTCGATTTTCTCCACGGAAACTTCATTAAGCAGAAGATCTGCTTTTTTTAATCTTTCCTTAGACAAAGTATGCGCAATGGCTATACATTTCATTCCGGCTCTTTTTGCCGCTTCGATACCAACCGTAGAATCTTCTATAACGACACATTCCTGCGGTTTTAATTCCATTTTTTGCGCCGATAAAAGATATATTTCGGGCGAAGGTTTCGGCTCTTTTATATCGTTGATAGTAAGAATGCTTTCAAAAAAATGTAAAAGGTTAGTATTTTGAATAATATTGAAAATAAAATTTTTGTCTGAATTCGATGCAACACCCAAAATATAATTTTTTTTAAGTGAAATGAGTAATTCTTTTACTTCTGGAAATAATTCTACTTTTTTATTTGCAAGTTCAATCAAAACAGCCAATTTTTCGTTTTGTATCTCGCATATATTTAGATTTTCGGGTATTGCTCTTTTTTCTTTCAACTCCTTTAGGAATTCTCTATCGGAACACCCTACCCCGCTCTTGTCGTCCACAAGAAAAACATTTCTTTTCTCAAACACTCTTTTCCATGCTTCTGCATGTAGTTTTTCAGAGTCAAAAATAACCCCGTCAACATCAAATATTATTCCTTTTATAGACATATTTTTTCTCCATATTAAAAGAGGTTTGCATTCTAACAAAAGCATAGGATATTTTCAAAACACTTAAACGTGGAATATTTTTTAACGAAGGATTAAAGACAAGGGCTAACAGTGTTAGGAAAATTAATGCTTAAGCATTGTAGTAGGATTTGAGCGGTGCCCATTTCTTAATTTTTTGTCTAAAAGAGTTGTAATTAGCTCGTTCAATGGGGTTCTATCTTTGTTGTCCGCACACGAAAGCGCTTTATAATATTCTTTTTTGGGGAATTCTATTTCTATATCTTTTTGGAACTGTTCTTTTAATTGGAGGCCAAGCAATAACCTTGCTATTCTGCCATTACCATCCAAAAACGGATGAATTACTAAAAATTGATGATGAAACTGAACTATTGCGTCTATTTTCTCTTCTTTAGTGCTATTTTGAAGTTTTTTTGATTTGTCGCACCACCACAATAATATGTTCTTTAACAAATATTTAACTTTATCTGCCGGCGGGGGTAAAAGACGAGGTTGTTTGGATTTTTCACTTTCTATACAAACTCTAACCTTTCTTATTTTCCCCGCAAGTTCATAATTTTCAGGGAATAAGGAACAATGAAGTTTTAAAAGCTTATTTAAAGTAAGATTTTCGGTTTGCAGATTTGAGGTTAATTTGTTTTCTTTTTTCTTGGCAATGGCATTTACAATTTCTGAATATTTATCCGCCAACAATATTGCCTTATCCAAATCGTTGTTGATTAGAAACTTCGTTAAGTTCTTTTGTAGTTTTTTAAATTCTTTTGTAAGCTCTTGTGGCGTTTTAGTAATGTCTTCAACTAAGATGTTTGTTTTATCGGATTTTTTAAATTCGTAGTAAAGGACAAGGAAATTTTCTCTTTGTTTTGCCTCGTTTATTCTTTTTTGCGCAATATAAACTACTATGCCAACTATCCAAGATGCAACTAATACGATAAACAAACAATTGTATCTAATCACTATGGTGAATAATATCCTACTTTCTTTAATTATGCAATACAGTTTATATGGTAAAAATCCTAAAACTTATGATAAACTGCAATTTGAAAGGAGAGATGCTATATGAAAAAAATACATCAGAAAAAATCGACAATGGTGCCGCAATTAACATCGGGGAAACTTATTCGATTGGCGATATTTGTGGTTTTAACCGCTACAGGTTTTGTTTTAAGCAATAATGGACATATAAGCAGTTTTGGGTGGGGATATGCTTTCGGATTAGCAGGAATGGCTATATTGATGGGTTAAATTAAAGATTAAATATGCCAACTAAACTGATACTCTATTCATAAATCTTGGATAACCCTTGTTCTAAATTTTTCACTCTAATATGTAGAATCCCGTCAATTCTATCAATAATAAAAATCTGAAGATAATAATATCTTTTCCCTTTTTTTGGTATCATAAGTTTATATCTAATCCCAGTATCATAATAATCAAGATAGAATGAATTACTATTTTTATATTTAATAAAACGGGAAACCCGAGCTGAGATATTGCCCGTGATTCCAAAAACTAGCATCTTTTGTTTGAAGTCTACATTCTTTATTCCTAGATCTAAAGAATATTGTCGGGCAAATTCTTCTAATCCTACTTGAGATTTAATTTGTCCTGAATATAAACTGTTGCCTATATCAGAAACTATCAATTTAGCAAAAACCTCTTTAATTTCAATTTCTATGGATGAATTTCCAGTAGTCTTTGCGCATCCCAAAGTTATAAAAATAAAAATCATAGTAAATAAAATTACATCTCGTTTCATTGGCTATACTTTTTTATAAGTATTATAGATTTGAAATTTGAGATAAGTAAATTAGCAGTCTGTGTATTTCCAGATTCTGCAATTATTCTAATTATCGGTTCGGTATTGGACATTCTTATATGAATCCAAGAATTATCTTTAAATATAATTTTATAACCGTCCTGCGTATCTAATGATTTTATTTCGTTTTTATTTTGCTCGGTAAAAGTATTCATTTTTTCGTTCAAAAATTTTGATATCTTTTCCTGCGGAATAGAGATTGCTATTTTATCTTTAACCATAAAATATTTTGGTAACTGGCTCTCTAATTCTTGTATTGATTGGTTACTCCAAATCATATACGCTAGTATTAATGCCATTGCAACGGTAGAGTTCCTTCCCGCATTCACATCTTTTAGAATAATACCGCCATTTCCTTCTGCTCCTAATGAGAGGCTATGTGTTTGCATTGCTTCTACAACATTTATCTCCCCTACCCTGGTCCTGATTATTTCTATTCCATATTCTTCCGCCATATATTCCCATAATGACGATGTCGATAGATTTATAGCGATATTCTTTATGTGTTTTATGTTTGATTGCTTCTGCAGTTCCAAAAGAAATTTTGCACATAAAATAGGCGTTAATTCTTCGCTGTAAAGAGGCATTATAACCAGACGGTCCTGATCCGGGTCAAAAGCAAATCCTATATCTAAGTTATGTTGTTCAACAGTTTGATTGAGTTCTGTGAGATAGACTGGAGAAGGTTCTAATCTGCGTTTGCATTCTGAAAGCTCTTTCATATTTATGGAATAAATGTTTTCTTCTTCTATACCAATAGAGATGAGAAAACTTTTTGGGATTTTGAATCCTTCTTTAGAACAGGCATCAAGAGCAATTTTGGGTTGTTTTTCTTTGATTTTCAAGAAAATCTCTTCACCTTTGCCTACTTTCCCCGAACAAAGGTCTATTATTTTTTCAACCTTTCCTGTGACATCTCTGTTGTATTCATCTATGCAAAGTGTTTCCGAAGGAAGCTCTTTTATATCTGCGGTAATGTTTTTGGGTTCTTGCTCCCATGCGTCTTTGATTTTTTGCATCATAGAAGTCGACAAAATGCCGGCGCCATTTTGGTACGAAGATATGAATTTAATACCGTTATATTCAATGGGATTATGACTTGCAGTGATGAATATGCCCCCGCTTGCCTTAAAATATCTAACGGCCCACTGCATAATCGGCAGAGTCGTGATTCCCAGATTAATAATATTCTCTATTTTATTTTGATAAAGCACATTGGTAACTGTTTGAAGAAATGTTTTGCCAGTCGGCTTTATGTCTTGACCTATTATTATTTTTTGAGGTTGTTCTTTGGATTTAAGATAGATTTTAAAGAAAAGATTTGTTGCTATGGATGCTTCAATCTGGGTGAAAGACTTGCCTACTATTCCTCTTATGCCGGAAAGGGAGATAATTAAATCAGACATTTTTAGTTTATTGAGAGCATCTGGAATCCAGTATTATAATTGCTTCAGACAGTCTACACCTTCTTCTTTGGGAAAAATATATCGCAGTGTTTTGATTTCCCCGCTCTTTGATAATTTCTTTTGTATGTGTTTTTTTATAAGAATACAATGTTCAATAGACACACTGCTATCTATAATGCATCCAAATATATAACTTGTGCCTTTTATATTTACATTCTTGCCTATTTTTACGGGATATTTATCATCGCCTATAATTTTTACACCTTCTTTGATTTTTACGCCTTCTTGGATATTGATATCCCCTTCCAAATAAGAATTCTTACCTATTGTTACATTTCTATCAAGAATTACTCCCCTACCCAAGTAAGCGCCTTTTCCTATCTGTAAATCCACTAAAATACCTTTTCTATCCATTTCCAAAAGACAACTTACAACTTCTTCGGCTATAAAAAAATCTTCAGGGTCTCGAAAGATTACGATTTCCTTTAATTGTTCATATACTCTCTGGCGGGCTATGTTTTCCATTTTTTCAAGCGTAGCTCTATCATTATATCCCATCAAAAAATTCGAATTTTCAACCATCTGCGAACCTGTTTTAAGATTATATTTATTGAAAATTTTCACCATGTCGGTCAGATAATATTCTTTTTGAATATTGTTTGATTTTAGTTCTGATATATGATTCCTGAACGGTTTAATTTTGAATGCATAAATACCGGAATTGAATTCTTCTATTTTTAGAAGTTTTTCTTTCCTAAAAGACAATGCCTTGCCATTATGCACAATTTTGTACGCATCTTTTAGCGCAACGATATCTTTGTATTCTTTTATCTCAAGAACACTATCTTGTTTCTCTTTTATAATTCGTCCGTAATGATTTTTTACCGGATCTCCAATATATTCCCCTGTGAGGACCATCATATCGCATTGTGAATTTTCAAATTGTTTTCTGAAATCTTTTATTATCTCTTCAGTTATTAATCCTGCATCGGCAGGATATATATATATATCGCCTTTGAAATTCTTATTTATTACTTCCAAAGCGGTCTTTACAGCGTCTCCTGTGCCATTTTGTTGGCTCTGATAAACAAACTGCGTATTTTTTCGTCTACCAACCGCTTTTATCACTTCTTTGGCCTTTACACCAACAACTATTACCTGATTTGGACTTGAAATACCTTTCTCTGCAGATTCCAATACTCTGTTCACGCTTGGAATACCCCATATTTCGTATAATACTTTCGAAGTGGAAGATTTAATTCTTTTCCCATGACCTGCCGCAAGAATTATGGATATTCGCGGGATTTTATAATCAAAATCTGTTGAATACTTCTTAATTAAAGAATTAATCTTATTTTCGGAATCCATACTTAGATTATAGCAAAATAAAATTGCTATGCTCAAATTGCTTAAAAAAACCCCAGCTCCTAAAAAGGAGCCGGGGTTACAAATTATATCTTACCTAAGTTAATTCAATAGTTGCTTTAGTATCCACCCATACCGCCCATACCTCCCGGCATTCCGCCACCCGGAGCTTCTTTTTCAGGAATTTCGGCAACCAACGCTTCGGTAGTAATCAACAAAGAAGCTATTGACGCTGCGTTTTGCAATGCGGTCCTTGTTACTTTCGTGGGATCAATTACGCCTGCTTTGATAAGGTCCTCATATTTGCCGGTATCAATGTTAAGTCCATAGTTTACGTCCTTTTCCCGTAATATGTTCTGAACAACGATTGAACCTTCTAATCCGGCATTTTCAGCCAATTGTCTTGTCGGTTCCGTCAATGCTTTGTGCACTATTTCGGCGCCTATTTTTTCCTCTCCCGTCATAGTTTTAATTTTTTCGTTTAAAACCGAAAGACATCTAAGAAGAGCTGTTCCTCCACCGGGGACAATACCTTCTTCTATGGCAGCGCGTGTGGCGTGTAGAGCATCTTCCACTCTTGCCTTCTTCTCTTTCATCTCGGTTTCCGTAACTGCTCCGACATTGATTTGAGCAACTCCACCAGCCAGTTTTGCAAGTCTTTTCTTTAAATTTTCCTTGTCATAATCGGATGTGGTTTTTTCTATTTCTGTTTTTATTTGGTCTATTCTTCCCTTTATTTCTTTTTTGTCGCTAGCTCCTTGAATAATAGTGGTGTTATCTTTGTCCATTCTTATTCTCTTCGCTTTGCCAAGCATATCGACAGTTACATTTTCAAGCTTCATGCCGATATCTTCGGATATAACCTGTCCACCGGTAAGAATCGCTATATCCTGTAGCATAGCTTTTCTTCTATCACCAAATCCGGGAGCTTTTGTAGCTGTGCATTTTAGGGTTCCACGTATTTTGTTAACTACCAAAGTTGCAAGTGCTTCGGATTCAACTTCTTCGGAAATTATCGCAAGAGGTTTTCCTTCTCTGGCTATGGTTTCCAAAAGAGGTATCAAATCTTTTGCACTGGAAATTTTCTTTTCGCAAAGAAGAATATACGGGTCATCAAGAACGGTTTCCATATTTTCCGCATCGGTCACAAAATAAGGAGATTGATAGCCGTTGTCGAATTGCATTCCTTCCACAACTTCCAACGTTGTTTCAAGTCCCTGTCCTTCTTCTACGGTAATAACACCGTCTTTGCCAACTTTTTCCATCGCTTCGCCGATGATGTCACCGATAGCTTTATCATTGTTGGAAGCAATAGTTCCCACTTGAGAAATTTCAAGTTTTTCTTTTACATTTTTGCTTATCTTTTTTAGCTTATCTATTACAATTGCCACTGCTTGTTCGATTCCTCTTTTTAAAGCCATTGGATTGGAACCGGCAGCAACATTCTTAAGTCCTTCTCTGCATATTGCTTGCGCAAGAACGGTTGCGGTTGTTGTTCCGTCACCAGCTATGTCCGAAGTTTTTGAAGCCACTTCTTTTAGCATTTGAGCACCCATATTTTCATATGGGTCTTCAAGGTCTATTTCTTTTGCAACGGTAACTCCGTCCTTTGTAATTACGGGAGAACCAAACTTTTTCTCAATAACCACATTTCTACCTTTAGGGCCGAGTGTAACCTTAACTGCTTCAGCCAATTTATCTACACCGCGTAAAATCGCTTTACGAGCATCTTCATCAAAACATAATTGTTTAGCCATCTGTTAGATTCCTCCTTTTAATTTTATTTGATTATATTTATTTTCCATCAAGATTTCAGGGTTCCCCCTAATTCGCGAATCATGTCCTATTTTTCTATTATTCCTAAAACATCGTCTTCTTTCATGAGAAGATATTCTTTACCATCCACTTTAATTTCTGTTCCTGCATAAGATTCGAAAATTATCTTATCGCCTTTTTTCAATTCAAGCGATTGTCTTTTCCCGCTTTCTAATATTTTACCCGGACCTACCGCAATTACTTCTCCTTCTTTTGGTTTCTCTTTAGCTGTTTCGGGCAGAAGAATTCCGCCTTTTGTTTTTCCTTCAGCTTCAAGCCTTTTTACAAGTATCCTATCGTTTAATGGTTTGATACGCATAACTTAAACCTCCTTGTTTGTTTGGTTTTTATCAAATGTTCTACTAACCTGATATGAAGTTAATCCAATTTGAAACCGTGATTATAACAGTATTCTTGAAATTTACAATTTTTCTCTATTAGTTTAGTTGCAATCGAGTGGTAAACCTCCACTGATATCCCCTATCCTGTCTTATACAAGTAAATTCAATACTTTTTTTATCAGAAATATTTTCCACAGCTTTATTGTAATCCTCTATATTCTTAATATCATATTTGTTTATTTTTACAATTAAATCTCCTTCTCTAAGCTCTGCGCGTTCAGCTAAAGAATCAGGATTAACTTTAATAACAACTAATCCTTGCTTGCTTTTAAGTTTATACTTTTCCGTTAATTCTTTATTCAGTTCTTTTACTTCAATTCCCAATGTTTCTTGAGATTGATCAGAACCTGTTTTTTCCGCAACTTCTTGAAGCGATTTTTTCTCTGCAATTTTTACCTTTTTTGAAATCTCTTTCCCATCTCTTAAAATAACGACTTTTATTTCAGTATCGGGAACAAGTCCTGCTACAATGTTCATTAATTGTTTAGTATTTTCCATGGATTTCCCATCTATTTTTAATATTATGTCATTACTATTGACTCCGGCTTTATCTGCAGGAGAATCAACTTGAACCTGCCTGACAACAACTCCTTTTGTCTGCTTTAATTGTAGGGATTCGGCAAGTTCTTCGTTCAGGTCTTGAATAGTTACTCCAAGCCATCCTCTGGTAATTTTACCTTTGTCAATTAACTGTTCCATTACGTTTTGTGCGACGTTTATCGGAATTGCAAAACCTGCGCCCATATATCCCCCGCTTCTGGAAAAGATAAATGTGTTTATTCCGATAACTTTCCCGTCAAGATTTACAAGTGGCCCGCCGCTGTTGCCGGGATTGATTGCGGCATCGGTTTGAATAAAATCTTCATATTGAGTAACTCCCATATTAGTTCTGCCGATAGCTGATATTATACCGGCTGTAACCGTATGTTGCAGACCAAAAGGATTGCCTACAGCAAGAACCCATTCTCCTACTTTTGCCTTGTCTGAATCACCAAGATTTGCCGCCGGTAAGTTATCTGTATTTATTTTAATTACTGCAATATCTGTTTCCGGGTCTCTTCCCTTTATCTCGGCATCGAATTCTTTGCCATTGGAAAGAATCACTTTAATCTTGTCTGCAACTTTGTTGTTGTAGGCCACTACATGATTATTTGTAAGAATATACCCATCGCTTGTTAGAATAACTCCGCTTCCCATACCCGATTGTTCATATTCTTTCTCTTGCGGTGAATTACCTCTGGGAAAAAAGTCGGGTCCAAAAAATCTTCTAAATTCGTCAAAAGATGGATCTTCGAAAGGCGAGGATCCAGGTTGTGAAACTTTAACTTTTATAGTGGATATTACACTTACTACAGAGGGATTGACCTGTTCGCTTATTGATGCAAAAGCATTGGAAAGTTGACGAAGAGAATCTAAATCCTCCGCTTTAACAATAGCAACAGAAGAAAAAAGAATCATCAAACTTAACAAAACACTCATTGTAAAAAATTTATTTCTCATTTTCTTCTCCCTTAATTGTTTTTGGTTCTTCTTTTTTTTCGGCAACTTTGACCTTGGCAGGGCGTAAGAGCCTATCATGCAATGTATATCCGGGTAACACTTCTTCAACAACTATATATTTATTCCAGTTTCCCTTTTTTTCCTCATGAATCATTTCTAATGCTTCGTGAAGCTTAGGATCATACTCTTTACCTAAAGCCTTAATAGATTTAACCCCCTGTTGAGTTAATAGATTTTTAAATTCTTTGTATATCATTTCTACGCCTTGCCTAACAGCATTATCCGAATCAGAAGTGCTTATATGAGCAAGCGCTCTATCGAAATTGTCCTTTACACTTAACAACTGATAAAGAACATTCTCAAGAGCAAATTTCTTTATTTCATCCCTTTGTTTTTCATTTCTCTTGCGATAATTTTCAAGTTCGGCAAGTACTCTTTTCCACTTATCTATATATTCTTCTTTTTCTTTCATCAGAGCTGATATTTGTTCGTCTTTCTTGCGTTCTAAGTTTATTAGCTCTTTCCTAGTTTTACTTTCGTGGCGTGTTTTATTCATTATTATCTCTGTAATATTTTTTATTTTTCGTCTTCAACCTTATAATCTGCATCAACTACATCTTCTGCACTATTTTTAGAATTGCCGCTTTGTTTGGACTGTTTAGCTTCCTGTCCTGCAGAATTTTCGGCTTTGCCTTGAGCTTGAGCCGTAGTTTGTTTGTAAAGTTCGGATGAAATAGCATGCCAGGTTTGATTTAGGTTTTCCGTGGCTTTGTTAATTTCATCTGCATCATCTTTAGCGATAACATCTTTTACCTGTTTGATGGCCCCTTCCAATTTTTTCTGTTGGTCAGGTTTTATTTTATCCTTATTATCTTTCAACATCTTTTCAGATTGATAAACAATTGTGTCAGCTTTATTTTTAGCTTCAGCTTTTTCTTTCTTCTTTTTATCTTCCTCAGAATGTTGTTCTGCTTCAGATACAAGTCTTTCCTTTTCTTCTTCAGAAAGTCCGCCTGAAGCTTGAATTTTTATGCTTTGCTCTTTGCCAGTGGCTCTATCTTTGGCAGAAACATTCAATATACCATTTGCATCTATATCAAAAGTTACTTCTATCTGCGGTACTCCTCTTGGTGCAGGAGGTATCCCCATAAGTTGGAACCTTCCGATAGTTTTATTGTCGGCAGCCATTTCTCTTTCGCCTTGGAGAACATGAACTTCCACAGAAGTTTGGCTATCTGCTGCTGTAGTAAAAATTTCGCTTTTTTTTGTAGGTATAGTTGTATTTCTTGGTATTAGCATAGTTCTTATGCCGCCAAAAGTCTCTATTCCAAAAGTCAAAGGCGTTACATCCAATAAGAGTATATCTTTAACTTCTCCTTTTAAAACGCCTGCTTGAATAGCCGCTCCAATGGCTACAACTTCATCTGGGTTCACACCTTTATGAGGCTCTTTTTTGAATAGATTTTTAACCACTTCCTGAACTTTCGGCATCCTCGTTTGTCCGCCTACGAGAATAACCTCATTAATATTTTCAGGTTTTAATTTGGCATCTGAAAGCGCTCGTTTGCATGGAGCAATTGTTTTTTCTATGAGCTCATCTACTAATTTCTCAAGTTGCGAGCGTGTTAGTTTAATACTTAAATGTTTTGGTCCTGAAGAATCTGCAGTAATAAATGGCAGATTTATTTCTGTTTCTAAAGAAGTGGACAATTCACACTTGGCTTTCTCCGCCGCTTCTTTCAATCTTTGCAATGCCATCGGGTCTTTACGCAGGTCTATGGCATTATCTTTTTTAAACTCGTCAGCTAACCAATCCATAATCTTCTGGTCGAAATTATCTCCGCCCAAATGTGTGTCACCGTTTGTCGATTTTACTTCAAATACGCCTTCGCCTATTTCAAGAATAGATACATCAAAAGTTCCTCCGCCAAGGTCATATACTACTATGGTTTCGGATTTCTTTTTATCTAATCCATAAGCCAAAGAAGCCGCAGTAGGTTCGTTTATTATTCTCAAAACTTCCAATCCTGCAATTTTTCCGGCATCTTTTGTCGCCTGTCTTTGAGAATCGTTAAAATAAGCCGGCACAGTTATAACTGCTTGAGTAACTTTTTCACCAAGATAACTTTCTGCATCCTGCTTAAGTTTTTGTAGTATCATGGCAGAAATTTCTGCGGGTTTATATTTTTTATCGCCCATAACCGCTACAGCATTTCCTTCTGAATCTTTTTCTACTTTATATCCTACAATATCAATCTCTTTGGGCACTTCGGCATATTTTCTTCCCATAAATCTTTTTATAGATGTAACAGTATTTTGGGGATTTATAATTGCCTGTCTTTTTGCTGCAGGGCCCACAAGTCTTTCTCCTGATTTTGTAATTGCTACTACAGAAGAAGTAGTTCTTCCGCCTTCAATGTTTGAGATTACTGTTGGTTTTCCGCCTTCCATAACTGCCATACAAGAATTCGTTGTCCCAAGGTCTATTCCGATTACTTTTGACATTAATGTATCCTCCTTTTAAATATTTTCATACTATTGTCACTGTTACATACTACGCAAAGTTTATGCCATTGAGAGAAAAGTAGATAGCCTATAGTCTATAGTTTATAGATAAAACCAATATACTTAGCCACGTTTTAAAAACAAGTTATTGTAAAAGGGGTTATTTTTATTACTTTCATCAACCATAAACTATCAACTATAAACTATTATTTTGGGACTATTTGATACAGTTTTTGCGATTTTGCGGACAAATGGGGACTTTTTGACCCACATAATTGTTTTAATTCGATAGTTTTCTGCGAAGGGTTTTTCTGCTTATTCCCAGTATTTTAGCCGCTTCAGATTGATTGCCTCCGGCTTTTTTCAAAGTATGATTTATAGCAATTTTCTCTATTTCATCAAGGCGCATTGGTCCTTTTATGTTTATAGTCTCTTCAATACGAGGCTCTTTCACATAGGAAGAGACTTCTTTAACTCCTATTATTTCCTTATTGGAAAGGACCACGATAGACTCAATAGTATTTTTCAACTCTCTTACATTGCCACGCCAATTATGGTTTTGCAAAAGGATAAGCGCTTTGGACGATATCCCTTTTATTCTTTTTTTGTTTGCTTTGCTTGATTCTTTTATAAACGAATGAATTAGTATAGGAATATCTTCTCTTCTCTCTCTTAATGGGGGAACCTCAATTTTTACCACATTTAGCCTCCAATAAAGGTCTTCCCGAAATTTATTCTCCTTAATCAGTTTCTCTAAATCTTGATTGGTCGCCGCAATAATTCTTGTATCCACTTTTATTGTTTTGGTTCCGCCTACTCTTTCGAATTGTCTTTCTTCCAAGACTCTTAACAATTTAACCTGAACCGAAGGAGATATTTCGCTTATTTCATCCAAGAAAAGAGTGCCTCCGTTTGATAGCTCAAATCTGCCTTGATTTGAGCCTATTGCGCCGGTGAAAGCTCCTTTTTCATGGCCAAACAACTCCGATTCCATAACTCCTTTTGAAAGAGCAGAACACTGAACTGCAATGAAATTTTTATCTTTGCGGTCGCTTTTTTGATGAATAGCTTTTGCAATAAGTTCTTTACCTGTGCCTGATTCACCCTGAATTATAACCGTAGCTTTCGTAGGCGCTACTTGTGAAATCTTATCAAAAACTTGTTTCATTTTTTTTGATTGCCCGATAATATTTTCAAAAGAATAACGTTCATTGATTCCTTTCTTCAATAACTCATAATCTTCTTTGAGTTTTCTATAAGAAAGCGCTCTTTGTATTACTATTGATAACTTATCCAAATTCACAGGTTTAGTAAGATAATCGTATGCCCCTAATTTCATAGCTTCTACGGCATTGCCGACCGTTCCGTAAGCGGTTAAAATTATCACAAACGTTGAAGGAGAAATTTTTTGAGTTTTTTTAAGAACTTCTATCCCGCTTATACCGGGCATTTTCATGTCAGATAAAATAATACCTATCTTATTCTCCTTTAAATAATCAATAGCTTCTTTCCCGCTGGAAAAAGCTATAACTTTATATTTTTCTTCTTCCAGAAATTTCTTTAATCCTTCTTTCGTATTTTTATCGTCTTCTATTATCAATATATTCTGCTGCATAAATTTTATCCTTATTTATTCCAACCTAATTATTTCAGCTTTCATTTTTTCCGTATCAAGAATAGCAATTGTCGAGTTTCCTGTAATCCATCCTCCGCATTCTCCGGGATTAATAATCAAGGGAGGACCTTCTTTTAAATCAATCTTATGCGTATGTCCGTAAATTATAATATCGTATTTTCCGCTTCCGGCAAGTTTTTCCACCAAGGTTTCCCTGTGAAACAATATTATTCTCTTATTGTCTATTGTATCTTCGTAAACATCATCATATATTTCGCCGATGTTTTTAAATCCGTCTTCTAGTAGTAATTTATCACCGTCATTATTTCCGAAAACTCCTGTAAATTTACATTTAAGATTGCTAAAAGGTTTTGATGTAAATGCAGAGACAAAATCTCCCGCGTGTAGAACATGACCAACTTGTCTTTGATTGAATATTTCTATAGCCTTATTCAAATAAGGTATATTGTCGTGAGAGTCCGATAGAATTCCAAGAAGCATAATTTTCGCACTTATTTTGCGCCTAAAACATCGTATTCAATTCTCAATCCCGCAGTAAAAGTAATATCATCCGTAAAGTCCGCCGCGCCTAAAGTCAGGTAATAATTTTTCCATATTTTTTGATTTAAAAACATTCGACAATACGGTTTCTCATCCCGTTGATCTACAAACCCTTCCAACGTAATTGCGGTCTTATTATTGAGGAACATATAATCTATTCCGGCTCCTAGCGAAGCTTCAATTATTCCGCTTCTTAAGGTAATGCTGTCATCCTTGAATCTTCGGGCTATTTGAACCGTTGCTTTCGCGGACTGTTCCCAAGGTTCTTTTGATATACCTAAAAGATAATAACTTGAAGAAGACGGCTCTATTCTCAAAAACCCCTCATGTCTTGTTCCCTTCTCGTTTGTAATGTAATCTCCTTGATATCCCAAAACTGCTTTAAATTCTCCGTATGCATCCATCATTTCACTGGCTCTGCCGGATATTTTTTCTGTCGAATCTATTACACTTTTTCCTTTTTCGTATAACTCGTCAGAAGTAATCAATTTACCTAGAGTTCCTTCGCCCTTTTCCAACTTATCGGTGATTGATTCCATGTTTTCCATAGTAGCCTTTAGATGAGGTTTAATATCTTTAATTGTTACTCTTGCATCTTTTAAAGTTTCTTGTAATTGTTTAACCGTCTGTAGCGTTTCTTCATAAAGTTCTTCTTCTTTGACTAATTTTCCTATAGTTCCTTCGCCATTTTCCACATCTGCCACTATATTGTTTAGGTTGTCTGCAATTTGGTTAAGCGAAATAATAAGCTTTTGCACCGATTCTCTATTCTCTTGTAAAATTTGACGGGTCTCGTCGGATGTTTTCAAAATAGAACCGCTTAAATTAATTAGCACATCCTTAAGTTCGTCCCATGTTTCTCCGAACTGAGATACTATATCTTCAAATACCGGTGGGTCATATCCTCTTACGGTTTCTTCGGGTAAAATTGGTTTGGCTTTAGTTCTGCCTGGCGAAATAGCAACATATTTACCTCCCATCACAGAAACTTGAGCAATAGTAATTCTTGAATCTCTAGTTATTTTTGTTCTTTCCTGAATCCAGAGTTTAACCAATATTTTCTCTTCTGTTTCTTCTAGAGATGAAACTTCTCCGACTTTTAATCCTGCCAGTCTTACATCGTCTCCGGATTTTAATCCTGCAACATGATTAAAACTAGTTATAAAAGTATATCCTCTTCTAAACGGACGAATTTTACCGAACAGGAAAATTACTACGATTGTAAGGAAAATGGTGATTATAAAAAAGATTCCAACTCTTTTCTCTCGCGATAATTTTGGCATTTTCTATTCCTTTAATTATCTAATTTTAATTGGACCTTCAATTCTACCATGAATAAACTGTTGAACATAAGGATTTTCACTCTTCATAAATTTTTCTTTTTCGTCTATTGCTAAAATCTTGCCGTCATATAACAGCCCCACCCTATCTGCTATTATGTTTATACAATTAAGGTCATGAGTAACAACTATAGAAGTAGCGCCTGTTAATTTTTTCACCTCTAAAATCATTTGGTTAATAGAATTTGCGATAATCGGGTCAAGCCCACTTGTAGGTTCATCGTAAAGAATTATTTCCGGTTCCATTACGAGCGCTCGAGCAAGTCCTACTCTTCTTCTCATACCTCCTGACAAAGAATCCGGCATCTGTTCTTCTATATCTTTTAAACCCACAAGTTCAAGTTTTTCTTTAACTTTTTTATCTATCTTATCCTCCGCCAGATTTGTCCCTTCTCTTAGCGGTAAAGCCACATTTTCAGCCACAGTCAAAGAATCCAGCAAGGCTCCCGATTGAAATAACATTCCAAAAAGCATTCTGCGAATTACGCTTATTTCTTCTTCGGCAAGAGGAGCTATATCAATTGCTCCGATATATATTTGGCCGCTGTCAGGCTTCATAAGCCCAATTAGATGTTTCAAAAAAACGGATTTTCCGCTTCCGCTTTTCCCCAATATTCCGAGTGTTTCCCCTTTTTTAATATCAATGTCCAACCCATCCAAAACTTTATTACCGTTAAAACTTTTAGTCAAATTTTTTATTCTAATAGTAATTTCTTCTTCCATGCTCTTATTCAATTATTGATCTTTTTTTGTATACTACTCTTAATAAAGAATATGGGTTATAAAATAATCCGAAACCAGTATAAGCAAAAAGGAATCTACAACTGATAAGGTAGTGGCTTTGCCCACACCTCTTGCTCCGCCTTCGGTTTTAAGTCCGTGATAACAAGCCATAGTCGCGATTATTCCGCCGAAAACTATCGATTTTACGATACCGTTTGCAAAATCTTTTAACGTAACAAAATCTATCATGTGCCGTATATAGTCGTATAATTTTATGTTTAGTTGAGCTCTGCCGATTAAAAAACCTCCACTTATACCTAAAACATCGGTTAAAATAGTAAGCAAAGGCATGACTATTATAGCGGCAACAAAACGCGGCATAATTAAGTATTGTATCGGGTCAATAGCCATTGAGCGAAGCGCATCCACTTCTTCTGAAACTTGCATCGTTCCTATTTCCGCTGTCATTGCGGCGCCTGCTCTACCTGCCACGATAAGACCTGTAAGAACCGGCCCAAGTTCCCTAACCAAAGTAGCTGCAACTCCGACACCCAAAAATTCTTGTGCTTGGAATTTTAATAATTCATGACCTGCTTGCAGTCCCATAACCATTCCTGTAAAGATTGCCATAAGAGATACCATAGGCACTGAATCTACACCTATTTCGGCTATCTGTTGAATTATTCGTTTGGAATTGCGATGAGCAAGCGTAGAGAAATATAGGGTTCGAAGCAATAATATTATTACTTCTCCCGCTTTCTGAATTCCGCGGCCAAATGAGCTGTCTTCGTTATTGTTTGCCATTTTCACCCAATTCAATAATTTTATCCAATCGTTTCACAAATTCCTCGATTTGAGTTAACGATGGGTCTTGTTTAAGCACTTCTTCATATATTTGTTTTGCTTTCTTAAAATCCTGCATATTAAAATAACAATTTCCAAGTTTGGTTAGAATTTTAACATTTTTCTCTCCCAATTGCATTGCTCTTTGATAATTAACAGATGCTTCTTTCCATTGGTTTTTAGAATAGTAAATCTCCCCTAATCCTACATATCCGCCTCCAAAATCCGCGAGATTTGGATCAATTTTCTTTTTTTGTTCTTGAATAAGAATAGCCAGAGTATATTGAGCAAAAGCATTCTCCAATTCTCCTAATTGCATATATACCGCTGCCAAATTGCAATATATTTTAGATTCATAAGAATTTAATTCTATAGCTCTTTTCAGTCTTTTTTTCGCATCTTCCCATTTCCCCATCCTTAAATAAATAGAGCCCAAATTGTAATGTATATCTGCATAATCGGGTGCAAGTTCACCCAGTTTTAAATAAGTGTACAATGCCTCATCCATTTTATTTATTGCAGCGTATGCAAAAGCAAGACGATAATATGCTTTTAAACTATAGTTATCCCAATAAATCGCCTTATTATATTGCTCGATAGCTTCGTTCCATTTGTTTTGTTCTCTTAACACCATAGCAGTTTTAAGGTAGACAGAAGACTTTATTAACTTGATTGTTCCGTTTGTGTAAATAAGTCCGAGTAATATAGCCAGGGGAATTATAAGCCATAAGAGAATTGTGTTTGTGAAAAATTTCTTATGGAAATAATTTTCTTCATTTTGAGGATATTTATCTTTCAAAGCGTCCTCGTACAGTTTACATACTGCGGAAATTAATCCGAGAAAAAGATAAAAATAAATAGCAGAAGCCTCAAGACGCAAATTTACACATGTAAGATTATGGACAAACAACGCTATTGCCCCTGCAATTAAACCTGCATGAATAATATTTAATAAGTTTAAAGATTGTCTGTTAAAAGTTCTCACTGCTCTAGCGAAAATTATTACTAAAAACCATAGAAAAAGACCAAGCCCTATGAGCCCTATTTCACTTGCAAACTCCAAAATTTCATTATGAGCGTGATCAGTTGCATTTACAGAATGCGGATTTAAAAAATATTCAGGAATACGAAACTGCGGATATACAATAATAAAAGTTCCCATTCCCCAGCCCAAAAACGGCCGGGCGAGCATCATCTTTAAAGTGCCATGCCAGATATTAACCCTTATTCCCACCGTACCTGTTGCTATTTCCTTTTCAAGATGTGTTTTAATTTGCGGTAGTTTCTGGACTGACCACAGGCTTCCAAGTAGGCATAAAGCAAGAACTACGGTAAGGATTGGAGTTCGCCATTTGGGTTTAAAAATCTGTCTTCTAAATAAAATTAGCAAGAAAAGTACGGAAACTGTCAATGCTAACCAGGCACCTTGTGAGTCCAAGATATACACAAGGTAAATCCCAATAATTGTTAATATAAGCAATAAAGATGAAATGAAAAAGTTTTTGCGGAAAAAATTATATATTCCCAATAAGATCACAACCGGCAAAATCGTAACCAAATATGCGGAAAAAAAGTTTGGATTTCCGAATGTGGAAATTATTACAGGATTTTTATTATGAAAATGGTCAAATAGTCCGTGTAAAGAAAGCCCGGCAAAAACTACAATTATACAGGCCACTACGCCGATTAAATCTTTTCGTCTATTTATCAGATTTACAACAACAAAATATAGAAAAAAACAAGTCAAAAGCCGACTGAATTCTCTTATACTTGCATACATAAAACTGGAAGTTAAAAGATTCAAGATTAACCATGCGGTTAAAAACAACAGGGCAATAAAAGACGGGTCTTTGTATATTAAAATTTCTCCTTCTTTAAGAGTATTGTAAAGCCATATGATAAAAATTATGATTAATAAAAATTGTGCAATCGCAAGTTTAATCAGAACATAATTAAAAGCTTGAGGCATCATTGCAAGCGCGGTAGAACAGGCAATAAGAATTATTATTGCGATATAAATGTTGTTAAAAAGATTGGGGGGAGCGTAAACGGCATTCTCACCTGCGGATTTTATTTTTTTAGATTTTTTCATTTTCGATAATTATACTCAAGTAGTTATAAAATGTCATTTTTTATGTCGGGTTATCATGGGTTGGTTTATAAAAATAAACCTTTGCTTCCCCGTATTTTCTCTCGTCTATAACAGACATACCCGCCTGCTTGCTTCCGCAAGAAGCGGGCAGGTTATTAACAAAAACAGGCAAATTGGTTTTGTGATGAACTCTTGCTATAACCAAACTCTCCGGTTTAATTAACGATGAAAAAGAAGCATGAGTTAATGTCTTAAAAGCAAAATCCGAATTATAAGGCGGGTCTATAAATACAATAGAAAACGTTCTTTTCATCTTTTCCATATATTCCATTGCTTCTTCAAAATCTCTGCTGAGGACGGCTATTCTTTTATCGAGTTGAAGTTTTCGAGCGTTTTCTCTTATGAGTTTAATGTTCTTGTAGTTTTTATCTACGAATGTAACATTTTCCGCGCCTCGGGAAAGCGCTTCGAAACCGAATATTCCCGTTCCTGCAAACATATCCAGAACTTGAGCATTTATCACCCTATCAAACAATATAGAAAAAATAGCGTTTTTGATTTTATCTGTAATAGGTCTCAATAAAGGCGAATGCTGCGCGCATTTCAACACTCGCCCTTTCTTTTCACCGCTTGATATCCTCATATTGACCCCAATTCTACACTTTTCTATGCTGCTTAGAAACCTTGCTTAAAAAACAAAAAAATCTGTTTGACTTTTATTATGCCATAAGATAATCTGCTTCTATATAAAGGAGGGATTTATGAAAAAAGAAGAACGTCGCACCGGCAAAGAACAAAGAAGCGGTAAAGACCGCAGGAAATCCAAAGGTCTTAGATGTCCATGTTCAGAACGCAGAAGCGGCAAAGACAGAAGAACGAACAAAGATAGAAGAAAATCCAAATGAATCATATAATTCCTATTAAAAATAATATGAGAGTTCTAACAGTTTTAATTTTAACAGTTTTCATCTTTGTCTCTGTCATTGTACGTGCAGCAGATACAAAAACAAACTTTTTAGGAAAATGGTCTTTAAACAGTGATAAAACCTTGGTTCAGGGACAAAGAACATCTGCCCAGGGAGAACTGGATATCCACCAAGAAGAAAATAGTATAACCATCAAAAGAATTTCACCTGGTCGTCATCAGGGACAAGTTATTACCACCGAAGAATTAACATTAGACGGCGAAATAAAAGATAGTGTAGTATCCGGCAAACCTACAAAATCAGCTGTAAGTTGGTCTCCTGATGGCAAAAAAATGACAATATCTTACCTGATTCTTTTTGCGAAAAACGATATTAGAACTACTATTGAAATATGGGCACTGTCAGAAGACGGAAAATCTCTTTCAATCAATTATTCATCTAAATCTGCTAAAGGCGCACGAACAGCTCATTACGTTTATGATAGGAAATAATGAAACATTATCAAGTCATTACAATCGGCGCAGGAGCAGCAGGCTTAGTATGCGCCCTAACTGCAGGACAAAGAGGACGAAAAGTCCTTATCCTAGACCATTCCGATGCAGTAGGTAGTAAAATTCTTGTTTCAGGTGGCGGACACTGCAATTTTACAAATCTTTGGGTACAGTCAGAGCACTACCTATCTAACAATCCCAAATTTTCTAAATCCGCATTAAGCAGATTTACTCCGGATTCTTTTATTTCACTATTGGAAAAATACAATATCGCCTATCACGAGAAAAAATCAGGGCAACTCTTTTGCGATAACAAGTCTAAAGAAATTTTAAGCCTATTATTAAAAGAATGCGAAATAGGCAAAGTTGAAATCAAAACCAACTGTAAAATCGGAAAGATAACCAAAAACCAACTCTTCACTTTAACAACCAATTCAGGCGATTACACTGCAGAATCCTTGGTTATCGCAACAGGCGGTTTATCAATGTCTGAAATGGGCGCTTCGGGTTTTGGATATGATATAGCTAAACAGTTCGAATTAAACGTGAACCCTACCTACCCCGCTTTAGTTCCTTTTACTCTTAATAATAAAAAATCCATAGATTTAGCTGGTATCTCCGTAGATGCGCTCGTTTCCTGTAATGGACAATCCTTCCGTGAATCCATCCTTTTTACTCATAAAGGTCTAAGCGGCCCCGCAATACTTCAAATTTCAAACTATTGGAACAAAGGAGACGAGATTGTTATCAATCTACTGCCTGACCTTAATTTAGCCGTTCTGATAGAAAAATGGCAGAAAGAAAGGCCAAAAGCAGAATTGAAAAACTTAATGAGTGAACTTTTACCTAAACGTATTGTTCTAACATTCCTTAAATTAAATAAGCCTATTAACCAATACAATCAAAAAGAAATAACCCAGATTGCGGAAACCTTTCATAAATGGCGTATTACCCCATCAGGCACAGAAGGTTATAAAATAGCCGAGGTAACCAAAGGCGGAGTTGATACAAAAGAAATTTCGTCAAAAACTTTTGAATCACACAAAGTAAATGGATTATATTTTATCGGCGAAGTCTTAGACGTAACAGGTGAGCTTGGCGGATTCAACTTACACTGGGCTTGGGCATCGGGATATGCGGCAGGACAATTCGTATAATATTGACTTACGAAGAGTTAAGAGGTTTAATAAGACAAATAAAGGAGGCAAAGCATGAAACTCAATGTAAAAGCTTTCGCTTTAACATCTGGATTGGTTTGGGGATTTGGTCTTTTCCTGCTTACCTGGTGGATAATCGCTTTTGACGGCGCAACAGGTGAGATAACATTAATAGGGCGTCTTTATCGCGGTTATAGTATAAGTCCCCTGGGCAGTTTTATAGGATTACTTTGGGCATTGATAGACGGAGCAGTCGGCGGCGCGATATTCGCATGGCTTTACAATTTGATTTCTGGCAGTGCTTCAAACAAAAAAGTATAGAAATCAAAATAATAGGAGGAAATTATGAATAAAAGACAGGTTCTTGATATTGTGTTAATTATTTTCGGAATTTATTTTCTAATGTATTTTGTTCAATCTATGATAGCCACAACATGGAATTTTTTCTTTACACCACAAGACCAGTTGGTTAACAAAGGAATCTATATTCTTATGATGTGGGTGTATTTATTAATTCCCCTTGCAATTGCTGTTTTTTTCTTGTTCAAGAGAGAAAAGATACTTAACATGCTTATTGGCAAATCGGAACAACAAGAAGTGCAACAATTCCAGACATTGCCTTGCTATGGAAGATTAGCTTTCTGGATTCAAATTCTTGGTCTATATTATTTAATTTCAACGGTTGCACGAGCTATTCCAAGGCTTATTATGGTAATATCAAGGTCTTCACACCATTCTTTCAAATACTTCTTTTGGCAAGATATGGGAGGTTCTACAGTAATGATTATTTTATTTTTTCTGTTAATCTGGAAAAGTGAAGTAATAGCGGATTTTATAAATAAAATTACTAAACAACCCCAATCTAAATAACTATGCGATTTAAAAAAGAGATTGCTTCACCCTGCATCCTACGTGGTTCAGGGTTCGCAATGACACCATTAAATCTGTCATTGCGAGCGAACGTAGTGAGCGTGGCAATCTAAAAAAGGAGGAATAAAATGGCAAATGGTCAAGGTGAACAAAAAAAAGAAATAAAAGTTACTTGTCCGCCGCAAATGCAAAGCGGCACATATTCAAATAATATGGTAGTGATGCATACTAAAGAAGAATTCGTTATGGATTTCTTAATGATTGTCCCGCCAACGGGAACCGTAACCTCAAGAGTAATATTAAGCCCCGGACATATGAAAAGAATGATAAAGGCATTACAGGATAATATTGCAAGATACGAATCAAAATTCGGCGTTATTAAGGCATCAGAAGAACCAAAAGGCAAAATGGAGTTTCATGCGTAAACTATGACTATCTGAATATTATGAAAAAAGAAACTAAACACCGTTGGGAGAAAGAACCGCTTATCTTAAGAAAGTGCCCCTTAAAGTATAAGAAAACATTAGAAACCGTAATTGAATTCATTGCGGGAATCAGCATACTGTGGATGATACTAGGTTTACTATATTGCCTGCTTAAATTACCGACTAACCTACTGAACGAACAACCCAGTATCCCGATTTACAGATTCCTTGTTTGGTGTCTCATCGTTTTAGGTCCCAAACTATTTGTTTCCTTGTATCTGCTGTTTATATTCATTGTCTTATTCATTATTGTTTATTGCATCGGCGCTTCCGACTATCTAATACATAAAAAATCCATGAATAAGAGAGTTAAGGATTGAAGGAGGAAATGATATCTATGACTATATCTCGCAAGGTAAAAAATAATCTTATTGATGCAGGCATAGTAATTAGTATCGCTTTTATCTCATATCTCCTTCTATCTATAGTTTCATTGCTTTTTTTAAAATTAGGTCTTTTTCATCCAATTTTTGTGGGATCCTTTTTATCTGCTGTTTTCACAGGACTATTGCAGGGATTCGTAACTGCTAATCTTATTCGCAATCGTAATTTATTCGTTGCTATAATTCCCGCTATTTCTTTGTTTGTGTTTGCCATTCTTTATTTTTCTTTCAGCCCTTATTTTTCTTTAAGTATTTTTTGGAGAGAGCCCTATGTCATTGTTAGTTGGTTACTATTAATAAGTTCGGCTTTTTTAAGTGCTCGGTGGGTGTTAAAACGCCGAACTAAGGATTCCACGCATAAGAATTGAATTTTATTTTATGAAAAAATTATATTTTATCTTTTTGCTTGTAGTAGTATCTCTTTTCTTAATTTTTCTATATGTTCTCTTGGCAGGCTTATCAGCATCAATATCTATATCTTTTCTCAATAAGGAATATGGAGTCTTAAATCTCGTCATAATGAGAGCTTTTGCTGTTATAGCGTCTGTAGTTGCTGGCTTTATTGTTGCATTCCCTATGGGATATTTTACACGCAAAAAATCAATACTTTATGGCTTTGCAATGCCTTTAATTGGAATGATAACTCTATTTCAACCTTGGAAATATGATTCGCTTCAATTAATCATTTGGGCTTATCTAGAGTGGATAGCTCTTTTCCTGTCATGTGGTTTCTTCTGGTACTTAGGTCAGAAGATAAGAAACAGAAAACTTAAATCAACACCTTGATTTTTTGGGTGGTGGGGGATTTAATAAGAAGATAACAATGTCAAAAAAGAATTTGTCACAGACTGTAATTGAACGTTTATTATTAAGTAAAGACTTATTAAGTCGAATTCGTTTCTCCTCAATAGCACAATCTGATGGGCATACTCTATCAGCACATGTTCTGACAGCACATGATGCAGCAGAATTTTGTATCAGAACTTTTCTAAATGTGGCATTAAGGATTCAGGATGCAGAGTTAACTCCTAGTCCAACTGAGTTCTATCTTCTCTATAGACATAAAATTACAGCACTTAAAGACGGAGTCGAAATTTGGCAAGAACAGCGAGATAAATTATTACAACCAATTGGAAGAAACCACTAAAAACACTTAATAGAGGTGAAAGTATTTATGGAGTTGTATACTCAAGAAAAAATAGTGACTTAGATGTACTTGGTACAAAGAAAAGTGAACAACCAATTCTATCCTTCACAAGTCATGAAGAAAAAATTATACGTGGTAATGTCATGAAAAACGAAGTAAAAGTTACATGTGTTCCGCACAAATTTGTAAAAAAACTATTTCTTGATTTGCCTGAAATTGACTACAAGGAGTAATTTTTCCTTTCAAATAACTACAAAGTTAACCAACTTTCCCGGCACAACTATTGCCTTCCTGATTTGTTTACCTTTGGTATGTTTTTGAATGTGCGGGTCTGCAAGAGCTAAATTTTTTAAATCTTCTTCGGATATATTCCTATCAATCTGCAGTGTTGCTCTTAGTTTCCCGTTCACCTGAACTATAACGGTAATCGTTTCTTCTTTGAGCAGTTTCTCATCGTATTTAGGATAGTCATTGTTAAAAACAGATGGCTTTTCCCCTACTCTTGCCCATAGTTCTTCTGCTGTATGCGGAGCAAAAGGCGCAAGTAATAAAATCATTCTCTTGATTACATCTTTGCCGATTTTTTCTTTATTTGCAGAACCGAAATTGATAAATTCCATAAATGCGGCGATTGGGGTATTGAATTTTGCTTTGTCCAAATCGTCACAGATTTTTTTGTTTAGTTTATGGATTTCGCGTATGGCTTCGTCACCACTTTTTTCATTTTTTGCGCATTCAAGCGTTAGATTCCATAACCGTTCCAAAAATCTGAAAACGCCTTTTACGCCATTTGTATTCCAAGATATTGCCTGGTCAAACGGGCCCATAAACAATTCGTATATTCTTAATGTATCCGCGCCATAGTTTTTGATTATGTCGTCTGGGTTTATTACATTGCCGAATGATTTGGACATTTTTCTGCCGTCTTCGGCTAGAACCATACCGTGAGCTGTGCGCTTCTGATATGGTTCGGGTGTTGGTGCAATGCCTATATCGTATAGGAATTTGTATATGAAGCGTGAATATAATAAATGTAGTGTCGTGTGCTCCATTCCGCCGTTATACCAATCAACAGGAAGCCAGTATTTGAGTTTCTTGGGGTCTGCCAAGACTTTATCGTTTTTGGCGTCTGTATAGCGCATAAAATACCAGTTTGAACCCGCCCAGTTGGGCATTGTGTCGGTTTCTCTTTTGGCAGGACCTTTACATTTGGGACATTTAACATTAACCCATTTTTTTATATCCGCCAACGGTGACTCGCCTGTTGCTGTGGGCTCGTATTTTTTAACATAAGGCAGTTTAACGGGTAAATCTGTTTCAGGTACAGGGACTATTCCACACGAATTGCAGTGGATGATGGGTATCGGTTCGCCCCAATAATGCTGGCGTGAGAATATCCAATCGCGCAGTTTATA
>JAHJCU010000010.1 GCA_018812925.1 Candidatus Omnitrophota bacterium
CATACCTTTAATTGACAATACTTTTGTTATTGCTGATGTTAGCGTCGTTTTGCCATGGTCTACGTGGCCTATCGTTCCTATATTTATATGCGGTTTCTTTCTCTCGAATTTCTCTTTTGCCATTTCTTATTCCTCCCCCCTTATTTTCGAATCATTACTCTTATGGAGTAGCTTTTGTTCCTTTTGTTTTGAAACTTTTCCGTATTTGAAAAACTCCATGATATAAGAACCGCGGCCTTTAGTCAAGGAGCGAATGGTTGTTGCATATCCAAACATTTCGGATAAAGCAGTTAAAGCCGTAATTATAATAAGTCCTCCGCGATGCTTTATTTCACTAATTTCCGATTTTTTTACATTTAGATCAGCCAAAATTTCTCCCATATATTCTTCAGGAGCAACTACTTCTGTTTTCATCAAAGGTTCTAAAAGATATGGAGCTGCTTTCCTCATTGCTTCTTTAAAAGCCATTGAAGCCGCTATATGAAAAGCAACATCTGAAGAATCTACTTCGTGGTAGGAACCGTCAAGCAATATGACTCTTACATCAATTACAGGATAACCGGCAAGCACTCCGTTTTTCATAGCTTCTTGAATACCTTTTTCTATTGATGAAATAAAATTCCCCGGAATGGCTCCCTGTTTTATTTCGTTTATAAATTCAAAAGAGGGTTTTCTCTGCTTTGACTCTTGTCCTGCAATTTGAGATGTTTTATCTGTTTTACTTTTTTTTGATACTCGTTTTTTATCATGCCTAATAGAAGATTCGCTGACAAGAGACATTGGTTCCACTCTCAATATCACATGACCGTACTGTCCTCTTCCACCGCTTTGACGAATAAATTTCCCTTCAGCTTTTGCGTCAGAATTAATGGTTTCCCTATAAGTTACTTGCGGTTTTCCCACTGTTGCATTTATTTTGAACTCGTCCAAGATTCTGCTAGTAATTATCAAAAGATGGAACTCTCCCATCCCTGAAATTATCGTCTGCGAAGTTTCTTCGTCCTGAGAGACCTTAAATGTGGGATCTTCTTCTTCTAATTTTCTTAAAACTTGTTGAAGTTTTTCTCCCTCCTGTTTATTATTTGGTTCAATCTGAACAAAAATTACAGGCTCGGGGAAAGTTACTCCTTCAAGAATAATAGGATGATTTTCGTCGCAAATTGTATCTCCGGTAGCAGTGGACTGTAATCCTACAACAGCAATAATTTCACCGGCGGAAGCATATTCTCGTTCTTCTCTCTTATTTGCATGCATAATAAATATTCTTTGTATTTTTTCCGCTTTTTGTTTAGAAGAATTGTAAACTCGTTGACCTACTTTTATGTCTCCGGAATAAATTTTTATATAAGTAAACCGCCCAGTGAACGGGTCAGTTACTATTTTAAAAGCCAGCGCACAAAAAGGTTCTTTTTTATCCGGCTTTCTTTCTTCTTCTTGTCCGGATTTAGGGTTTTCACCCTTTATCGTTGGAACATCCAATGGAGACGGAAGATATTTTACTACAGCATCAAGAAGAGGCTGGATAACTTTATTTTTTAAAGCTGACCCGCAAAAAATAGGAACCATTTTTTCTTTGATAGTCGCATGCCTTACGGCTTTATGTATCAATTCCTCTTCTATCTTTTCTCCGTGAATAAATTTATGGAGGATTTCATCGTTTACTTCAGCCAATTTTTCTATTAAAAGTTCCCTGTATTTAAGCGCTTTTTCCTTGTTCTGTTCTGACAGCTCCGTGATTTTATAATCTACTCCGTTCTGGGCTTCGTATAAAAACTCTCTTAAACCAACTATGTCAATCGCGCCTACAAATTGCTCTCCAGAGCCAATAGGCAATTGCAAAGGTAAAACACGCGCATTAAGTTTTTTTTCCATTTCTTCAATAGCCGCTTCATAGTCAGCACCTTCTCTATCCATTTTATTTATGAAAGCAATTCTAGGAACATTATATTTATTTGCTTGACGCCATACGGTTTCAGATTGTGGCTCCACTCCTTCTACAGCTCCAAATACGGTAACAGCTCCGTCTAAAACTCTTAAAGACCTTTCTACCTCGGCAGTAAAATCTACATGCCCCGGAGTATCAATTATGTTTACTCGATGGTCTTTCCAAACGCATGTAGTAGCCGCCGCAGTAATGGTAACACCTCTTTCTCTTTCCTGAGGCATCCAATCCATAGTAGCAGTGCCTTCGTGGACCTCTCCTAATCGGTGAATTTTTCCCGTATAAAAAAGTATTCTCTCGGTAACAGTAGTTTTACCTGCGTCAATATGCGCAAAAATACCTATATTTCTTACGTTTTGTAAAGCAATTTCTGTTTTTGCCATTTTAAATTCGTCGTTTTTATATTAATAATCTATTTACTATTTAATAAGCTACACAAAAAGGCAAAACGATCTCGTATGTGCAATCATCGCTTTTTTTACTCTTACGAGACAGTTGCCACAAACCCCACTCCAATTATTTATAAAAGTGAGTTTTTATCCCGCAAAGAAACTTTTTAAAAACGGGACCAACAAGGGCGGATTACCACCGAAAGTGAGCAAAAGCTCTGTTAGCTTCTGCCATTTTATGCATATCTTCTCTTTTCTTCACACTAGATCCTTCTTTTTTATGAGCTTGCATTATTTCCTCTGCTAATTTTGCCTCCATAGCTTTACCCTTCCTGCCTCTTGCATAATCAATAATCCATCTCATTCCTAAAGCAATGCTTCTATCGGGCCTAACTTCTATCGGGACCTGATAAGTAGCGCCTCCAATTCTTCGCGCCTTAAGTTCTACTTTAGGCTGGACATTCTTTAAAGCTTTTTTAAAAACTTCCAAAGGAGGTTCTTCTTTTACTTTCTGCTCAATTATGCTAAAAGCTCCATAAACTATATCTTCCGCTTTACTCTTTTTACCATCAAACATTATTTTATTGATAAATTTTGCAATTAAAGTATTGCGGTATTTGGTATCTACCTGTGCTATTCTTTTCTTTGCCCCTTTTTTTCTACCCATATGTCCTCACTTTGTTCGGATAGCAGACAACAGATATCAAACGACAGAAATCAGATTTTCCGTCCTCTGTTCTCTGCCTTCTGTTTTCTGTCATTTACTCTCTCTCTTAGTTCCATATTTTGAACGCGATTGCTTTCTATTTTCTGTGCCACCTGCGTCCAATACTCCTCGCACTATGTGATATCTTACGCCCGGCAAATCTTTAACTCTGCCGCCCCTAACAATCACGATGGAATGCTCCTGCAAATTATGTCCTTCCCCCGGTATATAAGCGGAAATTTCTTTGCCCGTAATTAAACGAACTTTTGCAACCTTCCTCAATGCTGAATTGGGTTTCTTAGGAGTCATAGTAAAAACTCTTGTGCACACTCCCCTTTTTAGCGGAGAAAGTCCCAATGCCGGAGCTTTACTTTTTCTTTTAAGACGATTCCTACCTTTTTTTACTAGTTGATTAAGTGTCGGCATTTTTTATCACCTCAATTTCCCTGTATTTCTGCAAACCTGTTCCTGCAGGGATTAGTTTACCAATCATTAGGTTTTCTTTCAAGCCCTTAAGCTCATCTTTTCTTCCAAAAATTGCTGATCTGGTCAAGACTCTGGGCGTCTCCTGAAATGAAGCCGCAGATATAAACGAAGGAGAAGCCAACGAAGCCTTTGTAATCCCCAAAACAAGAGGACGTCCCTTTGCAGGCTTACCGCCTCCGGAAGAAACAACTCTCTCGTTTTCCTTCTGGAAATCTCCCTTTTCTATCTGTTCTCCCCAAAGGAAAGATGTGTCCCCTGGGTCTTCTATTTGAACTTTCATAAGCATCTGTCTGATAATAATTTCTATGTGCTTATCGTTTATTTTGACTCCTTGCAATCTATAAACTTCTTGTATTTCATTAAGAAGATATTGTTGCAACTTTCTTTCCCCTTCAATTCTCAAAATTTCCTGAGTTACAGCAGGACCATCAGTTAATTTCTGTCCGGCAGTAACCCAATCCCCAACATCTACTTCAATATGCTTGCCATGTGGAACAGCATATCTTCTTGTTTCATTTGCCCCCTCGATAACAATATCTCTGACACTGCCTTCCATAACGATTTCTTTAACGTTTCCATCTATTTCTGTCACAATAGCAGGATTCTTGGGTTTTCTGGCTTCAAATAATTCTGCTATTCTGGGCAGTCCCCCGGTAATATCCGTTGCTTTTACAACTTCACGAGGTGTTTTTGCAAGAAGAGTCCCAATTTCTATTTTCTCATCTACATTAACCGTTATATGCGCGTTTGTAGGCAAAGGATAATATCTAGCCTGACCAGAATAATCATCCCCGCTTCGACTTACCGTCTTTGACGATGTGGGTCTTACTATTATCTGCGGATGTAACGCTCCGCGATGTTCAATAACAACCTTTTCTACGATATTGGTCTCTCGATTTAATTCTTCTTTCATCGTCAGACCTTTAATAAGGTCTTTGAACTCAACTTTTCCTTTTATTTCGGAAAGTAATGGACGAGTGTAGGGATCCCAACGAGCTATAACCTCTTTTGCTTTTACTTTCTGACCGTCGCTGACTTCGAGAAAACTTCCTACATTTATTGAATAATTTTCTATTTTATTGCCTTCTTCATCTTCTAATAAAATACTGCCATTTCTATTTAAAACCATCAATTTCCCATCGCTATTCTTTGTTACATTTAAGTTTTGAAATCTTATAACACCATCTGCTTGGGCAGTATAATGCGTTTCTCCCACTATTCTTGAAGCTGTACCGCCTATATGGAAAGTTCTAAGCGTAAGCTGCGTTCCCGGCTCGCCGATAGATTGAGCCGCCATTATTCCAACTGCTTGCCCCAGAGCAACCTTTGTTCCGGTAGCCAAGTCTTTTCCGTAACACTTTGCACAGATACCTTCTTTACTTTGACATGTTAAAACCGAACGGATAGAAACTTCTTCTATGCCGGCCTCTTGGATTGCATCCGCAATTTCTTCGGTTATTTCATCGCCAGCCTTTGCAATAATTTCATCCAACAAAAGCAATTTTATATCGTCTATCGTTGTCCTTCCAATAATTCTTTCTTTGAGAGGAATGAAATTTCTTCCGCCTAATTCCAATGGTTTTGCAATTATTCCATTTACCGTGCCACAATCTTCTTCTCTTACTATTACATTCTGAGCAACATCCACCAATCTTCTCGTCAAATAACCCGCTTGAGCTGTTTTCAAAGCAGTATCAGCCAAACCTTTTCTACCGCCGTGAGTCGATATGAAATATTCCAAAACAGATAGACCTTCCCTAAAGTTTGTAGTAATCGGGAATTCAATAATTTCTCCCACAGCTCCCGTCAATTGTTTACGCGGACGAGCTATTAACCCTCTCATTCCTCCCAATTGTCTTATCTGTTGAGCACTACCTCGCGCTTCAGATTCCATTATTAGAAGAACAGGATTAAAGGGATGCTTCTTCAATTCCGAAAACATATTTTGAGCGACTTCATCACCAACACGACTCCAAACATCCAACAGCTTGTTGTATCTTTCTCCGTAGGTAATAATTCCTTCGTGATATTGTCTTTCAATTTTCCCTACTTCTTTGCGCGCTTTGTCAATCTTTAACCACTTATCAGGCGGGACTAAAACATCGGTTATACCTATAGAAAGTCCACCTATCGTTGCATAATGAAAACCAATTTCTTTTAAGTTATCAAGTAACTCACAAGTTGCTTCCTTGCCAAATTGTTTAATATATGAATCGACGAAAGAGGATAATTTACTCTTAGTCATCCCTTCATTCACGAATTCCAAACCATCAGGCAAGACTTCGTTAAAGATAGCTCTTCCCGTAGTGGTTTTCAATTTATTACTTTTTGTATGCAATCTAAAACGCTCGGGGATTCTTAATAGCATCGGAGTATGAAGTTTTATTTCTCCTAATTCATACGCGAACTTCGCTTCTTCTGTGCTGGAGAAAAATCTCAAATTCTCTTCCTTGATTGTTTGGCCTGCTTTGTCGGAAACAACCGAGCTTGAATCCATCTTTGTCAGATAATATAAACCCCACACCATATCTTGAGACGGAAGTAATATTGGAGATCCGTCTGAAGGACGGAATAAATTATTTGTCGACAGAATAAGCATTTCAGCCTCAAGAAGTGTCTCCATAAATAAAGGGACATGAACACTCATCGTGTCTCCGTCAAAGTCAGCGCCAAAAGCAGCGCACACCATCGGATGCAATTTTATCGCTTTACTCTCGGTAAGTTGGGGTCTAAAAGCTTGAATTCCCAATCTATGCAAAGTAGGCGCGCGATTTAAAAGCACAAAATGATTCTTCACTACTTCCGACAACGCTTCCCAGACTTCTACGGTGCGTCTTTCCATTAATTTTTTGCCTGCTTTTATGGTATGGAAATAACCCTTTTCTTTTAAATATCTTATTATGAAAGGTTGGAATAATTCCAAAGCCATTTCTTTGGGAATACCGCATTCGTCTAACTTCAGTTTTGGATCCACAACAATTACAGACCTACCTGAATAATCAACTCTCTTACCAAGTAGATTTTGACGGAAACGTCCCTGCTTACCTCCAAGTGTATCAGCCAAAGATTTTAGAGGTCTTCCTTGAGTTCCACCTACAACAACTCTGCCCCTCCTACCATTATCAAAAAGCGCATCAATAGCTTCCTGCAACATTCTCTTTTCATTTCTTAAAATTATTTCGGGTGCATCAAGTTCTATTAATCTCTTTAGTCGATTATTTCTATTGATGACTCTGCGATATAAATCGTTTAAATCTGAGCTTGCAAATCCGCCCTTATCCAGAGGAACAAGAGGTCTTAAGTTCGGAGGAATAACGGGTATTCGGTCTAAAATCATCCAATCCGGAGAATTACCCGAAGTCATAAACGCTTCTACTATTTTTCTTCTCTTGTTTATTTTTCTTCTCGCCACTTGAGATGAAGTGCCCTTCTCTTTTTTCTGCAACCCGTCGCGTAATTTTTCCAAATTCAATTCCTGCAATAAACGTTTTACAGCCGGGGCCCCCATTCCCACTTCAAAAGTATCTCCGTATTTTTGTCTATATTCTTCAAGTTCCGAATCGGTTAAAATTTGTTGTCTTGCCAAAGAAGTTTTTCCCGGCTCAAAAACAACCCAAGAATCATAATAAATAAGTTTTTCCAAGTTGGGCAGAGTCATATCCAAAAGCGTTCCCATAACAGAAGGAATAACCCTAAACATCCATATATGCGCTACAGGAGCAACAAGTTCTATGTGCCCCATCCTATCGCGCCTTACACTGGATTCTGTAACTTCAACGCCACATCTGTCGCAGACAACTCCTTTATGTTTTATTTTCTTATATTTGCCGCAATAACATTCCCAATCTTTAGTTGGACCAAATATTTTTTCGCAGAAAAGTCCGCCTTTTTCGGCTCTGAAAGTGCGATAATTTACAGTTTCGGGCTTTTTTACTTCTCCTTTTGACCAAGACCTTATTAATTGAGGCGAAGCCAATCCCAATCCAATACTTTTTATTTCGGAAGCCTCATTTTTTCTTTCTTTATTTAACCACTGCCAATTACTGCTATCCCATGTTGATTCCTTATCCTTTTCTATTTTAAAATCAAGACAAAGACCTTGCAGTTCTTTTACTAAAACATTAAAAGACTCCGGGATTCCCGAAGTTAAAGTATTCTCGCCTTTGACAATTGCTTCATAAGTTCTAGTCCTTCCTTCTATGTCATCACTTTTTACTGTTAACATCTCTTGAAGAATATGCGCGGCTCCATAGGCTTCTAAAGCCCAAACTTCCATCTCTCCAAATCTTTGTCCTCCCATCCGAGCTTTACCACCTAACGGCTGTTGTGTAACCAAGGAATAAGGGCCAATAGATCTGGCGTGAATTTTATCTTCAACCAAATGGTCAAGTTTAAGCAAGTATATATAACCGACTGTTATCCTATGGTTGAACGGTTCGCCTGTTCTCCCGTCAAATAAAACAGCTTTACCATCTTCCGGTAAACTGGCTTCTTTCAAACAGTTCTGTATTTCTTCTTCTGTTGCTCCATTAAATACAGGAGTTATAGCTTCAAAACCCAAAGCTTTTGCCGCCCATCCAAGGTGTGTTTCAAGGATTTGCCCCAAATTCATTCTGGAAGGAACACCTAAAGGATTTAGAACAACATCTACTGGCGTTCCATCGGAAAGATACGGCATATCTTCTTCAGGAAGAACCTTAGCGATTACTCCCTTATTCCCGTGACGTCCAGAAAGTTTATCTCCTTCTTGAAGTTCTCTTTTGCTGGCTACATATACCTTTACTAATTTAATAACTCCAGGAGATAATTCTTCTACCTGAATATAATCTTTTATTTCTTGCGTAGCTTCTTTTTCTATAGCTTTCTTTCTTTCTGAAAACTCCTCTAAACAATCACCCAGTTTTTCGTTTGTTTTAGCATCTTTTACTTTTATACTCTTTAATGTTTTAAAGTCGAGTTGGTTTAACAAGTTTGCCGATAAGATTCCTCCAGCTTTTATTTGCAGCCCTTTGTCACTTTTCGGGGAATCCGTTTTATTAGCAGGTTTAATTTTAATTGCCTTCTGACTTTTTTTATCCTTAATAATTTCCCTGATTTTACTCAACGCTCCCATCTCTAAACTTTCCAACAAAGCGTCTTTTTTTCTTTTAATGGATTGCACCTCTGAGGAACTGTCCTTTAATCGCTTCTTATCTTCTTCTTCTCTGGAAAAGATTTTAGTATCTATTACGACGCCTTCAGTGCCAGGCGGGATTTTCATAGAAGTGTTAAGCACATCACCAGCTTTTTCTCCAAAGATAGCTCTAAGCAATTTCTCTTCAGAAGTAAGCACAGACTCGCCTTTTGGCGTAACCTTGCCCACAAGAATATCACCAGCCTTTACATAGGCACCTGTTCTTATTACACCATCGCTGTCTAAATCCTTTAAAGCCTCTTCGGAAACATTGGGTATATCCGGAGTAATTTCTTCTCTACCTAATTTCGTTTCCCTACATTCAACCTCAAATTCTTCTATGTGAATTGATGTATAGGCATCTTCCTTAATTATTTTCTCCGAAACTAAAATAGCATCTTCAAAGTTATATCCTTCCCAAGGCATGAAAGCTACCAACACATTTCTGCCCAAAGATAATTTCCCATTTTTTATAGCAGGACCATCAGCTAAAATATCTCCTTTTTTCACTTTTTGCCCCAATTTAACTATGGGTCTTTGATGAACACATGTGGATTGATTTGACCTTATAAAATTTTTCAAAGGATAGTAATCCGTCTCATCTAAAAGCAAATCTTCGGATTTAGCACCAGAAACTACTTTTACTATTATGCTATCGCCAGAAACACTATCTATGATACCGTCTCTCTTTGCTAAAACTGTTGTTCCCGATTCCTTCGCCACTACCTGCTCCATTCCCGTCTGAACCAAAGGAGGTTCAGGATTCATAAGAGGAACAGCTTGCCTCTGCATATTGGAACCCATTAAAGCTCTGTTGGA
The DNA here is from genome assembly GCA_018812925.1 of Candidatus Omnitrophota bacterium. GTDB lineage: Bacteria > CAIJMQ01 > CAIJMQ01 > CAIJMQ01 > CAIJMQ01 > CAZNJA01. The sequence continues at coordinate 9,516 of JAHJCU010000010.1, forward strand.
ATCATCGTGTTCTAAAAACGGGATTAAACAAGCAGATATGGAAAGTGTTTGAATCGGATCTACATCCATGTAGTTAACATCTGCGCTAGGCATAAAATGATAATCGCTTTTATATCTTACCAATGCTCTATCGGTCGCTAAATATCCTTTCTTATCAACCTGCGCATTCGCCTGAGCTATAATAAATTTGTCTTCTTCATCGGCCGTAAGATAATCAACATTATTCGTAACCTTTTTGTTCTCCACTTTTCTGTAAGGCGCTTCCAATAAGCCCAAACTATTTATGCGAGCATAAGTAGCCAAAGATGTTATCAATCCAATGTTTTGGCCTTCAGGAGTTTCTATTGGACAAATACGACCATAATGAGTAGGATGAACGTCTCTTACTTCTATTCCGGCTCTTTCCCTAGTTAAACCTTCAGGACCTAAGGCAGACAATCTTCTTTTATGAGTCAATTCAGCCAACGGATTGGTTTGATCCATGAATTGAGAAAGTTGGGATGAAATGAAAAATTCCATTAAAGAACTATTTATGAGTCGGGGATTTATTAATGTATGAGGCATTAAATCTTCCGCTTTGCCCATAAGCAATCTTTCGTGAATTGAGCGAGTAAGTTTAATAAACGAGGGGCGAAGTTGATTCTCCATTAACTCCCCGATACTTCTAACTCTACGATTACCGAGACGGTCGATGTCATCTACATTAGATTTACCCATTTGTAAATTAATCAACTCTTTTACTACAGCAACTATATCGGTAATAGTCAAGACTCTCTTGGATAGAGGAACATCTAAGTTTAATCTTGTATTTAATCTATGTCTTCCAATCTTGCCCAAATCAAATCTTGTCTTATCAAACAAAATCCCTCGCAAATAAGTTTCAGCAGTATTTGATTCGAAAGGTGTACCTGATCGTATACGAGAATAAATTTGAGTTAACGCTTCTTCTTTGCTCTGCGTGCGATCTTTCCTAAGAGTATTTATTATCAACGCAGTAGCGTCTTTATCTTTTATAATTTTTATTTTGTGCATACCAAAAGAAGAAAGAGTTTTAAGCAAAAGTAGAGAAATTTCTTGTTTACTTTCGGCTATTTTTTGTCCCGTTTTTGCGTCAACTACATCTTCCGCCAATATTTGCCCTATTAACTTTTTATCAAAACCCTTTTTAGTTAAATTTATTTCCTCTATTTCACAGAAAAGCTTTATTATATCTGCATCTTTTGGATAGCCTAAAGCCCTAAAAATCACCGTGCCCAACATCCTTCTACGCGGACCTATTACACCATATAAGAGATCGTTATTGTCGGTCTCAAATTCCATCCAAGTGCCTCTGTCCGGAACTATTCTCGCAACAAAAATTTCTTTGCCTTTCTTCTGCCCACCAGACTCAAAAAATGCTCCAGGAGAACGATGTAATTGACAAGCAATAACCCTTTCTATGCCATTTATAATAAAAGTTCCTCTCTGCGTCATAACAGGAAAATCACAAAGATAAACTTCCTCTTCTCTAATGCTTTCTACTTCTAATCCTTTCTTAACTTCGCCGCGCTCCACAGACTTACGTCTGGTAGATATAGGAACAGGATTTTTATAAATACTAAGCTTTAATTTTAACTTCAGAGGGAAAGAATAGGTAATGCCTCTTCTTATGCATTCTGTAACACTATAACGAGGACTACCCATAGTGTAACTTCCAAACTCGAGAGAAAATTTCCCATTACTGGCAATAATCGGAGACAATTCATTAAGGAGAGATTGCAATCCTTCATTCTTTCTTTTTAAAGGGAGCGCATCAGATTGAAGAAAAGAATTAAAAGATTGATTCTGTATCTCCACTAAATTGGGTAATCCCATCACTAAAGGGATCTTTTTAAAATTTCTTACATTAGTAGATGTAAGCATACGCGCTTTTTCCTCCCTTTTTACCTGCTCGCCTCGCAAGCAGGCGGGTTTGATTAAAAAATCAATATCACGCCAAATTCCCTTTAAATTAAAAACCAAGGGGAAACGTTAAGGACACCTGCCCACTTCGCAAGCAGGCGGGAATGTGATAATTATTTATCTACTTAATTTCTACTACCGCACCAACAGCTTCCAACTTTTTCTTCATATCTTCTGCTTCTTCTTTGGAGACATTTTCTTTTACAGTTTTTGGTGCACTTTCTACCAAATCCTTAGCTTCCTTCAATCCAAGATTAGTGAAACTTCTGATTTCTTTTATTACTTGGATTTTTTTATCTCCTGTAGAAGAAAGTATTACGGTGAAGGATGTTTTTTCTTCTTCAGCAGCCTGCTGTTGACCTGATTGAGAACCAGCTGAAGCGACAACTTGAGGAACAGCTTGAATTGCAGAAACTCCGAATTCACTTTCCAAATTCTTTACTAATTCGGAAAGTTCTATAACGGTCAAATTCTTGATTCCTTCTATAATTTCCTCTCTACTCAATTTGACCTTCGTAGACTTTGATTGTTCTTTGGGTTTTACCTGTTGTTCTTTATCTGCTTCCTTCTTAGACATCTTTGTTCCCTCCATCTTGAACGTTCTGATTATTGTCAGAACTATTTTTAATTGAATTTATCACACTTACCAGACTGAAAATCATCTGGTGCAAGTAACTAACTAAATTTGCCACTGGGGCATTTAAATTGCCAACAACACTGGTCAACAACTGCGTTTTACTTGGAAGAGCTGCGATTTTCTTTAAATTCTCATCGCTAACTATTTCGCCCTCTATTATGCCACCTTTCAATATCAAAGCTTGATGCTCTTTTGAAAAAGATACGAATGCTTTCACAAGCGACATCGGGTCTTCCGGTAAAAATGCAATTGCACAAGGGCCTGAAATAAATTGGTTAATTCCCTCTCTACCACTTTTGTCAATAGCTTTGAGAGTTATAGTATTTTTTACTACTTTATATTCTCCATTTCCTTCTCTTGCTAATTGTTGAATATTCGACATCTCTTGAGCGCTTAAACCTTTGAAATTTGTAAATACTATGGATTTTAAGTTGCTCAATCTATCAACTAAAAAATCTAAATTCTCTTGTTTTGCTTTTTTATCCATGAGATTCTTACAATTTAGGAATATCTGCAAATTGTTTAGTATCAATTCTTATCGAAGGCCCCATTGAAGTAGATATGTAAGCTTTGTTTATATAAGAGCCCTTGGAACTGTGAGGTTTTTCTTTTAATATTGCTTTTATCAAAGCAGCTATATTTTCCATCAAATCAGAAGCAGAAAAAGAACTTTTTCCAATAACAAGATGCAAATTCCCAAACTTGTCATTGCGAAATTCCACTCTGCCTAATTTCATCTCTTTAATAATTTTCCCCAAATCATTAGACACTGTTCCTGTTTTTGGCGAAGGCATTAAACCTCGAGGGCCCAAAACCTTGCCCGCCTTAGCCAATTTTTTCATCATGTCGGGAGTAGTAACCACAGAATCAAAATCCATCCAACCTTTTTGTATCTTTTCTATTAATTCATCTCCTCCAACAAAATCTGCCCCTTCTTTTTTTGCATCACTTGCTTCTTTGCTTTCGGCAATGGCCAAAATTCTAATCTTTTTGCCTATACCCTTTGGCAACGTTACAGCTCCTCTGACTTGCATATTTTGATTACTCGCGTCAATACCCAGCTTAATAGCCAAATTCACTGTTTCGTTAAACTTAACTTTTGGTGTTTCTTTGATTATGCCAATGGCTTCGTCAAGAGAATACAGTTTGTCTGCATCAATTTTTTGATTTATCTCTTTATACCTTTTACTTCTCTTCTTCATAAAATTCTCATCACCTATATTAATCAAGTCTGATTGGATCTGCGAATTTCAAAATCGTGATTATATATGTTTTTCTAAAATTTTGCCAGCTTTTTTATTTCTATTTTCTTTTCCACTAAGAAGAACTGTCAGCTTCCACTTCTATTCCCATATTCCTAGCAGTGCCTTCTATTATTTTTACTGCTTTAGAAATATCAGGAGCGTTCAAGTCCTTCATTTTTATTTTTGCAATTTCTTCCAATTGTTTTCTCGTAACTTTCCCAACTTTATTTTTATTAGGTTCAGAGGACGCCTTAGCTATCCCAACTGCTTTTTTAAGCAAAACCGCTGCCGGAGACGACTTTGTAATAAAAGTAAAAGACCTGTCTTCATATATTGTAATTACAACAGGAATTATAAATCCATCTTTGCCTTGAGTTTCTTTGTTAAACTGCTGACAAAATTGCATAATATTAACTCCGTGTTGCCCCAATGCAGGACCAACAGGAGGAGAAGGATTTGCCGCTCCCGCCGAAATTTGCAATTTTACCTTAGTTGTAATTTTTTTAGCCATAATATTCCTCGTAAAATTTATCCCCCGAATTAGGGGTTTAGAAAACTTTCAATTAAACTCTTTCTAATTGCCAATATTCCAACTCTACCGGCGTCGCCCTTCCAAAAATGGAAACCATAACAATAGCTCTGCCTTTTTCAGATTTGAGTTTTTCTATATAACCCGTAAAATTGGCAAAAGCACCTTCAACTATCTTTACATTTTCACCTTCTTCAAATATAACTTTAGGCTGAGGTTTAGCTTTTCTTTTTTCCATTTCGCCGCGGATTTTTTCAACTTCTTTATCGGACACAGGGATAGGTTCATCTCCGGAAGAAATAAAGCCTGTAACACCATTAGTTGTTCTAATAATATGCCACAACTTGGGATCATACTCCATATTCACCATGATATATCCCGGGAAAAATGTTCTTGTCATAACTTTTTTAGCTCCGCCTTTTACTTCCACCACATCTTCGGTTGGAACAAATATTTCCCCCATGCTATCTGTCAGACCTTGAAGTTCCAATGTATTCTTTATACGGTCTGCAACTTTATTCTCTTGACCGGAAAAAACGTGAATTATATACCACTTTTTCATTTTCAGCAATTGTTATGTTACTTGTTTTACTTTAGGATATTACTAAGTATGGTGGAAAACAACAGGTCTACTAACCCTATATAGACAGCGGAAACACCCGACAATATCAACACCAAAATAGTAGAATTCCAAACCATTCTTCTATCACTCCAAGAAACTTTTTTTAGTTCCTTTTTTACATCCTGAATATATTTTTTAAACTTATTCAACATAACTTTTATCCATTCAAATTGTCAAAATCCAGCAGGTGAGGCAGGACTTGAACCCGCAACCCTCGGATTTGGAATCCGATGCTCTAGCCAATTGAGCTACTCACCTAATTATTACAAATTCGGATTACAGATTCCCTCTACAAATCCAAAGAATTCATAAAGGCGGATTTCAGGTTTTTATTCTTTTGCAACTATCAATCCCATTCTACCGATCTTAACAGATAAACAAAACCTATATTATACTATTTATTTAGTTTCTTTGTGCAAAGAATGTTTCCTGCAAAACCTGCAAAACTTTTTTAACGCCAACTTGTTTTCACGTTGCTCTTTACTTCTGCTGGTGGCATAGTTTCTGTTTTTACAAAATTCGCAAACTAAAGTAATAAACTCTCTCAATATACCCTCGCTTCAATAGAAAATCTGATTTTAAATTATTTAATCACTTCACTAACAACACCTGCACCTACAGTATGACCGCCTTCTCTTATAGCAAATCTAAGTCCCTTCTCCATAGCTATAGGAGCTATCAGTTTTATATCCATTGTAATATTATCTCCGGGCATTACCATCTC
>JAHJCU010000011.1 GCA_018812925.1 Candidatus Omnitrophota bacterium
AAACAAATTATATCATACTTGTCAAATCTTCTGCACATATTTGCCCATTAGATGTGCTTGGAACGTATGAGTTTGAATGAGTACATATTTGTCCAATAGAAAGAAAAGTTTTTGGTTGGTACATTTTTGTTTGATTTCTTTATCGTAGAAAGTTATCATTTCTACTTTTTTTGTATACATAATTGACACATTAATTTCTCTTGGCTATACCAAAGAAGAATCTGTAATTGAAGAAGCAAAACCCATTAGAAATAGATTTTCTAACGGGTCAGTTGCACATACCTAAAAGAGAGATAAGAAAAAATCATTCATATTAACGGGTGGTAGGTAAAAATAACGGTTATAGATTGTCGGTTATCGCAAAACAGAAAATCAAATGTTGAATATAAAACTAAGTTCTCTAAACTAGATATTCATACAGCAATTTGGATTTTGATTGGTTTTTTAGTTATAATCCAAATATGGAATTGGGCGGAATAAATATTCGTTGGCAGGATATATTAGAAATACTTATATTAAGTTTTATAATCTATCGTTTCCTTTTGTTTATACGCGGACGCAAAGCTTTTCAGGTGCTTATAGGTCTGCTGGTTATAATTTTCGCAAGTCTTGTTTCCCAAATATTACAATTACAAACTATCTCTTGGATACTTAAAAATTTATTTGTTGCGTGGGCTGTCTTTTTGATTATTGTATTCCAACCGGAAATAAGGAGGGGGTTGGCAAGAATGGGCAAAACCCCGTTTTTATTTTGGAGCGAACAGGACGGTGTTATTGACGAGGTTATAAATGCGGTAAATTTTCTTTCAAGAAATAAATACGGAGCATTGATAGTAATTCAACAGGAAGTGGGCTTAAGAGATTATATGGAAAGCGGAGTGACAATTGACGCAAAAGTTTCTTCCGAACTTTTGATTTCTATTTTTACTCCTCATACTCCCTTGCATGATGGTGCGGTTATAATTGAAGATGATAGGATCGTGGCTTCAAACTGTATATTGCCGATAAAAGAAGAAGATTTGGATATACGTCATATGGGTTCAAGGCACCGAGCGGCTCTTACTCTTTGTAAAGAAACAGATGCCGCAATTCTTGTTATATCTGAAGAGACGGGTAAAATTTCATTGGCTTTACGCGGGAGTGTAAGGACTAATCTTGATGGAATATCCTTAAGAGATGAACTTGTGAAGTTATCAAGTAAGAAAAATGTCTCTTCAAATAAGTTTTTTGTAAAACGGACAGTTCAGGAGAAGTGATATGAAGCATATTATAAATAATTTACCTTTTAAAATAATTTCTCTGATTTTATCTCTTGTTCTTTGGCTTTATGTTTCGGGGGAACTCGAACGGGGGTTATGGTGGAAGATAAAAAAAGTAACATTTTCCGAAATACCGATAAAAATAATGGGATTGCCAAAGAAAGAATTTAATGTGAATATAAAACCGGATAAGGCAGATGTTGTGCTGTATAGTTCCAAACGCAACATAGAAAGTGTAAATCGTGATGATATAACTCTATTCGTGAATTTGAGTAGCCTAACGCCTGCAACTTATGAGTTGTCCATAAAAAATATAATCCCGAAAGATTTTAATATTAGTAAGATTGAACCATCCGTAGTAGTTGTTACCATTGGCAAAGAGTCTGTAAATCCGCTTGTCCCCGATACTCTTATCGAAAAAACAGAAGAGCAAGATTTGTTCGACTATCGTTTCTAAAATATATAAATAAATTTTCGGAGGATATATTGCTTAAGTTGGGAGTAAATATAGACCATGTTGCAACATTAAGGCAAGCGCGAAAAACCGTAGAGCCAAGTCCTGTGCAAGCGGCTAAAATTTGCGAACGCGCAGGTGCTGACAGCATTGTTGCGCATCTTCGTGAGGATAGAAGACATATTCAAGACGAAGATATGCGATTAATCAAAGAAAACATTGGCATAAGATTTAACATGGAGATGGCCGCTACTTCAGAGATTGTAGAAATCGCTTGTTTGTTAAAACCCGAACAATCCACTCTGGTTCCTGAAAAAAGACAAGAAATCACAACTGAAGGCGGGTTAGATGTAACCGGTAATAGAGGGGTGCTTAAAGATTACATTTTTTCTTTAAAAAAAAATGGTATCTTGGTCAGTCTTTTTATTGAACCGATATCTGGACAAATAAAAGCGAGCAAAGAAGTTGGCGCCGATGCAGTTGAACTTCATACCGGAAAATATGCAAATACAAAAGGAGAAGATCAGAGTAAGGAACTGAAAAAAATAATTGAATCTGCGCATTTTGCTCACACATTGAATTTAAAAGTTTATGCCGGACATGGATTAAATTATGAAAACGTAAAAGCTATCGCTTCGATTTCTTTTATTGAAGAATTAAATATAGGACATTCAATAATTTCAAGAGCAGTTTTTGTCGGCTTGGAAAATGCAGTAAAAGAAATGTTAAATCTGCTTAGGAGTTAAAAGTGAAAGTAGTTACTTCTTCCCAAATGCAAGAAATAGATAAAGAAACCATTTTAAGTTATGGTATATCGTCGCTTGTTTTAATGGAAAATGCGGGGAGAAAAGTTAGTAAAGTAGCAGTGAAGATAGTAGAAAAAGGTTCCTCGCTTTGTCGCCAAAGCTATAGAGCGCCGCGCCCCCCAAAGTCTTGTACGGCGGGCAGGCAGGTGACTGTTTGCATATGTTGCGGAGGCGGAAATAACGGCGGGGACGGATTAGTTGCGGCAAGATATCTATCGGAAAAAAAGTATAAAGTTAAGGTATTTCTTTTTTCGGAAAAATTAAGTAAAGATACAGCCGCAAATTTCGAGATTTTAAAGAAAACAAGAATACCTTGTATTCTTGTTAATAGTGGGCGTATTTTTGCGGAGTATGAGAAAGTTATTTTTTCTAATGATTTGATCATAGACGCACTTATAGGTACCGGACTTAAAGGTAAGGTAAAAGGTTTTTTAACGGATGTTATATCTTCTCTCAATGGTGCCAATATTCCCATACTTTCCGTAGACTGCCCTTCCGGTTTTACTTCTGATGTAAAATTAACCGACCATAATTGTATAAAAGCTTTTGCTACAGTTACTTTGGCATTGCCTAAACAAGATCTGCTTATTTATCCATGTAAAGAATTTGTCGGGAATCTCTATATCGCAGATATAGGTATTCCAAAAAAACTTTTGGCTCAGAAAAAAATTAAAACCTCGCTTATTGATAGAAAACTTATACTTCAATGGCTTAGTATTCCAAGAAAACCTGATTCGCATAAAGGAGATTGCGGGCATGTTTTTATACTTGCTGGTTCTAAAAATACGCCGGGTGCGAGTGTGTTGGCCGCGAAGGGAGCGTTAAGAAGCGGAGCGGGATTGGTTACATTAGGTATTCCACAGTGTATCCATCAAATGGTTGCGACTAAATTAACAGAATCAATGACTTTACCTTTGCCTGAAACTAAAGAGGGCACATTATCTTTAAAAGCAGAAAAGAAAATATTGGAATTTATATCTGACAAAGCAGATGTAGTAGTTATTGGTCCGGGGCTTTCTTTAAACAATCAAACAAGAAAACTGATAATAAGTATTTTGCCTAAGATAAAGAAACCCGTTTTAATTGATGCGGATGGTATAACACATTTATCTAAAAATGCTAATATACTAAAACAAAGAAAATTCTCCACAATTATCACTCCGCATCCCGGAGAAATGGGACGATTAGTAAAACTTACTCCTAAAACAATTAATAAAAGAAGGATTGAAATAGTAAAGAAGACATCCTTAAAATATAATATTTTTACGGTTTTAAAAGGAGCTTCTACTATTATTGGAACTCCCGCCGGCGAGATTTTTATAAATATAACCGGCAATCCGGCGATGAGTAGCGGGGGAATGGGGGATGTTCTTTCGGGTTTAATTGCAGGATATATGGCGCAAACTCTGAACCAGAACGAGTTCGGTTCGGGGTGGGAATTCTCTCCTCTTCAAGCATGTATCATGGGTGTATATATTCACGGATTAGCCGGTGATTACTTGAAAAGTAAAATGGGGGAAAGAGGGATTTTAGCTTCAGATTTAGCGGACGTAATTCCTTTAGTGTCTAAAAAGACTATCAAAAAAGAATTGACAGATAGGTTTTTTCTGATATAATTTTCAAGAGAAATTAAATGTAAGATAGTTATATAGATTGCATATCTGGAAATGAGCGATAGTATAGTATAGTGTAGTATAGTATTTGTATGTACTATTATATACGATGTTTTTTGCTTTATTATTTAATATAGACCATTAATAGAAAATCTATTAGTGGGTTTTTATTTTTCTGGAATTGCTGGCGTAGCTCAGGGGTAGAGCAGGGGTTTTGTAAACCTCAGGTCGGGGGTTCAAATCCCTCCGCCAGCTCCATTAGGACAGATGTCGGAAATCAGACATCAGAAGACAAATATAGGATTTAAAATTATTAGTTCTATTTTTTGTTTTTTCTGTTGACTGTATTCTGTCCTCTGTTTTCTGTTGAATTAAAAAGGGGAGATACTCAAGCGGTCAACGAGGGCAGACTGTAAATCTGCTGGCTATGCCTTCGAGGGTTCGAATCCTTCTCTCCCCACTATAATAGTGACCAGTGGTTAGTGGTCAGTGGTCAGAATAAAAAGTATTAGAGAATTTACTCATCACTGGTCACTGGAAACTAATTAATGCGGGTGTAGCACAATGGTAGTGTCGCAGCCTTCCAAGCTGTCTATGGCGGTTCGATCCCGCTCACCCGCTCTTGTATAGATTAAGGATTTAATTTATTTGTGTAGTCATAATTAAAAGCTTGACATATATTGTTATTTTAGTATAATGGAACGCTTTTTTTGCTACTGTAGCTCAGTTGGCAGAGCGCATCCTTGGTAAGGATGAGGTCACCGGTTCAATCCCGGTCAGTAGCTCAGAAAAAAATATAACAGGGAATTAAAATTTTTTTAATAGGGGGGAGGAATAAGAAATGGCAAAAGAGAAATTCGAGAGAAAGAAACCGCATATAAATATAGGAACGATAGGCCACGTAGACCATGGCAAAACGACGCTAACATCAGCAATAACAAAAGTATTGTCAATTAAAGGTATG
>JAHJCU010000001.1 GCA_018812925.1 Candidatus Omnitrophota bacterium
GACGCATACTTATTGCAGGAGAAGAGGTTCAGATTAATAGCCCTCATGATGCTATTAGGGCAGGTATGGCTTTAATTCCAGAAGACAGAAAGAACCACGGTTTGAATTTGATTTTCTCGGTTCTTTATAACCTTTCTATAGAATATAGTAGCAGTCTTCGGTATCATGGGACTGTTGGCCGGCATAGCCGGTGTGGTATGGATGGCACAGAACCAGGGAGCAACGCAGAAGGCGGGAGAGTGGTACGAACTTTACTCTATTGTTGCCTGTGTAATCGGCGGAACGAGTCTTATGGGCGGGCGAGGCTTTGTGCTGGCTATTGCCGTGGCTATTGATGTGGCCGGCAAAGACCCGGCGCCGTGGATGATTCATCTCAAGCACAAATTTAAAAGAGCAAAACCGCAATAATAAATTTGTTCGGCAGGCTATTAAAAATTACCTCTTTTTTTCCATTCTGTTTCTGAACTTTTGCATATCTATAAATTGTGGTAAAATCATTTCACTTTATATCTTTTCTATCGTTACAACCAAAGAATCGAAAGAAATATTAAAAAGTGACTACTAAGTTCAAACCGCTAAAAACCCTTCAATTAATAATACAAAATCTCAAAAAGGAGGGTAAACGGATAGTATTCGCAAACGGTATCTTTGATGTTTTACATGTCGGACATATTAGATATTTGGAAAGCGCAAAAAAATTGGGTGATATATTGGTAGTAGCTCTTAACAGCGATTCTTCCACGAAAAAACTAAAAGGCAGTAGTAGACCTATAATGTTGTTGGAAGAAAGAACTCTTGTAATATCTTCGTTGCAAGCAGTAGATTACGTTACATCTTTTGACGAAAACAGCGCGGACAATATCCTCTTAATTCTTAAACCACACATTCATGCTAAAGGAACTGATTATACTTCCCAAACTGTCCCTGAAAAAGACATCGTCGCTTCTTTTGGTGGTAAAATAGCAATAGTTGGAGACCCTAAAAATCACTCCACGAAAAATATAATTCGCAAAATAAAAATATGACAGCTGTATTTAAAACTGACGAAACACGTATTCTGATATTAAAACCATCTGCTCTAGGCGATATAGTTCATGCATTACCCTTGCTTGCTTCATTAAAAAAATCTTTTCCAAACAGATATATTGCCTGGGGAGTTAAAGAAAAATTTGCCGAACTTTTGGAGAAACATCCTTATTTAGATGAGGTTATAATATGGAAAGAACGCGGCTTCTGGAAATTTGCAAGAGACATAAGACAAAAAAGATTTGATATTGTTCTTGACCTCCAGGGACTATTCAGAACAGGTCTTATTACATATCTTTCAGGAGCTACTCAAAGATGGGGATTTTCAAAAGAGGAAACAAAAGAGCAGCAATTTTTCTTTCTAAATATAAGAGTCCCTACGCCAAGTGCCAATATAGTCGAAAAATATCTGGATTTCGTTGAACCTTTACAGGCAGAAAAAACAGTAGAATTTTCCGTCGTAGAAAAAGAATCAGCAAAAGAATATATAGGGCAATATTTCCAACGAACAGATATTTCGCCTGATGATAAAGTAATCGCTTTAATTCAAGGTACCGGATGGGAAAACAAAACATGGAAAGCGGAAAGGTTTGCGCAACTTGGAAGACTGCTTTCCGCAAAGAAAAACTGGAAAGTAATGCTTATTTGGGGTGTAGGAGAAGCTGAAAAAGAAAAAGCGCAGAAAATAAACAAAATGGCTTCGGATAAACTTCTAATCGCTCCAGCTACCACAATTTCTCAACTTGTATCTTTATTGAAAAGATGTTCTCTGGCTGTTGGTGGAGATACAGGACCTCTTCATTTAGCTGCCGCATTAGGGCTACCAGTTGTTGGACTCTATGGGCCTACTCCTCCATCCAGAAACGGTCCGTTTACTGAAAAGAAAGAAATCATCTACCATAATCCTGCCTGCTCTCCATGCTGGAAGAGAATATGCAGGAATAAAAACAATGAATGCATGGATTCAATACAAGTCGAAGAAGTAATGAAAGCAATAGAGAATTTGGAAGCAAAATATTTTTAAGATATAATCCGACTTAATTATGATAGAAAAACTAATGGATAAGGTGGTTTCTCTTTGCAAACGTCGTGGATTAATTTTCCAGTCTTCCGATATCTACGGCGGCCTGGCAAACACATGGGATTACGGCCCCTATGGAGTAGAATTAAAAAACAATGTCAAACGCGCTTGGTGGAAATCAGTAGTTTACGAACGCGACGATATTTTGGGAATGGATGCAGCAATTTTAATGCATCCGAAGGTTTGGGAAGCATCCGGCCACGTGAATAATTTTTTCGATTTGAAAAGTGATTGTAAATCCTGCAAGAAACGTTTTAAAGCAGAAGATTTAAAAGATAAAAACAAATGCCCTGAATGCGGAGGAGAACTAACCGAACCCAAATCCTTTAATTTAATGTTTGAAACAAATTATGGGTCCGTTACGGACAAATCAGGCGTAATGTATTTGCGCCCGGAGACAGCCCAGGGAATGTTCGTCAATTTCGCAAATGTCCTAGACTCAAGACACCCGAAACTTCCTTTCGGTTTGGCTCAAATAGGTAAAGCTTTCCGTAACGAAATAACTCCCGGAAATTTTACTTTTAGAACCCGCGAATTCGAGCAAATGGAAATAGAATATTTTGTGCGTCCCGAGGAAGCAGATAAAAAATTGGAAGAATGGATAGAATTAATGTTTAACTGGTACATTGATCTGGGAATAAATAAGGATAAATTACGCAAACGCCCGCATGAAAAAAACGAACTCGCGCATTATGCCAAGGCATGTACGGATATAGAATATAATTTTCCGTTCGGCTGGAGCGAACTTGAAGGCATAGCCAACCGAACCGATTTTGATTTAAAACAACACTCCAAATTCAGCGGCAAAGAACTGCAATATTTCGACAATGTAAAGAACGAAAGATTTTATCCTTACATTATCGAGCCATCAGGCGGAGTTGACAGGAGCGTATTGGCATTTTTGGTTGATGCTTATCATGAAGAAAAAATCAAAGATGACTTGCGTGTAGTTCTAAAATTACATAAAGATTTAGCACCCGTAAAAGTGGCAATCCTGCCGCTTTTAAGAAACCGCCCAGAAATAGTAGAACTTGCAAAGAAAATATCGCGAAACCTCAAAAAAGATATTATTGCTGTTTATGACGATACGGGAGCCATAGGTAAACTTTACCGTAGACAAGACGAAGTCGGAACTCCGTTCTGCGTAACGGTAGATGTGCAATCGCTTGAAGATAAAAAAGTTACTGTTCGCGAGCGGGATACAATGCAACAAGAGCGAATAGATATAAACAATTTGAAAGAATATTTGCAGAATAAGTTGGGTTCTGTCTGAACTTTTAGTTCACTCCGTTTTATGCAATAGACAATTAATCGGTTTAAAAAGGAGAGGTTTATGGAAAAGAGGACAAAATTTTTACTCGATGAAAAAGATATACCGACAAAATGGTATAACATTCAGGCGGATTTGCCGCAACCGCTTCCTCCTGTGCTTCATCCGGGGACAGGAAAACCCATAACTCCTGATGATTTGGCTCCACTATTTCCTATGGAATTAATCAAACAGGAAGTAAGCACCGAAAGATGGATTGAAATCCCGGAAGAAGTGCGTGATATCTATCGTCTATGGAGACCCACTACTTTATTCCGTGCACATAGATTAGAAAAAGCATTGGGTACACCCGCTAAAATTTTCTATAAATACGAAGGCACTAGCCCGCCAGGAAGCCACAAACCTAATACTGCGGTAGCACAGGCCTACTACAACAAAAAAGAAGGAATAAACCGTATAACTACTGAAACCGGGGCAGGACAATGGGGCAGCGCTCTATCTTTTGCCGGCGCATTGTTTGATATTGAAATTAAAGTATACATGGTTGCTATCAGCTACCATCAAAAACCATATCGCAGAATTATGATGGAAACATGGGGCGGAAAATGCGTTCCAAGTCCAAGTCCCGATACTAACGCAGGCAGAGCAATGCTTGCAAAAGACCCGAATTGTCCGGGCAGTTTAGGTTTGGCCATAAGCGAAGCCGTAGAAGATGCTGCAACTCATGATGATACACATTATTCACTTGGCAGTGTGCTTAATCATGTTTTACTGCATCAAACAATTATTGGACTGGAAACGAAAAAACAAATGGAGATGGCCGGAACTTATCCGGATATTATCATCGGATGTGTTGGCGGCGGCTCAAATTTTGCGGGAATGTTCCTGCCTTTTATTAAAGATAAGATTGACGGTACAAAACCAGATCTGCGTATAATAAACGTTGAGCCAACAAGCTGCCCAACATTAACCAGAGGCCCGTATGCTTATGATTTTGGTGATGAAGCCGGACTTACTCCACTACTAAAAATGAACACATTGGGACATGCTTTTATTCCGGCTCCTGTTCATGCTGGAGGATTACGCTACCACGGAATGGCACCTATTATATCCCACCTGCACAATTTAGGATTAGTAGAAGCACGTGCTGAGCATCAGCTGGCTACATTTAAAGCAGGGATAGACTTTGCACGCACTGAAGGTATAATTAGTGCGCCCGAAACAAACCACGCCATAAAAACAACAATTGACGAAGCACTTAAATGTAAAGAAACAGGTGAATCAAAAACGATACTTTTAACACACAGCGGACACGGACACGTTGATATGGCTGCATACGAGGCATATCTGGCAGGTAAGTTAAAAGACCATTCTTACCCTAAGGAAAAGATAGACGAAGCGCTTAAAGATTTACCAAAAATAAAATAATTCTCAAAACACAATTAAACGGAGGTAGCATAAATGGCAAAGAAGTATGTATATTTTTTCGGCGGCGGTAAAGCAGACGGCAATGAAAGTATGAAGAACCTTTTGGGCGGAAAAGGCGCAAACCTTGCTGAAATGGCAGGTCATAAAAATTTAAAGCTGCCCGTTCCACCAGGTTTTACAATTACCACAGAAGTCTGCACCCATTATTACAAAAATAAAAAGGCTTATCCTAAAGAATTAAAAAGCCAACTCAACACAGCAATTGAAAAAACAGAAAAATTAATGGAGAAAGGATTTGGTAATCCCGGTAATCCTCTATTGGTTTCGGTGCGTTCGGGCGCGAGACGTTCAATGCCCGGAATGATGGAGACTATATTAAACGTAGGACTAACTTCAAAAACAATACCTGCTCTTATTAAACAAAGCGGCGGAAATAGCCGTTTTGTTTATGACGCCTACAGGCGCCTCATTATGATGTATTCGGATGTAGTTATGGAAAAAGCCGCCGGTATAGAACCCAAAGACGAACAAGGCATACGAAAACAGCTGGAAAAAATCATGACCCAAATGAAAAAGGATAAAGCTTATAAGACAGACACCGACTTGAAAACTGAAGATTTGAAAAAGTTATGCGATTTATTCAAGGCAAAAGTAAAAGAGGTATTGAAAAAAGATTTCCCTGACGGACACAACGAACAACTCTGGGGTAGTATTAGTGCCGTATTTACTTCATGGAACGGCAAGCGGGCAGTCAGCTATCGCCGGATCGAAAACATTCCTGACGAATGGGGCACCGCAGTAACTGTACAGACAATGGTATTCGGAAACATGGGAAATGATTGCGCCACAGGAGTCGCCTTTACCCGCAATCCCGGAAACGGCGAAAATAAATTTTACGGCGAATATCTTATTAATGCGCAGGGCGAAGATGTTGTCGCCGGAACTCGCACACCTGCTCCCATAAATAAATATTCACAATCCGAACATAATAAGAGTTTAAAAACTCTTGAAAAAGGAATGCCGAAGATTTACAAAGAGCTGTTTGAATATCAAAATCGGTTGGAAAAACATTATTATGATATGCAAGACTTAGAATTTACTATTGAAAAAGGGCGTCTTTTCATGCTTCAGTGTAGAGTCGGAAAACGCAACGGTCCCGCAGCAGTGCGTATGGCTATGGATATGTTAAAAGAAAGATTAATCAAAAAAGAACAGGCTCTTATGCGAGTGACTCCAAGCCAATTGGACGAACTGCTTCATCCTATAATTGACCCTAAGATAGAGATTACACATAAACCATTGGTTAAAGGATTACCCGCAGGTCCCGGCGGCGCTACCGGTCAGATAGTTTTTTCTGCCAATGACGCAGTCGCATGGGCAAAACAGGATAAAAAAGTAATTCTTGTGCGTGAAGAAACAAATCCGGAAGATGTGGAAGGCATGCGCGTTGCTCAAGCAATTTTGACTGCACGCGGTGGAATGACTTCTCATGCGGCACTCGTAGCGCGCGGTTGGGGAAAATGTTGCATAGTCGGATGCAGCGCTTTGAATGTTGAACATGCTAAAAAAGAAATGTCCGCTGGCGGAAAAACCTTAAAAGAAGGCGACTGGATTACATTAAACGGAACCAAAGGAAATGTTTACGAAGGAAAACTTCCGATGATAGATGCCGCCGAAGAAAATAAAATATTTGATGATTTCCTGAAACTTTGCGACTCCGTCAAGAAATTAGGCATTAGAACAAATGCCGATACACCTGAAGACGCAAGAAAAGCAAGACAATTCGGCGCCGAAGGCATCGGTTTGTTTAGAACCGAGCATATGTTCTACGGCAAAGGCACAGAAGAACCACTATTCAGATTACGCAAAATGATCGTTTCCAAAACAACAGAGGAAAGACAAAAAGCACTTAACGAATTATTTCCTTATGTAAAAAAAGACATTAAGGGAACTTTGAAAGCTATGGACGGATTACCGGTAGTTATCAGATTAATCGACCCGCCTCTGCACGAATTTGTGCCAAGAGATAAAAATAAATTAGCGGATTTAGCCAAAGATTTGAATATATCTCTTGAAGAACTTTCAAAAAGAGCCGATGCTCTGCACGAATCTAACCCAATGATGGGGCATCGCGGAGTACGTTTGGGAATTACTTATCCTGAAATAAGCCAAATGCAAATCAGAGCAATATTCGAAGCCGCGGCTGAGTTGCTCAAAGAAGGCAAAAAACCATATCCTGAAATAATGGTGCCCGTGGTATGCGATGTGAAGGAACTGCGCAACCAGTTGTCTATTGCGCAAAATGTCTATCAGGAAGTTCTGAAAAAACATAACATAAAGAAAATCAAACATATGTTCGGAACAATGATTGAAATTCCTAGAGCTTCTTTTGTAGCGAATGAATTAGCTGAAGTTGCAGAATTCTTCTCCTATGGAACCAACGATATGACACAGATGGGTTTTGGATTTTCGCGCGATGACATCGGCGGGTTTCTGCCCGAATATCTACAACAAGGTATACTTCCCGAAGACCCGTTTCAAAGCATAGACCAAAAAGGAATAGGAGAATTGATAAAGATAGGAATCCAACGCGGGAGAAAGACAAATAAAAAGCTGGAAGTGGGAATCTGCGGCGAACACGGCGGAGAACCTGCATCAGTTGAATTCTGCCACAAGGTGGGAATGAACTATGTCTCCTGCTCGCCTTTTAGAGTCCCTATTGCGCGACTTGCCGCAGCACAGGCAGTGTTAAAAGAAAAACAAAACATAAGAAAAGTAAAAACCCCGCAAGAATAGTTAAAACCTGCGAAGTTTTTCTATGCTATACTTTAACAAAAACGGGAGGGGCTATGAATAAAAAAGTTGTGATTTCTGTTGTTGTATTAGCAGTAGTAGGAATATTTGCTGGAAGATTGCTCTTCAGTAAAAAATCACAAAAACCGCTTACTTCTCCAGAGCAGTGGGAACAGAAAATAATGAAGCAACTCGAAAACAAGGAATTCCATAAACCTGTGGATTTACCTATAGCAGATCAAGAAAAATTGAAATCTTCTTGCAAAGATTTTTTCTCAGCCATAACTGAAAATGAATTGGCTGCAATACTTGCTCGCCCCGAATGGGAATACTACCGAGAAGATGCTGATAGTCTCAAAGAGCTTGTAGACCATATTGCTGAAGTAACAATCGGCGAACCTTTTAAAGTTGACGCATTTTCATTTAATATTTTTGTCCCATATAAACTCCGTTTTAAAAATGGTCATGTAAAAGAATGGCAGGTTGGCATTAGATATTATGATGAAAATGGGGAAGCGTTGCCATCATGGTATATTGACGGCGGAATCTGAAATCATACAATAAAACAAAAACCCCCGCAAGATAAGAAACTATTGCGGGGGTTTTTTATTCCTATTTAATTAAATTTACTATTTTATCAACCGTATATTTACAGGATAGCGGTATTTTTCACCGTCATTGGCTTTAATACCGGCTATGATTATCATTACTATGTCAAATATTCCCAAGGCAATCAAAAGAGGAACTCCAATTACAATGACTATTAAAATCCACGCAACTATAGAAGCTATGGAAATAGATATCTGGAAATTAAGCGATTCTTTACCTTGGTCATCGACAAGAGGCGAATCTGCCTTTTTCATTGACCATATAATTAGCGGAGCAATAATATTACCAAACGGGATAATAAATCCTGCCAAAGCTCCTATATGACAAAGCATCGCCCACATCTTTTCCTGTTTCTCATCCATCTTAGCCATAATTAATCCTCCTTTTTTAATAATTTCATCTTAATTTACAATATTTATTTTTCTTCCGCAATCATTACAAATAATACGGGAACCTAAGAATTTTGGGGAAATCTGCCTTAATCTGCCACAAGAACAAGTCACACTCTCCCACCCTGCCCCTTTTCTTTTATATGTGAGTGGTTCTAAATTGGCTTGTTTTTGTTTAGTATCTTCCGGTATTACAGCCCCAACCGCCGCAATAGCCGCAAGTTCTCCAAGAGGCACTTCAATATCACGCCTACACCTTGGACAATTTATACGCGGCTTATTAAAATCGGGAGGGATTTTAATTTTCAATCCACAAGCACATACCAAAAATGCAAACTTATTAACCGCTCTTATTAAATCCCCTATTTCTCTTGCGTCTTTCTTTTTATTATGTTCTTGATTCGGTTCCACAGAAGCTTTACGTATAGGTATAACCTTAGAATCCTTAATTCCGGAAGCAGGAATAATAGGAGATATTCCTCCTTTAATAGCAGAGAAAGCTTTTTGATAATTTGAATAATTAACTCCCTGAGATATACTGCGCAATATTCTTATTCTCTCTGAAGTAGGTGGATGAGTGCTAGTCATATCCGAAAGTCCTATTGCCCCCAATTTTTTGATTGGATTTATGATATACATCGGCGCAGTAGCTTTATTCGCAGAAGCAAGATTAAGATGTGTTCTAGAAATTTTTTCAAGCGCAGAAGCTAATCCTTCGGGATATCTGGTTAACCTGGCACCAGAAGCATCAGCTAAATATTCTCTTTTTCTGGATAATGCAAAGTAAAGAAGTTGCGCAAAAATAGGAGCTAATATAGCAAAGACAATAGCAACTGCCCATATAATAAGTTGTGCCTGTCCCCCACTCTTTCCGCTTGAACGATACCGCTTTGATGAGCCAGAAGAATACCACATACTTCTTAAAAATACTTGAGATATAAGCACGATACTTCCCAATAATACTCCGGCAAATGTAACAAAGAGCACGTCTCTATTTATTATATGCGACAATTCATGTGCTACAACACCCTGCAGTTCGTCTCTGTTTAATCTGGAAAGAAGGCCGGCAGTTACTGCAATAGCACATTTATTAGGTTTGGTACCTGTAGCAAAAGCATTGGGAGCAGGGTCATCTATTATGTAAACTCGCGGCATAGCAGGTAAATTTGCCGCAATCTTCATTTCTTCCACGATATTAAAAAGTTGTGGATGAATTTCCGGAGTAACTTCTCTTGCACCACTCATAGTAAGGATTATAGAATCACCCGAAAAATAGCTGACAAGCGACATGATAAACCAGAGTCCTGCAGCTACAGAAATACCTATAATTCCTCCGCTTTTAGGATAAAAAGCGGCGCCAATTAAATATCCTAATAAAAGAAGGCATATGCCCATACAGAAAAAAAGAATTATGGACTTTCTTTTATTTGCTCTTATTAATTCCCACATATATTTTTATTAAAAATTTAAAATTATCCCGAGAAATTCAAAGAATTTCCGGGACTAAGTTCTCGGAATCTTTCCCAGATTCCAGAGGGAAGATTAAAAATTGGTTAAAAAAGTTTGAATGTTAAATTATTTAAATCTTTAATCTGAAATCTTCAATCTTAAATGTTACGTATTAAAATTTCACTTTTGGCACTGCTTTTTCTTGTCCTTCAACTTCAAAGAATTCCTGGGATTTAAAATTAAACATACCGGCTATAATGTTTGAAGGGACCATCTGAATTTTGTTGTTGAAGAAAAGAACCTGGTCATTGTAATTCTGCCTTGCAAAAGCTATTTTATTTTCCGTGGAAGTCAATTCTTCCTGAACAGCCAAAAAGTTTTGATTTGCTTTCAAGTCGGGATAATTTTCCACTACAAGGAAAAACTTACCCATAGCGCCACTCAAAGAACTTTCAGCTTTTGCCTTATCGCCTACGCTTTTGGCACCCATTGCATCACTTCTTGCTTTTGTTATATTTTCAAGCGTTCCTCTTTCGTGCTGCATATATCCCTTTGCAGTCTCTACCAAATTCGGAATAAGGTCGTGCCGTCTTTTTAACTGCACATCGATTTGCGACCAAGCATTTTTCACCTGATTCTTCAAACCCACAAGAGAATTGAAAACTCCCACAACAAATAAAACGGCAAAAACAATTATTGCCAATACTACAAACAGTAATATCATACCCATCAGAAACCTCCTTTCAGTTTTTTATTCTACTTTTAAACATATCTTTTAATAGATTTAATACTTTGTTTCCCTTATCAAAACTTCCCATTTTAATTATTTGCTCAAGCTCACCCAAATCAAACCAGATACCGTCATTTTGGCGACATTTATCCATTAGAACTTTATTATCTCTGCCCGCACTTGAACGACAGTCTGGAATGCCGCCGAGAACTTTGTCCATCCTCTTTAAACATATAGGGCAATCCCTTGCCTTTTCTTTTGTATCTTTATCTATTTGGAAAGAAGTGAGTAACTTGTCTTTCTCCGTAGAAGTTTCCAACAAAAGCTCCAATTCTCCCCCGTCAAGCCATATACCACCGCATGAGATACAGTGGTCTATCTCCACTTCGTCAAGCTCCAGTACAATCATTGGTTCCTTACACACGGGACAATTCATTCAGCTCTCCTTTTAATAATTCTCGCACAAGAGTTCATAATAACTCTGTGGATGCGCGCAAGCGGGGCACTTTTCGGGCGCTTCGTTTCCTTCATGCACATAACCGCAATTTCTGCACTTCCATCTGACTACTGTATCTTTCTTGAATACTTTGCCTTCTTTTACATTTTTTAGAAGTTTGCGATAGCGTTTCTCGTGTTGTTCTTCAACCTCGGAAATTTCCTTGAAAAGAACGGCTATTTCTTCAAAACCTTCTTTGCGCGCAATACCTTCAAACTCTTTGTATATAGTTGTCCACTCCAGCTTCTCGCCGTCAGCAGCTTCTTGAAGATTGGTAGCAGTGTCCCCTATTATCCCCGCAGGATAAATTGCTTTAATTTCCACATCTCCACCCTCAAGAAATTGAAAAAACCTTTTTGCGTGTTCTTTCTCGTTTTCTGCAGTCTCAAGAAATACCCCGGATATCTGCTCAAATCCTTCTTTCTTTGCCTTACTTGCAAAGTAAGTGTATCTATTCCTTGCCTGTGATTCTCCTGCAAATGCCGTAAGAAGATTCTTCTCTGTTTTTGTTCCTTTTACACTCTTCATTTTCAATGCCTCCTTTGTTCTATACTTGAATTCTATCAGATGGTTATTAAAAAACCAATTCTGTAGAAATATGTTTTGCAACAGTAATCTATCTTAATTAAATTGTTAGGATTAAAATGGAAGAGCAAAGAGGTCCACTATAGAAAGATTTTTGGGATATCTTCAATGTCTTCACTTGATATTATTTTTGTTTAAAAATGATTTTTTCAATAACGAGTCTTCCAGACCTTGCTTTAGTACGCTGGTCTGTATAATACCATGGTTTCTCCCACAACATTATTGTTAATTTATTCACCGCATATGGTTTAGCTAACATTCCCAGTATTGACGACTCCGGAATATTGAATTCTTTCAGAACAGGTGATATTGCATCTATGTATGTATATTGTGATTGTCCCTGGTCATCATATAAATAAAGCCTAATTCCGCCAAAATCTTCTTTTGATTGGCCATAGCATTTAATTTGAATACCGTCGATATTTCTCAGGTTTATTTGTGGAAATGTGATGTTTACATTTATTTCATTGCTTTGCTCATCTTCTGCCGCAAAATCAATAACTAAACCTTCGGTAGTGAATTCCGCGTCAACCTTACTGTTCCCAATACTCTCTGCATTTAAAATAAGTCCTTTGGGTTGCTTCATATCCAAAACTACGCTTTGTTTTGAAGATTTTCCATGCGACAAACGCTTAGGTTCCGAAACATCTCGTTTCGCCCATTTTTTCAATAGGTTCGGATCCTGAGCAAGACGGGCCCCCAATAATTTGAAACCGTTTTTGACTAACGGGTCTTTTGCGAAATAGTTGCGCACCATTCCATCTTCAAGAAAATTTGTCAAAGATAGAAATAGCATCGCCTGGTCAAGACTCAAATACCTGTCATCAACCTTTAATGTTTTGATGTCGATGGAATCGCGAAAACCATAAGCGGGCGAATCTGCTGTTAAAGGCTTCCGCATTCCCATAGCATCAATCCTGCGCAAATTCGCGATAACGTGTCGCGGATAGTATTCTATTACTAATGCCGATGCATGCGGTGTTACAACCCACCACGGCAGAAACCCTCCTTCAGTATAGCCTTTGCCAGGGATATTGCAGTTTGACCAGCCCCATACTTTAAGTCCGCGGTTTCTGGATTCTCGGATTTGATGCCATGCAAAATCGGCAATGGAATTTCCCATTTCTGTTGTAGCGGGAGAGTCTAAAAACATCGCGTCCATCGCCTGCATAAAAAGCCCGCCGAACCAGTAGCCCGGTTCATAAAAACTCAAACCGTCAGCGTTGACTTCATTTCTGTTAATCTTATCCCACAATTCCACCGGCGCAGAACCGCTTGCAATCATATAAAACACAACCGATCTGCAATCCGAGGCAAGCCAAAAATCGCATAATCCAATAGGCTTGTCATTTTTTAAATCGTAACCCCAGTATGTTCTACCAGTCGGGGCATCATAAAGTCTGCTCCAGTTTATTCGTTCGATTAACGGCGATACCTTGTCCGCGACTTCCGGAAAAAACTGCCGAACAAGTATCAGGCCGGTTACGAGTTTATTGAAATCTGATACACCCATAACGCCCTCGGCCAGTTTTGTATCTCCACCAACATCAATCCAATTATACAAAAAACCATTACAAGATTCGATTTTGCCCAACGATTCGACAATTTTATTTATTCGTTGCAAAGCATCAGTTCTTGTGATAAATCCCATCTTTTCAGCCGGGCCGATACAAGCCAGATACAAGCCAATGTTGGTTGTGTTTGTGTTTCCGCCGGATTCCTGAGAATCGGTCGGAAAGCCAGTTTCCTTTGCCAGATGACGGTCAAGATATGTCCAGGTTTCCTTCAGAAGCTGCCGCAAATACGCATCGTCCTGCTGTGAGCAAACAACAGCATGATTTGCCAAAGCGCTATTGCAAAACATTGCCATAATCAGCCCCAAAATACATAAAATATTTTTCCTCATAAAATACCTCCTTGTTAGTTATACACCAACGGCTTTAATAAAACACGCTTTCAATAGTAAATAACCACCCTGGAGGGAATATCGTCAATCAGCACCTCGTCAGGCGTAAAAGATGCTATTGTTTTCCCATCGACCACAACACTCTTAATCGGCGCTGCCAACGGCGATTTCAATACTACCTTAACAAGCGAAACCTTGTTTTTCGTCTGGATGTCAACGATTACACTGTTGTTAGATTTTTGCATCGACACACTGAATATACAATAATATGTCGGGAAATTTCTGATGGCAATCGGCTCTTTTTCCTTCAGCCAATTTTCAGGTATCCCTGCGCCGATAACAAGCGTATTATCTGCAGTCTGTTCATATACAAACATCGTCCTTACGGCGTTTATGAAACCTGAGCCAATCCATGTATGAGGCATATCACCGATAAATTGGGGTTCATTGGGGTCTCGCCAGACGACTTCTGCCCAGTGATTCCAGCTTGGAGGGCGACGGTCTTTAAGGAAATATTCAAGCAGCTCATTGGCTCTTTCCTTTTGTCCCATGAGCACAAACGCGCTGATAATCCGCATTTCATAAGGCGTATAATCTTTCCATTCTATTGTGCCGTCGCGCCGTTTAGTGAAATAGTCAAACCATTTATCAAAAGTATTATTCAGGAACGGTTGCGGTATGCGATTCAGTTCGCCGCAGATACCGATGCCGATAGCCGTTGATGTTGCATCAAAATCGCCCTTCTCGACACAGCCCGGAATAAAGTTAATCCCAGTGTTCGCTATTGCTTTCCGCATCGAGGCGTACAGATTCTCTTGAGATTCTTCGAGATGTTCAGCCCATTTCCCGGCAAGTTGTTTTTCGCCGAGCGCATTGGCTATTTCCACCGCGTCTTTTAGTCCTTTTATGATATAGAAGTCATCCCAGTATGAATGCATCGGTTTGGCGGAATATCCTTCGTGGCTTATGGATTCCGGCACTAATCCGTAGCACGCCTGCTGCTCGGGAGTTCCTGAAAGATAAAGTTCTGTTTTGCGCTGGTTGTGCAGAGATTCTATGTATTCGACAGATTTAATAATTTTGGGAAACGTTTTTCGTAAATGCGCTATGTCATGCATAAATCGAAAGTATTCCGCTGTCAGGTAAATGAATTGCCCAGTGCTGTCATACTCATTAGTCGGGTCTGCTCCTCGCCAGTCAACCACACAGGGTATCTTGCCGTTTGGGTATTGATACTCGGCGTACCAGTCGATATATTCACGCACTTCCTCCGAATTCCCTGTTCGCAGAAGCGCTGTAGATATCTCAGAACCATCACGAATCCATGAACGGTCATACGTCCTGGCGCCAGGTTCAATAGCAGCGCCGTTTCGACAAATGAGAATGTATCCGATGTTCGTCTTGAGAGTCTGAACAATCTGCTGCGCTGATGCAGGAAGTATGATATCGATTTTGTCGAGCTTGTCCTGCCATAATGTTTTTGCGTCATTGAACGTTTGCCTGACAAAAGCCATTCGCTCGTCTACAGCCACCTGCTGTAATTGCGAAATGCCATCAAACGGCGCTTCAAAAACTATGTCAATATACTGTTTCGATTTCAGGTTAAATCTGTATCCTAAAGCGGCAGAGCCAAGACCGGTTTCGTCAGAAATATTGTTGCCCGCAGGCGTTTTTAAGGAGGTTAGATATTCAGTGATATCTCCATCTGCGAATTGGGTCGCGATAAACCTGTCGGGTTTTGCGAGCAACACTATCGACCTATCATCAACAGAAACTTTGTATCCGTCAAAATTTATATTTTTTATTTTAGTTGTGCCACCAACGAGATTCAGCCACTGCGACGGCGGAAGCACCTGAAAAGGCCTTATCGCCAGAAAAAATGTGCCGCAGACTGTCCGCTCAGTCGGATTAGAAATTCGATAATTTGAGAAAATAGAATACGCCCCATGTTTTCCTGCTGCCCATGCCGTAACTTTAAGTTCAATGTCTTTCTGCTGCCAGAGGACCGACGGAATCGGCAGATAGCCATTCTCCAGCGACTGAGCCGTCGAAACATCAGCCCAGGTAATAAGACGGTTATTGACAAACAGAAATGGTTCAATAGAAAATCCTGCCTTGTCGATTTCGATTGCGCCCTCCTGGTTTATGAGCGCTTTTTTGCTGTTTCCTTCAGGCGGACCTATAATCGTCCAGTATGTTTGTTTTTTATCGAAATACTTCGGAAAATGTCCGCCAGGGGCATCGGCAGCAATTCTTTCATACAGTTTATTCAGTGTGGAGTCTGCATCTATCGGTATTACCTCAAGTGAACGGATGCCATAATATTTTTGGGGTCCTGAATTCATAATGAGCTTTAGGAATCTCGATTCACACTCGCCAAGATAGATATAGTCTTTCTGGCCGTTTCCATTTCGTACATGAAAGACCGGGTCGAAATTTTGACCATCGTTTGAAGTCAGCACCTGATAATCTGACGCATAGGCATTATCCCAGTTGATAACTATGCTGTCATATTCTGCGGCCTTTTTAAAATCAAACAGAAACCACTGATTTTTGCCAGAACTGCTTCGCCATACCGTTTGAAGATTGTTGTCAATCACATTTTCCGGGCTCGCATTTTTTGTTGTAGAGGATGCGGCAACGACAGGGAGTGCGTTGTTGTCTGGTTTTTCGATAGGCTCGAAGGTAAAATTGTCTATGTATACAGAACCTTTGCCGCCTTTACCTGCTGAAACGACAAATTCGATACGGTCGAGTTCACTAAGCGGTTTGCTGTCTGGTCCCCAGGCAAAAGAGATGTTGCGTTTCCTGATAACTGTTTTCTGCCAGTCGCGCGGAAACTCCACATCAACTTTTTTGTTCCACCATACATTGTCGGTCGGGTCCAAAAGTTTAAACTCAAAGTTATTGACCGGCGCATCAGCCCGCAGATAAAAAGTAAAACGGTAGTTGTCGGGCAGGTCAAGAGGAATATGTTTTTGAATGATTGCATAGCCTGCCCCGGCAACAAAATTAAAATCGAGCCGTATTGCGTTACCGCTAAAGCCTTTATCCGAGGCGATGTTGAGCGTAACGCCGTCGGAAACAATTATCTTCCAGCCCTGAATCGTTTCGAAATCATCAAGCATCTGTCCCTGAGCATTTACTTTTCCGGTTGAAAAAACTGTAAAAAATACCAGAAAAAAAATGTACAGTAATACACGATTGGCAGACATTATATTGAACTCCTTTTAAAAAGGTTTTTCCGCTCCGTCAGGATATCTTTATTGTGATTGGGTTTGCTGTTTTACTATGGGCGTAATATATTTTTACTTTTCGTGAAGATTGTTCGAATGGTATCGATTTATCGTTTAGCAAAACGTTTTTTATTGTTCTTGTAGTGTCCAGACAAATCTGTCCGGGCGTATTCTCATTGCCGCTGACTTCTATGTTTATTCCGCAGTCAGTCGTTTCAATCTTTGTAATCTCTGAAGTTGTATTTACAATCGTAAAATTTTCCGACACCGGCATATCAAACACCAGCACAAGCCCGCTGAAAGGCGGCAGGAAAAATTCTCCACCGAAGTTTGCTTTCGTTGTAATCGCCTGATTATGGTAATTCAGCATAAAAAAGTATCCGCCGCCGTTTTTATGCAAGCGTGTGCGGGTTATAATCAAAGGATTATCGCAGTTGACCGGACCTTTGAAATTTATATCAAGACTTAAATGCTGCCATGCCTGTTTGTGAGCAGCGGCCTGATACATAAAACCGGTTCCCAAAATCGCAGCTGAACCTTTTTGGCAATTTACTTTGATAGCGCAGGGTTTTCCGTTTCGCGTTAAAGCGATAACTTGTCCTTGTTTAGCGTTCAAAGTTTCAATATAACTGATTGCGTGTATTTCTTCTTTGGTTTCGACCCAGCGAATCATTCCATCGCTGTCAGGAAGTATCTGGTCACTGCTTACGCCCAGACCATCGGCAAGCACAGTACAGGGATTAGCGTTAAGATCAAGTTTTGGCAGAGTCGGAAAACAAATCAAATGACCACCGCGGCGAACATATTCCAATAACATTTGCTGACTAGCCGCATCCATTTGTTCTGTGCAAGCTACCCATATTTGTTTGTAACGGTCGAGCTGAACCGCATCTGTGTTTGTAATATCAACCGCATCATACTCCTGATTGTCCATAGCGAGAAGTTTGCCGAGGCTGTCAAAGAGGAGTTCATCCGTGACCATTCGCGGGTCAAGCCGACACTGAATAAACGAGCGGTCGTCGAGATTTTCGCCGATGAACAACGGGCAGGTAAATTCGCGATAATAATATGGTGGATAAAACGCCAATGCCTGCAAAGCTTTATTTTGACTATCGCAAAGTCTTTGACCGTGGGTCTTAATCAATCTGCTGATATATTCTATTACAGGATAACTGTCGCCGGGCTCGCCTTGAATGTTGAGCGGTGTTTGCAGATAAAACGACGAATCGTAAATGCCCCAGCCGGGCGGATTTTCGCCTTCGCTAAACATATAATAATTCATAGCGACTGCGCCGTTTGCCAGACAGGCTTTATAAAACAACTCCATTTCATTTGGATAAACACGCACATTTGCTTCGCGGGTGCCTGCCTGAAGTTCAGCGACATAAGTCGGTCCGCGATTACCCTGCAGGGCTTTTGTGAATGTGTTAATTAATCTGTCGTCGTGAAAATTGCGATATGACGGATTTTCCGGAATATGGTCAACGCCAAGCAGGATATTCGGATAGAGCCGTGACAATTTATGATACATCGACAGGCACACAGGCATACTTTTAGCTCTGCCAAAGACCCAGCCGGGCACATTATGGAATAGTGGAACATTTACTTTGCGTTGGCGTATTTCTTCTATTAGCCAGCCGATATATTCAGCGTAAAAGTCGCGATGAAAAGTTTCCCAGTCGCGATAGGCAAGGTGGCCTTCTCTTGAAGTAACTTTGCCGACAGAAGCTTTGACTTTTGCAAAATCCGAATAGTCAGAGCCGTAGTATTTATTTAATGCGCCAATGTTTTTGTATGTGTTTTTAAGATAATCCCTGTATGATTCTAACGATGTTGCGCTGTAATCGCCACAGCCGTTAAGCCACTGGAACAGGCCGACTTCGTTGCAGACCTGCACCAAAGCTACCGGACCGCCATTGGAAAGTTGGTTTGCGGCGATAAGCGGCATTACGGCATCGTACCATCGCATTACTTTTTGTTTGTAATCGGGATGCTTTAAGCAGGTGTATTTTACCGGATACGGTCTGCCGTTTGAATCGCAGGCAAGAGCATCAGGATAATTTTCAAAAAACCATCGCGGAATTCCGTGCATAGCCAATTCAGCAAGAATGTATGGGCCGGGCTTGAGTATAAGATTCAGCTCCATTTCTTTGCAAAGTTCAATGAATCGCTCAAGGTTGAGGTTTGGAGCATACTTCCCCTTAAAATCGGGTCTGCCTTCGACCTGCTCGTGAAGCGACCACGGAACATAAGAAGATATGGTATTTAAGCCGGCTTCTTTTGCGAACTTCAAATGTTTTGTCCACAATTTGGCATCTATGCGGAAATAATGCATTTCGCCGCTTAAAACAAAATAGCTTCGTCCGTTACGCCCAAATGCCTGGTCGTTGAAATACAATCCGGAAACTTGCTGTTGATTTTTTAGCAATACCAATTTTCTACCTCTATTCTCTATATAATAAAATTCAATTTTACCCCGTTAGAGATTTATTTCTAATGGGGCTTACTAAACGGTTTTTCTGAAAATTTTTATTGGAGTATTAGTTTTACACCGTCCGGAACCACAAAACCATTTGGCGGCTGCTGCGAACATCTCAATTTGAGAATCACCTGACCGTTTTTATTACGTTCTAACGTGTAGCTAATCGGCCCCCACCATGTTTGCAGATTACTGACTGATACGCCTTTGTCGAGCCATCTATCATAAACGCCTGCTGCCAGTACCAATCTGCCGCGCTCTTCGTAAACAAGCATGTCACGGATAGCGTTAATCAAGCCGGCTCCAACCCAAGTATGCGGCATATCGCCTATGTAGCTTGGCGTGCGTAAATCGCCGTGAACAACTTCACCCATATGGTTCCAGTTGACTGGTCGAACGCCGTCTTCCACAAAGAAATCAAGCAACATTTGCGCATCTGCAATTCGGCCAAGTCGGAGCATAGCTGAAATGTTGCGCACTTCATAGGGTGTATACAGACTTCGTGTGCCAACTGGTTGAGCAGCGCGGAATTTCGACTCTTCCATATACTTGTCATAAGTTGCCTTGAGCGCATCAGCCGGCAGTGTATCACGTTCATCAGCTACCATTATTCCAATAGAGGTTGAAGTCGGGTCGAAATCGCCAAGCTCCGCACAAGCGGGGATTGTAGCCAAACTATCACGAGTGCGAACTCGCTCTATAGATTCCAACACCGATTTGCGCATATCCGTTTCAAATTTAGCAAGCCATTCGGCGTCTTCCTTATGACCGAGTCGCAATGCAATTGCTTGAGCATCCTGAAGGCCCTTTAGAGCAAAAAAGTCGTCCCAGTAGCTGTGTCGAGGAGGGTCAATGTAGCCTTCATGACTGACTGATTCGGGTAGGATACCTTCGTATTCCGTGCCTTTGTATTTTTCCGTCAGCCGTTGACTTCGCAGGTTCTCCATATATTTCATAACAGCTTTGATTTTAGGCCAGCATAATTTTGCGATTTCGTCATCATCGGTCAGTTCCACAACCTGACGAACTAAAAATACATATTCGCCAAACGAGTCGTACTCCTGCCAGTTATCATTTGCCATCTGGCCAGTTTTTGTATTTACCAGGAATGGAACAAATCCGTCGTCTTTGATAAGACCTGTAAACCATTTCAGGTATGTAGCGCCGTTATCAACCAGGCCGAACCGCATCATAGCCGTTGCGCTTATAGCTCCATCGCGTATCCACGAGCTGTTGTAATTGCGTGAACCAGGTTGAGTTGCAGGGCCATCGGCGTTAATCAAAAGATATGCAAGATTGGAGCGGATTAAGTTTGCGAGTTTTTTATCGGGAATGTCGATGTTCCAGTTGCCGATTGTTTCCTTCCACAGTTTTATGGATTTTACCATTTCTTCACTGAAGAATTTTTCACCATCCTTGGGTGCTGTAATATTTGCACCTTCTTCATTCGGATAAATGGCAAGAATGCTTTTTGTTTCGCCGGCTTTGAGTTTGTAATCGTAACGCACGCCGGCTGAAATAATGCCGTCGGGCGAAGAAATGGAATTGCCGTCAGTGCGATTTCCAAGCAGGCACTCTATTACATCAACCGAATCTGTTGTCGGCCTTTGGTTATACGTAGATACAAAAACAGGTGCCGAACAAAGCCGCATGGCTTCCTGGTCGTTGAGAATCAATGTGTTTGTTTTATCCTGCCATTGGGCTTGTTTTATTTGTGAATATCCGCCATGCTGCCAGGGTGGATTTACCTGCAGCGGACGGGCAGCCAGCAGAAGTGAAATATCCCGTGTTTGTTTAGAAGTGTTTGAAAGTTTATAAAGAACTACCGTTGTGTCGGGAGCAATTGTGTTAGCCGTAATATTCATTTCAAGACCATTGCCAAGCCATTTTACATTTGGAATCGGAATCCATTCTTCGGCAAGCGATTGACTTGTTTGGAAGTTTTTTGCACTAAGCAGTTTTCCATCGACCATTAGAGCAGGCGTTACACTAAAATTGCGCAAACCGGATTCGATTTTGCCGTATTCTTCCAGCAGAGATTCATTGAAGCTGCCAGGCAAACCCGTAACAGTCCAGAATGCCTGCAGGCGGCTTAGCCAATTTGGCAAAAGACCATCCGGCAGACGCTGTGCAAGCATTTCAAAATGTCTGACAGGAGTCCAGCCCTCAGAAGTACCCTTTACTTGAATATCAGCAATACGAACCGGCTCTGTTAGTTTCGCTGCGAAGACAAAACGCAACTTGTCGGCATATACCGGCGCAAAGAACAAATCTTCCACCTGGTTGTTAAAGCTCGCTTTTTTGTTCATTACCATTTGCCACTTATTTGCTTCTTCTGAGAATGCTTCGATTTTGCAGGCAGGAGTTTGGGCTTTAGTCCAGTCGATTTGAAGTCCGCCAACGCCGAATTTTCGCGGAAAGGTAAACTCGACGACAGTTTCTTTCCCGGGGTTTGATGCAGATTGCCAATAGGTCTCCGTCTTGCCATCCAGTATCGCTTCGGATGACATGCCTTTTGCAGTTGAAGAAGCGCTGGCAAAAATCTCATCTTCCGGCCCGAGAATTCCTACTTCCCAGAGTGAATAGCCCCAGCCAGTGCCACGTTTATGGCCGAGCATTTTAATTGCTTTGGCTTTGTGAGGACCAAAATATATTTCATCGACTCCGCCATCGCCGAATTTTATTCTACTTGCTGTAATCCATTTGTCATCGGGTTGGAGTAATTGTATTTCGTAATCTCTGCCATAGGCAGCTTCCCAGTGCAATTTGAGCCCTACCAGATCTATCGGGCTGTTAAAGTCTATTTGCAGCCACTCGTTATCAGTGAATTCGCTGGACCAGCGAGTATCCATCCTGCCGTCGAGTGCCATTATCGGCAGAGTGCCGCTGTTTTTTTGACCGGAACTGGCGGTGATAGATGTGATTGGCAGAGATGGTGCGGATGCACCTGCAGCTGTAATTTTCTTTTCGCTTAACGCTTCAATTTTGTCGAGGATAATCGTGCCATTATCACCCACATAACTAATTACTAACGCAACTTCTCTTACGGCTGCTGCATCAATTTGTGTTTTTGCATCTTCAACATCAAATTCAATACAAGCCCAGCTTCCAGCGGGGGTAATTTCGGAACCAGTTAAATAAACTCCCTTGTTGCCATCGTGAAGCCACATATTCAGTGTTACACTGCCGGCATCGGCAGGAACCGCTGCAAAAATACGTATTTTCTGCCAGACCAAAATGTTAATCGGTGAAACGGGAAAATATTTTAGTTCAACACCATCGCTGTCTTTTCCCCATTTCAGCATTACGGCTTGATTAGTTTCTATTGCAGGGTTTTCGCTTTGGGCAGGCGCCTGAATCAGCTCTGAAGAACCGCTGATATTGACACGCTTCCATTTTTGCAGGCATTGCGACTCGTTGAAATCCTCGAATGCATACCATTGTTGGGCAAATAAATCAGCAGTTTCACTATCTTTCACAGGCGCACACGAGGTTGCAATAAAGATTGTTAGTAATGCTGACAATAAAATAAGAATTGGTAATCGTTTCATAGTTTGTTTTCCTGTATAGCAGACTTTGAGTTTAATAACATTTCTGCGTGTTATATTATCCAATATGTCTTTGAAATGTCAAGTAAAAAAGCTGTTAGGAACAATATTATTTATGGTTGAGTTACTGCATAAAGATGAGTTTTAAAACTAAAAAAATTTCTATAATCCACATTTTTAGTATATTTATGATTATGGCTTTTGGAATGCCTTAAAAGAATCATCTTGACAAAAATTAATGGGAGTTGTAAAATTGTAAAAAGGTTTTTATAACATCATGTTTATTTTTGCTTGATTACTAAATAAAGTTGTATAACGTATGACCAAGTGAGAAATTGCCGGTCTATCTCCAGTTGGAATGCCTTAAAAGAATCATCTTGACAAAAATTAATGGGAGTTGTAAAATTGTAAAAAGGTTTTTATAACATCATGTTTGTTTTTGCTTGATTACTAAATAAATATGTGAGGATATCCAAATGGTAACAGAAACAGGCAGTATAACCATTCATAATGTTGCAAAAGTTGCGGGGGTTTCAATTTCCACAGTATCGCGCGTTGTAAACGGTTTAGATCGGGTTGCGCCTGATACGCGACATAAGGTAAAAACGGCCATTCGCCGTTTAGACTTTCACCCTAACAGCCGGGCACAGGCGCTGAGCAGAAAACGGACCGATACAATTAGTCTGATAGTTCCGGATTTCGAGGGCCAGTATTTTTCAATGCTGATGGAAGGCGCACATGAAGAAGCACAAGCCAATGGCGTTCACATTATGGTTCTCAAGGCAAAAAGCTCGGAGGAAAAAATCGAGGCTGTTACCCGCTTGTGTTCGCAGGGACGAACCGATGGCGTGATTTTAATGCTTTCTGACTTATACGGTGATGTCCTCAAAGGCATCGGCCATATTAACAGCCCCTTGGTAATTCTCGACCAGGATGTTCACTCCTGGCGGCTGGATAATATACTTTTGGATAACAGGATTGGAGCTTTTGAAGCAACAAGGCATTTCATAGATACCCATAACGTTGATGATGTATTTTTCCTCGGCGGTTCTGAAGACAACGTTGATACTACTGCACGAGCCCGTGGTTTTGCTGATGCACTTAAGTCAATAGGATTGAATGCTAAAGGCAGACAGTTTTTCGGCAATAGTTATAGCTATGACGAGGGTTATCATCTTGCGGAAGAAAAAATATTTCCCTTGATTAATCCTGAGAAACATTATGGTGTTGTGGCGGCTAATGACGATATTGCCTGCAGTATCATTGATGCCTTGATGGATAAAGGAATTAGGGTTCCTGAGCAGGTTGGGGTAACCGGTTTTGATGATTCAGATATGGCAATACATCGCAGACTAAAGATTACTACAATGCGTATCCCAACCAAAGAAATTGGTCGTGTTGCGGTTAGAATGATTCTGAACCGCTTGTCAGGCCGGGTTTCAGAACCGGCGAAAGTTGTATTAAAAGCACGGCTCATAGTACGTGATTCGTGCGGCTGTGGCAGGCACGATAACTCAATACCCGGAGATAAACATGGTAAGTAGAAGATATACCAGCTTTATATTTTTTATTGTGACCGTTTTGTTTTTTAGCGGGTCCTGCTTTGCTTTATCTTCTAAGGTTAACCGGATAGTCTTCACTGCCGAAAACGAGTGTTTGCTGGAGGAGATCAGCAGTGCTTCCTTTCAATTTTTCTGGAAGGAGGCCCATCCTGTTTCCGGCCTTGTGCGGGATAAAACAGGCAAAGATTTTTGCAGTGTGGCATCTTTAGGCTTTGGTTTGGCTGCACTGCCGATAGGCGTTGAACGTGGCTACGTATCCCGCCAAGCGGCACAGGATCGTGCGCTAAAAGCGCTTAGAACAATTAAAAAATCAAATGCCCAGCACAATGGCATGTATTGCCATTTTATCGATTTTGCCACCGGAAATACAACATCTCTTAGCTACGAGAGTAGCGCATCTTCAATAGATACGGCTCTTATGGTAGCAGGTGCAATTGTTGCCGGCGAATATTTCAAAGGTGAAGTTAAAGAACTTGCCGAAGATATTTTTGCCGGCGTGAACTGGCAGAGCTTTGTAGATTCCCAACAAAGAGGCCAGGCATACCAACAAAAAGGCCAGGTGTATATGGCCTGGAAGGCAGACGACCCGAATAATATGAGTGATTCAGGCCAATTCGAGAGACAGACTTGGGATTGGTACACCGACGAAACGCTTCTGATAGTTTTGCTCGGTCAGGCATCACCTGTTGAAAAGTATCGACTAAAGCCGGAGACAATGACTAACTGGAATCGGCCGGTCGGAAAATATAAAAACGGCCAGCCGTTTATCTATACGTATCCTGGGACATTGTTCACTTATATGTTCGCGCACTGTTTTTATGATTTCAAAAAAACAGGCAAAGATTCGCTCGGCATTGACTGGTTTGAAAACACTCGCAGAGCAGTGATTGCCAATCGCGATTGGTGCCGCGACAATAGTGATAAATTCCCTACCTATGGATTAAATCGTTGGGGGATTACAGCCGGCGTAGGGCCGGGGGACGAATATGTTGTACTCGGCCATCAGCCTCGCGGAGCAAGCGAAAATCAGGGCGAATATGGGACGCTCCATCCTTATGGAGCGGGTATGTCAGTTCCATTTGCACCAAACGATGCAATTAAAGCGCTTAAAGAAATGCGAAATTTGGAAGTAGCAGGAAAACCAGTATGGCAATCTGTCGAGCAGGGCGGATACGGCTTTTGGGATGGTTTCAACATTAAGGAAGATTGGGTTTCGGACCAGGTAATCGGCATTGCTCAAGGACCAATGCTTTTGCTGATAGAAAATGCTCGCAGCGGACTTATATGGAAACTTATGATGCAAAATGAATATGTAAAACAGGGTCTTAAACGGGCCGGGTTTTAATCAGGTGGCATTAAAAAAGATTGATGAAAAATAATTTTGAGAGGTGGTAAATTGGCGGATATTGCAAAAGTATATGAAATAAAGAATTCTTCGGGATTGAAATTTTCCATTTTCGAAAATGGCGTTGTAAAAAATATAGAGCAGAATTTGATACAGATAAATCTTACGGATGATTCGCTGCTGGAAAAGGGCTGCTCCAATCTGTATCTTAGAAAAAAAACAAATGGCAAAATTTCTGCTGTGCCGCTTCTTGGGCCGGCGAGTAGTGCGAAGAAATTTATCGATGAAAATAATTACCAGTTTAAAGGTGAGTTTGAAGGAATAAAATTTTCCGGTAGATTGCTGCTTACAGAAAAAAGCGGTTGTTGGTTGTGGAATGTGCAATTGCAAAATACGAACAAAGATGAGCAGGACGTTGACCTTGTTTATGTTCAGGATGTTGGGCTTTCCTGCGCCGATGGAAATGAAAAAAACGAATCCTACATAAGTCAGTACACGGATTATAAGCCGCTCAATCACAAAGAGATTGGCTATGTTGTTTGCTGCCGTCAAAACGAACACGGGCCGGGCTGCGTGCCCTGGCTGGCGTTGGGTTCAATTGGCAAAACGAAAAGTTTTTCAACAGATGGTATGCAGTTTTTCGGCACAAGCTACAGAGCAACGGGTCTGGCTGAGGCACTTTCGCAATCCGAATTTGGCGGATTGTCTCAACAGGAACTTGGTTTGATTGCTTTGCAAGCCGAATCAATGATTTTGAAATCTGGACAGGAAAAAGATTTTGGTTTTTTTGGTATTTTCCACAAAGACCATCCAGCGGCTACTACGCAAGATGATTTAAAATTGATTGAGCCGGATTTACAGGATATTAAAAAACTCGCCCAGAAACCATGGCAAGATAATTGTGCTTACGTTGAATCGGTTGGCAGCTTATTTTCGCAGTCGCCGTTATTTGCCTCTGAAGACCTTACCGATGAGGAACTGAACAAACTGTTCGGCTCCGATCGCAGGCATAGCGAGTTTTGCAATGGACAGTTACTTTCATTTTTTTATGGCGATGACAATCGTCATGTAGTGTTGCGCCGCAAAGAGCTTATTGTGCAGCGGCATCACGGCCATATAATGAAAACCGGCAATAGCTTAACGCCGGATGATGCGATAATGTGCTGCACGTCTTATATGTTCGGCGTTTTCCAATCTCATATTGCTCAGGGTAATGTTAGTTTCAATCGCTTTCTGACTGTAAATACAAATTCCCTTAATATACCGCGTCATACGGGACAGCGGATTTTTGTGCGGCAAAACGAGCGGTATTACCAGCTGGGAATACCATCGGCTTTCGAGATGTCGCTTAATCAATGCAGATGGATATACAAAAAGGGCGATTTGATGTTCGAGGTTCTCTCTTTAGCATCACAGGATTCTCCGGAAATTACGCTGAAGCTTCGGATTCTTCAGGGACAGGAACCGGAATGGTTGATTTCAAGTAATCTCACAGCTGAACACAACTGGCAGATAGTAAGCGAAGAGAAAAACAGCTTAAAAATCCTGCCTGGTGAAAAGAGCGAGCTGGCTCGTATGTTTCCCGGTGGTTTTTTTGGTGTCCGATTGGAAAATACAAAGGGTGTTAAACAAACAGGAGGTGATGAACTGCTTTTTGCCGACGGTAAAAGCAGGGGACTAAGTTTTCTTGTGATGACTCTGGCTCAAACGAAACAGTTCACAATGCGGATTGAAGGCAGGCTTGCCCCCTCAGCTTCCTGTGGAACAGAAGCAGAAACTGAGAAAGCTATTTCCTTCAGCTTCGATTTGTCGTCGGTTAAAGCAAATACGGCGATAAGTCCAATAAGCGAGATTCTGCCATGGTTTGAACAAAACGCCCAAATCCATTATCTTGTATCGCATGGCCTGGAGCAGTACGGCGGAGCGGCATGGGGGACTCGGGATACATGTCAGGGTCCGATAGAAATGCTGCTGGCTCAGGGGCATTATTCTGCTGTGAGGAAGATACTTTCCGTTATCTTCTCGAATCAAAATACCGATGGCAACTGGTCGCAATGGTGGATGTTTGATGGCTATAAAAAAATCAGAGCAGGCGAATCACACGGCGATGTTATTTTCTGGCCGGTCCTGGCGATGAGCGAATACATCTGTGCATCAAGTGATTACGATTTTCTAAATGAATCGCTGCCATATTATGATGGCAAATCCGAAAGTGAAACTGTCATCGAACATATTAATCGCATAATCAAACATATAAAAGATACACGTTTTGTCAGCGGCACAAACTTGGTAAACTACAGTAATGGCGATTGGAACGATTCAATGCAGCCGGCTAATCCGGAACTTAAAAAAAGATTGATTAGCTCGTGGACTGTATGTCTGAGCTATCAGGCCTTCAGGTCTTTTGGAAAAGTATGCCAACAGAGCGGTCGCAACGAGATAGCCGAAGAAATGGGCAGATTGTGCGATGCGATTCAAAAAGATTTCAGCCGTTTGCTGATTAAAGATGGTGTGGTAGCCGGATTCGGTCTTGTCGGCGATAAAGATAAAATTGATTTACTGCTGCATCCTTCCGACAGCACAACAGGCATTCATTATCGCCTGCTGCCTATGACTCGCGGGATACTAAGCGGTATATTTACACCCGAGCAGGCAAAAGCACATGCTGAAATTATAGAGAAACATTTGAAAGGTCCTGATGGCGCAAGGTTGATGGACAAACCGGTTAAATACAACGGCGGATTACAAACATATTTCAAGCGAGCAGAAAGCTCGTCCTTCTTCGGACGTGAAATCGGTCTTATGTACACCCATGCTCATTTACGATATGCTGAGGCAATGGCTCGGTTGGGACATGCAAAATCTTTCATAAAAGCGTTGCGTCAGGTTATACCGATAGACATACAGCAGATAATACCTCAGGCTGATATACGGCAGTCTAATTGTTATTACACCAGTTCGGACGGGGATTTTGCAAGTCGTTACGAGGTCAACGACCATTACGAAGATTTGCTCGCCGGCAAAGTTGCACTAAAAGGCGGTTGGAGAGTGTATTCCAGCGGCCCCGGGATATTTGTTAAATTTATAATCGCTTATCTGCTGGGAATTCGTTATAACTGCGGCCATACTATTTTCGACCCTGTCTTATCCAAAGAGTTTGACGGTCTTGCCGCTCAGATGAAATTGCATGGTCACAATGTGAAATTGGTTTATTCTGTCAGCGGCAAAAACGATGGAGTAAAGAAAATTGAGATTAACGGCGCAGGCGTTGAATTTGAGAGGGAATCCAATCCATACCGCACAGGTGGCGCAAGCATTGAAGATTCCAAATTGAAAATGGCTCTTAATAAAAATAGCAACACGATAAAAATCAGTTTTTAACTGTTATTAAATAAAGGAAGGAGAGAGACAAGATGGATATAAAACAGCATCACATTACCGCCAAGGAAGACAGACTTCCTTTTATCCAAAAGTTTGGCTATGGAATCGGCGCCGTGGTCACAATCGTATCAGTTAATTCTTTGATGCAGCTAACCGGCCTTTTTTATATTGATTTATTGAAAATCAGCCCGATTCTTCTCGGGTTTGCAGCAGCGATACATAGATTATGGGATGCGGTCACAGACCCTCTGGTTGGAAATCTTTCCGATAACACTCGCTCCAGATTCGGCAGGCGACTTCCGTATATCCTGATAGGAGGTATTCTGGTTGGTATTACATTTGCGATGATATTCATGGTGCCCCGAGGCTGGAGTACAAATGCGATGTTCGGTTATTTCTTAGTGACGTCATTGATTTTTTATACTGCTGTTACTATTTACGGCGTGCCTCATGGCGCATTAGGTCTTGAAATGACTAACGATTACAATGAAAGAACACGGCTATTTGCATATGCCAGTTTCATTGGAAATATAGCTGCCATTGCATCGCCCTGGATGTATTATTTCGCAAACAGGTCTATGTTTAAAGACCCAATCGAAGGCATGAAGTGGGTATGTATATGGATGGGGCTGATTCTGATTATTGCAGCAATCATATGTGTTCTTACATGTAAAGAAACTAGGACTGAACAGGTTAAAAAACAAAAGAAAATGGCATTCTGGGAAAGTTTTAAAATCACCTATAAGAATCGCACATTTATGATGCTGGTAATTGTTTTCGTGCTGGTAATAATCGGTTTCCAGTTCGTTATGGGTTTTAGTAATTTTATAATGATGTATTTTGTGTATTCCGGTGATAAAGTTGCTGCGTCCGGAATGATGGGATGGATGGGAACAATCTGGGCGGTAACTGCCCTTATCGGTGTATTCCCCATGATGTGGGTATCTTCCCGTCTGGGCAAAACAAAGACGGTTATATTCTCCTTTGCAATTCTCACAGTTGCGCAACTTTTAAAAATCGTATGTTATAACCAGACATATCCTTGGCTAGCGGTGATACCTACCATTCTATTATCTTGGGGAATGGTAATGTGTTTCACGCTTGTCAATGCTATGAACGCTGATATCTGCGATGAGGATGAGCTTGTAACAGGAAAAAGAAGAGAGGGCAATTATTATGCGGTCTACGGATGGTGGTGGAAGGTAGGGGTTTCTATAGCATGTGTCGTTAGTGGATATCTTCTAAAAGTAACAGGATATAATGCGGATTTTGCCCATCAGACAGCTTCCACCATGTTTTGGCTTAGATACTGTGAGATTGGGATACCTACAGTGTTATGCATAGTGGCAATACTAATTCTAACCAGATATCCTCTTACTGAAAATCGAGCTTATGAGGTTAAAGCGTTACTTGAAGAGCGAAGAAAAGCTCAGGCCGTCACTCCTTAATTTTTCGGAAATGACCGCAAATTGGGATGGAATAAAAAATATATGTCTAAAACACCAGTGACCAAAGAGAACCCTGGGGGAAAATCGAGCCGGAAGCGGACTCAATGCCATTTCATTTCCTATCGGGCCATATCAACCGAAAATGTTCGCTGTGCGGTTAAAGAATCCGTTTGGTACTTCTCTAAAATTTCAGGGTGCAGATTCCTCGGGTCAAATAATTTAACAAAAAAATTGTCTAATGTATAGGAGGAGCAGAAAATGAATAAAAATAAACGTTTCTATAAAAAAGGAGGGATGAGATATGATAAGTAGAATTAAGATTCTCCTCGGACAAGGTTTCCCGAAGAGGCGGGTAAGTAGTGGTTTCACGCTAATAGAGCTTCTTGTAGTAATAGCTATTATTGGAATTTTGGCTGCAGTGCTACTTCCTGCATTGAACAGGGCAAGAGACCTCGCAATAAGGGCAAGATGTATGAACGGTCTGCATCAACTGATGCTTGCGAACATATTATATGCGAACGATTGGGATCAATGGCTACCAGGACCATATGGTGTTGCTATAGCGTGGGGTGCAAGTGAAATTCATCTCAAGACAGGTTCTCTTTATACAGGTGGTTATCTGACTAACCTCGACTTCTGGAAATGTCCAAGTGCCCAAGCTCTAAATCCAATGGTTGGTACTACCTCGACGCCCCGGGCGTTTGACTATACTGTTTCGATGACTGGATACTTTAAACCATATAACGAAGCATCTGCCGCAGGTACACTTGACGCCAACGATATGATGGTCTTTGCCTCTGGCGGCCCCCCTGGCGGCGATGAACTAAATCCTGCCAAAACGCGGAAAATTACATCATTTCCGGGACCGAGTAAAACAATGGTCTATGCTGAGGAGAGGGCACAAACTATCAATGACCCATATTTTTCTTGGGACGATGTTACTGAACCACGTCATATTAATGATTCTACCGCAGGATGTTTAGATGGGCATGTGATTCTTATTCCAAGTAAAGCAGAAGGCGTCGGCTCTGGGAGTGGAGGAGTCTGCCTATATAGCGACAGTTGCCCAAAGAAGGCCTTCTTAATGCCTGAATACTGCCCATTCACTGGATGGACAGCTGGTGGTTACTAAATAAGACTTACAACGATTTTCACCCCGTTTGTTCTTATCGTAACAAACGGGGTGAATTCTAGCATTGCAGGTAAATAGCTGAAAAAGAAAATTTGTAGGAAAAAGCTGTATATTCGTCAAAAACAGTTTCAATCCAATGACATTGGAGAGGAATTAGTTTTTATGGTAAAGGGTTGAAAGCATCCGCAAAATTAGTTATTTAAAATAAAGCCTGCATAACAATTCAACTATTTGAATACTGATAGATAAACTTCTTCTACTTTTTCTACCATTTGGGAAGCAGTAAATTCCTGAAGGACTCTTTTTTTGCCTTCCTTTGTAAATGTTTCTCTTTTAGTTTCATCTCTAAGAAGCTGAATAATCGCCCCTGCTAAAGCAGATGGGTCTTTAGGTGG
Source organism: Candidatus Omnitrophota bacterium (assembly GCA_018812925.1). Classification (GTDB taxonomy): domain Bacteria; phylum CAIJMQ01; class CAIJMQ01; order CAIJMQ01; family CAIJMQ01; genus CAZNJA01. The sequence goes on from JAHJCU010000001.1 coordinate 32,289, forward strand.
AACAAGTAATCCTGTCTTACCATTTTCTATTACTTCCGGTATCCCGCCCGCAGTTGTCGCTACTACAGGAACTTCCATATACATAGCATCCATCAAAGATGTGCACAATCCTTCAAGATGCGAGGGGAGAACAAAGAGGTCTAATACAGAGAGAATTTCAGGGATATCTTCTCTAAACCCGGTTAAAAAAACCTTGTCTCTGATTCCCAATATTCTGGATTTTGTCCTTAAAAAATCTTTCAATTCCCCTCCGCCCACGAACAAAAAGAAACTATGAGGAAATTCTTTTAAAACTTGAGGAATGGCATCCAATAGATAAGTATGACCTTTATGGTCGGTAAGGTGAGCTATTGTCCCTATTATCAGCTTTTTATCGGGAATATTAAATTCCCTTAACAGATAATCCGCAGATTTTATACTATCAAACTTTTTGGTGTCGATACCGCTTGGTATAAGAACAATTTTATCTTCCTCAACTCCCCCTTCTATTAGTACATTTTTTACTGCTTGTGAAATAGCGATAACTTTATCAGCAAGTTTAGTGTATTTAAATCTGCCTCTAACGGGGAAATCCACTCTTCTGGTAACAACGGTGGGTATGTCCTTAATCCAACCGGCTATTCCTCCTATAAGATGAGAATGAGAAGTATGAAGATGCAGAATGTCGGGTTTTGAAGAATTTATACATTTGCAGACTTTGAAGACATTTGCAATATCTAATATTCTTTGGGGCTGTAATGTAAAAACAGAATTTGCGATAAGTTTGGCTTTTTTACTTAAGAGGCTCTCAAACGGAGTTACCAGAAAATTTTCATGCCCTCTTTTTTTTAGTCCTTCCATGAGAAGTAAAACCTGCAACTCCCCGCCCCTAAACCCCTTTTCGGTATCTATATGAAGAATCTTCATGCAAAACTTCCTTTTACATTTTTACGACTTTTATTATAACATTTAGAGCAAGCCCTGAACCAGAGCGAGCTCGGTTCAGGGCTTGCATTTATGTATTTACTTGACAGAATTCGTGGTATGATATTGTGGTGGTACCAGGAGATGAACTATGAGCACAACCCGCAATTGAGCAATTCAAGAAACTGTGGAAGAAAAATTGGAACGTATGGAACGCAGCCGTTTGGCAAAGGAATGTGTCAAACTCAATCCAACATTTGAGAAAGCAATGGCTGAGGAAAGTGTGTTTCCAGGAGAATTGGCTCAAGCTGTTGAAGATTTGAATGAAATAATTGGCACATAAAAAAATCATATTAGTGCAACCCGTAGGATATCCGAAGAAGTAGCGGAATATTTTTCATTATTTCAGATTTATCTAAAAAAGGAGGGAATTATGCTTGAAAAAGGTGAAAAAATCCATGCCGTAGAACGACGCTATTTCCCAAATGATGTGAGGAGACATTTTTGTGGGGAAGTACTTGATAGTAGCGAACATCTTATCAGAGCAATTGGCTATGTTTGGGTCTTTAATACCGGAACAAACCAATTTGTTAAGAAACCCGAAAAAAGAGAACGGATATTGTGTTTAGGCGACCGTCTGACAGTTAATGTTATACCTAAAGGAACAGATATTAATAAAGTAACATATATGTATAACTCAAAAGACGGACATCTTGTAACCGACGGACAAGATTTCCATCTAAGCATGACGGAATTTGGGATTGTCAGTTGAATATATTCTTAAATTGCTATTCTAATTATTATTAGATATATACATAAGGAGGTGTGAAAATGGGATTGATAGATAATATGAACAAAAGAGTAAAAAAGCTGAATGTTTTTGATTTTAAGTTGGCACAATGGACTGCAATGTTTTTTGCTTTAATCATCGTCAAGTTCTTCCCCCAAATAATGAAGATTAATATCTGGTGGTTTGTTGCATTAGGGATACTAAGCGCAATAAAACCCTTCTATGTGTTTTGGATTAAGAAATAATAGAATAACTTAACTTATTAGGAACAGGAATATCAAATGGAATGGATAAAAAACATAGAGGCAAATAATTTTCTAGCTATTTATGATGTGCTTTTAGATATAAATGAAGAAGCGAGTATATCACCCAACCGCATTGATATTCCGATTATGCGCTCAGTTGTTCGTTTTGAACAACTATTCCCAGCAGATGGGATAAATTTCAGAGATGAATATTGTAGTAAAAGATGGAAAGCACTTAATTTTCTTAAAGAAAAAAATCTAATAGCAGATTTCGAAGTTAATAAAGGAGCATCACACAGATGGTTGAGTAGAGTAAAAGTTCAAGTTAATGATCTCGATAAATTGCAAAAAGTGTTATCAGAAATGCATAAGGAGTATAATACAAGAACAAACCATATGGAAGATGAAGGCAGTATAAATAAAATTGAATATATAGATAAATCCAGATTAAAGGAATTAAAAAATATAAGAAATAGTAATTTTGATTTATCAAGGTTAATTGAAGTAGTAGAAGAAATTGACAAAAATTATAACAATCAATGTTACCTATCAGTAATTCTTTTAACTAGAACATTAATAGACCACGTACCACTAATCTTCAAGTTTAAAAATTTTTCAGAAGTAACAAACAATTATAAAGGCGCAAAGTCATTCAAGGAATCTATGGAGCATCTTGATAGATCTTCACGAAAAATAGCTGACACTTACCTGCATTGTCAAATTAGAAAACAAGAATCTTTACCTAATAAAACTCAAGTTAATTTTTCAAATGATATAGATGTTCTATTAGGAGAAATTGTTAGATTATTAAAATAATTACGGAATAACTCAACCAAACCAAAATTACTCGTTTTCCTCCAGCATCTCCCCCACCTTCTCCACATCCTCAGCAATCTGTTTTTGGGCTTCTTGGCGGGTTTTGAAAACTATTCTTGAGCGGAGTTTTTTAAAGAATATAATTTCAACTTGCTTATGATAGATATTTTTCTTTAGTCCTATAATATGCGCTTCTATTAATCTTTTCGGTTCGGTTGTTACAAAGAATGCCGACTTGTAGTTCTTCTTACCAATTTTTGCCCATCCCGCATATATGCCTTCGGGAGGTAAAAAAACCTCGTCAAAATGTATGTTAGCTGTAGGAAACTTGATATCCTTACTTATGCCTTTGCCTTCAGTCACTTTCCCTAAAAGCGAATATTTTCTGCCTAAGAATTTTTCTATTCTTTCGAAATTGCCTTCGGTTATTAATCCTCTTATCTTTGTGCTTGATACGGTTTCGCTCCCTATCTTCATAAGGGAAACAGCGATAACGGAAAAGCCAAATTTCTTGCCTTCTTTCTTAAGTAGTTTAATATCTCCCCGCCTGCTTTTTCCGAAGCGGAAATCCTCGCCGATATAGAGTTTTTCCACCTTTAGTTTCTTAGCAAGAATCTTTTCTATAAAATCTTTGTCTTGCATTTCTACAATATGCTTATTGAAATCCAGAACAAAAGCATAATCTACACCTAACCGCTCAAAATAATGTAGTTTCTGCTCAAGCGGCATAACAAGAAGTTTTCCGTGAGAATAACTTAATAATTTTAAAGGATGAAATGAAAAGGTTATCACTGCAGAAGGATACCTTTCCGCTTTTGCTTTTTTGACAAGTGTTTTCAGGATTTTTTGATGTCCCAGATGCACTCCGTCAAAGAAACCGATGGTTAAAAAGAGTGGTTTTCTTTTTGTGTATTCATCAAAGTTATTGAATAGTTTCATAAGTACTTTCTTAATTGTTGGACTAAATTCTGTTGTATAATACACGATAAATGAATTCAAAACAAAAGGAGAAATGACAATGATAAAAAACAGATTATGGATAGTAAGCAGTATATTTATTATAGTCTTATTTATAAGCGCCAGTTTTGCTTGCGCCGACCAGAAAACCGAAGAGTTAATATCTAAAATTAAAGCCCAAGCAAAAACTATCAACAGTTACTCATCCGACTTGACTATGAATATGCAGATTATGGGACAAAAGATAATTTATACTGGAAAACTTTCTTTCAAAAAACCGAACAAAAGCAGAATGGAAATGAGCGGAAAAATAGGGCCTGTGGATATAAAGCAAATTATTATATCCAACGGCAAGACAGCGTGGACTTATCAGCCAAATATGAAGATGGCGCAAAAAATTGATTTGGAAAAACTTGTTGCCGAAACGGGCGATGAAACAAAACAAAGAAACGGAGACCCTTCAAATCCGTTTCAGAGCTTAAAACGCAACAGCATAACTTATATCAGAACAGAAAAGATAGACGATAAAAATGTTTATTTATTTCAGGGCACTCCTGAAGTCTCCGGTATAGAGGATTTGGCTCTAGTTCCCGAAAAAGTAGAAATAGGTATTTATGCCGATAACGGAATGATTAGCAAAATGGTTATGCTTGATAAAGAAGACAAAGAAATGATATCTCAATATTATTCAAATATCCAATTGAATGTAAAGATACCTGACAGTGAATTTGAGTTTACACCTCCGGAAGGAATTCAAGTTATGGATATGACCAACCCTACTATCAAATCAATGAAAGAAACAGGAGAGGAAACTCCGGAGGAATAAAAACCCCCGCAAGAACGATGGACGATAGACGACCGTCCCGACTTAGTGTCGAGACTAAGACGATGGATTACTTCCTTCGTCCTCCTAGTCCCCCTGTTTTGTTTTCGCCCCGAGAAATTCGGAGGATTTCCGGGATTTTAGTCCTGGGTCCCCAGGGGAAGAAAACAAGGGGGATCATCCCTCGTCCCTCGGTTTAAATACTCGCATATGATTGAATACTATTCCGTTCTGCGCTAATTTTTCGATGTCTTCTTCATCTCTGATACACTTGGAAACTGAGATAAGCTGACCATCTTCCGACAAAACTTTAACTATAAGACCTTTACTTAGTTTAAAATCTCTGTCTGAGATAGTTTTCTTGTATATCGGAGTTCCGCAAAAAGTGTCTTTTAGAAAATCATTTTTTATTTTAAGCTCAGGCAAGTCCGTTAAGCCTATTTTTATGTCAATCAAATAATCTTTAATATTTCCCTTCTTATCGGCTTCGCCGAAGGTAGGTTCCAATAACTCTTCAAGCGGTTTTGCGTTTTTTATGGAAAAATTACCGACTTTGGTTCTTCTTAAATCTGCCAACGTAGCACCGCAACCTAATTCTTCGCCTATATCACTGACTAGGCTTCTTATATATGTACCTTTTGAACATGCAACCGTAAATTTTATTTTAGTTTTGCTAAAAAAATTTATTTCCAGTGAATAGACGGTAATTTTCCGCTTCTTTCTTTCGATTTCTTCACCTTTATGGGCGAGCTTATAGAGCTTCTTACCGTTTTGTTTTATAGCTGAATGCATCGGCGGTGTTTGCAAATATGTGCCTGTAAATTTTTTAAATGCAGTTCTTATTTGAGCTTGGCTCACTTCAAATTTTTTGTTTTCTTTTATTGTTTTCCCGGTTATATCACCCGTATCGGTAACGGTACCTAAAAGCAAAGTTGCTTCGTATTCTTTATCTTTATTCATCATAAATTGAACGATTTTTGTGGCTTCGTTAAGACAGACAAGTAAAAGCCCCGTAGCCATAGGGTCAAGTGTGCCCAGATGTCCAGCTTTCTTTATGTGGAAGTTACGGGTAACCTTTTCAACAACTTTATATGAAGTCAAACCTTTGGGTTTATCTATTAACAGAATTCCGTTAAGCATGTTAATCTAATCTTATTAAAGATTGAAAATTACAAATTAAAGATTCTTAAGAATTTTTAATTTCCCCTCTGGAATCTTTTCAAGATTCCGAGGACTTAGTCCCGGAAATCTTCCAGATTTCTCGGGGGAATCTTGAATTTTAAATAATTATTCCCACAATCTCTTGTGCTCTTCTATTTTATATTTTTTCTACTCATCCAGATTAAAGGGTTCAATGCACCTCTTACTGCTTTCTTTAATACTGGATGTTCTCTTATAAATAGAGCCACACGTGGAGAAACTTTATAGTAAGTCTTTACGAAACCTTCACCAACAGGATTAGTAAGCAGGTAGCTGTCTCTGAACCTGCTCAAAACTCTAACCTCAGAAGCCATCGGAGTCCCATAACAAGCTGTAGCTATGAAACAATGACCTCCTTCTGCACCTTCACTAACAGTTTCATCCAACCACTCTATAAAATTCTGCTCGGTCTGGTCACTATCAAGAGGCGTATAAGAATAAGAAGTTGGAAAGAATCGGTAATTCTTTAAGGAAGGAGTAACTTTATAGTTATAATACCCTTGTAATCTCTCGAAACTGTAATTTCCGTCTTCATCAGGATTTGTAGTGCCATTTGCCGCTCCACTTAAAGTCAATACAACATCTGTAACATCTACAACACTTCCGCCATTAATAATAACTTGGCCAGAAATGTCATAGGTATTGTTTATTCCGGTTACTGTCAAGGTTACAGTATTAGATTCAGAAGATAGTCCGGTAGAATCTGTGGCTGTGAAGACCACTGTTTCTGTTCCCGCCCATCCAGCCGGCTGTGAAAAGGAGACATTATTGTCAGCATCAATTGATACATCTATTATTGGATTATCGGCTGATGAAGCGGTGTAGGTTGCTGTCTGACTTCTGGCTGGTATTGTTGAGTTGTTGGGGTCAATGAAATAATCATCTAAATCAAAGGCATTGGTTTTGGAACTTGCTTTGGACCAGGATTGAATGGGAATATTACCGGTTGAAGAATAGATGTAGGCGGAGCCGGCATTAGTACGACCGCCAGGGTCAGCATAACGAGCCCCCACCAAGACATTGTCTTTTCCGTCTCCGTCTATGTCTGAAATGGAGGAAACAGACCAGCCGAAATAATCACCTGCCGCTCCGCCGTCGTATTGTTTAAGAAGAGTACCAGCTGTGCCGGAAGAGTAGATATATGCGGAGCCGGCATCAGTAAGACCGCCAGAGTTAGCAGAAGGAACGCCAACCAAGACATCGTCTTTTCCGTCTCCGTCTATGTCTGAGATGGAGGAAACAGAATAGCCGAAATTATCATTAGCCGCTCCGCCGTCGTATTGTTTAAAAAGAGTACCAGCTGTGCCGGAAGAGTAGATATATGCGGAGCCGGCATTAGTACGA
>JAHJCU010000003.1 GCA_018812925.1 Candidatus Omnitrophota bacterium
GAGATGGTAATGCCCGGAGATAATATTACAATGGATATAAAACTGATAGCTCCTATAGCTATGGAGAAGGGACTTAGATTTGCTATAAGAGAAGGCGGTCATACTGTAGGTGCAGGTGTTGTTAGTGAAGTGATTAAATAAGGAATTAGACTATGACGAAGAAAAAAGAGAAAAACACAAATCAGCAACGAATGAAAGTGAAACTCAAGGCGTACGATCATAGGATATTGGATGGATCAATTAAAGAGATTATCCGAACGGTCGAAAGGACCGGTGCTAGAATGGTAGGTCCAATTCCTTTGCCTACAAAAATAGAAAAATGGACTGTTCTAAGATCTCCTCATGTAGATAAGAGATCAATGGAATCTTTCGAAATTAGAATTCATAAAAGATTATTTGAGATTGTGGATCCCACAAGGAAAACTACAGACGCATTGATGAAGCTGAATCTTCCTGCTGGAGTTCATGTGGAGATAAAAATATAAAAAAGACTAATAGTTAGGTAACCAAGCAACTCGATAAGAAAAAATGATAGGACTAATTGGTAAAAAAGTAGGGATGACCCAAATATTTAGCGAGGAAGGCAAGGTAATTCCCGTTACTGTTATTAAAGCAGGTCCTTGCAAAGTTGTTCAAAAAAAGACAAAAGCAAAAGATGGGTATGATGCTATACAATTAGGTTTTGGAGAAGTAAAAGAAAGTAGAGCGAGCAAACCTTGTATTGGCCATTTTAAAAAAATAGGGTTAAAACCAATGGAAATATTGGAAGAAATAAGGATAGAAGATTTAAGTAAATTTAAAGAATGTGATGAAATTAAGGTGGACATATTCTCAAACTCCAAATTTGTAAATGTACAGGGAATAACAAAAGGCAAAGGTTTTATGGGTGTTATGAAAAGGTGGGGATTTAAAGGAATGCCTGCTAGTCATGGAACGCATAGAAAACACAGACATCCTGGGTCTATTGGTCAGCATACAGATCCTGGAAGAGTATTTAAAGGTAAGAAAATGGGCGGAAAAACGGGAAATGAAAAGATTACCGTAAAAAAATTATCAGTTGCTGGGATTGACTTGGAAAAGAATATTTTGTTGGTTAAAGGTTCTGTTCCCGGATCAAGAGGTTCGGCCTTATTTATTTTTTCGGATTTGAACGTACCCGTTAATTTGCAAACAACTCAGCTACAGGCGGAGAATAAGCCTGTCTCTGTAGAAAAATAGATTGACGAGAGGAAATAACAATGTCTGAAGTAGATGTTTATGATATGGAAGGTAAAATAGTCAAAAAGATAGAGTTGAAAGATTCTATTTTTAACTTCCAACCAAATCTTCAATTAGTGTCTGAAGTAGTGAATATGTATTTGGCTAATATAAAAATCCATACCGCATCTACTAAAACAAAAGGTGAGATACGTGGCGGCGGGAAAAAACCTTGGAGGCAAAAAGGTACCGGCAGAGCAAGGGCGGCCTCTATTAGGTCTCCTTTATTTAGAGGCGGGGGCGTTACATTTGGTCCGCGGCCTAAAAAAGTAGTATGCCATATCCCCAAAAAGAAGAGAGGGATTGCCTTAAAATCGACTCTTTCCTTAAAGTTGCAGGAAGGAAAGATAAGAGTTGTTGAAGGCATAAATTTGGAAGAAGGGAAATCAAAAAATTTTAATGAAATCTTAAACAAAATTCAAGTTGATAATGATAAAGGCAAAAAAATGATGGTGATTATAAATTCGCCGTCAGAAACCGTTATCAAAGCGACAAGTAATTTAAAAAAAATAAGAATAAAGAATCCATTAATCCTTAATGCTCTTGACGTAATGTCTTGTGATTGGTTAATCTTGGAGCTTAATTCTTTACCTTTATTGGAAAAGAGAGTTTAAAAAATGATAGCCGAACCAATTAAAATTATCAGAGAACCAGTAATAACGGAACAAACGACAGCCAGGATGGAATCTGATAATAAATATTCTTTTAGAGTTGACCCCAGAGCTAACAAAAGCGCAATTAAGCGGGCAGTTGAGCAAATGTTTAACGTAAAGGTAGTAAAAATTAATACTAAAGTAAGAAAGTCGAAACCTCGTAAAGTCAGGTTAAGACAAGAAGGCAGAACACCGTTTTGGAAGGAAGCAATAGTTACTTTAAAGAAAGGACAATCAATAGATATATTGGGTTAAATATAAAAATAGTTGATAGTCTATAGTTTATAGCTATAAACTATTCAAACAAAGCGAGATACACATGGGATTGAAAACACATAAACCAGTTACTCCAGGTCAAAGGAATATGGTCAGTCAAACCTTTGAGGACTTGACGAAAAAGTCACCGGAGAAGAGCCTGACAAAAGGACACGTAAGAAGAGCAGGGAGGTCTCGCCAAGGCAGTATAACGGTTAGAAGAAAAGGTGGGGGATGTAAACGTCGTTATAGAATAATAGATTTCAGCATGAAAAAAGAAGGAGTAAAAGGAAAAGTCTCAAGTATAGAATATGATCCTAATCGAACTGGTCGTATTGCATTAATAAAATATATAGATGGCGATAAGAGATATATAATAGCTTCTGCGGGTTTGAAAGTTGGCGATGAAATATCAAATGGGGAAAATGCTAATTTAACGAGTGGTAGTTCTCTGCCATTAAAGAATATTCCCGTTGGAACGCTTATATATAATATCCAATTGAACAAAGACAAGAGTGCTCAAATGGTAAGAGCCGCAGGAACATATGCGCAAATTTTAGCTAAGGAAGGTGATTTTGCTAATGTAAAATTGCCGTCGGGAGAAGTAAGAAAATTTAGAATAGATTGCAAAGCATGTATTGGGCAAGTAGGGAATATTGAACATTCTTCCATTAGGATAGGCAAAGCTGGTAGAAATCGACATTTAGGAAAAAGACCCCGAGTTAGAGGTGTTGCAATGAATCCGATAGACCATCCTCTTGGTGGTGGTGAGGGAAGAAGTTCCGGCGGAAGGCATCCTTGTTCTCCTTGGGGCAAACTTGAAAAGAAAACGCGCACAAAGAAGCTTTCAAATAAATATATAGTAAAAAGAAGGAAATAAAAAATGGGTAGATCAGTAAAAAAAGGTGCTTTTGTAGACTTGAAATTGGTTGCTAAAATAGAAAAAGCGAAGAGAGAGAACAGCAGAAAGCCAATTAAGACATGGAGCAGGAGTTCTATGCTTACCCCTGACTTTGTAGGGTTGACTCTTTCTGTTCATAATGGTAGAACCTTCGTCAATCTTTATGTTACGGAAAATATGGTAGGTTATAAAGTTGGAGAGTTTGTTCATACCAGAACTTTTAGAGCTCACGGCGCACATACTGAAAAATCCGCGACGACAACATAGTTATCCACCATTAATTTGCTAATGATGTTTAAATTGAGAGGGAATTTTTAGTGATTGGAAAAGCAGTATTAAGTTTTGTTAAAATATCGCCCATAAAACTGAAGGAAGTTGCTTCTTTGATTAGAGGCAAAGAAGCGAATAAATCCTTGGTGGTATTACAATTTACAAATAAAAAAGGAGCGGGGATTTTAGGAAAAGTTTTAAAAAGCGCTATCGCTAACGTTTTACAAAAAGAAAGTTCTATAGATGAGGATTCTCTTATTGTAAAAGAAGTGAGGGTTGATGAAGGTTCAAGAGGGAAGAGAATAAGCTTTGCTGCGAGAGGCGGAGCTTCAGTTATCAAGAAAAGAACATCGCATGTAACGATAGTTGTAGAAGGTAAACCTAAAATAAAAGAAAGCAAGAAGAAAAAGACAGTAAAGGATAAAGTAAAAGGTAAACCCCGTTAGAGATTAACGGGGAAATTTTGTATTTATGTTATTCAAAACAAAAAATATGGTAGACATTATCGAAAAATTGCGGTTGCCACAGATACAATGGCAACCTATCTCTAAACGGGGTAAATAAATATGGGTCAAAAAGTTAATCCTAAAGGTTTTCGCGTTGGTGTCACAATAGATTGGGAATCTAAATGGTATGCTGATAAAGATTATTCGAAATTGTTGCATGAAGATATAAAAATAAGAAGTTTGATAAAAGATAAATTAAAATTTGCCGGTGTTCCCAAGATTGAGATTGGCAGACTTTCCGAACAGGTTGTAATTGATGTGTTTACCGCAAAACCAGGTATAGTAATTGGGAGAGGTGGAACGGAAGTAGATAAATTAAGAGGTCAGATACAAGGATTGGTAAACAACAAAGAAGTCGTATTAAACATCAAAGAGGTAAGAGATGTTAATACGAACGCTCAATTGATAGCGGAAAATGTAGCTTTGCAATTAGAGAAGAGAATACCTCACAGAAGAGCTATGAAAAGAGCTATTAGTCAGGCGATGGACTCTGGCGCTAAAGGAATAAAAATTAAATGTAAGGGTAGGTTGGGTGGTAATGAGATAGCCAGAGACGAAGAGTATAAAGAAGGAAAAGTTCCGCTTCACACAATAAGAGCTATTATCGATTATGGTTTTATTGAGGCAAAGACAATGTTTGGAACTATAGGTGTTAAAGTGTGGGTATATAAAGGGGATATTTTAAAAATTAAAACTGACCAAGCTACTGAAAGTAAAGAGTCTTCTGAGAATAAAGGGATTGTTGATGCTTCCGTTACTGAAAAAAAAATTGTAAGCAGGCAAAAATCTCGCTTTCCAAAACAAAAAGTAAACAAAAGTAAAAACGTCAAAGAAAAAATCGACAAAGCTGGGGGAAAATAATCCATGCCTCTTATTCCTAAAAGAATCAAATATAGAAAAAGACATAAAGGTCGCATAAAAGGTAAGAGTTCAAGGGGAACTGTGTTGACGCATGGCGAATATGGAATTAAAGCTGTTGAGGTGGGCATAATCACTTCTCAACAAATGGAAGCTGCAAGGTTGGCGATAGCTCGAACTATTAAGAAGGGTGGCAAAATATTTTTTAAAATTTCAACGGATAAGCCGATTACAAAGAAACCGTTGGAAACAAGAATGGGAAAGGGAAAAGGAGAAGTTGCAATGTGGGTTGCTCCGATTCAACCGGGCAGAATAATACTGGAAATTGAAGGAATTTCTGAAGATATTGCAATGAAAGCTTTAAAAGTTGCTTGTGATAAGTTGCCATTTCAGACGAAAATAATTTCTCGTCATAAACTTGGAGTTGCACAATGAAGAAGGTAGAATTTGAACAGTATTCTAACGAAGAATTACTCTCGAAAAGAAATTCTTTCTATACAGAGCTTTTTAATTTAAGAACTCAACTTATTACAGGACAATTAGGAAATATGAAAAAGGTAAAAGAAAGAAAAAAAGATATTGCTCGTATATATACAATACTAAAAGAAAGACAATTAAAAAATGAGAAAACAAAGACAAGGTAAGGTTATATCTGATAAGATGCAGTTCACAGTTATTGTGGAAACGGTTAGTTTAGTGTCTCATCCTATGTATAAAAAGACGCTAAAGAGAAAAAGTAAATTTGTAGCTCATAATTCTGAAAATAAGGCAAAATTAGGCAACATAGTCAGAATAGTGGAAACAAAACCTTTATCAAAAACCAAACGATGGAAAGTGGTCGAAATTATAAAGGCCGATGGGTCTACATTAGGAACTGCTCTTCAGAAAAAGACTTTTAAACTCAAGAAATCAAAGAAGAAAGGTGCGAAATGATTGGTTTAGCCTCGAGATTAGATGTTGCAGACAATACCGGCGCAAAAAAAGTTTATTGTTTTCAGGTATTAAGTGGTAAAAAGAAATTTGCTACTGTTGGCGATATTATAACAGCGTCGGTAAAAGAAATAAGTGTTGGCGGTAGTATTAAAAAAGGCGAAGTTGTAAGAGCCGTTGTTGTAAGAGTAAAAAAAGAAATAAGACGAAATGACGGGACATATATAAGATTTGACAGAAATTCGGTAGTGTTGATTGATAAAACTAATAACCCAATAGGGACACGTATTTTTGGCCCTATTCCTAGAGAATTGAGAGATAAAAATTTTGCAAAAATAGTATCTCTTGCTCCCGAAGTGGTATAAATCAAAGAGAAAAATATGAGTATTTCTATTAAAAAAGGCGATACTGTTCTTGTGATATCCGGCAAAGATAAAGGTAAGACTGCCAAGGTTAAGGTGGTGTTGTCTAACAAAAATAAAGTAGTTTTAGAACGTATAAATATTGCTAAAAGACATACTAAACCTTCGCGAAAAAACGCTCAAGGAGGAGTTGTAGAGTTAGAGAAGTCAATTAACTGTTCTAATGTAATGATTTATTGCCAGAGATGCACAAAAGGCGTAAGAATCGGCGTAAAAGTGTTAAAAGACGGTGCCAAAAGCCGTTTCTGTAAAAAGTGTGGTGAAATAATAGAAAAAGGATAGCTTTGTCTTTTTATCCAAAGACATGGAGTTAAATAGAAATGACAGAAGAAAAATATGTTCCCAGGTTAAAAGATAAGTATATAGGAGAAGTTGTCCCATATATGATGAAGAAGTTTAAATATACTAATTTATTGCAGGTTCCCAAAATAAAGGCGATAGTCATAAATATGGGGGTTGGGGAAGCCAAAGATGACAAGAAATTCTTAGACGAAGCGTTAAAACTTCTTTCAATAATAAGTGGGCAGAAACCGGTTGTTACCGTAGCTAAAATATCAGTTTCGGGTTTTAAACTAAGACAAGGAAAACCTATAGGGTGCAAAGTTACTTTGAGGAAAAACAATATGTATGAATTTTTAGATAGGCTTATTTCTTTTGTCCTGCCTCGTATAAGAGATTTTAGGGGTGTTAATCCCAATTCTTTTGATGGAAGAGGGAACTATTCTATGGGAATGCAAGAGCAACAAGTTTTTCCAGAAATAGCTCACGAACAAATTCCTCATGTTATGGGAATGGATATTTGTTTTGTGACTACGGCAAAAACAAATGAAGAAGGATATGCGTTATTAGAATCTTTTGGAATGCCGTTTAGAAAAGATTAAAAATTAAAATAATATGGCAAGGAAAGCGTTAATAGAAAAGACAAAAAATAAGAGTAAATTTAAGGTTCGTTCTTATAATCGTTGTCAATTATGTGGAAGACCCAGAGCTTTTATAAGAAAATTTGGTCTTTGCAGGATATGTTTCCGAAATTTAGCTCACAAGGGACAAGTTCCTGGAGTGACTAAATCTAGTTGGTAAACAACGGACTATATTAATTATTACCTTAATTTTTAATATGTGTTAAGGAGAAAATATGAGTATAACTGATCCAATAGCAGATTTTATAGTTGCTTTAAAAAATGCTTCTTTGTCACGCAGAGCTGAAATAGTTATTACTTTTTCTAACATGAAGATGGATATTTTAGAAGTGCTTAAGAAAGAAGGATTCATAGAGGATTACGCTAGCAAAAAAGAAGGCAAAAAAAGCAATATAACAATAAAATTAAAATATTTCGGCAGTGAGTCGGCTATCAGAGATGCAAAAAGAGTAAGCAAAATAAGCAAAAAAGTTTATGTTGGAAAAGACACTATGCCTTTAAGAGAGGGAAATAGAATATGGGTTGTGTCAACATCTAAAGGAATAATGACGTCGGATGAATGCAAAACAAAAGGCATTGGTGGAGAAATCTTGTGTTACGTAGAATAGGAGAGTGAATAATGTCACGAATTGGTAAAATGCCAGTTGCTATACCTAATAATGTTAAAGTAGAAATTAATCAAAACATTGTTTCGGTTGAAGGTCCAAAAGGCAAATTGTCTGAAAAGTTTTCTCCCTTAATGGATATTGCAAGAGACAAGGAAGAAATTATTGTCAAACGTTCTTCGGATGAAAAATTCAATCGCGCTCTTCATGGAACCACGCGAGCTTTAATTGCTAATATGATAAAAGGGGTTTCTGATGGGTTCCAAAAAGAACTGGAGATAATAGGGGTTGGTTATTCTGCCAAGATGGAAGGCAAGAAATTAGTTATGAAACTCGGTTTTTCTCATCTGGTTGAGTATGTGCCATCGGATATAGTTAAATTGGAAGTGAAAAAAACAAAGAATTTTGAAGTGATTATAAGTAGTCCAAGTAAGCAGGAAGTAGGTCAGGCGGCCTGCGAAATTCGTAAGTTTTGTCCGCCTAATGCTTATAAAGGTAAGGGAATAAGATACAAAGGGGAATACATAAAATTAAAACCAGGTAAGACCGCGGCAACAGGGGCGGCTGGCGCAGCATAAAAAGGCAGAAACAATATCTGAAGAATATTATGAGTAGAGAACTTAAAGAAAAACGTATAAAGAGAGAAAGAAGACATAGGAAAACAAGAGCAAAAATACACGGGACTTCTCTATGTCCTCGAATATGTATTTTTAGAAGCAATAAGAATATATATGTTAATATGATAGACGATGAGAATAATAAGGTCCTGATGACTTTCTCTTCTCTTTCTAAAGAATGTAAAGAAGGGAAAATTAATGGCTCCAATGTTAAGGCTGCTGTGTTTGTCGGAGAATTAGCAGGTAAAAAAGCCATAGAAAAAGGCATTAAAAAAGGCATTTTTGACAGGAGCGGATATCGATATCATGGAAGAGTAAAAGCTGTGGCTGAAGGTTTAAAGAAAGCCGGGATATAAATAGAACAAGCGAGGAATTATGGAACGTACTAGGGAAAAATTTAGATCAGGAAGTGAGGTAGGTTTCAAAGAGAAAGTCGTATATATAAACCGCGTAGGTAAAGTAGCTAAAGGCGGAAGGAAAATAGCTTTCAGCGCAGTTGTGGTAGTAGGGGATGGTAATGGCAGGGTGGGGTATGGTTTAGGCAAGGCACCCGAAGTAGCGGAAGCCATAAGAAAAGGGATTAAAATAGCTACAAAAAATATGGTCGAGATTCCCATGAAAGACAATACAATACCTGCTTCGGTTGTAGGGGAATATATTGCCTCAAGAGTAGTTCTTAGACCTGCTTTCAAAGGAACCGGTATCATTGCCGGAGCACCTGCTAGAGCAGTTTTGGAACTTGCCGGTATTAAAGATATTCTTACCAAGTCCTTGGGTTCCAATAATCCTCTCAATGTAATAAAAGCGACTTTAAACGGACTGCAAAAGATAAAAGAAGATATAGAACGTTATCAGATGAGGATTGAAAATAAATGAAATTACATAATTTATTACCTCCTTATGGTGAAAAACATAAAGTAAAAAGATTGGGCAGAGGAAATTCTTCCGGAAGCGGTAATTACAGCGGAAGAGGGATGAAGGGACAAGGCTCTCGCAAAGGCCGTGTTAATTATCTCGGTTTTGAGGGTGGACAGATGCCTTTATACAGAAGACTGCCTAAAAGAGGTTTTACTCCTTTAAATAAAGAAAGATATCAGGAAGTTAATCTTTGTTCTCTTAATAGTTTGAAAGACGAGAAAGAGATAACGCCGGAGATTTTACGAAAAAAAGGTCTTATCAAAAAAGTAGACGAAAAAATAAAAATTCTTGGAAAAGGGACGCTTGAACTAACGCTTGTCGTAAAAGCCCATAAATTCAGTCGCAGAGCAAAAGAGGAAATAGTTAAAAAAGGCGGCAAAGCTATAGAGATAGTCTCCTATAAGTCTAAACTCAAAGTAAATAAAGAAGAAGTGGAAAGAAACAAAGTAACGGTAAAAGAATCTTTAGCAGAAAAAGAGCAAAAAACAAAAGAGAAGACAAAAGAAGTAAAAACAGCAAAGGTTACAAAAGGTAAAGAAAAAACAGAGATAAAGCCGAAAATTATAAAAAAGAAGAAATCTTTAAAAAGTAAAGATAAGGCAAAAACAAAAGGGAAGAAGAAGGACAAATAGAACCTTTTCATCTGTATCCTTAACATAAAAACTAAAAAATGGCTGTAAATCTTGGTGGATTAAGAGATATTTTTAAAATTCCGGAATTATCAAGACGGATATTTGCGACTTTAGGTTTTCTTGCTCTTTATAGAGTGGGAATACATGTCCCTACCCCTGGAATAAATAGCGCATCTTTGGCAGATTTTTTTGAGAAAATGAAAGGGACTCTTTTCGGAATGTGGGATCTATTTGCCGGCGGGGCTTTGAGCCAAGCTTCAGTATTTGCTTTGGGCATAATGCCCTATATCACCGCTTCCATTATCATTCAGATGTTGGTTCCGGTTGTTCCCTATCTGGAAAAAATTTCCAAAGAAGAAGGCGAAGAAGGAAGAAGAAAAATAGTGCAGTTTACCCGCTACGGCACTATTCTGATTGCGTTAATACAGTCTTTGGGAATTGCAAAAGTGCTCGAGATGCCGGGCAATTTTGGAGGGATTATCATGGTTGATTCCCCAGGATGGGCATTTAGAATAATGACTATAATAACAATGACTGCGGGAACTACTTTTATAATGTGGATTGGGGAACAAATTTCCGAAAAGGGTATAGGTAATGGTATTTCTTTAATAATTTTTGCGGGTATATTAGCGCGTTCTCCAGGCGATGTCCTGAAGACCCTCACACTTGTAAAAAACAAGCAAATGAGTATTCCTTTATTAATTTTCATTATAATTTTTGCGGTAGCGATAGTTGCAGGGATAATATTAATAACTCAAGCACAGAGACGAATTCCTGTTCAATACGCAAAAAGAGTTATAGGTAGAAGAATATATGGAGGGCAATCCACTTATGTCCCTTTAAGAGTAAATCAGGCAGGAGTTATTCCCATAATATTTGCGGTTTCCATAATGCAGTTCCCTGAAACTATAAGCACATTTTTTCTTCGCGGCACTGAATCTAAATTTACAGAAATTTTATCTCTTTTCTCATTAAGAAATCCTTTAGGAATGTTTGTTTATGCGGTTTTAATAATTTTCTTTACATATTTTTATACTGCTATGACTTTTAATCCTAATGATATGGCTGATAATATAAAAAAACAGGGCGGATTTGTTCCGGGGATAAAGCCCGGTAGAACTACGGCTGATTATTTTGAACGGATAATGTCAAGAATTGCGCTTCCTGGAGGATTGTTTCTTGCGGCGATAGCGTTGCTTCCGATGATTCTTGAACGCAAACTTAGTCTTCCTTTTTATTTTGGAGGAACGTCTTTGCTCATTGTTGTAGGTGTTGCACTGGATACAATGGGACAATTGGAATCACATTTATTGATGCGCCAATACAGTGGATTTATTCAAAAAGGCAAGATTAAGGGCAGATACTGATATATGAAAATATTGATAATGGGACCACCGGGCGCAGGAAAAGGTACGATAGCCGAAATGTTGCAGGAAAATTTTGACGTTGTTCATCTTTCAAGCGGAGATATCTTAAGAGATGCGATAAAAGAAAACAATCCGCTTGGCATGAAAGCAAAAGCGTTTATGGAAAAAGGCGTGCTTGTTCCGGATGAAATAATCATAGAGATTATGAAAGAAAAAATTAATGCAGATGCTTTTGTATTGGATGGCTTCCCGAGAAATTTAGTGCAGGTCAAAAAACTAGAGGATGCAGACATAAAAATAGACATAGTGCTGAATTTACAGGTAAGTGAAGAAACTGTAATTTCTCGCATTTCGGGTAGACGTATTTGCGCTCAATGCGGCAAGATATATCATCTTAAAAATATGCCTCCTAAAAAAGAGGACATATGCGATGTTTGTAATGGGAAACTTTACCAAAGAGAAGATGATAAGCCTCAGACGATAAAAGAGCGACTCAATACTTATAGGGAGCAGACTGAAGAATTGGTAAAATATTATGACGAAAAAAATATACTAGAAAATATAGATGCTGGTGGAAATAAAGAAACCACCTATGATAAAATAACGGGTTTAGAATGGCTAAAAAAGAGAAAATACAAGTCAAAGGCAGGATTGTAGAATCTTTGCCTAATGCATACTTCAGAGTAGAGCTCGAGAATGGACATAAGATTTTAGCCCATATTTCCGGAAAAATGAGAGTGCATTTTATACGAATTTTGACGGGAGACGAAGTTACAGTCGAACTTTCTCCTTATGATTTAACAAGAGGCAGAATAACATATAGGCACAGTAGATAAAAAGTAGAGAGAGCCCCGCGTGGGGTTCTGGGTAGGTAAATAGAAAAAATGAAAGTAAGAGTTTCAGTTAAAAAAATATGCGGGAAATGTAAACTTATAAGAAGAAGAGGACGTCTTCATATAATTTGTTCCAATCCTGCGCATAAACAAAGGCAGAAATAACCATGGCAAGAATTATGGGTGTTGAAATACCGGATGGGAAAAAAAGCAAAATATCGCTCAGGTATATTTATGGAATAGGGTCTGCTAGGGCTATGTTTATATTAAGTTCTACCGGCATAGATCCCGACAAAAAAATAAAAGAACTAAGTGGAGAGGAATTAAGCAAAATAGCCGCAGCAATTCAATCTAACTTTAAGGTTGAAGGGGCATTGAAACAGGAAATCGCAGGTAACATAAGAGAACTTTCAAGCATAGGAACGTATAGAGGATACAGACATAAAGTGGGATTACCTGTTCGCGGACAAAGAACATCTTGCAATGCACGCACAAGAAAAGGCCCAAAGAAGACTGTTGGTGTTTTAAGGAAAAAAGTAAAAGAAAGAATATCAGGATCAGATAAAAAGGGATAACTAAAAAGGTAAAACTATGGCAGATCCAAAACCAGAAAAAGAGAAGAAAGAAAAATCGACCGAAAAGCAGAAAAAAACTGAAGAGAAAAAAAAGGTTGAGGCAAATCAGAAAGTTGAACAAGCCAAAGATCCTAAAGTTGTTGCTGAAGAAAAACCGGTTGACGAAGGCAAAATAGTCGAAGAAATTAAAACGACTATTAGCAAGGGCAAGAAAAAAAGAAAGAATTTAAAGATTTCCAAAGGCATTGTTCATATAAAATCGACTTTCAACAACACACTGGTAACAATTGCTGATTCGCAAGGGAATACTATTGTTTCTTCTTCTTCCGGGGCAGTCGGATTTAAAGGCACAAAAAAATCTACCCCTTTTGCGGCTTCACGTGCCGCAGATATTGCGGGCAAGAAAGCTTTGGCATTTGGCATGAAAGAAGTAAGTGTTTATATTAAAGGACCCGGGGCAGGAAGAGAAGCGGCTATAAGGTCTTTGGAATCTGCAGGGCTTACGATAACACTTATAAGAGATGTAACCCCTATCCCGCATAATGGATGCAGACCGCCTAAGAGGAGAAGAGTGTAAAATGAGATATAGTGGACCTAGTTGTAAATTATGCAAGAAGGCAGAAGAAAAATTATTTTTAAAAGGATCCAAATGCAATACAGCTAAATGTATTATTGCACGCAAAGCAGAAAAATCCGATAAAAAAAGTAGAACCAAAAGAACTACTTCCCAAAAAAGAAGGACTAAACTGTCGGATTATGGAATCAGACTTGCGGAAAAACAGAAACTAAGAAGAATTTACGGTCTTTCGGAAAAAAGTTTTAGAATAATTTTTGACACCGCTTCTAAGAAAAAAGGCAATACTGGTGAAGTATTTTTGACCCTTTTGGAAAGACGGCTTGATAACGTTATTTTTAAAATGGGTTTTGCAAATTCAAGAGCGCATGCAAGGCAGCTTGTAGGTCATAAGTTTTTCATTGTCGGCAAAAGAAAGGTTAATATTCCTTCATATCTTGTAAAAGAGGGAGAAGTAATTAAATTAGATTCTGCCAAACAAGAAAAATTAAAGAAGACTATATCAACTGAAGCAGAGATGGGAGTGCCTCTATGGCTTTCCTCCGATAGAAAAAAATTAGAAGGCAAGGTATTAAGGGATCCTAAACGAGAAGAAATTTCTGTTCCTGTGGAGGAGAATTTGATTGTCGAATTTTATTCTCGTTAATCTATTATTTCACTGATCAAAAGATTTTTATAACGGTTTAAAAAGGGGATAAAAAGCTATGGAAGAAAATAACAAGATTAAGTTTCTAATTATGCCGGAAAAATTAGAATGGGAAACATTGACCGAATCGTATGGAAAAGTTCTCGTATATTCTCTTGAAAGAGGATTTGCTACAACGCTAGGTAATTCTTTAAGGCGAATGCTTCTGTTTTGTATTCCGGGTGCAGCTATAACTTCTGTCAACATAGAAGGTGTCAAACACGAATTTTCAAGCATACCGGGTGTTTTAGAAGACGTCCCCCAACTTATTGCTAACCTTAAACAGACAATAATAAAAATTCATGATGAAGAGGGCGGTAAAAAAGAACTTTTACTTGATGTTCAAGGCGAAGGAGAAGTAAGAGCCGGAGATATAAAGACTGACAAAGATGTGGAAATACTCAATCCACATCTTCATCTTGCTACATTGAGTAAAGGCAAAAGTTTAAAGATAAGTATTCAAGTTGAAAGAGGTAAGAGCTACATACAAGCTAAAAAAATGCCTGTTGATGCAGATGTGCCGATAGGAACTGTAGCTGTCGATGCGCTGTTTTCTCCTGTCCAAAAAGTAGATTTTAAAGTGGAAAACACGCGTGTAGGAGATAGAATAGATTATGAAAAACTAGCCTTGGAAATCCGGACAAACGGAACGATAACTCCAGATAAAGCATTAGAGTATGCAACGGAAGTTTTGATTAAGCACTACGAATTCATTTTGAATGTTTTAGAGAAAAAAGATGTCAAAGAAGAGATAGAGGAAGAAATTCTAAAAGAAACTAAAAAAGAAGATAAAAAAGGATTGTTATCTAGAAACCTTTCTGAGTTTGATCTCTCAGTTCGTTCAATGAATTGTTTGAAAGCTGGGAACCTAAAGACATTGAACGATTTAGTGAAAAAAAATGAAGAAGAATTGATGCAGATTAAGAATTTTGGCAAAAAATCTCTTGATGAATTGAGCGATTTGGTTGCTAAACTTGGGCTTTCGTTCAAACAAACAAAAGAAAAATAACACTAATCACAAAAAATGAGACACATTAATAAAAAAAGAAAACTTGGGATGAAGGCGTCTCGAAGAAAATCTGTTTTAAAGAATTTATTCACTTCGCTTCTTGCTTACGGTAAGGTAAAAACGACAGAAATAAGAGGCAAAGAATTAGTGAGAGTTGGCAATAGTCTTATAGAAAAAGCGAAAAAGAGTGATTTAGCTTCCCGCAGAAAAGTTTCATCGCATATTACCAAAGACACGGTTTCCATAAACTTTTTTCAAGAAATCTTGCCAAAATTGGCTAATCGTACAGGCGGGTATCTTAGATTGCTTAGAGTAGGTATTCGAAAAGGTGATGGAGCTAAAGTAGTAATGGTGCAGCTGATTACAGAAGATGGTTCCAAGAACACACCTGCTAGTCAAATCGCAGGCTCAGAAGACAGAAAACAGAAGGCAGAAAGCAAAATACAGAATGCATAGGGTGGAAATCCAACTTCTGACTTCTGACCTCTTATATCTTGATAATGAGCATCAAAGTTATAAATGACAAATGCACAGGCTGTAGATTGTGTCTTAATGTCTGCCCCGTTAACGCAATCGATATCAATGACAAAAAAGCTGTAATCCTTCCAAACTGCACGTTTTGCGGTGTCTGCGTAGACATATGTAAATTTAACGCTATAGTTATTACAAAAGAACAAAAAAAAGCAAAAGAAGGATATAAAGGCGTTTGGGTGTTTGCCGAAAGAAAAGGCGATGCACTTCATGATGTAGGTATAGAACTCTTATCTTGTGGCAGAGATATAGCAAGCAAATTAGGTGTTGAGTTGGTATCAGTTCTTGCTGGCGATCATTCTGAAGACGATGCTCAAAAACTTATTTATTACGGTGCAGATAAAGTTTTTATAATAAAAGATTCAAAATTAAATACAGCCGAAATAGGATTTTTAACTAAAGCATTCTTCGATTTGGCAGAAAGAGAAAAACCTGAAGTTATCCTTTTTGGAGCAACCTCATTAGGTAGGTCATTAGCTCCTCGCATTGCAGGACGTCTCAATACGGGACTTACAGCCGATTGCACGGAACTTGATGTAGATACTGATAAAAAACTCTTACTCCAAACACGCCCGGCTTTCGGCGGAAACATAATGGCTACGATCATAACTCCCGCAATGAGACCGCAGATGGCTACAGTTCGTCCAAAAGTAATGAAGAAAC
This sequence comes from Candidatus Omnitrophota bacterium, assembly GCA_018812925.1. Lineage (GTDB taxonomy): Bacteria > CAIJMQ01 > CAIJMQ01 > CAIJMQ01 > CAIJMQ01 > CAZNJA01. The sequence continues at coordinate 15,982 of JAHJCU010000003.1, forward strand.
CCGAATTGGACAAAACAAGAAAAGGCGAAATAATAACGATAACCCCCTTGCTTGATGCAAAAGACCAACTTACAAAAATACTGCAAACCATAAGAGAAGAAAAAGATGTAGTTGATTTACAGGAAGCAGATATAATTGTTTCTGGCGGAAGAGGAATAGGTAAAAAAGAAAATTTTGTTCTTATACAAGAACTTGCAAAGATTTTAGGCGGCGCAGTCGGCGCATCAAGAGCAACTGTTGACGCAGGCTGGATTCCTTCTTACCATCAAGTCGGGCAAACAGGCAAAACTGTTCAACCCAAACTCTACATTGCTTGCGGCATTTCAGGCGCTATTCAACATCAAGTAGGCATGCGTTCATCAGACATAATAATAGCAATCAATAAAGATCCTGAAGCTCCCATCTTTGACATTGCAACCTATGGTATAGTCGGTGATCTCTTTGAAATAATCCCTACTTTAATAAAACAACTCAAGAAATGATAGGTAAAGCTGTAAGTTTAAGTGTCAAGTATGAAGATAAAACTGACGACTAAAGATTATAAACCATAAACTATAAACTAAAATGTCATTCACTTTTGAATTCAGTATCTTGCCGAAAGTTAATCACGCAATTATAGAAATAGAAAGAGTAAGGGGTTTCTTAGACGCAGTCAAAGCCAAAAAAAATCGGCTGTTAGATATGCAAAATGAAGTTCTTATGCTTGAATCTCATTACTCTACGCATATTGAGGGAACGGAGCTGACTTTAAACGAGTCAAAAGATATATTAGAAGATATACCCGTTAAAGATGTAAATTCTGAAGATAAGCAAGAACTACTTAACTACAGAGAAGCTTTGAAATTTATTTGTAAATACTTAAACACAAACACTCCCGTTACGGAACAACTAATCAAAGAAATTCATAGGATAACTGTAAAAGACGTAAGGAATAACCAAGCCGAGCCGGGGAATTATCGTAAAGTCCAAAATCATGTGGTGAACCTAAAAACACAGGAAATTATATATACTCCGCCGCCTTCTTCAGAAGTGCCGCGATTAATGAAAGAATTCGTAATGTGGCTTAATAAAAAGAAAGAATTTCTATCGCCTGTTTTTATTGCAGGCATAGCTCAGATCCAACTTGTTAACATTCATCCCTTTGTTGATGGCAACGGCAGAACTGCGCGACTGCTTGCTACCCTAATCCTTTATAAAAAAGGATATAATTTTAAACAGCTTTTCAGTATATCGGAATATTATGACAAAGATAGACCCGCCTACTATGAAGCCATTCGTTCTGTCAGCCAAAACGATATGGATTTGACCTTATGGCTTGAATATTTTGTAAAAGGATTGCAATTTCAGATATCTAAAATTAGAGAAAAAGCCGAAAATATTATCCAATTGGAATTATTAATAGAGCAACTAAATTCTTGCAAACTCAACGACTGTCAAGAAAAAATTATCGGCTATATTTTCCTAAAAGAAAGTATTGACAACGAAAAATGTCAAAAACTGTGTTGCTTAACGAAGACAAATTCTACTCGCAATCTAACTTATCTGGTTAAAGAAAATTTAATAGAAACGAAAGATCACGAAAATATATCTTCCTATCTTTTTTCTAATTTAGTGCTTGGAATAATAAAAAATATAAAGAAACACAGGTGAGAATTTTTTAAAAATCTTAATCGTTTGATTTAAATGAAGTTATCTTAATAACCTTGCCGTCATCCATTATCTTTTGAATCTTTTTCTTAAGCTCTTTCTTTATAAATGCTCTGGTGACGGGGATAAGAGCTAAGAAGCCAACAGCATCAGTTAACAATCCGGGGGTAAGCAGTAGTATTCCTCCGCAAAGTATTATTACTCCGTCAATTATCTCTTCGCCGGGCATTATGCCGCCATTTACTTCTGTTTCTATTTTCTGGAGTGTTTTAAAACCTTGTTCTCTTGCAAGGAATGCGCCCAGCACTCCTGTTACTATTACAATTGTCAGAGTATAAATAACACCGATATGCTTGCCGATTTCTATTAATAGAGCAAGTTCTATAATCGGGATTAATGTAAAAAGCAGAATTAAATATCCTAACATTTGCCGTCTCCTCCTTTGGATTCTTTCTCATTATACTAAATAACAAGTGCGACATACCAAAACGCAATACTTCTGACAAAGAATGTAAAAGTGAGTATAATCCTTTCAATGCCCGACAAAAGAATGCTCTTCCCTGATTCTTTTTCTAAAATAAAAAACGGGGACGTTGCAATTAAGATAGACAAGATAATTCGTTCAAAGCGTAAAACTCTTGGATTGGAAATTGCGCATGATGCTTCTTTAATCGTTCGGGTGCCACATAACGTTTCTTTGAATGATATTCAAAAGGTGGTATTTGAAAAAAGGGATTGGATAGCAAATAAGCAGAGGTTTATAAGAGAAAGGCGTCTTAAAGCATTTCCCAAAAAATTTCTAGATATAGAAGAATTCTTTTATTTGGGTGAAAGTTATCCTCTTGTGATTTTAGAGAATGCCCAAAGTCCGCTTTTGTTTGATAGAGAATTTCAGCTGAGAAGAGAAAATCTTTTATCGGCAAAGCGTTTGTTTGTAGATTGGTATAAGAAACAGGCGTCTTTAAAAATAAAAGAAAGATTGGATTTTTATTCGGATTTATTGGGATATGAGTATAATAAGTTCGGCATATCTAATGCCAAGAGGCGCTGGGGTTCTTGCAACGGCAAGGGGAATATTTATGTTAATTGGAGATTAATTATGGCGCCTTTGGACGTTATAGATTATGTTGTTGCACATGAATTAACGCATTTGGCACATAGAAATCATTCCAGAAAGTTTTGGAACAGGATGGAAATAATCCAGAGCGATTATAAACAGAGAAGAAAATGGTTAAAAGAAAATGGACACTTGTTAATGATAGATAATTGTTGTTAAATAAGATATATTAGATAATAACGAAAGGAGGGATGAGATATGGGATGGTTATTGATGATTATTAAAGCGCTGGGTGTGATTATGGCTGTTGTTGGAGTGTTGTTTAGTGCGATACCGGAAAAATTGATTAAGTTTATACCTTTATTTAAAGTGACTAAGCGAATCCGCATTGTCGGTATTGTAAGGTTGGGGATTGCTGTTATTTTTTTACTTGCTGCATCAGGGAGCAGATGGCCTATTGTTATAGCAGTCTTGGGTATTATTACTCTTATAAGCGGTGTTCTTGCTCTTACGCTCAAGGTGAAGCATATAAAGACGTTTATTGATTGGATTGAGGCTAGAAATGAAATGTTTGTCCGTATTATGGGCGGAGTCGTTGTGCTGATTGGATTGCTGATTATTTTTGCGGCGTAATAAAAACAAACAAAAAATACGCGTAGAGTTTTGTTAAGACAAGAATCTGATGTATGGCAAATAAAAAAGCAAGAGACCTTTTTGAAAAACTTAAGAAAGAAACATTTTCGCGTAAAAGTCCTCACGAGATATCTCTTGGGATAGGGTTTGGCGTCTTTTTGGGAGTGTTGCCGCTACAGGGTTTTAAAACGGCAATTGTCGCGCTTATAGGTGTTTTGTATAAAAAAATAAATCTTATAGCGATATTTACGGCAAGTACCGTTTTTTCTTTTATCCCGGTAGTTCCTTTTGTGTATTTTTTTGATTATTGGGTAGGGGCTAAAATTTTAAGTATACCGGTAATTTTTACGATGGAATTTTTTAAACATTTCAATGTTAAAATACTGGGTAGCGCTGTAGGAGCTTTGTTTTTGGGTGGGGCAGTTGTTGGGATAACATTTGGAATCCTTTCTTATTTTTTATCGTTTTATATTATTAAACTGAAACAGAGTAGGTGAGGTGTTTTAAATTGCATATAAAACGAACTTTGAAAAAAATTGTTTCAGGTGGACAAACGGGTGTTGACAGAGCAGCACTTGATGTCGCTTTGAAGTGCAAGATTGTTTGCGGCGGATGGTGTCCTAATGGGCGTATTGCAGAAGATGGGATTATACCCAAACGTTATCCTTTAAAAGAAACGGAATCTTCAGATTATGAAATCAGGACTGAATGGAATGTAAAGGATTCCGACGGGACGCTTGTGTTAAATGAGGGTGAACTTACAGGCGGAACGGCTTTTACTGTTGAATGTGCGAAAAAACATAAAAAACCTTATCTTATTGTGGATTTGGATAATTGCAGTGCGAATGTATTAGATGCTTTTTGGAATTGGATTGAGAAAAATAATATTAAAATTTTGAATATGGCAGGTCCAAGAGAAAGTAAATTACAGGGAATATATAAAATTGCGAAAAAGTTTTTGGAATGACTGCTGTTTACTGTATAATGAAAAAGTTGAGCAAATGTAAGACTTTCTAATGAATTTTTACGACAATTTTTTAAAATTATGATTTCAAATAAACCTATTTTTTTCAAACCAATAAAACTTCTCTTTTTATTTTTTCTCTTTTTCGGGGTTTTTTCTCCGATGCAAGCCGAACAAAAGGAATCTTTCACCATTGCTTTGACGGGAAAATACCCGCCGTTTAGTTTTTATTCCCAAGAAGGAGAGTTAGTTGGTTTTGATGTAGATGTTGCCGAAAAAATAGCGCAATATTTGGATAGGGACTTAAATATTGTTACCACTGAATGGGACGGGATTTTAGCCGGGCTGCTTTCAGGAAGATATGATGCTATTATCGGCTCCATGGCAATCACTCTGGAACGCGAAGCGAGTGTAAATTTTTCTCATCCGTATTATATTTCCGGCGCGCAGCTTTTTATCCATGAAGAAGATAAAAATGAAATAGATAACATCGAACACCTAAACGCTCAAAATGTCGGGGTAGGGCTTGGAGAAACTTATCAGCATTATCTGGAAAACAACCATCCTGAAATTAACACTGTTACTTATAAAAGTACGGTGGATATATTCCTGGATATGCAAAACAGGCGTATTAAAGGTTTTGTTACTGACCGGTTGGTTGGCCTTTATCAGATAAAACAATCCGATGCTCCGTTTATTTCTGCAGGTCCGCTTTTATATGAAGAGCGCATGGCAATACCGGTTGTAAAAGAAAGAGATGCTTTACTGACAAAAATAAATAATGCCTTGATTGCCATGGAGGGGAAAGGCGAACTTGCGCAGATACAAGAAAAATGGTTTGGAACTCAAGCAGAGCCGATAGCGAAACAAACAGCAATGGAAAACATAATAGTTGCTAAAAAGTTATTGCGTGGATTTGGGATAACTTTATTTGTTGCCTTTTTTTCAATAGTTACAGGGTTTTTGCTAGCTATTCCGTTCGGGCTTTTACTCAACAATAAAAAGTTTTATCCTTTACATTTTACTGCGCGCACATTCAACGATTTTATAAGAGGGACACCTCTTTTGATTCAGCTGTTTTTTGTTTATTTCGGCGCGCCGCAAATAGGAATTTTCTTTACTCCTATCCAGGCGGCAATATTTACTTTAACTATAAACGCTTCTGCCTATATGGCGGAAGTTATTCGTTCTGGGCTTATGGCTGTCAGCCCGGGACAAAAACTGGCCGGCAAAGCCTTGGGGTTGACAAATGTCGGTGTATTTACCTATATCATTTGGCCGCAAGCATTTCGTATTGCTCTTCCGCCTCTTATGAATACGGTTGTGGCCTTAATGAAAGACACTGCTTTGGTTTCTCTGATTGCAGTGGCAGAGGTTATACGCGAGGCGCAGTCAATAATAAGTGTTACTTATAATCCTATGAAGTATTATTTTATAGTTGCGGTAATGTTTTTTGTAGTTACATTTCCTTTGATGAAGTTGGCCGGTAAAATAGAAGCTAAGATAAAGAAAAGAGGGTTTACTAATGCTTAAGATAAAAAACTTAACTTATACTTATCCGGAAGGGGCAACTGCTTTAAAGGATGTTACAATGGAATTGCCGAAAGAACATATCTTAGCAATACTGGGACGGAGCGGTTCGGGGAAAACCACTTTACTGAAATGCATAGGTAAATTTCTGAAGCCCCAATCGGGAGATATAATCTTAAACGATGAAAGTATTTTTGGTATCCCGCGGGAGAAGCTAAGACGTTCAATAGGAATAGTTTTTCAGGAGCTTTATTTGTTTCCGCATCTAACAATTTTGGAAAATATGATATTGGCTCCGGTGAGAGTGCTTAAAAAAGATAAGGAGATAGTAAGTAAGGAAGCTGAAGATATTTTGGCTAAGCTCGGCATAAAAGATTTGTGTGACAGATACCCTTCTCAAATAAGCGGAGGACAAGCTCAGAGAGCGGCAATAGCGCGAGCTTTAATTATGAAACCCCAATATGTGCTTTTGGATGAGCCGACTTCCGCCTTGGATTTGAATACGACAGAGGAATTCGGTAAATGGTTACTGGAACTAAAGGCGAAAACAACTTTTGTTATTGTAACTCATGATGTTTTGTTTACGCAGAATATAGCTAATTTCGGTTTTTTATTTTCAAAAGGAAAAGTGCAAGCTCAAGGAACCATGGAACATATTGTAGAGACATTGAAACGCAAGAAACACACAGGCAACGACTTACCTCTGCGCAGTAATAAGCATTGAAAATCCGAATACTATTCTATTCCCAAACAACTTTCACCTGAAGCCGCTGTCTTCCCCAATCTAATGCTTGTTGGTGTGATGAGAAAAATATATCGATGTGGTTTCCCTTAATATCACCGCCTACATCGTGGACAACGCCCCAACCATAACCCGGAATATACATATGAGTTCCGAAAGGATACATTGAAGTATCTGCGGCAATTGTTCCTTTTTTTGCTTTTGTTCCGTCAGCTGTTATCCCTACTTTTTTTACTTTCCCTTTTAAGGGCCCGCTAGTGTAAATGGGTATTCCGAAAAATCCTCTCCTATAGCCGCAACATTCACCGCAGGGACAATACGCGGTAACTGTCATTGCAATTGTAGCTTGTCTACTTCCCTTTATTGGAGGACGCGATCCGGAAACGCAACCGGCTAATAATAGAAGACCTGCTAATGATATAAATAATAGTATATTTTTCATAATCAATGCTAAGGATTAAATCGTAAGTTTTAGCTTACGTAATTAGTAATCCGTAAACTGTAATTCGTAATTTTTAAATTACCATTTACGGGTTATGAATCTTCTTTTTCATTGTTTCCCTCATTCTTTTTATTTCGTCCCTTATTATAGCGGCCTTTTCGAATTCCAGCTCTTTGGCGGATTTAAGCATTTCAGTTTCAAGTTCTGCGATTAAAGATTCGTCTTCAATAGTATATCTTATCCCTTTTTCTCTTACCAAAGAAATAAGATGCAAACTTTCTGTCTTTGTTTTTATCTCTCTCTTGAGCAAGTCAACGATTTCTTTCTTTATTGTTTTGGGCGTGATGTTGTTTTTGCGGTTATAATCCATTTGCAGTTTTCTTCTTCTTACAGTCTCATAGATAGCTCTTTTCATGGAATTGGTTATTTCATCGGCATACATCACTACTTCGCCTCCCACATTCCTTGCGCATCGGCCCATCACTTGGATTAGTGATGTTTCAGACCTAAAGAGACCTTCTTTGTCGGCATCAAGAATCGCAACCAGCGAGACTTCGGGCAAATCAAGACCCTCTCTTAAAAGATTTATTCCTACAAGACAGTCAAAGTCGCCTTTTCTTAAACCGCTTAATATTTCAACTCTTTCTATTGTCTCTATTTCCGAGTGGAGATATCTTACTTTTACACCCTTCTCAGAAAGATATTCCGCCAATTCTTCTGACATTCTTTTAGTGAGCGTCGTAACAAGAATTCTTTCATGTTTTTCTGCCCTCTTTCTTATTCTTTCAAGTAAATCATCTATCTGGTGTTCAGTTGGTTTTATAGTAATTTTCGGATCTACTAAACCGGTAGGTCTTATAATTTGCTCAACGACTTGTTTACTTCTGTTCAGTTCAAACGGCGAAGGTGTTGCCGATAAAAAAATTGTCTTATTCATTATCTTTTCAAATTCTTCAAACCTCAATGGCCTGTTATCTAAGGCCGAAGGCAGACGGAAACCGTATTCTACAAGTGTTTCCTTGCGGGCTCTATCTCCGTTATACATCCCACGAATTTGGGGAACTGTAACGTGTGACTCGTCTATTATCAAAAGAAAATCCTTAGGAAAATAGTCAATTAAAGTATAAGGTTTCCCCCCGGGTTTTCTTAAAGAAAGATGCCGTGAATAGTTTTCTATTCCCTGACAATGCCCTAATTCCTGAAGCATCTCCATATCATAGTTCGTGCGTGTTTCGAGCCGCTGGGCTTCAAGAAGTTTATGTTGTTTGTTTAGGTCAGCAAGACGGGTTTTAAGTTCCATTTTTATTGTTTTGATTGCAGTATTCAAATTGTCCTGACTGGCAACAAAATGCTTGGCCGGATAGAGCATTATCTTATTTATTTCTCTGACAGTATGATTTGTTAAATGGTTGATTTCTTTCATTCTTTCAATCTTATCACCCCACATTTCGAGCTTTAAAGCGGTTTCTTCATAGGCGGGGAAAACTTCGAGCGTATCGCCTCGCACCCTGAATGTTCCTCTCTTGAAATTTATATCGTTTCTTTCGTATTGCATTTGAATAAGCCGTTCAAGTATATGTTCGCGTTTGTATTTCTTATTTTTCTCTAATACCAGCGCCATGTTTTGCCATTCTTCAGGCGAGCCAAGCCCGTAAATACAGGAGACACTGGCAACGATAATCACATCGTCTCTTGAGAATAGGCTTGAAGTCGCTTTCAATCTCAACCTGTCAATATCCTCATTTATAGAGGAGTCTTTTTCGATATATAAATCTTTCATCGGGAGATATGCTTCGGGCTGATAATAATCATAATAACTGACGAAATATTCAACGGCATTATTGGGAAAGAACTGTTTGAATTCGGAGTAGAGTTGCGCTGCCAATGTTTTGTTATGGGAAATTACAAGCGTAGGTTTATTTATGTTGGCTATGACGTTGGCGATAGTGAATGTTTTCCCCGAACCTGTGACTCCAAGAAGTGTCTGCTCCTTATAACCGCGTTTCAAACCGTCAGTTAATTTTTCGATGGCTTTCGGTTGGTCGCCTTTGGGTTTGTATGGAGAAATTAGGTTAAACATAAGTAACTAATCGGTTTTCGGTGTTCGGTTTGCGGTTATCGTTAAAGATTGTTTACGAAAACCTAAAACCCACGTCCCCCTGTTACATTATGAAAGAATGTAGGGGGAGATAACCGTTTTCAGTATTTGCGATAATCTATTCTACTGGTCTTCCGTATTCATTTCAAATTAGTGTGTTTGACAAAAGACTCATTCTAACCTACTATTCTCTCAGGTTTAGTAAAACAAATATAAGTTCTTTGTTTGGAAGGAGGTAGACGGATGAAGAAATTCTTGTTTATTCTTGGCATTGTTGTTCTTGCTGGTGGTATCTTCGTTGGCGGGATGGTTATCGGCACTCAACTCGATTTCATGAATGCTATGTTCCAATTCTCGACATTGGATAAAGCGTTAGTCGATGCATCCGAGGTTTTCCAAACAGTGTCCTATCTTGACAATGGTGAGTCAAAAAATGCGAGAGGTTGGCTGAATCTCAAACTCGACAGTTATATAATTACAATAGATCAATTTATCAAAGACTGCCCGAATTTTGAAACGAGAGAACATGCTGAAAGATTTCTTATTCGTGTTGCCAAGCATCGTCAGAAGTATCCTTCAAAGGTCAGTTTATCAAAAGAAGTTCCCGATTATGCAGGAGTAGAGGAACATATTCAATCAATTCTTGAAAATGTCTTGGAACAGGAGGGTAAATAGAACGGCTGAATCGAAAAAATAGTAACAGCGCCTATTTATTAACTTTTAAATTTTGATTTGTAATTTTACCTTTTTACTTTTAAATTTTAACTTTTTCTCACTTCCCCCACCTTCTCTGCCGTCTCTGGTACTCTGTAATCGCTTCGTGTAATTTTTCTTTACTCAAATCGGGCCATAATTCGGGGATTATGACAATTTCGGTGTATGCCATTTGCCAGAGCAGGTAATTAGAGATGCGGAAATCTCCTCCGGTTCGTATTAGAAGGTCGGGGTCTGGTAGCCCTGCGGTATATAAATTTTCCGAAATGGTTTCTTCATCTACTTTTTTAATATCTTTATTTTCTAATATTTTATTGACTGCATCTACTATTTCTTTTCTACCGCCGTAATTTACAGCGAGGTTTACGACCATCTTGTCGTTATTCTTCGTGGTTTCTTCTGCATAATCTATGGCTTTTTTGAGATTTCCTTCAAGCTCATGGATTCTTCCTATAAATCTGACTTTAATATTTTTTGAATGGAAATAGTCTATTTTCTTCTTAAGAAAATTTGTACCAAATTTCATTATGAAATTTACTTCTTTCTCTTTTCTCTTCCAATTTTCTGTGGAAAAGATATAAAAGGTGAGCACAGGTATCCCCAGTTGGAGGCAATCTTCGATTACTCTAAGGACGGTATCGCTGCCTTTTTTATGTCCTTGGGTTGAAAGGAGTTTATTTTTTTTAGCCCATCTGCGGTTGCCGTCGACGATGAATGCAATGTGTTGAGGAAATTGACTCTTATCTAATATTATTTTAGGACTCATTTTATTTCCGTTATTCGGTTTTCGGTGTTAGGTTTTCGTAACTAATCTTTAACGATAACCGTCATTTTCTTTTCCGTTATTCAAACCATTATACAAAATTTTCTCCTAAAAAATAAATTAGTATTTTTTTATCATTTATCCCGCTATCATTTTTATTTATATCATACAGTTGACTTTAATATTATGAAATTGTATCATTCCACCTTCTCTAAACTTAACCTACAAGGAGGTAGCACAAATGAAAAAGAAATATCTTTTGACTCCGGGACCTACACCTCTGCCGCCGGAAGTTATGAGCGCTTTGGCAAAGCCGATTATACATCATAGGACTGCCGAATATAGCGCATTGTTTGTGGAAGTAAATAATGGTTTGAAATCTTTATTTCAGACCGCAGAAGATGTTTTTACTTTTGCTTCTTCGGGTACCGGCGCTATGGAAGCGTCTGTAGTAAATTTGCTTTCCCCGAAAGATAAAGTAATTATGGTTGAGGCAGGTAAGTTTGGAGAAAGATGGCTGGAACTTGGTAATACGTACGGTTTGGACGTTATCCCTGTGCATGTCCAGTGGGGTAAAGCGGTTGAGTCGTCTTTGATAGAAAAATTATTGAAAGAAAATCCTGATGCTAAAGCGGTTTTTGTCACATTATGCGAAACATCTACGGGTGTAAAAACAGATATCAAAACTATTGCGGCGATTACCGCAAAAACCAATGCCGTATTAGTGGTGGACGCAATATCAGGTCTTGGCGCTATGGAACTTAAGACCGATGAATGGGGCGTTGATGTTGTTGTTTCCGGTTCGCAAAAAGGTATGATGTTGCCGCCGGGGCTTGCTTTTATCTCATTGAGCAAAAAAGCGCAGAAAATGCTCGAAACGTCAACATTACCTAAGTATTATCTGAATCTTAAAGCGTATAAGAAAGCTTTGGATAAATCGGATACACCATATACGCCTGCAATTAGTTTGACGGTGGCTTTGACAGAGGCGCTTAAACTTATAAATGATGAAGGGCTTGAAAATGTGTTGAAGAGACACGCTGTAATGGCTGAGGCGACAAGACAAGCAGTCAAAGCGTTAGGACTGGAAGTTTTTGCTTCTTCTCCTGCTGATGCTGTTACCTCTGTGAAATTACCCGAGGGTATGGATGGTAGTAAACTATATAAGACAATGAAAGACGAATTAGGTGTTCAGGCTGCGGGCGGTCAGGGAGACCTAAAAGGCAAGATACTGAGAATTGCGCATCTGGGATATATGGATGCTTCCGATGTAATTCTTGGTATTTCTGCTTTAGAAGTTGCATTGGGTAAAATAGGTTACCCTGTGAAAATGGGTGAAGGTGTAAAAGCCGCCCAGAAAGTTTTATATCAAATAAATAGTTGATAGTAAATAGCAAAAAATATTCAAAGACCATAAACCATCCCGAACATAGTGAGAGAAATGGAGGATAATTAAATGAAGGTACTTATATCAGATAAATTAGAAAAACAAGCCGTGGATATTCTGCAGGCGGAAGGGTTGCAGGTTGATATTAATACCGAACTTACACCGGAACAGTTGAAAGAAAAAATAAAAGGATACGATGCTTTGATTGTAAGGTCAAAGACCAAAGCCACAAAAGAAATAATCGACGCATCTGATAATCTGAAAGTAATCGGCAGAGCAGGTGTAGGTGTGGACAATATAGATATTCCTGCGGCAACGGCTAAAGGAATTGTGGTAATGAATGCTCCTTCCGGCAATACGATATCTGCCGCAGAACATGCATTTGCCCTGATGATGTCTCTTTCGAGAAATATTCCTTATGCCAATTCTTTGCTGAAGAATAAAAAATGGGAGAAGAAATTATTGGGTGTTGAGCTTAACGGCAAGACGATTGGTGTAATAGGATTAGGAAGAGTAGGTAGTCACATGGCTAAAATGGCTAAAGGAATCGGAATGAAAGTTATTGGTTACGATCCTTTAATAACAGAGGACAAGGCAAGTAGCGTTGGTGTTGCACTTGTAAGTTTGGATGAAATATTTAAAACGGCTGATTTTATTTCTCTGCATGTTCCGCGTACACCCGAGACAAAAAACCTTATAGGGGAAGATGCATTAAATAAGATGAAGAAGAATGTCAGGATAATAAATTGCGCCAGAGGCGGTGTGGTTGACGAGGACGCTCTTTATAAAGCATTGAAAGAAGGAAAAATAGCCGGCGCAGCGCTTGATGTTTTTGCGCAGGAACCACTTCTTGATTCTCCGCTTCTTGAGTTGGATAATGTGATAGTTACTCCGCATTTGGGCGCTTCCACACAGGAAGCTCAAATTAAAGTAGCGGTAGATATTGCCAATTCAATAGCATTGGCTTTAAAAGAAGGAAAATTTAATAACGCATTGAATTTGTCTCAAATAAAGAGATAAATTTAATTTTACGGAGATTTAAATTATGGTTAAGAAACTTCAGCCTGTTAAAAAGAAAATTCTAAAGGGACCAAGAATACATATTCTTGATGTAACCAATAGAGACGGTGTTCAGACTTCTCGCCTCGGATTGGCTAAACTCCAGAAAACAATGATAAATCTCTATCTTGACAAGATGGGTGTTTATCAGAGCGAGATGGGGTTTCCATTTACGAATCACGAAATAAGCTATATCAACGCCAATCTTGAACTTAAAAAAATAGGCGCGTTTAAATCACTTATCCTTTCAGGATGGTGCAGACCCGTAATTAAAGATATAGAGAAGTCATTAAAACTTACCAACATTAAGGATATGAATATATCTGTCTCCACTTCCAAGCAGATGCTTGACAGCAAGTTTGGAGGCAAATATTCCAAAGATGATATCATCAGAATGATTTCGGAAGCTACCAAATATGCCAAGAAAAGCGGAGTCAAAACAATAGGCGTCAATGCAGAAGATGCTTCCAGGTCTGATGTAGATTTCCTTATAGATTTTGCCATTGCCGCTAAAGAAGCCGGAGCCGATAGGTTTAGATACTGTGATACTTTGGGATATGATGATCCTTTTTCAATCTATGAAAGAATATCCAAGATAGTCGCTTCCGTCAAAATAGGCGTTGAATTGCATTGTCATAATGATTTGGGTATGGCTGTTGCAGTTTCAATAGGCGGAGCTAAAGCGGCAGTTGACAGCGGAGTAGATGCGTATATAAATACTACTGTTAACGGAATGGGCGAAAGAGCCGGCAATGCGGATTTAGTGTCCACAATATTGGCTATAAAGAAGGCAAGTGGTTTAAAAGGAAAATATGCAATGGATGACAATATAGATTTAAAGATGGCTTGGAAAATTTCCAAATACGCATCTTATGCTTTCGGTGTCCCGATTCCCATTAATCAGCCGGGAGTAGGGGATAACGCTTTTGCGCACGAGTCCGGCATTCACGTTGACGGCGCTCTGAAAGATTCCAGGAACTATGAACTTTATCACTATAAAGAGTTAGGCAGAGGAGAACCGGAAATTATTGAAACCGGAAGACAAATAACAGTCGGAGAATATAGCGGTATTAAAGGTTTCGGCAATGTTTACGGCAAAATGGAAATAGAGTTTAAAAATGATGAGGAAGCTACTAAAATATTAGAATTAGTTAGATATGCAAATGTCCATACTCAAAAACCTTTAGTTGAGGATGAGTTGAGATTTATTGCGTCTTATCCTGAAATGGCCAAACAGATTATGACGGTTACTCCTCCATAGGTATTGACTTGATATTTTAGTCAAATCGGATATAATAAAAAAATAAAAATTAAGAAAATGAGATTAATAAAAAAGTTAGGTCTTTTAGGATTGATTTTTTCTATATGCTGTCTTTTTTCCGTTTGTGTTTTTTCCGCGGATTCTTCCCTGGAAGCAGATAAAGAATTGAACGCAGGAATCCTTTTGTTAAAAGTCGGGGATTATGACGAAGCTCTAGAAAAATTCCTAAAGGTGTTGGATGTTGACCCCATAAATGCAGAAGCTTATTACTATTTGGGAATGACCTATTCTCAAATGGAAGACTTCTATAAAGCGATTTCTTATTATCAGAAAGCTCTGATATTAAATCCGCAGTTAACAAAAATACATTTTCAGCTTGGCGTTGCTTATTATCAACTAAAACAATACGCAAACGCGTTAGAATCCTTGTCGCAAGCGGAAAAATATTCGCCGGAAGATGCCATGGTCTATTATTATCAAGCCTCGACATATTACGGTATGAAAAGATATTACAAAGCTGTTGCCCCTTTTAAAAAAGTGAGAGAACTTGACCCTGCGCTTACGGTTTTGTCTTACTATTGGCAGGGCGTATCTCTTTTTCATCAGGGTTTATATAATGAAGCGCAGTTTAATTTATATCAGGTAAAACGTCTTTCTTCCGATTCACAACTTGGCAAATCTGCCGATGAATTTTTACGCGCAATAGAAAAACAAACCAAACCTTTAAGTTTGAAAGCAAGTCTTGGCGTGGAATATGACGATAACGTTACTTTACAATCAGCGGATGACGATGCTTCGACGGTCTCCGACAAAGAAGACGAAAGAGCTGTTGTTAATCTAAAACTTGCGCATCGTACTTTTGTAGAACCGGGAGAAATAGGGATTTCTTATTCGTTTTATCAGTCCATGCACCAGGATTTGACCGAATACAATGTTCAGGGACATACAGGTTCGCTGTATTTTGCTTCAAATTTGCGCCCCTTCCAACCGTCTGTACAATATAGTTATGACTATTATTTTGTTGACAACGACGAATATTTGGCGAAACATACTCTTACTCCTTCTTTAAATATTTCCGTATTCTCGCCGAATATAACACAAGTATATTTCCAATATGAAAACTTAAATTATCTTATAGATGTGGAGGAAGATGAATATGACAGAAGCGGCTATGCCGGTGCAATCGGCGTAAGCCAATATTTTTCTATCATAGATGGTAAAGGTTACATAAAACTCAGCGGTGAATATAAAAACAATGATGCTCAAGGAGATGATTGGGATTATTCGGAACCCAAAGTCAGGTTAAGCGTATACGCTCCGACTCCGATTGACAAAATGAATGTAGAAATCGGAGGTGAACAGTCATACAGTAATTTTAATAATGAAGACTCGTTTTATGAGCAAACCAGAAAAGACACAACTTCAAGCGGATGGCTGGAACTCATATACAAATTAAACAACAATTGGAGCGTCGCTTTGAATTATAAACATATCAACAATAACTCCAATATTGATTTTTACGAATATAAAAGAAACATCACTTCGTTATTTTTAAGTTGCAGTTTTTAATCGGAACACAGTTCCGGTTAAAGGGAGGTTTAAAATGAATAAAAATATTTTAACAATGGTTTTGATAACAGTTTTAATGTTTACAGGCGTTGCAGGCGCTTTGTTCTCCCAGGAAGCAATCGGCAAAGTTGTTTCTTTACAGGGTAGTGTAGAGGCGAAACTTGATGAAGACGGAGCGTGGAGGGCGTTAAGTAAAAAAAGCGACGTTTACGAAAAAGATACTATTAAAACCGGCGAAGATTCCAAAGTAGTTCTTTTCTTCATTGACGAAACGAATGTCTCTATAGGACCCGAGACGACTATAAAAATAGAAAAACTTATATATTCTCCGGCCCAAAACCATCGGGAAGGCAAAATGAATGTTGTTATGGGAAAGGCAAGATTTAATGTAGGAAAACTTTTCTCCAAGGATTCATCTTTTGAAGTCCGTACGCCTACGGCGGTAGCGGGAGTCAAAGGAACAAGTTTTATCGTTAATGTAACATCCGAACAATTGACGCAACTGCTCGGTTTAAGCGGGGTCGTGACCGTAACAAGTATTTCACCCGAAATCGGAGGCGAAATGCTTTTGACAAGCGGCTTTATTATATCGGTTGAAGACGGCGCGCCGCCCGGCGACCCGATACCTATAAGTTTTGACGAATTGTTGGATTTCCTCCAAAACTTAGGACTTATTAATGGTGGAGATGACGGTGGTGGAGGTGGCACCGGAAATGTCGGCGGAAATAATTTTGGAGATTTGAGGCCCGGCGGTGGTACGGGTGGTGGACAGGGTATAATTAACCAGCCGTTGGGAGGAAATCCTCCAGCCGGTGGACCGCTTCCCGAACCGCCTGAACCGCCTTATGAACCACCTAATGGTATTGAAGATTAACACAATAGATATTTAGTGAAACAGTTATTTAAAGAGGTGAAATAGATATGTGTAAAAAATTAAATTTAATCGGCAAAAAGTTCCTACCGTCGCTATTTGTAGTTTTTGCTTTGATTTGTTTTACTGTACCTCTTCACGCTCAAGAGCACCCATGGACTGTTATGGTCTATATGGCGGCTGGTGGAGATTTGCAAGAAACAGCTCTTGCTGATTCGGTAATAATATCGGCAGGTGGTTCGGAAGACGTTACTACTGCAGTATATTTAGATGGAGATGGGAGCGATGCTCCGACGTTAGTGAGTTTTGTCCAAACCACTGTGGCGGCGAACTCTGCTTCCAATTATGCTCTTATTTTATGGAATGCGGCAAGTCTTTATGGCGGTGAAGGAAAACTTTCCATAGCGGAAGTGAGAGAAGCTTTGACAAGTTTAGATGGTGTAAGCATAAACCTTGTAGGTTTTGATGGCGGCTCTATGGGTATGCTTGAATCCGCTTACGAAATAAAAGATTATGCCGATGTAATGGTCGCTTCCGAAAAATACCAAATCCCAGGAACATGGCCATATCAACAAATTTTAGAAGAGTTAGTCGCCGATACGGAAATAACCGCTGCCCAATTATCCCAAACGATAGTGGAGAAATATGAAGAGGATACCGATAACGCTGATAACACTCTTTCATCAGTCCTTCTTGCAAACTATTCCACCCATGACCTTGCAGGCACCTGGTATATAAATTCTTTGCAGTGTGGCTCAGACGAAGGGGATTGCGATGCGTTTTTTGGCGGGATGGATATAAGTGAAACAGGAGTGGTAGAGCAATGGTATGGAGAGGAATTTGAATCGGACGATATGCCTACTAAAATTTATATAGATTCTGATGGCTTTGTATGGATTGACAGCGACGAATATTTTTATGGTTTTATGTCGCCGGATAAAAAAACGGTTACAGCAACAATTAGCGACGATGATGGTTACGATACGGCGCAGATTATTGTTTTGCAAAAAAGAGATGAGGATGTGGATTTTACGCTTTCCGACCTTGCAGGCGACTGGGACATGCATTCTTTTAGATGTGATGGCTATGGAAATTGTGGCTGGTCGCGTGGAGAGGCAAATATAACATCCGAGGGGGCTATGTCGTGGGTGAACGGCACCTTTGAAGATAGCGATGGGAGCGCAGAGGATACCAATATTTATCAGCTTTCTATAAATTACGAAGATGAAGGCACTCTTTGGAACGGAATCGTTACCGTTGAAGAAGATACTGGATTTGTCCCGTTTGGAGCTATGTCCCAGAACAAAAATGTTGTTGTCGGAACGATTGAAGACGAGGGTGAAGGCGGGCAATCCCAAATTGTTATTTTACAAAAGAAAAACGGTGTGGCGTTTGAACAATCAGACCTTGAAGGATACTGGAGTATGCACGTGTTAGGGTGCCAGTTTTTTTATGAGTATTGGCAACATATTGGAGCGTCGGTGCCTGTTACAATAGATTCAGGAGGATATTTTTATATAGGGGAGGTTGAAAGTAGAGTTACTATAACAGGAGACGGTGTTGTTTCTCTTGAAGAAGGCGGAGCGCTTTTAACGGAGTTTAGCGGAACAATGTCGCAGGACAAGGAAATGATTGTTATAAACGGCGGGGAAGGTGACGCAAGCGATACGCCATATCAATTCCTTGTTTTCCAAAAAATCAGAGATGTCAGCCCAATTCGGTCCCTTGCTGATGCCGTAAGCGATTTTGCGGATGCGGCGCTATACACCGAACCCGCCCACGACGATTGGGATGTTATATTTGCGGCGCAACAACGCTCGGGTTCTTATACCGATTCTGGCGGAAATAGTGTTTCCCGCGATTTGAAAGGTTTTGCGCAGGGGGTTAGCGATTACGCCAAAAATGAGGATATTTTCCAATCTGCTTATGACGTTAATGAAGCGTTTGACCAATGTATAATCGCGAATCATAGTTCTTCTTCCAATAAAGACAACGGCCTTTCCATATATTTTCCAAGATGGTATCTGGATTCTGTGGATAGTAATTATGACAACGAACATTTATCATTTCTCGATGATGATGTGGTTGAGATGTGTAAAGGAATATATGAAGATGGAACGCCCTACATACAGTCATGGGATAACTTTTTAAGTACATACATATCTCCTCCTCATGAACTTGTTTCAAACCATACAGGAGAATGGATATTCACAAGAAACATTTCCGGCGGGACTACCGCTTCGTCTTATGTTATGGTTTCCTCTACCGTGTTTCCTGATGATGCGGATCCATTGTTAGATGATTTGGGTAGTTACGATACGGAACTGTGGCGTGCTTTCAGATGGAATCCTACTCTTGAACCGGCAGGTTACGAGGAATATCCTTTTAATGATTTTGGAGATTATGTGGTGGAAGGGGAACTTGCCGCTTATTATTCTGAAGAAGGATATAATTATATGGAACCAGGCGCTGGTTTATGGCTTATTTCGCGCAACGATGTCACTTTAGATGTAATCGGCTCTTTGCAAGAAACCAATTCTCCGTATGAAATTTATCTTTATCCCGACTGGAACCAGATTGGCACTCCGTTTAATTTCCAAATAGATTGGAATACAGTAGAAGTTTCTTCTTATGGTGAAAGAGAAGGAGATGTTTATGGTATCCTATCTGATGAAAATACCTTTACATCCCATATGCTTTGGAGATATTCAAACGGAAATTATAGCGGCTCTACTGTCGTTGCTGTTATGATACCTGGCGAGGGTTATTGGATTTACAGTAATGACTATGCAACTTTATGGGTTAATCCTGTTCGTAGCAGTATATCTAACGATTTTATTCCGTTATTGGAGTGGACTCTTACTTTATTTGCAAAAGCAAGCGGAGAAGAAATGCCTCCTCCACCTCCGGGAGGAATGGAGCCGGAATCTGATGAAGAAGGTAGTAGCGGTGGCACAAGCGGATGTTTTATCGCAACTGCTTGTTTTGGTTCACCTATGTCGGGAGAAGTTAGTATCTTGAGAAATTTTAGGGATACATATCTATTGACTAATCCTATCGGACAATTATTCGTTTCTACATATTACAGATATTCTCCAAAAGTTGCGGATTTCATAGCAAAACACGAATTCTTGAAAGTTTTGGTTAGAACGAGTTTATATCCTGTTGTTAAAAGTTGTAAGTTGGCTATAGAAGATTAATTCGTCCCCACGCTGAAAATTCGGCGTGGGGTTTTTTCTTTCTGAAAATTGAAAAAACTCCGTGTAATCAATTCCTATACTATCGGCTTTTTCACCATCGCAGTAATCGTTTTCCTTTATTTCGTCCCGATCGATTTCATTAACCAACTTGAACTGAAAACATTTGATTTAAGATTTAAAATTTTTCAGGAAACAATTCCCTCGCAAAATATCGTTATCGTTACCATAGACAACAAGTCGGAAGATAAAATCGGACGATTCCCCTGGTCCAGAGACACATATGCAAAGGTTATAGATAACTTAAATAAATGGGGCGCTAAAGTAATAGGAATAGATGTTCTTTTCTCGATGGCAGAAGATAATCCGTTATCGGAGGTTCTTAATAAAACAGATTTAAAAGATAGGGTTTCCGAAGACCTTATAGAAGAATACAGGAAGAAATTCGATAACGATAAAATCTTGACTGATTCGATAAAAAAAGCCGGCAATGTAGTGCTTGGGTATTATTTTTTGACAGAGGGCGATGAGCAGGTAAAACACATTACGGAAGCTGAAAAACAAAAGGCAAAGAGATTAATCTCAAAAGCTCAAATTTCTTTGGTAAGTTCCGGTGTTAAAGGCGATGAGAAATTCCTCCTTCGCAGAGGATATGGAATAGAGACAAGTATTGAGCAAATATCTCGCGCTTGTAAAAACTACGGATTCTTAAACATATTCCCCGATTCGGATGGGGTCTTGAGAAAAGTCACGTTTCCGATGAAATATGAACACGAAAAAGACTGGTATGCTTCGTTCCCATTGCAGATATTAAAAAATTATTTTGATGAAAATATACAGCTCGGAGTTTCTAATAATGGCATATCAGCTCTTGCTTTGGGAGAAAAAATTATTCCCGTTGATGCGAGCGGGGCGTTATTTGTAGATTACAGCGTTAGTTCCCAATCTTTCCCTACCGAATCTTTTGTAGATGTTATGACCGGAACAGTTGATAATCCCGCGAAATTCAAGGATAAAATTGTTCTAATAGGAATAACAGACCCGGGTCTTGTTCGTGATACCTGGCCTACGCCGACCGAGACGGTAGTCCCGGGCATAAAAATACACGCGCAGACAATAGATACTGTTCTTAATAACAGATTCATATCTTATGCCCGCACAATGATGAACGGTGAATTTGTGTATTCTTCCGACGGAATAAACATTTTAAATCTTTTAGCCATAATTCTGTTAGGCGCAATACTAATTTTTGCTATTCCGAAAGTTTCTCAAGCAAGTTACGGAGCTTATATAAGTTTGTTGCTTGTTGCAGGTTATAGTTTTGCTGGGTTTTATTTATTTCATAATATGAAAATACGGCTAAATATGTTCTATCCGCTTTCAAGCATTGCTCTTGTTTATACGACACAGGCGCTTTACAGAGCGTTGACTACCGAACGAAAGGCGCGCGAAATAAGAGGCGCTTTCCAAACATATGTTCCTCCCCAAATTGTAGACGAACTTATAAAAAATCCCGAGAAATTAAAACTTGGCGGAGAAAGAAAAACTGTTTCGATACTTTATTCAGATGTAAAGGGTTTTACGACTATCTCGGAGAAGCTTTCCCCTGAAGAACTTGTAGAATTTATGAATAATTATCTTACGCCAATGAGCGACATAGTGTTTAAATATGAAGGCACACTTGATAAATATATCGGGGATGCTGTATTGGCTTTCTACGGCGCGCCATTGCCGCAGGAAGACCATCCTTTAAGAGTTGTCCTTTCGGCTTTGGATATGATAAGCGCTCTAAAAGAATTGCGGAAAAAATTAAAAGAAGAAAACAAACCCTCAATAGATGTAGGAATCGGTATCAATACGGGCGAAGTGTCCGTAGGAAACATGGGTTCTAAGATGCGGCTTGATTATACGATAATGGGGGATAATGTAAATCTTACCCAGCGGATAGAAGAATTGACCAGAATATATAAAAACAATATCTTACTAAGCGAATATACTTATCAAAAGATAAAAGAAAATATCGTTTGCAGAGAAATTGACGAAGTTACTGTAAGGGGAAAGACGCAAGGTGTAAAAATTTATGAACCGATTTGCAGGAAGGAAGAAATAACTCCTGAAATCGAAAATATTGTTAAACATTTTGAAGCGGGGCTAAAACTTTATAAATCGGGTGAATTTTCTTCCGCAGGGAAAGAATTTTCACAAGTATTGCAAATTGTCCCTGAAGACGGTCCAAGTAAATATTATTTGGAGAAATGCAGACAAATTAAATAAGAATTAATAGAGATTTAAAAATAATTATCTGCTATCATGAACTCATTAAGAGTAACTGTTCAATGATATATATTCGGTGGAGGAGAAAATGAAGAAGAGTAACTGGATTGCCATCATTGCTCTTGTTGCTCTGGTCGCAGGCGAGGCTATTGCTGCCCCCGGAATGCAGAAGGTGGAATACCTGTCTGATTCAATCGCACAGAAGGACGGAAAGGTGATCAAACTTCTCGGTGGTTCAAGCTGGGTGTTGTCGTCACCGACTCTTGCGCTAGTGACTGACGACATCATCATTGTGTTTCAGGATGTCGTGTTGAAAAACAAGAAGACGGTAAAGGTAGCCATCGCCTACGTCGATGGTGACGAGATCATTGCGACTCATGCTGGCGGGACATACGCCACAAGCACCGGGTTCCTGACTGCCGTAGTCGAGTCACTGGGAGATGGTGCCGTCCTCAAGTTGGCGGACGGTTCACTCTTGTCCATTCCGCAGTATGACCGATACGACACGGGTTGGTGGTTGCCGCCATACAAAGCGCTGCTGACCGGCAATCGGATGTACCTCTGGAATCTGAAGAAAGGCAAGCGTGTCTGGGTCCAGATGAAGTAGAAACCACCAAACCAAGCACTGCACGGTACGGCGTACCGCCGCCCGTGAGGGGCGACGTTAGAGGTAAATAAAAATGGATCCAATAGCATTTAGTTTACATATTCAAGACTTAGAAAATAAATGCAATTTGCCTCAAGGCTTTATGCATTCGCTACCAAATGAAAATGACTGGAGCTTTATCATTAAGACCTATGCTATTTTTGAAGCCTTGCTGTCTGAATTGATTGCTAAAATATCTGTTAAACCGGAATTGCGATCTTTTTTTCTGAAGCTCGATATGTGTTCGAATCCTATTGGTAAATTAGCTTTGTTAAAAAAGTTATCGCTACTAGAGGAACCTGAATGTAAATTCATACGTGCTTTATCTGATTTACGAAATATTTACGCGCACAATATTAAAAAGATTTCAGCCTCCATAGAAGATACCATCGTTTCATTCCCATCTGATAAACAAAAAAAGATAGTTCAAGATTTGAGTTTTAGTTTGCACAAAAAAGATGATTTCGAAAAAAATAAAAAACAATGCATTTGGGTTGCGTCAGTTATGTTGTTGTGTCAAATAAATGAAAGAACGTATAAGAAAACTCTATAACAAATCAATCGAGCGGACAATCCTCGCCGCTAAATCGGATTCGGGAAGGCTCGTCACGCCGCTGATTTTTATGTTATAGGAAAAAATGAAAAATGAATATAACTCCTAATATTCTCAAAAACAAGTTTGAAATGAGTGCGAAAGATATAAATACGTGGATATTAAATAAAGACTGGGCTTTCGATATAGATTTCGATAACGGGAAAATTAGCTTATTTCGTGAAAGAAACAAAAATGAATATACCTGTAGATTTGCTCCAAAAGGCATTGAAGTTTGTTACTTGGCACAAGACCCCGTTGAAAGAGAAAAAGAAGTAGGCGGTTCGAAACAAACAAAAAAAGTATATTTTATTAATAAAAATTTAAGAATTATTGATTTAAATTTACAGGGTCCAACTAACAGAGTAAATGATATAAAAAAATCATTTAAAGGCCTCGAAAAATTAGTAGGCGGAAAAAGAAGCAAAGAAAACTATAAGGATAGTTGTTTATTTGCAAAACACGCAATAGAGGCAGGATTTGATGGCATTTATTATTCTGTACACCCAGATGAAAAACACACTAGTGAGTTTCAGGAGAAAGTTATTGAAACAATTAAAAAAACAAGCCCCCACTTTGAGTTTAATAACGCTATGGGCCCTAAAGAACGACTTGTGATTTTTAAAAATAATAAAGAGATAATAAGCTTTGCTAAAGATAAATATCAAGACCAAATAAAGTTTGAAAAATAAATTATGGCAAAAATAATTGCTTTTAAGAAATGGCACATATCTCTAGATGACAACAAGGGAGTCACTTTGGACCTTCCCTATCCTGAAAAATTTGAAAATAACGAAGAAAAAGAAAAGTACGAAAAGGCAAAAAATATGGAAGCCCCTACACTCCTCATAGAGAATAAATTTCTATTTGGAGAATGGCTATTTGAATTAAATAACTATGAAAGAACACTGGATGATGAAAAGATTAAATTAATACTGTTGGAAGCCATAGATAAAGAAAGAAAAAAATTTGAACGATTAAAGAAAAAATTCTCAACTCAATATTCTACCGATGAGATTAAAAGAAAAAGTATCCCTGAAGAAGTTCGCATCTTTGTATGGAGACGAGATGGTGGTCGCTGTGTAGAATGCAATAGCCAAGAAAATTTAGAGTTTGACCATATAATTCCTGTGAGCCAAGGAGGCTCTAGCACTGCCAGAAATATTCAACTGTTATGTGAAAAATGTAATCGACAAAAAAGCAATAAAATATAAAGAGGATTTTATGAAATGCTCAATATGTGGCGAAGAACAAGTATCTACTTGCGAAAGACCTATTACTCTTGGTGGTCTAGGAGAAGCAAAAACTCAACCAATTTGTGATGATTGTTATGCTAAAATGTTAGAAAATGAGGAGGGATAACAATGTTCAAAGATTATTCTTTTGAAATTGAACAGATTAAGGAATCGCTTTCTTCTATAAAAGATAAGATCGATAAAATAGAAAAACTTATAGTAGGCACATCAGATGATATTAATTTTGTGAAAAGTCATTTTGGATTAGAGCATAATTTTAGAAAAGGAAAACGAACAAAATATGATATAACACGGTTAATCCATTGGATTTTACTAAAGAATAAAGACATAAAAGATGAACAAGTATTTAATCAAATAATTGATTTTATAGCTACAATGGATGATAAAAAATTCAACTTCACACTCCATAATGATGATAAAAATAAAAAAGCTAAAGAAGAATATAATATATGGAGAGATGAAATTAAGAATGAATGGTTGGAAGAGATTAAATGGGTAAGAGAAGAAATTGAGGCAGATAAAGTGGGAAATAAATAAAATTTATAACAACTCAATCCAGCGGATAATCCTCGCCGCTTCTTCAGCTGGAGGCTCGGTTTGCCGCTCATTTTATGTTAAATGAAAAATAAAAATGACAATAATCTGGAGGACCAAATGCCTAACAAGACAAAAAATTTGATATATCAAGCTTTACCCGCTTTGATTAATGGCGCAGAATCAATTTCATGGAATAGGTTTAATAATTTTCTCCTATTCAATTCCATTCTAATATTAGCATGGGCAACTATTTATGCGAATATCAATGAAGAAATCACTACCAACCACTCTTTTTTATTAGGCGGTATTTGTATATTAGGTCTCGCCATAAGCTTCATTTGGTGTGCATTAGGTTTCCGGGGCAGAAGTAACGTTGACTTATTTCTTAAAATAGGGAAAGCTATTGAGTCGAATTATCCAGAGGGTCATAAACCAATCACGGAGGCGGCAAAATTGAGAGATACGCAGCCTTTCTCATGGAGCGGATCAACTTATATACTCACTATAACCCCTCTCTTAATAGCATTGCTCTATACATTATTTTTGTGGTTCTCAATTCCAAAATTAATAATCAAAACAATTTTTTTAACAGTATCAATTATACTCATTATTGTTTTTATTTGTCTTACACTGGGATATATCAAGAGAAGGCATTCGAAGAAGTGTTGAAAATTGTCCCTGAAGACGGTCCGAGTAAATATTATTTGGAGAAAAGCAAATAAAATTCAAAAGTCAAAATGCAAAATGCCCTTAGAGATTGAAAACAATCTCAAGGACTTTAGTCCCGGAAATTCTCTGAATTTCTCGGGGCAAAATTACAAAGCAAAATTCAAAATCTCAAAAGATTATAAAAAAATTTATATTTAATGTTTGATTTAAGAGCTAGAACTTCTTTGACGCATATAAAATTATCTGCTACCATGAACTAATTAAGACTAACTGTTCAATGATGTATGTTATATGAATAAAAAGATTAAAAATAAATTAATAAATTTACCCATAGCATTGTTATTACTGCTTGGCGGAATTTTGACATTTATAATCACCCAGCAAGGGATAGATGATTTATTCTCTACGATTATTTATATAGCTTTTGGCATCCTTTTTGTTCTATCTAGCATAACTTTGGTAGGATCAATTTCAAAACGCAGTTATTTATTAACAATCACAACGTGTTCTTTATATATGCTGTTTTTTTTAGGGATCACTACTTATATTTTAAAAACAGATAAAACAGGACAAGGCCTAGTAGGTTTAATGTTTCTTGTGCCTCAGGCAGCCATAAGTTTATTAGCAGTTCTTTTTTCAATTTTTAGATTGAAAAATATAAATCATATAACAAGTCAATCCAGCTGACCCTTCACGCCGCTTGCAGCGTGAAGGGTCAGCTGATTTTTGTATTAGTTTGAAAGGAGAAACAAGATGAAGAAGATTCTGTCTATGATTTTCCTTGCTCTATTGTGTGGAGTATGCGGGAATACATCGGTTCAGCAAGTGAATACTATTGACCAAAACGTTACGATTGAATTGTCGGTCAGAATGGAAGTCAATGGTAATATTGAGGATTCACATAATACCCAATTCATCATAACAAAAGGAAGTGCGATTCCTGCTAGTTTGACCCTCAAATCAGACAGTAATGTCACTGTGACTTTTACAGACTTTCGTCTTGAAGACGAGAAGGTTCTATTTGGCGCATGGGGGTTTGATGGGTTCGCTAACCTGTCATCCAAGAGCGGAACAAAGGGTACTGCCTGGCCTTATAACGCTCAGCAATCAGGCGGTTTCTCTATTCCCGTTGATGGAAGCAAGGAACTGGATAAATTGCTGACTTGGTACGAGACGGAGATCAACGACGAACTGATGAAAGCCTATGTGACCATGAATATGAGGACAAACTAACAACCGCCTGCAACATATTTGCTGAAAGCTGCGCTTTCAGCAAAATGCTGAGGCGAAACATTATAGGAAAAAGTTTGAGAGTAGATTCCATTAAAACCCCGAAAACTCATCTTTCGTTTGTAACGGGGCAAGCAAGGATTGGAACTGTTACCTTCTCTTCATATACATAGCAAGAGACTTTACTATTTTCCCGATAATAGTTTCACTTAATTGACACCCTGTATAAGACTAACTTAAAATATCTTTTGTTTTGAATTTGCTGTTTTTTACAATGGTTTAAATTTTGTAGTATGAGAAGAAAAAATGTTTAGAGAAAGAAAGTCATCATTAACGAAAGAACTTGCTACTCTGCACCGAGTTTCAAAATTCATCGATTCAATAACCGACCTGAAAGAACTACTTAAACTGATTATGGAGGAAAGCAAGAATGTTGTAAATGCAGAAGCAAGTTCTCTTCTTTTATACGATAGAGAAAAAGATGAATTGTATTTTGAAGTTGCGTTGGGCAAGAAAGGGGGCAAGGTAAAAGAAATTCGGCTTAAAACAGGTGAAGGCGTTGCAGGAACTGTTGCTAAAAAGAAAAAATCCATAAATATAGGTAATGTCGAAAAAAATAATATGTGGGATAGCAGCGCTGATAAAACATCAGGGTTTAAAACGCGTTCGCTGCTTGCTGTTCCAATGTTCAGAAAAAATGAACTTGTAGGTGTGATAGAGGTTCTGAATAAAAAAGGTTCTAAAAATTTTTCTAATGAAGATGTTCGCATTATGGAGATATTGGCTGAACAAGCAGCTTTATGCATTGAGAATGCCAGATTATATGAAGAGAGTTTAAGAGCGGCGCGGATGGCGGCCATCGGACAAACAATGGCGGAATTATCGCATTACATAAAAAATGTTTTGGCGGGTTTCGAAGGAGCCGGCTATCTTCTTGAATCGGGGTTGCAAAAAGAAAACCGTGAAATGATAGAACAAGGATGGTCTTTTTTGAAGAAAAGTCAGGAAAAAATATCCACTCTTGTTATGAATATGTTGAGTTATTCCAAAGAGAAAAAGCTTTCTTTTAATTTATATGATATTAATAAAGTTATATCGGATGTGGTGTCGTTGATGGCGCCGCGGTTAAAAGAAAAATCCATAACTATCGAGAAAAATTTAGATAAGAATATAAAAGAAATAGTAATTGACTCCGACGGGATTTACAACTGTGTTCTTAACCTGATATCTAATGCGATGGAAGCTATGGAAAGTGAAAATGGTAAAATAACGGTAAGCACGCTGAATGATGAAAAGAATAAACAGGTTAAAATAGAAATCAAAGATAATGGGAACGGTATCCCCAAAGATAAAATTAATGATGTGTTTAGTCTTTTCTATTCATCAAAGAAAAAGGGTACGGGGCTGGGTTTAGCGGTAACGAAAAAAATAATCGACGAACATAAAGGGGAAATTTTAGTAGAGTCGAAAGAAGGAAAGGGAACAACGTTTACGATTGTTTTGTCTGCTGATACAAACAAATAATAATTAGGAGTTTAATTATGAAACAAACGTTAGTGGAGAAAATTTTATCAAGGAAATGTAACAAAAAAATTACAGCCGGGGATATCGCAATTGTACCATTGGATTGGGTTATGGCACAGGACGGCACGGCACCGCTTGCAATTGATTCATGGAAAAAATTAGGTTTACACAAAGTTGCTAAACCAAAAAATACTATTTTCTTCCTAGACCATTCTGCTCCAGCTCCAAGAAAAGAAATGGCCGGACATCATCAAGTAATGAGAGAATTTGCCAAAGAACACGGAACCGTTATTTCAAATGTAGGAGACGGAATTTGTCATCAAATCTTACCTGAATCATATGTGGGGCCTGGCGATATAGTAATCGGCGCGGATTCGCATACATGCACTCATGGAGCATTAGGCGCTTTTGCAACGGGTATGGGTTCAACGGATATTGCGGTAGGTATGGCGTTGGGAAAGATGTGGTTTAAAGTTCCCGCTACTATAAAGGTCGAGGTGACAGGTAAATTTCCTGAAGGCGTTACGGCAAAGGATTTGATTCTTAATGTTATCAGTATTCTCTCCAGCGAAGGCGCTATTTATAAAGCATTGGAATTTACAGGAAAAACAATTTCTAATCTTCCGATAAATGAACGGCTGACAATATGCAATATGGCGGTTGAAGCGGGCGCAAAGGTTGGTGTTGTAGCTTCAGATGAAATCACAAAGGAATATCTTGCCAGTATGGGAAGAGAAAAACAGTATATAGAAATAAAAGCAGACGAAGATGCTTCGTATGAAAAGATTATATCTATTGATGCAGGTAAACTATCTCCCCAAATAGCGGCTCCTCACGGCGTAGATAATGTGAAAGATGTAAAAGAACTAAGAGGGACAAAGGTAGACCAGGTTTTAATTGGCACTTGCACGAACGGAAGGCTGGAAGATTTTAGAGCTGTTTGTAAAATACTAAAGGGCAAAAAATGCGCCAAGAGTGTGCGGCTTGTTGTTGTCCCCGCTTCTAAAAAAATTTATGCGCAAGGGTTAAAAGAGGGTTTGTGGGAAATCATAGTTGAAGCAGGCGGTCTTATACTTCCGCCCGGATGCGGACCTTGCGTAGGAATACATCAGGGAATCTTAGCTGACGGAGAAGTTTGCTTATCAACGGCAAACAGAAACTTTCAGGGCAGGATGGGGAATCCTAATTCATATATTTACCTTGCTTCGCCCTTAACTGCTGCAGTTTCGGCTATAAAAGGTGAAATAACAGACCCGAGGGATTATTTCCCTCAAGATAAAAAATAAAAGAGAATATAGACCTTAATTTGATTGGTGTGATAAAATATAAAGGCTTTAAAAAGGGGTCAAGACGAGAAAATATGAAGAAAATAGCTAATGAAAATTTTTTGGGGATAATATCAGCAGTGATAATATTATTTTCAGTGTTGTTATTCCCAACCATGGCATTTGCTCAAACTGTCAAACCACTTGGCGCCATAGAAAGAATTCAAGCAGATTATAAAGCTCAGAAGATAACGATTGACGAATATATATTAAATAAAGCCTGGGCAATTTTTAAACCGGAGAAGTTATCGAAGACGGGATATGTTTTGACCCCAAGGGATGCAGAATTTAGAAAAAGCGGTACACCAATGATATTGGAGATAAAAAAGAACTGGGAAAAATTAAGCCCGGAAACACAAACTATACTTGAATGTAATATTCTTTTCAGACCTAATGAGGTTTCTACATGCGAAGGAAATATTGACCCTTTGGCTACTAATCTTGATTCCGCAAATTTTAGAGTGCATTATACTACTGTTGGAGCTCACGCGGTTACAGCAGGATATGCGCAAAACATATCCGACTATTTTGAAGCTTCTTACACGGCTGAAGTGACAACTTTAGGTTATTCGGTGCCGCCAAGCGATATAGGAGCAGTCAACAATGGCGGAGACGCGAGATATGACGTCTATATTTTTGATTTAGGTAGCGGATTATACGGTTATACATGTCCCGAACAATATCCGACAACACCTTCTTACAGTTACATTGCGGTAAATACCGACTATAGCTGGGCACCAGTGAATGATGACCCTGTAAGTGATGCAGTCGGAGCGGCGAAGGTTACGGCAGCTCACGAATTATTCCATGCTATTCAATTCAACTATGATGTGACCGAAGACTTATGGTGGATGGAAACAACTGCAACGTATATGGAAGATGAGGTTTATCCGGGTGTAAACGATAATTATAACTACTTAGTATATTGGTTTGACAACTGCGATATATTGGGTTTGGAAGCATTGGTCGGACTACATGAATACGGAAACTTCATATTCGCTAAGCGTTTATCGGAAGAATTCACAGACGATATAATCAAAGATATTTGGGAAGAATGCCAGACAACCGATGGACTTACGGCAATAGACAATGTTTTAACAGGAGAAGGTTCGACCCTTGTAGATGAATTTGGGAAATTTACAAGAGCCAATTTCTTTTTGGAAGATGACTATGTTGATGGAAATGCTTACAGGGCGGCAATAGGAGCAGCTACATTTGACGGAGTATGGGTTGAGTATGAATATAATGCAGCTACAGATGGGGCTCAGGTTACAATAGATAATAGTAATGTAAACTGGGATGCATGGATGGACAAATGGGGGACAGATTACATTACTCTTACATTGTCCTCTACCTCTGCAACTTACACTATTGATTTTAATGGAATTGATATTACCACGAATTATTTAGTGAAATTAATAATGAAAAAAGGTGCCGTATTTAGTGAACAGATATTCTCTTTAGATGCTGCAAAAGACGGGCAAATAACTTTAACTTACGATACCTATACAAATGTAGTGCTTATGATAATGAATGCAGGAAATACAGATACAGCTGATCCCTCATGGATTGTAACGATTACGCGCGAAGTTTCTGATGACGACGATGCTTATGGCGAAGGCGAAGATTCTTTTGATAGCGGCGATGGATTTAATAGCGGCGATGGATTTGGTAGCGGTCGTGGTGAAGGTTGTTTCATAGCCACTGCTTGTTATGAAACACCGATGGCAGATGAAGTTCAAACTTTAAGTGAGTTTAGAGATGAATGTTTACTTACTAATCCTGTTGGAAAATTTTTTGTGAATACTTACTATAAAATATCTCCGCCAATGGCTGACTTTATAAGCGAACATCCTATGTTGAAAAATATAGTAAGAGGGATATTGAAGCCTATAGTTTGGCTGGCAAAAGAATTCGAGAGTTAGTAAGCGATATAATAAACAACAGTTATTATTAATCTCTTTTTGTACCTATTGTTTTAATCCCTGATAAATTGTCATTCCGCATTTATCGCAGTTGAATTCCACTTTAAATTGCCTGCCGTCTTCATCTTCTAAGAACATTGCTCCAGTAGTGTCTATCCGTTTTTTTCCTTCGCATAATCCCAACTCTTGCTTAATACAGTATTTGGTGAACATTAATGCTTTGCCGTTTAAATCAATATTGGATTCAGCGGCGGGTTCTATTGTCTCTACACCGTGGCGTTCGTAAAACGCTTGAGCTTTTTTATTAAGCACATTACTCAGATAGCTTAATTGTTTTTCAGGGTAGGGGATATTATTGCCTTCTATTTTGATTTTATTTTGCACACGATTATTTTCGCGAACTTCTAAAAGTTTTTGAACAATTTTCCGTCTAAATTCATTCAATACCGAAACAGGAAAGAAATAAATCTCGCATGTTTCAATGCTTACGCCTGTGGCTTCAAAAATCGTATTTCCTAATTTTTGTAGTTGTGTAGTAATAGTTTGTTTGGCTGTTTCTTTTTTCTGCGCCAATGTTTTTTCAGTTTTGATTTCAATCGTTGCCTCACTATTGTCACAATCTTTGGCGATAAGCATTATGCCTTCAGTTGTATCGCGTAATATCAACGAAATGAGTATTTTTCTCTGTGCAGGATTTGTTTCAATCAGCTTATTAAATTCGTGGTCAGAGTTACGGTAAATTTTCATACCGGTGCGTATATTGTAAAGTTTTTGCGGGTATATATTTCCACCTTCAACATTATTAACGGTTGTCCCGTCAAGATTATTCCGTTCATCAAAAAAGCAAATGCCGTCACCGTTATGCAATTTACTTTTGCCCTCGATTGTGAATGCGTTTTTATCAACTTTTGATACAATACCTACAAATTCGCCTATGGATTTTGGCGTATTTATTGAGCCCATATTTGTGCCTTTGCCCGTAATACCATAATCGGTATAACCGCGGTTAAAGGTTTTATTTAAATCGGATTTAAAATTTAACGATACTTTTCCTGACGAACTCTTTTGTAATCCTTTTTTGGCAAGAATAGCATCTAATTTTTGCCGGTAGAATCCCACAACATTTGCTACATAGGAAATTTCTTTTAATCGTCCTTCTATTTTGAATGCGTTAACTCCGGCATCAATAAGTTCTTCCAGTTTATCTGATAAGTTTAGGTCTTTAAGTGAGAGTAGGTAGCGGTCTTTAACGATGGTCTTACCTGTTTTATCTTTCAAACTATATAATCTTCTGCAGGGTTGTGCGCATACTCCGCGGTTGCCGCTTCGTCCACCGTTTGAATAACTTATATAACATTGTCCGCTTGCTCCCACACATAACGCTCCGTGAATGAAACATTCAAGCTCTATTGTCGTATGTTTTCGTATATCTTTAATCTGTTCAAGCGTCAGTTCTCTTGCCAAAATTGCCCGAAAAAAACCAACATTCTGCAAAAACTTCACTTTTTCAAAAGACGCATTATTCATTTGCGTGCTAGCTATTAACGGTATGGGCGGTAAATCCAGTTCTAATAAACTCATATCCTGAATCATTAATCCGTCAATGCCGATTTTGTAAAACTGATTAATCATTTTTTCGGCGGCAGGCAGTTCATTGTCAAAAAGTAATGTATTTAACGCGACATAAACTTTGGCGTAGTATTGATGAGCAAATTCAACGACTTGTTTTATATTATCTATACTATTGTCTGCGGCTTGACGGGCGCTAAAACGAGGCGCTCCGATATATACCGCATCTGCTCCGCATTTGATTGCGGCGTTCGCCGTTTCGGTATCTTTGGCAGGAGCCAATAGTTCAATTTTTTTCTTATCCATTTTTAACTCTAAAAGAAATTAGTGCTTCATTGTACTCTGTTATAGAAAAATTCTCTAACGAGACGAGCGGGGTTGAACCTTTTCGCTGTGCAGGGTATAATTTGCGGATATGTTCTGAATACGGAACTATGTGTATGATTAAAAAAAGAAATTTCGGAAGGGGTAATAAAACAATGAAAATGACCGGCGCAAAAGCTATTATTGAGTCATTGAAGAAAGAAGGAGTTGATACTATTTTCGGATTTCCGGGTGGGACAGTTCTTCCTATTTTTGATGAGCTTTATGATGCACCTATACGGTTTATATTAACCGGTCATGAACAGGGCGCTGCTCATATGGCAGATGGTTATGCCCGCGCTACCGGGAGAGTAGGGGTATGTCTTGCAACCTCCGGTCCCGGGGCGACTAATTTGGTCACAGGTATTGCTACCGCTTATATGGATTCAGTTCCTATGATTGCTCTTACCGGACAGGTTCCAAGAAAAATGATAGGTAACGATGCGTTCCAAGAGGCGCCCATTACTGAAATAACAAAATCAATTACGAAACATAATTTTCTTGTTCAGGATGCGAATGAATTGCCTGAAATTATTAAGTCGGCGTTTCATATTGCTTCTTCAGGACGTCCGGGGCCTGTTCTTATAGACCTTCCCAAAGATGTGCAGATGGGAGAAATGAATTTCAGCTATCCAAGCAAGCTAAATTTAAAGAGTTACAAACCTGTTTTAAAAGGGCATATCGGACAAATAAATAAGGCGTGTCAGTTTATTGCCAAAGCAAAGAAGCCCGTTATATATATCGGTGGTGGCGTTATTATATCCGGCGCCCATCAACTTGTACTCAAGTTGGCGGAAAAAACGAAAATACCCGTTACTATGACGCTTTTGGGATTGGGAGGATTTCCTTCTGCGCATCCGTTATCACTGGATATGCTTGGTATGCACGGAACCAGATATGCCAATTATGCGATTATGGAATCGGATTTGATTATAGCCATAGGCGCAAGGTTTGACGACAGGGTAACCGGTAAAACTGAGTCTTTCGCGCCGCATGCAAAGATTATACATATTGATATAGATCCGACATCGATAAGTAAATCGGTAGGAGTGGATGTTCCTATAGTTGGTGATGCTAAAGAAGTATTGAAGGAATTAATTCCCAATGTAAAAGCGCCTGATACTTCGGATTGGCTGAAAAAGATAAATGGATGGAAAAAGAAATATCCGCTTACATATAAAAAGGACAATAAATTAAGACCGCAATATGTTATAGAAGAAATTTGCGATTTGACCAAAGGTAAAGCGATTATAGCTACTGAAGTGGGTCAGAACCAGATGTGGGCTGCTCAATTCTATAAATATAGCGCTCCTAAAACATTTCTTTCTTCGGGTGGATTGGGAACTATGGGATATGGGTTTCCGGCGGCTATTGGCGCAAAGCTTGGTTGCCCCGACAAAATAGTATTTGATATTGCCGGTGACGGCAGTATTCAAATGAATATTCAGGAGCTTATAACAGCGGTGTCATATAAAATTCCTGTCAAAATAGCTATTTTGAATAATTCGTATCTAGGTATGGTCAGGCAGTGGCAGGAACTTTTCTATAAGAGAAGATATTCAGCCACTGACTTAAAGAGAAATCCCGATTTTGTGAAGATAGCTGAAGCATACGGCGCATTGGGTATAAGAGTGGACAAGAAGAAAGATGTAAGAAGTGCCTTGCAAAAAGCGATTAAGAGTCCGCTTCCGGTTGTTATGGATTTTGTTATAGAAAGGGAAGAAAATGTTTCTCCGATAGTTCCGCCGGGAGAAGCGCTTGACCAGATGATAGGGGGAATGGCATAAGAAAGTTAAAAGTCAAAAATCGAAAGTTAAAAATTAAATATAAAAAAGGAAAAACAAAGGAAGAAAATTAAAAGAGAGGGAATATGAAAAAACATATAATATCTGTTTTAGTAGAAAATAAGTCAGGGGTTCTTTCAAGAATTGCGGCTTTATTTGCAGCTCGCGGATTTAATATAGATTCTTTGGCGGTTGGCGAAACGGAAAATCCTAAGGTTTCGCGTATGACCATTGTCTCCGAAGGAGAAGAAAATGTTTTGGAGCAAGTTGTAAAGCAACTTCGACGGCTCATTGATGTTATTAGTGTTTCAGACTATACTAAAAAAGGTCTTGATTATGTGGGCAGAGAGTTAGTTCTGGTTAAAGTAGACGCTCCTGCTTCCAAGCGCTCGGAGATTATTGAAATTGTAGATATTTTCAGAGCGAAGACCGTGGATGTGTCACTTAATGCGTTATCTATAGAGATTACCGGTACAGAAGAGAAAATCCAGGCATTTTTAAGTTTGATGCATGATTTTAAAATAAAAGAAATTGTGCGGACAGGTAAAATTGCCATAGTGCGCGAGAATCAATCCAATAATAACCAATGAATAATGAATAAAGAAAAAATATTTCCCCCAGTTATTTTCATATTTTTTATTATGTCTTTAATCGCGGCAAGTTTTCTTGTTATTGGAACCCCCGGGAAAAAATTTTCAAAATTTTCTCCTGACGTCAGGGGATTTTCCATGGCAAAAGAAAATATTGCCATAGTCAATATATATGGTTCTATACAAATTCAAACCAGCGGATTTTTGGGATCATTACCCTCAGGAGCCGATTATACGGTTCAGGAATTAAAAAGATTACGAAACAATCCGAATATTAAAGCGGTTGTTTTAAGAATTAATTCGCCGGGCGGGTCTGTCGGCGCGGTGCAAGAAATATACAGTGAACTTTTAAAATTAAAAGAAAGCGGGAAAAAAATAGTCGCTTCGCAGGCGGAAGTGTCGGCTTCGGGCGGATATTATCTCGCGGTTGCTGCGGATAAAATTGTCTCAAATCCCGGAGCTATAACCGGAAGTATCGGGGTTATTATCTCTATAACCAATGTTGAAGAGCTTTTCGGGAAAATTGGCGTTGGGGTAGAAGTAATTAAATCCAAAGAGCTTAAGGATATAGGTTCAAGTACGCGGGCAATGACCGATGAAGAGAGGGAAATTTTAAAAGATATGGTGGATAGCGCCTATCAACAATTTTTGACTGCAGTTAAAAAAGGCAGAGGCGCGGTAATGACTGAAGAAAAGATAGAAGAAGTATCCGACGGAAGAATTATGACGGGCGCGCAGGCAAAAGAAATTGGTCTTATTGATGAATTGGGAAATCTTGAGGATGCTATAAATATTGCCGCTGAACTTGCAGGAATAAAGAAAGACGATATAAGAGTTTTTGAGGAAAGAAGAGATTGGAAAAAAATGTTGATGCAACAGTTAGGAAATAAAGCTTCTAATCCTCTTAGTAGTTTCTTGCCTCCCAAAACAGGACTATTCGAATATCTTTGGGTTCCGGAATACTGAGATGATTAATAACCAATCTTTGAAAAAATAGTAATAGGTAACGGTGACAAAACGATGTTTCGTAATTGGTAACTCGCAAAGCGTAATTCGTAATTTTAAAAATTACCATTTACCAATTACTATTTACGGATTACGAGAAAATGGGCATCGTAACTCCCTGTTCCTCCTGTTACATTCTGAAAGAATGTAGGGGGATAACTGAATAGGAATATATGAATAATCTAGAAATTTTATTTAATCTCCTCATTCACCCCACTTACGCCTTAAGAAGAGAAGACAGAAACCTAGGGCTTGCAATTATGGTATTAATAGCGGCTCTTTGG
This sequence comes from Candidatus Omnitrophota bacterium, assembly GCA_018812925.1. Lineage (GTDB taxonomy): Bacteria > CAIJMQ01 > CAIJMQ01 > CAIJMQ01 > CAIJMQ01 > CAZNJA01. The sequence continues at coordinate 53,489 of JAHJCU010000003.1, forward strand.
TCTTCAATCGCAGGCGATTATCTTATAAGAGGAGCATCTGTAAACGCTACACTTTTCTCGTTTAGTATTATCATCTCAATTGTCGCTACGCTCTTTTCCATAGTTATGGGCGTTTCCCTGTGGCATTTCATTTCCGAAGGTTTCAAGGGCAAAGGAAAGGCAAGCGAACTTTTTGTATGCATTTGTCTTTGCTTTCTTCCGTATGTATTTTTTTCTCCAATGGCGCTAATTATGAAATTTTTAAGTATAAATGCGGCTTTCTTTGGATTGTTTAGGATGTTAATGATTATATGGGTAGTTGTCCTGCAAATCTCTTCCATAAGAATCGTATATGAATTAAGCGGTTCGCAAGCTGTTTTAACTTATTTTATTCCCTTCACAGCTATATTCTTCATCTTCTTTTTAGGATTAATGCTTTCAGTGATATTTATAGCTACTACTGTTTCTGAAGTATTTATGCCTTTGTTGGAGTTATGACAGAGGACAGAAAACAGACGACAGAAGACAGAAAAATCTTATGTCTGGTATCTGTTATCTGACTTCTGTTATTTGAAACGCCGAGGTGGCGGAATTGGCAGACGCGCATGGTTCAGGTCCATGTTCCCTAACGGGATTGGGGGTTCAACTCCCCCCTTCGGCACCAGATTTCATATTAAAGAAAAAAGACCAAAGACTCGGTATCAAGGGTAAAGTTTATAATCTTTATGGATTTATTACGAAAGAAGAAATTAAAATTGTTGAAGAACAATAACTTTTGGCGATATTTATACTTGTTAGTAAATAAATGGTATATGTATATTAGTATCTTGCTGACTGTTTATAATCTTTTAATAATTTATCCTAGACCAGATTGGCAAATTCCATCGCGAATAGTTGTCATAATCTTTATCTTAACTATTATATATGCAGGTTACAAAATTTGGGTAGGAGAAAAATCCGAGAAAGAAAAGCTTCTCATAAAGCAAGAAGAATTAACAATTGAAGAAAAAGAAATCTTATCGGGTGCCCTACAAAGTTCACATATAATTTATTTACCTTCCTCTGACCAAATAGGAAGCTGGGTTCAATCTGGGGGTATAGACTTCTTATACAAAAATGATTTAAATAAAACCAGAACTTATGTCTATGCTCTTAAAACTCTATGTGAAAAAGGTTTAGTAGAAAAAAACAGTCAAGTAAAATATGAATTAACTCCTCAAGGTTTTAAGGAGGCTGAGAAATGTCGTTAGTCTTGGGTCTTTAGTCTAAAATTACTTCTCTTCCTGGTCTTTTAGCAATTTATATTCTATTGCGTCAACTACTGCTTCCCACGAGGCTTCAATGATATTTGTAGATACTCCGATTGTTGACCATGTGCTTTTATGGTCGCGGAATTGGATGAGAACTCTTGTCTTTGCTGCGGTTCCTTCTTCTGGATTAATTATTCTCACTTTGTAATCTATTAGTTCAAAGTCAGTTAAGGATGGATAGAATCCAATCAGAGCTTTCTTTAACGCATTTGTCAGCGCGTCAACAGGACCGTCGCCCAAAGAAGCAGTATGTTCTTCTTGTCCGTCTACTTTGGCTCTGATTGTTGCTTCAGAAGAAAGTTTGTTTTTTTGGAGGTAAACATGAACATCATATCCTTCCACCTGGAAGAATTTTTTATATTTGGCAAAATTTCTTTTTATTAAAAGTTCAAAAGAAGCTTCCGCCGCTTCAAAATGGTATCCTGCGTGTTCTAATTCTTTTATTTTATTTAACAAATTAATTATTTTGGGGTCTTTTTCATCTAAATTGATTCCCATTTCTTTGGCTTTAAGAAAAATAGTGGATTTTCCCGAAAGTTCTGAAGCCAGTATTTTCCTCTTATTGCCGACGAGAACAGGGTTTATATGTTCGAATGTGACGGTATTTTTCTTTACCGCGTCTACGTGCATACCGCCTTTATGTGCGAAAGCGTTTTCGCCGACAAAAGGCTGGTTATTCATTGGGATTAAATTAGCAATTTCGTCAATATAAAGAGAAAGCTCGGTTAATTTTGCCAGGTTTTCATCAGTTAAGCACTTGATACCCATTTTAAGCTGTAGGTTTGGGATGATTGTAATAAGGTCTGCATTTCCGCATCTTTCACCTAATCCATTTACGGTTCCCTGAATATGAGTTATGCCATTTTCTACGGCTATTATTGAGTTTGCCACTGCCATTCCGTTGTCGTTGTGAGTATGAATTCCTACCTCGCAATTTATCTCTTCCTTGACTTTTTTTGTCATTGAAACGATTTGAGAGGGTAGGGCGCCGCCGTTTGTATCGCATAAAACAACGCAGTCTGCTCCGCCTTTTACGGCGGCTTTCAAGGTTTTTAAGGCATAAGAGGAACTATTTTTGAATCCGTCAAAGAAATGCTCTGCATCATAGATAACTTCTTTATTGTGTTTTTTGAAGAATCGGACAGATTCTTCTATCATCTTCAGGTTTTCTTCTTCCGTTGTTTTTAAAACGTCCGTTATATGTAGTTTCCAGCTTTTACCGAATATTGTTACTACCGGAGCCTGTGATTCCAAAGACCTTCTAAGCGAAACATCTTCTTCCGCTTTTGTATTTGCCCTTCTAGTAGAAGTGAAAGCTGCTATTTTGCTTTTGCCAAGATTTAGGTTTTGTACTTCTTTGAAAAAACTTATATCTTTGGGGTTAGAACCCGGCCAACCACCCTCAATGTAATGGACACCTATTTCGGAAAGTTTTTTTGCTATCTTTAATTTATCTTCCAAAGAGAAAGATATCCCTTTTGATTGGGCTCCGTCTCTTAAGGTAGTATCGTATAGTTTCACTTTATTCATAATAATAAGGGTTAAATTTTATTTAAGGTCAAGAAACTTTAAATGTTTATATTTTTAATGTTGAACGCAATATTTTATCATTTTCCCAATTCAAATTCTTTATGCAGGACTTTTACAGCTTTGTCACACAAATTTCTTCTTATTGCACAGGAAATTCTTATTTCGGAGGTTGTAATCATCTCTATATTTATATTTGCTTTTGCTAATGCTTCAAACATTTTTCCTGCAATTCCTGAATTAGTTTTCATCCCAACTCCCACAATAGCGATTTTCCCAATATCTGAATCGCTTGAAACTTTTCCTGCTTTAAGATGTTCTCTTGCTCTCTCCATCACTTCTAACGTTTGAGCAAGCGATTCTTCATTTACAGTAAAAGATATATCGCTTTTACCTTGATGATCGGAAGATTGAATAATCATATCGACGTTAATTTTTTCTTTGCCTATTTTCCCAAAAATATAAGCGGCTATTCCGGGTTTATTAGGAACATTATGAATGGTAACTCTTGCTTCGTTTTTAGCGATTACCACACCTCTTACAAAAACCTTTTCCATTGACTCGCATTCTTCCATTATTATCGTCCCCTCCTTTTTATTAAAACTTGAACGAACGTGAAGTTTGAGTTTGTATTTACTTGCCAGTTCTATTGACCTTGATTGCATTACTTGAGCGCCGCTTGATGCTATTTCCAGCATTTCTTCGTAAGAAATTATTTTTATTTTTTTCGCATCTTTAACAACTCTTGGGTCTGAAGTATATATACCCTCAACATCGGTAAATATTTCGCATACATCTGCTTTTAACGCTATTGCCAAAGCGGTTGCTGTAGCATCTGAGCCGCCTCTTCCAAGTGTAGTTATTTCGTCACAGTCGTCTTTTCCTTGAAAACCTGCTACAACGACTATATTGCCTTTTTGTAATTCCTTCTTAATTCTTTCGGTTTTAACTTTCCTGATTGAAGCGCGCGTGTGCGCGCTGTCGGTCATAATTCCTATTTGTGGACCTGTCAAAGAAACTGCTTTTTCTTTTAAATTATCTATGGCCATTGCCATAAGCGAACTTGAAACTATTTCTCCGGTTGAAAGCAACATATCCATTTCTCTGTGTGGCGGATTGGGATGCATTTTCTTTGCCATAGAAATCAAATCATCAGTAGTATCTCCGCTTGCGGATACTACAACGACTATACTGTTGTTTTTTTGTTTGTCTTCTACTATTCTTTTGGCTATTTTTTTTATATGTTCAGGTGTTGCCAGAGAAGAACCACCGAATTTTTTCACTATCAATGCCATATTTTTCCCCTAACAAATCAAAAATATCGTAATTCGTAAATTGTAACCTATAAAGCGTAATTTTTAAATTACGAATTACTTATTACGGATTACATAAATATTTTTATTTTAAAAAATACTCCATTAATTTATAACCTTTTTCAAAATATAAAGAAGAAGCAGAGATGGCTATTTCATCATAAGAAACACAGCCATTTCTTTTGTCTCCCCATATTACGAAGGGAATTGCTTCATCTGTATGCGTTTTTAACATTACGGGAGTTGCGTGGTCACATCCTACGAAAATCTTATATTCATCTTTACTTTTTAAAACATATTTTAGTATCTCTCCCACAATTTTTTTATCAAATAATTCGATGGCTTTAATCTTTAAATTTACATTTCCTAAATGTCCTGCTTCGTCGGGAGCTTCCAAATGGACTAAAACAAAATCTTTGGTTTTTATAGCTTTAATAGCTGCGTTTACTTTTCCGCGATAATTTGTATCCAGAAATCCTGTAGCGTTTTTCACGAATATGCTTTCCATACCGATAGCTTTTCCTATGCCTTTTACAATATCTACCGCCGATATAACCGCGCCTTTTTTACCATATTCCTTATAAAAAGAGGGTAGATCAGGTTTCTCCCCTTCTCCCCATAACCATATCATGTTTGCTGGATTTTCTTTTCTTTTTTGTCTTTTGATGTTTATAGGATGGTCTTTTAATAATTCATAGGACTTTTGCATTATTCTTCTTAATATTGCGGAACTTTTACCTTTGGGTAAAATATCGGTTAAAGGAGCCCCTGTTACATCATGAGGGGGGCGAGTTTCCAAATTATCTAATAATATACCTAAATTTCTTCGCACTACCATAATATTACGGTAAGACAACCCGGCATAAAAAGAAAATTGGTTGTTTCCCAGCTTCTGCTGCAATATTTCTATTAAAATTTTTGCTTCTTTTAACGAGATATGACCGCCGGAATAATCGATTAATTTATTATCTAAAACGGTAACAAAATTACATCTAAAAGCAATTTCTTTTGTTTTTAGATTTATGCCAAGATTAAGCGCTTCAAGCGGACCTCTGCCTGTATAAAATTTTTTAGGGTCATATCCCAAAAGAGACATTATTGCTACGTCGCTACCCTTTGGTAGTTCGGGCTGCAGGGTCTTTACCATCCCGCATTCTCCTTCTTTGGCGAGCTTATCCATATTAGGAGTTTTTGCCAATTGAAGCGGTGTTTTGTGACCCCTGTTTGCAATTTTTCTATCAGCCATACCATCGCCGATAAGCATTATGTATTTCATTTTTCTATACTTGTTAGTTGATACCTTCGTATTTTTCAAAAAGCGATATCATACGTTAGGAATGGATTTGATGTTGTCCCATATATTTTATAATCGATTTCCAAAACCCCTTTGCTCTTTACTTTTTTTATAAGAGATTTAATGCGCTGGTTTTCTGTTTCACATGATAATTCGTAGACTAAAAATTTTAATTTAGAATCGATATTCTGTTCGTTTATCTTGCCGTCCCCGGTAATATTCATTTTCCCTTTAATATCCACTGTTAAAACGTCTTTTAAATAAAGAGAAAGAAGCTGTTCTCTTATTTGCACTGGTAAAAATTTCTCTTCTAAAGTATTTAATATCTCAAGAGATATATCTTTGCCAAAAACGTGATAGGTAAGACGTTTTTTCCAATCATCGAAATCAAAATCTCCTTTAATTTCCACAAAAGAAGAGTTAGCCGATGCATTAATTGAAAATGTTGTTTTTTTATTTGTCCCTATACCTTTTAATGAGCCGGATATATTGATATCTGAAATAGTTTCACCATTAGAAGGACCGATTTTTAAGATTAAATTTTTTATTTCTATTTCATCTATAGCAAAAGGTTTTTCTGTCATAGCAGGAAAAGAAAACGGAATAAAATTTTCGAGCATTAGCTCTGCTTTGGTTATATGTATTCCTTTGATGCTTCTATCAGACAAGAACTCCGAAATTTTGAAAGTAATATACCCTTGTTTAATCTTGAAAACATTATCTTTCTGTTTGAGAGTTAAATTTTTAAAATTGATATTTCCTGTCAAAAGATTTACATTGCACTTGAAATCTGAAATTTCTATGCCGTATTCTCCTGCCCAATTCTTTATTGTCTGCTTTATTTTAGAAGATAGTGAAATCTGGACAACTGCAAGCGTTATAATTGCCAGTAGAACTATTATTGTTGTTATGAAATAGGAACGTTTTTTCATTTAACACCTATTATGTCCAGCATTTTCCCTATGTCATTTTTTGACAAGACAGTTGGTTTGGGCAATTCTTGAACCGCTCTGTCAGGGTCTTTAAGTCCGCATCCTGTTAGTATGCATACGATAAGAGAGTCTTTTAGTTGCAGAAGGTTTTTTTCTTTTGCTTTAATAAGACCTGCAACCGAAGCACAGGAGGCCGGTTCAGCAAATACCCCTTCTTGGTCTGCAAGAAGATGATATGCGTTTAAAATTTCTTTATCAGACACTGCATTTATAAAGCCGTCGGAAGATGAGGAAGCATCTTCTGCTTCTTTCCATCTTGCAGGGTTTCCTATCCTAATTGCAGTAGCTATGGTTTCAGGTTTTTTTATTACCATTTTATTTACAATTGGAGCGGAGCCTTCTGCCTGCCATCCTATCATTTTGGGTAGAGAGTTTATTTTTCCTCTATCTTTATATTCCTTATATCCGAGCCAATAAGCAGTGATGTTGCCGGCGTTTCCCACAGGTATAAAATGAAAATCTGGAGATTTCTCGAGTTGATCGCATATTTCAAAAGCGCCTGTTTTCTGTCCCTGCAAACGATATGGATTTAGGGAATTTACTAATGTTACAGGATGCGATGAAGTGATTTTTACAACCAATTCCAATGCATCATCAAAATTTCCTTTGATAGCGATGACCTTTGCGCCGTGCATAAGTGCTTGAGAAAGTTTGCCAAGTGCAATCATTCCATCAGGTATTAAAACCGCACATTTTATTCCCGCCCTTGCGGCATAAGCCGCAGCTGAAGCTGAAGTGTTGCCTGTAGATGCGCACATTACAGAAGTAGACCCTTCTTCTATTGCTTTTGAGATAGCCAATGTCATACCTCTATCTTTAAAAGAACCTGTAGGGTTTGCACCCTCATATTTTAAATATACTTTAGCTCCGGTTATTTTTGATAATGTTTTAGCAAATATAAGTGGAGTATTGCCCTCGTTGAGCGTTATTATGGGCGTATCTTTCCCGACCGGAAGAAACTCTTTATATTTATTAATTATTCCCTGCCACATTTTCTTCTCTTTTCGTATTCGAAGGTTCGCAAAGTTCTTTATTTAATAACCAATTATACCAGACGATAAATTTACCCGATAGATAACCGATTATTCCACCTGCTATTATATCCATTGGGAAATGTGCTCCTACATATATTCTTGAGTATCCGACTATAAATGCCCACAGATAAAATAATTTCCAATTTTTTTTGTATTCTTTGGCAAGGATTACTGCAGTTGAGAAACAAAGTTGTGTATGTCCCGAAGGAAAAGAGCCCATCTTCAGTGGTTCTCCTAAAAAGTGTGCATCGGGAAAAATGACTAGTGGTCTTGAAGCATCTATACCCAGTTTCAAAAGATGGACAACAATTCCCCCGACTATCCCAGCTAATAGAACAGATAAAAATACCCGCAACATTTTTTTTCTGTCAAAAATAGCTAAAGCAATAAGAATAAAAGTTATCAAAACCAATCCGTTTCCCGTAGATGTAATAAGAAGCATTAATTTATCAGCCAAAGGAAAATTATATTGGTTGAGAAAAAGAAAAAGATTATGATTTAAGTTTATTAGAATATCCATCATTACAGTTTATAGTGAATGGTTATAACTAACGGTTAAATTTTTACTATTAACTATTTTCTACTCTTATTCTAACAGTATTTCCTTTGACGGCAGGTAATTTGTCTATTTTTTTGATTGCCGTGCTTATGTTTTTTTCTGTTGCCTCGTGAGTCATCATTACTATTGGAACCGCTTCAGCTTTATTTCTTTCTTTTTGGAATACGGAAGCAATGCTTATTTTATACTCTGCGAGAATATTAGCTATCTTGGCAAGGACGCCTGGTTTATCAATCGCCATCATTCGCAAATAATAAGAGCTTTTTAGTTGTTGCAGAGGAATAACCTTATATGATTTTTCATAGGATACAATGGGGGGAATCCTCATGCAAGTTTTAGATTTAAAATTTCTTGCTATATCAATAACATCGCTCAAAATGGCGGATGCAGTAGGCATTTGTCCTGCTCCTTTTCCGTAAAAGAGCATTTCTCCGGTTGCATTACCTTCAATATATACTGCGTTATATTCGTCTTTTACAGTAGCTAGTGGATGTTTTGTATCTATTAAAGCTGGGTGCACTCTGAATTGAAAGTTGCCATTATTCTCTTTTGCTATTGCTAGTAATTTTATGACATAACCAAACTCTTTGGCGAATTTTAAATCCATAGGAGTAAGCAAAGAAATACCTTCTGTATATATGTTGCTTAAAGTCAAAGGTATGTTGAAAATTAGGCTTCCCAAGATGACGAGTTTGTGAGCCGTGTCTGTTCCCTCAATATCTAATGATGGGTTTTTTTCTGCGACACCTTTTTTTTGTGCGTCTATAAGCGCTTGTTTAAAAGTGAATCCCTCTTCCATTCTGCTTAAAATATAATTGGCAGTTCCGTTAATTATTCCCGCCATGTAGTTTATGCGATTAGCAAGCATCCCTTCCCTTATTATTTTTATTATCGGTATCCCTCCGCAAACGCTTGCTCCAAAATATATATCCTGATTGTTGTCTAAAGCGGTTTTTAGAATTTCCCTGCCTTCTTCGGCAAGAAGTGCTTTGTTTGCAGTGACTACAGCTTTGCCTTTTTTAAGAGATTGGATAATATATTCTTTTGCGGGATGTATTCCCCCCATAAGTTCCAAAACTATTTGTATTTTAGGGTCGTTGATAACTTCTTCTGCATCTTTGGTAAATGTCTTCCTGTCTATTTTTATGCCTCTATTTTTTTTGACATCTATATCTGCGATTCTTTTTATATGAATTTCCATCCCTATTCTTTTCTTAATCAGGGCGAAATTCTTTTTTAAAAGTTTGACTGTGCCGCTTCCGATATTCCCGAATCCTATGATTCCTATATATATTTTCTTCATTTTAGTTTTTTCTTTCTAAACACCAATCAGCTATATGATTTAGTATTTTAGCATTTTTCCCGAAAATCTTTAGGGCATTTTTAGATTTTTTTATTGCCTTTTTTGCTTCTTTCTCTGCATCTTTAAGCCCAAGCAGGGTTACATAGTTTTCCTCTTTGCTTTTTGCTTCTTTTGCCTCTATTACATCATCCATAATTTGAAAGCCGAATCCGAGATTTCTCCCGTAACAGGATAAAGCCATAAGTTCTCTTTTATTTGACCTGGCGACTATGCCTCCTATTTTAACGGAAGCTTCTATTAAAGAGGCGGTTTTACCTATATATATATTTTTTAGTTGCGCTATGTTTAATTTTTCACTTTTAGCTATATCTTTTGCTTGTCCTCCGACAACTCCTTTTATCCCTAAAAAATAAGAAATTTCTTTAATAACATTTACTTTTGTCTTATCGGGAAGTTTTGAATTTATGATAACCTCATAACCTAAATTAAACAAAGCATCTCCCGCTAGCAGAGCTATTGGTTCCCCTACAATTTTATGCAATGTGAGTTTACCTCGTCTGTAATCGTCGTTGTCCATACAGGGCAAGTCGTCATGGACAAGCGTAAAAGCGTGAAACAATTCGATAGAGGAAGCAATGGTTAATATATTGTTATTTTCAGGCAGAAACATCTCATGTGTTGCCATGCATAAAATCGGCCTGAATCTTTTTCCGCCGGATAATACGCTGTAGCATATGGCTTTTGAGAGGGCATCTTTATTTTTGGCAGGTAACAATTTTTTAAGCGCAGCGTTTACCTTTTTCCGCTTTTTTTCTATATAATTTTTCAAATCCGAAGAAATTAGAGGTATCATGAAAAACTTGTCTCTTATTTTATATGTTATCTGCAAAAGATTTCAGTAATTTCCCGTATTTACCTTTCGCCTCGATAGTTATTTTTCTTGCGTTTTCTGCAGGTAAAAAATCAAGGTTTATATGTAGCCATTCTCTTGCGGGAATCTTGTGCATTTTTTCAATCCATTCTATTATACATACGCCTTCGCCGAAAAGATACTCTTCGCAGTCCAAGTCGGCTATTTCTTTTGTATTTAAACGATATAAATCCATGTGGTAAACCGGAAATTTCCCTTCGTATTGGTGCGCTAAGACAAAAGAAGGGCTTCTAACATACTGTTTACTGTCTACTCCTAAACCGCGAGCAATACCTTGTATCATAGTAGTTTTACCGGCACCCAAATTGCCTGTTAAACCCAAAACATCACCTTTATTTAAAACCTTGCCTATCTTTTCGCCGATATTTCTGGTTTGTGACGAGGAATTTGAGATTAATTTAAGTTTCATGGTTTCACATTTAAAAAGTCTTTAGTCTTCGGTCTATAGTCTATCCCGCCTGCTTGCTTCGCATTGAAGCGGGCAGGGGTCTGTATTTATAAAGTGGTTATATCCTTTCGGAATTATCTCCTGATTGTTTGAAAAAATTTTCGGTTTACCCTCTCGCCCATCAGGATTTGGCGGGCAGGTTATAATTTCCCCGACTATGGTCAAAATAGTCCCATTTACTCTGGAAGGTAATCTTTTTGCTTCTTTTTTAGATAAAGTGAACAAAAGTTCATAATCTTCTCCTCCGTATAAAGCAAAATCTAAGACCTTATCTTTGGCGAAATCTTTTAGAGCGGAAGAAACAGGTATTTTTGATATATCTATAGATGCCGATACTTTACTTTCCTCAAGAATATGAAATAAGTCTTGAGTAAAGCCGTCTGATATATCTATCATTGAATTTAGTTTTACTTTGGATATAATTTTTCTTATCTCGTTGAGCCGGGGAATAGGTCTTAAATGTCTTTTGCAAAGTACCGGATTTTTTCCGGATTTTTTTAGAATTTCCATTCCTGCTTTAGAATCACCCAAAGTGCCGGTAACGACGATTAAATCCCCGATTTTGGCGCCAGAACGTTTTACAAACTTGTCTTTCTTTACTTCTCCAATCATTGCTATATCAATAACTGTTGAAGAAACGCCTCGTGCAATATTTCCTCCTACTAATGATAAAGGATATTCTTTTATGAATTCTTTAAAGCCGTTGTATAGTTCATCTACCCATTTTTCGTTGATTTTTTCATTTAAGACAAGTGATATAGTTGCATATTTAGGTGTTCCTCCCATCGCCGCAATATCGCTTGCGTTTATAGCCAATGCTTTCCAGCCCAAGTTTTGCGGTTTGGCATAATCTAATGAAAAATGAACGTTTTCAACTAAACAATCGCAGGTAAATAAGAGATATTTATTCCCGGACACTTTTAAAACGGCTGTATCATCGCCGGGACCTACTATTACCTTACCTTGTTTCCTGCCCGCTATCTTATGAGCGGGTTCCCTTATTGCCTGTCTAATTCTATTGATTAAAGCAAACTCGTTTTTTATCATCTGAACTTCTATTGATTTAAGCATGAATTATACACTATAGCAGGTGTTGTTAAAATTCTTCGTGTAGTGATAAAATTACACATATAAATGGAGGGAATTTATGGAACTTAAAGTTGTGAAAATTGAAGGGATACCCGAAGGCGCAAATATAATTCTGGGGCAGGCGCATTTTATAAAATCGGTTGAGGATATTTACGAGGCGATCGTGAATATAAACCCGTTTATAAAATTTGGGGTTGCGTTTTGCGAAGCATCAGGCAAGTGCCTTATTAGAGTTGAAGGTAATGATGAACAGTTGAAAGAGATAGCTTCAAAAAATGCTTTAAAAATTGGCGCAGGTCATTGTTTTATAATCGTTATGAAAGAAGGATTTCCGATAAATATATTGAATGCATTAAAGAACATCCCTGAAGTATGTTCGATATATTGCGCGACTGCCAATTCTGTGGAAGTAATCTTAGCCGAAACCGGTCAGGGTAGGGGAGTTATGGGGGTAATAGACGGTTCTTCTCCTAAGGGTATTGAGGATGAAGCAGGAATTAAATGGAGAAAGGAATTGTTAAGAAAAATAGGATACAAAAGGTGAAGTCATGATTAGACAACCTATTGTATCAGGTCAGTTTTATCCTGCAAATCCCGAAGAGTTAAAAAAGCAGATCGAAGGATTTATTCAAAAAGAAGCAAAGAAACAGGATGTTTTAGGTGTAATTTCTCCTCATGCGGGATATATGTTTTCAGGTTCTGTTGCAGGTGCTGTATATTCCAGAATCCAAATTCCGGACAAGGTAATTATCTTGTGTCCAAATCATACGGGTAGAGGCGCGCCTTTTTCAATAGTTACCAAAGGAAGTTGGACAACACCGTTAGGTGAAATAAAAATTGCTTCAACGCTTGGGGAAAAAATACTTAAGAATTCCAAAGAACTTGAAGAAGATGCTTCTGCTCATACTTCTGAACATTCGATAGAAGTTCAACTTCCGTTTTTGCAATATTTTAATCCTAAAATTTCTTTTATTCCCATATGTCTTTCCTCTGGCGACTATTCTTCTTATGAAGACATTGCCTTGGCAATAAGTAATGCTATAAAAGATGCAGGAGAGAAAATATTAATAATAGCTTCTTCGGATATGACGCATTATGAATCTCATGATGTAGTTAATGAAAAAGACAGGCAAGCAATTGATGCGATTTTGGAGTTGGACGAGAAACTTTTATTAAAAAGGATAGAGGAATTCAATATATCGATGTGTGGCTATATTCCTGCAACTGTTATGTTAATTACATGCAAAAAATTAGGCGCTAAAACTGCCGAACTTATAAAATATCAAACCTCAGGAGATGTTACCAGAGATTATGCCGAAGTAGTTGGGTATGCTGGAATGATAGTAAAATAATGTTAGTATAATCTTATTTCTCTATCATTTCTTTTAATTCCAGTTCAGTAAGCATATTCAATAGATGCGTGAACTCTTTATCGTCATCCAGTTTCAGGAAAGAAACTCCAGTAAGATATACCGGAGCTAAAACCTTTTTTTTCTGCCAGACAACTTCTGTCAAAGCGGTAAATGGTTCACTTTTTATCGGAGTGAAAATCTCAATTGTCAATTTAGTGAGGCGAACAAAGGACTCTTTTGTGACAAAACATATTCCGCCGATTGATATGTCACGCGCTATTGATAGTTCTTGACCTTTTTCTATAAATAAAATATTTCCTTGATTGGTATCTGCTTTTGAGATTCCTTCACCTTTTTTATAGCGAATAAAAAACGGGAAATCAAACCTTGGATATTTTCTTCTGTCAGGACCTTGAAACGATTTTGACATTTTGGAACTTTTATCAGCAGTATGGTATTTTTTCATATTTTTTATTCCCTCCGACTGTATACTACTATATTTTTAAAAATTAATAAATCCAATTATTTGAACATAAAGCGCGCAAAAAGTATAATTTACCCCGTTAGAGATAAAGAGAATATGTTTGGTTATTTCTTAGGGGTAGTGAAAAAGTATTATTTGCTATACGACCTTTACCGTGTTGCGGTCGCCATAGATACCCTCGGCTTCGCCGAGAGGCGAGCAATGGCGACCTACCTGCGCCCGCTAAGATTTGGCAGGCGGGTCTCTAACGGGGTGGAGAGAGGCATAAATGATTAATACATTGATAGCGTTAGATAAAAAAATCTTTATTTTTATCCAAGAATCTATGCACACGGGGTTCTTTGATTTTTGGATGCCTATAATTACAGATTTCGATTATTGGAAAATTCCAATAGTGTTATTTCTATTGGCTTTGGCTATTTGGGGAGGTAAAAAAGGGAGAATAGTTGCAGGACTTGTTCTAATAGTTTTTATCCTTGCCAACCAGATAAGTTCGGAGGTGATAAAGCCTATATTTTCTCGGGCAAGGCCTTATATGTTTTTTTCACATATATCACCGCTTGTGGAATCTTCCCCCAGATATTCTTTCCCTTCTACTCACGCAAGTAATATATTCGCAACTATGTTGCTACTCTCGTTTTATTATAGAAGATTCTTGTTATTGAACTTATTCATAGCTTTCATGGTAAGTTTTTCTCGGGTATATGTCGGTGTCCATTATCCTTCGGATATTGTTGCCGGGGCTATTCTAGGAACAGCTTGTGCTATTATTGTTGTGGGAATAGAAAGACTTATCAATAAAAAAATTCCCACTATTCAATTATTACCTATTGAAAAGACAGATAAAATTAAGACTGATAAAGAGTAAAACTTTTAATCTTCATTAACTTCATTAAGTAAATTTTACAAAACTAATCCGAAATTTATTTATGAATTTTCCAATAGAAACACCTTGGTATATTGACGGATTGCATTTTCAGTGTCAGGAATGTGGAAATTGTTGTTGCGGGCCGGAAGAGGGTTACGTTTGGTTAATGCATGAAGAAATTGACCTTATAGCCGATATACTTAAAATTTCCAGGGAACAAATGTTGCAAACATATTGTCGGCAAATAGAAGCTAAGATAAGCCTTATGGAGCGGCATGATACTAAAGACTGTGTGTTTTTATGCAATCAAAACAGTCGTAAACATTGCCTAATTTACAATGTTCGTCCCAGTCAATGTCGCAAATGGCCATTTTGGTTTAGCAGTCTTAATTCAAAGAACGCTTGGGATAAAGCGGCGGAAAAGTGTCCGGGGATGAATAAAGGCCGTTTGTATAGTTTTGAAGAAATTAGCAAGATACTCGGGTTAGATTCTCTTCTATGAAATAAGATTGAATGGATGTATAATATCTCGTAGGAGAAAAAAATGCATGAAATCTGGATAAAAACGAGTTTTTCGGCTGCTCATCGTTTGCGGGGTTATGACGGGAAATGTGAAAGTATGCATGGGCATAACTGGATGGTAGAAGTATTTATTACTTGCAAAAAGCTAAACAAAATGGGGTTAGGGATAGACTTTCTTGAAGTAAAGAGAAAGCTCGCCGAGGTTGTGGAGAAACTTGACCATAAGGATTTAAGTAACTTCTTTTTGGTTCCTTTTTTCAAGGATAAAAACCCTTCCGCAGAAAATATTGCATATTTTATATATCACGAATTGAAAAGTAAAATAAATAGTTCTGGAATAAAACTTTCCAAAGTTATGGTTAAAGAAAGCGAACATAGCGGAGTAAGTTATTTTGAAAGATAAATCTTTCAAAATAAGAGAAATATAGTAGATATACGATAGATATAAATAGAGATACATAGAAATACGGTAGATATACAATGGATATATGTGGCAGATGGACAACGTATTTCAAAATATATCCATGTATTTTGATTATATTTCTTTTTTATATATTTCTATTTATTTCAATCTATTTCCATATAATTTTTGTTTAGTTCTATGCAATCCAACATAAACATTTCAGAAATCTTCTATTCAATACTTGGTGAATCCACCGAACAAGGATTACCTTGCGCGTTTATAAGAGTCGCGGGGTGTAATTTAAGGTGTTCTTACTGCGATACTGTTTATGCCCAAAAAGGTGGGAAAGAATATCCCGTTGAAAAAATCCTATCTGTTATATCCAAATATCCCACTAAATTGGTAGAAATTACCGGTGGTGAACCGCTTTTACAAGAAAACATCCGCAAATTAATTCGCGAACTTATCAAGAGAAAGTATAAAGTTCTTATAGAAACGAACGGAAGTTTAGATATAGGTAGACTGCCAGCAAAAGTAATAGTCATAATGGATATAAAATGTCCCTCAAGCGGAATGCACGATAATATGAATTGGGGGAATGTTAAAAAATTAAAATCCCAAGACGAAATAAAGTTTGTTCTCTCGGATTCTAAAGATTATCTTTGGGCTAAAGGAGTAATTAAAAAATATAACCTTTCAGATAAAAATATTCTGCTTTCGCCCGTCTTCAATAAACTTTCATCAAAGATGTTGAGTGAATGGCTCCTCAAAGATGGACTAAACGCACGACTTCATTTGCAACTCCACAAAATTATTGGGATAAGGTAAGATAGAGAAATTAAAAAAACAATACTTATGGAAAACACAATATGGGGTATCGAGAAAGCAAAATATAACCAAATGGCTAATAGTCATTCCAAAGCCAATATCTTCCTGTGGCTTATTTCGGGGGTTATCTATAATATTTATCAGACAAACCTAATAAGTTTTTCTACACTTCTTCTTATTATTCCGGGAATATTTGTAATATCATATGCTTCAATTCCAACCTTTTGGGTAGAAGTCAAAAAACATCAAATTGTGCCAAAGACAAACAATATTTTGGTGCTAACACTATTTACCATTTGGTATTTAATAGATATAGTATATCCAGTGATATTAAGTATTGGATATATTTTGCTAATTGAATACATTTTAAAATTTTTTTAGTGTGCTCATCAAGATTACCTTCGGCGACTTCAGACACACGCATTCTATTAGGCGAAATGTTGCTAGAGGACATATATGAAAGAAGAACCCCCTAAAAGAAAACCTTCAAAATACAATAGTGACTATTTTGAAAAAGTTGAAAAAGCTTTTGATAAACCATTCGAAACTGCAAAAACAATAAATGAGATACAGTTTGCTTTATCTCTAAATCCTGAATTTAGAGGAGCACAAGATGTTGGATGGTGCACAGCTTCCGAAACATTTGTTGCATTTGACGAATACTTAGATTTTATTAATAAAATGGAGCAAAGCAGAATGAGAATTAGAATCGCTTTGTCTTTTTATTGTCATCTATCAGAAGCTAGTGGATTCTATGAAATTCCGAAAAATATGTTGCGTGTAATTGATGGTTCAAATTATAGTATGTGGCCATTTCAAGATATTGTGAAAAAACATAACGATACTGGGAAAATCATAACACCAAATAGTAATAAAATTATGAGGAATATAATTGGCCATGCTGAAGCTATAGGTATGCATGAAGTAGCTGAAGTATTTAAGGAGGCTTTTGATTCTGATATTAGAAATGCATATTCACATGCTGACTATATAATATGGGGAGATGGTTTACGTATCCGTTTCAGAAATGGAGGATATCCAAAGGAAATTTCTTGGGAGGATTTCTCTGATATATTTGATAGAGGAATAAATTTCTTCAATATTTTAAAAGCTAAAGTTGATGAATGTTTAAGAACATATCACCCAGCGAAAACAATTGATGGCCAATTAAATAATGAACCGAAAGGAAAGTGGAAGATAGAATATGATCCAAGAAGTGGGGGGTTTTCAATATCGACACATTCTTAGTTGCGATCCTAGTTTTTAAGGAGAAGCAAGAAATAAGCAGGAGGCTGTTATGTCTAAAGAAAATTTCTATACAGATAAAATATTTAAGATGGTAGAGGATGGTATGGCATTAGTAACGCCTTGGGGAATTCTAGATTCTGCTGACAAAGATTTTCTTTCTTTTGAATTGGCGTTCTTTTATTTTTTTGTATACGATTATAAGATATTTAGCAAATTAGATAATAAATTAAGAGCAAGAATACTAAATAAGTTTCTAGAGAAGATTCAAGCAAGCAGACCTAGTGATTTTAAAGATGTAAAGGATGTCGATAAATATTATAAGAAACGGATTTTTTCTTACTTTAAGATAATACAAGAAACACAAAAGATGGGTGAGTTTGGGACTAGATGCGCAGACTATATAAACACTCTTATTACTTTTTCTGAAAAGAATAATGTGTTTACTGGACACACTGTGGAACAGGCAGAAAAGGAGCTTAAACCCCAAATTGAACCGAATAAATATACGGAAGAGTTAAAGGTATTACTTACAGTGTCAAGTTCTCCTTTAATGATTAATGGAATTGACCCTACCGAGATACCAAGAGATGATTTTTAGATTTTTATGTTGTTGAAACTGGGACAGGCATCATCGCATTAATTTTAAATCCATTTATATTTTCTTGTAGTAAAAAATAGAAAATGTTAAGATAAAATCAATGGATAAAAACAGAATAAAAGGGCTGAAACTGCTTGGCAAGAAGAAGGTTAAGTTCCCTTCTTCTCCCGAAAAAGCGGTTCTTGAGGTATTTGATAATGCTTATCCGAAGAGGGATTATTGGATAGAGTTTGTTTGTCCGGAGTTTACATCTATATGCCCTGTAACAAGTCAGCCGGATTTTGGTAAAATAACCATCCAGTATGTTCCCGATAAAAAGTGTATAGAATCAAAATCTTTAAAGTTTTTTATGTTTTCGTTTCGTAATTATGGAAGTTTTGCGGAAGACATAGTCAATACAGTGTTAGATAGGGTAGTTAAGGCGTGCAAGCCAAGAAAAGCAAAGGTTATAGGAGAATTTGTCCCAAGAGGCGGTATTTCTATTAAGATAGAGGCGGAATATCCTTAACTTAGTGAAGAGTGATCAGTGATAAGTGGTCAGAATAAAAAGAAAATGAAAATAAAAAGACCTGATTGGGATGAATATTTTTTGAATATTGCAAAAGCGGTTTCAAGAAGAGGCACTTGTATTAGAAGAAGATTTGGTGCTGTAATTGTAAAAAACAATGTTCATATAAGTGATGGATATGTAGGTGCGCCGCGAAATACTCCTAATTGTGTAGATATTGATTACTGCCTAAGAGATAGATTGAAAATTCCTTCAGGACTTCTTTATGAGTTATGCAGAAGCGTTCATGCCGAGGAGAATTCCATAATAAATGCTGCTCGAAACGGGATATCTGTAGTGGGAGCAAAACTATATCTATACGGAGAAGATATTGCAACAGGCAAGATATATCCTGTGCCTCCGTGCTGGAGGTGCAAAAAAGCTATAATTAACGCTGGAATAGTCAATGTCTATGTTAAAGAAGAGAAGGGCAAAAAGTTGTATAAAGTTAGCAAGTGGATAAAAGAGATGAAAAAAGACCCCGATTTTTACCTCAAAGACCAATATCAGAGAATAAAAAAACTCGCCTAAAAATTTCCCCAAAAAAAACTTTTTAAAGCTGTTGACAATACTATCTATTGGGCTATAATGCTCTTGCAACTACAACATATATTGTTTTGGAGCTATCTGAAACTAGACGCATAAAGCGAATTTAATTTAATTATGAAGTGTCCTTATTGTGGTGATGTGGTAAATAAAGTAATTGATTCTCGTCTTACGACTAATTCTTTGTCCATAAGACGCAGGAGAAAATGTCTTAAATGCAGCAGGCGTTTTACAACCTATGAGAGAATTGAAAGTGTTCCTTTTATGGTCATCAAAAAAGACGGAAGAAGAGAACCATTCAAAAGAGAAAAATTATTGAGCGGATTGATTAGGTCGTTCGAAAAAAGGCCGGTTAGCACTGCGGATATCGAGAATTTGGTCGAAGAAACAGAAAAGGAGGTGAAGGAAAAGTTCTATGATGAGGTCTCGTCGGAGAAAATAGGAGAAATTGTTATGCGTAGCCTGAGGAAAATGGACGATATTGCTTATGTAAGATTTGCTTCTGTTTATAGACAGTTCACCGACGTAGATGATTTTTTAAAAGAAGTTAAGCAATTTTCTCACACCAAAAGAAGGAGGAAATAAATATGGAGAAATTGATAGACAAATGCCAGATCAAGCAGTTCACAATAGAAAAAGTGAGAAAAAGAGATGGGAGGGTCGTTTCTTTTGATAAATCCAAGATTGCAGATGCAATATTTAAAGCTGCTGAATCTGTTGGTGGTGAAGACAGGTTTTTAGCCGACCAGTTGGCGAAAGTAGTAGAGTTCTATATTGGGAAAAAAGGCGTAGATGTTCCGGAGATAGAAGAGATTCAAGATGCAGTCGAAAAAGTCCTTATTGAGACAGGACATGCTAAAACAGCAAAAACATTCATACTTTATAGAGATTGGCGGACACGAGTAAGAAATACTATGAAAGTCAGCAAGCAGGCAAAATCTTCTAATATTTCGTCCACGGATTTTGCTTTGATGGTATCAACCAGTCAAATGGCTGATATTCTTCCATGGGATAAGAAAAAAATCAGTGACGCACTAATAAAAGAATGTGATATTTCTCCTTCCATTGCAAGCACAATTGCTTCAAGTGTTGAAGAGAAAATTATGCGCAGCGAACTTAAAAATATTTCGACTATTCTAATAAGAGAATTGGTTGACAATGAACTTTTAGTAAGAGGATACAGTAAGCATCTCAAACGGGAGAAACTGTTGGGGATGTCTATGTTCAATCTTGAAAATATAGTTTTTTCCAAATCCAATGAAAATTCTAATATTGCCGCTAATAATCCCGAAGCGGTAAATTTGGAAATTGCAGAAAATACTTTAAAGCAATATTCCTTGGAAAAACTTTTTTCTACTGAAGTTTCCCAAGCTCATTTAAAGGGCATTATCCATATTCATGATTTAGGTTATCCCATTAGAGTTTACTGCTCTTCTCATTCCATTGAATACATAAAAAAATACGGTCTTGAATTAAATAATCTTGACACCTCTTCTTTCCCTGCTTCTCATGCCCGCACATTGACCGGACATTTGAACACTTTTCTTGCTTCCATGCAGGCTTATTATGCAGGCGCTTTGGGGGTTGGATATATAAATATTCTTTATGCTCCTTATCTTGTGGGCATGAGCGATAAACAGCTCAAACAAGAGGCGCAGTATTTAATATTTTCATGCTCACAGAATGCTTTTTCAAGAGGCGGACAGACATTATTTTTAGATTTTAATCTTCATACCGGTGTCCCGAGTTATCTTGCAGATGTTCCTGCTATTGGTCCGGGAGGTAAATATACAGGGAAAACATACAAAGATTACGAAAAAGAAACACAAAGATTTTGCAAAGCGTTGATGGATGTATGGAGGGAAGGCGACTGCTATGGGCATGTGTTTGCTTTTCCTAAGATGGACTTACACATTAATAATGATACTTTCAGCGACTCGGCACAACATGAGCTTTTTGAGTATGCTTGCCAGGTTGCGTCAGAAAATGGCTCGCCATACTTTGTCTTTGATAGAGATGAGGTTACAATTGCTCAATGTTGTCGTCTAAGAACGAAGATTGATAGAACGAAAGTTGATGATGAGTATTTAATAAAACATCCCGAGAGCATGAGGTTTTGCGGATTTCAGAATGTTACAATTAATCTTCCGCAGGCTTCTTATCGCGCTGGAAAAGGCAATTTTGAAGGGGTGTTGAAAGAAATAGAAAAAGCCATAAAGCTGGCAATGAAAGCTCATATTCAGAAAAAGAAATTTATTTCAAAATTGATGTCTGCGCCACATATGCCTTTATGGCAGATAGGCAAGACTGCAAAGGATGATAAGCCTTATGTTGATTTGGAAAAATCAACATATATTATAGGAATACTCGGACTTAACGAATGTGTTCAACACTTAACTGGAAAAGAACTTCACGAAGACGACGAGACATATAAGTTGGGTCTTAAAATTATCGCATGGATGAATTTAAAAGCCAAAGAGATGGGGAAGGAACATGACCTAAAGGTTGCTTTGGAAGAATCCCCTGCAGAATCGGCGGCAAGGCGACTTGCAAGAATCGATTTACGAGAGTTTCCGGTTTCAAAAGAAGTAATAAAGGGAGATATAGAGAACGAAGAATACTATTATACGAATTCTATTCATTTCAGAGCAGACGCGCCAATTTCACTTGTGGAAAGAATAGAGAAGCAAAGTCGTTTTCATCCTTTAATTGAATCGGGGGCGATATTACATGCTTTTATTGGCGAACAAAAACCGTCCAAGGAAAGTGTTATGAATCTTATAGATAAAACATTCCATAACACTCAAGCAGCCCAGATTGCTATTTCTCCCGAGTTTACCATGTGTAACGGTTGTTATCGTTCAGTAAGGGGGTTGAAAGATTCCTGCAGTTATTGTGGAAGCTCAAACGTATATGGAATAACTCGTATTGTCGGTTATTTTTCTCGCGTAAATAATTGGAATAAATCTAAAATAGGAGAACTAAAAGATAGGAAAAAAGGCAATTACAGGATAGGATAATAATTCCGCCTGCTTGCTCCGATGTTACGTCGGAGCGGACAGGTCTCCGGGTACAGTTTCACAACGGGAATCGGAGGGTTGGAACAAAACTAATAAACATACAAAGGAGAAACAAATGGATATCAAATTATTTTTACGAAACGATGGTTGTCCAAAATGTGAAGAATTAAAAAGTGAACTCGGAGAACATCTTCAAAAAATTCCTGTATTTTTTGTGGATACTTTGGATGGACTGACAGAAGCCACATATAACAATGTTTTGACTACTCCCACATTAATTCACGAAGGAAATCATGTGATGGAATTGGAAGAAATAAAGAAAATAATCGGCGAAGAAACAGACGACTAATAAGAGATTGCCCTGCAATAATGCTTGTTATTATTGCGGGGTTTACTTTTTGGTATTTTTAAGAAATTTGGAAGCAGACTGGAAATAAATCTTTTTGTCTGCGTCTTGAGGCAGGCGTCCTTCTATTACCTCGTTCATTACGAAATCCTTAATTTTTCCTATCATTGGTCCCGCAGAAAGATCAAACTGTTTCATAATGTCGTTTCCGGAAATCGGACATTTTAATTCTTTTATGGATGTTAAATCTTTAATTCTTTCTCCCAACTCATCAAGTGTCTTGATTTTTTCTCTTACCTTTTCTTTTCTGTACGAAGTTATATCGCAACGAGATAACATAAGAACTTTATCAAGTCGATGTCCCATATCTTTTATAAATCTTCGCACGGCGGAATCTGTCCATTCCCGCGTATAAAGATTGGCACGCATATGTTTTGCTATTAAAAAAGATATATCTTCTTTAAGTTCCTTTGGAAACTTCAGACGCGAGAGGATAGAGTAAGCCATCTTTGAGCCTAGTTCCTCGTGTCTGTAAAAATGAATCTCGTTTTTTTCTACTGCTTTTACATACGGTTTTGCAATATCGTGTAATAATGTTGCCCATCTCAAAGTTTCGTCTTTGGGCGTATTTTCAACTACTTTTAAAGTATGCAGCCATACATCTTTATGGTGATGGTCGCTTTCTTGATGTAAGTTTTTTAGCGGATACAATTCCGGTACGAAAAAATTCAAAACCTTTGCGTTCATCATATCTATTAACGCTTTTATGACAAAATCTCCGAGTAAGAGTTTATTCATTTCTGCTCGAATTCTCTCTTCGGAAATATACATTATTCTAAACGCATTTTTTTCGATTGATTTATAGGTCGTGTTTTCTATTTTGAACCCTAGTTGGGATTGAAAACGAAACGCTCTTAAAATTCTTAAAGGGTCATCCTGAAAAGACTCATCCGGATGAGAAGGCGTACGTATTATTTTTTCCGAAAGATCTTTGGCTCCGTTATATATATCTATGATTTTTCCTTCGGGAGAGATTGCAAGCGTATTAATGGTAAAATCTCTTCGTTTAAGATCTTCCTCAAAACTTGTGCCGAATTCTACCGCAGGTTTTCTATTTCGAGGACGATATGTTTCTTTTTTTCTGTAAGTTGTTATATGTAGCTCTTTGCCGTCGATGATAGCTCCAACAGTGCCAAAAGCTATCCCCACGGGAAAGTTTTTAATCTTATTCTTATTCAGTATTTCTCTTGTCTTTTGTGGTGGGAAAGAAGTGGCAAAATCAAAATCTGTTAATTCTTTATTCATAAGCATATCTCTAACAGAACCGCCTACGAGAAAAATTTCCCCTTTTTCTTTTTTGAATATCTCGTATATTTTTTTGAATATCCCCATTTCCATAATGGGCAATTATAGCACAGCTTATAGATTGTGGTATAATGACTACACATTATTAAAAATTCAAGATTAAAGACATATGAGAATCTTTAAATCCAGATTACAAAAAAAACTTATACTTTCTTTTCTTGCCGTTGGTATAGCTCCAATGGTTATATCTATTTTTATGACTACTCAAATTATGTCCAGGCGTGTGGAAGAAGATATCAAAAATACCATATACGATGCTTATAATTTGGCGGAAGAAGAAATCACCCAATTACAAGCAATGGCTTTTGAAAGTAATGAACATTACTTGAATCAACCCGAGTTCTTTAAAAGTACGAAAAAAGCTTTCTTTGAAATTAAAACATGGGATGAACAACCATATTTGCCTATTGCAGAAAATGTCTTCCTTTATAAAGGTCCTCATCCAAAAGAAGGGAAATTGTTTATAGAGGTAGGGGTGGGGCAATTAAAGACTTTAATGACTGGGGTAGTATCGCCCATAAAGGATGAAAACGAAAATGTTATCGGCGGATTGGGAACAGTATATCCCCTAGGCCAGAGATTCGAGCAGAATATAACTCGTCTTACCGGAGTTGCGGTGCGAATTTTTGCAATGGTTTCATCGGAAGAAGAAGAAGAAGAAAAAAAAGAGATTAGAGATGTAAAATTCTCCCAAAAAGCCGAAGAAGAAATTTTCCAGAAACACGAAACATATTATGACCAGGGAGCAACATTAAAAGGTAAACCGTATGCTGCTTTATGTAAACCCTTTATGGGAGAAGACAAAATTTTGGGGCTTATGCTTATAGGTATTCCAAAAACTTATGCTTTTCAAACGGTTCTTAAGGAATATCTTCCTTTTTTCTTGGGTATATGGATATTAGTAGCCGGAGCCTTGGGATATATCATAACTCGTGGAATAACAAATCCGATAAGCAAATTCATCAAGGGAGCAAATGCTATTGCATCCGGCGACTTGAACCAGCACATTATTCTTAATTCCAAAGATGAAATCGGTAGTTTGGCGTTGGCATTTAACAATATGGCAGCAGAACTTAAAAAAATGCAGAAGATGCAGGAAGAACTTAGGAAACTTGATAGGTTGTCTGCTTTGGGGCAACTGGCGGCTGAAGTTGCGCATGAGGTTAAAAATCCGCTGGGCATAATAAAAAACTCCGCGCAAATTTTAGAAAGTAGCCCTTTAGATGAAATAAAAAGAAAGGAAATCGTAAACTTCATCATAGAAGAAGCCGAACGTATAAATAAAGTTGTTGATAATTTCCTGCAATTTGCAAGACCGCCCAAAACAAGAAAACAAAAGACTAACATAATTGAAGTACTAAATAGAACTGTTCAGCTTGTGAGCGATACCTTAACAAAAAATAATATTGAAGTTATTAAAGAGTATAAAGGTACGGTTCTGTTGATTCGTACCGACCAATCTCAATTGCAACAGCTTTTCTTAAATTTAACATTAAATGCAATAGAAGCAATGTCTGAAGGAGGCAGGTTAAAAATTTCAGCTCAACTTGAATTTGAAAAAGCACCTAGACATACAAAAGAGAAATGGATACAAATTATCTTTTCAGATACAGGTCGCGGAGTATCTGCCAAACTGAAAAAGAAAATTTTTGAACCTTTTTATACAACACGCGAGCATGGGACAGGATTGGGCCTATCGATTTCGCGGAAAATTGTGGAAAATCATGGAGGAAAAATTACTTTGGAATCTGAAGTTGGAAAAGGTTCCAGCTTTAAAATATTATTCCCTGTATAAAATTTATAAGCTATGAAAAAGAAAATTTTAATTGTAGAAAACGAATCAAGGCAAGCTAAATTGTGGATGACAAAACTTGAGGGTGAGGGTTATAAGGTGTCTTGGGCTGAAAACGGGAAAGTAGCGTGCGATAAGATATTAAAAGAAAATTATCAGCTTATTCTTACAGATATAAGAATGCCGCAAATGGATGGATTAGAGCTTCTTGACTGGATAAGGGAAAAAGATAAGGAAATTCCCGTGATTATAATTACAGCATTTGCGGATGTGGATTCTGCGGTAAGAGCTATGAAAAGAGGCGCTTATGATTATGTTAAAAAACCCATGGATTTGGAGGAATTGACGCAGATTATCGGTAAAGTTTTTAGAATGAAAATATTGGAAGAAGAAAATGTATATCTTAAAAAAGAATTATCGCGCAAATCAGGAATGTTGGTTGTGGGGGAAAGCTATGAATTTAAAAAAGTTATGGATCTTATTGCAAGAGTGGCAAAAACAAAATCCACGGTCTTGATTACAGGAGAAACCGGAACGGGCAAGGAGCTTGTAGCTAATGCTATTCATTATAATTCGCCCAGAAAAAATGCGCCTTTAATAGTGGTAAATTGCGCGGCATTACCTGAAAACTTATTGGAATCGGAATTTTTTGGACATGTTAAGGGCGCTTTTACGGGTGCTTATGAAGATAAAAAAGGAAAATTTGCAGTGGCCAGTTCTGGAACGCTTTTTTTGGACGAGATTGGAGCTATACCGATTAATCTTCAATCCAAGCTTTTAAGAGCAATCGAAAACCAGCAATTCGAACCAGTGGGAAGCACAAAGACCGTTTTTTGCGATGTTAGGATTATAGCGGCTACTAATGTAGATTTAAAAAAAGCCATAGAAAAAAATGAGTTTAGAGAAGACCTCTATTATCGAATTAACGTTTTCCCAATTTATCTGCCTGCGTTAAGACAAAGAGTGAAGGATATCCCCTATCTTGTTGAACATTTTATTAAGATGTATAACATTGAATTGAAAAAAGAAATCAAAGATATTCAAGAACAGGTGCTAGATATTTTGACAGCTTATTCTTGGCCTGGCAATGTGCGAGAGCTTGAAAATATTATAGAAAGAGCAATGGTTCTTTGTGAAAAAGATATTTTGACAACCGACCTTTTCAAGATGTTGGAAAATAAAAATCTTGAGTCAAGAAGCCCTCTTTTAGACGTAAAATCTTCGGAAGAATTTTTTGTATATCGAAACGAACAAAGCTATTCCGAATCGAAAAGAAAATTTGTTTCGTCCTTTGATAAAAATTTCATATTAAAAACTCTCAAAGAAGCAAAAGGCAATATTACAAAAGCTTCGAATATCTCCGGCATAGACAGAAAAAATCTATATAGGAAAATCAAAAGTCTAAAAATAAATCCGAAAACATTTAAGGAAGTAGCAAATAGAGAAGAAAACTAATCTTTTCTTCTGCTTTTTTGTGGCGTGGTGTGGGGTTAAAACACTACTATTATTGTGGTAGCAATACTACATTTAGGCTTAATCTTTATATTGGTGTTGAGAAGAAAAAAAAGAAAAACAAGCTTGCCTGGCGTGTTTAACAACGTATATGTTAGTGTTGGCATGCAATTTGTGTAGTAATATAGTATGTGCGAGTGTTCCGGGCAGAGTGTTCTTTCCCCTTTCCTTCTTCTCTCTGCCCGGTCTCCACTAAAAATTTAAGGTATAAAAAATGAGAAAGACTCTTAAGGAACTTACAGCAATAGTAGGCGGAGAAATAGTAGGCGATCCTTTGGTTCTGATAAAAGGTGTGGCTCCTCTTGAGGAAGCAAAAGAAGGAGATATAACCTTTTTCGCAAATTCCAAGTTATCTCAATTTTTGCATAAGACCAGAGCGTCTGCCGTGATAGTAGATTCTAAGACGCCGGGAAATGGAAAACCCTTAATTAGAATAGATAATCCTTACGCAGCTTTTAGTAAGATTATGGAATTATGGGTGCAAAATAAAACCTACTGCTTGGGAATTCATCCCACTGCCGTTTTGGGAGAAAATGTGAAATTAGGAGAAAATGTTTCGATTGGAGCTTATGCGGTTATAGACGACCGAGTAGAAATAGGAGACGGGACGATAATTCGGCCTCATACGTGTATAGGAGAGAACAGTAAAATCGGAAAGAATTGTCATATTTTTCCTCAAGTTACAATTGCCGAAAAAGTGGAACTTGCAGACAATGTTGTAATTCATTCCGGTACAGTGATAGGTTCCGACGGATTTGGTTTTATAGGAGAAAACGGAACTTATCGTAAGATTCCTCAAATTGGTAAAGTAATTATAGGCAACAATGTCCAAATAGGCGCAAATGTAGCTATTGATAGGGCCACTTTTGGAAAGACATGGATAAAAGACGGAACAAAAATAGATAATTTGGTTCAAATAGCTCACAATGTAGAAATTGGAAAAAACTGTATAATCGTAGGTCAAGTCGGTATATGCGGTTCTGTTAAAATAGGAGATGGCGTAATTTTGGCGGGTCAAGTGGGTATAGTAGACCATTTATCAATAGGAGATGGAGCCAAAGTTGCGGCTAAATCCGTAGTAACAAAGAGCGTTGCTGCAGGCAAATTTGTATCAGGGTATCCCGCAAGAGACCATAACGAAGAAAGAAGAATTAAGGCTTCGGTTGCACGTCTTCCTTCCCTCTATAAGAAGGTTAAAGAGCTTTCAAAAAAACTGGAAAAGTACGAAAGAAAATCATAATACTCTTCATTTTTCTCCGCATTTTTTAACACCACTGGTATTCTAATAATAGCTCCTATGGCTTATATAAAAACGTAAAATACAAGATTTTTTGTAATAGGATTGACAAGATAAGTTACCTTCCTATACAATTACCTGCGTTATGCAATATAAAATCACACTAATTGAAGGTGACGGGATAGGTCCGTCCATAGTTCAAGCTGCAGTAAGAGTAATTGAATCTACAGGCGTTGAAATTCAATGGGATAAACAATATGCCGGCGAGGATGTTATGGTTCAAACAGGCACGCCTTTGCCTGAAGAAACTTTGGATTCCATAAGAAGAAACAGGGTAGGATTCAAAGGCCCCTTAACTACACCTGTAGGCAAGGGTTTTCGTTCAGTAAACGTCCAAATAAGACAAATATTGAAACTCTATGCCAACTTAAGACCTGCGCTTTCTTTTGCAGGAGTCCCAGGAGCTTATGAAAATATTGATGTGGTGGTTGTAAGAGAAAATACCGAGGGGCTTTATAGTGGCGTGGATTATTGGGTAGACGAAGACCAATCCGCGGGTATTTCCCAGAATATTATAACCAGAAAAGCTTCAGAAAGAATTGTCAGATTTGCTTTTGAATATGCAAAAGACAAAGATAGAAAGAAAGTTACTGCTATTCATAAGGCTAATATTTTAAAATGTTCTTCAGGGCTTTTCCTTAGAGTAGCATCTGAGGTTGCAAAAGATTATCCTGAAATAGAATTTGAAGATAGAATTGTTGATAACATGGCTATGCAACTGGTTAAAAGACCCCAAGAATATGATGTTTTAGTAACGACTAATCTTTTTGGAGATATATTATCTGATTTATGCGCCGGACTAGTAGGAGGCCTGGGGCTTGCACCTTCGGGTAATATAGGCGATGGTATAGCTGTATTTGAACCTGTTCACGGTTCTGCTCCAAAATATAAAGGTAAAAATAAAGCAAATCCTTGCTCAACTATTCTTTCAGGCGCTTTGATGCTTGATTATCTGGGAGAACAAGAAGCTTCCAAGAAAATACTTAAGGCAGTTGCCAGCGTAATCAAAAAAGGTGAAGATGTTACATACGATTTAAAACAAGATAGAAACGATGCCTCGGCTGTGGGGACCCAAGAGATTGCTGACGCAATTGTGAAAGAAATCAGGAGCACGAAGTAATGAACATTGTTTTAGTTGGGACCCAATGGGGTGACGAAGGTAAAGGCAAAATAATAGATTTATTGTCTGAAGACACCGATATTATTGTCCGCTATCAAGGTGGTAATAATGCCGGACATACCGTTATAATAGGCGAAGAAGAGTTTATCCTACATTTAATCCCGTCAGGAATCTTGCGTCCCAACAAGGAATGTTTTATAGGCAATGGCGTTGTCATTGATCCTAAGGCATTGTTGGAAGAAATACAGATGTTGCGTGACAGAAATGTGGATGTCGGACCTCATAATCTTCATATTAGCAAATCCGCTAATGTCATTATGCCCTATCATAAACTTACTGACCGTCTTAGAGAAGAAGAAGCTATAGGAAGAATTGGAACTACAAAAAGAGGTATTGGACCTACTTACTTGGACAAAGCCGGCAGAGTGGGAATTAGAATGGTAGATTTGCTCTCTGAAACGCAATTGACTTGGAAATTGAAGAGAAACTTAAAAGAGATTAATTTAATATTACAAAAAATATATGGGGAAAAAGGCGTATCTTATGACCAGCTTATGGAAGAATATTTAGAATATGGCAAAAAGTTACAGGATTACATTAAGGATACCGTTTCTTTGCTAAATTTTCATATAAACCAAAAAAAGAATGTTTTATTTGAGGGCGCTCAAGGAACAATGCTGGATGTGGACCATGGCACATATCCTTTTGTTACTTCTTCCAATACAACTGCTGGTGGCGCATGCACTGGTACAGGTGTTGGTCCTACAAAAATTGATAAAGTTATAGGTGTTATGAAAGCATATACTACCAGAGTAGGGGAAGGTCCGTTTCCTACTGAACTTGAGGGCGAAATGGCGGATAAGTTACGAAATGCCGGCCCTATCGGAGAATACGGACGCTCAACAGGCAGACCGCGCAGATGTGGATGGTTGGATATGGTTGTTGTCAGACGTTCGGTTTTAGTTAATGGCTTGGATTCTTTGGCTATAACAAGACTTGATATACTGGACGATTTGGATAAAATTTACGTCTGCAATAAATACAAATATAAAGATACTTATATTGAAGATTTTCCCGAAGAGTTGGAAATTCTCCAAAATTGTACGCCGGTTTATGAAGAAGTAAAGGGATGGAAAACTCCTACTGCAGAAATAAAAGAATTCACAAAGTTGCCTCAAAAAGCTTTGGAATATATTTCGAAAATAGAAGATTTAACCGGCGTGCCTATCAACATCCTATCTGTGGGTCCCAAACGCTTGCAGACTATTAAAAAATAGAAATTTCGAATTCATACTTTCTATGCTCTCAATTGTAATTATCTAACCTATTGACAAGCTTTATAAGATATCCTTTTTTAAATCAGACTGAGGTATAATAAACGCGTAAAATAGGTAACGGCGATTTTAAAGAGATTATAGAAGCAATAATCAATACCCTATAACTGTAGAATTGAAAAGAGAACTCGGTTTATTAGAAATTTTTTGTATTGCTTCGGGGGCAATGATTAGCTCCGGACTTTTCATTCTCCCTGGGCTTGCTTATGCTCAAGCGGGTCCTGCAGTAATTATCTCATATCTTCTTGCAGGATTTATCTCTTTGGCAGGAATGTTAAGTATTGCGGAAATGACTACTGCAATGCCTAAAGCCGGAGGGGATTGTTTTACCGTCATCCGCAGTATGGGTCCTGCCATAGGAACTGTTGCGGGACTGCTGAGCTGGTTTTCTCTTTCCATGAAAAGCGCCTTTGCTCTGATTGGGATGTCTGTATTTACAATGATGATAGTGTCTGTCGATATCCATATAATCGCTGTATCATTTTGTTTTATTTTCTTGATTGTCAATATCATTGGCGTCAAAGAAGCAGCAAAAACTCAAGTAGTTATGGTTGTAGGATTATTAATACTCATGTTTCTTTATGTAGTTTGGGGAATGCCGTCAGTAGAAATTGCGCGATTTACTCCATTTGTTACTCATGGTTTCCGGGGAGTTTTTTCAACGGCAGGTTTTGTTTTTGTTTCTTATGCGGGGCTTCTCAAGATTGCAAGTGTAGCTGAAGAAGTAAGAAATCCAGGTCGCAATATCCCTTTAGGGATGATACTCTCACTTATTGTAGTAGTTATTTTTTATATTTTTATGATTTTTGTCGCTGTAGGAGTGCTGGCTCCTTCAAAACTTAGCCAATCCCTTACTCCGATTTCTGATGCAGCAGAAGTATTTATGGGGTTAGGCGGGAAAATTGCTTTGGCTATTGCGGCTATTCTTGCATTTCTCTCCACGGCTAACGCCGGCATTATGACTGCTGCAAGGTCTCTGGTCCCTTTAAGTAGAGACGGATTATTTCCCGGCATTTTCGGAAATTTTAATCGCAGGTTCGCAACTCCGCAAAATGCTTTATTCCTTACAGGCTTTTTTATTGTTCTGTCTTTTTTTCTGAAGTTAGAAATTCTTGTAGAGGCGGCTTCAATTACTCTTATTCTTACTAATTTACTCGCGTGCTTTTCAATTATCATATTAAGAGAAAGTAAAATCCAGAACTATCGACCAAGGTTTCGAGCTCCTCTATATCCGTGGCTTCAGATTTTTGGAATTTTGACATTAGGGTTTCTTATATTCGAAATGGGTAAAATAGCTCTTATCATAACTTTTTTGCTTATTGTCGGAGGCTTTTTGACATACTGGCTTTATGGAAGGGTTCGTGGTTACAGAGAGTATGCCCTACTGCATCTGATAGGAAGAATTACGGCCAAGGAGCTGACGAGTCGTTCTCTTGAACAAGAATTAAAAGAAATTATACGGGAAAGAGATAACATTATCAGCGATAGATTTGACGCTATAATTGAAAACAGCCTTATTCTTGATATAGATAAAGCATTGTCATTAGAAGAATTTTTCAAACTTGTTGCGGATACTATGGCAGATAAACTTCAAATGGAGTCCACGGTTCTTTTTGATTTGCTGATGAGGCGGGAAAAAGAAGGTAGTACTGCAATAATGCCCACATTGGCAATTCCGCATATTGTTATTGAAGGCGAAAAGCATTTTGCTGTTCTTCTTGTACGGTGTCGTAGAGGGATTATGTTTTCGCAGAATATTGCTCCCAATGTCCACACTGTTTTTGTTCTTGTGGGAACAAAAGACGAAAGACAGTTTCATCTCGTTTCTTTGGCGGCTATATCACAGATTATAAAGGAACACGATTTTGAAAAGAGATGGTTGGAAGCTAAAAATCAAGAAGACCTTAGAGATATTGTTCTTTTAGGAAAAAGGCGACGGGCGGAATAATTGTTAAAACAGTTTTTGTTTTCTTATATTGTCAAACCATTATTATATCACTCCGGATTTTTGAAAATTCCTCCCTATGTAATACAGTTAAAAAAGGCAAATAAATTTATTGATGTAATAAGGCATATGAGGTAAGATAATCAAAAATTATGAAAGTATTAATTCTAGCGCTTTTCTTTGCCGCATATCTTGGAATACTGTTCAAAAGAGAATGGGGGCTGTTCTTTGTCTATGGCGCTGTTTCTATTCTTCTGTTAAGCGGAGCTATTTTCCCGCAGCAAATTTTCTCTTTCATTAACTGGAATGTTCTTGGCATATTTCTAGGCACGACAATCCTTTCATATCTTTTTATTTTTTCCGGCATTCCTTCTTTTTGGATAGAAAGTATAATAAAAAAAGGATTTTCTTTACCTGTGTGTTACCTGCTGATATGCGCTTTTACCGGACTTATTTCCACGTTTATGGAAAATGTGGCTACAATTTTATTGATGGCGCCAATAGCCTTTGAATTTTCGAGAAAACTCAAATTAAACCCTGTGCCTTTGTTTATCGGCATGGCGATTTCGAGCAATCTTCAAGGATGCGCCACTATGGTAGGAGATAGCCCTAGTATAATCATGGCTTTGGAAACAGGCATGAATTTCAACGATTTCTTTTGGTTAAACGGCAGACCAGGCATATTCTTTTCTGTTCAAATAGGAGCAATTCTTGGTTATATCGTTTTATATCTATTTTTCAGAAAAATAAACACTCCACTTAAACAAGATTTTTCAAAAATAGAGAAAGTAAACCTCGTTAGAAGTAAGTCGTCAGAGGTGACTGCCACACCTTTGGTGGGAACTTCTATCAGGGTAAAAAGTTGGTTCCCGCTCCATCTTTTGGGACTATTTATTATGAGTTTTGCTCTGGGTTCTTTATTTCTTGCCGGAGAATTCGAATTTTATCCGGCTTTTTTGGCGCTTGGATGGGGTATGGTTGGTATCGTTTGGCAGTTGATTTTTCATCGCGAAAAAATCTCTTTTAAAAGAGATATCGATTGGGCGAGTTTCTTCCTTTTAGCGGGAATATTTATATTGGTAGGAAGTTTAAATAGCGCCGGAATCATAGGGGATTTTTCAAACAAACTGTCGCAATTTAGTTCACACCCTTTTGGTCTTTATAATGTAATTGTTTGGACTTCGGTTCTTATTTCGGGTTTCGTCGATAATATCCCGTATGCTATGGCTATGATTTCGGCAATCAAATTGTTAGCGGGTTCTTTAAATCTTTCAGTCTATCCCTATGTATTCGGATTGCTTTTGGGAACTTGTATCGGCGGCAATATCACTCCCATCGGCGCCAGCGCCAATATAGTTGCAGTCGGTCTTTTAAAGAAAGAAGGCTATCATGTGAGATTTAGCCAGTTTGTAAAAATAGGATTGCCATTTACTCTTGTTTCTGTAATAGGAAGTTGTTTAGTTAATTGGTTGATTTGGAGATAAAAACCTATCGGTAAAACGGCAGAAATGTTAGTCCGGCCCATACAATACTCGTAGTAATTATACCCACCACAGACCCTATCCAAAACCATTGAAGAAAAGATATTTTAATATCTTTTTCTTTTTCCATTATTCCTAATGCAACAATATTAGCTGTTGAACCTACTATTGTGATGTTACCTCCGAAACAACCACCGAACAACAGCGCCCACCATAAAGGATGCAGGTTTAGATTTAAAGCCTGGAAGCTCTGTATGACCGGAATAAATGCAGCCACGAGAACAACATTATCTAGAATACTCGAACCTATGGCAGAAACCCATAAAACCAGCCCGGTAAGAGACATTAAATTATGACCTGCTAAACTTACCAATTTTTGCGCAAGCACATCGGTTGCGCCGGTATATTTTAGAGTTCCGGCTTGCGCGAAAAGCAACATAAAAAATAAAAGAGTCCACCATTCCACGTCTTTTTCAATATAATCCCGCGCTCTTCTCCATTTCCATATCATTACACAACCGCTGGAAAAAAGCGGCATGGTCAAAAGTATAGTGTTGGGTTCAAGGTTCCAGAGAAGTTCCAGCCGATGATGTAATGCTATAAAAGCCAATGTTACGGCAAATATACTCAAACTCACTTTCAATTGTTTATCCGGAGGAACAGAAATCAATTGAATTAGCATCTCATTAGCTCCCAGCTTTTCAATCTGTTTATCCAGTTTTTTAAGAGATTCTCTATACCAAAATATTACCAGGAAGATTGTAACGGTTAGACATACCATTGACATTGGAAAGGCCTTAATAATAAAATCTTCAAAAGTTAGTCCTGCCTTTGACGCAATTAATATCCCTATGGGATTACCTAATACCGTAGCTGCGCTTCCGATATTTGTCGCAAGAATGCAGATAATGATATAGGGGACACTATCCACTTCAAAATAATCGCATATTTCCAATATGGCCGCTACCATAAAAATAATCGAGACTACTTCCGAAGTCATTGTGGATAGTATTGCCGAAGCAAAAGAAATAATGAATACGAATTTAATCGCAGTCATCTTCCTTACTCGTAATATCAACTGGACTATCCATGCAAAAAATCCCGATTCCTTCATCAATGCGACCAAGACCATCATACCTACCAAAAAGAGAATTACATCCAACGAGGCAAATTTAACCATATGTTCCAAGTCAATTGTGTGGGTCATTAATAGTATGGAAATCCCGATAAAAGCAAATGCCAAGCGGAAATCCCAAAAGAACAAAGTTCCCAATATCGAAATAGAAAAAATAGATATGGCTAATGCCTGAGATGTGTTCAATCCGATGTTTCTGGAAGTTAATCCCAAAGTAATAGATATAGAAAGAAGTAATATAAATTTTAAAATAAGATTTTTCATGGTATTTGCGACCCCGTTCTTTCTTCCTCTTCAAAGACAGCTTTTGTAATATCTCCTCTTGCTACTATACCCACAACGAGCTTTTCTTTGTTGAGTATAGGTATCCTTCTGATTTTTTGTGTGAGCATAATACGGGCAACTTCATAAAGGTTTGTATCTTCGTCTACCGCAACTACTTGGTTGCGCATTATTTTTTTTACTTGAATATTGCGGAAATTAGCTATCTTCTGTTTCACCGCTTTGGGATTATCCTGATAAATAAATAGACCCACTTTTTCAATGTAACTGGGTAATATTGCCGATAATGCCTCCTTCTCGGTAAACATCCCTACAAGTTTATGATTATCGTCTATAACCGGAAGCCCGCTGATATCTATTTTCTGTAACAATTTCAATGCTTCTTGAGCATTCATGTCAGGAGAAATATGAGTTACATCCTTTTTCATTACCTCTTTTACTTTCATCTTATCCTCCTTAATTCATCCCCATCATGGAGATGAATTAATCCCGAAGCTTAAGCTAAAATTATCGGGGGAAAATTTTAGCTTGTTTAAGCAAGGGATAAATTCCCTTATTTTTTTAACATTATACTCCCTTTTATTCTATTGAAACATTGTTTGTTATTTTATTGGTCTCCTGATAGTGTTCATATTACTCATGAAGCAGTAAAGAAAGTGGGCAGTATAACATCTTTGTAAGCCCTATAGGGAGTTATGACTGAGAAAAGTTCGAATAACTTAAAAACTGATTTTATAGACAATATAAGTCATGAGCTGAGAACACCTCTTGCTGTTGCAAGAGAATTTTCATCTATTATTCTAAATGAATTAGCCAGTAAGGTTAATAAATTCCAAGGTGTGTTATAATTTCTCGTCTAGTAGCGATGAAAAGAAAAGGAGGTGGAAATGTTTAACCCACGGAAAAGTAAGGGTTTTACCCTTATTGAAATCTTGTTTGTCGTAATTGCAATCGGTATTTTGGCAGCAATAGTAGTGCTAAGGATGTTACATACCGCTTTAGAGGCTAAAATTGCGGCAAATGATGCCAATAAAGCCAATATTAATACCAGTGTGGAAAGATATTTTTTTGACGAAGGGAGTTGGCCTGCGGCTGACTTAAGCGATATTGGGGCAGATGGCGACTATTTCCCGGAGGGCGTACCCCTTTGTCCTGTATGTGGTCTTGCTTAATTTATACCAACTTTTATCCATAATAGTCCTCCCTATTGAACACCAAAGACAAAGTAGGTTATAATGAGCTGTTTTTTGGGGCAATAACTCAGTTGGTAGAGTAACGGCCTTTTAAGCCGTGAGTCGGGAGTTCGAATCTCCCTTGCCCTACTTTAATCCCGATGAAACGAAGGACGAGAGAGACGACGGACAAAATAGAATAGAATCGTCCCTCGTTCGGGTGAACGAAGTGAATAAACATCCATCGTCTATCGTGAAAATTTGTCCCCATCGTCTAGAGGCCTAGGACACCGGGTTTTCATCCCGGCGACAGGGGTTCGACTCCCCTTGGGGACGCTGATTTTTTCGCCTGAGGCGATAAAAATCATCCGCACAAAATCTAAAGAATCTTCCTATGAAAAAAGCAGTTGTATTAACAAGCGGTGGTTTGGATTCAACGACGGTTCTTGCTCTTTCCAGAAGCAAGGGTTTCAAAATTTACGCTTTAACTTTTGATTATGGGCAAAGACATAAACAAGAACTATCAAGCGCAAAGAAAGTTGCAAAATATTTTGGAATTGTTGAACATAAGATTATAAAAATAAACCTTAGATGCTTTGGCGGTTCTGCTTTAACCGACGATATAAAAGTTCCTCAAGGTGGGAAGATAAAACGGAAAAACATTCCTATAACATATGTTCCTGCAAGAAACACAATATTCCTTTCTTATGCTTTAGCATGGGCTGAAGTTTTAAAAGCCCAGGACATATTTATAGGTGTTAATGCGATTGATTATAGCGGTTATCCCGATTGTAGGCCCGAATATATAGATGCATATCAAAAGATGGCTGACCTTGCTACAAAAGAAAGCGTTGAAGGTAGGCTCATAAAAATCCATACTCCTTTAATAAATATGAGCAAGGCTGAAATTATAAAAAAGGGCATAGAATTAGGCGTTGATTACTCTATTACGCACAGTTGTTATAGTCCTACACGAAATGGAGTAGCTTGCGGAAAATGTGATAGTTGTATTTTAAGAAAAAAAGGATTTAACAAAGCAGGTATAAAGGATATTATAAGATATATACAGGATTAAATTTTTTTGTTGAATAATTTGTGTTGGATTTTATTATTGTAATTTCAAAATACTTACAAAAGATGTAAAATAGCACCAGAGAATTAATAATGGTGAAGTTATTGAAAAGTAAAATCGAAAAAGAAGTAGTAAGTCTCCGCAAGAAAATTGCTCAATTGCAAAAATTGGAAGCTAAATGCAGGCATTCAGAATCCAAATACAAACAGTTAGAACATGAGAATGCCAAACTTCTACAAACTATTGAAACCACTAAAGAAGCTATATGTGTTACCTCTAATGATGGAACAATAACACATACGAATTCAGCTATGGATGAACTTTTTGGTTATGGAAAAGGAGAATTGATTGGGAAAAAGCCATCTGTTTTAATTGCAGGACCTACTCCAGTCAAGGTTATGAACAATATAGTAGGGGTCCTTAAAAAAGAGGGATACTGGGAAGGAGAAACACATGATAAGAGAAAGGATGGCACTAAATTTATAAGCTATTCAAGGATATGTGTTTTTAAGGATGGTCGGGGAAATATAATAAATTTTCTTTCAACTCAGCACGATATTACAGAGCATGATTATATGAAGCATGAGCTTAAAGAAAGTGTCAATAAACTCCAGAATGTTTTAGAAGAAACCATCCGTGCGATAGCATTGACAATTGAAAAAAGAGACCTATTTACTGCTGGTCATCAGCGCCGAGTGGCGGAGTTGGCTTCTGCCATAGCAAAGGCGATGAAACTCCCTGAAGATAGAATTACAGGAGTTTATATGGCGGGACTTCTTCACGACATAGGCAAAATAAACATTCCCGCAGAGCTTCTCATGAAACCCGCCAAATTGACCGAACTTGAATTTAAGCTGATAAAAAATCATCCAAAAGTAGCGTATGACATTTTAAAAGGCATAGAATTTCCTTGGCCCATTGCCAAGTTTTCACTTCAGCATCATGAAAGAATGGACGGTTCGGGCTATCCCGATGGTTTAAAAAACAAAGATATAGCTCTGGAATCGCGCATATTGGCCGTTGCCGATGTTGTTGAAGCTATGTCGTCAGCTAGGCCTTATCGACCGGCTCTTGGTGTAAATAAAGCATTGGAAGAAATTTCCAGCAAAAAAGGTCTGCTTTATGACGCCGATGTGGTGGATATTTGTATAAAGCTTTTTAATGAAAAAGGTTTTAAATTCAAATAGAATTAAATGGAAAAGCAGGCAATATTTAATTTTCAAGAAAAGGAAAGTGCAACTCTACAGGCGTTATCTGACAGTAATAAGATTAAAAAAAATCACAGAAATAAATTTGTTTTATCTCCAAGCAGTTTGAATATTTTCAGGGACTGCCCGCGTTGTTTTTGGTTACAATTAAATTGCGATATAAGAAGACCACGAGGCGCATTTCCATCTATTGCCTCAGGATTAGATAGGGTAATAAAAGAATATTTTGATTCTTATAGGCAACAAGGAATTCTACCTCCGTTACTAAAAGATGAAATTGAAGGAAAACTCATACCGAAACTTCCTCAAAAATTATATTTCAACGATTATACGAAGAACGCTTCTCTGATGGGAATGCTCGATGAATGTTTGATATTACCTGGAGATATCTATGTGGCTTTGGACTATAAAACAAGAGGGTCTTTGCCTACAGGTGTCCATCCTGCATATCAACTGCAGATGGATATGTATACTTTATTGCTTGAGAAAAACAATTATAAAGCCGGCGATATTGCCTATCTTATGTATTTTGTCCCAAGCCCCGGCACACTTCACGAAGGCATTCCGTTTAATATAAAATTAATGGAAGTAAAAACTTCTACCAAAAGAGCGCTAGACATGTTTCATGAAGGGCTTGATTTGCTGAAAGCGCCAATGCCGGATTCTTCTTCGGCTTGCGAATATTGCAATTGGGTAAAACAATTAAAAGAAAATAGCATAGAATAAAATGCCGCAGATAATACGATTTGGCGTTTCTATAGAGAAAGAACTTTTAAGTAAATTCGATAAAATAATAAAAAAAGAGCAGTATTCCAATCGTTCTGAAGCTATCAGGGACCTTATAAGAAAAGGCCTTGTAAAAGAACAGTGGCAGAGCAAAGCAATAGTGATTGGCAGTATTTCTTTAGTTTATGACCATCACAAAAGAGAACTCGTAGAAAAACTAATTGAAATTCAACATGAGTTCCACACTCTTGTTGTTTCGACCCAGCATATCCATGTAGACCACGATAATTGTTTTGAAGTCGTTATCGTAAAAGGAAAAGCCGACCAAGTCCGCAAATTATCTCAAAAGATGCAGTCTGAAAAAGGAGTGAAATACCTTAGTTTGAGTATGTCTACTACAGGACAAGGCATCGTTTAATCGGAACGCATTTCCGGTTACCCCGCAAAGTGTCTGAAAAATATCGAACCCTCTGGAATTCTTTCTTTAGAGATTCAAAGAATCTCAAGGACTTAATCCCTGAAATCGCATTTGCGATTTCTAGGGGCGAATTCCTCGGGGGAAAATTTGGAGGAATTTCTGAAAATTTTTCTGATGTCTTACGTTGCGGGGTTTATTCAATAACCCTAATTTAAAACTAAATTATGATATACTTTAATCACATTTTTAAAAATAAAAGGAGGATTTATCTCATGGCAAAGATTAATTTTGGTGGAGTAAAAGAAGAAGTGGTTATGCGCAAAGAATTTCCCATGTCAAAAGCTCGCAGTATCCTAAAAAAAGAAACCATTGCTGTTATAGGATATGGTGTTCAGGGGCCCGCACAATCGCTTAATATGAAAGACAACGGGTTCAATGTTATTATCGGACAATCAAAAAAATTCAAAAAAGATTGGGATAGAGCCAAGAAAGACGGATGGAAACCTGGAAAAGATTTATTTGAAATGGAAGAAGCGGCAAAACGCGCTACAATTGTCGAAATGCTGGTTTCTGATGCGGCTCAAAAAGAAATTTGGCCTGTTATAAAAAAATGTCTCAAGTCTGGTGATGCTTTATATTTTTCGCACGGATTTTCCATTGTATATAAAAACCAGACAAAAATTATTCCTCCTAAGAATATTGATGTTATTATGGTTGCTCCTAAAGGTTCGGGAACTTCACTTCGCAGGAATTTCCTTTCGGGTGCCGGAATTAATGCAAGTTTTGCAGTTTTTCAGGATTTCACTAAACGAGCTGAGCAAAGATGTATGGCTTTGGGTATTGCTATTGGCGCAGGATATCTATTCCCGACGACATTTAAGAAAGAAGTTTATAGCGATTTAACAGGCGAACGCGGTGTTCTTATGGGCGCTTTGGCGGGTATTATGGAAGCGCAATACAAGGTTCTTAGAACACACGGACATAGCCCCAGTGAAGCATTCAACGAAACAGTCGAAGAATTAACCGAAAGCTTGATTCGTCTTGTAAGCGAAAACGGTATGGACTGGATGTATTCAAACTGTTCGGCTACAGCCCAGCGCGGAGCTCTTGATTGGAAACCAAAATTCAGAGATGCAGTAATG
Organism: Candidatus Omnitrophota bacterium; assembly: GCA_018812925.1. Lineage (GTDB taxonomy): Bacteria > CAIJMQ01 > CAIJMQ01 > CAIJMQ01 > CAIJMQ01 > CAZNJA01. The sequence goes on from JAHJCU010000003.1 coordinate 95,031, forward strand.
CCGGTATTCAAAGAACTGTATAAAAGAGTAGCAAGCGGCGCAGAAACTGCGAGGGTTTTATCCTCTTGTGGCAAGCCGAATTATCAAAAAAGACTCACCAAGGAACTTGACGCTCTTGGTAATTCCGAAATGTGGTTAGCAGGCAAAGCGACTCGCGCTCTTAGACCTAAAGAACCTGCAAAGAAAATTTCTAAAGCAACTAAGGGAATGGGTGGAAGAAAATCCAATTAAACAGGGGTGATATGTTTTGGACATTATAGAACATAAAATCACGCTTAAAGGAGAAAAAGTTGTTCTTCGTCCCATAGCTGAATATGATTGGGATGTAATATGGCGTTGGAATTACAATCCTGATGCTTTATTCTTTTCCGAAGGACGTAATCTCATCAAAGCTTCTCCAAATCAAATTCAGGAAGCGTATCGCCATATGACTAAAGAATCATTCGGTTTTATTATAGACGCAAATGATAAACCTATCGGTGATTGTTGGCTTCAGAAAATGAATGTTGCAAAGATTTTAAGAGACCATCCTGTAAAACGGTGTAGGTGTATAGATTTACTTATAGGGGATATGGAATTTTTTAATCGGGGGTTTGATATAGATGTAATTCGGACAGTGACAAAATTCGGTTTTGATGAAGAAAATGCGGATATGATATTTGGTTGTGATATTCCTGATGATAATAAGCAAAGTTTAAAAGCTTTTAAAAAAGCCGGATATCAAATATACGATAAGGTCAAGCAACCTTTGGGTAGTAAATCTAAATATCTTTATGATGTTGTTATTAGTTAAATAACAATATCAGCCGTAAAAGGAGGAATATATGTCTAATGGAGTAGGGGGAGCTGGAGCGGCTTCATATTACGCAGCAATTGCGAATGCAATCAAGGCATCTGGAACAATTGTTCAAGTTGGACCAGAAGATTTCCAAAAAATTCTTATGAAGGCAGAAAAACCGCTTGTTGTATATGCCAAAGGTAATTTTTTCACAGGTAATCATCAGTATATTACAAGTTATAAAGGATTAGCCTTTTTTGTCAAGTCAAAAACGGAATTGATGTTGTCTGGAGCCGAAATAATTAAAGCAAAAAGCATTTGGATTCCCACTTAATATTTACCAAACGTTAAGGAGGGTTAAATATGATAGAGGATAAAAATCAGGAAGTGGTTGCTCCACCGATTTTTAAGGATAGGAAAGGCGGTCTTATAGCATTTGGAATAATTCAAATTATTCTTGGTTCGTTTTTTATTCTTGTAATACCTCTTATGCTAATTGGTATGTCTGCTTCATCTGCAGGTGGTCAGTCTAATGCAATGCCAATGCCCCCTCAGCTAATGGCTCAAGTTATCATTTTCTATCTTTTAATGGCTATATGGTTTATCTCTATGGGAATTGGCTCTATCAATGCCCGCAGATGGGCAAGAGCGCTTATACTCATATCGTCTTGGTTTTGGTTTATCTTTGGAATAGTGGGATTTATATTCTGGTTAATCTTTATGCAAAACATATATGGTCAGATGGCTGTTAATGGACAAATGCCCCCCACTGCAATCGCTATTGTGAAAGTTGTAACAATAATATTTATGATTATTTTTTATATTGTTGTTCCGGGCATTATTATTCTTTTCTATGGAAGTAGAAATGTAAAAACTACCTGCGAATCAAGAAACCCTAACCCTAGTTGGACAGATAAGTGTCCTCTGCCTGTTCTGGGTTTAAGTGTTCTATTTGCCATTAGCCCGGTTTCAATGATACAAATGGCATCTTACAACTTTTTAATTGCGTTTTTTGGCTCCCTAATTAGCGGAGCTGCAGGCGCGGGGGTTTCTCTTATTATTGTTCTACTGCTCATTTATATTGCAATAGGTTTCTATAAACTCCAAATCAAAGCGTGGTGGACTGCAATTGCAGTAATCGTTATTGGAACATTATCAACAATAATTACATTCTCCCGCATAAACTTGCTTGAGTTTTATCAAAAAATGAATTTTCCCGAACAACAAATGGAAATTATAAAACAAATGGGTATGATAGAAAACTCTAATATATTTATGACTTGGATTCCTCTCTTTTATGCTGTTGTTATTATAGGGTATCTATTGTATATAAAAAAATATTTTACTCCTGTGGCAGAATTAGGAGAGGGGAAAGGATAAGGACAAGTAAATTTTATCTTTTCAAAGGATATTTTTCTTCATTTCTTCTCCAAAAAAATCTTGAAATCTTTTCTTTAGTTTGATAAACTTTCCGCATAATTAGTAGCACGAATTTAAAATTTGTGTTATACTTTTCAGGATAAAATAAGGAGACAATAAAAATGACACCGGAACTAACAGTTTTAGTAATTACTGCCGCTTCAATAGGTTTCTTTCATACACTATTTGGCCCCGACCATTATTTGCCGTTTATAGTAATGGCTCAAGCAAGGAAATGGTCTTTGCCAAAGACATCATTGATAACCTTTTTATGCGGACTTGGACACGTTGGCAGTTCCGTTTTATTAGGCATGGTAGGTATCGCCTTAGGTGTTGCGGTAGGGAAATTAGAGTTTATTGAATCGTTCCGCGGAAATATAGCAGCGTGGATGTTTATTGCTTTTGGCTTAGTGTATTTTGTCTGGGGACTACGCCAAGCTATTCGGAATAAACCCCATACACACATGCATTTACACAGTGACGGTGACAGTCACACGCACGAACATAAACACCAGACAGAACATCTCCATCCTCACGAAAAAACAAAAGCGGTCAATATCACCCCCTGGATTATCTTTACTATTTTTGTTTTTGGGCCCTGTGAGCCTTTAATCCCGATTCTTATGTATCCCGCAGCAAAAAGCAGTATCTTCGGTATGGTTTTAGTGGCGAGTGTTTTTAGCGCGGTTACCATTGCTACGATGGTGAGCATTGTTCTCGTATCAACTTTCGGCGTAAATTTTCTACCGATGAAAAAACTGGAGCGATACAATCACGCATTGGCAGGCGCTGTAATACTTATGTGCGGAGTAGCGATTCAATTCCTCGGCTTGTAAATTCTTGATTACACAGATTTCTACCACCTGCTTGCTTCGCAGCAGGTGGTGATTACAGGGATTACAAGAATAAAAATACCATCTCTTTATCCTCATATATTTTGACGCTTGCCTTCAAAAACAATACAATAGGCGTGATGAATAGTCTCGAAAAAAAGCTGGATAAACTCAAAAACATCTTAAAGGGATTAGACAGTGTCATTGTCGCTTTTTCAGGTGGTGTTGACAGCGCTTTTTTACTTAAAACGGCACGAGATGCTTTAGGTGAAAGAGTAATAGCAGTAACCGCAGATTCCGAAATTCATCCCGCATTTGAACTTAAAGACGCAAAGAAGCTTACCCGCAAGTTAGGTGTAAAACATATCGTTCTTACAGTTAAAGCATTATCAAATCCCGCGTTTGTAAAAAATCCGAAGAACAAATGTTATATCTGCAAAAAATATTTATTTTCTAAATTAAAGAAAATAGCTAAAGAAAAAGGAATACATCATATCCTAGAAGGTTCCAATTATGATGATTTAGGCGACTTTCGTCCCGGTATGAAAGCTCTCTTGGAACTTGATGTAAAAAGCCCTTTGCTACAGGCAAAACTAATAAAAGCAGACATAAGAAAACTTTCCAAGAAAGAAGGCCTTCCTACGTGGAATAAACCGTCTTGCGCGTGTCTTGCATCCAGAATACCTTATGGAGCGGAAATAACTCTTGCTAAACTAAAACGGATTGAAAAATCCGAAGAATTTTTGAAAAGCTTGGGATTAAAACAAGTCAGAGTAAGGAATTACGATAACCTTGCCAGAATTGAAGTATTAAAAAAAGATATGCCGTTAATTTTAAAAGAAAAGATAAGGACGAAAATTATTGAGAAGTTGAGCAAATTAGGATACCATTACATTACGCTTGATTTAGAAGGATATAGAACGGGTAGTATGAATAAAAATCTCGGTAAAGGGTAACTCGTAAATAGTAAATCGTAATTTTTTTAGTTGTTTTTATTATTTAGTTGATTACTGTTTACCATTTACGCTTTACGGGTTACAGATTTTTAATTACCATTTACCGATTACCAATTACTAATTACGAAAAACAAGTTATGCACAAAGAACAAATTGAAAAGATATTGAAGCAGGTTAAGTCCAGCAAATTGTCTGTTGAAAAAGCAGTCGGTAAATTAAAACATTTCCCGTACCAAGACCTTGGCTTTGCAAAGATTGATACGCATAGGAGTCTAAGAAGGGGTTTTCCTGAAGTGATTTTCTGTAAAGGTAAGACAATAGAGCAAATAAAGAAAATAATTAAAAAAACAAAAAAGAGCGAGATTATAGCGTCTAAAGCAAGTCCCGAAGTCTTTAAAGCAATAAAAAAGATTATTCCCGAAGCAGTATACTTCAAGCAAGCGCGTATAGTTGCTGTTAAACCGAAGAATAAACCGAATTCAAAGAAAACTATCCTCGTAATAACCGCAGGAACTGCCGATATTCCAGTAGCCGAAGAAGCCGCAGTTACGGCGGAACTTATGGGTAATAGGGTAGAGCGTTTATACGATGTCGGAGTTGCGGGAATCCATCGTCTTTTAGACCATCATAAGGAACTATCCCAGGCAAGCGTTCTCATTGTAGTTGCGGGAATGGAAGGAGCTCTTCCCAGCGTAGTTGGAGGACTCGTTGATAAACCCGTTATAGCAGTCCCTACCAGTGTAGGTTACGGTTCAAGTTTTGAAGGTTTAGCCGCTCTACTTGCAATGCTTAACAGTTGTTCTCCTGGAATAACTGTGGTTAATATTGATAACGGCTTTGGAGCAGGTTATTTTGCTAGTTTAATAAATAAAAAATGAAAAAGTTTTTTAAAGTATTAGGTGTTATATTTGGCATATTAATCGGGATATATATTATTCTTGATATTACGTTCAGTATTCAGCTCAAAAATAAAATTGCCGAGCTGAAAGCACAAGGCAGACCCATCACAATCGCTGAAATTATTCCTCCGCCGGTTCCCGACGAAGAAAATGCGGCAATACTCTACAACAAGGTATTTGCATTAATGAAATACGAAGAGGGAAACAATCTAAAAAAGCTGAGTACAATCGAAAAGGAACTTAAATCTTTATATGATATTTCCCAATGGACTGATGAACAAAGAAAAGAAATTCCTAAATTGGTAAACTCAGAAGAATTACAGGAGATTTATTTTCTTCTTGAAGAAGGTTCCCAAAAGTCTAAATGTAGATTTAACCTTGAATATGAAAAAGGAGCTGAAACGGAATTGCGTCATCTCTCAAAGATGCGAGCAGTTACCAGATTGTTTTGTGTGAAGGCTGTGCTTGAAGCAGAATCAGGTAATGTAGGAAAAGCATTTGATACGATTCTTATAGGCTTAAGAATTTCAAATCATCTGAAAGATGAGCCGATTCAAATTTCACAGTTGCTAAGGGTTTCCTGTGATGGAATGATAATAGAATGCATTAAAAATATAGCGGAATCAAAAAACATATCACTTGAACAAGCAAATATGATAATAAGTGAATTATCTATTCGTAAAGATATCAAACCCTTTATTAAAGGTGAAGATAATCAAAGAATTTTAGGAATATGGTTCTTTCAAGATATGCTACATAATAAAATACCATTGTCTGTTCTGTTCGCTTTTGATAATTGGTATTTCCCTCGTAAGGTGAAAATAATCTCGTCATTAATTTTACCTATATACAAACCACTTTTGAAAAAAGATTTTCTATTTTATCTAACATTAGAATCTCAAGTGCAAGACAGTTTTAATCTGCCTTATTATGAATTTGTTAAAAATAATCCTATAGAAAAAGGGATTCCCATGTACTATAGAATAAGTCTGTATTTTTTTAGGGGGGAACAACTTCCTGATCCATATAATATGATACTTAGGCGTATTGCAAGGCATCAGGCAAATATTGAAGTCTGTAAAACCGGGCTTGCTTTAAAAATCTACAAAGAAGAGAACGGAACGTATCCCGAAACATTGGATTTCTTAAGTGAATTTCCCATTGACCCGTTCAGCGGTAAAAAACTAATTTATAAAAAAATTGCCGACAGTTTTATTCTTTATAGTTTAGGACCAAATATGGAGGATGACGGTGGGATTTCGCAAATGGAAAAGATAATACAATTACAATCTCTACAAGAACCCATAAAGACTCCTGACGGACGTAGTCTTAAACCACAAGTCCATCCAAATTCTGCTAAAGATTATGATATTGTGTGGAAATGTGAGAAATAAAAATTAACCCTGTACCACGTAGGATGCAGGGCAGGGGATAAAAAATATGAATAAAAATACTAAATTGAATAAACCCCGCACCACCGAACCACGTAGGGTTCGGGGCACAGTACGCCCCGTACTACGTAGAGTACAGGGCACGTTGGATACAGTGCAGGTGGCATATTTTGATTGTTTCTCTGGAATTAGCGGGGATATGATACTTGGGGCTTTGATTGATTTGGGTGTAAGCCCTAAATATTTGGAAAAAGAATTGAACAAGATGACTCTTCCTGCTTTCAAACTTGTTGTTAAGAATGTAAAAAAACAGGGTATCGGCGGGGTAGGGTTGGAAGTTGTTACTAAGGATAAGAAGGAAAGAACCTTAAAAGATATTTTAACGATAATTGATAAGAGCAGTTTAGATAAAGATATTAAGGGAACTGCTAAGAAAATATTTGCACGATTAAATGATGCTGAAAGCCGAGTCCACCGCGAACATAAAGAGCGTATGCATTTTCACGAGCTCGGAATGCTGGATACTATTGTTGATGTAGTCGGCGTTTTGGTTGGAATAAAAAAATTAGGCATTGAACAAATCTATAGCTCGCCTCTACATTTGGGAACGGGTTTTGTAAAATGTGTTCACGGAATTTTGCCTGTACCATCACCTGCTACTGCGGAACTGTTAAAAGGGATTCCTGTTTACAATAAAAATATAGAAGCGGAATTGGTTACTCCAACAGGGGCGGTGTTAATTACTTCATTGGCGCAAAAGTTTGGCGATATGCCAAAAATGGAAGTAGAAAAAATAGGTTATGGCGCGGGACATAAAGACCTGCCCGCTTCGCAGCAGGCGGGCCTGCCTATACCCAATCTTTTAAGGGTTATGGTAGGTGATATGGCAAAAGATTATGAGCAGGATACTGTTTCTCTTATCCAGACCAATATTGATGATATGAATCCGCAAATCTGCGGTTATCTTATGGATAAGTTATTGGAACAGAGCGCGCTTGATGTATGGTTTACACCGATTCAGATGAAGAAGAATAGGCCTGCCGTTTGTTTAAGCGTATTGGCGGAAAAGAACGATGTGGATAGTTTGTGTGAGGTTATTTTTAGCCAGTCCACTTCTATCGGCGTGAGAATTTCCGAGGTAAATAGAAAGAAGTTGGCAAGGGAAACAAAAACGATAAAAACAAAATACGGTAAAGTAGTTCTCAAAATAGGAAGAGTAGGTAAGATAGTTAAAAACATCTCTCCAAGTTATGACGATTGCAGTAAACTCGCCGATAAACTCAACATTCCTCTAAAAGACGTATTGGAAGAAGCAAAGAAGGAAGCTCGTCGATTAATCAAATAATATCCCATATCCCCTTTCCATGGCACCAATATTTTCTCCGTTTTCTATTAAATTATCTCTTGACTATTCCTTAATATATTATATAATGGTAATGAAAATCATTTTCATTAAGGAGAATAAAATGTACGGAAGAAGACAGGAAAGAGCACAATTTTTCAGGCATCACGGTTTTAGATGCACGTTGCCTCGAGAGGTGATATTGGATATTTTATATAAAACAAAAAGCCATCTTTCTGCCGAAGATATATATTTTAAAGTTCATCCTATATATCCTCAAATAGGGTTAACTACAGTTTATAGGACGCTTGATTTGTTAAACAAAATGGAGCTGATATCAAGGTTTGATTTTGGTGATGGTAAAGCCCGATATGAACTTATCAAAGAGGGAGACACTTCACATCATCACCATCTTGTTTGCAGAAAATGTAATAGGGTTATTGACTATACGGATTTTATGAAAGAAGAAACACGTTTCATAAAGAAGATAGAAGAAGTTCTTTCTAAAAAGCACAACTTTGAAATAGATTCTCATAAGATTCATTTTCAGGGATTATGTAGTAAATGTAAAAGTGAAGGGAGGTGAATAATTATGCCAGGTGGAGACAGAAGCGGTCCTAATGGATTGGGACCAATGACAGGTCGTGGGGCAGGTTATTGCGCGGGTTATGCTGTGCCCGGATATGTTAATCCTGTTGGAGGTAGGATGGGATTAGGTCGAGGCAGAGGTTTTGGTAGAGTTCGCGGTTTTGGGCGTGGCTTTAGAGGAGCTGCTTACGGTTATGGAGTTCCTTATAATCCGGTTGCTTTGGGTGGTGGCTATCCTGTTCAGGAATTAAGTCCTCAGCAAGAAGTGGATATGCTTAAAGACCAAGCCAAAGCGATGCAGAATGAAATGGAAGCTATAAACGAACGCATCAGTGAACTAACAACTGCTGCCAAGAAGTCCAAATAACTGCACTCAAGAACAAGAGTAGGTAAGCCAGAGCTCGCTTACTTACTCCTTGAGTGTATGTTTAATAAAGGAGGTTGTATATGAAAGTGGCGATATCTACAGACGGGGATTTTGTGTCTGCTCATTTTGGCAGATGCCCCACTTTTACTATTGTGGATTTAAAGGATGGGAAGATTATTACAAAAGAAAGTGTAGATAATCCAGGACATGAGCCCGGATTTATTCCACAATTTTTACATCAAAAAGGTGTTCAATGTATTGTAGCCGGTGGTATGGGTATGCGCGCATCTGGATTATTTGGTGAATTGGGCATAAAACCGATTATGGGTGTAAGCGGAAAAATTGATGAGGTAATAAACAAACTTTTGGATGGAACTTTGAAAGAAGGTGAAAGTTCATGCAAGCCTGGTGCAGGAAAGGGTTACGGTTTAGATAAAACCGAATGTGACCATCCACAGGAAAAATAAATTTCGTAAATCGTAAATAGTAATCGGTAATTAGTAATTTAAAAATTAAGGATTACTAATTATGAAAAAGAAGTGTTATTAGAAAGGAGTTTTTTATGAAGATTTGTGTAACTTCACAGGGGAATGATTTGGATTCACAAGTTGATCCCCGATTTGGCAGATGTAAGTATTTTATTATTGTTGATACCGAATCCTTGGAATTTGAAGCGGTTGAAAATCCGAACCTTAACACTACAGGCGGAGCAGGTATTCAATCCGGTCAAATAATGGCAGATAAGGATGTAAAAGCGGTTTTAACGGGTAACGTTGGGCCGAATGCATTCCAGACGCTACAAGCAGGCAGTATAGATATTGTGACGGGAGTATCTGGGTTGGTGAAAGATGCAGTTGAAAAATATAAAAAGGGTGAATTTAAACCGACGCAAAATCCGAGTGTAGGTTCGAAGTTTGGTGTGCAAAAGTAAGACAAATAACAGAGGACAGAGAGACAGAAAAATCTGACTTCTGAATTCTGTTTTCTGATTTCTAAAGAAAGGAGATAATAATATGCCAAGAGGAGATGGAACAGGACCAACAGGACAAGGCCCCAAAACAGGCAGAGGTATGAGCGGTAGTGATAGAGGAATAGGACAAGGTGGAGGTGGTAGAGGTATGGGTGGCGGTAATCGTCCCGGCGCAGGTCCGGTGGGAAATTGTGTATGCCCAAGTTGCGGAGCGAAAGCATCGCATCAGCGAGGCGTAGCTTGTTATGCTATAGATTGTCCAAAATGTGGGAGTAAGATGGTGAGGGAATAATTTTTGGAAGCCAGAGTATTGGAAAATTATAAAAGATATTTAGAGAGGGTGAATTTTTGCAAGAATTTTGGATATGATATTGAGCAAGAAAGAAATTTTATTTTAAAAGAATCTAAACCTATTAAGGGCAATATTTTAGAGATAGGTACGGGGAAAGGATATTTTACAATTGAACTTGCCAAAGAGGGATATAGTTTTACGAGTGTAGATATTTCAGAAAAAGAACAGGAATTTGCAATGCTTAATTTAGCGTATTTGGGTTTAGAAAAACAGGTGAATTTTAAGATAGATAATGCTGAGGATTTAAGTTTCAAAAACGAAAGTTTTGATGTTATTTTTGCAATAAATGCTATACATCATTTTACAAGTCCTTTTAAAGCAATGGACGAATTTATAAGAGTTGCTAAATTGAAAGGTAAAATTATTTTAAGTGATTTTAACGAGGAAGGTATGAAGATGATAGGTAAAATTCATCTAAGCGAAGGAAGAAAACACGAAGCAGGGGAAGTTAATTTATCTCAAATAGATAATTATTTAAAAGGAAAAGAACTCAATACTCAAATACATAAAGGCGGGTTTGAAGATATTGTTATTGCCTTTCGTTGAATAATATATAAAAAATGAGTAAAAATTTTATTTTTAAGACAAAGATTAAATGGACCGAGGGTAAAAAAGGAAAGCTGTATAGTTTAAAGAAACCATCAATTGAAGTTTCTACACCTCCCGAGTTTAAAGGCCCTGATGGCTATTGGTCTCCTGAAGATTTATTTCTTGCATCTATTAACTCTTGTATTATGACTACTTTTATCCATTTTGCTCAAAAGGAGTCTTTTACCTTTCTATCTTATGAGAGTGAAGTTGAAGGAGAAGTAAGTTTTGAAGAAGGTAAATTAATATTTTCCTCTGTAACTGTTAGACCTGTTATAGAAGTTAAAAGCGAATCTGATAGGGGAAAAGCAGAACAATTAATAGAGAAAAGCGAAAGATATTGTTTAATATCGGCTTCTGTTAAATCAAAGGTTACTATATTGCCGAAGATTGAAGGAAATTTTTAAATGGTTCGTAAATTAAAGATATTAGCTGATAATCATCAAGTAGATAAAAATTCGAGAATGTGCTGGGGATTTTCGTGTTTGATAGGTGAAAATGTGCTCTTTGATACTGGTGAAAGCAATGAAGTTCTTGCTTTCAATATGGATAAAATGGGAGTGCAAGCGGACAAAATAAAAAAACTTGTTATATCCCACGACCATTTTGACCATACAGGCGGTTTGGAAGCTATTCTTAAGAAAAATCCCAGTATAGAAGTATATCTTCTTTTAGATTTTGGTAGTGAACTAAAAAAAAGAATATTATCTTTGGGCGCAAGGGTGATTGATAACGATAAATTTATAGAAATTGAAGAGGGAATATATACAACCGGCAAGATAGAGGGAGAATATGGAGGCGAGTCGATTTCAGAACAAGCTATTGTAGTTAGAGGCAAAAGCGGATTGGTTATAATTACAGGATGTGCCCATCCGTTGATTACTGATATTGTTGAAACCGTAAAGAAAAGATTTCCAAAAGATAAAATTTTTATGGTTTTAGGCGGATTCCATCTTCTTGAAAAGGATATTAGGGAAGTAGAAATTATCGCTCAAAAAATGAAAGACTTGGAAGTTGGAAAAGTTGGTCCTACTCATTGTACAGGTGAAGAAGCTATTCAGATTTTTCGCAAAAAATTTGGGAATAATTTTGTTCGCATCGGAGTTGGAGCAATAATAAAAATATAAAAAATGAAAACCTACTTAGATTGTATCCCCTGTTTTTTAAAGCAGACAATTGAATTAGCGCGAATTACCGGTGTTGATGACAAATTGCAGAAGAAAATTATAGATGAAGTTTGTAAAATAATCCCTGAGTTCTCTTTTGAGGCTTCTCCTCCCCAAATGGCTGTAAAAATCCATAAGATAGTAAGAAGACTTACTTCTAATAAAGACCCGTATAAGAAAATTAAACAGGATTCGCAAAAGTTGGGGCTTGATATGTATCCGTATCTAAAAGAACAGGTTGCCAAAGCGGATGATGCCTTGGCTTTGGCGATTAAAATAGCTGCTATAGGAAATGTTATTGATTTTGCTACAAATGATTTCATCACGATTAAGAAAGAATTAAAAGATATTACAAATCATAAGTTTGCAGTTTTTGATTATGAAAAATTTAAAGATTCTTTAAATAATGCAAAAACAATTCTTTATCTTGGAGATAATGCAGGTGAAACCGTTTTTGATAAAGTATTGCTTGAGAAAATTTCAAAAGATAAAAGAACATATTATGCAGTAAGAGGTTTCCCTACGATAAATGATGCATTAGAAGAGGACGCAATAGAGGCAGGTATAGCTCATTATGCGGAAATAATATCAAATGGTTCAGATGCTCCTGGAACTTTTTTAAATTCTTGTTCTAAGGAGTTTTCAGATATTTTTCTTAATGCAGACCTGATAATAAGCAAAGGACAGGGTAACTTTGAGTCTTTGCACGGTGGTAATTATCCTATCTTTTTTATCTTTATGATTAAATGTCCACCTGTAGCAAAAGAATTGAATTGTAAGGTTGGTAATTTGATATTAAAAAGTGGAAAAGAATAAGGAGCTATCACATTGGATAAATTTGAGATGATTGATAAAGCCAGAAAAATATTAGGGTTAGGTGAAGAAACTAATAGAGAAGAGATTAAAGAAAAATACAGAGAACTAATGAAAAAATATCATCCTGATAAAACATCCGATAATCAAGAATATTTAGAGAAAGCTAAAAATATAAATTGGGCTTATAGCGTTATTACTTCTTACTGCGATGAATATAAATTTTCATTTAGCAGGGAAGATATAGAAAGAATGAATCCAGAGTTAAAACTTAATAGACAATTCGGAGACGATTGGCTATTAAAATAAGTTAGCCAGTCAACGGGTTAATCGGTTAACTCGTAAACAATAAAACCAAAATATGATTATTACAGTCGCAAGCGGCAAAGGTGGAACAGGTAAGACATTGGTCTCAACCAGTCTTGCTTTGTCTTTGAAAACACCCGTGCAGTTTTTGGATTGTGACGTTGAAGAACCCAATGCCCATATTTTTTTAAAAACTGAGATTAAAGAGAGAGAAAAAGTTTATTTACCTAAACCAATTGTGGAAGATTCTAAATGTATAGGGTGTGGGAAATGCAGTGAAATCTGTCAGTATAATGCGATTGCGGTGGTTAAGGGTAAAGTTTTAATATTCTATGAATTATGCCATTCTTGCGGAGCTTGTTCTTTGGTTTGTCCTGAAAAAGCTATATTTGAAGAGGATTCGGAAAAAGGAATCCTAGAGGGTGGTTACAGTGGTAACATAGAATTCTGGAAAGGCACCCTGACTGTTGGAGAAGCTGCACCCACTCCTTTAATTAAGGCCCTAAAAAAGAAAATAGATAATAAAAAAACCGTGATAATAGATTCATCGCCGGGTACTTCCTGTCCTATGGTAGAAGCAGTTAATAATTCAGATTTTACAATTCTTGTTACTGAACCTACACCTTTTGGGCTTAATGATTTGATATTGGCAGTTGAAGTGGTTAAAAAATTAAAGCTTCCTGTTGGCGTGATAATCAATCGTTTTGACATTGGAGATGATAAAGTTGAGCTATATTGTAAAGAAAATAAAATACCCATATTGATGCGTATCCCTTTTGACAGAGAGATAGCAGTGTTGTATTCAAAGGGGATACCGATTACTCAAGAAAAAAAAGAATATATTAAAAAGTTTCAGGATGCATTTGACGTAATAAATATGTTGCAACAAAAATATAATAATAAAGCTATAAAAAGTTAATATGAATAAAATTAAATCAGGTGAAGATTCTAAAAAATTTCATAAGAATTGTTTTGCGTGCGGAAAAAATTCTCCGATTGGATTAAAGTTAAAGTACTTGCTTTGTGGTAATACGCTTACAAGTGAGTTCAAAATTCCCGATAATTATCAGAGTTATGACGATATAGTACACGGGGGAATTATTTCTACAATTCTTGATTCCAGCATGGTGAATTTGTTTTATAAAAGGGATGGTTTAAAGCTAAAGACAGCCAAATTGAACATAATTTTTCGGAAAAGTGTTCCCATAAATAGAAGTTTTGTTGTTACGGCAATTGCCGATGATAACGCAAGACATTTCTATAAAGCTAATGCCCAAATAAAAATAGGCGATACGGTTTTTGCCGAGGCAGAAGGATATTTCAGGAGATAACAAATGAAACAAATATTAATAATCAGCGGTAAAGGCGGCACAGGCAAAACGGTAGTAACCGCTTCATTTGCAGTTCTTGCCAAAAATAAGGTAATGGTTGATGCAGATGTGGATGCTGCTAATCTTTATCTTTTGCTTGACCCCGAAATTAAAAGCACAAATGCATATATAGGAAGCAAGTCGGCGTTTATTGATGAAGAAAAATGTATAGGGTGCGGAAAATGTGAGCAGATTTGTAGATTTGACGCTATTAGCCCCGTTAGAGATAAGACACCTAAGGTATCTGACAGTTGCCTTGAGCAACCTATCTCTAACGGGGTTTATTATATAGATAAATTTGCATGTGAGGGATGTGGTGCCTGTAGGGTTGTTTGTCCCAAAGATGCGGTAACTTTAAATGAAGAAGAAACAGGTAAATGGTTTGTTTCAGATACTAAATATGGACCATTTGTCCACGCAAAACTTGGTATTGCTCAGGAAAATTCGGGCAAACTCGTTTCTGTAATAAGAGAAAAGGCAAAAGTTCTCGCGATAGAAAAAAATGCTGATTACATAATCATTGACGGCCCGCCCGGAATTGGTTGCCCCGTAATTGCTTCCCTAAATGGCATAGATATGGCAATTGTAGTTACGGAGCCATCTCTTTCAGGTATACACGATATGCAAAGAGTTATAGGTGTTGCGCAGCATTTCGGAGTGGATACGAAGGTTATTATAAATAAATATGATATTAATTTGGAGAATACAAATGCCATCAAGGAAATCTGTAAAGATAATAAAGTGGAAGTCTTGGGACAGTTGCCTTTCTCTGATAAAGTTCCCCAAGCTATAGTTAAGGGTGTTCCTATTATTGAGTTTTGTAATGACCAAATAGCTCAAGATATTATTAATGTATGGGAACAAATAAAATAAAAATTATGCATGAAGAAAATCTATCCGGTTATTCCGAAAATATAATAAAAATATCCCAAAATTTAAAACATTTTGGCAGAATGAATGACCCAACAAGCGTTGCATCTATTAAGGGACCTTGCGGTGATGAGATGGAATTTTATCTTATTATTAACAATGGGATTATAGAAGACGTAAAGTTTTATACGGATGGATGTATTGCCACAAAAGCTTGCGGTTCTATGGCGGCTCGGTTTGCATTCGGAAAAACGATTGAAGAAGTTTTAAGTATCTCACCGCAGAAAATAATAGAATCTTTGAAAGGTTTACCCAAAGACCATTGTCACTGTTCTATTTTAGCTGTCAGCACTCTGTATAGAGCTATAGCAGATTATTTACTGAAAAAATAGGAAATTTATAGAGGTATGCAATGGAAATAAATTTAACACAATTAAAACCCGGTGAATCGGCAATAGTAAAAACAATACAGGGCGGATTCGGATTTATCAATAAAATACATTGTATTGGGATAAGACCGGGCAAGAAAATTAAAAAAGTAAGCTCTCATTTTTGGGGAGGTCCGCAAACCGTAGAAGTGGACAATATGCAGGTAGCTATAGGTTTCGGTATGGCTAAAAAAATTTTTGTTGAGGTGAAGGAATGAAAAATAAGATTTTATTGATGGGTAATCCCAACGTGGGGAAAAGCGCCATATTTTCACGTCTTACAGGCGCAAAAGTAATAATCTCCAATTATCCCGGCACTACAATAGAGTTTACCCAGGGACAGATGAAAATAGGCGACGAAAGGCCAATGGTAATAGATGTCCCCGGTACTTATTCGTTAGAACCTACCTGTAATGCAGAAGAAGTGGCAGTTCGAATGTTAAATAACTGCAGTGGTGTAATTATAAATATTATTGATGCTACAAATTTGGAGAGAAATCTGTATTTGACACTGCAGTTATTGGAAAAGGGCATTCCTATGATTGTAGCTTTGAATATGTGGGATGATACAAAACATAAGGGAATTCATATTGATGTAAAAAAGCTGGAAAAAAAATTAGGTGTTCCGGTAATTCCCACCTGCGGTTTAACGGGTGAAGGCATAAATGAATTAGTTAAGCGGTTACCCAAAGCGAAGGTTGTAAAAAAACAACCACTTTCCAAAAACAAAATATGGGAAAAAATAGGTCGTATCGTTGCAGAATCACAAAAATTATCTCATCATCATCACACTCTATTGGAAAGGTTGGAAGATTTAAGCATTAAACCTTTGACCGGGTTGCCTCTTGCTGCAGGTGTTATATTTTGTGCCTTCTGGCTGGTTCGCTTTATAGGGGAAAACCTTATTAACTATATATTTAATCCTCTTTTTTATAAATTATGGTTACCTTTGATTGTGAAATTAAGTAATTTTTTAGGTGCTGGGACTTTCTTGCATAATATTTTAATCGGCAGTCTAATTAACGGAAAAATAGATTTTGGGCAGTCTTTTGGCCTTTTAACAACGGGATTTTTTGTGCCGATTGCAATGGTTTTACCTTACATATTAAGTTTTTATTTGATATTAGGATTTTTGGAGGATTTTGGTTATTTACCCCGCCTTGCTGTTTTAGTCGATAACTTTATGCATCATTTAGGTCTTCACGGATACGCAATAGTTCCTTTTATTTTAGGGTTGGGTTGTAATGTCCCCGGAGCATTAGCTATTCGGATTTTGGAAGGAAGGCGTGAAAAATTTATAGCAGCTACTTTAATGGCAATTGCTATTCCCTGTATGGCGCAGATTGCGATGATTATAGGCTTGTTAGGTCCAAGAGGAGGAAAGTATGTAGCATTTGTATTTCTCATTCTTTTTGCTCTCTTAATCTTAAAGGGATTAGTTTTAAATAAAGTGTTAAAAGGCACTAGTCCTGAACTTCTTCTTGAAATACCACCTTATAGAATACCCCAGGCGCTTGCAGTAATTAAAAAACTCTGGATGCGTTTAGCCGCATTTTTAAAAGAAGCATTGCCTTTAGTACTATTGGGCGTGTTTTTAGTTAATATGCTTCATTACTTAGGAATAATGGATTTTATTGCGAAATTATTTGCGCCTGTTTTTACAACTTTACTCGGACTTCCCAAAGAAGCAATTTCCTCTTTAATAGTCGGTTTCTTAAGAAAAGACGTAGCCATCGGTATGCTTGGACCTCTTAATTTAACCACTAAACAATTGATTATCGGTTCAACGATTTTAACTATCTATTTCCCCTGCATTGCCACTTTTGTTGTCCTAATCCGCGAACTGGGCATAAAAGATATGTTCAAAATTGCTATCATTATGATTACAGTCGCGTTATTGGTAGGCACAACACTTAATTTATTTTTATAAAAGTGGTAAAGTAAACACAGTTCTACCAAATAAACTATTAATAAAATGAACAAAATATATTTTCCCCAATACAAAAAAGAAAAGGAAGGACTGGCTTTTAAAAAAGGTCTTTCTATTTTAGATTATCTTAAAGAATCCGGCATAGAAATCAATGCCGAGTGCGGCGGTAATGGTAAATGCGGCAAGTGTAGAGTAAGAATAGAAAAAGGGAAAGAGAACTTAAACGAATTAACCAAGTCAGAACAATCCTTTTCATTAGCTTTCAACGAAAGATTAGCTTGTCAGGCAGTAGTGGCAAAGAATAAAGAAGATATAGTTGTCTTTATAAAAGAATCCGGCAAGTATGAAATCCTGACAGAAAGTCTTGCCCCGAACCGAACTTGTTCTCCCGCCTGCCAATCTTTTGCGGGCAGGGGTTTGGGGTTAAAATTAAATCCCTCCACTATACTAAAAGATAATAGGGTAGTATGCGATGGTGAAACGCTTGATGATTATAAAGGCAAAATTTACGGGCTTGCAGTAGATGTTGGAACAACAACTTTAGTATTTGAGATAGTCAATCTCCAGACCCCGATAAAATCAACGGGGCAGGCAGGTGAAATCGTCAAAACCATAGCAAAAACAAATCCGCAAATTGCCTATGGCGGAGATGTCATATCAAGAATTGAATACGCAATAGTAGGGGAGAGGAAACTCGTATATCGTACAGTTCAAGAAATAGAAATAAAAATAAAAGAATTACAAAAATGTGTAATTGACAGAATAAATGAATCTTTAAAAGAATTAGATATCATGCCATATATTTACGAGGCGGTAATAGTCGGCAATTCTACAATGAGAAATATCTTCTTTGGACTTGATATATTTTCTCTGGGCTTAAGACCTTATGAACCTGTCCATAAAGAACCGATTGTAAGAACTGCAGAAGAACTGGGGCTTAATATATTCCCAAAGGCAAAAGTATACGGCGCCTCTTTAATTGGCGGACACGCAGGAGCAGATGCTTTGGCGGATATTATTGCTTCGGGAATTTATAAGAACGCCAAACCCAGTATGCTCATTGATATTGGCACAAACGGCGAAGTAATACTCGGAAATTCAAAACGATTAATCAGCGCGACTCTTGCCGCAGGTGGCGCATATGAAGGAGCAAACGTAAGCTCGGGAACAGGCGCTATTGAAGGGGCAATAAAGAATATAAAAATTGAAAATGGCAAAGCCATCTATGAAACGATAGGGGATAAAGAACCAATTGGAATATGCGGTTCAGGACTTATTGATTTATTGGCCGAACTTTTAAGATGCGGAATTATGGACAAGAGCGCAAAAATAAAAGAGGATTTTAAAGTAACCGATAAGATTAAACTAACCCAATCGGATATCTATCAACTCGTTAATGCGAAAGCAAGTTTAAAAACAGACCAAATTATTCTCTTAAAACATTACGGCATAGATGTTAAAGATTTGGATAAGATTTATCTTTCAGGCGGATTTGGCAATTATATAAATGTTAAAAACGCCATAAAGATTGGTCTATTACCCGATGCGGAAGACAAAATAGTTAAGATAGGCAATGGCGCTTTAGCAGGCGCGAGAGAAATGCTTTTTTCCAAGGAAGCCAGGAAAACTTCAGAGGAAATAGCCAAGAAGATTGAGCATACTAAACCGAACGAACTGGAAAAAGATTTTAATAATTTAGTAGCGGATAATATGTACTTCGAGGATTGAACTTGGGAAAGTCTAATCCTCATCCCGCACCCTACGTGGTGCGGGGCAATGTATAAGTTTAGTTTTTGTCCCCCCCCCTGCTTTGATTTTGACTTGCACCTGCGGTTTGATTTCGCACCCTGAGAAATTCAAAGAATTTCCAGGACCAAAGTCCCTGAAATTGTATTCGCAATTTTTAGGGGGAAATCAGCAGGTGAAGAAATCAAGGGGGGATTATTTATTGTGTAAGAATTTACTTTTATCCTGTACCCAACGTGTCTACCCCGAATTCCGATGTGGTTCGGGGGTAAGGACAGAAGTTACTTCTTCTTTCTTAGAATATATCCTAAAATAATTAGTGTCGTACCAGATCCTACTAATGCCCAATTTAAATTCCAGATTATATTTTCCTTTTTCTCTCTTGCAGATAGTACACGATGCATTGTGTCTGTATACCTAAATGCCGGTATTGCCATTATGACTAAAATGCATACAATTAAAAATACTGTCCCGATATTTATTAGCAATTTATACATAAGAAAAGTCAAAAATTAAAAGTAGAAGTAGTTTATTTCTCCAAATTTTCGAGGTCGGCTAAATCTTGAAGTCTACCACTCGCTTTCTTGTTTTTCTTTAAAACAGTAACTGTAATAGTTTTCTGTATTCTTATAGTAGATGGGTCGTAACCAAATGCAATTTTCCTCAATTCCTCTAATGCAGCTAACCTTTCAAGATAGGTCTTATTTTTCCAATAATTTTGGCTATTATTAGTGTGAAGAGAAGTTATTTCTAAAACCTTTTTATTCACGCGATAATTATATCATATTTAACTAATATGACCCACTTGCCTAAGCCGAAAAACCAAGAGGGATTATTATATAGAGGTATCAATAAGTAACCATGCAAACTCACTCCCAAAAAAAAGACCCGGCATTACTGCCGAGCCTTTTTCTCATCAACAATTAAACGTTATAGTTTTTTTACGTTTGTTGCTTGCGGACCCTTGGGACCTTCTTCGATGTCAAATTCGACTTGCTGTCCTTCTTCTAAAGACTTGAATCCTTCGCCTTGAATTGCATTGTGATGTACAAAGCAATCTTTGCTTCCATCATCAGGTGTTATGAACCCATAACCTTTTTGGTCGTTGAACCACTTAACTGTTCCTTTTGCCATTACTTACTTCACCTCCCTTCTATTCCATTAGAGTAAATAATGGCAGAAATAAAAAAAATCCGTAAGGTAAATTGTTTCCTACCTTACGGTCCGAAATCTCTACTCACCTATTTACCTCAAGGGGCAATATACTCCATTCAAATTTATTTGTCAACCCCCTTATAAGTTAAATACAGGTTTTCGTAAATACTACTAACGGTTAGCGGTTTGCGTAGAAACTAAGAAACGAGAATCGAACACTGTTTTCTTTTTTAACAAATCCATTCTTGCCTCACCTTCCTATTTCCCTTATAATCCAAATTCAATGAATGAGAAATATATTTTCGGACCTGTTGTATCAAGAAGATTGGGAATTTCTTTGGGGGTAGATATTGTTTCTTTCAAGACGTGTACTCTTGATTGTATATATTGTCAGGTTGGCAAGACTACACGCAAGACAATCGAAAGAAAGCAGTATTTATCGCCGGAAAAAATCCTTACGGAATTAAAAGAAGTTTTAAAGGCAGGTAAAAAGATTGACTATATTACTCTATCAGGTAACGGCGAACCGACACTGAATTCAAAGTTAGGAGAGATTATAAGAGAAATAAAAAGCATTACTGCTATCTCTATTGCTGTTATTACAAACGGGACATTGCTTAACGATAAAAACGTGAGAGAGGAGTTGTTGTCGGCGGATTTAGTAATGCCTTCGCTTGATGCGGCAACACAGGAAACTTTTGAAAAGATTGATAGACCATATCCATCACTTAAGATAGAAGATATAATTGAAGGGATGGTGGAGTTTAGAAAGGTTTACAGTGGTAATCTCTGGCTTGAAATAATGCTTGTTAAAGGTATAAATGACAATAAGTATGAACTGGCTGCGCTTAAAAAAGCTACGGAAAAAATTGAACCAGATAAAATTCAACTCAATACTCCTGTACGTCCCACTTGTGAAAAAGAATTGCAGACCTTATCTGTACAAGAGCTTCTTGCAATAAAAGAATTTTTCGGGAACAAATGCGAGATTATTCTGGAGCTTAACAGGAAAGAACACGAAGAGCATATTAGGCAGATACAAAAAAGATAAAAACAATTGAAAGGAGATAAAAAAGATGGGAAAAGGCAGAATGGTTTGGGAAGAACTGAAGCATCATCTTCCGTTTTCAATTTTAAGTGTTGTTATAGGATTAATTATGGTCGGTATTTTGAGTTTCATTGCCGAAATGACGAATACAACCGATGCATCGTCTCATTTTAAAGAGCTTTTTCATATATTCCATCCTACTCATATTCTTTTTTCCGCCCTTGCAACTACGGCGATGTTTTGGCAGAAGGAAAAGAAGTTTTTTAAAGCAATAGCTGTGGGTATTATCGGTTCAGTTGGTATTTGCAGTGTAAGCGATATTTTTATACCTTATCTTGCGGGACATTTGTTGGGTGTAGAACATATGCATTTGCATATTTGTATTTTGGAACATCCACAAATGGTAATTCCGTTTTTGGTTTTAGGTGTTATAGTCGGTTTTCTTGCGCCTGGTAATCTTGAAAAATCAGAGGGTGTAGTGTTGTCGCATTCTTTTCATATATTCGTAAGCGCTTCGGCTTCTATTATGTATCTTGTAAGTTTTGGCGTAACAGATTGGGCACACAAAATAGGGGCGGTTTTGATATATATGGTGCTTGCGGTAGTTATTCCCTGTTGCACGAGCGATATAATTTTTCCGCTGATTTGTACCGGTAAGGTACCTTGCGACCATCATGTAGAGCATAAATAACTATGAGCATAAAAGAAAACTATCAGAAAATCAGAAGTGAAATTGGCGACAATGTAATGATAATTGTAGCTGTGAAGGGGAGAACGAAAGAAGAGATTGAAGAAGTTATAGATGCGGGTGCGCAGGATTTAGGAGAAAACTATGTCCAGGAAGCTGAAAGCATTTATGAATCTTTAGGTGATAAGGTGGGAAAAGTCAGATGGCATATGATAGGGCATCTACAGAAAAATAAAATCAATAAAGCGCTTCAAATCTTTGATGTTATACAGACGATAGATTCAAAGGGTATTGCTTTAGCTTTGAATGAAAGAGCGAAAAGGATAGGGAAGGTGGTTCCTGTTTATATCGAGATGAACATCGGTGATGAAATGACAAAAAGCGGTGTCAAAGGGGAATATGAGGTTGTTGAGGGCTTGGCTAAAGAAATTTCAAAGATGGAGTTCTTACGATTGGAAGGTTTAATGGCAATGGAACCGCAATTTGATAACCCTCAAGATTCAATATCCTGCTTCAAAAAAGCAAAAGATATATTTGAAAGAATTGGAGCTCTTAATTTGCCCAACGTTGATATGAAAGAACTTTCTATGGGTATGTCCGGTTCATACAAAATAGCAATCCAAGAAGGCAGTAATATGGTAAGGTTGGGCTCGGCAATATTCGGAGCAAGGTGAGCGTTATTCTAATAGAGATGTTGGTCTAAGCATACCGTTTGGACAATTTTGTACACTCTTGCAAAATCATAGATAAAATGACTTCATACCGGAAACTTTAGGTTAGCTTATTTTCTCGCTTTTTTGGGCATACATTTTCTTTTCCATATCTTCTTCTTAATATTTTTATTTCGCTTTATTCCTCCTAATGAAGCAAGTCCAAATTCTCTTCGCAAATCTTCTGATTTACGCTTGTAAATAATTTGACAAATAAATTCCTTTTATGATATCCTTGTGAAAAATTTCACAAAGATGACTTGGAAAATTCCTGCTAGTACTATTGATAGGTTATCTATATATATGAGGGCTCTGGATAAATTGGGATTAGATGGTATGGAAACAGTATCTTCATTGCAGTTGGCGGAACTGTCAGGAGTTAATTCCGCGCAGTTACGAAAAGATTTAGCCTATTTTGGTCAGTTCGGTACACGTGGAAGAGGTTATGAGATAAAATCACTTCTTCAAAATTTAAGGAAGATACTGGGAGTAGATAAGAAGTGGAAAACGGTTTTAATCGGAATTGGTAACTTGGGTTCGGCTTTACTTGCGTATCCGGAATTTAAAGAAGAAGGTTTTGAAGTTGTAGGAGCTTTTGATAATAGTTTCTCAAAAGTCGGCAAAAAACTTGAAGGAATAAAAATTCAGGAGATTGATAAAGTAGAAGCATTTTTAAAGATAGAAAAAATAAAAATAGGGATTATAACGACTCCAGCAACAGTAGCTCAGGAAGTAGCCGATAGTTTGGTAAAAGGCGGGGTAAAAGCAATACTAAATTTTGCCCCGGTGTCATTAAATGTTGCTAAAGGTATAAAAGTGAAAAATGTAGACCTTTCAAAAGAACTCGAATCACTTTCTTATTTTTTGACTCACAAGAAAACGGTTTAAACTATGATAAAGTTTATTTCTCATAACAATTTTATAAGACTTCTTGCACAACTCAATAAGGATTATCGTGTTTATGTGCCGGTTAAAAGAGAAGATAAACGTTTCTATGGAAGATTTGAGAATACTCCAACAGAAGATATTGTAATCGGAGAAGTAAGAGCTTTTGAGCCTCTCAAAGCATTTTTCTTTAAAGGAAGAGAAAAAGTTGCAGATGGCTTTAAAGCCGATATGCCCAGTTCCGGCGACAAACCGTTTGCTATCGTAGGTGTTAAGGCCTGTGATTTAAAAGGGTTTAAAGTGCAAGATTACGTTTTTTCTGCCAAAAGCGGCACTACTCCTGATGGAACAAATAATGACGATACTGACCCGTTTTATCTTCAAATGCGGGATAAAAATCTTATTATTTCATCGGATTGCACTTGTGTTATAGATACTTGTTTCTGTCTAGCTTTAGGTGTAAAGCCGTATCCTCAGGATGATTTTGATATTAATCTGTCTCAAATTAATGGCGGTTTTATTGTGGAGAGTTCTTCAGAAAAAGGAGAAAAAGTTATTCAGCAGAACTTATCTCTTATGGAAGAATCGACAAAAGGAAAATTATCCGAAAGAGATAAACAAAGAGACAAGGTAGTTAAACAAATAGAGAAGAATATTCAAGAAAACGATATTCCTTCACAGAAAGTTTTTGAAGGGATTATTGAAAAAAATTACGATTCCGGTATTTGGGAAGAAGAAGCGAAGACCTGTGTTGAATGCGGTGCTTGTAATACTATATGTCCTACTTGCCATTGTTTTTTATTATATGACCAGAAGGATGCCAAGAAAATGGCGAGGTTTCGTATATGGGATTCCTGCATGGTAAAAGATTTTGCCCGTGTTGCCGGTGGTGCAAATCCAAGACATAAACTATGGATGAGACTTAGAAATAGATTTGAGAAGAAATTTGATTTTTTCCCGAAAGTGGCAAATCTCTATGCATGTACAGGATGCGGGCGTTGTATATCTGCCTGTCCGGCTAAGATAGATATAAGAAAAGTTCTTAAGAAACTAGTAGATAATAAAAAATGAAAAATCCATATAGACCAATTAAAGCTGAGGTTTTAGATGTTATAGAAGAAACTCCGACTATAAGCACTGTAAGATTTAAACCGGAAGAATCTATAACTTTTGCAACCGGACAGTTTGTGGAAATTACAATTCCGGGAGTAGGTGAAGCTCCTTTTACTCCTTCTTCCAAACCTTCCGAAAAGAAAGTAATGGAAGTGACTGTTATGAAGGTGGGAAAGGTTACAAAAAAAATTCACGAACTCAAAAAAGGAGATGTAATCGGGGTTAGGGGACCTTTCGGGAAGGGTTATCCGGTAGACGATTTTAGAGATAAGGAAATATTGGTTGTAGGTGGCGGATGCGGATTTGCACCGTTGAGAAGTCTTATGTATGAATTATTTCACAGGAGTGGACAGTTTAAGAAATTATTTTTTAGGGGTGGATGTAAAACGTCAAAGGAATTAGTGTTTAAGAGCGAAATTGATACTTGGGCTGAAAGAAAAGACCTGGATTTAAAACTCACTGTTGATGTAGGTGATAGCCAGTGGAAGGGCAATACCGGAGTTGTTACTACTATTCTTGAGAATATAGACATGGATTGTGCAAGTGGTATTGCGATTATTTGCGGACCGCCGATAATGATGAAATTTGCAACTAAGAAGGCGCTTGAAATGGGTTTTAAAGAAGAGAATATATATCTTTCTATGGAAAAAAACATGTCTTGTGGTATAGGCAAATGCGGACATTGCAGGTTAGGAACTTATTATGCCTGCAAGGACGGACCTGTTTTTACCTACGATAAAATAAAAAATTTCTCCAATATATGGGACTAATTATGGAAAGTCAAAACTCAAAAGTAAAAAGACAAAAATTAGAAGAAATAATTACCTCGGCACAGCAAATTCATCATGGAAAATTGAATATCAATCCAAAGAAAACTAAAGAGAAGAGATTATTCCTTGACCTTGATATTTGCTCGGCAGGCGAGTGCAAAGAGTGCGTCATTCAGTGTAGTTATTTATATCATCAACAGAAACCTGGAAATAACGGTATTGTTTCGGTAGCCGAACTTGCAACATATGCGCTTGTTTGCAGAAAGTGTGAAGAACCGCATTGTGTCAATGCCTGTCCTTTTGAAGCTCTTGAACAACAAAAAGATAAGAATAAATTATTGATAAGACATAATATGAGATGTGTCAGTTGTAAATCATGTTCTCATGCCTGTCCTTACGGAACAATATATCCGGAGAATGTTCCGTTTTTAATTCATAACTGTGATTTTTGTCTTGACAGGAGAGAACAAAAAAATGAGCCGCTGTGCATCAAGAGTTGCCCTTACGGAGCATTGTCTCTTAAAGAAAGCGATGTAGAACTTGACGAAAATACTTTTTTAGTTGGAGATAATTTAATAGTCCATTCCACACATTGGAATAGAGAAAAAGCATGATATATCTATTAGACCCTTTAATCTATCTTTTAATATATGGTTTTTTACTGACGGCTATAATGGGTTTGATAGCCAGTTGGATAGATAGAAAAGTTACTGCAAGAGTCCAATATAGAGTAGGTCCGCCGCTATTACAACCGTTAATAGATATTATAAAGTTATTAGGCAAAGAAACTCTTATCCCGGAGGGCGCTTCAAAGATCACTTTTTTAATGGCTCCCATTATTGGTTTCTCCGGTGTTGTTTTAGTGTCAACTATATTATGGATAAATAACATTGATCCGACAAAAAGTTTCATGGGGGATTTAATAGTGGTCTTGTATCTTTTAGTTGTTCCCTCTATAAGCATTATTATGGGCGGATTTGCATCAAGAAATCCTCTTGCAAGTTTAGGCGCTTCAAGAGAAATGAAACTTATTATGGGTTACGAATTGCCCTTTATTCTTGCGGTATTGGTTCCTGTAATACACACACATTCTATTAGGTTGGGAAATATTGTAAGTTATCAAGCTACTAACGGTATATTTATAGGTAGTTTATCCGGTTTTCTTGCTTGGATAGTAGTAATTCTTTGTGTGCAGGCCAAACTGGCTCTTGTTCCTTTTGATATGCCTGAAGCAGAAACGGAAATAGTAGGCGGTCCATTAATAGAATATTCAGGTAGTGGTTTGGCTGTGTATCGGCTTATGAAAAATATGATGCTTTTTACATTACCTTTTTTCGTAATGATTCTCTTCATGGGTGGATGGAAGTTTGAAGGAATATATTCTTTAACCGGACTCCTTAAATATATTGGTGTAGTTGCAATTATTACTGTGATAAGAAATACAAATCCGCGTGTCAGAATTGATCAGGCGGTAAAATTTTTCTGGGGACCGATGACTATAATTGCTATAATAGCGGTCATATTGGCCTTTTTGGGTAAATAAAGATGAGCGTAAAATTAAAAGCGTTATTAAAATCTCCGTGGGTATTTCATCTTTCTACGGGTAGTTGTAACAACTGTGATATAGAGATATTGGATTGTCTTACCCCCAGATTTGATATTGAAAGATTCGGTATGCTTTTAGCTTCAAGTATCAGGCACGCTGACGTCCTTTTGGTTACTGGTTCAGGCAACCGAAAATCCATGGAAATAGTCAAGAGACTCTATGAACAGATGCCGAAACCGGGACTTGTTGTTGCAATAGGGGAATGTGCCATGTCGCGCGGTATGTTTATTCATAGTTATAACTGTCCTGTTCCGATAGATAAGATAATACCGGTGGACGTATATATACCCGGATGTCCTCCCAAACCGGAAGCGATAATCGCCGGCGTGGTTAAGTTAATAGAGAAGTTAAATAAGAGAAAATAGATTAGTAAATAGTATATGGTAAAAAAACGAAATACAAAAGACTAAAAAGATGAAAAGAGAAGAAATTATTAAAGGTATAAAAAATAAATTCAAAAACGATATTATTGAAGTTTTTGATAAATCTCCTGCAAGGGTTTATATAGAAATCAAACCCGAGTCTATCGTAGAAATTGCACAATATGTATTCAAGGATTTAGGAGCAAGGTTCAACATAGCATCCGGAGTAGATTTAAGAAATCATATGGAGATTTTATATCATTTTCTTATTGAGGACATTAATTTATTGATTTCATTAAGAGTCAAACTTGATAAATCAAAATTAGAAATAGATTCACTTGCTAATATAATTGAAGCAACGAATTGGATTGAAAGAGAGATGTGGGAACTTCTGGGTATAACATTCAAAGGTCATCCTGATATGAGAAAACTTCTTCTTTCTGATGATTGGCCCAAAGGAGTATATCCATTAAGAGCAGATTACAAAGAATGGGACAAAAAGGCAATTAGAGATAGAGGTGTGAAATAAAAATGGCAAAGACAATAATTCCGATTGGTCCGTATCATCCTCTTCAGGAAGAGCCGGAGTTTTTTACTCTGACTGTTGAAGGTGAGAGGGTTGTAGCAATAGATGTAAATGTTGGTTATAACCATCGAGGGATAGAGAAACTTTCCGAAAGTAAGACCTTTGACCAATCTACTTTTCTTGTGGAAAGGATATGCGGAATATGTTCTACAAGCCATCCTTTTGCTTTTACGAGGGCTGTAGAAGATATCATACCCGTTGAAGTTCCGGAAAGAGCTAAGTTCATAAGGACAATAATTGCAGAAGGTGAAAGAATTCATTCGCATCTTTTGTGGTTAGGTCTTGCAGGACATTTTTTGGGATATAACACCGTTTTTATGTGGGCGTGGAAATTAAGAGAAGAAATTTTGGACGTGATGGAAATTCTATCCGGTAACAGAAACAACTATGCTATGTTCAAACCGGGTGGAGTAAGACGCGATATAAAATCCGTAGACATACCACCTGTCATAAAGAAAATAGATTCTATTATCCCAACACTTGAAATGCTTAAAAAAGCTGTAATAGACGACCCTGTCCTACATGCAAGAACAAAAGGGATAGGCGTTCTTTCCAAAGAAGATGCAATAAATTTTGGCGCTCTTGGTCCCACATCCAGGGCATCGGGTGTAGCCCGCGATGTAAGAAAGGATTCTCCTTATGGTGCTTACGATAAAGTGCAGTGGGACATGATAGTTACACAGAATGGTGATGTCTTTGATAAAGCGGTTATAAGAATCCTGGAAACTTTTGAATCTATAAAAATAATTAAATATTGTCTTTTGAATCTTCCTGATACGGAAATTGATTTGAATTTAAAAGATATTCCTCCGGGTGAGGGTATTGGACATATCGAAGCTCCCCGTGGTGAAACATTTCATTATGTAAGAAGCGATGGAACCAATAGACCCGTGCGCCATAAAGTCAGAGCTCCTACATTTATGAATCTTCCTACGTATAAAGCAACTATTATAGGTGAAACCATATCAGACGCGACCATAATTTTGGCGGCGATTGACCCGTGTTATTGTTGCACAGAAAGAGTAGCTGTGCGCAACTTAAAGGGTAATCAGATTTATGATGGACAAGACTTAGTTAAGCTGTCACAACAGAAGACAGAAAAAATAAGAGAAAAAAATGGGTGTTTAAAATGGATTTAATAAATTTAGAACTTTTTAAAATTGACAGTCTCTCTACTTTTGTAGGGGTATTTGTCGGTCTGTTTACATTACTCACCGTTATCTATTCTTTTGGGTTCATGGACAAAAAGAAAGGATTATTTTCTTACTATTTTTATATTATCCTAACTCTTGTAGCTTCTCTAGGAGTTGTTTTCTCAAATGATCTTGTTTTGTTTATGGTATTCTGGGGTTTTTTGGGAATTCTTTTATATCTTTTGATAGGTGTTGGAGAAAAACCGAATACATCTAAAACATCCAAAAAAGCATTAATAATAGTAGGTGGAGCAGACGCTCTTATGTTGTTGGGATTAGCTTTAATATGGCATTTGACAGGGACATTTAAGATGGATGGCATGCGAATCCCTTTAAATAGCGCCGAAGCTATTTGGGCATATCTTCTGCTCGCAATAGGTGCATTTGCTAAAGCAGGCGTTATGCCTTTTCATAGTTGGGTGCCGGATACTGCCGAGGACGCACTTACGCCTGTTACGGCATATTTGCCGGCGTCACTTGATAAACTTCTGGGTATATATTTCTTAGTACGGCTCACCCTGAATATGTTTGTTATGAACTTGGATATGAACACATTTTTAATGGCAGTAGGTAGTTTCACAATTATCGCAGCGGTAATGATGGCGCTTATTCAGAATGATTTTAAGAGACTTTTAGGTTATCTTGCAGTAAGCTCTGCAGGTTATATGGTCTTAGGTTTAGGAACTGGGAATTTTATTGGTATTGCCGGGGGACTTTTTTACATGTTAAATGGTGCTATTTGTATGAGTTGTCTCTTTATGACCTGTGGTAGTGTAGAAAAAAATGTCAGGACAATGGATTTGGATAAACTCGGTGGCTTTGCTAAAATTATGCCCATAACATTTATCACTTTTGTGATAGCTTCTCTCGCCATTTCAGGAGTTCCTCCTTTTAACGGATTTGCATCAAAATGGATGATATATCAGGGAATAATCAATGTAGGTAAAAATGGCGGTTCTTTATGGATGCTATGGCTTGTCGCCACTATGTTTGGCAGTGCTCTTACTCTTGCAAGTTTTATGAAATTAATACATGCTGTCTTCCTTGGTCAACCATCACCCGAAAACCCTGCCCGCAAAGATTTGGCAGGCGGGCGAATACCGAAATCCCCATTGATTTCTCCGAAATCAAGCCATGGGGACAGGGCCGAACACCGAGAAGTTAATCCTGTTATGTGGGTTCCGACTGTTATACTGGCTGTTCTCTGTGTTGTATTTGGCGTTTTTGCATATCAAG
Organism: Candidatus Omnitrophota bacterium; assembly: GCA_018812925.1. Lineage (GTDB taxonomy): Bacteria > CAIJMQ01 > CAIJMQ01 > CAIJMQ01 > CAIJMQ01 > CAZNJA01. The sequence continues at coordinate 125,495 of JAHJCU010000003.1, forward strand.
TACCGCTTAAAATGTTTATACTGCCGAGTTTAAAAATGGCTGTAAACTTTTCCGGTACATGGAATGCGACTTTGGCGACTTTATTAATGTTGGTGTCAATTGCTATCGGCATTATAATTTATTTCTTAGGCACTATAACAAAAACAAGAGAAACCGAAAGTTTCGTAGGCGGAGAAGTTTTGAAGGAGCATCCCGATATGAGAGTTTCGGGAGTGGAACTTTATAATACGGTTCAAGATATAAAAAGTTTGAAAACGATTTATAATATGGCTAAAAATAAAGCCTTTGACTTATATGAGGTGGTCAGTAAAATAGTTTTCGGAATAAATAAAATACTGCGTTATATGCATAACGGAATTTTACCTACTTATTTGGCTTGGTGTCTTTTAGGTATGGGAATTCTTTTTTATGTTTTAATATTGAGGTAATTATGGTTGAACTTTATATACTTTTGATATTTATGATTGTCGGTGCAATCATAGCAATAGAAGTGAAGGATTTACTTTCTTCCGTTGTTGCTGTGGGTGCGGTAGGATTAGCGCTTTCTATTGTCTTTTTGGTACTTAAGGCGCCGGATGTAGCCATAACCCAACTTGTTGTAGAACTTCTGTGTTTAATTATTTTAATTCGCGCTACTTTAAAAAGAGACCTTCCCTTCTCAACCTCGGGAAGATGGTTTTTGAATACTATGATTACTATAGGATTCATTATTGTGTTGTTATTGGTAGCTGCAAAAAGTTTCACGGATCTACCACCTTTTGGCTTTCCGATAATGAGAGTTGCCAGTCATTATCTAAATAATGGACTTAGTCAGACAGGAGCAAGCAATATTGTTTCCGCGGTTATTTTAGATTACAGGGCTTATGACACATTGGGCGAGGCAACGGTCTTATTCACCGCAGTCATAGGTGTATTAGCTATTGTGCGGCGTATAGGAAGAAAAAAAGTAGGTGAAAAAGTAAAGGAAGAAGATGAGTAGAGAGAAAACGAAAGGCATGTCAATTATAGTTAAGACGATTACTCGTCTAACCGTTGGGTTAGTACTTCTTTACGGGATATATATAGTTCTTCATGGGCATGTTTCTCCCGGCGGCGGATTTGCCGGTGGGGTAATTATCACTCTTTCTTTTGTACATTTGGTACTTGCTTATGGCAAAGATACAGCTCTTAAGAAATTATCAAAAGCTCGCGCTTCATTTTTAGAAAATATGGGAGCAATACTCTTTTTAAGTATAGCTCTGCTTGGATTTATGGGGGGATATTTTTTCTCGAATTTTATTCCTAAGGGAGAGCCTTTCCATCTGTTTAGCGCCGGGATTATTCCTATAAGCAATATTGCTATAAGCTTGAAGGTGGGAGCTGGGCTTTTTTCTATTTTTGTAGCTTTGGTATTATTAAAACTTAAACCAACATCGGAGAAGAAGAAATAATGGCAGTTTATTTGCTTTGTCTTGTGCTTTTTTCTTTGGGTATTTATTGCATTTTACGTAAACGCAATATAATTAAAATTATTGTCGGCGTGATTATAGCGGAATATGCAGTTAATCTCTTTTTTATTCTGGTTGCATATCGTATGGGTGGACGTTCTCCTATTCTTTCTGAAGGAGCAACTATAAAAAATATGGTAGACCCATTGCCGCAAGCTCTTGTGCTTACTTCTATTGTTATCGGATTAGCTACTACGGCTCTTCTGGTGGCAATTGCCATGAAAATATATGAAAAATATGGCACTTTTGATATTACTAAAATCAAGGAGTTAAAAGGATGATGGATATTTCTTACATAATTCCTCTATTTGTAGCAGTGCCTTTGGCAGGTGCGTTTTTGATTGCTCTTTTAGGTAAGAGTATAAAAAAATTCCCTGATGTAATGGGTGTGCTGATTACTCTAATCCTTTGTATCTTATCGGTTAAAAGCGTTTTAATTCATAATACATACGGTATTCTTACATACAGCGCAGGTGGTTGGAACCCGCCCGTGGGTATAGGGATGGTTTTGGACGGGCTTGCGGTGTTTATGCTCGTAACGGTTAACGTCTTGGCATTTTGTGTGGCTGTTTATTCTGTGGATTACATGGAGAAGTTTACTGCCAAATGGAAATTTTATACTCTATTCTTATTAATGTTGACCGGAATGAATGGCGTTGTAATAACAGGTGATATTTTTAATCTATTCGTATTTCTGGAAATAGCGGCTGTTGCTAGTTATGCTTTGGTTGCCTTTGGTACCGAAAAGCACGAAATAGAAGCCGCTTTTAAATATGCGATTATGAGTACTGTAGGTTCGCTTTTCATCCTTCTTGGTATCGTCTTCTTATATAGTTATACTTCCACCTTGAATATGGCAGATATTGCGAATGTTATTATGTTACAGGGCAAAGGGAATATAATACTTTTAGTTAGTGTGTTGTTCCTGATGGGATTTGGTCTTAAGGCGGCTTTAGTTCCTTTCCATGCCTGGCTTCCGGATGCTCATCCATCAGCTCCGGCGCCGATATCAGCGATGCTTTCAGGAGTATTGATAAAATCATTAGGTGTTTATACCATCTGCCGGATATTTTTCAATGTATTTGGAATAAACCCGGCCATTTCTTCAACATTAATGTTTTTAGGTGTTTTATCTATGCTTGTAGGTGTGGTTTTAGCTATAGGGCAGTGGGACTTTAAACGACTGTTAGCATACCACTCTATAAGCCAGATAGGTTATGTTATTCTTGGAATTGGACTAGGTACGCCTCTGGGTATAATGGGCGGTTTTTTTCATCTATTTAATCACTCTGTATTCAAATCGCTTCTCTTCTTGAATTCCGGAGCAGTAGAGTATGCTACCGGGACACGTGATTTGCAAAAAATGGGAGGACTGAAGGAAAAAATGCCGTTAACTTATAGCACAAATCTTGTTGCTTCGATGTCAATTGCCGGCATTCCTCCTTTTAATGGTTTTTGGAGTAAATTGATAATTATAATAGCTGCAGTTGAAGCCGGAAAATTTGGTTATGCATTTTGTGCGGTTTTAGCAAGCATATTGACTTTGGCGTCTTTTATGAAAGTGATGAAATATGCTTATTTTGGTGATTTGAGAGAAAAATGGAAAGCAGTAAAAGAAGTCCCATTTTTTATGAAATTATCAATGGTTATGTTATCGCTTATCTGTCTTGTTGGAGGGATTCTTGTTTTTGGCGATATACTGCAAGGTTTCTTGGGAAGTGCTCAAGAGGCTCTTTCGAGAGGGACAGAATATGCTTTTACGGTTTTACAAGGGATAAAATAAATGAAATCTAAACTTGTTCTATTTGTCTTAGGGTTCTTGGTCTGGTTGCTTTTGAGTTGGGTGCCGGATTGGCAACATATTATTGTCGGAGTTTTTGTAGCAATACTTGTTGCTTTTGTTGTAGGAGACCTTTTTATAACTCACCGCCAAGTTTTATATCATCCGTTGCGTTATTGGTACTTCTTTGCTTGTTACTTACCTCTTTTTCTTTGGGAATGTTTCAAGGCAAATATAGATGTTGCTTATCGTGTTTTGCATCCTGATTTACCGATAAATCCGGGAATAGTAAAGGTGAAAACGAGTTTAAGGACAGATACCGCGCTTACTTTTTTGGCTAATTCTATAACGCTTACGCCTGGAACTTTAAGTGTAGATATTGATGTAAAATCGGGCTTTTTATATATTCATTGGATTGATGTAAAAGCAAAGGATGTAGATACAGCTACAAAAATTATTGTTGAGCGTTTCGAGAAAATATTAAAAAAGATTTTCGAATAATAAGAAAAATATTAAGGTCGAAATAAAATGAATGACTATATAGGATTGAGAAGATTAAAATGGTTTGTTGGCATGGTCTTTTTAGTAGGGATTGTATCCTTGATTATTCTGCGTCCACTTCCGTTTCTTTTCTACCCGGATTTACCTTATCTGGGATTTTTAGGGCGGGCACTTTATATTATAATTCTTGCCTGTGTTCTCTGTCTTTATCGGATATGGAAAGGACCTACAGGAGCAGATAGAATTGTAGCTATAGATATCCTGGGAATTATGATTGTAGGTTTGTGCAGCATATTGACAATTTCTACGGGCAGGTCCTGGTATATTGATATTGGGATTGCTTGGGCGTTGCAGAGTTTTATATGTTCTCTTGCGCTTTCCAAATATTTGGAGGGAAAGGATTTTGATGATTGATATAATCGGATTAGTTTTTATCGGCGTGGGCTTAGCTTTTGATGTTTTCGGTGTCCTGGGATTGGTACGTCTTCCCGATGTTTATAACCGTCTGCAGGCAGCAACGAAAGCTGTTACTCTGGGAACGTGCAGTATACTTTTTGGGACATTTCTTGTAGTAGGTTTTTGTGCTGCCGGCTTTAAAGCGATTTTATGTATGTTGTTTCTTCTTCTTACTTCTCCTGTTGCTGCTCATGCTATTGCGCGCGGTGCACATCGCTCAGGTATCAAACTCTGGGAGAAGAGTGTTGTAGATAAGTATGCTCAGGATAAAGAGGGGGAGAAATAAACAGTTTATAGTGTATAGTTGATAGTTATAAAGGATAGAAATAAATATGAAACTTCCAAAACTAAGAGAATTAAAAGAAGCGGTAAAGGCGCTTATAGCAGGGCCCTATACCTCTAAATTTCCAAAAGAATTGCATAAACCGCATCCCAATTTTAGAGGTCAGCCTAAATATAACCAAGATAGATGTGTAGGTTGTCTTGCTTGTGTTGAAGTTTGTCCTGTAGGTGCGCTTGATTATAAAGATTCTAAGGGAACAAATCCTAAGAGGACTTTAATTCATTATACGGACACGTGTATATTTTGCAGTCAGTGTGAATCAGCCTGTATTGCAGATCACGAAGGTATCAAATTATCAAACGATTGGGAACTCTCATTTTTTGACAGGGAGAAAGAATCTTTTGAAACTATTGAAAAAGAACTGCAACTATGCGAAATATGCGGTGAAGTTATAGCATGCAGGGACCACTTGAAGTGGATATCAGAAAAACTAGGAGAACTTACTTATTCAAATCCCACCCTTTATCTTTCCAGGCTAAAAGCTCTTGGTATAGCGGATGAAAATATTGTATCTGCTCTAAAAGACCAGGGACGTTCTGACAGAGTGAAAATTCTCTGTGCCCGTTGCAGACGAGAAACCACTCTAACTACCAAATAGAGTTCATCAAATTACCGCATTTTATAAATCCTGAAAAATATCATACAATATCGTATGAAAAACAACTTCAAAGACATATTAAAAGGCAAAGTCGTTATTGTCGGCATTGGAAATATTTTGCGTGGCGATGATGCTTTTGGACCGGTATTTATTGAAAAAATAAAGGAACATATAGATGCTATATGTATTGATGCGGGTAATGCTCCTGAAAATTATGTAGGTAAAATTGCGAAATTAAAACCGGATACTATTTTAATCGTTGATGCGGTGCATTTAGATTTAAAACCCGGTGAGTATGAAATTTTAGGGAAAAACGATATAAATAAAAGCGGATTTACTACACATACTCTATCTCCTGTTATGTTCATTGAATATCTTGAGAAAGAAATCGATGCAAATATCTATATTCTGGGTATACAGCCGAAAAATACTTCATTTGGCGAAGAAATTTCAGGCAATGTCGCAGAGACGTTAAAGGAATTATCAGAGTTAATTATTGAATCAATTAGCGGGAAACAAGAATATGCCGGACAAAAAAACAATTGATTATACGAAATATAAATTAAAACCCAGGGAAGAATTAGATGAAATTCTTTTCGGAATTTCAAATATTTTTGTCATTTCGTGCCTGAAGTGCTACAAGGAATTTCAAATTATAACTGAACCAGAATGTCATGATTTTTGTGAATATCTAAAAGAGAAAAATATAAAAATTGCGGGATATATTGAGCGGGACTTTTTATGCAATAATTATTTTACAGAAAAAAAGCTGAAAGAATTATCTCTTAATGATGCGGAAGCGATAGGTGTTATATCCTGCGGTATAGGTATTCAGTTTATTGCGAAATTATTTGAAAATAAGAAAATAATTGCACTTGCCGATTCTTTTCCTCAAAGCGGCAATGCGACAAGTGTTGTCGGTTATCACGGCATAGCGCTTGAAAGCGAAAAATGCGCTGCGTGCGGCGAGTGTTATCTAAATATTACAGGCGGGATTTGTCCCGTGGTGGATTGCGCTAAGAGTTTATTGAATGGTCCATGCGGTGGCGCCAAAAATGGCAAATGTGAAGTCAATTCTAATGTTGACTGCGTGTGGGAAAAAATATACAAGCGGCTTAAAGAACAAGGCAGAAAATTTATAAGTGATACAGAAACAAGAGATTACGGAAAGTTCAAATTTGAAGAAAGGAAGAAACTTTCTCTATCTAATCAGGCGAGCAGAAACGAATCTTTTTACGGCGGCGTATATCCTTTAGAAAGAAAAGAGGAAACTAAAAATCTTGCTATTACAAATTTCCCCGACCCACAAGAAGTAGCAATATTTCCATCTCAACATACGGGCTCACCTGCTGAAGTTTTGGTGAAGGTAGGTGATATGGTGAAAATCGGACAGAAAATAGCAAAAAGCGTTGGCTTAATATCATCTTCTATTCATTCGAGTGTAAGCGGCAAAGTGATTTCCTTGAAAAAGAAAATTCATCCTTCTATATTGAAACCGCTTCCGACCGTAATTATAGAAAATGACGGTTTGGATGAAATTGATTCTTCCGTAAAGCTGATTTCGGACTGGGCAACAATGTCGAAAGAATCACTGCTGGAAATATTGCAGGATAAAGGGATTGTCGGTTTAGGCGGTGCTATGTTCCCCACGCATGTTAAGCTTTCTCCTCCAAAACCTATCGATATTTTACTTATAAACGGCTGTGAATGCGAACCGTGTCTAAACGCAGATAATAGAGTAATGGTTGAGTATTCTGAACAAATTATGAAAGGTATCAGTATTGTAAGGAAACTACTCGGCATAGAAAATGTTGTCATAGGTATAGAAGAAAATAAACCCGAAGCAATTGAACGTTTCCAAAAATTATCAAATGTTAAAGTAGAAGCTCTTAAGACCAAATATCCTCAAGGCGCAGAAAAGATGTTAGTAAAGAGGCTACTTGGCAGAGAAGTGCCTGAAGGGGGACTGCCTCTTGATGTGGGAGTCGTAGTTTCCAATGTGAGCACAATTTTTGCAATCTATCAGGCAATCTTTGAAGGGTTGCCCCTGATTCAAAGAGTACTTACGATTTCCGGTGATGATATAGTGCGAAGCGGTAATTTTATGGTGAAAATAGGAACTACTTTAAATGATATTGTAAAATTTTGCTTTAAAGGAGATAAGGAAAAACTTTTTAGCGAGTATTATGTAAAAATGGGCGGTCCGATGATGGGTGTAAACCAGACAAGTCTTGATTCAAGTGTCATCAAAGGCACAACAGGTTTCACTTTCTTGAAGAAAAACGTGGCTAAAACTTCGAAAGAAAATCTTTGTATAAAATGCGGTCGTTGTGTTGATGTCTGTCCGATGGAACTTGAACCATTATATTATGCTTATTACGGGCAGAAGAAAATGTGGAATGAAACTATTAAGCATAATGTTGCCAATTGTATTGAATGCGGCTGTTGCGAATATGTCTGTTCGTCAAAGATAAGTCTTTTAAGTTTAATAAAAAAGACAAAGAAAAATGCTCATAACAAAATTAAAAAATAAGGAAGAGATACTTTTACTCCTCGAGAAAAAGCCGTTCATCATAAAATGTTTCGGCTGTAAGGAAGTATATTTTCCGGAAGATGAAATTGAAGAGTTACTAAAAGGAAATGAGAGCAAAATAATAGGTGTTGCTCGTTTGGATTATCTCTGCAGGGAAGAATTCAGTAAACTTTATCTGACAAGATACAGTTCGCAAATTAAAAAATCCGGTGCAATAATCGTTTTTTCATGCGGAGTAGGCGTGCAGGTTCTAGCAAAACTTTGTATAGACAAGAAAGTTCTTGCCGGCTGCGATACCTATTCTTTAGACGGATTTCAGGGCTTGTCGGTTCAGAACGCAAATTGTGAACAATGTGGCGAGTGTTATCTAAACTATACCGGCGGCATTTGTCCTCTGACAGCTTGTTCCAAGGGATTATTGAATGGACCATGCGGCGGCGCTAAAAACGGTAAATGTGAAGTGAGTCCAGAAATGGACTGTGGTTGGGAATTGATATATAAGAGATTGAAAGGACTGAAGATTGAAAACGTAACAAAAGAATCAAAGGTTCTAATCAGGAACTATAAACGCATTCTGGATGAATTAGGGTATAATAAAAATAATATTAAAGGGGAATAAAATGGCTTTTGCTAAAAAAATACAAAGCGGAGAATTTACAATTACTTCGGAAATCGGTCCGCCTAAAGGTGTAGAAATAGAAGGAATTTTAAAAGAAGCGGAAACTCTAAAGGATAAGGTGGACGCTTTCAATGTTACGGATTTACAAAGTTCTGTAATGAAATTAGGCTCTCTTGCTACGTGCCGTCTGCTTGTGGAAAGAGGTTTAGAGCCGATATTCCAGATTACCTGTCGTGATAGAAACAGATTGGCTTTACAATCGGATTTACTTTCTGCTTATGTGTTGGGAATAAGAAATGTTCTTGTTCTTACCGGTGACCATACTGTTCTGGGAGACCATCCTCAAGCCAAACCCGTATTTGACCTTGATTCAATAAGTTTACTGAAAGCGGCGACAGGTCTTATGGAAGGCAAGGATATGGTAGGCAACGAACTTGTCGGTAAACCTGAATTCTTACTTGGCGCAGTTGTTAATCCGGGTGCTGATCCATTGGAGCCACAAATTATCAAGATGGAAAAAAAGATTGAAGCGGGTGCCAAATTTTTTCAGACACAAGCGATTTATGATTTGAAGAGCTTTGAAAATTTCATGAACATAGTCGGAAAGTTCAATGTTCCGGTTTTGGGTGGAATAGTTCTTTTGAAGTCTGCCGGTATGGCAAAGTTCATGAACGAAAAAGTTGCGGGTATAAATGTTCCCGACAAATATATCACAATGATGGCAGAAGCGAATAAGGAAGATAGACCTAAAGTCAGTATTCAAATAGCTGCAGAGCTGATAAAAGGCATGAAAGGGCTCTGTCAGGGCATACATATTATGCCTCTTGGCTGGGAAAAACACGTCCCGTCTGTTTTGGAAAATTCAGGATTTTAAAACCTTATTTTCTTATAGCCATTATTAAAATAGTTCTCACGCAAAATATCTTTTAAGAGCAAAGATGAAAAAAGAAACGATAAAATTAATAAGAAACGTTATAAAAAAATGAAATCGTTCTTAATGACACTGGGGCAATTTATTTTCAGTCTTTCTATGTATATCATGGGAACCATATTCTTTGGTTTAGCCCTGATTCCTAGTGTTGCACTTGTTTCGAAAGCCTGGCAGTTAGGGATAAATTTAATTCCGATAATGCGTTATACATTATTAGGATTTTCTATTGCTGCTGGGTATTTTTTGTTTGGTTTTACTCTAATTTTATTGACAGGAGGAATCAGAACTATCTTGAGACTGCGCTTAAAAGAAGGGGTATATCCTATTTTTTCTCTTGGAGGTTTAAAGTGGGCGTTTGCAAGTTGTTTATATCTCCTGATTAATTTCACGTTTATTGATTTTATTTTGTTAACTCCGTTTGCAAATCTTTTACAAAGACTATTAGGAGCAAAATTAGGTAAGAATGTACAAATTAATTCTAAATTCGTATTTGATGCTACTCTACTAGAAATAGGCGATAACACGGTAGTGGGAGGAGGTGCTATTGTTATCGGTCATGTTGTTGAAAGAGGAAGATTAAAACTTAGCAAAGTCAAAATTGGTAAGAATGTAACTTTAGGGTCTCATTGTACTATTATGCCTGGATGCGAAATTGGAGACAATGCGATTATTGGGGCTGGTGCCGTATTATTGAAGAACACAAAAGTGGACCCGCGTTCCGTATACTATGGTGTTCCTGCCCAACCTTTAAAGCCTCACCGCAATAAAGAGGATTCTGCCAATGCCCAAGGTTAGTCTTAAAGATATAACCATAATAGAGCTGCTAATTGCCATTAACCGCAGATTTTCAGATATTCCCGCATTACAAATAAAAGAAGGAATTAATTTTAAATCTATATCTTATATTGACTTGGGCTATCGCACTGCAGATACTGCCTATAACCTGAAAATGTTAGGCGTAGAAAAGGGAGATAGAGTTGCGGTTTTTTCTGAAAGCAGACCGGAGTGGTCAATCGCATTTTTCGGAATTATATCTTGTGCCGGTATAGTTGTCCCCATGGATATTAAATTAAGCAATTCTGAGATTGAATTTATTCTCAATGATTCTGAAGCAAAGAGTATTTTTGTCTCCCAAAAATTACTCGAAACAATTCTAAAAATAAAACCGAAATTAAGCTATCTTCAGAATATTATTTGTCTCGATGATGTATCTTACGAAGAAGTCTTATTGTTAAAAAATTTTAAGGTTCCTGCAAATAAAATCCCTCACCGTGATATAAAGCCGGAGGATATAGCTTTGATAGTTTATACTTCCGGGACTACGGGAATTGCCAAGGGAGTGCAGCTCACCTACAAAAACTTGTTGTTTGAAGTAATGTCTTTAAATGAGTTAATTAAATTTAATTCTAAAGATGCATTTCTTTCTATCCTGCCGCTTAACCATATGCTTGAGGTTACAGGGGGGCTTCTTGGGCCTCTTTATGTCGGGGCAACAATAACTTATTGTGAAAGCTTAAAACCTACAAATATATTATCGTTAATGAAAGAGACGAACACCACTGTTATGATTACCGTTCCTTTAGTCCTTAAAATGTTTCATAACAGCATAATAAAGAAAATCAATGATCTTCCTAAATTCAAGAAGAATTTTGCGAAAGGAATGCTACGTTTATCAGAGTTTCTATTAAAATTTAAAATTAGGATAGGTAAGCTTTTGTTTTCATCTATACATAAACAATTTGGTGGTAACTTGAGGTGTTTCGTTTCAGGAGGAGCGCCTTTGGATCCGGTTGTAGAGTCGGACTTTAATGCCCTTGGATTTAGGATTTTACAAGGTTATGGGCTTACCGAAACTTCTCCTGTTATTACAGTGAATAATTTCTCGGAGTGCAAATATGGTTCGGTTGGAAAACCTTTACCGGATATAGAAGTAAAGATTCTTACTAACAGCGAAACGGGAGATAAAGAAGGAGAAATAATAACTCGTGGACCGCATGTAATGAGTGGTTATTATAGAAACCCGGAAAAAACGGCAGAGGTATTACGCGACGGGTGGTTTTATACCGGTGATATAGGCTATTTTGATGATGACGGTTTTCTATATATCTCTGGAAGAAGCAAAAATCTTATCGTATTGGGAGCTGGGAAAAAAGTATTTCCGGAAGAAGTTGAAGAAGTAATGTCTGCAAGCATATACATAAAGGAGATATGCGTATTGGGACGCATTTCTAAAGTAGGAATTAGAAAAGGATGTGAAGAGGTTTATGCGATTGTTGTACCAAATCCGGATAGTTTTTCTAAAGAGGAACGTGAAAATGGCGATTTGATAAAATCTAAAATTTCTCAAGAAATTTCCCGTTTGGGAGAAAACCTCTCTGGTTACAAAAGGATAATAGATTTTGAGATTTGGAGTGAAGAATTACCTAAAACATCCACACGTAAAATTAAAAGGAAAGTTCTCTTGGATATGATGTCCCAAAAAGAGCAAAAACCACAAGAAGAAGAGTATATAGAGAATATCGCAATAAAAGAGGATGAATTAACTTCTGTTATAAGAGAAATTATTTCGGGAATAACTAACCTCAATCCTAATAAAATCAGTTTGCAATCAAATCTTTATAATGACCTTGGAGTAGATTCTCTAATGAAAGTAGAAATCCTTACTGCTTTGGACCAAGAGCTTGGTATAACTATACCTGAAAATTTTGCGTATGAGGTTAATACATTTAGCGATTTAGTAAGATTTACTAAAGAATACAAATCAGGAAGAAGTGGTGATGAAATTGAAGGCAGGGAAAAAATTGATTTCCTTATTAAAGGAAATACCGGAACAAAGTTTAGTCATACTGCCGCATATTTTGCGTTCAAATGGTTATTCTCAGTTTATTTCAGGAAACAAATCTCAGGGCTGGAAAACCTGCCGGGAAAAGGTTCTTTTATTATTGCTGCAAATCACTCCAGCATGCTGGATTTTCCGTTGATTTTGACAAGCGTTCCATTTAAAAATATGAAGGATATTTTTATCCCCGCTGCCCAAGATTATTTTTATGTAAATAAATATCGCAAGACAATAGTTGAATTTTTGTTTAATACATTTCCCTTTGAAAGGATAGGGGATTTTGTTAAAGGTCTTAAAATATGTGAAGAGTTAATCAGGCAAGGTAATTCCGTAATACTATTTCCTGAAGGAACACGCAGCATTAAAGGGGATATGCATACATTTAAACCTGGTCTTGGTTCTTTAGCCTATAACTTAAAAGTTCCGATAGTTCCAACATATATCAAAGGGGCACATGAAGCATTAGGTAAAGGGTGTATTTTGCCATTACCCAGAAAAATAGAAATTTGTTTTGGAGAAATAATATATCCCGACAAACTAAACCTTGATAATATAAATACAAATTATGAAAAATATACTTATATTTCCAACTTGGTTTTTGAAAGAGTTAAACGATTGTCTATATAAATAAAAGATAGCCCAAGCATGATAAGAAAAAGGATTTTGCATATAGCAGTAATTGGTATCGATGGTAGCGGCAAGAGTTCTTGCTACGAAGGACTACTCAATTCACTTTCAAAGGATAAAATAGTTGCCGGCATTGGAGATAAAGTATTTGTCAGTGATAAAGAAGGCCAACTTATTACTCCCCGCGATATATTTAGGATAAAACTCAAATCCAGCTTAGGTTTTTTACTTAAAAAAACAAAAGATAAGTTAACATATGAGATTAGCAAATTGACGGAATTAGTAGTTAGAAGCAAAATCCAGAACACCATAAAAGAGAGCTATAAACCCGAAGTTATACTTACTGACGGTTCACCTCTTATAAATATGCTGGGATGGGGAAGATACTATCACCCGGAGCTCTTTAATGAAAAAGATTACTTTAATTTACTGCAATATCTTACAGGAAGAAAGCAAATATCTTTATTAAGCATCCCTTTTTATCTACAAAATATCCCTGAATTGGTTCTTATCAATAGAGTATATTCAGCAAAGTTGCAAGTACCGGACATAATATTTTTTCTAAAAATAAACCCGGATATAGCTATACAACGTATAACTCAAAGAGGCAAAGAAATACAAATACATGAAAGGAAAAATTTCTTAAGAAAATTACAAGAAGCGTATGTATTTGTCTGCAAAATTATGGAGGAACATTTCAAAACTAAGATTTTTGAGATAGACACCGATAATTTAACCTCGAAAGAAGTAATTGCTAAGTGCCAAGAATATCTTAATACTAAGGAACAATTAGCTCAGATAAATGTTATAGCTACGACTATATCGGGCTCTATTAAAGATTGGAAGAAACTTGACAATATGGAAACCGAATTCAAACGATATAATCCCAGCTCCAGAGTGCATATAGTTGATTCTCACGAAGAAGCATTTGAGCAAACAAAAGAATTAGTTAGTTTAGGAGCTAAGATTATCGTTTCTGCAGGAGGTGCAGGGACTTTTAATAGCGTTCTTGAAGGATGTTGTTCGGCAGGCCCAATAACGCAAGATTTGAGATTAGCTTTCTTGAGGAAGGGCTCTGCAGATTTAATCGGGAAAGTCTTGAATATACCTGATGAATTAGAACCGGCAGTCAAAATAATCTCGGAAGGAATTACATCTGACAAAACATTGGAAAGCGATATTTTAGAGGTAAAATTCAACGATAGCCGAAATCAAAGAAAAAAGTTTCATATGATTGGTTTTGGTGGGGTCGGTATTTTTGGCGATATCCCGTGTTTCACTGAAAGCAGATTTATAAAATATTATAAAGGTTTTTTAGGCTATTTCTTTGGTGACAGAGGACCATTTTTAATGGGGGCTAATCTTGCCGTAATAAAGCATTATTTCGATAAATTTAGAAGGAAGAAAATTAGATTTAAGATAATATCAAATGATATTGAAACAGTATTTGAGGATTACAATAATATTATTATCATGAACGGAGATTTGGGAAAGCATTTTCCTGTTGCAAAAGGAGTTCCTTTGAGTAGCGGAGATTTCCAGGTGATATTAATGAAGAATAAAGGATTAGTCGGTGTTTATAAACAAATGATACACGCGTGGAAAGGAGACCTTCAATCTTACAAAAAAGAATTGGGTATGGAGATTTTCAGGACAAATAACCTCAAAATAATTCCCGACACAGATTCTGAATATTTTCTTAATCTGGACGGTCTACTTAAAAGAGTTATCGGGCCTACAGAATACCAAATATTTTCAAAAGTTAAGTTAATTACGGGTTAGTCTTTGTAAAAAAGGTTCATACTAATGAGATTAGATTTAAAAACTAAACCGATAAGAATTCTTATAGAAATCAAAGGCAAAGTTCAGGGAGTAGGTTTTAGACCCACAGTTTACAGATATGCCGTCGAAAGAAAGCTGATAGGGTGGGTGAGTAATAGCTCAACAGGCGTGATTATAGAGGTGCAAGGAACGAAAGATAAAGTTGAGGATTTCATTGCCACGTTAAAGAAATTCCCGCCTTCCCGCGCAGAAATAACGGCTCTTCAAATCACTGAAATCAAACCTCAAAAAGGGACTTCTTTTAAGGTTCTTTCAAGTATTCCCGGTAAGGAAATGAAAACAAGGATTTCGCCTGATATTGCCGTATGTAAAGATTGTCTTAGGGAACTCTTTGACAATAAAAACAGACGCTATCTTTACCCTTTCATAAATTGCACCAATTGCGGGCCACGTTTTACCATCATAAAAAATATTCCTTACGATAGGTTCAATACCACAATGAAAGAATTCAAAATGTGTAAGTCTTGTCAGGATGAATACGATAATCCTTCAAACCGCAGATTCCACGCTCAACCAAATGCTTGTAGTGTGTGTGGACCCCAACTATCGTTGATTCAAAATTCCCCCCTAGAAATTCAGAGAATTTCAGGGACTAAGTCCTCGGAATCTTTCCAAGATTCCAGAGGGAGAAGGAAGATTAAAGATTTAACTACAGGAAGAAAAGCGATAGAAAAAACAACTAAACTACTAAAAGAGGGGAAAATTGTTGCGATAAAAGGATTGGGTGGGTTTCATCTTGCCTGCGATGCTTTGAATGATAAAGCAGTGAAAACTTTACGAAGCAGGAAATACAGAGAAGATAAACCATTCGCCTTAATGGCTAAAGATTTAAAAACAATAAAACAATATTGCGAGGTCTCGCCCGAGGAAGAAAAACTTCTACTTTCATGGAAATCCCCTGTTGTTATATTGCGAAAGTCCCCCCTGTCTGTTTTCTCCGAAAACAAGGGGGGGGGAAAGAAAGTGAGTTCATCTGTTTCCAAACACGTTGCTCCTAACAACAAATATCTCGGTTTTATGCTTCCATATACACCATTACATCATCTTCTTTTCTCACCACTCGTCACTGACCACTCATCACTCTCTATCCTTGTCATGACAAGCGGAAATATCAGTGATGAACCGATTGCATACAATAACGACGAAGCAATGAAACGGCTTAAAAATATAGCGGACTATTTTCTTCTTAACGACCGTGATATTTATATGCGCTGTGACGATTCTGTTACACGAATTTTTCCATCTACAAAAAAAGAATTTATCCTAAGGCGTTCAAGAGGTTACACGCCCGACTCTATAATCTTGCGAAAACCGAACCCCGAAATCCCCATTGATTTCTCCGAAATCAAGCCATGGGGACAGGGCCGAAAACCGATTTTAGCCGTCGGCGGTCATTCCAAGAACACTTTTGCCATAGCTAAAGGCGACGAAATCATCTTAAGCGAACACATAGGAGATTTGGAGAACGTAGAAACATATAATTCCTTTGTAAACGGTATAGAACACTTCAAGAAATTACTGGAAGTTGAACCTAAAATTATCGCTCACGACCTACACCCCGACTATCTCTCTACCCAATACGCCAAAAATCTGATCACTGTTCACTCGCCACTCACCACTATCCCAATCCAGCATCACCACGCACATATAGCTTCTGTTATGGCCGATAATATGTTAGATAACCGTAAAGTCATAGGTGTTGCTTTTGACGGCACGGGACTTGGCTTGGACCTGCCCGCCCGCCTGCCTATCGGTTGCGGGCAGGCTTCGCAGCAGGCGGGCGGAAACTTATGGGGCGGGGAATTCTTAATTGCCGATTATGTAGATTTTAAACGAGTTGCGCATTTCAAATATATTCCTCTACCCGGAGGAGAAAAAGCAATAAAAGAACCGTGGAGAATAGCGTTTAGTTATCTCTATTCAATATTTGGGGACGAACTCTGGGGACTTAATATAGATTTTGTCAAAAAACTTGATAAGAAAAAAAGTAAGGTTTTACAAAAAATGATTGATAATGGAATCAATACGCCTTTAACTTCAAGCATCGGCAGATTATTTGATGCAGTCGCTTCATTGATCGGGGTAAGGAACACAGTTAATTACGAAGGACAAGCGGCGATAGAGTTAGAAATGATAATAAACGATGGACGACGGATGAGAGACGATGGACGAAAATACAAATATTTAATTAATAGAGAAAATGGTATTTACATAATTGATATGGATGAAACGATAAAAGAAATAATAAAGGATTTAAGAAATAATGTATCAAAAGAAATTATTTCTCTAAAATTCCATAACACGATTGTTGAACTAATAGTAAAAACTTGCATGAAAATCCGTTCAGATTTCAAAGAAAACCATGAGCTAAGAGCTATGAGCTATGAGCTTAACGAAGTTGCACTTGGCGGCGGAGTATTTCAGAATATGTTTCTCTTGACCAATGCTTACAACAAACTTAAAAAAGCAGGATTTAGGGTGTATATCCACGAAAAAGTCCCGACAAACGACGGCGGTCTTTCATTAGGACAGGCGGTGATTGCGGGGTATAGGAAGATATAATTTATTTTTGAATATTCATTTACTAATCAATATCTTCGGCTAAGTGCTTAAGTCTAGATGCTATCGAAGCTATTTCATCTTTGATATCAGCTAAATGCGCGCGAGGAGATTCGTCGTATTCATCGGGACTATAAGTTTCGATATCTGAAGTAAGGGCTTCAAGTTCCTCTACACACGAATTGATATCATTTGCTGTGTTGTACAATTGTTCAGTATCTCCACTGAGTTTTCTTTCAAGAAGAAACAGACAAAATGGTAATGCCAGTATTACAAAGAACCCAACAGCACCTAGAAAACTTTTGAAAGAATCGGCGCCAAAAAGACGAGTACCGAAGATTAGTATTGCCATAACTACGAGTGTAGCCACTAAACACCCAATTTGTTGTTTACTCTCTTGTTCCATCAGTTTTTTCCTCCTCTATAACATCTCACATGTCTTAATCTGACAAATGTTATCTTACAAAACCTGACCCCATTGTTTCTCCTATGAAAGAATCGAAGTCTATGGAATTATTAGCTTATACATATCTTGAAATATTTTCTTCTGCCCACTCAAACAATTTATCAGGGTGTACACTAGGCAATAGAACAGGATTTGTGGTTAAATAAGCCACAAATTCACCTTTAATAAATAATTTTGGTGGTGTGCTTGAAAATTGATTATACGGGCTCAAAGGAGAAAATTGATTGCCTCCATAGGTGGAAAATTTATTGAGTATTGAAAATTGCGAAAATTGATTGCCATACGGACCATACTTATTAAATATTGATTCTATATCATACTTATTAGGGGTTAGTTTGCCTAAAAAAGTACCATCTGCTGCCTCAATATAAGATTCATGTCTTATCTGTCTAGCATGACTTTCTGATTCAAAAATTTTACCTTCAAGCAGTGAATCTATTTTATTCTCAAGGGTATATAAAAACCCATTTGTTGGAATTCTATTATTGATATATTTATTTACGCTAACATAACCTAAAAAATTTCCTTTTATGAATAATTTAGGAGGACGAGAACAATAAGGATTATTAATACTATATACTCCATATTTACTACCGTATTCGGAATATTTATTAAAAATGCTTGTTGGACTGTATTTACTGCCATAAGTTCCATATTTATTTAATATTGAATTGCTGTCATAAAGGTTCGATGTAATATTTCCCAAGAATTGGTTATTTTGTGCAATTAGATACGATTTCCCTTCTATCACATGTCTTTTAGCTTGTTTTTGATGCAATTGTGCAAGTATTTGTTCTAAGATTTCTTTTGTTTTATCTGAAGATGGCATTATTTTTTTCTCCATGTAATGTTTGTAATAGTTTTTGAATTTCTTCCGCAGCTTTATCAGGAGGTAGTTGTGTTATCAGTATTGGAGCAGTGGCTAATGCAATATTTTTCTGGCGAATTTTTAATATTTCTTTAAGGGATGGATATATCAGCAATGTCGTAATTACAGAAGGAGTAGACCAGGCAAATTCACGAGTTATTAATGCTACAATGAAACAAGTGATGCCTAAAAGAAATAAAATAATCGACAATATTATATATATCCACTCTGTTTTTTTGTTTCCTTTTATAACTATATCGATTCTTTCTATAATTTCTTGTGTTGTTGCCATCTTATTTTTTATCAGGCGATTTTGATTCGCGCCTAGCTAATCTTCTTTCGTTTGCAAGTTTTATTCTTTGGGGTTCTGTATAAATTCGCTCTAGGAGTGCATAAGTAAAATCCAGAAGATCCTCTGCATCTTCTTTTTTTAATGTGCCTTCATGAGCGCCATCATTACCATCATCTTTTACACAAGATGATAGTTCTCGTAGTGCTTCAGGAAGAATTTTATTATCAAACAACCACGGTAGACGTAGTCCTAAGCTGTGCCTTATCTTGGAGTTGAGACCTTTTACTTCTTCCTCGGGAAGCATAGCTCTAGTAGATAAATCGATACATAATCTAAACATTGTTCCTGCTGCATTGGGACATCCAATAGCCATGCAAGTTGCACCTTCTTTGAAAACTGCATTAATCTTCTCAGGTATATACTCTGGTGGTTGTTTTGATGCAGTATCTTTAAGGCTTACATAACCCTCTATGTGCATCAATTTATTGACAGCTCCACCAAAGTTTTCTAAACCCGATCCAATTACATTTTTGCTATTTGGTTCTTTTTGTATAAGGGTAAATATTGTGGCGCTATCACATTTACGGCAGACACAAAATGCTTCAAGCCAATTCTGCCAATCATATCGAACTTCTATTGTAATTTGCTTCTTAAGATCAAAAGTCATTTTTTTTGCTCCACAGCGTGGACAATCAGCTACTAATTCTGACATTTATTATTCTCCTTCTATAATTTTGATTTTCTTTATACTATTCTACTCTTTCTCTGTCAATTATCCCCCCTAGTTTTCTGTCCCCGAAGATTTCTGGGAAATCTAAACTCGGGGACAAGTCGAAAACTAACAGGGGGGATTTCGCTACACAAAACTCCAGAATTTGAGAAGCTCAAAAATGCAACAAATTTGTTAGTAATGTTTATTTATTCCTCCAAACCCAATCACCTTATTCTTTTCTGTCATCTTAATGAAGTATTTGAGACGCTTTGAGAACTCGTTTGGTCGCTTCCGTGCGCCATCAATGAAAGCGATTCGTATTTCTTGATACTGAGGTGAATACTTCTGGAAATTCTTCCATGCCAGTTTATTTACCTTGATAGCCAAAAGTATGTCATTTGGGATGACGTATTTTTCCTCTAGGATAGTACCTAAACTTTCCAGTACTTCCTTTTGGACTTTCTTTTGCTTCACCAAAGAGCGTAGTCGAACCTTGTTTGCCTGAGAGTATTTACTCTTAAGACTTCGTCTTGAAAACCTTTGGGCAAAGCTTTTGTCGTCCAACTTTCGAACAATGCTATCAATCCAACCAAAACAAAGTGCCTCTTCTACTGCGTCATTATATTGAATGCGTGGTTTACCGGTTCCCTTTTTGTAATATACTAACCAGACTTCACTTTCGGTTTTAAAGTGTTTCTTCAACCAGTTACGCCATTCTTTTCTGGTCGTAATATAAAGCATATTTTTGCTAGAAACAACCCTTTTATTCATGTAAAAACCCTCTCTGTCTTGATGCTATTTTACTCTAAAACGAAAGATTTGATAAGATTGGATTAACAACGTAATTAGTAACTGGTAATTGGTAAACGGTAATTTTAAAAATTACGAATTACTATTTACCCTTAGAGATTGCGGAGCAATCTCAAGGACTTTGGTCCCGGCAATCTTTTAGATTCCACGGGGCGGATTACAAATTACAAAATCTTTAATTAAGGACGGGATTTTAAAATGTGTTTAGCGATACCGATGAGAGTTTTAGAAATAGACGGCCCCAACGCAGTTGTTGAGCTTGGAGGCGTTAAGAAAAATATTAATATGGGCCTTCTTGATAATGTTGAGGTTGGAGAATATGTAATTGTCCACGCCGGTTTTGCTATACAAAAGGTGGACGAGAAAGAAGCTAAGGAAACGATTGAGATTTTGAAGGAAATGGCGAAGTAAAAATGGTAAAGCGTAAATGGTAAATAGTAATTGGTAATTACGCTTTACGAGTTACTAATTACTAATTACGACGCTTTTAATACCATGAAATACATTGACGAATTCCGAAATCCTGAATTGGCGAAGAAACTTATTGCAAAGATAAGCGGTATGGTTTCGGATTATAAGAAAGACATAAAGCTAATGGAAGTATGCGGAACGCATACTGTTGCTATTTCACGCGCGGGTTTGAGGAAGCTTCTCCCTGCAAATTTAAAACTGCTTTCAGGACCGGGATGTCCTGTCTGTGTAACTCCCAACGATTATCTTGATAGAGCGATTGCTTATTGCCGGAGAAAGGATGTCATTGTAGTTACTTTCGGCGATATGATGAAAGTTCCCGGTTCAACTTCTTCCTTGGAGAAAGAAAAGAGTAGGGGCGGTGATGTTCGGATTATTTATTCACCGATTGATGCTTTGAAGATTGCTAAAGATAATCCTAAGAAGAAAATAATATTTCTCGGGGTAGGGTTTGAAACGACTTCTCCGACTATTGCCGCAACTATAAAAGTCGCAAAAGCTAAAGATATAAACAACTTTTTTGTTTATTCGGGACATAAAGTTATACCGCCTGCAATGCAAATGCTTCTTGCAGATAAAGAAGTTGACGTTGATGGATTTATATGCCCCGGACACGTAAGCACTATTATCGGCTCTATCCCTTATGAATTTATATCAAAAGAGCACAATATTCCCTGTGTTGTTACAGGTTTTGAGACTCTTGATGTTGTTGAAGGGGTTTACATGCTTGTAAAGCAGATTGTTGAGGGAGAAAAACCGAGTGTTCAAATTCAGTATACCCGTTCGGTAAAAAAAGAAGGAAATCCCAAAGCTGTTGCGCTTATGGATGAAGTATTTGAAGAGGAAGATTCCGACTGGAGAGGTTTGGGTATGATTCCTAATAGCGGGTTAAAAATAAGAAAAGAATTCTTGGTTTTCAATGCCCTTAAGAATATAGAAGTAAAAGTGGAACCGACAAAAGAAAATAAACAATGTATATGCGGTGAGGTTTTAAGAGGTGTGAAAAGCCCTTTGGGATGCAAACTTTTCGGGAAACTCTGTACCCCAGAGAATCCAATCGGAGCATGTATGGTTTCTTCGGAAGGAACTTGCGCAGCGTATTATAAATATGGGGAATAAACTTCAGGAAAGATAATTGGTAACTGGTAATCTGTAACTCGTAAATCGTAAAGCGTAACATTTGTAGTTGTTTTTTATTAGTTAATTACTATTTACCAATTACTAATTACTGGTTACGATTCTTGAATTACTAATTACCGATTACCAATTACGGATTACGAAAAAAAGAGCATTGTAATCCTAACCAAATAACAATTTTTCCTTTGACTTCCTTCTGCATATCTTATATATTAGGTTTTCAATAATTTCAAAATGACACCCCAAACCATTCGCTTTACTCAGGTATGGGGCAAGAAAAGGAGATAGTTATGATTAAATATGTTGTAGCAGTGGTTTTGGCAATAAGTTTGTTATCGTTCGGATTGGTGTTTGCAGCGGATGAAAAGTTGACAACTCCTTCCGAAAAATTAAGTTATATGATGGGAATGGATATCGGAACATTTTTAAAAGATGTCCCAAGGGAAATCGATTTTGAAATTTTCACTCGTGGTGTTAAAGATGTTTATAGTGGAGAACAAACACTTCTTACACAAGAAGAAGCAGAGCAGATTAAGCAAGCATTTGTTAAAGAAATGCAAGCGGAGGCTATTCTAAAAATGAACGAAATAAAAGATAAGAACAAGAAAGATGGAGAGATGTTTCTTGCAGAGAACAAAAAGAAAAAGGGAGTTATCACAACTTCAAGCGGTTTACAGTATATCGTCTTGACAAAAGGGACTGGTCTTTTCCCAAAAATAGATGACAAAGTCAAAGTACATTATTCAGGAACGCTGCTCGACGGAACAGAATTTGATAGTTCTTACAAACGCGGAGAACCTGTTACATTTCCGCTTAACGGTGTGATTACAGGTTGGGGAGAAGCATTACAACTTATGAAGGTAGGGGGTAAAAATCGTTTGTTTATTCCTTCGCAGCTTGCATATGGAGAGCAAGGATCCGGCCCGATTGGTCCGAATTCTGTGTTGATATTTGAAGTAGAATTGTTGGGAATTGAAAAGTAATACAAATAATAGGATATAAGAGGCGGTTCTATTTTAAAAATATCGTTAATTTTATATATTAAAATAGAACCGCCTTCTTTTTTCTGCTGATCGGGGGAGGTCTTGGAATATGGAAATTATTCAACCAAAAGAAGGCGAAACACTTGATATTGAGTTGGAAGAATCTTTATTGGCGAAAAATAAACAATTAGCAGAAGGCAACAGGGTAGTTTTAGATAAGAACGGAATTATTGCAATAGATATTATGGGTTCTATAGGTTCCGGTAAAACATCGCTTATACAAAATTTACTCAAACAGCTCAAGGACAAATATAAAATAGGAGTTATTGCCGGTGACCTTACTACTGAAATAGATGCAGAAAGACTTGAAGAAGGAAGTACTCAAATTGTACAGGTTCATACCGGAAAAGAATGCCATCTTGATGCGAACCTTATAAAAAGAGCATTGGAGACTGTTAATCTTGCTGCAATAGATATATTGTTCATTGAAAATGTCGGCAATCTCATATGTCCTGCGGAGTTTCCTCTTGGAGCTCATAAGAGATTAGTTGTCATTTCTGTTACTGAAGGACCTTACATGGTTATAAAACACCCTTTCATATTCAGAGAAGCTACTATTGTTGCCATCAATAAAGTTGACCTGAAAGAGCACATGGGGGTATCGACAGCTAAACTGAAAGAGGATGTTTTGAAAATGAATCCGAAAGCCAAAGTTGTTGAGACTAACTGTGTTACTGGTGAAGGTATAAAAGAAATCATACAATGCATGAATTTTCAGTAGCAAGTCAAATAGCAGATAGAGTTTTGCAAGTTGCAGTAGAGAAAAAAGCGAAGGAGATTAAAAGCATAGAACTTGATATCGGACAGTTGAATTTACTTGCTGAAGAACAGTTGAAATTTTGGCTGACGGAGATTTTAAAAGAAAAAGAGATAGCCAAAACTACCAAAATAAAAATAAATCGGGTTAAAGCGGTAATAAAATGCAGGAAATGCGGTTATGAAGGGAACTTAAAATCGGATGAGCAAAATCATTTACATCCTGTATTTCTATGCCCAAGTTGTAAAGACAGCGATATAGATATAAAAGAGGGACGAGATTGCGTAATAAAAAAAATAAAGGTGCAGATATAAGCCGAATCCTTCTTGCTCACGGCGATGGAGGGAAGTTGACGCATCAGCTTATCAATAATCTTTTCAAGAAAAAGTTCAATAACAAAATATTAAATGAATTAGGCGATTCCGCAGTTATTCAATTACCTCTCTGTAAAAATTCAAAACTTGCTTTTACAACGGACTCTTATGTTGTAAATCCTCTGTTCTTTCCGGGTGGAGATATAGGAAAACTTGCAATTTGCGGCACAATCAATGACTTGGCAGTTACGGGCGCAATACCTTTATATATATCCTGTGGTTTTATTATAGAAGAAGGTTTGGAATATGAAATTTTGGAAAAAATAACCGAGTCTATGGCTAAAATTGCCAAACAGGAAAATGTAAAGATTGTTACAGGTGATGTAAAAGTAGTGGAGAAAAACAGCGCAGATAAACTCTTTATAAACACATCGGGAATCGGAATAATCAAGCAAAACATTAAAATTTCCAATAAAAAAATAGTCGCAGGCGATAAGGTTATTATAAGCGGAGCCATAGGCGAACATGGTCTTGCGATTCTTAATGCAAGAGGAGGGTTTGATTTTAAGAGCAATGTTAAAAGCGATTGTGCATCATTGTGCAGTCTTATTAAAAAGATGCTTGCTGTTTCAAAAAACATCAAATTTATGCGCGATCCGACAAGAGGCGGATTAGCTACCACATTAAATGAAATAGTTGATGTGCAAAGTTTTGGCATTTTAGTCAATGAAGAAAGCGTTCCAATAAAAAAAGAAATAAGAGCGATGTGCGAGATTTTGGGTTTTGACCCCTTGTATATGGCAAATGAAGGCAAAGTTGTTGCAGTCGTATCAAAAAAAGATGCTGATGTTATTTTGAAAGCTATGAAGCGTCATCCCTTAGGTAGAAGCAGCCAAATTATAGGTGAAATAATCAATACTCCCAAACGAAAAGTCATAGTAAAAACAAAAATTGGCGGAACTCGTATCATAGAGATGCCTGCCTCTTCTCAATTACCGCGAATTTGTTGATTTCATGTATAATTGGGCACATGAAAAGGCAACCTTCCAAACTACAAATAAAGGGTTTTATTCAAAACTCGCTTCTTGATTGGGACGGGAAAATTGTCTCGACTCTTTATACTCCTTATTGTAATTTCAAATGTCCTTTTTGTCATAATGGCGAAATAGTGCTTAATCCGCAAAAATTGGAAACAATTCCTTTTAGAGTAATCGAAGATTATCTGAAAAATAATAAAAAATGGGTTGATGGAGTATGTATAACCGGCGGTGAACCCTGTATCTATAAAGATTTGCCGCAGTTTATTGCTAAAATAAAAAAATTGGGGATATTGGTTAAATTAGATACAAACGGCGGATTCCCGATTATGCTCAAAGATATAATTGTTAAAAAACAAGTGGACTACATAGCTATGGATATAAAAGCTCCTCTTGATTTAGCATCTTATTTACAATCCATCGGTATAAAAAACGAGACAGTTTTAGAGAATGTAAAAAAGAGTATAAAACTCATAATGGGGTCTGATATAGATTATGAATTCAGGACTACTGTTGTGCCGTCTTTGCATAACGAAAAAGATATAGAAGAAATAGCCAAATTTATCAAAGGCGCCAAGAAATATGCTCTTCAGAATTTTTCTGCCCAGGGAGAAATGTTGTATCCAAAATTTAAAGACGTCAAACCTTATCATATAGAAATTTTACACAGAATGCAGAGAATAGCGTCTACTTATGTGAAAGAATGTGTAGTGAGGGGAGGATAATAAAAATCAAAAATTTAGAATACAATGAACTACCTAAGATAAGATTGCCTTATGACACAACAAGATATGAAAAATTAACGGGTCTTGTAAGAGAAGAAAATCTCTCTACGGTGTGTCAGGAAGCAAATTGCCCGAATATATTTAATTGTTTTTCTAAAGGCACTCTAACGTTTATGATTCTTGGCAATATATGCACGAGAAATTGTTCTTATTGTAGTGTTAAAACCGGAAAACCTTTTGCTCCTAATAAGACTGAACCCTCAAAGATTGCGGGTATTATTAAAAAATTAAAACTTGATTATGTGGTAATTACTTGTGTAACAAGAGATGATTTAAGCGATGGTGGCGCAAATGTCTTTGCCGAAACGGTTAGAGAGATAAAAAACAAAAATCCTAACTGTAAAATCGAACTTTTAATTTCTGACCTGAATGGAAATTGGGAAGCTCTAAAAAAAATTATCGCTGCAAATTCCCAAGTAATAGGACATAATATAGAAGTGGTAAAAAGACTTTTCCCGACATTAAGACCACAGGGAAGTTATGAAAGGTCAATCAAACTTTTGAAAAATTTGAAAAAATATAATTCCAAAATAATAACAAAATCAGGGTTCATGATAGGGTTGGGAGAAAAAGATAAAGAAATAATTCAGACCATGAAAGGCATAAAAAGCGCTGATTGCGATATAATAACGATAGGACAATACCTTGCGCCGAACGTTAAACACGTGCCGATAAAGAAATTTTACAGCGCGGAAGAATTTTCTTTTTTAAAAGAAGTGGGTGAGTCGTTAGGATTTAAATGTGTAGAGTCTGCGGCGTTAGTGCGTAGTTCTTTCAATGCGAATAGTTCTTATAAAAAGGTGAGGGAGAAAATATGAGAGATTTCTTAAAAGGCAGAGATAAAATTGGAATAGAAGCGGCAAGAAAATCGGGCAGAATTCTTATAGAGAATTTCGAAAAAATAAGTAAAATTAGTAAAAAACCTGATGGTACGCTTGTTACGAATGTTGATTTAAAGATGGAAAAAGAGATTGTAAAGGTGATAAGAGCGAAATTCCCCAAGGATGAGATATTATCTGAAGAAAATAATTATCCTGTAAAAAATTCTCCTTTCCGTTGGATAATCGACCCCTTGGATGGAACACATAATTTCATCCGTGGAATAAATATAGTGGGAACTTCGATTGCGCTTGAATTTAATAGGGAAGTTATAATGGGTATTATACATATGCCTTTTGCAAAAGAACTTTATTTTGCAGCTAAAGGATGCGGTTCTTATCTAAATAACAAAAAGATATCCGTATCAAACAGGGAACTAAAAGAAACTACGCTTATTTATGACAGCAACATAATAAACGAGCAGAAAACAGTTATACTTCAGCATTTAAAAAGACTCAAAGGCAAGGTTTTTATTATGAGAATGTTTGGTTCTACCGCAAGAAGTCTTTCTTATATAGCCGAAGGTAAAGCTGATTTGGAAATAGAATATACCGATAAACTCTGGGATTTTGCGGCTGGGGCTATATTGATAGAAGAGGCAGGCGGAAGATTTACCAGCCATGACGGTAAAAAATGGAATACTGATAGCAAAGATTACATTGCGTCTAACGGCGTTGTCCACAATCAAATTCTAAAAATAATAAATTCAAGCAAAAAAGGAAAGAAGTAGAAAATGTCGAAAAAACTTTTATTTTTTTCATTAACGATTGCCTTGTTTATAGGATGTTCTTCAAACTCTTCTCAAAATACAGAGATAACCGTGACTGCAGTTTCGACTGAGAGTACAAATAAAGAAGAAAACAATATCCCTACACTTTTAAGAAAACCCGAACAATGGGGAGATGTTCCGAATTTTACAGCAGTTAGAGTAGGGGGGGGAGAATTTAAACTTTCTTCATTAAAAGGAAAAGTTATTTTACTTAATTTTTGGTCTGTGGGATGTCCTGCCTGTAAACTACAGATACCTATTTTAGAGCAACTTTATAAAAAATATAATAGGGAAGGATTAGAAGTTGTGGGAGTTTGTTTGGACCGCGAAGCTGCAGTAAAACGTTTTACTGAATCGGTAGAAATGAACTATATCCTGATATTAGCTAATCAGGATATAGCAAATAACTATGGCAGGGATTTAAGATTTCTTCCTTTTACTTTAGTAATTGACCAACAAGGCAATTTTGTCCAAAAACACGTTGGTTCCACATCCATAAGCGTATTTGAAAAAGAAATTAAAGAACTTTTACAAAAGACAGAGAACAGTGTTAAATCACCAAATACCAAGAAGCAAGATACAAACAATAACCAATGACCAATAACCAATCGCCAAACAAAATCAAGTATTCAAAAGAACAATTGGAGTTTGTTTGGTTATCGCATCTTGTATCTTGGTTATTGCTAACTAGCTGATTTATTATGGAAAACATATCTTTATTAGTAGCTTTCGGCGCAGGAATCCTGACATTCTTTACGCCCTGCATTTTGCCTTTGATTCCCGGTTATATTTGTTTTATTACCGGTCTTTCATTAGATGATCTGCGGGAAAATAAAAAACAAGAGAAGAAAATTGGCAATACAAAAAAAATACTCTTGCAAACAATTCTTTTTGTCTTGGGATTTTCTTTCGTTTTCATTTCTTTAGGCGCAACAGCTTCTTTTCTTGGTGGTTTTATTTACAAATATGAAAAAATAATTAAAATAGTAGGCGGTTCTATAATCATTATTTTGGGTCTGAATGTGGCGGGTGTTTTTAGTATTAAAAGACTTCAATATGAAAAGAGACTGCATCTTAAAAATAAACCTGCTAATATGTTCGGCTCTTTTATTGTGGGAGTGGTTTTTGCGCTTGGCTGGACTCCGTGTGTAGGTCCTGCAGTCATAGCTGTATTGGGTTTGGCAGGATTAACTCTAAATACTGTCACTCAGAGTCTGCTGCTGTTAAGTGTTTTTTCTTTGGGTTTAGGTATTCCGTTTGTTTTAACGGGTTTGGCTATAAATACATTTTTCAATGTATTTGATAAAATAAAGAAACATTTCAAAATAATTTCTATATTAAGCGGGGTGTTGCTTGTAATAATAGGAATACTTATTATTACGGGTTGGCCGAGGAAATTCTAATCGAAACATAGTTTTGATTGCCCCTCAGAGTAGGGGAAATTCAAAAAAGGAGAATGAAATGGGAAAAGCGGTTGACGTAAATGATGAAAATTTTGAGTCGGAGGTTATTAAAGCAACTATTCCAGTATTAGTAGATTTTTGGGCTACATGGTGCGGAGCCTGTCAAACTGCTGGCCCTATCATAGATAAAATAGCAGGTGAGTATGAAGGGAAAGTAAAAGTGTGCAAGCTGAATGTAGATGAAGGAGCCAACACATCTACCCAATATTCAGTTATGAGCATACCCACTCTTAACTTTTTTAAAGAGGGCAAAGTAGTAGACCAAATTGTTGGCATGACACCGGATTTTGAAACCGATATTAAAACTAAAATAGAGAAATTAATAGCAAATAAATAACATAAAACAGAAGAAATTTATTTTTTATTCCTGAATTAAAATTATGTACGATGTAATAATTATAGGTGGCGGACCTGCAGGGCTCACCGCGGGAATATATACCTCAAGAGACAGACTCAAGACACTTGTCTTGGAAAAATCAATGTGTGGAGGTCTTGTGGCTACCGCTGATTTTATTGAGAACTATCCTGGTTTCCCTGATGGTGTTAAAGGTGTTGACTTGATGGTTAAGTTGAAAAAACAAGCCGAAGTCTTTGGGACAGAAATTGTAGAACTTAAAGAAATTAAAAGTATAAAGCAGGAAAGCGGGAAAATAACGGTTCAAACACAAAAAGAAGAATATATTTCCCGTTCTTTGATAGTTGCTTCGGGCAGTATTCCCAAAATGTTAGGAATACCAGGTGAAACCGAATTTAGAGGAAAAGGCGTTTCATATTGCGCAACCTGTGATGGGCCGTTCTTTAAAGATAAAGACATTGTTATTGTCGGCTGTGGAAATTCCGGATTGCAGGAAGGCAAAGCATTATTAAGTTTTGTAAAGAGTGTAACTTTTATAGATTTTCTCCCCTTTATGAAAGCGGCAAAAATATTACAGGAACAGCTGCAGGGAAATAAAAAAGTGACGTTTCTACTAAATCATGAGGTTCTCTCTATAAACGGCGCAAATACGGTGAATTCGGTTACAGTAAAAAATCGCCAGACCAACGAAGAAAAAATGGTTCTAGTTTCGGGCGTATTCATGTATGCCGGTTTTTTACCTAATTCTGGATTTGTAAAAGACATTGTAGAATTAGATAAAGATGGCTATATAAAAACAAACGAGAAAATGCAGACGTCAGTTGCCGGAATATATGCAGTGGGAGATATTCGCTCAAAGGAAGTTCGTCAGATAACCGTTGCCTGCGGCGAAGCCACCATTTCAGCTGTATCGATAAGAGATTATCTTCAAGAGTTCCCCAAGTAGTATTTTCTAAATCAAATGGCATGCTACGAAATGATTCTCTCTCCTTTCTTCAAGCCGAGGCACTTCGGTTGTACATTTTTGTACAGTGATTGGGCATCTCGTATTGAAGATACATCCGTATTCAATATTTGATTGTTGAGGAAAAGTTCATATCTTTTTGAAGAGTTTTCAAAAGGTTTATTATTTTTATTATCAGTTTTCATTTTTTGCCGGTTAAATCATTTTGATAATTACAATATCTTTGTTTTGAGATTTTAATTTGTTAGCACCTTATTCAATAATTTCCCCTTCAAGTTCATAAGCGCTGGTTTTTGTAATTTTAACTTTATAAAAATTGCCTATTTTTACCTTGCTTTTTACGTTTACAATGTTGTCTATATCCGGAGCATCTGCTTCTCTTCTGCCTTGGCTAAATCTGGAATTTATTTTTTTGTCTATTAATACCATAACTTTCTTACCTTTTAATAACTTATTTTTTTTCTCAGCGATATTTTTTTGTAGAGATAAAAGCTTTTCTCTTCTACTTTTGCTTACCTTTTCATGCACCCTCTTTTTAAAATTAAAACTTGGAGTATTTTCTTGGGGAGAGTAAGTAAATACTCCTACATGGTCGAATTGCATATCTTGTGTGAACGCTAAAAGTTCATTGAATTCTTTATTTGTTTCTTTTGGGAAGCCTACCAAAAAAGTTGTTCTTAAAGTTAAATCGGGAATTGTTTTTCTTAATTTATTAACTAAAGTCACTATGTCTTTTTTGTTCACTCTTCTTCCCATTGCCTTAAGTATTTTGTCGCTGCAATGTTGCAAGGGCATATCTAAATATTTGCAGATTTTTTTGTTGGTTGCTATGGTGTTTATTAATTCGTCGCTATAGTGCGCAGGATGAGTGTAAAGCAATCTTATCCATCGTATTTTTTTTATTTTGGAAAGTTCTTCTAAAAGTTCAGGCAGTTTGTTTGCGTTATATATATCTGTCCCGTATAAAGTTGTATCTTGCGCGACCAAATTTATTTCTTTGCATCCTGCCAAAGCCAATACTTTCGCTTCTTCTATAATGTCTTTCATTCTGCGCGACCGATATTTTCCTCGAAGTTGCGGAATAATGCAGTAACTGCAACGATTATTGCATCCATCTGCTATTTTTAGATAGGCGGAGTGGACCGGACCGGTAAAACATCTTTGTCGAAATTTTATTTTATGTTTTTTATTTTCTCCCGTGCAGATTATTTTAGTTTTTCCTCTTATTAATTTTTTGCAAACGGTTGCTATTTTTTCGATATTAAAAGGGTCTATTATGGCGTCTATTTCAGGAATTCGCTTAAACAGTTCGTTTTTAAATAAAGATACCAAACAACCGCTTACACATATTTTTTTGTTGTTTTTGTTCTCAACTATATCAAGGATGGCGTCTATGGATTCTTCTTGCGCAGATTCTATAAAAGCGCAGGTGTTAATCAGAATTATGTCTGCTTTGCTTGATGAAGAAACTATTTCAAATCCTTGTTTTAGTAAAATTCCCAGCATATATTCCGAGTCAACAAGGTTTTTGGGACATCCCAGTGACACCAATGCGATTTTATTCATTTCTTAAATATTCTATCACTTTTACTTATGTACTGTTCTTATGTGACGTTTTAATAGTTATATATTTTACTTCCATGGCGAAACTCTGAAAAGAAAAAATGTTATGGATGTGAAGTCGTGGAGATTTAACATTTTTCTGCCTACAATACTTTGACAATGTAGCTGTTTTCCAGTATATTGAGCTGTCAAAAAAAACATGAAAAACAAAAAATCCGCAACTTATAAACAAGCAGGGGTCAATGTTGATAGAGGAGAGGAATTTGTCGGTAGAATAAGCCGAATAGTCAAGAAGACATATAGGAAAGAGGTCATTTCCTCCTTATCCGGTTTTGGCTCGATTTTTTCTCTTAAAAAATATAAGAATCCTGTTTTAGTGTCTTCCGCCGACGGTGTTGGAACAAAAATGATTTTGGCGGATTTATTAAAAAGATATGAAGAGGTGGGGATGGATGTTGTTGCAATGAATGTTGACGATGTCCTTGCTATGGGCGCAGAGCCACTGTTTTTTCTTGATTATTTGGGGTGTGGACAAATAGATGTCCAAGCTGCAGAAGCAATAATTCGCTCGGTGGCTAAAGGATGTAGGCAGGCAGGATGCGCTTTAATAGGCGGAGAAACTGCGGAAATGCCCCAGTTTTATTCTAAAGGACAGTATGAACTTGTCGGGTTTTCCGTAGGTGTATTGGAAAAAGGGAAAATTATAGATGGTTCAAATGTCAAAGCAGGAGATAAGATTTTAGGGTTTCCTTCATCAGGTCTTCATTCTAACGGCTTTTCTCTTGCCAGAAATGTTCTATTAAAAAATGCTGTTACCAAACAGGAAAAAATAAGAATTCTCAACAAGAAAGATAAAAAATTAGGAAAAAGTTGGGCAGACGCGTTGCTTGAGCCTACTCGTATTTATACCAAATCAATCCTACCTCTTATTAAGAGCGATATGAAATTATCGGGAATTGCTCATATTACCGGAGGCGGCTTAATGAGGAATATAAAACGGATTTTGCCCAATGGACGTCAAGCGCACATTTCTTGCGAAAAATGGGAAATTCCTCCTGTTTTCATGAGATTAAAAGAATTGGGTAAGATTACAAGAAAAGAAATGTTTAGCGTATTTAATATGGGAATAGGAATGGTTATAATAGTTCCTCCTAATGAAGAAAAACGCATTTTAAAATATTTTAGTAAGAAGAAAGAAACAGTTTTTTCAATAGGGAAAATCGTTAGAGGAGAAAAAAGGGTAGTTATAAATTAATTTCACTAAAAAGCATGGAGGAAAAATGGCAAGAAGCAGTACTAAAATCAAGATAAAAAGACATCGTTGGGTATTAAAAGCAAAAAGGAAGAAAGATTTAATAAAAGCTGGGAAACCTAAAAAATGAAGAAGTCCAGTTCTAAAAATGAGAATTCTTTTTGAATTGACATCTGTAAGAATGTGCAGTTTTGATTTCATTAGTATAGAACAAGTAAAATCAGTATCAAGTAGTAAAAAATCTTTTTATTGTTGGTCATGAGTGTTCCGATATTCTAGAAGAAATAACGGGAAGAGTTGCTAATATATCTATTTATTTCTCCTTATACTTCTGATAGAAACAATGAAAATAGAAAAAAAAGAAAAATTTTTATCTATCCTGAATCAAATAGTAGGTATCTTTCTCGTAATTGTTATTTTTACTTTCCCTTTCCCAAAATATAAACAGACCATTGAGACAATTTGTTTTTTTATTATCATTCTTGCTTTTATTGCAAAGTGGGCATTATCCAAGATTAAAGATATAGATAAGTATGGGAATAAAACTCAACGTGTTTCTTTAAACGGAATAACAGGAACACGGATAGATTTGCCTATCTTAATCTTTACAATTTTTATTATAATTTCAATCTTTTGTTCAGTTGATTATCGTCATAGTTTACACGCGTTTAAAGGGTATTGGCTTATACCCATTCTTCTTTTCTATATTATCGTAAACTTTGCAGTCAATAAGAAAATTATTACCTATGTAATATGGGCAGTTATTCTTAGTTCTTTAGCTCCCATTATTTTGGGATTATTCGAATATTTTACTGGAGTAATTCGTATAAAAAGTTTATTTGGTGCGCCTACGGAATTCGGTCAATATTTAGATTATATTCTCCCTTTGATGTTTGCTATGGTGTTATGGAGTGAAGCAAAAATTTCTAAAATTTTATTGAGTTTTATTTTTGTCGGAGCTTTGTTCTGTTTAGTTTTTACATATACCAGAGCAAGTTGGATCAGCGTATTAATTGCGATGTTCCTTTTGTGTTTTATAAAAAATAAAAAAGTTATTTTAATTCCTATTGTTCTGGTTTTTTTATTACTGATATTTTCCTCTCATGGGGTAAAAGATAGGGTCATTAGCATGACTGATAAAGAACATTATTTGAATAGAATGTATTTGTTTGAAAGTGCAATAGAACAAATCAAGAAAAAACCTCTTACGGGCTATGGTTGGGGATATAAAAACTTCTATAAATTATATCCTTCTTTTGTTTCTCCTGAATTAAAAAGCATAGGTTGGACACAAATGTACCACGCCCATAATTACCCACTTCAGATAGCGTTTGAAACAGGAATTTTGGGTTTGATGGTTTTCCTTTGGATGTGGATTACTACAATAATTCTGACCTGGAAAAGTTTTATAAGATTAAAAGAACCTTTTTTGAAAAGCATTGCTATAGGAATATTTGCTGCTTTTATAGCATGTTCTATTCATTGGCTTGTGGAAATACCGGATGCTAAACAATTAATAATGATGTTATGGACTTTGATTGCAGTAGCTATGGCTATAGTTAATATTACAGAAGAAAAATGGGAAAAGAAGAACCTCTAATTAGTGTAATTGTCCCCACATATAATCGAGCGCACTTTTTAAAAGAAGCAATAGAGAGTGTTTTGGCTCAAACATACAAAAATTTAGAAATAATCATAGTAGATGACGGTTCTACCGATAATACATCTAAGTTAGTTGAGAAATTCACTGATAAACGGATTATTTATCTACATCAAGATAATAAAGGTGTATCCGTTGCGAGAAATAGAGGAATTCAAAGAGCAAAAGGTGAATATATTTCTTTTCTTGATTCCGATGATATATGGTTGCCGCAGAAGCTTCAAAAACAACTGGAAGTTTTTAAAACAAGTCGATTCAACCCCGGAGTAGTTTATACAGGTATTCAATATATGGACCATAATGGCAATCCCAAAAAACAAAAGAAATTATCAAAATACAGGGGGAATATTTTTAATAAATTATTGAGAAAAAATATAGCAGGAATTGGTTCCACCATGTTGGTTAAGAGAGAATGTTTTGATAAATGTGGGTTATTTGATGAAAATTTACCGTCCAGAGAAGACCTGGATATACTTATCAGGATATCTCAATATTTTGCCGTAGATTATGTGCCTGAGTTTTTAACTTTAGAAAGGATTCATAGACAGCGTATAACTGCCGATATCGATAAAAAAATAAAAGGCAGGGAACTTTTATTTAAAAAGATATATCCCCATCTCAAAAAACATAGGATTTTATTAGCCAAATACTTATATGAAACGGGGGAATTGTATTTAAAGAATGCAAACATGAAACAAGGGAGAGCATATATTATTAATTCTCTGAAAACCTTTCCCCTGATGCGTTCAATTGTAAAGATTATTAGATTAAAAACAAAAAAATAAATTATGAGAATTATTTATCCGCATCCCATGGAATTTCCCAATAAAAAGGCTCATTCTATTCAGATAATCAATACTTGTTGGGCATTGGCAGGAAGGGGAGTGGAAGTCATTCTTATTGTTGCAAAACTAGGCAAGAAAACTGTTAGAGAATGTTTGGACTTTTATGGGCTCCCGGAACATCCTAATCTTAAGATAAAAGGCTCAACCAATAAAATTGGGAGGAAAAAATTCAATTTATTTGTAATTCGGGAAGTCTGGAAACACAGAAAAGATAAGAATATCGTTCTTTTTTTTAGAGATACAAAATTGGCAAAATTGTTTATTATGTTGAAATGGTTTTTAAAGGTTCCCTGTATACTTGAAGCCGATGCCCCGACTTCCGGTTATAAAAGTCTTTTGGATAAATTAAACCGTGAAGGGGAACAATTCAGCCCGATAGAAAAATTTAAATACCTATTTCGAATTTGGAGACACAAAAATTTAGAGAAATTTATTTATGCAAATGCCGATGGGATAATATGTCAAACTGAAGGCATAAAGAAAGCAATATGCGAGGATTTTTCTATTTGTAGTTTTATTGATGTCTTTCCCTGTGCTGCAAAATTGATGGACAGACAATTTGAAGAAGACGCAAATAATATCCTATACTTGGGACATTTATATCCTCAAAAAGGCGTTGATATTCTTATTGAAGCATTGAAATATCTCCCGGAGGGGAAACTGTTAATTGTTGGAGGAAATAAAAAGGAAGACATTTCTCGTATAAAAAACTTAAGTTCCCATATTGGTGTAGATAAACAAGTCATATTTGCAGGATGTGTTCCTCACTCTGATATAGGGAAATATTTTAATGGAGCGGGTGTATCGGTTATTCCTATTATGAATACTATGGGGCAAAGATTATTTACCTCTCCCATGAAACTATTTGAATATATGGCTGCCAAAATTCCCATTGTGGCAAGTGATTTTCCTTCTATGAGGGAAATACTTGAAAACGGGAAAACAGCAATTTTGATAGAATCAGAAAATCCCAAAGCATTGGCAGAAGGTATAGAGAAAATTTTGACTGATAGAGACCTTGCACGAAAAATTTGCGAACAAGCATATGAGAAAGTAAAAAATTTTACTTGGGAAAAAAGAGCAGAAAAGATTACAATATTCTTAAGAAACGTATTAAAGACGGATAAAACGCAATGAAGCAGAAAATTTCCGCAATAGTTCCAACTTATAACGAAGAAGACAATATCCAAGATTGTCTAAAGAATCTGGATTGGGTAGATGAACTTATAGTGGTTGATTCATTTAGTACTGATAATACCGTGTCTATTGCACAAAAATATGCCGATAAAATTATTCAACACAAATATGATTATTCTGCCCGTCAAAAAAACTGGATAATTCCTCAAGCATCTCATAACTGGGTAATTCTTATAGACGCAGATGAGCGTGTAAATCCACAGTTGCGTAATGAAATTTTGCAATTGCTTGAAAAAGGACCTGACAAAAAAGCCTACTGGATATATCGGACAAATATTTTCATGGGAAAGGAAATCAGACATTGCGGTTGGGAAAAAGACAGGGTAATCCGTCTTTTTACTAAAGAACATCGGTATGAAGATGTCCGAGTGCATGCTGAAATACAGGCAGGAAAAGAACATATGGCAATGCTTTCAGCAAAACTTGTCCATTATTCTTACAAAAATTTAGATGATTACTTGATCAAATTGCGAAGGTATTCAAAATGGGGAGCTGAAAAAAGTTTTACTGCCGGTAAAAGAGCAAATTTTTTTATTATTTGTGCGGCTCCGTTGGGAATGTTTTTAAAACGATATATCGGTAAATTAGGGTTTCTGGACGGAATCCACGGGCTTGTCTTAAGTTTATTTGCTTCATTCAGTGTACTGATAAAATATATCCGATTATGGGAGTTGCAAACGATAGAAA
This sequence comes from Candidatus Omnitrophota bacterium, assembly GCA_018812925.1. Taxonomy (GTDB): domain Bacteria; phylum CAIJMQ01; class CAIJMQ01; order CAIJMQ01; family CAIJMQ01; genus CAZNJA01. The sequence continues at coordinate 162,936 of JAHJCU010000003.1, forward strand.
ACAGAAAACAGAAGACAGTCAACAGAAAAAATCGGATTTCTGACTTCTAATATATTTACGATGGAATTAAAACTCAAAAAAGATCGAATTGTTTTTTTGGAAGATTCTTGTGCTTGGGGTGGAGTGCAAAAATGGATTCTTTCACTTGCAGAAGGGCTTAGAGATTATGGATGGGATATTACTATTGCTACTCCCCCAAAAGGAGAACTTGCACATAGGGCCACAAAATCTTGCCTTGATGTTTTCCCCGTAAAATTAAACGGAACTTGTAGCGTCTTTAATCTTTTTGCTTTGATGCGCTTTATTAAATATCTTAAAAAAAACAATGTGAAAACACTTTTTTTAAACGGTTCTAAAGAATTTAAATTTGGCGGTTTATCGGCTTATTTTGCAAAAACAAAAAAGGTTATTTATCGACGCGGAGCGGCTCTTCCTATAGCAAATAGATGGGATAATCGGTTTTTTGTAAACAAGGTTGTATCTTTTCTCGTTACTAATTCCCAATCAAGTAAGAATCGTATTTTGAAAAACGGAAAGAATTGGTTAAATCAAGATAAAATACGGGTTATTTATAACGGAGTTGACTTAAGTATTTTTAATCTCAAAGGGGAAATCGCACCAATTAGCAAAGAATTTAATATCCCAAATGATTACATAAAAGTAGTTTGTATCGGAAGATTGACAGAACAGAAGGGTTATCCTTTTATTATAGAAGCTATATCACGTGTATCTAAATCTTTCAATAAAATCCATGTTATTGTTGTCGGAGACGGGCACTTAAGAAGCAAACTTCAACATATGGTAGAAGACAGGGGTTTAAGTAATATGATTTCTTTCGCAGGATTTCGCGGTGACATTGCTTCTATATTACGGGCTTGTGATTTTATGTTGCATACTCCTCTTTGGGAAGGTGCTCCGAATGTTATTTTGGAAGCAATGGCTTGCGGTAAACCTGTAGTAAGTTGGGATGTGGATGGGATAGGGGAGTTGATGGAAAATAACCTTACGGGATATTTCTCAAAAGAAAAAGATATAGAAAAACTTACGGCAAATATTCAGAAAATGATTAGCGATATTTCTTCTTCAAAAATAAAGCAAATGGGAGAATACGCTCGTAAAAGGGCTGAAGAGCATTTTTCATTAAAAAAAATGATAAAAGAATATATTGAGATTTTAAAATGAGGTGCAATAGCGATAAATTAACCTTGTTTATGGAATCTAAGGTTAGGGAAATAATAAGTAAAACTATTGAAAAAATTTCTGTTTTGTCTCCGGGGAAAATAGAGGATGTTTGCCTTATTCGCTCGCGAAAGGGAAAATTTATATGGCATATCGCTTTGTCCGGTGGTAAAAAAATATTTGTTAAGGCGGTTAAACCTTGCAGTAAAAATTTATCTGAAATTAAGCTTTATGGTAAAAACCCTGAGTATCTGCGTTCTTTTTTGCCAACTGTTTACGGTGTTATAAAAAAATATGGGTATTGTTGGATATTGTTGGAAGAGCTAAAACAATTGCCTTCAGCCAATATTTCTTTTGAAGATTTTAAAAAACCCATAGAATTTATGGCTTTTTTACATGCGAAGTTTTACAGTAATTCTTCCGTGATTAACAATAAAGAAATAGATTGGGCTCCTTGTTTTAAAAGGCAATGGCAAAATAAAATGAATAGCATTAGATTTATAATGCTATTTGCAAAATATATGTGGTATTTTGAAACGAGACCGATTTTACAAAAAGACGCAGTTTTTTTAAAAACTGTGATTAAAAACTCAAAGGAAACGTTCAGTTCTTTGCTTGATGCACCTCATAGCCTAATACACGGCTGTTTTGAATACCATCACTTATATACAATACAACAGGATAGTATTGAACTTAAAGAATTACGTCTTATAGATTGGGAAAACGTTTCGTTTGCTCCGATTACTTTGGATTTGGTTTATTTAATAGAAAAAAGCATTGACTGTGGAATAAATGATACCATGACCCTTTCTAAATTTAGAAACGAGTGTTTAAATTATTATTGCTCTGTTATGAAAAATTACAGTATAGATATTGAAGAGACAAAATTCCGTAATTTATACAATCTGACTTTTGCGTTTAAAATAATAACCCATTTTATTTTCGAAGAATTGAAAAAGATAAAAAAAGGTAACTCTTCCAATTATAATTTTTATAGAAATCAACTTTTTGTATTGGATGAATCTTTGAATCTAATCAGATGAATATATGAAAAACCCTTTAGTCAGTGTAATCATTCCTACCTATAATAGAGCTTTAACTTTACAAGCAACAATCCAGAGCGTTTTACGACAAACATATAAAGAATTCGAAATCATCGTAATAGATGATGACTCTAGGGATGATACAGAACAAATCATAAATAATTTTAACGATAAAAAGATTATTTATATCAGGCAAGACCATAAAGGCGCTTCCTTTGCACGAAATAAAGGAATTGAGAATGCAAAAGGCGAATATATTGCCTTTCTTGATTCTGACGACATATGGCTATCTACAAAGATAGAAAAACAATTAGCTGTTTTTAAAAACAGTAAATTTAATCCCGGAGTTGTTTACTGTGGTATAGGATATATTGATGAAAACTCAGAAGAAATAAGAGAAGAAAAACTGCCTGCATATAAAGGGAATATTTTTCTATATCTTCTCGGAGCAAGAAGAAATGTAGTTTTGGGCGCCGGTTCTACGGTTTTGGTGAAAAGAGAATGTTTTAAGGAATGCGGGTTATTAGATGAAAATTTACCATACCGAATAGATTTGGAATTGTTAATAAGAATATCAAGAAAATTTACTTTTGATTATGTTTCTGAACCTCTTGCCAAAATACGCATTCACAATAAAAGAATGTCATCTAACATAGACTCTATAATTAAAGGCAGAGACATGCTGTTTGAGAAAATACACAATGACCTTAAAAAGCACAGGAGAGTTTTGGCTAAATACTACTACCAGACAGGTGTTTTATATCTTAAAAAAGGCGATACAAATAAGCATAGAGAATATATTCTGAAATCCATCAGAGCTTTTCCTCTTATTCGTACAATAAGAGCATTGTGGAGGTAACATGAAAGTTCCTATCCTGTTTTATCATAAGATAAACTTCCCTGCACCGGAAGCCAAAGAAAAAAGCCTTTATGTAAACCCTAAAAATTTTCACTGCCAGATGAGATACCTGAAGTATAGAAGATATAACCCCATATATTTAGATGAGTTAGTAAAAGGTATGAAAGGTCAAATCAAGCTTCCTCCAAAACCTATAGTTATTACCTTTGATGACGGATATGAGGATAACTATACTATTGCATTCCCGACCTTGAAGAAATTCGATTTTAAAGCCACTATTTTCCTGGTAACGGAAGATATAGGAAAAATATCAGGGGTTTGGACGGATTCCAGAGAAAAACTAAAAATATCACTGCTTAACTGGAACCAGATAGAAGCAATGAGTAAAGGAGGTATCAATTTCCAGTCTCATACTCACACTCATCCTGTTCTTACTAAATTAAATCGTGAACAAATAAAAAAGGAACTATTACTTTCAAGACAAATAATTGAAGAGAAATTGCAAAAACCGGTTAATTTTTTGTGCTATCCGATGGGAGACTTTGATGAAAGAGTTGCAGGATTGGTCAAAGATACGGGTTATTTGGGTGCTTTTACGACGAAAAGAGGTTTTGTAAAAGATGGTGACGATCTTTTTACTTTGAAAAGAATTGGCATAAAATATAATAAAAAAATTTGGAATTTTGTCCATGCTTTAACCTTCAAATATAGATAAATGCTATATAAAATTCTTTATTTAACTCCGAGTGCAAATCTTTTAGGCGCAAGACGTAGTTTATTGATATTGTTGGAAAATCTTGATAAGGAAAAATATTTTCCTATTGTTCTCTGTCCCAAGAAAGACGGAGAATTGATAAAAGCATTGGAAGAAAAAGGTATAAGGACAGAAATACTCAGGTTGCGGAATTGGAGAAAAATTAGAAATATAAGGTTTATACCTTCCCTTATTTATTCGCTGGTCAAACTGATAAAAAAAGAAAAAATAAATCTTATTCATTGCAACGAATTTTGGGTAAATCCTTACGGTGTAATCTCCGCAAAAATTACTTGTATTCCTTGTATCACTCATATACGTACAAGCCTAGATATCAAAAAGATAAAAAATTATTTACTTGCGTATTCAGATAAATTAATAACCGTATCTAACGAAACCCGAAAACCAATCGAAAAATTCCCTAAAATTTTTGCAAAAACTACTACTGTATATAACGGAGTTGATATAAAAGACTTCAATCCGAATATAAAAGGTGACTACGTAAAAAAAGAATTGAACATTGCTCCGGAAGAAATCGTGATAGGGACAATAGGACAATTATATCCTGATAAGGGACAAAAGACGTTTATACAAGCCGCTTCTATTGTTTTAAAAACATACCCTGCGACAAAATTTTTTATAGTAGGCGAGGCAAAAAAAGAAAGATACAAAACGCAATTGCAAGACCTTGTTGATAAACTTGGTATTAAAGATAAAGTAATTTTTACAGATAATAGAAATGATATTCCCCAAATCCTTGCCAGCATCGATATTTTTGCGCTTCCTACGCTCAAGGAAGGCTTTGCACGTGTTATAATTGAAGCCATGGCTTGTGCCAAACCTGTTATTGCAACTCGGGTAGGGGGGAATAGCGAAGCTGTTGTTGATAAAATGTCGGGTTTTTTAATACCGGTAAATTCTCCTGATGTGTTGGCACAAAAGATAATTGAACTTATTCAGGATGAGGACAAAAGGAAAAGTATGGGAAGCATAGGCAGAGAAAGAGTGGTTAACAATTTTAGTTTGGAACATTATGTTAAAAAAATAGAAAAAATTTACGAGGAATTTTTGAAATAAAATGAGACTTTATCTGCGTTGTTTGGGTTATTTAAAACCATATTATAAGATTATATCTATATCAGTAATATGTATGATTTTTTATGCCTTTTTTAATATGGTTTCCATTGCATTGTTAGAGCCGATAATCAATAAAGCTCTCATGGGAAAGGACCCTGTGCTTTTTAGCATTCCTTTGATTGTAAAACCTTTCCAAGTTTCTAAATTGCAACTTCTTGCGCTTATTAGTTGCATTATTATAGTCGCATATTTTCTTAAAGGTATCTGTGATTATTTTCAATCTTATTTCACGAGTTATGCCGGTTCAAGAGCAATAATTGATTTCAGAAATGAATTTTATGAACATATTCAAAATCAGCCAATGCGTTTCTTTACTCAAAAACGCGTAGGTGAACTTATGTCTCGCATAATAAACGATATAGAAAACATTCATGATTCTCTTACGGTAATTTTTTCAAACGTCGTAAAAGAGCCGATAACAATTATTATTTTGACTATTTTTTTATTTAAAACTAATTGGCAATTAAGTTTGATTGCAATATTCGCATTTCCCATAGCTATATATCCTCTTAATAAGTTTGGTAGAAAAATAAAGAAAATAGGTTACAACAAACAGAAACGCATGGCTGATGTTACGAATGCTATACATGAATCAATAGCAGGGATTGAGACAGTAAAAATTTTCGGCAAGGAAGAGGAAGAAGCCGAAAAACTGAAAGAAAATCAACTGAATCTTTTTAAATTTGCGATGAAAAAGGCAAAAGTCAAAGCGTTAGCGCCACCTATTATGGAATTAGTAGGCGCTATAGGGGTAGCAATGATTTTGTATATAGGAGGAATGCAGGTAATCAGAGGAACTTTTGATATTGGCCAGTTTTTTACTTTTATACTTGCCTTAAGTGCTCTTTATCGTCCGATAAAGAGTTTGACGCAGGAAAATAACAAGATACAGGCTTCTATGGGTTCTGCACAACGTGTTTTTGAAATTTTGGATTATCAGGAAATTCTTAAAGATGCTCCCAATGCGATTGAAATGCTTCCTTTTGAAAAAGATATAATTTTCAGGAACGTTTCATTCTCATACGGCCATAAGCCGATATTGAAAAATATAAATTTGGAAGTGAAAAAGGGTGAAATAATTGCAATTGTGGGACTTTCAGGAGAGGGCAAGACTACTTTAGTAAATCTTATCCCACGTTTTTACGACCCCATAGAAGGCAGTATCTGTATAGATGGATGCGATATAAAACAGGTAAAACTTAAATCATTGAGAAAACAAATCGCTATCGTAAGTCAGGAAACGTTTCTTTTTAATGATACAATAAGGGCTAATATTGCTTATGGTTCCAATGAGAATCAAATTGCAGATGAAAAAATAGTGGAAATAGCTAAAGCGGCTTCAGCACATGAATTCATTGAAAAACTCACAAACGGCTATAATACGATAGTAGGTGAAAGGGGCGCTCAAATTTCCGGCGGGCAAAGACAGAGAATATCTATCGCAAGAGCGTTATTTAAAAACCCATCTATACTTATTCTTGACGAAGCTACATCAGAGCTCGATAGTGAAGTTGAGAAAACTTTACAAGAAGCGTTGGAAATACTTATGAAAGGTCGCACTACCTTTATTATTGCTCATAGATTATCTACAATAGTACACGCAGATAAAATAGTGGTATTAAGCAAAAGTACTATTGCTGAAATCGGAATTCATGAAGAGTTGATAAAAAAAGCCGGCGTTTACAAAAAACTTTATGAAATGCAGTATAAAACAAGGGAATTGATTTTGTAAGAAATATTTTCAACTTATATGAGAATGAGGGTATTGACTTTTATTAGATAAGCTTATATACTCTGCATGTTGATATAAATTTTTGTGAGAAGAAGATGGCTACTAAATCCCGTAGCTATATTAGTTAATTAAAAGGGTGAAAAAAGGAGGGGTTGCATGAAAAAAGTTGCGCTGTGGGCTGTAATGCTCGCGTTGGTTTTTGTTGTGTCAGCTGTTTCAGTTCAAGCTGAAGTGGTTTTAACAGGTTCAAGTAGGGTAGGCGATGTTTTAGTGGCTCTTAATCGTGTTTATATGGACAAAAATCCAGGAGCAGTTGTCACGATTAACTTCGATTTACTCCATAAAGCACAAGACCATGTTTTAGCTGGTGAAGCAGATGCTGTAATGGTAACAGATAAGTATTATAAAGAATTAAAGACAGATACTTTGAAATTTACACCTGTTGCAAAAAGAGTTGTTAAAAGAGATGGAAAAATCGTAGGATATCACACTTATGGTATTGCTGCTGTAAGGATTTCTGCTGAGCTTCAGAAGTTTCTTGGTTTCATTAGTTCTGCAGCAGGAAAAGAGATTCTTAAAAGTATACCGAACGTCGACCCTTTATAATGGAAGGGTTTTAGTAGTCATCTTCTTTCACAAGGTGTTTTGTAGGGTTTTTTCTTAGAAGGAATTAAGAAATAGGGCTATTGTTGCTTTTGATTTTAGAGATGTGGAGAAAAACTTATTCTGTTGATTGAGGAAGGGTGATATAAGTTTTTTTACTTTTTAATTAAAGCAATAGTTCCTGATTTTATGCCAATATCAACTGTTTTGTTTAATTGAGCGTTATTGGGGTTTTGTTAGTATTCTCGTGTGTGAGTATGCCTGTTTTCGGTTCTCTTTCTGTCTTTCTTCTCCATTTTCCTTCATGTTCTGCCGGTATTTTTTTTCATCCTGATAAGTTAGAGCTGAAGAAGAGTTCCATAAAATTTTTGTTGTCTGAAGTATATTAAACTATTATTCACAACCTATATAGAATCCTTTCGACGGCGGGAAAATTCGCAAGCAAATTCTTTTTACCATATCCGGCACGTAAGCATTTGTCAAAACATCTGCCTTGAATCAACTTTCCTTATTGATTGGTTTCCCTCTTATATCTGTTGATGTTGTTTCTAAGATGGATTTGGGGCTATTTAAAGAGTTTCTACTATCTTTTAATAGGATAAGGTGGAAGAGAGAAAATGTATTGTGCAATGAACTGGTTATCTATTAAGAGGGTTTTCAAATTATACTTAACTGCTTCTTTTAATGCCAAAACAAACAACAATGACATCATACATTATGCACCTCACTTTATTCGGCTAAAATCAAAAAGCAAAATTGCAAAATAAAAATGCAAAATTCGGTATACGGTTAGAGTTACGATGCCCGTTTTTTCGTAATCAGTAATTAGTAATTTTTAAAATTACGGATTACGATTTACGGATTACCAATTACAAGACTTAAAAATCGGTCATTTTAGGTGCTTTATATTCCGGAACCAATTCTTTTAACTTTTTAATTACCCTGTCTTGATCATACAAATGAGCCTGTTTTATTAATTCTTCAATTTCGTCAACAAGCTTTTTGCTTTCTCTGTCGTCAATTTCGTCAACAACTAAAAATAATTTACTGTCATTGACTCTTTTTAAATTTTCGTATTTATAATGAAGTTCTTCAACTAATTTTTCGCCGGGTCTAAGACCGATGTATTCTATGTTAATTTTTTCTTCTGTTTCACCGTTAGAATAAAACTCTATTAATTTCCTCGCTATTTCTTCAAGTTTTAAGGGGTTTCCCATATCTAATATGTATAAATTCCCATTTTTGCCTAAAGAACCTGCTTTAAGAATCAGTTGAACAGATTCGGGTATGGTCATGAAATATCTTAAACATTTCGGATGAGTAACGGTGACGGGTCCTCCTTCTTTTATCTGTCTTTCGAAAATAGGAATTACGCTTCCTCTGCTTGCAAATACATTCCCGAATCTTACAGCGATAAAATTAGTGATATTTTGGTTATTTTTTGATTTTATGAAGAGTTCTCCCATCCTTTTTGTTGTACCCATTACTGAAGTGGGATTAACAGCCTTATCGGTTGAGATGTATACGAACTGCTTAGTTTTAAACTTCATGGCAAGTTCAGCTAATAAAACTGTTGCTTCTATATTATTCAAAACACCTTCTATTACTTCTTTTTCAAGCATGGATACATGTTTATAAGCAGCGGCATGAAATATTATATCCGGTTTTTTTTCACTAAATATTCTCTCCATACATTCCTTATTTCTTATATTATTCAGATAAAAAGATAACCTATCTGAATTACCTTTTTCCTTCATAAATTTATAAATTCTATTATTCAATTCATATAAAGCAGTTTCTTCTTTATCTATTAATAAAAGCTCTCTAATATTGTATCCTGCTATTTGGCGAGATAGTTCTGAGCCTATAGAGCCTGCGGCTCCGGTAATCATTACACATTTACCCTCAAGATATTTATTAATTTCAAAAGTATCTAATTTAACGGTTTTTCTGCCAAGAATATCTTCCGGTTGTATTTTGCGTATCTGACTTATAGAAATTCTTTTATCCAAGAGTTCACTTACACGTGGAACTATAGAAACGGACACCTTTGATTGGTGGCAAAACTTATAAATCTGTGCTATATCATCTCCCGTAGCAGAAGGAATAGCTATAATTACCCTCTGGATATTAAACTCCTTAACTATTCGGGGTATGTTCTTTGTGGTACCTAGAATTCTAAAACCATGAATAAAAATTCCCTGTTTAGTCAGGTCATCATCAATAAACCCAATTAAATTATAAAAATCTTTTGCTTCGCTTAAGATATTTCTTAATAGTTGTTCTCCTGCATTGCCTGCTCCAACAATTAAAATCTTTTTTCCGGAAGAAGGTTTTTTAAAAAATTCATTTACCGCTCTTTTTGAAAAACGGATTCCACCACAAGTTAAAAAAATCAAGAATGCAGAAATCAAAAATACTGACCTTGGGAATCCCAAAAAAATCTGTCCTCTTAAAAAGAATAAAATAGTTCCAATAAGAATAAAATCACCTGTAATAGCTTTGATTAGTCTTGAAAGTTCAGACATACCAATAAAACCCCAGCTAAAATGATAAAGACGAAAATAGTAAAAAATAGGTAGAGTTAAAAGATTGGTAAGAAGAATAAAATTTCTCATTAAAAGTAAATATTTTTGAGGAATATTTCCATCGAATCGCAGAAAAAAGGCTAACCAAACTGAAAAAGAAATCAGCAGGATATCACTAATTATAAATAGAAATACTCGGTTTTTAACCGTATTTAATAAAATCTTATTCCAAAATGTAATTTTCATAATGTATTTTTTACTCCTAATGTTTTTATCAATGCTGTACTCCTTTTCCACGAATCACAGCGATAATAGTTATACACAGAATCTTAAGGTCAAATAAGAAAGATTTATTTTTCAGATAATACTCATCGAGTTCAACTTTAAGCGGAATAGATAATTCGTCCCTGCCGTTAACTTGAGCCCATCCGGTAACTCCGGTAATAAGAGTATGCACATTCTTTTTTGTTCTTAATTCTATCAAATCATCCTGATTAAACAATGCTGGCCTTGGTCCAACAAAGGTCATATCACCGGACAATATATTAAATAATTGTGGTAACTCATCTAAGCTGAATTTACGTAAAAAATTTCCTACCGGTGTAAGATAATAATCTGCATCTTTCAAAAGGTGCGTGGCAACTGCCGGGGTATCAGCGCGCATTGTACGGAATTTGCACATTTTAAATATCTTATTATCTTTTCCCACACGGTCCGACCAGTATAACACAGGACCGACAGAGGTCAATTTAATAATTATCGCAATCAATAATAACGGTAAGCTTAAGCAAAACAATAGCAAAATAGCAGTAGTTAAATCAAAAATCCGCTTTATCATGATTTATAGTGTTTGACGGTTTCCTTTATACCTTCTTCAAGACTAAATGGCGGTTTCCAGCCAAGCAGATTTCTGATTTTATTGCTATCAACAATAAGAGTCCCTGTCAATTTTTCTACTTCTTTGCCCTTACCTGCAATCTTGCACAGTGCTTTCAATATGTTAGGATGTAAGGAAAATAAAAGCAGCTTCTTATTCATTGCAGAAGCAATCATCTTGATTAAATCCGGAGTAGAAACATCTTGTCCATCGCTTACCATAAATGTTTCCCCTGCTGCTAACTGATGAGTAACACAAGTAATAATAGCGTCTACCAAATTACCGAGATAAATAAAGCTACGCCGGTTACTAATATTTTTAAATGGCAAAGGTAGTCCGGAGCCAGCAATTTTAATCAAATTTTTGAAATTAGCTTTTACTCCCTGTCCATAAACCAAAGGAAGCCGTAAAATGACCATCTGAAGCCCGGTCTCAGCGACTACAGAAGCTAATACCTGTTCAGCCTCCATTTTGCTTATACCATAAGCGTCTTGGGGCTTGGGAATATCATTTTCGTTATATGGCTTTAAATCTCCCTCGCCATTGACTTTGACAGAACTGATAAAAATAAATCTTTTAACTTCTGCCTTTGCAGCCATCCGCGCCAAACGTTCAGTTCCCAGAACATTAACTTTCCGGAAAGCATCAGGAGAACCAACTGTTGAATCACTCATGATATGGACGCGTGCCGCCAAATGAATGACTGTATCTACTTCAGCAAAATCCGAATCGTTAAAATTATCACTTTCGATTGCATTTAAATGAACGCCCTCAACCCCAACTGGAAGAGTATTAATTTCAGATTCTTTTTGAAAAGTGCCCTTAACTTTCCAACCGTTTTCAAGCATTTTAGCGCATAACGCGCGTCCGATAAACCCAGTTGCTCCAGTTATAAAAACTATCGGCATATTAATATCAATTGAATATCAAAATTTACTTATACCAAACTGTTCGGTTAATATAATCCGTATAGCTCAAAATAATCCTTACGACTTTTTTCGATACATTATCTACATCATAATCAGATACTATCCTGAATTGATGGTTTTTTTTCGAATGTTGAGCTATTACAACTTGCATAGCAGCAATAATATCTGCACTTTTTAAGCCACACATTATCAATGTCCCCTCATCCATGCCTTCAGGCCGCTCGTGAGCTTGACGTATGGTCACCGCCGGGAAATTCAACAAAGAAGACTCTTCGGTTATTGTCCCGCTGTCAGAAATTACGCAAGCCGCATTCATTTCTAATTTTACATAATCAAAAAAACCAAGAGGTTTTAAAAATGAAATTCTTCTGTCAAAATGTCGTTTATCTGACGCTTTTAGCTTTTTCCTTGTGCGAGGATGCGTTGAAACAATTAATTGTTTATCAAATTTTTTCACTATTTTATTAAGCGAATCCAAAAGATCAAAGAAGTTCTGCTCTGAATCGATATTTTCTTCACGATGGGCACTCAATACTAAATAAGCTCCTTTTTTCAGTTTTAATTGCTCTAAAACTGATGATTTCAATATGGAAAGCATATAAAAATCAAGAATCTCTTTCATCGGTGAACCGGTCTTTATAATTGTTTCCGGCCTTATCCCCTCTGCAATTAAATATCTTCGAGCATGCTCAGTTAATGTCATATTGATATCGCTCAGGTGGTCAACTATTTTTCTGTTTAATTCTTCCGGAACACGTTGGTCAAAACAACGGTTGCCGGCTTCCATATGAAAAACAGGAATTTTCCGTCTTTTTGCAGCAATCACGGATAAACAACTATTGGTATCCCCATAAAGAAGAACAGCATCAGGACACTCCTTTTCCATTATCTTATCTGAAGTAGAAATTATATTACCGATCGTTTCTGCCAAGCTTTTCCCAACCGCTCCTAGAAAATAATCCGGCTTTCTAATGCCCATCTCTTTAAAAAACACTTCATTTAATTCATAATCATAATTTTGTCCGGTATGCACGAGCACATTCTTCTGATATTTTTCCAGCTCATTGATTACTCTACTGAGTTTAATAATCTCCGGTCGAGTACCGACTATTGTCATGATTTTCATATTTATATCCTTTCTTAAAAAAATTTACCTGAGCAGTTCTTCACTGTGCGACAAATCAACATCCTCAATCATTATCTTATGCTTTTTTAATAATTTTATGGTTTCGGTAAAATCAAGCGCAGTATCCTTTGAACTAAACTCTTTTTTCAAAGCGGTGGGTTCATTTTTGCTTGTCTTACGCAATTCCGGCAACATAGGCAAGATAACATAATAGTCCCCTCTTCTTATGCAATGTGTCGCTTCCTCTTCTGAAACCATTATCTCATGCATCTTTTCCGCCGGCCTGATTCCTGTAATCTTTATATCTATTTTTCTTTTACCAATCAAAGCGTTTGCGATATTAATAACAGTTGCAGCGGGAACATTAGGCACATATGTTTCTCCTGTCTTGCCAAATCGCAATGCTGCAAATAATGTTTCTACGGCTTGATTAAGACTTAATAAAAAGCGTGTCATTTCCGGAACTGTTACCGTTACAGGACCGCCATTCTTAATTTGTTCATGGAAAAGAGGGATGACTGAACCGCGGGAAGCCAAAACATTGCCATAGCGTACACAAATAAAACGAGTTTTAGGATTGAGGATATTAGCCGCGATAATAATCCGCTCCTGAATAGCCTTGGTCATCCCCATCACATTTATGGGTTTACATGCCTTGTCGGTGCTGACACTAATAACTGTATTGACAGGATAGCTATTTTCTTTGATGGCTCGTACTATATTTGAAGCACCGATACAATTGGTCAAGACCGCCTGAGTGGGGAAGTATTCACATGTCGGAACTTGTTTTAACGCTGCTGCATTAACAACAATATCTGCGTCTTTTACGGCAGAACAAACATCTGCGTAACTCCGTATATCTCCGATACGAAACTCCAGAGTATTCTTAAAATTATTGTAAATAACTTCCTCGGTGGCGACTAATTTGTGTAAATATGACATGCGCATCTGATGCTGTTTTGCTTCATCGCGGGACATAACTATTATCTTTTTGGGAGTTCCTAGTTTTCCGCTTAATACTCTTTTTACAAAAACTTTGCCTAACGACCCGGTCCCGCCGATTATAAGAATTGTTTTTTTGTTAAAAATCATTGTTTCCTTCCTTTCAGTTCAATTACTAACTCATCAATCATTTTTTCCCATGAAGGTGGAGTATATCCAAACTCTTTTCGGAATTTTGATGAATCCAAACTCCGGTCACAATGAAAATCCTCATCTGGTGTAATTTCAATATCCAAATTCATTTTTTTCTTAATCAGCATTAGTAAATCAAATTTAGATATAGGATTGCTAGAAACATTATAAAGCCCGTGTGCCTGCGGGTAATCAACTATCAGCATCTCTACAATCCGACACAACTCCAAAGTAGTAAAGCCGGAATATATGGCGTTTTTGTAACCTTTAATAGTGCCTGATTGCGCAAGAAACCACTCCAAGAGTTCATATCTATGCAATAATTCTGTGCCAATAAAAGATGAACGTAACGTTAGCGTATTGTCTTCTTTAAGCTCACCTTTAGCTTTCGTTTTTCCATAAATATCCGTGGCTGAAGTTAAGCTTTCTTCTGTATAATGCCCAATTTTACCGTCAAAAACACAATCCGTACTAAAAACAACTGTTTTGGCATTGTTATTCTCTCCCCATGTTGCCAATTTATGCGGAAGAGATGAATTCAGGGCAAGACTCATAGCCATATCATTTGTCTCTTTCCTATGCTTAGTCATACCAATACAATTCAATATGATACTCGGCTGAATTCTATCTAATAACTTTTCTACATCAGGAAAATTCAAAGCATTTAGATTTTCAATTACCCGTGTTTCATCCTCAAAAATATTAAATTTTTTATAATCATGCCGATAGCCACGAATTACAGTAAATGTGTTCGGAAAACGCGGTGATAAATATTGCCAAAGCTTATGACCGAGCATCCCACTGCCGCCTAAAATTAGGATACGCACTTTATCTTGCTCCTTTTACGGTTTTTATTAAGCGGTCCAGTTGGTCTATAAGTTTTGACCGTTCAAAATTATTTTCAAAATACTCTCTTCCCTTAAGGCCCATTGCGCGTCGTTCATCTGCTTTCATATGATACATCTTCAAAGCTAATTGGGCAAGAGCTTCGGGATTTTCAGGTTCACATGAAAATCCTGCCCCGGATTCCTCAATAATTCTTGCTCCTTCTCCGGCCAATGAGGCAATTATTGGCTTGGCGCATGCTAAATACGATTGAACCTTGGCGGGGATAGTAAACGAAAAAATTTCCTCATTTTTTAGCGTAGCAAGCATAACATCCGCCAATGCAAAATAACGCGGCATCTTTTCTGCAGGATGTCTCCCGAGAAGTGAAAAATTAGCACTTAAATTACGTTTTGCTATTTCCTCTTCAACCCAAAGACGCTTTCTTCCATCTCCTATGATAATCCAATGTATTTCCTTGTAATCTCTAATCCTCTCTGCCGCCGATATAATGGTACTGAAATCCTGTGCTGTACCGATATTTCCTGCGAACATGATTATGAATCCCTTGGGCATAACTTTTCGCTCTTCTGAATTTGCCTCAAGCTTAACAGGACTGTAAAATTCCTCTGCGCTATTTGGAAAATAAGAAATGCGGGCGGCATTCACTCCTAAACTTTTAATGGACGGAATAAAAGCTTTCGATTGCACGAGAATCAAATCGCATCTATGGTAAATAAACTGCACCAACTTTTTTACATATTTTATAATGAAAGAGGAATGTACCGCTCCTGTAGCGGACAAGCTTTCAGGCCAAAGGTCTTGCACCCAAAAGAAAATAGGCGCAGATTTAATTTTCTTTAGTATGATAGCAGGTAATCCCACGGTAATAGGGGATGGCTCATATACAAATATTACATCATACCGTTGGCGGCAGATAATAGGAGCAAGAATGCTGGCATAGAAAGCAAATGAAAGATAATTAATCAACAAACGAATTTTATTACTTCTACCTCTAGAGACCAGCGGCACACGTATAATTTCTGCGCCACGGTAACTCTGCCTTAAATTTTTGAATATGCCATAGCCGGGAAAAAACTTACCATCGGGATAATTAGGGATACCCGTTAAAACCGTAACTTCATACCCTTTTTCAACCAGCCCGGCAGTTAAATCGTTAATACGAAAATTTTCCGGCCAAAAATATTGTGTAAGTACTAATATTTTCATCTTATATTATCGTTAATTCAAATTCTCTAATTAAACCCTCTAATGTATTATCCCAAGAAAAAGATTCAGCGCGTTTTTTAGCTTTATCTGTTATTTCCAGCTTTTTCTCATCATTCCAACTTGCAACATTTTTGATGGCATCTACTAAAGAATGCGAATCTTTTGGAGAATAATAATAAGCGCAATCCGACAAAATCTCAGGAAATGGGGGATTATCCGCTGCAATACATAAACAACCATTGGCCATCGCCTCGAGAGCTATCATTCCAAAAGTCTCCATGCGACTGGTTATTATAAACATCGCGCAATTTTGGTAACACCATGCAAGTTCACTTTGATTTAATTGACCTGTCCAAATAATATTTGAGCTTAAGCCATATGACTTACTTAATGCCAAAAGTTTTCTATGATAACTTAGGGTTGCAGTCCTTGACTGACCGGCAATTAATATTCTTAAATCAGGGAAATCTTTCTTTAAATACCTTGCTGCTTTGATGATATCTTCTGTTCCCCGATATGGCTCAAGAGAACCGGCTGTAAACAAGAATTTCTTCTCCAACCCGTTGGGAATGCCGGGGGGTTTACTAATGTCTTCAGCTGGCGAATCTTTACCAAAATACACCAATGATATTTTTTCTTTAGAGATGCCTGCCTTTTCTATTAAGAAATCTTTAACAAAGTTTGAAGTTACTATTGTTCGTTTAGCTAATTTAAGAGCTTTTACCGATTCAATGTGCTGAATATATAAACGCAACTTTTCGCTAAAAGATAACTCATCTACTTCCTTACGCAGGAACGGTAGGATATTCTGCACCATATTTAAAACCGGTACACCGGAAAACTCAAAATGGCGCGCTACCGGGACAAATATTAAATCAGGAGAAAATTTTATTAGTTTTTGTTTTAGGCTTCTGTCAAATCTAAATTTTAAAAAACCAAAAGGGGAACAATTTACAAATTCAACATTTTGCATCAGGCTGAACCAGGTATCTACTTGTAGGGAGCTTGGGGATATACATAACAATGAATCGATATTGTCGTTAGATGCCAACCGCGGCAAAATATTTAAAAGATATTTTTTGTATCCGCCGCTTATTCCACCATTAGTCATATTTATAATAGCTATTTTCATATTATAACCTCATACCGAGTAAATAATTATTCTATTTTTTGTATAGAAACACTTCCGTCTAAAGTTTTATTTATTTTCAAAATAACTCCGTCCTTATGATTATCAATACCATTGAATAACACTCCGTACTGCTCCCAGAATTTATCATCCGCTTTAGCAATAAAGATATAGTCGCAATCCTTAAGAACATCTAATAATTCGGTCGGAGTATAATTTTGCGTCCACACATCTCCATCAAAATACGGGGTGCCTACAGACCATCCTCCCAAACTAGTTTTTCTGGGACAAACACCGTAGGTAAAAATCCAATGTTTCAATCCCTTCTTATCGTCATTTTGCCATATATAGTAAATTTTTGAGTTTAAAGGACAGTATTTATTAATTATTGGCAAGTCCTTTTCAACTTCTATCCTAGCTTGTAAATATGGTTTTTTGACAAAAAGAAATTGCTTATAAGAAGCCACAGCAATGAGAATTGAAAAAATCAGAATAATCTTCAATACTAACCGCGACAATTGATAAGACCTAATTGACTCCTTCGGAATTGCTATAAAAAATCCAATAAAAACAAAAATCCAGCCTAAAAAGAAAATGCCCATATAGCGGCCAAACGATACGATGCGCGGACCTTCATACGCACCGAAAGAATACAGATAAATCAAAAGGTGTCCCAAAATATAAATAAGAAAAGATGTTACCATGACCGTCTGGCAGATTAAAACTCTGCGGCGATTCAAGGTGGAAGATTGCAATAATATGCTGATTAGAACCATTATTAAACAAATAGAAAAAACTGAAACCGTAGATATCCATTTATTTATTTCAAGACGATTTCCGAAAACCTTAATTTTATTAATTGAAATAATCGGCTCATTATAAAGTGCTTTTCGAAAGTTTTTCAGTGTTTCTTTATCTCGCTGTGTTGCGTTTTCCTTAGAAAAAGTGTTTTGAATTTCTTCTAAAGAAAAATCGGTATTAAAAAGTTTCTGGATGTTATATTTATTCATCCATCCTTTCCAGCTGAGATGAGAAACAACAGGTGTTGCAATGACTGCCGTTAACAAAATTATGGCTAAAAACATGTTTTTAATAGCCGATAATCTTGAACCGGAAAAAGTGGGAGCTTCAAAATTGGCTTTAGTGGACATGTTCTCCTGAGTCGAAGATTCACCGTAAAAAAAGCGGTAAAGGTAATCCAAAACGATAATCAGACAAACACACATACTTAAAAATAATCCTATATCCTTGATTAAAGGCAAAAAGAAAAGTACGGGAATAAGATGCCCTATGCGGCCTTTATCGCTTCCCTTAAAGAGAAAATAACTTGCTATTGACATGCCAAAAACAGCGCCGACAATATGGTCGACAGTCAGAGAGCCGGTCCTCAATCCGCCAAAAATAAAAACTAAATTATGGGTTATCAGAAAAACCATTATCAGGAAATAAAATTGTTTCCACTTAATTCTTTGAAAAAGAGCCATAAAGGACGATACTAAAAAAATATTTTGGGCAAAATAGACCATTCCTTCGGAATACCCAATTATAGAAGTAATAAAATAATGGAAAAGCGATATCCCTGGCGGGTAACATTTTAAATAAATACAACTTTCTGAATTTACAAGACTATTCGTTAAAACCGTATTTTTTGTAATTATTCCCCAGTGAGAGAACTCGTCCCAGTTGCAATAAGACAATTTCTGACAAACTATATACAAAAATACAAAATAACAGATAAAAATAATCATCCCTGGAGGGAACATCTCTGCATAAGGGGTTTGCCTCTTTGCGAAACAGATAATAAAGTATGCTGTAAAAAATACCAGTCCGATGTAGAATAAAAGATGTGCGCCAATCGCCAACATGTTAAAAATCCCGAAAATATATAGCAGGCTGGGGATCAGACAAACGGTCAATAGGGGAGTGACAGTGACCGACCATTTGCAAGTTTTTGCGATAAACAGAAAATAGCCTGTTAATGAGAACAGTAATAGTAATATCATCGTTTTGTCGTTTTAAGCCTTCTTTTTAGTAATAATCATGAACATATCACCTAAGTTCACGGGGATTTTAATCCGCTTTAAAATATCCCCTTTTACATTAATTCCAAACCGGCTGAGAATATAATCAAGAGTGAATTTCTTTGAATAGTATTTTGTACAAATAACTTCCAGCTTATTTTTTGCTAACAGTGCTGACAAAGTTGTAGGAGTAAAATGGTAAAAATGAAATCTCATTAACCAGGGGTATCGTTTTCCCATAAGTTTGGCGAAAATACTGCCTATGTCGTGGGTTGTGATTACTACTATGCCATCGCGTTTTAGATAGTTGTAAATATTTGAGAGGCATAATGATGGATTATCCAGATGCTCAACAACATCCCATAAGGTTACCAAATCAAACTCCTTTGCCGGGAAAAATAGTTTCTCGTTACAACCGGCATTAATAATGGTAGCTCCGGTTTTCTTACGGGCATAATCAGAAGCCCAAACGGACGGCTCTATGCCGGTTACCTTATATCCTTTTTTTTGAGCTTCATCCAGAAAAATTCCGGCATAACAACCTATATCAAGAAGTTTACCGCACGATTTGTATTTAGCAATTATCTTCAGGTGTTCGTTGAAAGTCTCAGCACGTTCCTGCCAAGTTTCGAGATATGCATTATCTACTACATCTTTATAGAGTGCATTTACTTCGACATCACGGGGATTCATGTAAACCAACCCGCATTTTTTACACTTTACGATATTGTTAAATACGCTATATTTGTTTACTGTACTAGTATAGTCTTCAACACTGGGATTGGAACTTCCGATATTAGAACGATAAAGAATTTTATAATCGTTACTGCCACAGATGTTACATTTTATTTTTATATATTTCATAGTTTCAGTTATCACTGGGGTTAACCTTTCCGCCGGACCATTTGGCAAGTTGCTTGAATAGGGCAATTCCCCCTAGGAAATAATTGCTAAACTCGTAGAATGTCCGAATATGTAAAAGAAGATTTAAAAACCTTTGTGGATTGGCATAATAAATGATATTTGCCTTACTGAGCAGTTTCTCGATTTCATGAGCAGAAACCTTGGAATTCTTAAGCACACAATTTTCACCTATGGCAACAAAATTTTCCCAGTTTATATTTTTTAGGGGTACCGACGAAAAGAAAAGATTGAAGTCTCTTGTCCCGGGGAAGGGGACAAGCATATTATAAAAAGCCATAGTTGAATTGACCTCTCTGGAAAATTTTATTGTATGCTCCATTTGAGCCTTTGTTTCTCCAAGCGAGCCAATAATATAAAAAGCCTGCGTTTTCAGACCGAGTTGATTAGCGATCTTTATAGTTTCTTTTGACTTGGCCGGTGAAATCGGCTTGCCCATTTGTTTTAAGATGTCTTTGTTAGAAGATTCCAGCCCAAAACCGATGCTATAACAGCCGGCTTTTTTCATTAAGCGTAGTATTTCCCGATTGACAGTAGTAACTTGGGCGAAACAAAACCACTTAAGGTTGAGTTTTTTATTAATCATACCTTTGCATATTTTCTCCAATCTTGAATGATTTACGGTAAACGTATCATCGGTTATAAGCAACTGTCTTGCCTTATAATCCTTCTTTAACATTTGCATTTCTTCTAGAACATATTCGGCAGAATGCATTCTATATCGCGTGCCTGAAATAATTCTTGCCGCGCAAAAACTGCAATTAAACGGACAACCTCTGCTGGTGAGAATGGTTGAACAGTTTCTGTATCGGGCATTGTGCATATTGGGAAAAAATAGGTGTTGTGGTATCAGCTGACGCGCCGGAAACGGTATAGAATCAAGGTCTTCAATAAAGGGTCTGTTTTCATTGCGAATAATGCTGTTTTGCTTTTTATAAACGATGCCTTTTATGGATTCTAACCCGTAATTATTCTGGTAGGCTTCGACAAGTTCCAACATGGTTTTCTCGCCTTCTCCGACAACCACGCAATCCAAGCAATCGGCATTTTCTGACATAACAAACTCCGGAATGGCCGACACATGCACTCCGCCAAGAATGATTTTGGCTGCAGAATTTGCCCGACATAACTTTGCAAGTTCAATCGCGCGCGTAAAATTAGCAGTAGAACAAGTTATACCGACAATATCAGGTTTAAAACTTTTGATGATTTCCTTAATATCGCGAATGGTTAGCTTTTGCGCTTCCGGTTCATACAATCGGACTTCGTGGCCGCCATATTTTATAAGATAAGAAGCAATATAACCAATACCAAGAGGAAAATACCTTCCTGCGGCACTTTTAAGGCTGCCGTAAATATCTATATACAAAGGGGATAATAAGAGTACTTTTGCCATATACAGCCTACCTTTATTTAATTCTTCTCTTAGGAGTTAAACTGATATCAATATGAATTGCCTGCAAGAGCATTTGAAACGATAGAGTAATAGAAAGTGTCAGTAACATAATCGTCCCTAGTGGCTTCATCGTATTGTTGATAACCGAATCATGCCATTCTATAAGCCCGAACATGACGCCCAGGAAAAATATAGGCACGCCTATGAGAATGTATACGGAAGCCATATTAAAGTCATAGATAAAATATTTTAGGAATAGGCGTTTAATAAAACCTTTTAATAACTTAGGAGGAAACTGAATTATTGCTTTCCAAATATTTAGAGAACTATTTTCATCTGCATATTTAGGAAGCATACTTATATCCATCACGACTGCATTGATGAGATTCAAATTTATAAGCATATCGGACTCAAAGAAATATCGTTTTGATATCTTATCTAATTCAAGATTTTCCAATATCTCTTTACGTATAGCAGTGTAACCATTAGTAGGGTCCATCACATTCCAATATCCTGAACTTATTTTTGTCCAAAACGACAATACACTATTTCCAATCAATCGGATTTTGGGCATAATTTTTAAAATATTGGGGTTCATAAAACGATTGCCTTTTGTATAGTCGGCTTCGCCGTTAACTATCGGAGCAATTAGTTTATCAATATAAACAGGGTCCATTTGTCCATCGCCGTCTATTTTAATAACGATATCACAACCTAACTGTATCGCTTTTTTATATCCTGTAATCATCGCTGCGCCTACGCCTCCATTTCGTTCGCGATATAATATCTTTATACGGTTATCATTTATTTTTTCAGCTTCTTTACCTGAAGAATCAGGGCATTTATCATCAACAACTATGATATGTTCTATAATTGAAGGCAAAGACGAAATTACATTACTTATTTGTTTAACCACTTTATAAGCCGGAATAACAACGCCTATTTTCATGTTTCCCCCTTGTTTACTATCAAATTGGGTATCCAATACATTTTAACCATCTCCCTGAGCAAGCACAAATAACGTTTCACTTTCAAAAACAGCTATTTCTATCTCAACGTGCCAACAATTCTTTATAAATATTTACGTATTGCTTCGCAATTATCTCCGGTCGGAATCGTTTCGCATTTTTGTAACCTTGCTGAATCAGCTTGTCTCTATAATGCGTATTTTCAATTACTTTCATTATTCCATTGCGTATACTTGTCACATTAAACGGATCTATAAGGCAAGCAGCATTGCCCGCAACCTCAGGTATAGACAAAAGGTTACTAGTTACAACAGGACGACCAATTGCCTGAGCTTCAATAATTGGAAGTCCAAATCCCTCATACGTAGAAGCGAACACCATCATATCACAGCGTCGATATTCATCAACGATTTGCTCGTCTGAAATATTGAACGCAAACGAATACTCTATGCCATATTTCTGCAAGATTATCTTTTGCTTGGCATTCAACAATCCAATTATACGAAAGTGGCAAGGGATTCCATTAAGAGCCTCAGCTACACGTTCGATGTTCTTGTTATGCCTTGTGCCGACTTGAAGGATGACCGGCTTGGTGGTGATGAATTTCTTGGGTGTGGGATGGTAGTCTTCAGAAACACAGTTATAAATAACTCTAACTTTCTGCGGATCTACTTTGATGTGACGGAGAAGATCATCCTTTGTAGATTGTGAAATCACCGTCACTATAGCCACACGCTTAATCGGCAGCCAATACCAAAAGAAAAGGAATATCTTCCTACGGATACCTTTGAGTCGGTATAACGAAACAAGATCGTGAATTGTTAGTAATGTCCTCTTTTTACGGAGCAGCAATGTCAGGTAATGTACGTCACCAGTAATATGATTTACATCCCCTTGACGGAAGGCTGCCTCAATAATATTGTATAAATGTCCCCAGAGTTCTCTACTCGGAAAACGTGATACTGCCACCCTAACGCCAATATTCGCAGGAAGAGAACGGCGTACATCAGTAAAAAGCCGTTCAATGCTGAAATCTGACTTCTTAGAACATCGCTGATAGAATGTCACTCGCATCTTTGTTACTTTCCACTTTTTTGGCATAAAAGCATGCCTTTCCAAACTAACATTTGAAGGAGGTTTTACGTTTCATGACGGCTTATCCATCACTGTTCTCGATCAAAAACGATTTGAGTCTCTCGCCTTTATGAACCAGATATGTTTTTGCATCGATATCTAATAGCAGGGTAATGGATTCGGATTTAACGTTGAATGGTGGTTGATCCAAATACACAGCCGAGTCGTCACAGATCCTTGTGTCCGGACCATGTGGTTTATCTAAGTTCGGTCGACTCTTGACGAATGGCGCAGGGTAATGCTCTGTGATAAGGACATACCTATATTTCCTTGTCTTTTGCAATACTGAGGCTATCTGAGAATTAGAGAGATGCTGCAAAACTTGACGGATCAGACAAATGTCTCCGTCGGGCAGTTGGTCCGATATTATGTCTAGGCATAAGAATGAAGTCCTGTCATCCCCATAAGTTTCCTGATTTCTCTTTATCAACCCATCAACTATATCAATTCCAATGTATCTAACTCCGTTCATCCGAAGCGCTTTGCCGAGCAAGAAATTTCCACACCCAAGGTCTACCACTGTAGTAATATCTTTTTCTTTAATCAGTTTTTTTACTACATTGGCATAATGGGATGCGTGGAATTCGTTTGAGCCTGAACCCGAATTGTACTCATCCCTTGCTCCACCCCACAGGTGTTTTTCATAAATACTAGTAAACACTTCCTTGATTGATCTTGTTTCGTTTGCCTTACGGCTACGAAGCAATTTCCATCTGCGATAATGCGACATGAAATTGCGAGGGATAATACGTTTCAAAAGAGATTTCATTGAACTATCAAATTGTTCGATGTTTAAAAAAAATAAATTCCTAATATATTCATTATTTATTGAAATTCGACCTCTTTACCCGAAGAATCTGGGCATTTATCATCAACGCCTATTCTCATAATTTGACTCCTTATAGAGACAATTTTAGAACAATGTATAAATAAAAGGTGCTAGCGCTGAACCTTGAGTAAATATAATCAATGCACCTAATAGTGCTAAAAAAATAATTATTGGCATTAACCACCATTTTTTGCGAACTCTAAGAAATGCCCAAAGTTCTTTTATAATCGATATTTTTGACATGGAATTATCTCCTAATTTCTGTTGTATTTTAAGTCTTTTTTAGAATTGATTTTCATAATTTCTTTTTTCTGGTTTTATTTTCTCTCTATAAATCCAATAACTCTTTACATTTCTATCAAATTTTAAATTTAAGAAATCTTTACCGAATAATCTTAGTAAAATGCCAAGCGGAGTAATGACCAAATAGAACAAAACACTTAAAACAACCCTTGTCATTAGCCAACCTAAAAGAATGGCTAAACTCATCCATATTTTATGGATAGGTTTCAATAGAAAGGGCAAAACAAAACCAAGGAAAAGAAATGTTATAGAAAGAATAAAAAAATAGAGATAATGATTTCTTTCCTGCCATAAAAACACTGTTCCCAATAGTCCCAAAGCGATACAAATTGTTATGCCAAAATTTCTGAGTTCTCTTTTCCCACTCTCAATGCTTCTAATTTCTTCACTAATCATTATGTTCTCCTGCTAAATCGTGTTCCAATATCAAAGTTTCTTCCTGCCAATCATTAAAAAAAATCCGCCTTCCTTGCTCCCAGTAAATAGTAGATGGGTTTGGACGAGGAAATGATCAAGCCAATTTCCCTCTGGATTAGATTTGAATAATCGTTCATTTTCTGAAAACGTTTCAAAGGCCTTTAATTTTGGTATACCATTTACAAAATCAAAACCGATTTGCTCAAACCATCCCAAAACTTCTCGAATTGTGTGTCCTGATTCGTGCGGATTTTTATATTGATCCATAAACCATGTAAGTTTTTTAAGTTCACCAATATTTTTATCTCTTAAGCGTGAATCTAAAAATTTAAAACGATCACTGGAAATTTTGAAAATGCTACGACGAATGTCGGTAGTAATTCTACCGTATCTATTGTAAAGACCAATAAGAATGTATCCTCCTTTTTTAACGAGTCTTGATATCGATTGAAATCCAGAAAAGGGGGCACTTGTGTGGTGAAGAACGCCGTTACAGATAACAAGGGGGAAACTCTCTTCTCTAAATATGGGCCTAAATAGGTTCATTTGATAAAAACCTACTCTTTCCAAGCCGTTCCTTTTTTTAAATTCTTGGCCTAACTTTAGCGAGTTGAGACACATATCTGTTCCAAAAACGATTCTATGGGCAACACCTAAAAAGTTACTTAATTGACCTGTTCCGCATCCAACCTCTAAAACTCTTATATTGAAAGGAACTTGTTCGTTCAATAAGCGAGCGAAAATTCCTGTTTGGGCCTTTTGAATAAGGCCTCCTACATTTTCGAACTCTTCATAGTTCGGGAATGGTGTTTTTTCATAGAACTTCTTTACCATATTCGTGACATCTTTTTTTTGAACTATCCCATTTTCATGTGGCCAAAAAAGAAGGGGGACTTCATCCTCAACTTGATAGCAATTGAGGCATTTTAAACACTTTATCTCATCATCAGCTATTTGCAGATCTCCTCCACAAGCTGGGCATACAAAAATATCAAGATGTTCAATCATATGCTTCAACATTATTACCTCATATCTCGATTGTTTTTATAATTCCCCTATTTTTAATCCAACTCAAATTCTTTAAGCCAATTAACGTCTTTGTCCAATAGTTTCTGTTCTTTCTTTTCTATGAGAAAGTTGCCCATTATAAGACAATCCATATTGGTTCGCATAAAGCATAAGTATGCATCTGCCGGCGTACACACAATAGGTTCACCCCGAACATTGAAAGAAGTATTGATGATTACAGGACAAGCGTATTTCTCATCAAACTTTGCTATCAGTTGATAATATAGCGGATTATCATCCTTATTAACAGTCTGCAGTCGTGCAGAATAATCAACATGGGTCACAGCAGGAATGCTGGAGCGAGTAGTTTTTAATTTATCAAGTCCAAAGAGTTTTTGTTCTTCTTTCGTCATTTTTCGGCGTAGTTCCTCTTTTACGGGGGCTACCAAAAGCATATACGGGCTTTTCCTGTCTATCTCAAAAAAATCTGACGCTCTCTCTTCTATTACTGATGGCGCAAAAGGGCGAAAACTCTCCCGAAACTTTATTTTAAGGTTCATCATTTCCTGCATTTTGCTGGAACGAGCATCTCCCAAAATCGAGCGATTTCCCAACGCTCGAGGGCCAAACTCCATACGTTCTTGAAACCATCCGATTACTTTTTGATTGGCAATTAAATCAGCAATTTTTTCCGGAATATCCTCATTTTTCAGTAAAATATAGGAAATTTTATTTTTTTCTAAATAGTTTTTGATATAGCTATTCTCAAATTTTGGTCCAAGATAAGACCCTTGCTGAAAATCTTTCTTCCCGTCACTGATTCTTTTGTTCTCTAAATATTGATACCATACAAATAAAGCTGCTCCCAAGGCACCTCCTGCATCTCCGGCTGCCGGCTGAATCCAAACATTTTCAAAAGGACTTTCCCGTAGAATTCTTCCATTACTGACGCAATTCAACGCTACACCACCGGCTAAACATAGATTTTTCTTTCCCGTCTCTTGATATACGTGTTGAGCCATACGCAACATAACTTCTTCGGTTACTTCTTGGATAGACTGTGCTATATCCATGTCTCTTTGGGTCAATTTTGACCCCGGACTTCGAGGAGGACCGCCGAATAGGTTCTCAAATCTCCTATTGGTCATAGTTAAACCGGCACAGTAATTAAAATAATCCATATTAAGTTTAAACGAACCATCTTCTTTTAGGTTCATCAACGCAGAAAGAATCAAATCTTTATACTTAGGTTTGCCATAAGGCGCAAGCCCCATCATTTTATATTCACCCGAATTGACTTTGAACCCAGTATAATAGGTAAATGCAGAATATAAAAGACCTAATGAATGGGGGAAATGAATCTCTGCAAGAATATCTACCTTATTGTCTTTGCCCACACCAAAGCTTGTCGTTGTCCATTCGCCGACTCCATCTATAGTGAGAAAAGCGGCTTCCTGAAAAGGTGAGGGGAAAAAGGCAGAGGCAGCATGTGACTCATGGTGTTCAGGAAAGATGACTTTTCCCTCAAAATTAAGTTCTTTTCTAATAAGTTCTTTCATCCATATTTTCTCTTTTATCCATATCGGCATTGCTTTAATAAATGACTTAATTCCAATAGGAGCATAAGATAAATAGGTTTCAAGTATACGCTCAAACTTAATGAAAGGCTTTTCGTAGAATACAACAAAATCTAAATCTTTTGTACCAATCCCCGCTTCTTCAAGACAGTAGTTGATAGCATTTATAGGAAAGTCTGCGTCATGCTTTTTACGTGTAAAACGCTCCTCTTGCGCGGCGGCAATAACTTTGCCATCGCGCACTAAACACGCCGCGCTATCATGATAAAAAAATGAAATTCCTAATATATTCATTGCGCTACCTTATGCACTACAGTTCTTTTCATACATTAAATGATTTTTACTTTTCATATTAAACTATCGACGAGACCAAACCCGATTAAATATCTTTCTTAATACATGGTTATAAGACCTAAAGAATGGGAATCTTATAGCATAACTTTCGACCAACTTAAAAAATACAAAGGCAACCATAGACAATGATGAGAAAGCGCCAGGAAAAGCCTGTTTTTGCTGGATTTTAAAACCAGCAAAACAGTATGTACAGGTAATTATCATATTGGGAACAGGGCTTGCCATAAACTTTTTTTGGGTTTGTTCATTGCCGCAAAAAGGACACTTCAATTTGAGTTCATAGAATTGTTTATTACCATAAAAATCATTGGTTTTTCGCGTAGCAATGAGAGTACCCGGAGTTTTGTAAGTACGTATCAGGTTCCACCAACATACTTTCACAACCAAATCATAATATTGTCTGTTTGTCATTTTAGATATGTTTAACAAAGGCAAATTTCTGGCATGGGCGAGTTTATTCTTAATTATCCCTTTTTGAAGCGCATAACGATAAATTTCTGCGTCAGGAATTACCTTTATGAAGCCCATAGAAACACTTCTTGCAGGATTATTCTTCCACCATGCTATGGACTCATTAACCGTTTCAACGGTATCGGCAATATCACCGAGGATGATATTCCCTCCACATGCTAACTTGATTTGATGGCATGTATCCAAAGCTTTTACAATATTGGCCTTAGTGGTATGCTTCTTCATACTCTTAAGCACTTCATCATGCATGCTCTCAATACCAAAACAGGCAAAAATTAAACCGGCGGCTTTCAATTTTTTCATTACATCAGATGCAACGTCATTGACTTTAAAATTGGCATACCACTTGATATTATATGGCTTGATACGCTCCGCCAACGCTAAAAGGCGTTTTTGGTCGGTGGAAAAAAGATCATCGCTAAACCCTATAACATTAACACCAAAGGTATTATGTAAATACTCAATCTCTGTAAAGAGATGCTCAAGCGAGCGTTGCCGGTATTTCTTTCCAAGCGGGTGATAACAAAAAGTGCATGAAAACGGGCACGAGCGGGAACCTATGACTTCGGCAAAACGTACTTCATCAAAAGTTTCTACAATAGGAAGTTGTTGAGCATATTTGAAATTGCCCAATGTTTCCTTAAAACCAAAATCTTGAAATTCAGGAATTGGAAGGGTATCAAGGTCCTTGATCTCCTCACGCTTTTCAGTTAACACGACCTGCCCCTTGGAATTTCGAAAGGCAAGACCTTTTACATTATCAGGTGACTTATCCTTTTGTAACGTTTGCAGCAATTCAAGAAGTATAAATTCACCTTCTCCTATTGCGCCATAATCAATTGGAAGGTTCTTCAAAGCCAGTTCGGGGTCAGCAGTCACAACCGGGCCTCCGGCCACCGTAATAATATCCTTGCGAATTTTCTTAACACTCAGGAGAATGTCTTCAATTAATCCCCAATTTGTTGACATTCCTCCTGTGCAGACAATATCCACGTGTCTTTTGGAAAACTCTCTTTCCAATAATTCTTGAGTTGTTTTGGTTTCATGACATAAATTCAGGCACGACACTGAAAAGCCATGACGTTTTATAAAAGCATATACACTCGCTAACCCGATAGGATATTGATAGAACTGGTCCGGTCCTGCAAATTTAGGAACAACAAATAATAAATTCATAACCCTAAAAACCTCCACAGATGGTGTCTATATCCCTTTATACCTACAGCTTGTAAGCTGAACCTTTGGTGCTTCTTATTGTTGTTTTTGTTCTATTTTG
This sequence comes from Candidatus Omnitrophota bacterium, assembly GCA_018812925.1. Taxonomy (GTDB): domain Bacteria; phylum CAIJMQ01; class CAIJMQ01; order CAIJMQ01; family CAIJMQ01; genus CAZNJA01. The sequence goes on from JAHJCU010000003.1 coordinate 192,696, forward strand.
ACCTTTTGAATTTTTCCGACGTTAGGCTATTTAACAAATCATTTCTAAACATGTATTATACTACTTTCTAGAGTCCCCAACAATGTTTTTTGTTCCCCTAAAAGTGTCGATTGTTATTGCTATTTAACTTCATTTTGCTATACTCTCTACCATATGACCCCGGCATTACAACATAAGTTCTTGGATACTTACAGAAATATTGGATTGTTTTTATTCAATACTTTTGTGCTGTTTGCGCTTATTAATGCACTCCTGTTTGTGCTCTTCTGGATCAAAGATTCAATAACAGCCGATCCTGTCACTGTTCGTTACGGGGGAGAATCTGTTCAAAAAGTTTATGGTCAGATGCCCCAGGCTGAAGTAGACCAACTGCTCAAAGAAACATGGTCCCGACCCTTGTTGTATGAAGCCTACACCCAGTTCAAAGAGCGACCGTTTACTGGAAAATACGTCAACGTCCATGAACAAGGATTTAGGTTATCTAAGGAACAGGGGCCTTGGCCTCCCCAATCAGCCAATCTTAATATTTTTCTTTTCGGAGGTTCGACTACGTTTGGTTATGGCGTTAGCGATGAGCAAACTATTGCCTCATATTTGCAACAGTACCTTGTGGGAAAATTACAGCGACCTGTGTGTGTGTACAATTTCGGGCGAGGATTCTATTACTCGACTCAAGAGCTAATTTTGTATGAGCGTTTGCTGATATCAGGATTCGTTCCAGACATAGCTATCTTTATAGATGGAGTGAATGATTTTTACCACTACAACGATGAACCCCTATTCACAGAACGGTTACAAGTATTCATCAGGGGGGATAAGAAAGAACCTGAATCAAAGTTAGCGGTTATATCTAAATTACCCATGGCGCGCTTTGCACGAATAATCCTCCGTATACTTCATCCACTTCCAGTAGATACAACTACAATAACAATAGCTACAACGAATCTGTTTCCCCAGAGTTACGATAATCAGCCACTACTTGAAGCTGTTATAGACAGATATTTGCAAAACAAGAAACTTATTGAGGCGGTTTCCGATGTTTTCTCTGTAGAACCAGTCTTTGTGTGGCAGCCCGTGCCCACATATGATTACGATTTTCATAATTATCCTTTTATTGAAGGAGGCTTTGATAGGCATACTTATTCGAAATACGGTTATGAAATTATGGCGAGTCGCTTTGATAAAGAAGCTTTTGGCAATAATTTCTTGTGGTGTGCGGACATACAAAAAGACATAGAAGAACCCCTTTACATAGATAAATTTCACTACTCACCTCCAATGTCAAATCTATTTGCGGAGAGGATTATGATTTTAATGATAGAACGGAAATTGCTTCCCGACATGCTTGGTACATTCGACTAAGCAACTACAAATAGCTTCCCTTCGAGGCTTGCACTTACCTATTTTTTTTTAACATCAAATACTTTCTATCCTTGAGGTTGGCTGCCCTGAGCGTATGCCACACCCAACACAAAGAAGTATATTCGAGCTACGAGAGACGTATAAAATGTATAATCAGTCATTCCATGAAAAAAAACTTCGCTAAGTATCATTAGCAAGGCAGCCACAAGCCAATAGTTAGGGCGTTTATAGAATGCAAGACGAGAAAGACTAAACAACAAATATCCTACCATAACAAGAAATCCTGAAATGCCAAGCAACCCGGTCTCACTAAGAAACTGTAGAAAATTATTATGAGCTCCCGGCAAGTCTCTTCTTATTGCATCTGACGGCGCATATTGGGTTTTATATGAGTTTTGAAATTGACATAATCCTATGCCAAAAACAGGGTGGTCAACAAACATGTTAATCGCTGCTTTCCATGTTTTCAATCTTTCTGCGATAGATTGTGTAGACCTTTCTTGCCGAGCCATCCTGAAATCTATATTAAAGCGTCCAATTTGCGAGGTATGTGTCTTAGGATTTGGAATAAAAAGTGCAATGAACATAACCAAAATCAATAAAAAGGTACCAATGGGTCTTTTCCAATCTCTCTTTAAATTAAAAATAATATAAATTATCAAAACCAAAACGGTGGCGAGCCATGGTCCTCTGGACAAACTTAGCGTAAGGGCTACTGCTCCGATTGTTGAAGTAACAAGACATATTGTCTTGCCAATACGCTCTAATGCGCGAAATTCAAAACCGAGCGTCCACAAGATTATGGTTAATACAGCAATATAACTTGTCGAAGCTCCACAATCTAACCCAAATCCTCCGGGTTGAATGAATCCCCCAAAAAACCTAAGAATCACATTGGCAGAAAATATAAAAAGCGAAAAACTTAGCATGTACAAAAAAGCCCGTTCCGATGTTTTACTTTCGGCAATACCGGAAAATCTGCCAATAACAAAGGCTGCCAAATAGAATGCGAATGAGACCCAGAGCTTTATTCCGGGCCAATAATTCTCGACTAAAAATATTGAAGGGATTATTGATAAAAGAAAGATAAAATACACAAGACCCAAATTTTTTGTCTGGGAATCAATCTCTCGAAAACGCTCCTGCTCTTTGCCAGTATTGAAGAAGAAGAGGTAGAATGTTGTCGCTGCCGCCAGCAACAAGAAGTATTTTGAAACATTATGCAGAACTCCTGAAAGTAAAACAAATGAGCCAATACAGCTCCAATGCAACCATTTTATAATTTGCAGAATCTTTTTGCGTTCATGTAAGTAAGGCATTATGTTCTATCCTTTATTTAGACCAATTATTTAAGCATGCCTGTAAGCATTGTTACGAGGACACTTTTTCCGGTCTAATGAATTTATCAATAACCACTTTGTACAGACCCATAACAGCTCGTTTCTCAGTATCGCCAAATATGCCGAGCCGGAATCCGACAAATATATATATCAATTCCAGCACACTTGCAATAGCAACTAACCCTAACCATGAATGCCCCCACGGTCGAGTCAACCAAAACAATGCTCCCAGTACAAAACTCAATGTCATCGGTTTGAGATACGATTTCCGGAAGAGCATAAGTGGCGAGATCTTAAGATAATTGCGTAATGCAACGAATAAATAGACTCCATCCACTATTACGGTAAGCAGCAATGCCCATCCTGCGCCTTCCAAACCAAATGGACGTATCAATAAAAGACACAATGCTCCCAGCACAATGCCACGAATAGTAGTATAAATAGTAAATTGGCGCATGTGTCCTAGTCCGAGAACGACACTATTGGTCAGACAAACACAAAGAACTCCCATGTAACTTGCTAATGTCAACAGACGAAGCACGCTGGTGGCTTGTTGGGCAATGCTCGGTACCCAGAGTGCAAGAAAAATGTCCCCCAGCACAAATAATGGAATAAAGACCATTCCTGCTAACGATGAAACAAATAGCGTCGCACGCGTAAAAATATCGCGCAGACTATCCATTTCCTTCAGACTTTGCAACTCACTTGCCATAGGAAAGATAAATCCCAACATGACGGAAATCATATACCCTAATGAGTTCACAACTAGGAATGGTACGGAATAGATACCTGCTGCCGCCACTCCAAGCCAGATGCCAATCAATGTCTGGTCTAATCGGCTTACCAGACTACTGACTACACGGTTGATTGCCCCATAGCCGACATATCCTCTGATGCGCTGCAATGTAGCAAGGTCAATGCGCCATTTTATGCGGAAAGTTGGCAATAAACGGCGTGCTAACAACCAGTATGCTGGGCCCGATGCAAGTGAAACAATGACTCGAACCAACACATAGCTTACTACTCCATACCCTGCATACACCATAACCAGACCCAGCCCTACACCAACTACATTAGAAACGACCGAGACTGTGCCGGATATTTCATACCGCTGAAGCCCCATGGACAAAGACTGACCCCACGATATGCCTACACTACCTAGAAAGCCAATACTAGCCAAGCGAAATACCAGCGTTGCCTGAGGAATTAGTTCTGCCGGCATTTTGAATACGCTTCGCGCAAGCCATTCTGCCGCCAAGAAAATGACAACCATGCCGACTATGCCAATCATGCCATAAAGATTGAGAGTTGTATTCAACATACGATTCGCGGACTCGGTATCATTTTTGGCGCGGTCTTCAGCCAAATACTTGATAATCGGCCAAGTCAATCCCATATCCATGATGGTGAGATAGCCAATGATGACAGCTACCAGACTTTGCAAACCAAAAGCCGCTTCACCCAATCCGCGTAGCAAAAGGGGAATGGAGATTAGATTAACAAACATCGGCACAACATAGCCACCCGCGCCGGCGAGCATATTGATTGAAGCTCGGTTGAGACGATTCATAGTAACTCCGTTAATATTCTCATATATTTAAAGTAAAATATCATATTTTTTAAGGGGTTCATAATTAAGTTTTAAGGGAGAAACAATCATAATGTGTGGTTTGTTTAGTTCAGGCGAAATGCGGTAGTAGAAAAATAAGTTGTCCCACGGTATCATTTGTTTCTCAAAGATATTCCGGATGGATTCCATGAAATCATGCGAGCGCCAATTTTCCATTAAAACCACATACTTTTTCGCAGTTTTAAACAAGTTGGAAAGAGCTACAAGATGATTGTCGTCTGTGTGGATACGCATGATTACGGCATGAGAAAAACACAAATCAACTACCGGCCATTGGGAAGAATAGGGTAGGGTTATATCTAACTGCCCAATATCAGCTTTTAAATTAGGATGCCTTTTATGTAAAAAAGATAATTGTTCGATTGAACGGTCACAACCATAAAGACGAATATTGGGTGACAATGTGCTTAAATTAGATAGATGGTCTCCTCCGCCACAGCCAACTTCAAGAAGGCTATCCGGGCTTAATTGCAAAATTGTCTCATACAACAATCTTGCATTTGAATGCAAAGGAAGGATATCTTTCTGTAAAGACAAAGCGCCTTCGGAAAAGACATAATCTCCTGACGTTAGCACCTGTGTATGTGACTTTTTGATATCTGCCAGTTCTGCCTGATAGTGTTCAGGATAGCGTTGCCAGTCAAAGTCATCCATGTTGGCGTCACGGCGGAATATTCTGTTAAAATATTTCAAAACTTTTTGAATAAAATATTCCTTTGTCAACTTAAGTGACTTTAGTGAATGAATATTCATGCTATTTCCCATCCCAAAATGTATAATCCGTCATGTAATCACCTCTTGAGTATAATATTTTGACAATTTACTTTGTTGAAATTTATTTAAAATCTCTTTTGCACCTTGAAAGACGATTGCATAACCGCGTAACTGTTGGCTAGATGTGGGTATCACACCATAAGCGTCTTGATAGGTATAGTTAGGAAGTAAAATGGTATATGATTTATTACTATCAACCGAGGATGTAAGCATTTCCATCCCAATAGCTTTGCCGTTACAAACATCAAATCCATACTCATTATGCCCGGGCACTTGAAAGTCGTGAATAACCAAGATAGCATCACTTGATTGCAAACTTATACTCTTTATTTCATCGGGCAATGGAAGATAATTATACCAATGCGCATCAAGGAAAAACAGAGTTAGTCCGGAAGGCCCGTTTTCCACAAGACGATTGATTTCTACCGCTGAATTTCCCTTGATGGTTTGAACATTTTCATATTGACGCAACATTTTTTGACTTGCATAGAAATAATCCGGATTACTCTCAATCGTAGCCATCGGCAATTGTGGATAACGAGATGCAATATACTTGCAGGTATGACCAAGGTAAGTTCCCGTCTCCACGAAAGAAGAGATGCCGCATTGTATTAAGAACTCTACAACCTCTGTCATTTGAGTGTCGCCATTAAATGGCGGAACATCAAGCCGGGACATCCTACAATAACGAGGTCGTCGTATGAAGGATACTACGCGTGGTAGTATCACACTTCGGTGATAAATCAATCTTATAAACGACTTAATCATAGAACTCTCCCATTAATTTATTAACTGGCCATTCCTGTAATCAGCTGTTAAAATATAGTACAACTTTTTTCATGCTTTCAATTTAAGCGTATTAATGATCGTATCAGCATAAGCTGTTGGTAGAAATTTGGCAAATCGCGGCCCGGCTAAATAGGAACGAATGGCATCTTGAAAGCGTGCGTACTCGCTCTCAGTGATATTGGATAAATAACCATCCAATTCTGCATTTGTTTTAAATTTGCGGCGGTCTATAAAAGCGTCTGCATCTACATAATCGTGGATATTGGGCGCACCCCAATAAATAGGTACACAGCCGCAACGCATGCTGTCAAAAATTTTCTCAGTAACATAACCCGGTTCATCCCGAATGTTTTCATAACAGATACTGAAACGGTAATTTGGCATAACATCCCATTTATTTTTGATAGTTCCCCGATAAGAAGGGTATATCTGGCGCATCCATGGGAAGTATCGTTTCAGCAGGGTAGGGGATTTGTCCCACATAATTCCAAACAGGTCAAAACTGTCCGGATACTTACGTTCAAAATAGCGAATCGCATCACGACGAGCCGAATATAATTCTCTGGAGTGACGGGAATATTTATTCATCGAAATGTTCACCAGCAATTTCCTTTGCATAAAGGGAATCTTTGGCACTTCCGGAAATTGTCGCATTTGGGGGACGCATACTTTGAATATCTTCCTGTTATCAACAAAGGTATCATGCCAGGTGAAAATGACAGGAAACAGCTTATGCAACCCAGGGTCCCAATTATTCTGACAAACGGACGGCGGTTCCCAGAGGAAGAGCGCCATACGCTTTTGCATTCCTGCGCGAATACACTCTTCATATAGATTCCGAATCAAAGGTCTTCTGTTTATTTTTGCTTTGAGTTTCTTTGCCAACCCATACCAACCTGCATAAGTACGCACACTTACATCTTCATAGAAAAATACCCATTCGCAATCTTTAAGTGGATTGTTGTCTGACGTCTTAAGGTCATATCCGCATTGAAGCAATCGCTCCCGCAAATAGATGGCCGGGTCATGACACCCGTCTCGTCCATCGGGATCAAAAATCCGATTATTATTACCTGCTATACTATGAACAAGAATTGTTTTCATTTAGAATCAGCTTAATTTAAAATATTTTAAAATATCCTGCAACCGTTTTTCCATCGTGTGGTCTTGCAGAGTGCGTTCTTGACCTCGCTGAGCAATCGCCTCGCGCTCATCCTTGTGTTCCAAGTAATACCGAATCTTTTCTACCAGATCTTTCGGCGAAACAAAAAGCGCAATTTCATCGCCTATTGTGTAGAAATGTTCCAGTCCTTTGACATAGTATGAAAGCTGAAACCCGCCACAGGCATTAATTTCAAAATGTCGCCCTTTTACCTGCTCTACGGTTTTCATATCCGAATGCGTGAGAGTACGCACCGCCTGAAGCCAAACGCGAAGAGTGTTTTTAATCGGCCGGGATAATGTTGTCAAATAACGAATATCCCATGAAACGCAATTTGACAAATTCAGATTGATACGGCTTTGATTAAAAACGTTTATCATTTCCTGCATGCTCAACATTTTCTCCGGCCATCCTAATCCCCACACTCGTACCTCAAAACCGGATTTTTTCAGCCAATTTATATACCACTCGCGTTGTGGGTGGTACTGCCCCACAAAAGTTATATCATAGAGTTTGGGCAGTTCTTCTTTGCGATAGACCTCATGATTGCACGCAAACGGGGAATAAATCACATTTGTAAATCCGACATCCCGAAACTTGCGCAATCCATTAACATCTGATGTAGTAATAAAATTAAAGTGTTTCGCCCAGAAACGGGAATACTTAATCCTCCACATATCATCAAACAAATAGCCAAGAGTAATTGCATGTTTACCTATCTCATCTACAATTTCCGGAATGAATTGATTGGTATGGGGAACAAAAAAAACGATATCTGGTTGCTCGCATCGGACGACTTCCAGCAATTTTCGGTTCATGCCGTCGCGGCCAAGCAGGCGCATATGTTCCAGAAAATCAAAAGGAATAACTTTACATCCAATTTTTTCCAATGGTTTGAGAAAATTGTGATATTCGTAAGAGATAACCGGATCCAGTGGAGCAGCGGCAAGGATTATTTTTTTCATACTGTTTTACGGATGAATTTTTCAAAAACCTCAGCAAGCCTATCCAGGTTTTTTTTAGCTTCAAAAGGATGCAAACCAAGATAGAAGCCCCTCTCATGCACAGCATCAGCGCCGGGCAAGTTGCCTTCCTGTAATTCAGGATATAGTCTGCATACCGGTTGCCGCGCCAGATTCCCTGCAACAATTGGACGTGTTTCAACACCCTGTTTTTCCAAGTATGCCAGGAAATCCGACTTTTTGAAAGGGCATTTGGGTGTAAGCATAAGTGGTAGAGCAAACCATGAACATTCGGCTTCCGGCGCTACTTGCATTAAGTTTATCAGATTACGATGGTGCTCAAGGTAATTTTTAAAATAAGCCACATTTTGTAATCGTTGGGCGTGAAAGGATGGCCATCGTTTCATCTGTTCCAAACCAAAACCAGCCTGCAATTCGGTAGGGCGCACATTAAAACCCCAATTCAAAAACATATAACGCGGATCCACATCGTTTTGTGGTTCGGCTTTTGTATATTTAGTATTACGCGCCCAGCCATGAGCGCGTAAAAGGCGAAAAACATCAGACAATGACTGATCCCGGCAGATAATCATTCCTCCTTCCATCGTGGTAATGTGGTGAGAAAAGAAAAAGGAAAAACTACCTGCTATACCAAATGTCCCCACTGGTTTCCCTTTGTATTTCGCTCCCAACGCTTCACAGCAATCTTCGGTCAAAATTAAATTGTGTGTTTTGCAAATGGACATCACGCGTTCCATATTACAGGGATTACCCATCAGATGAACCAGGGAAATAGCGCGCGTTCGCGGAGAAATTTTGGACTCAAGATCATTCATATCAATATTCAGAGTATTGGGGTTCGTATCCACAAATCGAACTTTAAGCCCTGCCATCATAGGTGCCCAAATCTGTGTTGGCCACGTTACGGAAGGCACAAGAATCTCATCACCCGGATTTAACATTTTGGTCTGTGGATTTGTCAAAGCAAAAGCAATCAGTAAATCTGCCGAAGACCCGCTATTCACCATTACGGCTTCCGCGCCGCCAAATACCTTTATGAATTGACGCTCGAAATTATCCGTTTTTTTCCACATAGTTGTACGAAAAGAGCACAGAGAATCAACGGCAGCCAGTATTTCTTCACAATCATAAGTTGCCAAACTTAGAGGATACCAATACTTTTGGGGTTTGTAACTGTTGATGCGGGAAGCTTCCCGCATCAATGCCTGGATCGGTCTACGCAATTGATATATATACTTTAAATTCATAACACCTCAATCGGGCTATTTGCCTCGCTTATTTATTTGCAATTATCCATTCCCGCATAAGACGCTGCGGCAACGAAGAACCAAAGAACTTTTCCCATACCAACACACTTATGTAGCCGGATTGCAATAGGTGAGTACCGAAGCGAATCGCACCGTTCAGTCTGTTCTTTGTTGCAAAATACTTGGCGCGTGCATCCGCCCAAGCTTTGCGTTTTTCAAAAACATCTAATTCTTCCATTCGTTTCTCAATCCAATTAAGAAATAAAATCCATTTTTTAGCACTTGCATCTACAGAAGGATCTTTGCGTCCTGCCTTTCGTAAGAAACGGCAAACTACTACTGCCATTGCTTCGTGATTTACACTTTTACCCTTATTTTCTGAAGAAAGTTGGTCAGGATGTTTTCTGATATGCACCAGATACTTGGGGAGACACATGACTTTCCCGCGTAGCGCTAATTCCGACCATAACTGCCAATCCTGCGCCATACGAAAGTGCAGATTGTACCCGCCAATCAGCCTGACCGTGTCCAAACGATAAAATGCCGATGAATGTGGAAAGAAGCTTTGTAAATGCTCTAAATGCTGAACCAAAACAGAATGTTTGGATGGATACAAATGTTTTTTTATGACCTGGCCCTGCTCGTCGATTTCAATAAAGCCGGTACCAAGCAATACCACCTCCGGATGTTTGCGCACAAAATTAATCTGCTCCTCAAGTCGCGTTGGCTCACACAGGTCATCTGCATCCAGCCTAGCAATCCATTCACCCTTGGCTTGCACAATACCCACATTGAGCGAATCTGGCAACAAGGTATTTTTCTTGGATATGGCAACGATGCGCTTATCTTTGTCCCTATAACTTTGGATGATATTCCAAGTATCATCTGTTGAGCCATTATCCACCAGGATAAATTCAAAGTTTTCGTAAGTCTGGGCGAGGACACTGTCGATGGCCTCACGCAACCAACGGCTGCCGTTATAACAAGACATCATTACGGAAATTTCAGGTTTGCTGACATGAGAAGAACAGTTCATATTTTCTCTTTTAGGATCAGAAGTCACAGCGCACCCAATTCTCCCAAACAAACTTATATTGATAAGTAGGTTTATGCGTTTTTGATAATTCACTGCATATTCTTTTCATATGCGCCTTTGAGTCTGTCAAAACATTGTGAAATTGTATTTGAATGTTCTTTATTTTATTGACAAGCCCGGTTTCAATTAGCCTTGGCAGCAACTCATACTCACCACCTTCAATGTTAATCTTCATCAAGTCTATATTCTTAATATCGTGCTTAGTGAAAAACTCTGCCACATCCTCAAATTGGATTGTTTTTTTGACCGGAGCGTCTCTATACACGGATGACCCATCGTCACATAAAGATATAATCTCTTGCCTTCGATTTTTACCAAGCGCTAAACAAAAAACCTCAATATTTGGATTATTCTTAAATCTTCTCTGTATTTGTTCTGCAAACGACTTCACCGGCTCAAAAATTAATACACGACAGTTGTAACTTGCGTAGATATCAGATGCCCACTGCCCCTTGTATCCACCCATATCCATAACTAAAGAATCACGATCAAGGTCATAGTTATACCTTAACTTTTCATCACCACCATCGGAGTACCATCTCTTGATTTCCTTGTCATGCTCTGTTGGGAACATTGACACGCGCAGACTTGTGATTATCTTTTTTAGAATTACTTTCATTCCAAACTCCATATGATTTTTGTAATTCGCTGCGTCTATACAACTCGGGATTTAAACACGACCGTCTTATTCCTTATTAATATACCCTTTATACCACCCTATTGTTCTACATAATCCTTTATTTAAGGAAATTTTCGGTTTCCATTTTAGTATTTTTTGCGCTTTGCGGTTTGAACAATAAAAATTCATTGTCTCACCCTGCCGATAAGCCAATTTACCGATTTTTGGCTTTACTTTGGATTTGGTTAAATCGAAAATCAGATTTACAACATCTTTAATTTTGTATTCTCTGCCACTACCTAAATTAATTATTTCTCCGATAGCTCTTTGTGTTATAGATGCTTTTATATAACCTTCTACTATGTCTGAAACATAATTGAAATCTCTTGTTTGCTCTCCCTTTGTCATTTCAAACTCTTTGCCAAGCAAACATTTCCGTATCAACAAAGGTATGAGCATATCATTGGTTTGATAAGGTCCGTAAGTCAAGAATGGGCGTAGTGTAATTATGGGCATATTGTAAATCTTGTGCAACATCTGGCAAAGATATGTTGTGCAAACCTTTGAAGCAGAATAGGGCGACACAGGATTTTCTCTTTGTGATTCCAAAAAAGGAACATCACCATCTCCATACTCTTCACCAGTACCTGTATTAATAAAACAGTCAACCTTACAAGTATTTTCTAGCGCGTTTAAAACATTCGTGGTTCCTTTTATATTGATATCAACCATTCTACTAAGTAAATCCAAAGAACGATTAACATTTACATGCGCTGCTAAATGATATACTTTAATTGGTTTAATCTTCTTTATTAAAACATCCACATTTTTAAATTTCGTTATATCTACGGGATAAACCTTAATCTTATTTTTGATATCTTGTATTCTCCATAAAGAAGTGCCGGGTTCAACAAAAGCGCTTACTTTGGCTCCTAACACTACCAATCTCTTTGTTAGATGTGAGCCTATAAAACCGTTGGCTCCTGTTATTAAAACAGGTGTATTTTTAAGCTGTTTTATCATTTGGCTTTCAATAAAATCTTGTACCATTGAATAGTTCTTTTCAAACCTTCTTTTAAATTATATTTCGGATTCCATTGTAATATTTTTCTTGCCTTATTGGCAGCCAGATATTGGTGCTTAATCTCATACTTTGCTTTATCTAAAATTTTGCAATTTAGCTTCTTTTTGGAAATTTCGAATATTTTGTTAACTAACTCTACAACTGTAATCGGATTTTCATTGCTAAAATTAAACGACTCCCCGTCAAGTCCCAATTTTGGCAATTTCTCAGCCAAAGTAATGTAACCATTTATAATATCATCCACATAAACATAATCCCGGGTAAATTTACCATTGCTGCGAATCAAAAGTGTTTTACCGGTAAATGCGCACCTGATAGCATCGGGGACAATACGGGAAAAATTAAAATCCCCCGGCCCATAGATATTGCCGCACCTGGTAACTGCTACCGGTAAACCATAAGTGTGAAAATAGGTACAAGCTATCAGGTCGGCGCAGCTTTTGGATACATCATAAGGATGGTTTCCGATTAAAGATGTATTTTCCTTGTAAGGCAGCTTTTTATGGGTGCCGTAGGCTTTATCGCTTGAAGCAATGATAATTGATTTAACAGCATTAGAGTTTCGGCAAGCTTCCAGCACCATCCATGTGCCTTTAATATTTGTAGAAAAGGTAACTAAGGGGTTAATATGGCATTTGCCGACAATAGCCTCTGCTGCCAGATGGAAAACGACATTAATTTTATTTTTTATGATGACATCTTTTAATAATGTGTAATTGGCTACACTACCTTTGATAACGGTTATCTTTTTATAGTCAGCTGCGGTTAAGATAGTGTCTTTTCTTCCAACCTTTATGTCTAAACCGAATATTTTAGCCCCGAAAGCAATCAGAGTTTGAGTAAGATTAGAGCCCAGAAATCCTTCAAAACCGGTAATTAATACCGTCTTGTTTCTCCAAAATTTTTTATTCATGATAAGTATTTACGCTTTCCAGAATTTCCATAAAGCATTATTTGCATTCCATAATTGCTCTAATTCAATCTTATCCCTCAACGTGTCCATACATTTCCAGAACCCGTTATGTTTATATGCATTTAATTGATTATTTTTAGCGAGATTTTCTAAAGGTTCTTTTTCCCACTCAGTAGAGTCATTTTTTATGTACTCAAATATCTTCGGCTCCAGCACAAAGAAACCACCGTTAATCCATGCTCTATCGCCTTTGGGTTTCTCAAAAAACGATTTAACATCATCGGACTTTATTATATTTAAAGCGCCAAATCTGCCTGTTTGCTGTACTGCGGTGATTGTCGCAAATTTACCGTGTTTTTTATGAAACTCTAAGGATTCCTTAATATTAATATTACCTATACCGTCTCCGTAGGTAAGCATGAAAGTCTGGTTGCCAACATATTTCTTAATTTTCTTTATCCTGCCACCGGTCATTGTGTCTAACCCGGTATCTATAAGAGTAACTTTCCAGGGCTCTGCTTTTGAACTAAGCACCTCCATTTTATTCTTGTTTAAATCAAGAGTAATGTCTGCTGAATGAAGAAAATAATTCGCAAAATACTCTTTAATGATATATCCTTTGTATCCTGTACAGATTATGAAATCGTTAAAACCGTAATGAGAATAAATTTTCATAATATGCCATATAATTGGCTTGCCCCCAATCTCTACCATTGGCTTTGGTATGTTGGTTGTTTCTTCGCTAAGCCGGGTACCTCTGCCGCCAGCAAGAATTACTACTTTCATAAATCCCTCCCGTGGTTTGTATAATCCACACAATTATCTTTATACCATTCAATAGTTTTCTTTAGACCAGTTTCAAATTGGGTTTTCGCTTTGAAGCCAAATTCTTTATAAGCTTTGGTAGTATTCAGACATCTACGAGGCTGACCATCTGGTTTGGTTTTATCCCAGATGATTTTTCCTTTGAATCCGGTTAATTCAGCTATTAATTCAACTAAATCCTTTATTGAAATCTCAAATCCGGCACCGAGATTAACGGGTTCGGATTTATTGTATTTTTCCGCTGCCAGTAAAATCCCCTCAGCAGCATCTTCTACATAGAGAAACTCTCTGGTTGATTTCCCCGTGCCCCAAACAACAATTTTATCCTCTTTATTCTCAATTGCATCAAGGCATTTTTTAATTAAAGCAGGTATTACATGAGAACTTTTGGGGTCAAAATTGTCTCGGGGTCCGTAAAGATTTACCTGGAGCAAATTTATAGAATTAAATCCATATTGTTTCCTGTAGGCTTGTGATTGAACAATTAACATCTTTTTTGATAATCCGTAGGGAGCATTTGTTTCTTCGGGATAACCGTTCCATAAATCTTCTTCTTTGAACGGGACTGGAGTAAACTTAGGATAAGAGCATATAGTGCCAATATTTACAAATTTAGAAACCTTTCTGATTCTTGTTTCTTCCATAAGCTGAACTCCCATGATGATATTATCATAAAAGAATTTCCCCGGGTTCTGGCTATTTGCACTAATTCCACCAACAACTGCGGCTAAATGAATAATAATCTGTGGAAGAAAATCATCAAACATTCTTTTTATATTCTCGATATTTCTTAAATCATAATCTTCAATTTTTGGGATAAAAATCTCGGCCTTTTTTTGCTGTAATTGTTCCACTAAATACGACCCCAAGAATCCTGCTCCTCCTGTTACAATAACTTTTTTCCCTTCCCAAAAATTCATTAATCCGCTCCCCACCATCTATTGGTAAATTTTATTTTTATAATCTTATCTCCTTCGCCAATAGGTTCAAGTCCTGATTTACGCATATCGGCATCAACCATTATTTTAACTAAATCGCGGAATGTTACTTTTGGCGTCCAGTTTAATTTTTTATTGGCTTTGCGAGTATCAGCGATTAGATAATCTACTTCAGTAGGTCTAAAATATCTTGGGTCAATCTTTACATATTTTTTCCAGTTAAGACCTACATAAGAGAATGCTTCTTTAAGAAATTCTTTTATTGAATGTGATTGACCTGTACCTATAACATAATCATCAGCCTTGTCCTGTTGTAGGATTTTCCACATTGTCTCCACGTATTCAGGGGCATATCCCCAATCTCTTTTTGCTTCCAAATTTCCTAAATAGATATAATCTTGTTTCTTGGCAAGAATTGAAGAAATGCCCCGTGTAATCTTTCTTGTAACAAATGTCTCCCCGCGCCTGGGAGATTCGTGATTAAAAAGAATTCCATTGGAAGCGAAAATTTTATAACCATCTCTATAATTCTTAACCATCCAAAACGCATATGCTTTAGCGCAAGCATAAGGACTGCGGGGACAAAAAGGTGTATTTTCATTTTGAGGAGAGGGAGAAGTTCCAAACATCTCACTAGAGGAAGCCTGGTAAAATTTCGAATTATTTCCACTTCTTTTCACTGCCTCCAAAATTCTTGCGGTACCCAATGCAGTACTATTTCCGGTATATTCGGGAATATCAAAACTTACACGCACATGACTTTGAGCTCCCAAGTTATAGATTTCGTCCGGCTTTATGTTATATACAATATTTGAGATTTGTTCAGCATCCGAGAGATCGCCATAATGAAGAAATAGTCTCGCTTTTGGTTTATGCGGGTCTACATAAATATGGTCTATTCTTTCTGTATTAAATGTGCTTGCTCTCCTTATAAGCCCGTGAATTTCATATCCCTTAGATAATAAAAATTCTGCAAGATAAGAACCATCCTGCCCGGTTATTCCTGTTATTAATGTTTTTTTCATATCCCTTCTCCTTTATAATTGCTCATTTTCGTCTTTTGGTTATAAAGAGCAAAATAAAAAAAATATTGTTCGAGAGATTGAAGCGTGGAACCGTATTCTTTGCCGCCTAAAACAGCATCACAAAAAATTTCCCGCAAACGCGTGAGTTCCTTTAATCGACTTTTCCAACGTGTATCGGCAATTGTAAGATAGAAAAGTTCCAGTGCTCTTTCTACCGCAGACCAAAAAAGTTTACTATCTTTTTGTTGCCATCGGCCTGCTCTACTTACTTCACTGCCGATATTAGCTAATTGTTCTGCCAATGAAAGGGTTTGCCATCTGCCTTTAGTCAAATCTTTGTGATAAGTTTTCATTTCATGCTTTAATTATATTTTTAACTATTTCAATTATTTTATTTTGAATATTTGGATTTCCTATACTTCTTGAACGATTGCCTTGCGCTGGTCTTAAATTAATAATCGAATCGAATTCGATAAACTCTTCACCTGTTTTTTGAGGATAAAGATTGATTCCCCAAAGATTTTCCTGTTTAGAACTTAAACTCAAAAGTTTGCCTTCTTCATCCGAATGCAACTCTCCACCTATAGCCATTATGCCCTTTTCTATATCTACAACTGCTTTGACCATATCGCCAAAACCTTCTTCAGCAATCCGCATGAGTTCTTCTTTGGTAATAGGTCCTTCAATAATTTTTATATCCATAGATCAATATTTTTATATTTGTGATTTCACGATTTTTACAATTTCTTCTATTTCTTCTTTCTCCAATTCAGGATACATTGGCAGGGATAAAACTTCCGTTTGTATTTTTTCTGCAACCGGAAAATCGCCTATTTTATATCCCAAATCATTATGAACTTCTTGGAGATGCAGACACAGCGGATAATATATGGCGCAAGCTATACCGTTTTCTTTTAGGCGGGTTAAGACCACATCTCTTTTTTCTTTTATGCGTATCGTGTAATAATTAAAAGAGTGTTCGGAATAAGCGGGAATAAACGGAGTGATGATCTCACTTCCAAGGAAAAGTTTATTATAAAGCCTTGCTTTTTCCAGACGCATCGTAATCCATTTTTCTATATATTTTAATTTGATTTTTAAAACAGCTGCTTGCAATGTGTCCAATCTGCTATTGAACCCGTGCAGAGTGTAATGATATTGCTCGGTTTGTCCGTGATTTCTCAAAAACTTTAGCTTTTGTATGGTTTGTTCGTCGTTTGTAGTTATCATTCCTCCATCGCCGTAAGCACCTAAATTCTTTGCCGGGAAAAAGCTAAAACATCCTATGTCACCGATAGCGCCAGCTTTTTTATCCTTATATTCTGATCCAAAACTTTGGGCGGCATCTTCTATTACTTTAAGGTTATATTTTTGGGCTAACGATAATATTTTATCCATTTCGCAAGATAATCCATAAAGGTGCACAGGAAGAATTGCTTTTGTTTTAGACGTTATTTTTTCTTCTATTTTATTGGTATCTATGTTATATGTTTCTTCGTCTATATCGCAAAATACGGGCTTTGCGCCTGCTCTTATGATTGCTTCAGTTGTTGCAATAAATGTAAAAGGCGTGGTTATTACTTCGTCGCCTTCTGAAATATTCAGGGTTCTAATAGCCAAAACTAAAGCATCTGTTCCGGATGCAACTCCTATGGCAAATTTAGTATTTAAATAATTCGCCATTTCTTTTTCGAATTCTTCCACTTCCCTGCCGAGAATAAAATTTGTATTTGTAACAACTTGTTCAATAGCCAAATCTATCTCTTTTTTGATGCTCTGATACTGTTTCTTTAAATCGGTTAATGGTATTGTCATAATATCTCCGTAAATGGTAATTCGTAAGATTTATGCTTTGACTACCTTCTTGTTAATATCTTTATAAACTCCTCTTGTGTCTATTATTAACTTGCCGTGTTTTAAAATTTTCCGGTAATCATAATTGTGATGGGCTGTTATGATAATAATTGCATCCATTGTTCTTAGAAGCTTCGGTGTAAGCGGTTTTGAAGACAGTTTAAAATCGTGCTTTCTTGACTTTTTAAGACGGGCAACATATGGGTCATTGTAAGAAACTTCAGCGCCTTTTTTAAACAATAAATCCATAACTTCATAAGCAGGGGATTCTCTGTCGTCGTCAGTATCGGATTTATATGCAACGCCTAAAATTAAAATTTTTGATTTCTTTAATTTTTTGTTTTCATCCTTTAATGCTCGTTCGGTTTTTTTCAGTACATATTTCGGCATAGAAGTATTTATATCGCCTGCAAGCTCTATGAATTTTGTATCTAATCCATATTCTTTTGCTTTCCATGTAAAATAAAACGGGTCAATCGGTATGCAATGACCGCCTAATCCGGGCCCGGGATAAAAAGCATGAAAACCAAAGGGTTTTGTCTTGGCCGCGGATATTACTTCCCACACATCTATATCCATCTTATCAAGAACTATTTTTAGCTCGTTAACAAGCGCTATGTTGACGGCTCTGTATATATTTTCAAGAAGTTTTGTCATTTCTGCCACTTCGGTAGAAGATACGGGAATTACTTTTTCTACAATTGATGAATAAAGCAAAACTCCTAATTGCAGGCAATTTGGGGTAATACCACCCACAACTTTTGGAATAGTCTTTGTATTGTATTTTTTATTGCCTGGGTCTTCTCGTTCAGGTGAAAATACGAGAAAGAAATCTTTTCCGATTTCAAGTTTTTTTGATTGAAAAATCGGCAAAACTAATTCTTTTGTTGTTCCGGGGTAGGTGGTAGATTCCAAAGAGATAAGTTGCCCCTTCCTTAATGTCTTTTTTATAGCATTCACGCTGTTTTTCACATATTGCATATCCGGGTCTTTTTTGTTTTTAAGCGGTGTTGGAACACATATGATAATAACATCGACCTTGGATAGTTCCGCCATATTGTTTGTGGCGCGGAATTTTTTTTGGTATTTTTTAAACACATCAAAGGAAATGTGTTGTATATAAGATTTTCGCTTATTTAAACAGTCAACTTTTTTCTTGTCTAGGTCAAAACCTACTACAGGAAAGCCCTCTTCCAGAAACCTTATCACAAGCGGAAGCCCTACATAGCCCAGCCCTATTACTCCTATCCTTGCTTTTTTATTTGCGATGAGTTTTTTAAGTTCGTTTTGCATGTAATCTCTATTTTGGATTATTGATAATTTCGAAGGATATTCTATCAAAAATATGCAATAAAATCTTTTAAGTTCTTATCTTATTTAAATCCATTCCGGACAAAGCATTTCAATTGAAATGCTTTAGGTAATTAGGTAATATAGCAATGTTATTAATAAAAAAACAATCTATTGGAGGAAATACAATGATAGGTAAACTTATTAGACTCGAAAGAATTATAGACCGGAATTCAGGCAAAACCGTTATTTTGCCTATGGACCATGGTCTTACTATGGGACCTATAGAAGGTTTAGTCGATATGAAAAAAATTATCGACGAAGCGGTAGAAGGTGGTGCCAATGCTGTTATTTTGCATAAAGGGATCGTAATATCGGGTCATAGAAGTTCAGGGCAAGATATAGGACTTATAATTCATCTAACAGGTAGCACTTCTCTAAGTCCCGCGCCAAATGCCAAGGTAGCCGTATGTAGCGTAGATGAAGCAATTAAATTGGGCGCAGACGCCGTATCTGTGCATATTAATTTAGGTGATCCGTCTGAGGGAATAATGCTCCGTCATTTTGGAGAGGTGTCCAGACAATGTCAGGAATGGGGAATGCCTTTATTAGCTATGATGTACACACGGGGCGATAAAATTAAGAACGAATTTGATGTTAAATATGTGAAACATGCTGCAAGAGTTGGCGCTGAAATGGGCGCGGATATTGTTAAGGTAAATTATACAGGCAGTCCTGAAAGCTTTAAAGAAGTTATTGAAGGCTGTCCTGTTCCTGTAATTATTGCAGGCGGCGAAAAATTGGAAACAGAGATGGATTTATGGAAAATAATAGAAGGAGCGCTTTTATCAGGAGCATCAGGTGTTTCTATAGGAAGGAATATTTTCCAGCACGAAAATCCCAGCTTGCTTATAAAGACAATCGGTAAAATGGTGCATGAAAATCTTTCCATAAATGAAGCAGTTAAAATGATGAGTTCAAAATGAAAAAATTCTGGATTAAAGTAATTCCCTGGCAAAAAGAATTAGTTACTACTGCTTTAGAAAGTGGAGCGGATGCTGTTTGGATAGAGAAGGGATTTAATGAACAAGTAAAACAATTAGGCAAAATTAACACTATTGCTGAAGATGGAGATATAAAAATAGATAAGGATGTAATATATTTAAAAATTCAGAGTAAAGAAGATGAAAAAAAAGCACTTCAAATGAGCAAATCCAAAACAGTTATTCTTTCTACTCCTGACTGGAGCATTATCCCGCTTGAAAATCTTATTGCTCAAACCAAAGGACTAATTGCTGAAGTTAATAGTTTCAGCCAAGCTAAAACAGCTTTACAGATATTGGAAAAGGGCGTAGATGGTATTTTGCTTAACACAACGAACCTAAACGAAATAAAGAAAACGGCAAGCTTAGTAAAAAATATTTCCGAAAATTTGAATTTATCTGAAGCTAAAATTACCAATACAAAAGTTTTGGGTATGGGAGATAGGGTCTGTATTGATACCTGTTCAAAGATGAAACTAGGCGAAGGCATGCTTATAGGAAACAGTAGCAGCGCTATGTTCTTGGTCCATTCGGAAACTATTGAGAATCCTTATGTCCAAACCCGTCCTT
The DNA here is from genome assembly GCA_018812925.1 of Candidatus Omnitrophota bacterium. Taxonomy (GTDB): domain Bacteria; phylum CAIJMQ01; class CAIJMQ01; order CAIJMQ01; family CAIJMQ01; genus CAZNJA01. The sequence goes on from JAHJCU010000003.1 coordinate 213,240, forward strand.
TTAGAGTTAATGCGGGCGGTTTGCACGCTTATACTCTCTTATCCGAAGGCAAAACAAAATATCTTAGTGAAATAAAAAGCGGTGATGAAGTTTTAATAGTTAATTCTAAAGGCGATACACAAGTTGCCATAGTGGGCAGAGCAAAAATAGAAAGACGCCCTATGATGTTAGTAGAAGCAGAAGTTGAAGGTAAAAAAGTGTCCCTTATTCTTCAAAACGCCGAAACAGTAAATCTGACTGAATCCAATGGCTCGCCCATATCTGTAGTTTCTCTTAAGAAAGGCGCTCCAATTCTGGTTTACACAGAAAACACAGGAAGACATTTCGGAATAAAAATAGAAGAAACTATTGAAGAAAAATAATTACTCGTTTTATCCTACCTCTTATTCCTACCACTGCAGGTGGGAAATGTAAAATATAAATATGAAAAAGAAACTTATAATGCTCATTGCCGGCGAACCATCGGGTGACCTTCACGGCGCAAATCTTATGCGCAATTTAAAGAAAGTGGATAATTCTTTGGATTTCATAGGCGCCGGGGGTAAAAAAATGGAACAGGAAGGTCTTATAGGTATAACCGATATGGACTCTCTTGCAGTCGTTGGAATTAAAGAGATTTTTGGAAAATATGCATCTTTAAAACAAGCCTTCCGCCGTTTAACCGAAATAATCGAAAAAAACAAACCTGATTGTTTGATACTGATAGACTATCCCGGCTTTAATTTAAGAATGGCAAAAATTGCAAAAGAAAAGAACGTTCCCGTTTTTTATTATATATCCCCTCAAATTTGGGCTTGGGGCAGAAATAGAATCAAAAAAATAAAAAAATATGTAGATAAGATGTTTGTAATTCTTCCTTTTGAAAAAGAGTTTTATTCGCAATATGGTGTAAATGCAGAATTTTTAGGACATCCTTTACTTGATATAGTAAAACCTAATTTAAGCAAAGAACAGAGTTTCTCTTCTTTTGGTTTTAATCCTAATGAAATACTTATCGGCCTGCTTCCGGGCAGTAGATGGGAAGAAGTGAAACTATCCATACCGATTATGGCCCAAGCCTGCAAGATAATTGCCAAAGAAGTGCCGAATGTAAAGTTTGGTATTTTAGTCTCTGAAAATATAGATGTTAAAAAAATAGAATCTTTAGTACCACACAATAAACAAGTGTTTCATTTTATTAAAGACAAGAATTATAATTTTATAAATATATGCGATTTGGTACTGGTAAACTCCGGAACCGCCACTTTAGAAGTTGCGATTCTAGGTAAACCAATGTTAATTATTTATAAATTATCATTTCTTTCCTGGTTAATCCTGAAAATGCTTGTAAAGATACCTTATATCGGATTGGCGAACATTATAAAAGGCGAAAAGATAGTACCTGAATTCATACAATTCGCAGCGACTCCCTCAAAAGTAGCAAAAGAAGCTTTAAGTATATTGGTTGATGAAAATAGAATCATAACAATTCAAAAAAATCTTTCAGAAGTAAAAGCAAAACTTGGTAAAGAAGGCGCTTCGGAAAAAACTGCACAGGCGATATTGGAAGAAATACAAAAGAAATATAATTGATATATGTAGAAATATATGGAAATATGTTGTTAGGAACTTAAAATATGAAAGATTATATACCGCTAAGTGCATTGGAAGTATATAAATTATCCAGAGAATTATCTGAAATTGCTTGGCAAATATATGAAACTTTAAACTGGCAAGATAAAAAAATTATGGGAGACCAATTTATTGAATCTGTTGATTCTGTTGGTGCTAACATAGCCGAAGGCTATAAAAGATATCATTATTTAGACAGAATCAAATTTTATTATAATAGTAGGGCTTCTTTAAGCGAAAGTTGCAATCATTGGTTAGAACTGCTTTATGAAAGAAAAAATATAAATCCGAAATTGTTTGAGAAAGTAAAGAAACTTGAAAAAAGGTTATCAATAAAATTAGCTAATTTTATAAACACAACTTATAAATCAAAAAATGGAGAATAATAACAACTTATTTCTATTTTATTTCAATTTATTTCTATGCATTTCTATTTGATTCCCTCGAAAATTCGTAATTTTATAAAATGGCTCAAGTTTAATACATTGCCTCCCATTATCTGGCTGTTAATGTATCTTATCGGTAAAACAACGAAATTTACTGTCATAGGCGAAGAGAATTATAAAAAAACAAAAGGTCCTGTTATTTTTACATTCTGGCATAACAGAATATTTTTATCGGTTTATTATTATAGATATATTCTCAATAAAAAAAATATATGTGTTCTTTTAAGCCCTTCAAAGGATGGCGAATTACTTGCCAAAGTAATCAATAAGTTGGGATTTGCTTCCGCAAGAGGTTCAAGTAAACATTATAGTAAAAACACCTTCACAACAATGCTTGCAGCATTTAAAAAAGGATTTGACGCGGCAATAGTTCCCGACGGTCCACAGGGACCGAAATACAAAGCAAAACTTGGCGTTATTCGTATTGCTCAAAAAGCAGGAATCCCCTTAATTCCAGTAGCTTATAATGTTTCCAGAAAAAAAATTCTTTCTACTTGGGATTCATTTCTATTGCCTTTACCCTTTTCCCGCGCAGTTTTGATTTATGACAAGCCTTTAATGATATCTTCGGATATTAATGAGGAGAATGCAAAAACATTATTAGAAAAACGATTAACAAAGATAACCAAAGAAGCAGATGAATATTTCAATAAATAACAGAAGTCAGATGGCAGAAATCAGAAATCAGATTTTTTATCTTCTGTCGTCTGTGTTCTGTACTCTGTTTTCTGTTCTCACCAATGCATAAGAAAATATTGCTACACATCTGTTGTTCCATTTGCGCTTCAAGTGTAATTGAACAGTTACAGAACGAAGGTTGGCAGGTTGAATGTTTTTTCTACAACCCCAATATTCATCCCGCTAAAGAATATAAAGCCAGAATAGAAGATGCAGCCTCTTTATTGAGTAAACTAAACGTTCCTATTTACGAAGGCATATACGATAAAAACCAATGGGTTCGAAGAGTTAAAGGGTTAGAGAAAGAGAAAGAAGGCGGCAGAAGATGTCAACACTGTTTTTATTTAAGACTTGAAGAAACATTTAATGAAGCAAAAACAAGAAAGATACCGTATTTCACAACAACTTTAACCGTAAGCCCCCATAAAAATAGTAAAATTATAAATAGTATCGGGCGCCTTATCGGCAAAGATTCATTTATTGCTAAAGATTTCAAGAAAAAAGACGGTTTCAAAAGAGCCGTAGAATTAAGCAAAGAACATAACCTGTACCATCAACATTATTGTGGTTGTGTGTTTAGCTCGCCTCGTGATGCAGTTACTTCAAAATCTTCTTAAGCGATTCTATGAATTTTATGTTATCGGACAACTTGCCTATTGTAACTCTTATAAAATTTGGCATATCATAACTGCCCATAGGCCGTACTATAACGCCTTCTCTAAGAAGTTTTTCAAATACTTCTTTGCCGTCTCTGGCCATATTAACAAGAATAAAATTGGCCGAGGTAGGAACATATTCAAGCCCGAAAGATTCAAGCTCTTTATAAAGAAACTTTTTCCCTTCTTCATTCATTGCCTTGGATTTTTTAATCTGCTGTTCATCATCCAATGCAGCAATTGCAGCGGCTTGAGCGAGCCTGTTCACGTTAAACGGCTGGCGTATTCTATTCATTTCTGCAAATATTTCTTTCTTTGCTATTCCATATCCGACTCGTAGTCCCGCCAATCCGTAAATCTTCGAGAAAGTTCTTAAGATTATTACATTTCTTCCCTCTCTCATATATTGAATGGTATCCGGAAAATTGTCACCTGCATATTCATAATATGCTTCATCAAAAACTACAATCACATCCTCCGGGACTTTTTTCATAAAAAATTCCACTTGCGTTTTATCAACTATTGTTCCCGTAGGATTATTTGGATTTGCAATGAAAAGCAATTTAGTTTTATCAGTAACTGCATCTAACATTGCTTCCAAGTCATGCGTATAATTTTTAAGGGTAGTGCTTTTTAAAGTGCCTGCCATAACATTAGTGGCAATGGAATAGATTACAAATCCGGGCCAGGCGATAACTACTTCTTCGTCGGGATTAAGAAACGCTTCGGTAATAACTCTTATTACCTCATCTGTTCCGTTGCCCATAAATATTTCATCCATTCCTACATTAAGCTTCTGCGCTATTTTTTGTTTAAGATAAAATGAGTTGCCGTCAGGATATATATTAATATCGCCCACTGCTTTTTTGATTGCTTCAATAGCTTTCGGCGAAGGACCTAATGCATTCTCATTAGAAGCTAATTTAATGACTTCGTTCAATCCTAATTCCCGTTTTACCTCTTCTATAGGTTTACCGGGCGGGTAGGGGAGAATATCCGCAATACTTGGTCTTATTAAATCTCGTATCTTTTTCATAAGGATGGATTTTAAGATAATCGAGTGTTACAGTCAAACGGTTTGAAACAGTTTTAAGTTGTAAGTAGTAAGTTTTAAGTAAAAAACTTAGGACTTAAAACCTATAACTTATAACTTTTTTTTAAAAATGATAAACTAATGCCGTGAAATACGTAAAAGTTCTTTTTGACTTGCCTTTTGATAAGGTTTTGACTTATCACGTGCCTGTTTTACTTGATAATAAAGCGCAAATAGGTATGAGATGTCTTGCGCCTGTAGGCAAAAGAACCTGTCAGGGTTTTATTCTGGAAATAGTCAAGAAAAAACCTGCGTTTCCAACCAAACCCGTATTTAACATTCCCGACGCTCTTGCAATCTTTTCAAAGGAAATGTTTGAACTCACAAAAGAATTAGCTGAATATTATTTCACCCCCTGGATAAAAGTATTAAAAGCCGCGCTACCGCCGGGATTAGGTAAAAAAGGACTAAAATCAGAAGCCAAGCCTGAAAATAATCTTGATTTTTCTTATCAAACCCCGTCATATTCTCTAAGCGCACAGCAAAAAGATGCCGTATCTCAAATACAATCATCTATAGATAAAAAAGAACATGAAATATTTTTAGTCCACGGCATTACAGGTAGCGGCAAAACAGAAATTTATTTTGAAAGTATTTTTCGGTCTCTTAAACAAAAAAGAGGCGCTATTTTTCTCGTTCCAGAAATCTCGCTCACACCCCAAATGATAAAAGGTTTCCAAGAACGTTTTGGTCAAAGATTGGCGCTTTATCACAGCGGATTAACCATTAAACAAAGACGCGAAGAATGGATTAGGGTAAAAACAGGTCAAGCGGATATAGTATTAGGAGTGCGCTCAGCCATATTCGCGCCGGTTGAAAAATTAGGCGTTATTGTAATTGATGAAAGCCATGAGACAACATACACACAACAGGAAAAATTCAAATATAGCGCCCTTCAAGCCGCTTTCATAAGAGGTAAAATCCAAAAATCCGTTGTAATAATGGGTTCAGCAACACCTTCTATAGAAACTTATTATCACGCAAAAAAAGGAAAATATAATCTCATACAACTCACTTCCCGAGTGGACAACAAGCAACTTCCGGAAATAATTGTTGTGGACATGAATAAAGAGAGGATAGAAGGCAATAGAAACATTATGTCCAGACGCTTACAAGCAGCAATTAAACAGACTATAGAGCAGGCAGAACAAGTTATACTGTTTCTTAATAGACGCGGTTTTTCTTCGGTAGTAATGTGTAAAATATGCGGTCATATAGAAAAATGTAAAAACTGCAAAGTATCTTTGGTCTACCATACATCCTCTAATATGCTCATATGCCACCACTGTAATTACTCAACACAAGTCCCTCCAATATGTCCAAGATGCCAAAGGTCATATTTACATCCGATCGGGATAGGGACTCAAAAAGTAGAAAAAGAAATAAAGAAATTATCTCCCCATTTTGTTGTTCAGAGAATGGACAGCGATATAATTGCCCAAAAAAATAAAACTCATACGGAAATCTTTGAAAAATTTCTTGAAGGCAAAACAGATATACTTGTCGGCACTCAAATGCTCGCAAAAGGATTGCATTTTCCAGATGTTACATTAGTGGGAATAATATCGGCAGATACACAATTAAATCTGCCAAATTTCAGAGCCGGCGAATTTACATTCCAGTTATTGACACAAGTTGCAGGTAGAGCCGGTAGGGGAGAAAAAATCGGAAAAGTAATTGTCCAGACACATTATCCCGACCATTACAGCATCAATAACGCAACAAATTACGATTTTGAAAAATTTTACGAAAACGAACTGGGTTTCAGAAAAGAATTAAATTATCCGCCATTTAGTCAACTTGTATCCCTAACCATTAAGGGCTCCAGCGAAATCAAAGTAAGAAAAGACACAATTATTCTTGCAAATATGCTCAAATCTTATATATCGCAAATTAAAAAAGGATTTGAGTTGATAGGTCCGGGGCCTTGTCCAATAGAAAAAATAAGAAACAAATACAGATGGAGAATAATAATCAAAAGCCAAAACAGCAAAAAGCTGGAAAAACTTATGCAAAACCTTCGTGAGTCCTGGGCAAAAATTCCCCATCTCCAAGAAACCCTATCAATAGATTTAGACCCTGTGGATATGATGTGATTTACAAAGTCCGCCACTGCTTCAATGGCGGACTTTGTAAATCAGTCCTCCCTGCGTGTTTTCAAAGAAAACTAGGGGGACTAACCCGTAATTAGTAACTCGTAAAACGTAATTCGTAATTTTTTCAGTTGTTTTTTATTATTTAATTACCGTTTACTAATTACTGATTACGATTTACGGTTCTGTAATTACTCTTTACCATTTACAGATTACCGTTTACCAATCTTCAGCATTTGCGATGAATTAGAATACCCTATCTTCCAATAGAAGTAGTATAATTTAAAAAATGACAGAATCATTGTTTGATATCAATCCGAGTAAGAAATTAAATAATCTACCACTTGCTTTAAAAATTCGTCCAACTTCTTTGGATGAATTTGCAGGTCAAGAGCACATTTTAGGCAAAGGTAAATTATTAAGAAGAGCCATAGAAGCGGATAAAGTTACCTCGCTCATTCTATTCGGGCCTCCCGGTACAGGAAAAACAGCACTTGCACATATAATTGCTGTTCAAGCTAAGTCCCATTTTGTAAAAATAAATGCTGTTACCTCGGGTGTAGATGAATTGCGCAGAGTCATTGAGGAAGCCAAACATAGACAGAACCTGAAGGGTAAATCTACCATTCTTTTCATTGATGAAGTTCACCGTTTCAACAAAATGCAACAGGATGCTCTTCTTCCGGCAGTAGAAGATAACACTATTACGCTTATCGGAGCCACTACACACAACCCTTATTTTTTCATAAATGCTCCTTTGGTTTCCCGCTCAACAGTTGCTGAATTTTATCCGCTTAAAAATACAGATTTACAAAAAATAGTAACAAGAGCATTGAAGGATAAAGAAAAAGGACTTGGAAATTATAATATTAAAATGGAAGAAGAAGCTATTAATCATCTTATTAAATCAAGTGACGGAGACGCAAGACGGCTATTAAATGCTTTGGAAATAGGTGTTTTAACTACTTCTCCAAATAAAGAAGGAATTATAGATTTTAATCTTATAATAGCCGAGGAATCTATTCAGAAAAAAGCTATTGTTTACGATAAGGATGAAACGGGACATTACGATACTATTTCCGCTTTCATAAAATCTATGCGTGGTTCTGACCCTGATGCAGCGCTTTATTGGTTAGCAAAGATGATAGAAGCCGGTGAAGACCCTAGATTTATTGCAAGACGCATAGTTATATGCGCATCTGAAGATGTAGGCAATGCCGACCCGCAGGCGTTAGTTATTGCTAATGCCTGTTTTCAAGTATGTGAACTTATCGGAATGCCTGAAGGTAGAATTCCTTTGGCGCAAGCAACAATATATGTAGCATGTGCGCCCAAAAGCAATGCCGGGTATGAAGCAATTGAAAGCGCGATTAAAGATGTTAAAGAAAAAAGAACAGAAAAAGTTCCGTCGCATCTTCAGGTAGGTTCATATAAGGGTGCTGAAAAATTAGGTAGGGGAGTTGGATATAAATATGCCCATTCATTTCCCGGCCATTTTGTTGCGCAGGATTACGGAGCTAACGGAAAACATTACTATACACCCTCATTGCAGGGTTACGAAAAAATAATAAAACAACGATTAGATGAGTGGCGAAAAAGAAAAGAAGAAACTCCTAAGGAAAAAGATAAAGGGACTTCTGTCTAAATATGATTCTTCCTTAGTGGAAACAAAAAGCAACCTTATACAGTCATATCTTTTTTCTCTTACCGAATATAAAAATTCCTGTGCTGTAATGTTTTATGTATCAAGGGGAAATGAGGTTTACACGCATGAGATTATTAAGGTAGCACTTGGCGAAAAAAAAGAAGTATCGGTACCTTTTATTTTAAAATCCCAGAATATAACGATTCCCTGCAAAATTAATGATTTTTCGAATTTAGAACCCGGTCCGTTTGGCATACTGCAACCTTCAAAAGAAAAAATTCGCAATATTCCTATAGAGTCAATCGACTTAGTAATTGTCCCCGGAATTGCCTTTGATAGAAAAGGCAATAGGGTAGGCAAGGGTAAAGGCTTTTATGACAGATTTTTAAAATCAATAAACGCAACAATTCCCAAAATAGCGCTTGCTTTTTCAATGCAAATTGTCGAACAAATTTCAACTACAGAAAACGATGTTGCAGTAGATAAAATTATTACAGAGGATGGGATAATAAACTGCATGTTATAGATAACAGGTTATCAGTATTCGGTTAACGCATAAAAAATAAAAACCCTTAAAGCAGATCATAAGCCGAGTTCTGTATTCGGTGACAATTTCTCTAAGCAGCCTACCCGAGAGTCTTAAGGAAACGGGCAATTTCCATTGCTCTCCTATTTGGCCTTGCTCCTGGTGGGGTTTACCTCATACTCTGAATATTTATCAGAGAGGGGTGTGCTCTTACCACGCCGTTTCACCCTTTCTCCCATATAACATAGGAGCGGTTTAATTTCTGTGGCACTTTCCTCCCATTGCTAGGTCTCTCCCGAAATTTCATCGGGAGGACACCCTGCCCTTTGGAGCCCGGACTTTCCTCCCTGTACTATATAAGTACACAGTAGTCACCTGATCTGCTTTAAGGGATTCAACTTATTAGAGGATTATAACCTAACCGGAGATTCAACTTCAAAAACAGTACAATATTTAAAAAATTAAAGGAAGAGAGTTTTATCTCTAACGGGGGTTACTTTATAGATGCAGTAGCTAATTTGTCAGCAGTTTTATTTAATTCTCTGCGGATATGTTCTATATGGAAAGTTTTATAACCGGTAATTAAATGTTGCGCAATATGAAAAAGAACTCTCAAGGTGTCGTTTTTTACTTTGTATTCACCTTTAATTTGCTTGCATAAAAGCTCGCTGTCTGTATAAACTGTTATTTCCTCTCTGCAACCTAAAAACAGTCCCTCCTGAAGCGCAAAAAGAAGCGCCGTATATTCAGCTATGTTATTTGTAGCCATACCTATGCTTTTTGAAATCTCTTTTATCTTTTCACCTTCTTCATTATAAATTGCTATACCTATTCCTGCTTTGCCGGGATTGCCGCTACAAGCTCCATCTGTATAAACAGTTAATGAACGGTTATTGTTTTTCATCTTGGAATGTATGATTTACTTATTTAATAGCTTCTTCCCAGTATAGAATTCTGCCGCATCGTTCGCAGGTGATTGTTTTTGAACACAGTTGTATTTCGTTGCGCGTTTGGCGAGGGATTTCAAGATTGCAACCTCCGCAGATATTCCCCAAAAGAGACACTAATGCAAGGCCGTCATTCGCTTCCGAAATTCTCTGGTATTTGACTAATAAAGACTGGTCTATTTTTGATGTTGTTTCTTCTTTCTCTTTTCTTTTTTGAGCAAATTTTTCATTTAGAACTTTTTCTCTTTCTTGTTCTTCTTTCTCTTTCTTGTTGAATTCTTCCTGTAATTCTTCAAGCTTTTGTTTTTTTTCTTTGATATTTTTTTCTTTGGAATCACTCTTTTCCATTAACTCTAAAATATCATCTTCTATGTGGGAATTTTTTCTTTTTGTTTCATCGATTTCATGCAGGAGAGAAGAGTATTCCTTGTTTGTTTTTACAATGTAGAGTTGTGAATTGTATTTTTTTAAAGTTTCCAGATTGCTATTTATTTCAATCTCTTTTTCTTTTGTTCCCAGAGTAAGCGTCTCTATCTCTTTTTTGTCTTCTGAAATTTCTTTTTTATAATTTTCCAATTCGTCTTTCCATCTTGCGATATTGGAGGGGATACTATCAAGTTGATTTTGGGTATCTTGTAACTCTAAATCGATTTGTTGTATTTGCCGCAGTATTTTAAGATTTGCGATAAGTTCGTCTTTTCCCATAATAGGCAAACAATATACATTATATTAATTAAATTAAAAGAACTTTTTTACCAAAGACGGGTATTTTATTTCTTTTTCTTTTTCATGTCAAATTTCTTTACCCCGCTCGCCCCGTTAGAGAAAAATTCTCTAACGGGGTAAAAGATAGTCCCGATGTGATGTCGAGACGTGAATCATATTTAACCTTTGTATCTTATTCCTTATTTTTTTTCTTAAGTATTAAGATAACCCATAGCATCTTTTTTTTGATCTCTAACGGAGCGCGTGAGTTTGACTTATTATATGCGTTTTGGAATAATCACGGGACGTGAATCTAATGAAAACCAAAGAAATATCTGTTGGCAATTTACGCCTAGGCGGAAGCAATCCTTTATTTCTTATTGCAGGTCCATGCGTTATTGAAAACGAAAAACTTGCGATATCTGTCGCGGAAGAAATTAAAAAAATATGCGATAAGTTAGATATCTCGTTTATCTTCAAATCTTCTTATGATAAAGCCAATCGTTCTGCAATAAAATCTTTTAGAGGACCGGGCTTAAAAAATGGATTGGCTATTCTTAAAAAAATTAAAGAAATAATAAATGTTCCCATTCTTTGTGATATTCACTCAGAGAAAGAAATAAAGGAAGCCGCGGAAATAGTTGATATTATTCAGATTCCGGCTTTTTTATGCAGACAAACGGATTTAATTTTAGAGGCGGCGAAAACAGGTAAACCTATTAACGTAAAAAAAGGTCAGTTTTTGGCTCCATGGGATATGAAAAATATTATTGAAAAAATTGAAAGTGTCGGTAACAAGAATATTCTCTTGACGGAACGCGGGACATCCTTTGGTTATAACAATCTCATAGTAGACATGAAAAGTTTGCCAATTATGAGAAAATTCGGTTATCCTGTGATTTTTGACGCAACTCATTGTGTTCAGCTTCCCAGTGGTTTGGGTGCATCTTCGGGGGGATTAAGAGAATTTATCCCGTATCTTGCAAGAGCATCTGTTGCCTGTGGTTGTGATGGTGTTTTTTTAGAAGTCCACCCCGAGCCGGATAAAGCATTGTGTGACGGACCAAATTCTTTTCCATTAAAAGAGCTTTCAGTGTTACTCGAAGAGTTGAAAAATATAGACGCTATTATTAAATAAAGGCAAAAATTATGATTATAAACAGCGCAAAAAAAGTTCTTGAAATCGAAGCAAGAGCGATAAAAAACTTATTAAAAAGTATAGATAATAATTTTGTCAAAACGGTGAATTTGATCCTTTCCTGCAGAGGCAGGGTTATTATAACCGGTGTAGGTAAATCCGGACTAATCGGCAAAAAAATATCTGCGACCCTTTCTTCCACAGGCACCCCTTCTTTTTTTCTGGATTCACTAGAGGCTTTTCACGGAGATTTGGGAATGGTCTTAGAAAATGACGTTATTTTGGCTATTTCCAATTCAGGAGAAAGCGAGGAAATAAATAAACTGTTGTCTTTTTTTAAAAAGAATGGAAACCAAATTATTGCGTTTACAGGCAATAAAAAATCAACATTGGCAAAAAAAAGCGATTTGGTTATAAATATACATGTCAAAAAGGAGGCTTGTTCATTAGGCCTTGCTCCAACTGCTTCTACTACTGCGACATTGGCTATGGGAGATGCTTTAGCTGTAGCGCTTCTTGATAAAAGAGGTTTTAAGAAAAAAGACTTTATTCGGCTTCATCCCGGCGGTACACTTGGCAAGCGGCTAATGTTGAAAATTCAAGATATCATGATAACGGGTAAAAACATTCCCATTGTCAACGAAAAAGTTATTCTTATTGAAGCCATAAAAGAGATTACGCAAAAGAAGCAGGGTTTTACTTGTGTTGTAGATAAAAAAGGAAAACTTGTAGGAATTATCACTGATGGAGATTTAAGAAGAGGCATCCAAAAGAATGTGGATTTTACGCGTCAACAAGCCCAAAAAATGATAACCCTCAATCCTCAAACCATTGGAAAAAATGAACTCGTAGCTAAAGCTATTGAAATAATGGAAAAAAAAGGCATTACTTCTCTCATTATCGTAGATAGACAAAAGAAACCCATTGGAATTGTGCATCTACACGACTTATTGGGCAGAAGTAAATTTAAGGTCAAATAGGAAGTATCTCTCGAACAATATCTGTTAACCTCTATCTCATATTTCGCAATCCCGTAAGAAATGTTAGTCCCAGCAGTCCTTTACTTCCGAAATCCGAAATCTGCAATTGATAGGGTGGGCGATAGAGGATTTGAACCTCTGACCTCTGCGATGTGAACGCAGCGCTCTAACCAGCTGAGCTAATCGCCCAAAATTAGACTAAAGACCACAGACTGAAGACCATAAGACCTGTTTAGGATTTTTGTCTTCGGTCATTGGTCTTTTGTCTTTGGTCTGAAGTTGGTGGGCCCAGTAGGACTCGAACCTACGACACGCGGATTATGAGTCCGCTGCTCTAACCAACTGAGCTATGGGCCCGTTAAAAATTTAAACTGAAAGCCGATATTATACAGAAAAATCACAAAATTGCCATCAACTTTTTCTATTTTTTCCGTGTGTTTTTGGTCTTATTCCAGATGTCCTCGTAGAGATTTGCTTTTTGCGGGGTGTCGTAGTTTATTAAGCGCTTTGGCTTCGATCTGTCTTACTCTCTCTCTTGTTACATTGAATTTTTTCCCTACTTCTTCTAAAGTATGAGGAGAAATCCCTTCTCCAATCCCAAATCTCAGCCTCAGTATGTCTTTTTCTCTCTCGGGAAGTGTATCCAATACTTTGCCTATTTGTTCTTTTAACATGCTAAATGCGGCTGTTGTATCGGGCATTATCACGTCTTTATCTTCTATGAAATCTCCAAAATGACTTGTTTCATCGGCTCCTATTGGGGTCTCAAGAGAGATAGGGTGTTGGGAAATTTTCAAGACGGCTCTTACCTTGTCTAGAGATAATTTCATTTTTTGGGATAGTTCTTCAGTTGTGGGACCTCTGCCGCTTTTCTGTACAAACTTTTGTGTAATTCTTGAAAGTCGGTTTATCGTTTCAATCATGTGCACAGGTATACGGATTGTTCTTGCTTGGTCAGCAATCGCTCTTGTAATTGCTTGTCTTATCCACCAAGTTGCATAAGTTGAAAACTTATAACCTCTTTTGTATTCAAATTTATCTACAGCCCGCATTAAGCCCATATTGCCTTCTTGTATTAAATCAAGTAGCGACAAGCCCCTATGAATATATTTTTTAGCAATACTTACCACCAATCTTAAGTTGGACTGTATCATCTTTTCTTTTGACATCCTCACTTTTTTGGCTTCTTGCAGCAGTAAAGGCAGATGTTTCTGAAAGTCTTTTTTCTTGATCTCCCATTCTCTTTCCATGAACCCGGTAGGTAGCAATCCTCTAGCTTCTTTATCCATTGCGTTTTTTAATTGGTGAACCAAATTAGCAAGATTCTTCTTTTTTACGGTCCAGGCGAAAATATCATCGGCTATCAATTTTTTGAGGACTTTTTTTATACTTTTACTTCCTTCCTCTATATTTTTGGCAAGGTAGATTTCTTCTTCTCTTAAGAGTAGAGGAATGCGTCCCATTTGGTGAAGATAAGCCCTCACAGGGTCGGAGAATTTAGCCCTTTCTATTTGAGGAGTAGTTTTTTTGAGCGACAGTTCCTTCTTTTTGCGGAACTCCTCAGTGCTTGATACAATCTCTATATGCAACTCATCTAATGTGGATAATATGTCGTCTACGTCTTGGGGAGAGATTACTTCTTCGGGCAATATATCCTGAATTTCTTCATAAGTTAGATGCCCCTTTTTCTTTCCTTCTCTTATTAACTGGTTTGTTCTTTTATTCGTTGCATTTTTGATATTAGCTTTACTTTTAATCTTAGCTTTACTTCTTAACTCGGGTTTACTTTTGACCTTAGCTTTGATTTTAATCTTTGCTTTGCTTTTAATCTTAGGTCTGATTTTGCTTTTTATATTTTTTTTCATGGCGTTATTATATATTATCCTTATGCCCTTTTAAAATAAACCTTTATATTGATAAAAAACAGGCCTATTTAAGGGGTTGCATTAATTTTTGAAGTTTTTCTATTTGTGCTTGTTGTTGGCTAAGGGTGAGCTTGCCTTCGACTATTTTTCTGGTTATATTTCCCCTGCGCCAGATATTAAGCGTTTGTTGCCAATCTTTATAATAAAACTCTTCTTTTGCCATTATCTTAGATAAAGTTTCTTTTGCATTTGAAGATAAAAGATTCAAGATAGCAGACGGTTTAATCTGTTTTTTGTCTCTTGCTTTAGTGTACACTTCCAAAGCGATTTTTTTTAAATTGTCATTTTTAAAATCGCTTATATCGTGTTCCGTTATCACATTACGAAACTCATCTTTTTCTATCATAAGCAAAAGAATTAACTCTTCTTCGGTAAGATGAGCAAACGAAATTTCTTTTTGTTGCGTGTTTTTAGGCTGTTTTTTTTGTTTGGATATTTCTTCCATAAGGATGCTTTCATTTGTAGATAATGCGTCTGCCAGCATTTTTATATACTCGTTTTTCCTCAAAGAAGATTGAACTTTATTTATAATGGGAAGGATTATTTTTGAAATATTAACTTTACCTTCTATAGTTTTGCAGTCATACTGTTTTGCAAGACAACTTAAGTAAAATTGCACTACGTTTTGACTCTGGTTTAGTTTATCATTGAATTTTTCTTTTCCATATTTTTTTATGTAACTATCAGGATCTTCGGGAGAGGGAAGTTTTACTGTTAGAGGATTTAATCCTTCTTCTATGAAAAGTTCCAGACTCCTCAATGAAGCTCTTTCTCCTGCAGTATCCGAATCATATACGAGATATATAGTATCGGCAAGTCTTGAAAGAATTCTTATCTGCCAACGCGTAAGCGATGTTCCCAAGGAAGCTACCACATTTTTTACTCCCTCTTCATAAAGAGAAATAAGATCCATATATCCTTCTACAATAATAGCTTTTTTTTCCGTCAATATGTGTTTGCGGGTAAGATTTAAACCGTAAAGCGTTTTTCCTTTTTCGAAAATTTCGCTTTCAGGCGAATTAAGATATTTAGGCATAGAATTGTCCGTGCTTCTGCCTCCAAAAGCAATGGTTCTTCCTTGCGTGTCAATTATCGGAAAAATAATGCGTCTTCTAAAATATGGATATTTTGAGTCGTCTTTCTTAATAAGAATACCGCCTTTTTTTAAGAGTTCGGATGGTAATTCTAATTTATTCAGTTCTTTCAATTGTATTTCTGTTGTCGGCGCATAACCTAGAGAAAAATCTTTTAATGTTTTTTCTTTCAAGCCACGTTTCATCAGATATTGGTAAGCTATTTTACCGTGTGTGGAATGTAAGAATTTTGCAAATAATGGATTTACCTGTTCAAGAACGGGATATAATTTAGAACTTTTGCCTACGGGTGTATCTTCCACTATAACGCCGATTTTTTGTCCCACCCATTTGACTGCTTCGGGAAAAGATAGTTTTTCATGCTCCATTATAAAGTGAAAAACATTTCCGCCTTTTCCGCAACCGAAACAGTGGAATATTTGTTTTTCGGAAGAAATTATAAAAGAAGGCGTTTTTTCTTGATGAAAAGGGCACAAAGTTTTGTAATTTTTTCCGGCAGATTTCAAAGGATAAAACTCTTCAATAATTCTTACGATATCGGCCAATCCCAAAATTTCATTTATTTTTTCTTCAGAAATCATAATTAAAGTAATCAGAAGTCAGAAAACAGAAGTCGGACGTCAGACAATAATTGTATTTTTTCTGTCCCCTGTCATCTGTTCTCTGTTTTTTGCGGTTCAGTATCCCACCAGTCTCTATTTTTTATATACCAATCGACTGTTTTCTCTAGACCTTCTTCTATTTCCGTCTTGGGTGACCATGAAAGCAAAATCTTTGCTTTCATAATAGATGCAGTTAACTCGAAAAAGTCTCGTTTGTTATTTTTATCATATGTTATTAAACTCTGCGGCTTGTTAAGTTTTGAAAGAATAATACTCGCAATTTCTTTTACGGGAATAACGCCTAAATTACCTATATTGATAATTTCTCCTTTTAACGAATCAAATTTTTCTTTCAATATTTTCTGAAGTGCTTCAATAAAATCTTCTACGAAAAGCAAGTTTTCTGTTTGTTCGCCATCCTCCCACAGTTGTAAAGGCTGATTTGCCAAAGCAGATGTAATTAATGATGGAACCGTATTTTCCAATGACTGGGAAGGGCCATAAATATTGAATGTTCTTAAAATAACAATAGGAAAAGAGTATTTACGGCTGTAATAATACATTAAATTTTCTCCCAGGCTATCCATAAGACCTTTTAAATCCGTTGGTTTAGCAGAATGTTCTTCTGTAACAGGTGAATCTGCTCTATTACCGTATACTCTGGAAGAAGATATATGTATGATTCGTTGTAAATTCGATTTCTTACCGAATTCAAAGATATTAGATAAGGATAAAATGTAATTTTCTATCTTGTCCGTTTCCGTAATACAGGCGAGATTATCTGCTGCAGACATATTAATGAGAACCTGCGCATTTGAAAGTAAATTTTTAATTAGAATTCTATCTTGTGCCGTGCCCTGCCAAAGAGTTACTCGTGGATTTTCCTTAAGCTCAAAAGGAAAATTATCCAGGTTGTCATTTAATACCAGAACCTGGTCGGACGAGTTTTTTTCTAAAAGGGAGTAAATAATATTAATGGCGGGGAAAGGAACTCCCCCTATTAAAACAATACGCATATTTGTTTGAAATTTGAATAAATCCCGTTAGACTTATAAAGAAACATATCTCTAACGGGTTTAGAAATATATTTCTTTTACAGAATAAAAATTAAAATTATCTTTTTTTATCTTGTTTTCTTTTAGTATTGAAATGAAACAATCCAAGTTTTATAAATTCCTGCGAATTTTTAGATATGGAATTAATCTTTTGCTCAAGTCTTGCCAGTCGTATTCCTTCCCAAATTACCAAAGTAAGCACAAGAAAAATGGCAAGCGAAACCAAAAGAGCCATAGGTTTTATTAGAACTTCCATAATATTTCCTTAATTTTACTCCAATCTTTTTAGAACTGCTTGATTATATCATCTTTTAAAGAGTAAAATAAAACTAAACCAAACAGATGTTAAATGTACCGTTTTCCCTACTAATTTCACTCTATATTATTCCGTCTCTTGTAATTATTATTTTTTTCTGGGTTCGCTCGGAAGCCAGAAAAAAAGAGAAAGTGCCTCCGGAATCGAAACAGTTCAGTTATTGCTGTCCTATTTGTGCTTTTGTTTATATTGATAGTTCCAAGGGAGATTATTCTCGTTGTCCTCGATGTGATTCCCTAAACAATAAAGAAGAAGCCCGTCAAATTAAACAAAGAAAAGATAATTCACATCGCGTAGTAGAGTAGGTGTTATTTAAGCTATCTTTAGTTTGTTTTAAGTCCGTCCCAGAAAATGACTATTCTGTCCTTATTTTTCTCTCTTAAATTTTTCGTCCAGTCTATAAAAAATTCCTGTTTTCTCTTGAGAAGCAGTGAAGACCTAATATTTTCTTTCTCATCCTGGAATTTTTCGTGTAGCGGTTCTTTTACGTCTATAGTGTGAATAATGAAAGTTTTCCCCGTAAAAGTGTCCACTTTAGCCCATTTGTCCTGAATCGACGAAAAAGCTGCTTGTATAATTTCAGGTGCTGAGCCTATACCTTCAATGAAACCTTGACGAGAGAAATATTTCGATTCCTTAATTTCAACCGAATAATTTCTGGCAATTTCTTCTGCAGTTTTTCCTTTTTGCAGTTCGGATAAAATTTCTTCGGTTTGCCTACTTGCCAAATCCTTAATTTTTTTATCTTCGATTATTTGTTGTATTTTATCCGCAATATCTTCATATTGTGGTTCTATGCCAAAAGGGCGAAGTATCACATATCCATCTTCGATTTTCAAAGACTCACTAACTTCATTAAGTTTGACAGAAAAAGCAGCCTGATTAATAACAGGATTTGCGTTGAATTCTTTGATCGATTCTTCCTTTGAAAAGTATCCGGTAGTCCCATAAAATAATTTTTCTTTTTCTGCAAATAATCTCCAATTGTCTTCATCTAAAAGTTTAAGAGAAATATCAAAAGCCTTATCTTTAAGAATTTGCTCTTTTTCTTCATCCATTACAGTATTTATTTCGCCTTCGTCTGTTTGCTCTGCATCTATAAGAATATATTCAATTTTTCTCCATGGACCATCTTTAAAATTTGCTTTATTTTGTTCGTAATATTCTATAAGTTCATCCTTGCTTACTTCAATATTTTTTCTTAAATCTTCGGGATCGATTGAAATATATTTAATTTTTGCTTCAGCCTGCGAAGTTAAAAAATACTGATAAGTTTCGTCCTCAGAAACATCGACTACCAAAGCAGTAATTTCATCCCTTAGTTTTTTAAAGATGATTTGCGCTCTGACATTTTCTTCCAATAAATTTATTCCCTCCGGGTCTCTATTACTAATTAAACTGAATGTTTCGCTATCAAATTGTTCTTTATCATTCTTGAAATATTCCCTGATTCCAAAGATTACTTCATCATCGCTTACGCTTATTTTTCTCTTTGTAGCCTCTTCTGTAAAAAGACACTGTTGTATTAACCCTTCCCATACTTGATTCTTAATCTGTTTTTCGAAATCAGCAGAATAAAATTTACCGAAAATAGAAGCGTATTTTTGTAATTCAAATTGGTATTGGCTCCAAGTTATGGGAGTTTTACCCACTTTGGCAATTACGTGGGGAATTGCGCCTTTGTTAGATACTTTTGACCATCCATACAAGAATACAAAAGCAGGGATAATGAGTACTAATGTCCCTATCAAAATCATTCGTGTCTTTTTTCTTAAGTATTTTAAAAGCATAGTGGCAGGATTATATATTAATTGGACTTTCTTTTCAAAGTAAGCTTCTGGTATAATCTTCAAAAAGATAGATATACAATTTTACGTATTTCAACTTATTTCTATGTATTTTATATAGTAACTAACGATGTGGACGATAATACAAAAAGGCGGGTTTTTAATATACCCTTTGATGTTTTGTTCGGTTCTTGCTCTCACCGTAATTATTGAACGCGCAATCAGTTTATCTCGAACACAAATAAACAAAAGAGTTTTTATGAAACGTTTAGTTGAACTTATTTCTCGTAATAGAATAATGGATGCAATAAACTATTGTGGGAAATATTCAGTGCCATTATCTCGTATAATTAAAGCGGGACTCCTTAAACACAATCAGACAAGAGACTATATACAGGCAAGTATTGATAAAGCCATAAGGGAAGAAATCCCTTTCTTGGAAAGATATCTTGGTATTCTTGCCACGATTATATCTATAACACCATTAATCGGTTTTTTGGGAACAGTTTCCGGCATGATAAAAGTTTTCATACAAGTAGAAGCTTCAGCCGGATTAATAAGTCCCAAAATGCTTTCGGGCGGTGTCTGGGAAGCTTTACTAACAACAGCTTTTGGTTTGGCAATTGCCATTCCCACTTTGGTGGCTTACAATTTCTTTTTAAGCCGTTCCAGAACCTTGGTTAATGAAATAGAAGATGCAGGAGTTGAACTATTATCTTTACTAAAGGGCGAAGAATATGAGGTTTAGCAATGAGAACAACAGTCCAGTCTATTTCCAACGCAGAAGAACAGACAGTTTAAAATTAAAGTCAAATTTGGAATTAACTCCTCTTGTAAATGTTGTCTTCCTTCTATTGTTGTTTCTTATAGTTTCTTCTACATTTATTCAAAGGCCGGGCGTAAAAATTGAGTTGCCCACATCTTCTTCAATATGGGGAGAAGAAAGGGAAAGCATATATGTGAGTTTGACTTACGATGATATACTTTTTTTAAACGAAAAAAGAATAAACTGGGATAAATTCCCAGAAAGCTTGAATGAAATAGTCCTAAAACTACAAAACCCGCTTTTGATAATAAATGCCGATGAAAAAAGTATGCATGGAAAAGTTATAAAAATAATGGACGTTGCAAAAGAAACGGGTATTGAAAATATAGTTATTGCGACACAACCGCCGGAATGGAAAAAATAGACTAAAGACCACAGACTATAGACCTTTTAAAATTTTGGGTCTTCGGTCTTTAGTCTTTGGTCTGAAAAGAGGATATCTTGTTTAATAAAATAGCAATTATAGGTGTTGGTTTAATTGGCGGGTCAATAGGCTTGGCAGCCAAAAAGAAAAAATTAACCAGCAAAGTTATAGGCATAGGAAGAAGTGAACTTTCTTTAAAAAAAGCGTTAAAGAAAAAAGCTGTAGATGAAATATCCTTAGATAAATCAAAAGTTAAAGATGCGGATTTAGTTATTATCGCTACACCTGTCGGGAAAATAGTCTCACTTGTTAAAGAATTAATACCTTATTTAAAAAAAGGAACAATTATTACCGATGTTGGTAGCACCAAACGAGAAATTATGGATGATATTCATAAATTTCTTCCCCAAGGCATAAGTTTTATGGGCGGACATCCATTGGCAGGAAGTGAAAAAAACGGTGTGGAATTTGCAGACTCAAACCTTTTTGAAAAATCCATATGTTTTTTAATTCCTTACAATAATCAAAATGCAACAAAATCTTTTAAGAAACTAAAAAGTTTTTGGAAGAAATTGGGAGCCAATACGATTATAATTTCAGCGGAAGAACACGATTTTTTAATGGCAGGTATATCTCATCTTCCGCATATTATAGCTGTTGCTTTGGTAAATTCTATGTCTGGTGTGAAATGGAGGAAAAAGGATATAAC
>JAHJCU010000004.1 GCA_018812925.1 Candidatus Omnitrophota bacterium
ACTAAGCGGTGACCTGTTGGGTAATGATGGTCCAAATTTCACTAACTATGAGGATAACAGTTACCATGTTGTAACCGGCAGTGGAACCGATGCAACCGCAATACTTGACGGCTTCACCATTACATGCGGAAATGCCGATGGCTCACCTCCTTATAACTACGGCGGCGGAATGTATAACGCTGATGGCAGTCCTACAATAACAAACTGCATATTTAGCGCCAACTCAGCTTATGAGAGTGGTGGAGGTGTATTTAATGGAGCAATTCCTGTAAACTCATGCCAAGTACTCAACCAGCCAAATACAACATATTATTTAACCAGAGACTTAAGCGGAGCAGAAGTCACACCAAAATGTATAAATATCACGGCAGAAGGTGTTACTTTCGATGGTCAGGGTTATTCAATCAAAAATCCTAACTTAGAAGATGCTGTAATATATTCTCAAGCTGATAATGTAACAATCAGAAACTGTGATGTAACCGCATCCTCAATATATTATAGCCAGTTCTTAGAAGATACTGTAATATATTCTCAAGCAACCAATGCAACAATAAGAAACGCTGATGTAACTGCATCTTCGCAATATTTCCCTTCTGTTAACAATGGCTATGGTAAGGGAATAGAGATAACTGCTGACTATAATATAGTTGAAAACAATACTGTTACAGATACTTTCTGGGGAATTATTACAGACGGCGGCGACAGCAATATCATTCAAAACAACACTATCGAAGGAAATGCAAAAGGAATTCACTTAACAGGCAACAATAACATCGTTAAAAACAATCTCCTGAAAAATAAAAAGGAATATCAAGCGTGGGGATTAGGGGTCTGGGTAGGCGAGTCCAACCAGTTCATCAATAACAAAGTTTATGGAAATGGATATGGAATTGTTCTATACGGCACAAATCATACACTTCTAAAATGCGACCAATATTATAATAATTCTCAAGACATTTATATTTACGCAGATAATTATGAGGGTGACCCCAGTTCCAACAATCGTGATGTAATTGCAGCAGGAGTAACTTACTCTACAATCTATATTGGTTCGGGAGCAGAGTTCAATGAACATCAAATCCTTTGGTGTAATGTTGATTGCACATGGTCGGGTGATGTATGTGAAATTACTACAATAATAAACGAACAGTCATCTCCAAGGTTTACAAACTGCATCTTTGCCGACAATTCCGCTTCCTATGGAGGTGGTGTGTTTAGTTCATTTTCTTCTATAGAACTTATAAATTGTGTATTCACTGGAAATTCTGCTACTTATGGCGGTGGAATAGAGCTTAATGACTGTACTGGGTCTTACATTCCAAAAGTAACTAATTGCACTTTTAATGGAAACACTGCGACTTACGGTGGTGCTATATATAACTTTTCAAGTGACCCAGTAGTAACTAACTGTATATTATGGAATAGCGGAGAAGAAATATATAATGCCGGCATATCAAATCCAATCATCACTTACTCTGATATAGAAGGTGGTTACACTGGTGAAGGTAACATTGACGCTGACCCTTTATTCGTGGATGCAACTAATCCAGCAGGTTCAGATGATATCTTGCGCACATCCGACGATGGCTTGCGGTTGGATTGGGGCAGTCCATGCACCAATGCGGCCAATCATCTTACTGCACCTCCAACTGATATACTCGGAACTAGGCGTTTCAGTATTGCTGATATTGGCGCCTACGAATTTGACCTCGATGGGTGGACTACTTTGGGAGGGTTTTACTGGCCTTGTGGTATCGACTATGACAGTGCTTCAGGGTATATCTATGTGGCGGACACCGGGAATAGCCGCATAGTGAAAACCAAAATAGATGGTACTGGTTGGACTACTTTGGGAGGATTTGACTATCCTTGTAGTATCTCCTATGACAATGCCTCAGGGTATATCTATGTGGCAGACGGTCACCGCATAGTGAAAACCAAAATAGATGGCACTGGTTGGACTACTTTGGGAGGGTTTAACCAGACTGAAGGTATCTACTATGACAATGTTTCAGAGTATATCTATGTGGCAGATACTTACAACGACCGCATAGTGAAAACCAAAATAGATGGCACTGGTTGGGCTATTTTGGAAGGATTTAATAATCCTGGTGGTATCTACTATGACAATGTTTCAGAGTATATCTATGTGGCAGACATCGGTAACTTCTGCATAGTGAAAACCAAAATAGACGGCACTGACTGGACTACTTTGTGGGGGTTTGACGGGCCTGATGATATCGACTATGACAATGTTTCAGAGTATATCTATGTGGCAGACCTCTATAATGACCGCATAGCGAAAACCAAAATAGACGGCACTGGTTGGACTAATTATGGCTTTTCTGGCTCTGGTGAGGGAGAGTTTAACCAGCCTCAGAGCATCTACTATGACAGTGCTTCAGGGTATATCTATGTAGCAGACAGCTGGAATCACCGCATAGTAAGAGCATCCCCAGACTGGTAATAGAAGATAATAGATAGCGGGGGGTCACCTATTTAGGTGATAGTCAAGCCCTGAACCGAGATTTCTCTGGTTCGGGGCAAGAGCAAACAATAATTAGTAGTTGGTATTCGGTAGTTAGTGGTCAATAGTTTTTTTCTGAATACTGTATTCTGACTTCTGTCTGCTGACTACTATTTACCCCGTTATATTTTCCCTGTCTCCTTGCTCTTCTCTTATTTTGTTTCTCATTTTGCCATCAATCCGTCTTTAAAGTATAATTTTCATCTATAAAGCTATGATTAAACAACGCTCACCTAAGTTTAAATCTTCATTTGCCATAGACGAAAAGGGTATGTTCGATTTGGCGTGTTCATTAATCTCAAAAAAGACAATCAATCCGCCCGGAGACGAATATTTAGTCAAAGATATAGTGGTAAAAAGTATGAAAGAATTGGGAATGAAGGTGAAGATTATAGGAAATAAAAAGCGGCCGAATATTTTGGGGGAGATTGGAAACGGTTATCCAAGTATCGCTATCCTTTGTCATATGGATGTGGTTCCGCCGGGAAGAGATTGGAAGACAGACCCCTTTAAACCAACAATAAAAAACGGACGGTTATACGGCAGAGGCGCCTGCGATGATAAAGGACCTTATGCCGCATCCTGGGCGGCAATTAAAGCAGTACTTAAAAAAGGTAAATTGAAAGGGAAAATAATTCTTGGTGCGGTAGCTGATGAGGAAAAAGGTTCTGAAAAAGGGATTAAATTATTATTGAAAAAGAGAAAGTTAAATTGTGATTTTTGTTTTATCCCTGACGGCGGGAAAATGCACGAAGCAGTAATCGGAGAGAAAGGAATGCTGTGGCTGAAAATTGCAAGTATCGGGAAAAGCGCCCACGGAAGTAACCCCCCAAAAGGTATAAACGCAATAACTAATATGTTCGAGTTTTTGCCTAATGTAACCAAGCTAAAGATAAATACCCCATTAGAAGTCCGTACCAAAGGTGCGGCAGTCCCAACGTCACGTCGAGACTTACTTCTAACGGGGTTCACACCTATAACTATAAATTTAGGAGAAATAAAAGGCGGAGACGCTCCCAATATAGTTCCTTCATACTGCGAGTCAACAATAGATATCCGTTATCCTTTAGGGATAAAGAAAAAAGAAATAATTAAAAAGATAAAATTGCTAATTAATTCTTTTAATAGAAAAAACAAAGGCAATAATATAAGTTTAAAAGAAATATTTCAGGACACCTCGCCGCATCTTTTAAATATCAATAAAAATCCTTTCTTAAAAACTTTTCTTGAAGCATCCGAAGAGGTAGGAGAAGACCTGCCCGCTCCGACGTTACGTCGGAGCAAGCAGGCAAGAATGAAATTCGTCACTATCGGCGGAAATTCTGTGGGCAAGCTCCTTTACTTTGCTGGCATCCCTTCTTTCTCTCATTCACCGGAAGATATTCCTGCCGCACACCAGGCAAACGAATCGGTATCTTTAAAAAACCTGAAAAAATGTGCTATACTTTGGGCAAAGTTTTTGGAGAAAATGATACTATAAATACTAGAATAGAATATTTGATACTCGATGCTCGATACTAGTAAAAGCAAGAAGAAAATGTCATTAACTAGAAACAAGAATCTAGTATCTAGAATCTAAACCGGAGGTTCAAATTGGATATATTTTTAAGTTATTTCATAAAAACTGTTAGCGTATTATTTGTATTTGGAATACTAATCTTTTTCCACGAGTTAGGTCATTTTTTCATAGTGAAAAAACTCAAAGTAACAGTGGAAAAATTTTCACTTGGGTTCGGTCCCGCTATATTTAAGTTTAAAAAAGGTGAAACCGAGTATGCAATTTCAGCCGTACCTTTTGGCGGATATGTAAAAATGGCAGGCGAGAGTTTGAATGAAAGCAAAGGAAAAGAAGGCGAATTTTATTCCAAAAGTCCTCTTCAAAGAATAGCCATAGTCGCCGCAGGTCCAATAACGTCGTTCGCTTTGGCGTTTGTTATTTTTTATATAGTAATAATGACGATTGGCTCTGCCGTAATTAGCCCACAGGCAAAAGTCGGTGGATTAATTGAAGGTAATCCTGCCGAAAGTGTCGGGATAAAAGAGGGTGACTTGATTATAGCCATTGATAACCAGCCGATAGATAGTTGGCAGCAAATGTCCAGTATCATAAAAGAAAATCCCGGTAAAGAAATTTTTGTTACACTGGAAAGGGAAAAAGAAATCTTATCACTTAATGTAACACCTCAAGAAGAAATTTTGGGAAGCGGACAAAAAATAGGTCAAATCGGTATCTATCCCGAAATTGTTATTGAAAAATCTAATCCAATTACTGCTGTCTATAAATCCGCTCAAACCGTTGGCAAAACTACCTATCTTATAATGCATGGATTTTCCGAACTTATAAGAGGAAAAGTTTCCGCCAAAGAAGCATTAGGCGGACCTATTCTTATCGCAAGAATCACGGCAAGATTATCAGAAGAAGGTTTCATCCCTGTGCTGAATTTTATGGGTCTTATAAGCGTAATGCTGGGAATTATCAATCTTTTTCCCATTCCGCTTGCTGACGGCGGAGTTATTATTCTTTTCCTGATAGAAATTTTCCGTAAAAAACCCGTTAGCGAAAAAGCTCAACTCATATACCAAAATATCGGCGTTGCGTTTATCGTTGGGATAATGTTATTCGCAACTTATAACGACCTCACACGAGACTACTCCAAAATACTTCCCAAGTCCGAAGAAATACAAGAACAAAATGGCGAACAGTAAGAAGGTAGTAAAAATTGCAGGACTTGCAATAGGCGGAAACAATCCCGTCAGAGTAGAATCAATGCTCAAAACATCTTTTGATGAACCCTTTTCTTCCATCCTAAAAGAAATCAGAACTTTAGAAAAAGCCGACTGTGAACTTTTGAGAATAGCAGTTCCAAATAAGGAAGCTATCCTTACCATCAACAAAATAAAAAAACACACGAACATTCCCTTAATGGCTGATATTCATTTTTCCGAAGAGATAGCTTTAAAAATTTTAGATGAGGGAATAGACAGCATAAGAATAAATCCCGCTAATATGGAAATTTCACAGATAAAAAAAATTGCAAGAGTTGCTAAATCTAAAAAAGTGCCTATGCGAATAGGAGTTAATGCCGCATCTTTTAAGAACCCATTCGGAAAAGACAAAAAAGCGGTTATTAAACTGGTTGATGTCTTATGTAAAACAGTTAGAGAAATAGAAAAAGAAAAATTCTACGATATTATAGTCGGGGTAAAATCTTCTGACGTTCCTACAACAATAATGACAAACCAACTGCTGGCAAAGAAACTTCCCTACCCTATTCATATAGGCATAACAGAAGCAGGTCTTGCGCCCGAAGCAATCATAAAATCTTCCATAGGAATAGGCGCGCTTCTTGCACAGGGAATAGGTGATACTTTAAGAGTCTCGCTTACAGACACATCCGCAAAAGAAGTCCAAGTCGGTTATGAAATATTAAAAGCATTGAATCTTCGCAAAAAAGGTGTAGAAATAATCTCCTGCCCCACTTGCGGAAGATGTAGGATTAATATTAAAAAAATTGCGGAAGAAATTAAGAAAAGAACATTGAAGTTCAAAGAACCGATAACTATTGCAGTGATGGGTTGCGAAGTAAACGGACCCGGCGAAGCAAAAGAAGCTGACATTGGTATTGCAGGAGGACTCGGTTGTGGTGTATTATTCAAAAAAGGCAAAATTTTAAAGAAGGTGAAGGAAAAAGATATTGTGAAAGTTTTGATGAGGGAGATAGAAAAAGAGATAAAGGAGATAGTGATATGAAAAACTTTATTTGTGTTTTACTTTTGACACTACTTTTGACTGGGTGTGCTACAAATTATTCCAAGCGGAGTTTTGAAGGTGGTTATAGCGAAATAAAAATTCAAGAACATCTATTTAAAGTAACTTTTGTTGGAAACATTTATACGTCAAGCCAAAGAACAGAAAATCTAGGGCTACTAAGATGTGCCGATGTAACTCTTGAGAAGGGATATAACTATTTCATAATTAGAGAACAGGTGGAAAGAGGAAATGGATTTACCACAATTGATTTCACAATTGAATGTTTCAAAGAAAAACCTGTCAAGGTATTGGGAATAATTTACGATGCAGAACAAGTAAGAACAAATATGAAAAGTCAATATAAAATAAAGTAAGGGAGTCTTATGAAAACCGATATTTATACAAAGGTTGTTTTGACGATTATTGCTCTTTGTTTGGTTTGGCTTTGTCTAAAACCTATTTCTGTTGATGTTGAGAAGGTTAGGGGTATTGAACGTATATGGATAGGTGGTGTAACAGATGTCAGAATTAAAAATTAGCATAAATTTCAGATAAAATTCCGTATCCCTTTTGTATCAGATAGGTAGTGAAAAGCAGTTAAGAGTAATTACAGAGTATGATATCCATGTCCTCTAATGCTAATGAGAATATTAAAATAGCAAGATTTATAGATATTAGTGCTTGTGGAGAGGTTTTCTCTGAATATTACAGTACATTTTTAATCCGTTCTCATAAGTACTATTGGAATATAGAAGACCCTAACAAACGGGACCCAAAGGAGTTTCAAGTTCAGGGCGAAAATGGTCATATGGAAACAGGTTTTGGGTTGCTTAGTTGCTGGACAATCTTAAAAGGTGAAAAACCATCAGATGAAGAATGGAAGATTTTTGAAACAGATTTGCCAGAAAAATCGCCAGTTATAGCAATTATTTCCAGCCCACAAAAAGTTTACAATCTCTTGTATAAGACATTGAATATTGAGAGAAAAGATGGTCGTACTCATCCATTCTTTGACCCTATTAAACACAAAGAAGTGCGTTATATAGATAAAAGCAAAGAGAAACTGAAGGGTATGCCAACAATCTGGGATGCTATATTCACCAAAGATGAGAAATTTATTAAGGAAAATGAATATCGATTTTGTGTGTTCCACAGTGCAGTTTTTCACGAAATAATTGCTTATATTTTTGATGTGCAAAATCCCTATGATTATATTGATAAGTGTTATTTTAATCCAAGTAGCACCAAGGAGAATGCATCAAAATTATTGAAGATATTATCGGATGCACCTGCTGGTTATGGTGGGGGTTTTTCTGGGAAAGGATTAAACGAAATCATAGCAAATGAAGACGATTTAATAGCTTGTGGAATCTAGAAAATAACAGGGAGCAGTAGCTATTTTAAAAATTTTAAATTTTAATCTGTAATTTTAATTTTTCATTTTTAATGTTTAATTTACTATAATACACTATGCGATTATCTAAAAGTTTTATAAATACTCTACGAGAAACACCAAAAGATGCGATAACTCCTTCGCATCAGTTGATGCTAAGAGCTGGTTTGGTTAGACAGTCTGCAAGCGGTCTTTATACGTATCTGCCATTTGGATTAAGAGCGATTCAAAAAGCAATAAATATCGTTCGCGAAGAAATGGATAAAGCCGACGCTTTAGAATTATCGCTTTCTATTTTACAACCCGCATCTCTTTGGAAAAAATCCGGCAGATGGGAACAATACGGCAAAGAAATGATGCGGCTACAAGACCGTAAAGATAACTTTTTATGTATAGGGCCCACACACGAAGAAATGATTACCGATTTAATTTCGCAAACGGTGCGCAGTTACAAACAATTACCCATTACTCTTTATCAAATAAAATCCAAATTCCGAGATGAAATAAGACCCCGATTCGGCATGATACGCTGTCGTGAATTTACAATGAAAGATGCTTATAGTTTTGATGTTGACGAACAAGGACTGGAAGAAAGTTATCAGAAAATGTATGAGACATACAAAAAAATATTTTCAAGATGCGGACTCGACTTTGAAATTGTGGAAGCAGACCCTGGACTTATGGGCGGAAATTTTTCTCATGAATTTATAGCGCCTTCCCAAAACGGCGAAGATACGATTATCAAATGCGCAAAATGTAGTTATAGAGCAAATCTCGAAATGGCGGAATGCCTGCCCGCCAAAGTTTCAGTGGCGGGTGGTAAAAATGAAGAAATCAGGGAGCTTAATACTCCCGGAATTAAAACAGTCGAAGAATTAAATAAATCTTTAAAAATTCCCGTTTCAGAAATGATTAAGACCTTGATTTTTGAAATTGATAACAAAAAATTTGTGGCAGCTTTGGTAAGAGGAGACCACGAAGTAAATCCCGCCAAACTAAAAAGATTGCTTGCGACTAATATATTAGAAATGGCATCCGCAGAACAAATCGAAAAAGTTACAGGCGCACCTGTCGGATTTTCGGGACCCATAGGCTTAAAGGAAATTAAAATTGTTTGCGACTCATCAATTTTATCAGAGCAAGCTTATCTTTGCGGCGCGAATAAAAAAGATAAACATCTTACAGGAGTAAATCCAGGCAAAGATTTTTCCGCCGATATCACTGCAGATATAAGATATATTATAGAAGAAGATTCTTGCCCAAAATGCGGCGATGAAATATCTTTTACAAAAGGTATAGAGTTGGGACACATATTTAAACTCGGCACGAAATATTCTGTTCCGCTTCAGGCAAAATTCATAGGTAAAGACAACAAAGAAAATCCGATTATAATGGGCTGTTACGGTATCGGAATAGACCGCATAATTGCGGTAGCCATTGAACAAAACCACGATAAGGACGGGGTTATCTTCCCCACTGCACTTGCTCCATATCAGGTTTTAATATTGCCTACAAATTATAAGGATGAAATATTAAAGAAAAAAGCCGATGAAATTTATAACACACTAATTGAAAGCAGTGTTGAGGTTCTTATTGATGACAGGGACGAAACTACAGGTGTAAAATTCAAAGACGCGCATCTTTTAGGAATACCTTTGATTGTAGTCTTAGGCAGGAATTTTATTGAAAAAGGCGAAATAGAATTGGAAGTAAGAGGCAAAGAAAAAGAAATAATAAAAGAAAAAGGTATTGTAAATAAAATTTTAGCGCACTTAAAGACATAAAAATAAATAACCCAATGAACGAAAAAGAATTAAACGAAATAACTTCCGGCACTCTGGGTCTTATTATGTGGAGGAATTGTTTTTCCGTTAAGCTCTTCGACCAAGAATTAATTGTTAGAATTCCTTTCAAAAAAGCGAGCATCCCGCTGACCGATATATATAAAGTAAAATTGCAGGGCTATATGAGATATCGTTTTGGAATTTCATATGCATTATCCGGTAAATACCTAAAGATTTTACACCGCACTCCTAAAACACCGCAAAACATATGTTTTCTGACAGAGAATTGGAATGCTTGGGTTGATATGTTTAAAAAGAGAGGAATTTTGGTTGATATTAGCGAAGCAGATGGTCCACAACTTAACGCAAAATTAGTTAAAGGAATAACATTATTTTTTATCATCATAAGCAGTATATTGGCAATTGCGGCTCTGGTTGTTGCGATAATCGCATTTATAAAAACAAGGGGATAATCTATCTTCAGTTAGAAGAAGACATTTTACAAATATTCAATATAGTAAAACCGCAATCCTGTGACGGTATAAAATTTCTCCGATAATATCCGAAAATTTTTTCTAAAAGCACTTGACAAGCGAAAATCATAAAGCGTATAATGTTCGCTCTTTGACCCAAGAATGATCAGGGTCAAGGAAAAACTGCTCTTTGGAAAACTAAATAGAAGTGTTTCTCTTGAGTCACAATTAGTTAATTTAAAGTCAATTTACCCGTCCCGTTAGAAATTTAGAAATAACTTTCTTATACGGGACACACGAGTCACTTGAAACTCACAAAAATTTGAGAAAATTTCTGTAATTTTTGAAAGAATTTTCATTTTTCAATTGGTGG
The DNA here is from genome assembly GCA_018812925.1 of Candidatus Omnitrophota bacterium. Lineage (GTDB taxonomy): Bacteria > CAIJMQ01 > CAIJMQ01 > CAIJMQ01 > CAIJMQ01 > CAZNJA01. The sequence continues at coordinate 10,302 of JAHJCU010000004.1, forward strand.
GTTTGATCCTGGCTCAGGATAAACGCTGGCGGCGTGCTTAACACATGCAAATCGTGCGAGAAAGTCACCTTCGGGTGATTAGTAAAGCGGTGGACGGGTGAGTAATGTATGAGCAACCTACCCTAAGAGGGAAATAACTCCGAGAAATTGGACTTAATGTCCCATAATCTTTTCTTTCTTTATGTTTGAAAAGCAAAGCAGGCCTCTATTTATAAGCTTGCGCTTAGGAATGGGCTCATATCCTATCAGTTTGTTGGTGAGGTAATGGCTTACCAAGACTAAGACGGGTAGCCGGCCTGAGAGGGTGTACGGCCACACTGGAACTGAGACACGGTCCAGACTCCTACGGGAGGCAGCAGTGGGGAATATTGGGCAATGGGCGAAAGCCTGACCCAGCGACGCCGCGTGAAGGATGAAGGCTTACGGGTCGTAAACTTCTTTTATTCCAGACGAATCCCGCTCTAATAATATTAGTGCGGGGTGACTGTACGGGATGAATAAGCCCCGGCTAACTCCGTGCCAGCAGCCGCGGTAATACGGAGGGGGCAAGCGTTATCCGGATTTATTGGGCGTAAAGGGTGTGTAGGTGGTTTGAAAAGTCAAATGTGAAATCCCTTTGCTTAACAAAGGAATTGCATTTGAAACTTCTAAACTGGAGTTTGGGAGAGGAAAACGGAATTTTCGGTGTAGCGGTGAAATGCGTAGATATCGAAAAGAACGCCAGTGGCGAAAGCGGTTTTCCAGTCCAATACTGACACTGAAACACGAAAGCTAGGGGAGCAAACAGGATTAGATACCCTGGTAGTCCTAGCCGTAAACGATGGATACTAGGTGTGTTCCGCTTTGCGGAGTGTGCCAAAGCTAACGCGTTAAGTATCCCGCCTGGGGAGTACGGTCGCAAGACTGAAACTCAAAGGAATTGACGGGGATCCGCACAAGCGGTGGAGCGCGTGGCTCAATTCGATGATAAACGAAAAACCTTACCTGGACTTGACATGCTGGAAGTAGAAACTTGAAAGAGCTTTCGATTGGTATCCAATCCAAAATCAGCACAGGTGCTGCATGGCTGTCGTCAGATCGTGCCGTGAGGTGTTGGGTTAAGTCCCATAACGACCGTAACCCCTGCTGTTAGTTGCCACTTCCGGATGTAAATCTGGAAAGCACTCTAGCGGGACTGCCTCGGATAACGGGGAGGAAGGCGGGGATGACGTCAAGTCATCATGGCCCTTATGTCCAGGGCTGCACACGCGCTACAATGGTTAGAACAATGGGCAGCGACCTCGCGAGAGGAAGCGAATCTCTTAAATCTAACCCCAGTTCAGATTGCAGGCTGAAATTCGCCTGCATGAAGTTGGAATCGCTAGTAATCGCAGATCAGCATGCTGCGGTGAATACGTTCTCGGATCTTGTACACACCGCCCGTCACATCCCGAAAGTTGCAACACCCGAAAGCCCCTAACTTTATTTATAAAGCAGGAGATTAAGGTGCGACCAATGATCGGGGTGAAGTCGTAACAAGGCAGCCGTACGGGAACGTGCGGCTGGATCACCTCCTTTCTTTTCATTTTATTACTTAACTCTGCATTTTGCAGGTTGTTGGAGGTAATAAAATGCGAGAAAGCAAGAAGTACAAGGGAAACATTTTCTATTTTAGACTTTATACTTTCAGGGCCTATAGCTCAGTTGGCTAGAGCGCACCCCTGATAAGGGTGAGGTGCTCCGTTCGAATCGGAGTAGGCCCACCCAGTTAAATATTGAATATTTCTTTTTTAATATTTGGTTTTAACAAACAGGGGGGTGTAGCTCAGCTGGGAGAGCGCGTGCTTTGCAAGCATGAGGTCGTCGGTTCAAACCCGATCACCTCCACTAAAAAATTTTAGCCTCGTTAGAAGATATATTCTTGCGAGGTGAAGTTCTTTGACAATTGTATATTGGTTGATGAAAAAAAATAGGTAAAAATATCTGCAATTAAGTTATTAAGGGCACACGGTGGATGCCTTGGTAGAGAGATACGATGAAGGACGTGGCTACCTGCGATAAGCTTCGGGGAGTTGGAAGCAAACTTTGATCCGAAGATTTCCGAATGGGAAAACCTATTCCGATGTAAAATCGGAGTACCCCGACTTTTAAGTCGGGGAGAAATACCCAGGGAATTGAAACATCTTAGTACCTGGAGGAAAAGAAAACAAAAGTGATTTCCTTAGTAGCGGCGAGCGAAACGGAAACAGCCCAAACTTCGACACTTGTGTCGGAGGGTTGTAGGGCATCTGATGAGATTTAATTCTCGGAGAGTTACAAATTTAGTTTATAGCTGAAGCATCTGGAAAGATGCGCCATAGAAGGTGATAGCCCTGTAGACGAAATAAACTAAACTCTCTGTTAGATGTTCCTGAGTACTGCGGGACTCGAGAAATCCTGCAGGAATCCGCCTGGACCACTAGGCAAGGCTAAATATTCCTCTCTAACCGATAGTGAACTAGTACCGTGAGGGAAAGGTGAAAAGAACCCCGATGAGGGGAGTGAAATAGAATCTGAAACCATGTGCCTACAAGCAGTCGAAGCAAAGCGCATATTCGTATGCGCCAAGTGACGGCGTACCTTTTGCATTATGGGCCGGCGAGTTACTGAATGCAGCAAGGTTAAAGAATACTCTTCTGTAGCCATAGCGAAAGCGAGTCCTAATAGGGCGATTGAGTTGTGTTCAGTAGACCCGAAGCCGAGTGATCTACTCATGGCCAAAGTGAATCCTGACTAATCTCGGGAGGAGGCTTGAACCCACTAGGGATGCAAACCTAGGGGATGAGCTGTGAATAGGGGTGAAAGACTAATCAAACTCGGCGATAGCTGGTTCTCCCCGAAATATATTTAGGTATAGCCTCGTAGGATAAGTAAAGGAGGTAGAGCACTGGCTGGGCTAAGGGCCTTACCGGGTTCCTAACCCCAATCAAACTCCGAATACCTTTACTCTTTACCTACGGGAGTCAGACTGTGGGAGATAAGTTTCACAGTCGAGAGGGAAACAGCCCAGATCATCAGCTAAGGTCCCAAAGAACAGGCTAAGTGGAGAAGGTTGTGGAAATACTGAGACAACCAAGAGGTTGGCTTAGAAGCAGCCATCCTTTAAAGAGTGCGTAACAGCTCACTGGTCAAGTGTTTCTGCGCCGAAAATTTAACGGGGCTTAAGCCTGTCACCGAAGCTATGGACTCCGACTTTTAAGTCGGTTTGGTAGGGGAGCATTCTCTACGGATTGAAGCTCTGCTGTAAAACAGGGTGGACTGTAGAGAAGAGAAGATGCCGGCATTAGTAGCGTTAATTCCGACGAAAAAACGGAACACCGTAAGCCCGAGGTTTCTCCGGCAATGTTAATCATCCGGAGGTTAGCCGGGACCTAAGTCGAGGTCGAAAGGCGTAGACGATGGACATCCAGTCAAAATTCTGGAGCCATCTTGCTTCCATTTGAGCAATGGGGTGACGTAGAAAGTATAATCATCCCTGTGAAGGATATCAGGGTCTAAGTTTTCCGATAGTCTCTTCAGGTAAATCCAGAGAATAAACTGTTGGAAGATGATGGGGAGCTCAAGCTACGGCAAGAGCGAACTGATTAAAAATTCTATCAAGAAAAGCCTCTAGCAAGGAAGAGAGATGCCCGTACTATAAACCGACACAGGTGGGCGAGGAGAATATCCTAAGGTGTTCGAGTGAACCCTCGTTAAGGAACTCGACAAATTGACCCCGTAACTTAGGGATAAGGGGTGCCTCATTGGAATTTTATGACGTAAGTTATAGAATTTGAAGAGGCCGCAGTGAAAAGGCTCAAGCGACTGTTTACTAAAAACACATGTCCCTGCTAACTCGTAAGAGGATGTATAGGGACTGACGCGTGCCCGGTGCCGGAAGGTTAAGGCAAGCTGTCATCTTGTGCATTTATGTATAAGAGAAGCAGTGAACTGAAGCCCTGGTAAACGGCGGCTGTAACTATAACAGTCCTAAGGTAGCGAAATTCCTTGTCGGGTAAGTTCCGACGCGCATGAATCGCGTAACGATTTGAGCATTGTCTCAACGAGGGACTCGGTGAAATTGAATTGGGGGTGCAGATGCCCCTTACCTGTGGCAAGACGGAAAGACCCCGGAACCTTTACTGTAATTTAGCATTGGATTTTAGTTCAATATGTAGAGCATAGGTGGGAGGCTTTGAACTTCGGTCGCTAGGCCGGAGGGAGCCAACAGTGTAATACCACCCTTATTGTACCGAAGTTCTAACTCTGATAACAAGTCGGAGAACAGTGCTTGATGGGCAGTTTAACTGGGGCGGTTGCCTCCCAAAGAGTAACGGAGGCGTCCAAAGGTTCCCTCAGCACGGTCGGTAATCGTGCGTAGAGTGCAAAGGCATAAGGGAGCTTGACTGCGAGACCGACAGGTCAAGCAGGCGCGAAAGCGGGGCTTAGTGATCCGGTGGTTGTGTGTGGAAACGCCATCGCTCAACGGCTAAAAGGTACTCCGGGGATAACAGGCTTATCTGGTCCGAGAGTCCATATCGACGACCAGGTTTGGCACCTCGATGTCGGCTCATCGCATCCTGGGGCTGAAGTAGGTCCCAAGGGTTGGTCTGTTCGTCCATTAAAGCGGTACGCGAGCTGGGTTTAGACCGTCGTAAGACAGGTCGGTCCTTATCTGCCACAGGCGTAGGATATTTGAAGGAATCTGTCCTTAGTACGAGAGGACCAGGACAGCCGAACCTCTGGTGCACCAGTTGTTCTGCCAAGAGCATTGCTGGGTAGCTACGTTCGGTGCGGATAAGCGCTGAAAGCATCTAAGTGCGAAGCCCTCCCTGAGATTAGATATCCCTGAAGGCAACTCGAAGATGACGAGTTTGATAGATCAGTGGTGTAAGAGTGGTAACACTTTCAGCTTACTGACACTAATTGCCGTTCGATTTTTTTGTAGTTCTTATATCTTGTTTTTTTCATCAACCAGTACACTTGTCTTTATTAATTTATTTTTGCCTCGTGATCATACCTCGGGGGGCAACACCCGTTCCCATTTCGAACACGGCCGTTAAGCCTTCGGGGGCCGATGGTACTATTCCTGCAATGGAATGGGAGAGTTGGTCGTTGCGAGGCATTTTTTTATTTGCCTTTTTTTAGGCAAATAACCTTAGTCGTTTTGATTTAAGAATTAAATCAGACGGAGGTAAGAATAAGATGTATTTTTAAGCAGATAATAACCCCCCTTGTTTTGATTTGCTAATAACAATTTCAGAAGTAATAGTGAATCTATAGGAAAGCGAATCAGAGGGGATAGAAATATCCGGTTTTAATTTTTTAATTGTGGATTTTACTTTTTCGTTTTTACTTTTAATTTCTTACTTTCCCACTCCCCTACTCTGCAGATTTTTGATTTATACAACTTTGCGGAAAATAAGAATTTTATTTTTGGAAGAACTACTTACTTCTTATAACCTACGGGGACAATGTAAAGCGACTGACAACCTTCGGGTAACGCAAGTATCTTATCAACCTCTTCATCATTAAAAGCGCCTATAGAAACAGAACCCAAACCTAAAACTACCGCCTGCAACTGAATATTCTGCGCAACGTGACCTGCTTCAATATACATATATGTTATTCCACGCCCCCCATATTTATCGGTTATCCTTGTCGAAACCCCGCATATAACAATATCAACAGCCGCGTGCTCTACAGATGTTTGCCCTAACGAAGAAAATGCCAACTTAGTTCTTAGGTCCTTACTTCCCAAAATCTCTAAAGTATGCCCATTGGGAACATAATGAAAAAAACCGTACTTGCTTAAAAGATAAATTTCGAGCGGATATAACGCGCCTGCGGAAGGAACTGCACGCAACCTTGAATCACCACTTTTTCCTGTTATCCCCTGAGCCGCCCACAAAAGCTGAGAGATTTCTTTAATACTCAACTCTTTATTTGAAAAATCTCTTTTCGAACGCCTTTTTGTAATCGCCTCTTCCAAAGAAATTTTGCTTCTATCTGCAGGTTGTGGAAGATAGATTACTTTTTCCTCTCTCATTACTTTCTCACTAAATTTTTCCTTAGATTACATTTAAATTATCCGTATTTAATTTTCATAACCAAAATTGCAATAACTAACACCAAAGTTACCGAATTAGCTAAAATTACGGGTGTCTGCATTATTAAAATTCCGTATATGAGCCACAAAAAAATACCAAAAGACAAAATTATAAAAGTAACAAGAGAAATGTCTTTCGTATGCTTTGTCTTAAATATCTGTATCGCCTGCGGTAAAAACGAAACCGTAGATAACACCGCCGCCATCAATCCTATAATGAAACCCCACTGATTAATTTCCATGTATATATTCACTCCTTTTAAGTTGTATTTGGGATTGCCAGACAAGGTCATAATTCTCATAAGCAGGCGAATCTTTTTCAAATGTTCTTTTGGCTCCAAAATCGTCCTGCATATTCGGTCCAAAACTATAAACTTTGAACCCGCCGATTTGGCGGGAATATACTAAATCTTTTCCGCTGAACGGGTCAACAGGAACTTCGTTTAACAATTTGGCGGATACTAACTCCTCTAACTTTTCGGGATAATTTCCGTTATTTGCCCTATGATAAACTTTCAAAGCAAGACCGGTTCTGCAAATATCAATATCTGCCTGATGTCTTGCTACTACTTCCCGTACTCTACCGAGGGCCGGTAAAATTAATCTCGTTAAAACACAGTATTTAGGAATATCTTCTTCTATTTGATCCTTAACATATTCATAAAATGGGATATTATAAGAACCCTGTATTTCTGATATTAATGTTAGATAATAAGTGAAGTCTTTTTTTTGAATTGGTCGGAAAAGACGGGTTGGGTATAATATCATCCACAAAGGCATTCCTCCCCACATTCCCATTTCCCTTGGCGATATTTTACCATGCATCACTTCCTCAAATGCCCAAACTCCCATATAAACCCTTTCCCCATCCATACATTTAATAAAAGGTTCAATACCTTGGTGGAAAGAGAGTTCATTAATTATTAAATTTGCTTTTTCAACGGAAATACCCATCAAGTCCGATGTGCCTTTAATACATTCCATTATGATTCCATCACACGCAATCCTTGCCAACTGTGATATTAGAATCGGCTCGTCTTTCAGATGGTTGGAAATTTTTAAACCAAGAAGAAGCGTATCAAACGCCTGAGAATTTTGTCCTGCCTCTGCTTCAAGCAAAGCTTTTACGCAGAGTAATCTGGCTGAATTTCGCATCTTTGAAAGATGTAGCAATGGTATTGCAGGCCCTTTTTCATATTCCAAATTAAATCTGCATTTAGGTTTGCGTGAACCTTCTTCAAGAATCGCGTAAATATTCTGCATCTCTTTCGAATTGATTAGTTGAGGGATTTCTTGTCTTTGCTCGTCAGTCAATTGCGACATATTAGAATAAGATTTAAGCTCCTTGCTGATTTTTGTCAGTTTATCTACACTACTTTTTCCTTCCCCTTTCATCAACACAAACGCCTTGTTATAAATTATCGCCGCATTTTCTTCGTCCGGTACTGGCACAGGAATAATTTCGGCAATAGTCATAGGTCTGCCCTGACTTTTTAATTCGGCAATTTTATTATTCAGTTGAATGCTGAATACAATATTAAAGATCGTATGCACAACAATAATCAGAGCGATTAAACTGCCGAATATAATCCCTAACACTTTTAAATCTTTTTTGCCTTTACTCATAAGTCCTCTGCAATTTAAATAAATTTTACCGATATTTACGCAAGTAGCGTTTTACATCATCATGATTACCAACTAATACGAGATAATATGTATTATCTTCTGCTTTTACTACTACACGCAACCTTAACCCTGCACGAAATTCATACTTATTATGATTTATCTTCTTAAAACCCAAACCGACAGGAGCATCGCCGCTAAGAATAAAATTATTGAATTTCTCTAAACTCTCTATAAGTTGTTCTTTGTCGGCAGGACTAAGTTTCTTAGCCAAGCGTTCAAATGAAGGAAGAACTACAATCTGTCTCATTTAGTCAACTTTTTAATATAGCTTGAGAATTCTTTGTCGGATTTAAATATTTTCCCTTTATCCTTCTCCTTCTCTACAATACGGTCAATAGCTTGTAGTTCCGCTGCGGTATAGCGTGGATTTATATCAACAGGAATAAGTTTAATATAATTATCTTCTATATCCACCGAAAATAATTCTTCCTGTTTCAAGTTCAGTCTCTTTACAATAGCATTTGGCAATGTAATCTGATTTTTTGCTTTTAGTTTGGTTATAGTCATTGTTTTTACCTCCGTGAAAAAATATAACACAAATAGGAAAGTATGTAAAGTTGGAAATTCTCACCGTATATAAAGAACAGAAGTAATTGTAAGTTTTCAGGGTTTAGTTCTAAGTCTTAAGTTTAAAATCTTTTAATTACCATTTACCATTTACCGATTACTAATTACGGTTTTTTCCCCCTACATTTCTTCGAAATATAACAGGGGGACAAGGATTTACGGTTTTCGCTATAATCAAGAACCTATTTTTATTTACGAAAACCGATTTTTCAAAAAAGAAAGAACTATCATTGCTTTTTTGAAAAATTCCTGCCTATACTTTTTAAAATCTCCAACTTCTCATCCAAATTCTGCCTCTTAACCGGAACAACATCAACCAAAACAAATCCGCATCTTTGCAATATCTTTTCCAGATTAACTGTGCATTCAGGCGCTCCCCCTCCCCCACCGCCTGCAACACAAACACCAATAGCGCGTTTGCCTTCAATTCCGCTCTTACCTGCTTCATTCATACAAGTGCGTCTTAAACGGTCAAGAAAAGCGCGTAAACTTTCACTTAAGTCGCTGAAATATACGGGAGTGGCAAAAACAACCGCCTGTGAATCTTTTATCTTCTCAACAAGCATTTTAAAATCGTCATCAATGATACATTTACCTTCAGTACGGCAGATACCCCAGCCGTCATCATTACATTGACGACATCGCTGGATATCCATATTCACCAAAAAGAATTCCTCTGTAGTAGCGCTTGCATCCTTTAGTCCTTCAATTAACGCCCCCGTCGCCTTTGCCGTCTGCCCCTTATTATTTCTGCTGCCAGTTATTACTATTGTTTTCATTTTTTCTCCTTTAATCATTTTTATAGTGTTTAATATTATTCTTAATCCAATCCCAATCTGGATTCCCATGATTAAAAAATGATTTGAAATTATCTTTCAACCACTCATAATAATCATTTTCTACATACAAGCAGAATGTTTCAACTAAGTCCGACTTTTTAATTCCTTCCAGGCTCCCCATTCCTCTTTCTTGTAAATTCTCATCCAAAAACTCTTTAACTATCTCTCTATCAAGCATTTATTCCCCCTCCTGAAAATCTTTTGTTAGTTGGTAAAGTTCACCGAAGAAACTTTTATATTTCCTTGACTTTGCAGACTGATAATCTGCGAGAAAACGCTGGGCGAATAAAAGCAGTGTTCTTCTATTGATGATGTCTTGAGGATAAGGTCCGTCTATTTGGGGTTTATTGTAATGTGTCTCAAATTTTATAGTTTCCCATTCTCGGTTAGGATTTATTGCTCTAATTTTGGTCATTCTATCCTCTGAACTTCTTTTCATTATGCCATATAATAAACTCCTGCCCTATACAAGAATTTTCTCCTTCTGGAATACTAAGTTGAACTCCATGTAATGCATAATAGTTTTTCCCATTATTAAAATCGGTTTTTATTCTTTTACTTACTTCAAAGTGATAATCTGGGCTAATGGTTGCATACCCTGAATCAAGGAGTTTATGAATATCAGCTCTAAGGAGAATGCCGTTATCTAAACGATGCGGTCCATTCTCACTGAACGGTTTAATATGAGAGGCTTCAAGCGTTGAGAGAGCCCGTTCCTGTGTTACGGCACATCTCCGATGATAAGCATCGGTTACCATAACCCTAAAACTACCTTGTCCAAGACGAGGCGTTGTTAAAATAGGAGTTCCATAACGAGCAAGTTCCTCAGCAACACCTACAAATGAGCCCACCTCATGTTTTACGCCTTGCAATTGAAGCATAACTTTTTCCCAAAGGTCTTTACCGATAGCATCCTCTGTATTGTATCCTTTCCCTCTAACTATATTAGAACTCCAATCTTGAGGTACAGGAATCCAATCTTCTTCAGAAAAGAAAAAAGGCTGTTCCAATAAAATACATCCGATTTTGTAATCTTCAATTGCAGATTGAGAATGCTTATAATGTTCAATTCTAAGCCGCATTTCTCCAAGGGAAAATGCGCCATTTTTTTCTTCAAAAGCATTCCACGCCAAACTAACTGGCAATTCCGAATAATGTGCAAAAAAACCTCCGCCTACAATAAAATTCTTAGGTGAGTGTAACTTAAATAGAAAGGGTTCGCCAGAACTCAGAGCGCGAAATTGACCTGATGCACTTGGTTGCCAGAAATTTAATTCGTCTAATTCTGGTTTTGCTGATAGGAACTGATACCAATTAAAATCTGTAATACCAACAAAGATACGCATTTTGTATTTCTATTTTAAAAAGTTATATCTATTCTTTTCTACTAGTATCAAGCATCCAGTATCAAGCATCCAGTATCTAGTATCGATAATCTTTTGATTAAGTATTGCCTTACAACCACGGGACGCTTTCGTATGTCTTGTCAGAAGCTTTAACAAGATGGGGATGTTCAACGGCTATTCTTAACCGTAAAAGATAAAACACCGCCAGAAAATCTTTTACTTCCGATATCAGCCCTTCAGAACCAGTAAAAATTTGTATAAACTGCTTAAATGTATCTTTGGCATATTCTTTACCTGTATGTGTGTTTATTTTATTTTCTAGATAAAAAATTATCTTCGCAAGTTCCCCCAGCTGTAGCCAGACACCTTTACAACCGGAGCATTTATCAATAATAATTTGGGAATCCATATATTTCAAAGCCAACATTATTCCATAGCATTTAGGACAAATCTTTCCTTGTGAAGAAGTGCTTAATTTTTTCGCATCTTCGCCAAAAGGGTCAAAGTCAAGCCATCTTAAATCATCATCTGCTCTGTCTTTTGCTTTTTGTAGTTCATCTCTATCAAACCATTTGCCTTTACACTTAATACATTCGTCAATCATAATACCCTTGCAATCAATTTGTTTTAATTCACCTTGGCAATCCGGACATTTCATATTTCCCTCCTTGGGTTAAAAAACTATTTTGAATATCCATACGGAATTTGCTTCTACTAGCATCCCCGCCCCAAAGATTGGCGGGCAGGCAGAATCCCCGCCTGCTTGCGAAGCGGGCAGGTAGCATTAGTATCCTTTTGTTCAGTCTTTATTAATCACATTAATCAGTTCAAGAAGCCGACCATAATCGTGCTGGTTAAATTTCATAACGAGACGTGGGAGGTCTAAGTATTCTTGTTTCTTAATTTCTTCGTTTGTAGGAGGAGAAAGCTTGATATCGCCTTTGGTTAAAATATCTTTAAAGTTTTGGTTTATGAGTTTTAGTGTTTTGTCAGAAAGGGTTTTATTTAGCCGAAGAACAGTCAAACCCGAAGCATAGCGTATGGAGTGGTATATTCTGTAAAAATCTTCTATATATTTAACCGCATCATCTACATTTGTAATAATTTTGAAAAGGTTGAAATCTTCTTTTTTAATAAAACCGTTTTTGACCAATTGGTCGCTTAGGAATTTTTTCCATTGTGTCCAATATGTTGAGCCCTGCGGTTGCATTAGGAGTATTGGTCTTGGTCTGGATTTGCCTGTCTGGATTAATGTGATTGCTTCAAATCCTTCGTCGTTAGTGCCGAAGCCGCCGGGAAAAAGTGTGGTGGCATCAGTTTCTTTTATGAAGACGAGTTTTCTCGTAAAGAAATATTTGAAGTTTATAAGTTTTTGTTTTTCGTCTATATAAGGATTGGGTTTTTGTTCATAAGGCAAACGGATATTTAGTGCGAATTCTTTACCGTGTTCTGCTCCTTTGTTGCCGGCTTCCATAACACCACCGCCGCCGCCGGTTACAATCATATAGCCCTTTGCGGTTATTTTTCTTGAGAATTCCTCAGCCATTTTATATTCAGACGAAGTATTAGCCGACCTTGCAGAACCAAAAATTATGACTTTTTTTACGTTTCTATAAGGAGCAAATATCTTGAAGGAATAACGCAATTCTTTTAGCGCGTTATTTATAAGTTTGAGGTCGCCTCTGTCAGATGATTCTAATCCCAACTTGACTGCTGTGGTAAGTATTTCGCGAAGAAGGTCTTCGGTTTCGGGTGAAGAAGCAGATAGTTTCGCGAGCTTGGATATCAATTCGTCAGTTGTCTGAACGCCAATTTCGTATTCTTTATATGTCTTAGTCATATTTTAGAATGGATTAATAATTATACTATAGATGTTTTATCTTATTGTATCAAGGATTGGGAAATATTCTACGCTATTAAGGGGTTTTGAAAATACCTGCAGAAATCCGCTAAGAGATAGGAATTTCCGCAGGTATTAATTGAAATGTCTAATCTTTTATTTAACGACCGCCGCTCTTGCGCTTTGTAAAACAAGCTTTACAGTATATAGGACGGTCATCTTTGGGTTTAAAAGGTACTTCGCATTCTTGTTTGCATTCTGCGCAAACCGCTTTGTACATTTCACGAGGAGCTTGACCACATCCACAGCCACCACTTTGTTCGTCTGACATATTACCTCCTTTTTAACTTTATTAAAATTTTAGTTTATGGGATTATAAAGTTTTCATAGATAAATTTCAAATATGTAATTTTATTAAGTCTGGATAATGAGAAATTTATCTTTTTAAAAATTAGTTTGTAAAATTATCTATTTTTTTATTTATCTCTTCCGCTTTTTCCAGTAATTCCAGCCAAAGGTCTTCTTCCTCTTTAATAACTTTACCAAGATATTCGTAGCGCAAACTACGCTCAACTGACCAGCTTGATGAATCGTTCATAAATATGTCGCGGATTTCTTCCCATTCTTTTTTATGACCCTCAAAGCGTGTTTGGATTTCTTTTATTCTGGAATTGAGCTTTCCAATTTCAAGCTTAAGGCGTTTTAGTATTTTTCGGTCGGGTTTATTATGAGTTTTTACAGATTTAGGTTTTTGTTTTATAGTTTTTTCTGCGCTTAATTCATTATGAAATCTTGTTTCTATTCTATAAACATAATCTTCATAATTACCCGGATAACTAAGAATTGCGCCGTCTTTTACTTCAACTATTTCGGTTGCCAGCATATTGACAAAAGTACGGTCATGACTGATAAACATAATTGTTCCGTGAAATTTTTTTAGAGCTTTGCCGAGTGATTCGGCTGTCTCGAAATCAAGATGGTTAGTGGGTTCATCCAAAAGAAGCACATCGCTCTTAGATAAGAGTAGTCCTGCCAGACATAATCTTGCTTTTTCGCCTCCGCTTAATACGGAAACTTTTTTCTGCACATCATCACCTTTAAAGAGAAAACTGCCTGCCAGATTCAAAATAGCCTGATGGGATGCAAAATTTTGCGCCTTATTTGAAAGATGGGTATATACGTCATCCTTTGGATTAAGTGATAAAAGAACGTGTTGGGCATAATAACCTATTTTAAGGTTGTGTCCCCATTTATAACTACCGGATTTTGTTTCCAGGTCATCGGCAATTGTGCGCATGAATGTTGTCTTGCCCTGTCCGTTATCGCCTAAAATGGCAATATGAGCGCCTCGTTTAAACTGCATATTGATTGAACTTGCCACTTGATAATCGGGATAACCGATTGCAAGCTCATCACAGCTAAAAGCCATTAAATTGCTTGTTTCAACATTAGGGATTTTAATATGCACATTGTCAAGTTGATGACCAACATCTATGGTCTTCATTTTTGCCATTTTTTTCTTAAAGGATTGGGCTTGGCTGGCTTTTGTGTTTTTTGCGCCAAAGCGGTCTATAAATGTCTGTAATTGTTTTTTCTTGGCAGTAATTTTCTTGTTATAGCATTCTTTTAAACGACGCTGTTCTTCTTTATACAGCAGATATTCTTCAACATCTCTAGGATATAGAGTACACGAACCGTTTTCAATCTCAAGAGTTTCTTTGCAGGTCCTTATAAGAAATTCTCTGTCATGGGAAACAATGAGAAAACCTCCGCGGAAATCCCGCAGGAATTCTTCGAGTAAAATCAGTGTTCTAAGGTCAAGATAATTTGTAGGTTCATCTAAAATAAGAAGGTTCGGGTCACGAAGTAGCATAGAAACAAGTTTCACGCGTGTTCTAAAACCCCCCGAAAGAACGCCTATTGTTTCAGAAAGCATTTCGTTTGTAATCTTAAAGCGCGCGGCTATTTTACCGCATTGCCACGGCTCTTTTCCTGTGTATCGCATAAGGAAATCTACCACAGTTTCGTCAAGTTTGTAGGGGTCGTGTTGTTCTAAATAAGCTAAACGAAATATGGCGCTTTTTTGAACAGTCCCGCTGTCTTGTTCTTCGTGGCCTGTTATTATCTTGCATAATGTTGATTTGCCCGAGCCGTTACGTCCAATAACGCCTATTTTCTGATTTTCCGCAATAGTAAAACTCACATCGTTAAAGATGACTTGTAACCCGTAGGCTTTATGAATATTTTTAAGCTGTAATAATGTTCTCAAATTTAATCCTTTGTATAATCTTTATTTTTTTATTACCTGAATGAAGGAAGGATTCCCGCCGTTATATCAAGCCCGAGACAGTTTTAGCTTTCCCCGCTAAATATTTTTCCGTGAACTTTATTATATCATTCATCATGCTAACTGTCTGGACAGGGTATTTGCCCACGGCAGATTCAGCCGAAAGCATAACACAGTTAGTGCCGTCTATTATGGCATTGGCAACATCGGACACTTCTGCACGTGTAGGGATTCTGTTGTCAGTCATACTTTCAAGCATCTGTGTTGCGGTAATTACGAATTTTTTGGCTTTGTTGCATTTTTTAATAATCATTTTCTGGATAACGGGGATTTTGTAGACGGGCAGAGAAACCCCCATATCTCCGCGAGCTATCATAATACCATCGGAAACTTTTATTATTTCGTCAATGTTTTTTATCCCTTCCCTACTCTCAATTTTTGCAATAATTTTGCAGCGCGAGTTTTTTCCGAGTATATTTCTTATATCTAAAATATCTTTTTTTGTGCACACAAATGACTGCGCGATATACTCAATATTGTTTCTTTTGCAAAAAAGTATATCCTGTATATCTTTTTGGCTTACACTTCCAAACTGAAGCTTTACGCCGGGGATATTTATGCCCTTATGTTCTTTTAGAAGACCGCCAACTATTACTTTTGTCTTCAAGCTAGTCTTGGTTCTGCCGATTACTTCCAAAGCGATATTGCCGTCATCTATAAATATATATTGTCCGTTCTTTATACTGCGTAGAGAGCCCTGATAATCAAAAGGAATTTTTTCACTCGTGCCTTTTATCTTTTCTTGTGTAAGCCAAAAAACTTTGCGTTTTTTTAGTTCAAGAGGAGCGGTGAGTTCGCCCACTCTTATGCGATGACCCTGCAAGTCGCCGAGAAATTTTATGCGCCTGCGGTATTTTGTATTTAAAAGTCGAATGAGATCTATTTTATTGAGCAAATCCTGCGACCCGCCGTGGGAAAAATTCAATCGTCCAACATCCATACCTGCAAGCATCATCTTTCTAAGAACCGTTTGATTCGAAGAAGCCGGACCGAGTGTGCAGATTATTTTAGTCCTAGTCATAGATTTTTTATTTTTTGAGTAATTTTGAACTTGACTGTATTTTTCCGCCGCCTACCATTTCAACTATTTTTATTCCCAACTGAACGCATATTTCTTTTTCAGGAATGTTGCCTATTGTTCTGTCGCCGCCTTGAGCAAATATGTCAGGTTTAACTAATTTCAAAGTTTGAATGACACTTTTGTCTTTGTCTATGGATAGAAGCGCTTTATCAACATATCTGATAGATGAAACTATTTCCAGACGCTCTTCCTGATTCATAAAAGGTTTACTGCCTTTTAACTTGACCTGTTTATCGTTGTTGACTATAACAATAAGACAATCTCCGAGTTTTTTTGCTTCTTTAAAATACCGGACATGTCCTTTATGTAAAGGGTTAAAATAACCCGACACGCAAACTGTTTTTTCCCTGCAACGGGTATTAGTATGCATTTAAAGGGCCTCCTTTCTTTAATTTGCTTATTAAAATCTTAACTATCAGCGATATCTTCTTTCCCGATCAAAGCAAGTCTTGCCAAAAGATAGGATATGGTGGATTCTGAGCCCTGATTGAGATTGATATGACCTTCTCCCAAACCGTCATAACATCCGCCTGTGGTCCTGTCATAAACCACCTGTTTAATGCTGTTATCACCCAAAAACCAGTTGAATGCCTCATTCATAAGTTTTTTATAAACATCTTTTCCGATTACAGAATATGCAGTAGCAAGAGCACAGGTCATTGCCGATGTATCTTCCGGCTGTTGGTCAAAATAACGGCGTTTTCCCATTCTGTGATGCCAGCCACCTTGTCCCGTAGGCATATAGATTCCGTCTATAAAAGTATGACTTATCAGAAAATCCAGCGTCTTTACGCCTATATCAAAGTAGTCGCTATTACGGGTATATTCATATCCTAAAATAAGCGCTTCCGGTAAAACGGCATTGGAATAAGTAAGATAATCTTCAAACCACTGCCAATCTTCAGAAGATACCCCGCGATAAAGCGATACCAGTCTGTCACAAAGAACAATTAATATCTTTTCCGCCTTGACTCGCCACTCGTCATTCAATCCTTTTTCTTTCTCGTCTTCTGCCCGACGAAGCGGATGCAGTAAAGACGAGGGCTTTGAACCAGACAGGTCCAACCCCTTGCCTTCAATTTCTTTAGTTCTTTTTAAAAGTAGACAAATCCCTTTTATATAAAAAGCAGTCGCTCTTGGAGATTCGAACATTTTATGTTTTTCTATTCTTTTCTTTAACAGAGAGAAAGCTTTGTTTTTTATGTTTGCAGGAAGAGAAGCAACCGAAGCGGCAACCGACAATGCCCACATAGCCCGACCGTTAGCATCATCAAGATTTTCTTTCTTGCCAAGCTTAATATCTATCGTTCTGTCGGCTTTTACATAATTATGGAAGATACCTTCATTGCCATCTTGCCCCTCCGAGTTAGGACCTAATAAAAACTCTATGAAATTCAAATATATTTTCATACGATTGATTAGCTCAGTTTTTTGTTTATCAAGATAAGGTTTCTTAATAGATTTGCCGAGTTCGTCATAGTATAAGCATACAACTATTAGAGCACGGGCATTGTCATCAAGTGTATAACCCGACGAGATATCAGGCAGGGATAGTTTTGCAAATTGTATGATGCCGAAATCATCTGTCAGGCGAAACATATGACTAAGATTAATGCGGGGGATTTTTTTGTATTCACTTAGTTTAGAGATATCACTTGAATATTTAGAGAACAATTTTAAGTACTCAAGCGCAACATTATCCCATGTCATCTTGCGAGTCCTAAAATAGGCATTTTTCCCAAGCTGTTCTCTTAGTTTGGGCTCTTTAAGAAGTTTTATTATAGCTTCGGCGTAAGAATCAGAGTCTTTAAAATTTACCAATATCCCCGTTTCGGAAGTTACTAGTTCCTTGGCTTGCGCAAAAGGGGTGGAAACTACCGGTCTGCCTGAACCCAACGCATAGGAAAGCGTACCTGAAACAGCCTGATGGGGGTCAAGAGATGTTGAGATATAAAGATCCGTCGCCTTTAAACATTGAAGCAGTTTGTCAAGGTCAGCATATTCATTATAAAAGTTCACGTTGGAAGAGAGATTAAGAGCGCGGACTTTTTCAATTAAGAAATTACGGTAACTTTCTCCTTCTTTTTTTAGAACTCCAGGATGAGTAACCCCCAAAATGGTATATACGAAGTCAGGGTAAGCTTCAACTACTTTAGGAAGCGCCTCTATAACATATTCAATTCCTTTACCTCTGCTCAAGAAACCAAAAGTCAAAAGGTTTGTTCTTTTGAAAAAACTTAAAACATCTTTCTGTTTTACATGAGAAGGATAGATAACCGAATGAATCCCATGAAGAATTACTGAAATCTTTTTTTTGCTGATGCCATATTCTCGGTTCAGTATTTCTTTTGAAAGATTAGTCATCGCCACAAGACCGCTTGCTTTTTCTGCTATAGAACGGACTATGTCGTAAAGTTCACTATTGGGAGAAGGTAAAACACTATGGAAAGTCACAATCGACGGTTTTTTAAGCGTATCCAAAAATACAAGAAGGTAAGAGCCATATTCTCCTCCAAAAATGCCGAATTCGTGCTGTATATTGACAAGTTTTACATCATCCATTGCGTTGATTTCTTCGGCGGTTTTAACATATTCCTGCTGAGAATTCTGATCTATCTGGAAGATGACTTTTCTCGGGTAGTTATAACGCGATATATCATCTGTATTGACCGCAGCTATCCTGGACTCAATAACAGGTTCAAGCAAATTATTCATTGCATCCGTAAGGTCTGCGGTAAAAGTAGCTATGCCGCATTCTCTGGGAGGGAAAGTAGACAAATAAATAATTTTAAGGGTGTTTTTCATTTTTGATTAAAAATTATCCTTGTTATTTTTTAGTTCCGTCAAAAGCTCTTTCATATCTATGGACTTTGCAGCTATAAGTTTATCAGCCGCGCCATAATATATGTATAATCTCCCGCCTTTTTTAATCGTTCCCGTCGGAAAAACAACATTGTTGACATCTCCTTGTTTCTCCCATTTTTCACTCGGGGAAAATAAAGGACGTTTTAGACGCGCAATAATTTTAGTCGGGTCATTAATGTCTAATAATGCCGCAGCAGCATGATAAATTCTTCCCATACGTGAATCTTCTACAGCGTGATAAATTAAAAGCCATCCGTCTTTTGTTTCAATAGGCGGACAACCACCCCCGACATTTCTGCTTTCAAATCTTGATACAGAATCGAGAATAATATATTCGCCCAAATTTCTAAGATAATTTCGCCAATAATCATCGGTAAGGTCTTTAAAATCATCAAAATATATCACCTGAATTCCGGGAAGTATACGATGAACCAACGCGAATTTGCCATTAATTTTTTTAGGAAATATGAAAGCGTCTTTTTCCCAAAGCAGTATATCATCGCCTTGTCTGTGTCTTATATATGATTCAAATATGGAATATTTCTCTCTAATCTTGACATTTGAAGAACAAAATAAACTACCGGCTTCGGCATAAGTAATGCGGGGAGAAATTATTCCGTGCTTTGTAAAATTTACAAGGTCAGTGCTTGTAGCATAAGCAATAAGTGCATTTCTCCTGTCATAAACGGTATAAAAAAGATAATATATCCCATCAAGAAAAACTATTCTCGGGTCTTCCACGCCACCCTTTTCGTAATCGTACTCTGGGAAAATAACGGGTACAGAGGATCTCTTTACTACTTTGTTATTCATCAATTGGCAGTAGCCGATGGATGAAAACATATCACCCTGCCTTACTCCTCTGTAAAACATATGAGTTATACCGTTTAGCTCAATGCAGGCAGGATTTAAGACCGCTTGATTATCAAATTCATTCTGCGAACTTTCAAGTATTATGCCTTCGCTTTTAACCTCAATCATTTACCAGTCCCCTTTTCTTCTTATTTACAAATAAGATTTGAGTGCTATTTTATCATTTTTTTGCAATCAGTTGCGATTTTAAAAAAAACAGCCCCGGTTCCCATAACCCGCAGCTGCCTAAAAAATGCCTTTACTAAATTATTATATTATATAATTAAGAATTACTCTAGTGTCCCTGACAGGATTTGAACCTGTGCATCCGGCTTCGGAGGCCGACGCTCTATCCGGGCTGAGCTACAGGGACAAATAGTCGCTATAGCGACGATAAATTACAAACTCCAAGAAACAAGATACGAAAAATAACAATTATCAAAATGTTTTGAATTTGGGATTTGAGTATTGAGATTTGTTTGGTTATTATTTCTTGTATCTTGGTCATTGATATTCATCTAATTTCGATATTCGGATTTTATATCTTTTCAATATCTAAATCCAATGCCAAGGAGATATTTTCTTGCAAAATGGTAATCTGTATGCTATATGTAGCATCTACATATGCAAAAAATACTATGTCTTGCTTTCCTATTTTTCGTTGTTCTATTTTCTGCAAATCTTTATGCCGATAGTTTGCCGTTTAAAGTAGAGGGAGAAAAGGTAGATTATCTGATAAAGGATGAGCTTGTCATTGCCATAGACAAAGCGTCCATTGAATATAAGGATATAAAGATTTTTGCGGACAGATTGGAAATAAATATTACTACCCAAGAAGTCAAAGCTATCAATAATGTTTATTATGTAAAAGACCAAAATACGGTGCAAGCCGATTATTTATTTTATAACTTAAAAGAGAACACAGGTTATTTCTCAGACAATATCAGGGGGGTTTTCCCGCCATGGCATTGGGAAGGGGAAAAAATAGAGATACTTTCAAAAGATGAATTCGTATTAAGTCGAGGCAGTTTCACAACCTGCGACCATGAACCTCCTCATTATCATTTGAGTTGTTCAAGCGCCACGCTTGATATAGAAGATAAAGCAACTGCAAAGAATGTGCTTTTTTATCTGGGATCTATCCCTATTTTTTATCTGCCTTTTTATTACACTTACATGAGACATCCGCCTTACGGTTTGGTGAATTGGGTTGGGCATTCGCAGGAAAAAGGATGGATGGACCTTGCTCATTATAATTGGTATGTGAACAAAAAATTCCGAGGTAGATTATATTTGGACTATATCGAAAATTTGGGATGGGGACAGGGTTTTGATATAGATTTAAAAACAGACGGCGGGAAAAATTATATATACGGATATTATATGGATGAAGACGGTCGCTTCTACGGAGGGGATAACATAAAAAGATATGGCGGGACCGCCGAAGGAAACGATAAATATAAAAGATGGAAAGGCATATTCAAGCATAAACAGCAGTGGCAAGGAGATTGGAGAAGCATGATGAAAATCGAGCGGTTTTCCGATGAGAATTTCAACAAAGATTTTTTCTTTGAGGAGATGAATAAGGGAGAGGAAAGATTTACGCTAAGCCGAGACCCCGAAAATTATTTTGCGCTGGAGCAAATAAAACCTGATTATAATTCTATTTTTTACACGAATGCCGCTTTGAACGATTTTGAATATTTAGTCCAAAGACAACCGAGTATTTCTTTTACTACCAGAGAACAGGCAATCAAAAACTCGCCATTTTATTATAAGGTTGAGACAAATTATTCTCATTTTAAAGAAGCTTTTCCCGAAGAAGAAAATATAGAAGAAGACACGGAACTTGACAGGCTTGATTTATTCGCTAAGTTATCTGCTCCGCACAGGATGAATAAATGGATTACTAGCGAACCATATCTTGATTTTAGGGGAACAAGATATAGTGAGGATACGGAAGAAAAAACAGCATTTAGAACAACAGAAGGTATCGGATGGAATTTAAGAAGCAAACTCGCAAAACAGTATGGAGATGTTCAGCACATATTCCAGCCACAGATAGGCTATTATTATAGACCCGAGCCAAATATTCATAGAAACGAATTAATACGACTTGACCCGATAGACAGGATAACTTCGCAGAACGGGTTCTTTGTAGAAATCGTTAACCGCTTAAAGGTTCCCCAATATAAACAAACCGAAGAATATGCTCCTTACAAGGATTTAGACGAAATTTATTTAAGAGAAGCCCGTACTCCAGAATCAATTATTTCATCTTCTATCCAATCATATCCCTATGATGACTCCAATTTAATATCGGAGTCGGATGAGACAGGCGAAACAACATACACAGAGCCGTTTAATTTAAGGGTTTTTTCAAATTATTCCGTAAAAGAAGAGCAGTGGGACTATGTTTTCATAGAAAACACCCTCATTCCTATACCCGGAATATCTTTTGTTTCTGATGCCACATATACGCCACAAACAGACCAATTTGAAATTGTAAACTCCACTCTGGGAGTAAGTAAATGGGAAAAGGTCGGCGGTTCTTTAGGATTAAGTTATTACAGGACAGAAGATTTATATCGCGTAGATGGCAATATATGGTTTGATTTGTCGCCGACTGTACAGCTGCAATTTTCTACGGCATACGATATGGAAAATGAATTTATAAGAAGTAACGGCGTTTACATAAAAAAAGATCTGCACTGCTGGACAGCCGAACTACAAATGAATAATTATAAAAGAACAAGAAATGAAAACTATACATTTGAAATATTTTTCACTTTAAGTATAAGCGACCTTTCAGGATTCAAATTGCCCTTATCGGGAACAATAACACCCACAACAGATGAACAATAAACTTCCCCTTATCAGTGATAAGAAACCCGACCATGTTGATTACAAAACTATTCTCAACGAAAACGAACTCAATAATTTAATAAAGAAAATTTCCGGCATATCGGAAATTGCCGTAGACACGGAAACAACCTCTGCATCCCCTACTCGCGCGGATTTAGTCGGGATTTCGTTATCTTTTAAAGAAGGCGAAGCATATTATATCCCCCTCGCCCACAGATATACCAAAGCGCCAAAACAACTTGACTTGCCAATGGTTCTGGAACGTTTAAGACCCGTTTTGGAAAATCCAAAAATTAAAAAAGTAGGACAGAATATAAAATATGATTATATTGTCCTGAAAAAAACAGGGCTTGAGATTAAAGACATGAATTTTGACACAATGATTGCATCGCACCTTTTGAATCCCGTAAGAGGAGAGCATAATCTCTCACATCTTTCTTTGAAACATTTAGGATACAAAATGTTATCTTTCCAAGAACTCGTAGGAGATAAAGAAACGATAGCCGATATAGAGATTGATAAAGTTGCTCACTATGCCTGCGAAGATGCCGATTTCACATTGAGATTAAAGAATAAACTTTTACCCTTACTGGAAAAAGAAAAACTTGATAAAATCTTTTATGACCTTGAGATGCCGCTTGTGACAATATTGGCAAACATGGAAGTAAACGGCATAAAGGTGGATAAAACATTTCTTACTCCCCTACTGAAAGATTTAAAAGAGGAAATCGGCAAAATGTCAGAGGAGATTTATACATTAACGAAAGAAAGGTTTAATCTAAATTCCCCACAACAACTTTCACGTATTTTATTCAAAAAACTAAAGCTTGTTCCGGCAAAGAAATCAAAGACAGGATATTATTCAACATCTGCCTCAATACTGGAAGAGATTAAAGACAAACATCCTGCTATCGAAAAAATTCTAGAATACAGAAATATAACAAAACTTGCAGACGGGTTTGTAGAACCCCTGATTAAATATATTAATCCTAAAACAGGCAGAATTCACACATCATACTTTCAGATAGGGACATCAACAGGAAGATTAGCATCATCCGACCCGAACCTGCAGAATATTCCAATAAAAGGCACAAGAGGAAAGAATTTAAGAAAAGCATTCATAGCGGAAAAAGGGCATGTACTGTGCTCGGCGGATTATTCGCAGATAGAATTGCGAATAATGGCGCATTTTTCTAAAGATGAACTCCTGATACGCGCTTTTAAGGAAGAAAAGGATATACATAAGGATACTGCCATGCATCTTTTTAATATCCCCGAAGAAGAAGTTAGCGAAGACGACAGAAGAAAAGCAAAAGCGGTAAATTTTGGAATAATATACGGGATAAGCTCTTATGGACTGGCGCAGGGAATGGGAATCAAACGGGAAAAAGCAGCAGAGATAATCCGAAACTATTTTTCTACTCATCCGGGTGTGAAAAAATTTATTGATGATACTCTTGAGGACACCAGAAGAAAAGGGTTTGTTACTACTCTGATGGGAAGAAAAAGAAAAATTACTAATATCAATTCTGAGAATGCAACTTTGCGCTTTCAAGCGGAAAGAGAAACCATAAATACACCAATACAAGGGACTGCTGCAGAGGTTATAAAGATAGCTATGATAAAAATTAATGACAGATTTAAGGAATTCCAGCTTAAAACCAGAATGCTTTTACAGATTCACGATGAATTATTGTTTGAAGTCGGCAAAAAAGAGATAGAAGTTGTAACAGGAATAGTAAAAGAATGTATGGAGAATGCGGTTGACTTAAACATCCCTTTGAAAATATCTACAGGAATCGGGAAAAATTGGTTGGAGGCGCACTGATAATTCGTAAACGGTAATCAGTAAATGGTAAATCGTAATTACTAATTGCGGATTACGAGTTACCAATTACGAAAGATTCATATGACTAAAGAACTGATTTTTGTTATTCAGAAACATCATGCCTCACATCTCCATTACGATTTCCGTCTTGAGAAAGATGGTGTATTAAAAAGTTGGGCTATTCCTAAAGAACCACCCAAAGAAATGGACATTAAACGTCTGGCAATCCAGGTAGAAGACCATCCATTAGACTATGCAAATTTTGAAGGTAAAATTGCTGAAGGGTCATATGGCGCCGGACTTGTAGAAATATGGGATAAAGGTTATTATATTCGTTCTAAATTTGACAGCACTGAAATAATTTTTGAACTAAAGGGCGAAAAGTTAAAAGGTATATACTGCCTGATAAAATTAAAACCAAAACTACCGCCTGATAAAAACTGGCTTTTTTTCAAGAAAAAAAGTTAACTTTTTTCTGTAAGAAACAACAAAACATATAATTGCACGTCAAGATATAATATAGAAAAAATAAAATAAATCAGTTATAAGCTTATACCTGATAAAAACAAGGAGATGAAACCATGCCAATAAGTAAACAATTGACAGTTTATCTGGAAAATAAACCCGGGCAACTCGCAAAACTATGTAAAGCAATAAAAGTCAATATACTCGCCATTTCAGTAGTAGATACTGCCGATACGGGAGCAGTCCGTCTTGTAGTTGATAATGTTGCAAAAGCCAGTGCTGCATTGAGAAAATTAGGATTGCTCATACATATCCGAGACGTACTTATAGTAAGTTGTTCTAATAAGCCGGGCGTATTGGCAACAGTGGCAGGGAAATTGGCTAAAGCCGGAATCAATATTGATTATGCTTACGGAAGCGCTCAAAAAAAAGGGAAAGAAGCTATGTGCGTATTCTCAGTTCCTGACCCTAAAAAAGCAGGCAAAATACTTTCACCCTGTTAGAGATAAACGGGGAAAGTTATAAATTACATCAATAGTATAGAAATAAATAGAAACCACGCTCAGAGATTAAGTTAAATTTACGCTCCCACGATACATCAAAGCTATCTCTATCGGGGTAAAGGAGATAATTAAATGCAAATCCAAGAAATAAAAGCAGAAGACCTGAATGTTGAAGAATTTATAAACCAGAAAGTACAGGAGATATCCTCAATCGTAGGGGAAGAATTAGCTATTAATGCATTATCCGGCGGCGTTGATTCCTCTGTAGTTACTATGCTGGGGCACAAAGCTTTAGGTGCGCGGCTCAAGACATATTTTGTAGATAACGGCATAATGAGAGAGGGTGAGCCTGAAAAAATTGTCTCGTTATTCAAGGAATTGGGTGTAAATGTAGAACTCTTTGACGGTAAAAAAGAATTCTTTGATGCATTTAAAGGTATCACTGACCCTGAAGAAAAAAGAGAAGCTGTTACACAAACATTTTATAAAGACATTTTCGGCAAATTAGTCGGAGAAAGCTCCGCAAAATATTTGTTTCAGGGAACAATTCTAACCGATGTTGACGAAACCGTAGCGGGAATAAAGCGACAACACAATGTATTTGAGCAATTAGGCATAGACCCGCAGGAAACATTCGGATATAAAATCATTGAACCATTAATACAACTGCGGAAACCGGCAGTAAGAATGCTTGCAAAAGCACTGGGACTGCCTGAAGAAATATATGAAAGACCTCCGTTTCCAGGACCGGCATTAGCTGCCAGAGTAATAGGTGAAATTACACCGGAACGAATAGAAACGGTGAGAAAAGCCACAAAAATTACAGAAGAAGAACTATGTCAAACTGGCGCATTTCAGTATCTTGCAATTCTTCACAAAGACAGAGTTACAGGAATGCGGGACGGAAAAAGAGATTTCGGACTACAAATTGAGATAAGATGCTGGGACAGCACAGATGCCAGGACAGCCTCACCAACAAGATTGCCGCACGAAACCTTGGAAAAACTGGCAGGGAGAATAATCACAGAAGTGCCGGGTGTAGTAAGCGTTACATACAATATAACTCAAAAACCACCCTCAACAATAGAAGCTGTTTGAGATATATCAGAATAGAATCTTTTTTCTAAATACCTCTTTTGACATCTATTTATCCATTCTCTTATAATCAATCATATTTTATGATAGAATTTTTACAACGGTTTTGGCAGAAGATAAAGAATAGTTTTAAAAGCAGAAAATTCCTGTGTGATGATTGCAAATATAACTGGCGGGAAGCATGCACAAAAGAAGAAAGACCGAATGCTATAAAATGTGAAGATTACAAGAAACGTTAACCATATTTAAATACGAGAGGATAAAAAATGAGATCGGACAAGATGAAAAAAGGGTTTGAAAGAGCGGGTAACCGTTCTCTTTTGAAAGCATCGGGTTTTACGGATGAAGAAATTTCACGGCCTATTATCGGTATAGCAAATTCATGGAACGAAATAGTTCCCGGTCATACACATCTAAGAGAAATAGCCTCTGCTGTAAAAGACGGTATAAGAATGGCAGGCGCTACACCGATGGAATTTCAGACGATAGGCATATGCGACGGTATCGCCATGGGACACGAGGGAATGAAGTTTTCACTTCCTTCAAGAGAAATTATTGCCGATTCTGTTGAGATTATGGCAAGCGCGCATCCTTTTGACGGGCTTGTGCTAATTCCAAACTGCGATAAGATAGTTCCAGGTATGCTTATGGCAGCGCTACGGTTAAATATTCCATCCATCCTTTTTTCAGGCGGGCCTATGCTGGCAGGAAACTTAAGAGGAAAAGACATCGATTTGATTACGGTATTTGAAGCAGTAGGGAAAATGTCATCGGGAAAAATGAAAAATTCCGAACTTTCCGAACTTGAAGAAAGCGCTTGCCCAACATGTGGTTCATGTGCAGGAATGTTCACTGCCAACTCAATGAACTGCATAGCTGAAGCTTTGGGTCTTGCCCCATTCGGTAACGGCACTATTCCCGCAGTGATGTCGATTAGAAAAAGGCTTGCTAAAAAAGTCGGGATGAGAATAGTTGAACTTATAAAGAAAGATATAAAACCCAGACAGATTGCAACTATTGAAGCTTTCAAGAATGCTATCACTGTTGAAATGGCGCTTGGCAGTTCCACCAATACTGTTCTGCATTTACCTGCTATTGCTCACGAAGCGGGTATAAAATTGGAACTGGATATATTCGATAAAACATCAAGAAAAACACCGAATCTATGTCGGCTTTCTCCTGCAGGTCCGGCGCACATGGAAGATTTAGATAGAGCAGGCGGAATTTTGGCGGTCATGAAAGAACTTTCAAAGAAAAAACTGTTGAACCTTAAGCTCAGTGCTGTTGAAGGGAAAATAGAAACACGAGTAAAGAATGCGGAGAATTTAGATACTAAAGTCATAAGACCGATTAATAAACCATATTACAAAGAAGGCGGCATTGCTATTCTTAAAGGTAACCTCGCACCTGACGGAGCAGTAATTAAACGTTCTGCAGTAAACGAAAAAGTCTGGACTTTTTCCGGTAAAGCAAAAGTTTTTAACTGCGAAGAAGAAGCAATGAAATCCATAATGGCTAACAAAATAAAAAAAGGCGATGTGTTGATTATAAGATATGAAGGACCAAAAGGCGGACCAGGAATGAGAGAGATGCTTTCCCCTACTTCAGCAATTGCAGGCAAAGGTCTTGGAGAAAGCGTTGCTCTTATTACTGACGGACGATTTTCCGGCGGTACCAGAGGATTGGCAATAGGACATGTTTCGCCAGAAGCCGCAGAAGGCGGAACAATAGCATATGTTAAAAACGGAGATACTATAGATATAAGTATACCCAAAAGACAAATTTCACTTAAAGTAAGCAGCAGCGAATTGGCAAAAAGGAAAAAAGAAATTAAGATTTTATCTCACCAGATAAAATCTCCTTTTCTTAAGAGATATTCACATCTTACAACTTCTGCAGATAAAGGCGCCATATTAAAAAGTTCGCCCCGTTAGAAATTGAGAGTATATATTTTAAAGAGTGAAGAGAACAGTAGCTGATATACAGATATTATTAATAATTTACGGTCGCCATTGCATCTATGGCGACCTATCTCTAACAGGATAAAAAGTGAGTGAAGAAGAAATTTTAAGTTTTCTATCTAGTATAGAAGAAGAAAATCAGCGACTAGATAAATTTCTCCTGTTAAAACTTGCATTTTCCCGTTCCAAAATTCAAAAACTTATTTATAATGGGAATGTAAAAATTAATAAAAAGATAGTATCAATTCCGCATCACAAAGTAAAAGCAAATGAAACAATAGAAATTAAAATATCGGCGCTTCCACCTACTAATCTTGAAGCAGAAGACATTCCCTTAAATATCATATACGAAGACAAAGAATTGATTGTTATAAATAAACCCGCAGGACTTATTGTTCATCCTGCAGGCGAGAAAAAAAGTGGGACATTAGTAAATGCTTTGCTTAATCACTGCGGAAAAGAAATATCAACAATAGGCGGAAATGAAAGAGGCGGGCTTGTTCATAGATTGGATAAAAACACATCGGGAGTAATGGTAATAGCAAAGACCGAGAAAACACATAACGAAATTGCGCGTCAATTTAAACAAAGAGAAATTCAGAAAACATATATTGCTCTTGCCTGGGGAATTTTTAAGAATAATGACGGTGAAGTTAATACACCAATCGGTAGATCTATCGGCGATAGAAGAAAAATGAGCGTATTCTCGGCAAAACCCAGAGAATCAACAACCTTTTTCAACGTGCAGGAAAGATTTAAAGATTTTGCGCTACTTCAAGTTAAACCTAAAACGGGAAGAACACATCAAATAAGAATTCATCTTTCGTTTATAGAACATCCTATAGTAGGCGACGAAGTATATGGCGGGAAAAAACGGATATCTTCGTCAAGTTTAAGTGAGGTAAAAGACAAAATTAAAAGACAGTTTCTCCACGCGCATAAGCTAAAATTTTATCACCCCATATTAAAAAAATCCGTAGAGTTTGAAGCGCCTATCCCAGAAGATATGGAATATGTAATCAAATGGGCAAAGAAAAACGCAAAAACGAGAGATGAGGGATGATTATTAGAAAAAGGTAATTTGTAACTCGTAAACAGTAACCCGTAATTCTTAAAATTACTAATTACCGATTACCAATTACTAATTACGAAAGAACTGAAGTTATAACCCCAACTGAGTAATAATATTAAAATGCTTAAATCAAAAAGAAATAAACCTACTATCCTCGCAGTTTCCCACTGTCTCTTCAACCCCAAAGTAAGAGCTAATAGGCTTTCACAACATCCTGGAATAAAGGATAAGATATTAAAGCTTGGGAAAAAATATAATGCTAAAATCGAGCAGTTACCTTGCCCTGAGTTTTTATTTCTTGGTGAAAGAGAACCAAAAACTTATGATGAGTATATAGAAATCCCAGGATTTAAAAATTCCTGCGAAAAATTGGCTGAAGATTTTATTTCTAATCTAGGATATATTAACGAATGCCATTTAATAGTGGTAGGTATAGCAAGATCGCCGAGTTGTTCAATTTCTTATGTTTATGACAAAAATAATAACTTAAAAAAAGGTGATGGGATGTTTATACATTGTTTGCGCAAAAAAAAATCTGACAATATTATTTTTTTAGAGATAGATTATCACCAAATTGATATTTCAATTGAAAAAATAAAAGCAGTTTTGGGAACTACTTTCTGACAGACTTAGGCTCTTTCTATCCCCTTCTTACTTCTTTTATTACTGTATATTTCTTCAAATATCTCTTATTAATGCAATTTCACCGCAATCGGGGAATTTAGGGCAACTGATACATTCTTTCCACACTTTATGAGGTAACTTTTCTTTGGAAATTTCTTTGAAATCCAAACCTTTAAAAAATTCCGGCACATAAGTAAGGGCAAAAACTCTTTTGAGTCCTAATTGAGGCGCATCCTTAAGGCATAAATCCACTAAATTTTTAGCTATTCCTTTGCTCTGCCAATCTTCTTTTAAGGCTAAAGATTTTATTTCACCCAAATCTTCCCAACATGAGTGAAGCGAACAACACCCTATTATTTCTCCTTCGTCTTCGGCAACGAAAAAATCTCTCACGTTGTCATATAGTTCAGCCAAAGAACGAGGAAGAAGCACTTCTTTAGCGCTAAAGTATTCCAACAATTGGTAAATAGGTATAACATCTTGAGTTTTGGCTTTTCTGATTTTCATAATAATATCCTTTAATTTAATATATTAACTTTAATTGCCCAACATCTGTTTATTTTTATTCTTTACTTAAAATTACAGGTCCATTTTTCATTATAGCAATCGTATGCTCAAAATGACAAGCCAAAGAATTATCCAACGTAACAGCAGTCCAACCATCATCCAGCACTTTAACTTCCCATGTGCCTTGAGAAACCATAGGTTCAATCGCAAGAACCATACCCTCCCTTAAGATAGGTCCTGTATGCGGCTTGCCAAAATTTGGAATTTGAGGTCCCTCATGAAGTTGTTTCCCAATGCCATGGCCCACAAAATCTCTTATTATTCCATAACCCTTGTCTTCGACAAGAGATTGGATTGCCCAGGATATATCAAACAGATAATTGCCCGCTCTTGCTTTTTCTATGCCTTTATAAAGCGCTTTTTCCGTAACCTCAATGAGTTCTTTTGCTTCATCGCTTATTTCTCCAACCGAGTAAGTTACAGCAGCATCACCGTAATAGCCCTTGACCTTAACTCCCAAATCTATACTGACTATATCGCCGTTTTTTAAGATTCTTTTATCGGATGGAATACCATGGACTACTTCTTCGTTTATCGAAGCACAAATAGATGACGGATATCCCATATAGCCCTTGAATGCAGGAATCGCGCCTTCTTTATTTATCAAGTCTTCTGCGAAAAGTTCTAGTTCTTTTGTGTTTATCCCGGGTGCAACTATTGTTTTTATTGACTTTAAAATTCTCGCGACTATCTTATTGGCTTCGCTTAAAATCTTGATTTCTTCTTTCGATTTAATTGGAATCATTTGTTAACATCATAAGCTTTAAGTAGCAAGCTTAAAGCTTGTAATTTATTGGGGTTGTTCTTTCGGGATTTCATTGTTGCCTTCAAGCTTTTCCAGATACGATTCATCTATTAAAACTACACGTGGTTTCACACCTTGAGGCGGGCCTATTATTCCTTGTTTTTCCATAAGGTCAATTAATCTTCCTGCCCTGGCATATCCTATGCTCATTCTTCTCTGAAGATGCGAAGCGGATGCTTGACCGCTTGCCAAAATAACTTTTATAGCATCCTTAAAAAGCGGGTCTTTTTCTGCCGGCAGCACAGGGTCTTCCTTCGTATTAACCCTATCCAATTTAAAATCTATTTCGCTAAAATCCGGTTTGCCCATTTGTTCAAGATGTTTTACGATTCGCTCAATTTCTTCTTCGGCAACAAAGGGTCCCTGCACGCGAATAGGCTTTCCGCCGGCAGCAAGATAAAGCATATCTCCTTTACCCAGAAGTTTATCCGCCCCCATTGAATCAAGAACAGTTCTCGAATCTACTCTAGAAGACACTTGAAAAGAAATACGATAAGGGAAATTCGCCTTAATTACGCCCGTTACCACATCTACGGAAGGTCTTTGAGTAGCCAAAATAAGATGAATACCCGCCGCTCTGGAAAGTTGAGCAAGACGCATAATCATCTCTTCGACTTTTCTTGAAGCCACAGACATAAGGTCAGCCAATTCGTCTATTATGACAACAATATAAGGCATTTTTTCATTGTCGTTTTTTTCTTGCTGCATCTTTTCATTAAATTTTTCGATATGTCTTACTCCCATTTCCGCAAGCTTTCCGTATCTTGTTTCCATCTCTTCCACTATCCACTGTAAAGCGGCCGGAGCTTCCTTAGCCATTGTTACTATCGGCGCAAATAAATGTGGTATCTGCGAAAAAGGCGCAAGTTCTACCATTTTGGGGTCCACAAGCAGAAACTTTACTTCGTGCGGATAAGCATTAAAAAGTATAGATGAAATTAATGAATGCAAACAAACTGTTTTTCCCGAGCCGGTAGTTCCCGCAATCAGAAGATGTGGCATTCCTTTCAAATCAGCAACAAGAGGGTTACCTCTTATATCTTTACCTAAAGCAATTGCAAGTTTTGATTTTGCTCTTAAATTTGAAAATTCTTTTGATTGAAGAATTTCCTTCAAATATACAAGGCGAGAAGTAGGATTGGGAATTTCAATTCCCATAACAGCTTTGCCTGGGATAGGAGCAACAATTCTAACAGAAGGCGCGCGAAGTGCCAAAGCAATATCATCTGATAAGGAAACAATGCTTTGGACCTTAACGCCAACACCGGGTTCCACCTCATAAGAAGTGATAACAGGACCTTTCTGAACACTGGTTACTTTTGCTTCTATGCCAAATTCCAAAAGCGCCTTTTCTAATTTTTTAGAATTATTATAAATATAAGAATCGTCCGTCAGTTTTTCTTCGGGCGGGTCATTGAGCAAAGAAAGAGGAGGAAGGGCAAACAAAGAGCTGTCTATATCGTGCTTTCTTTCTGCTTGAAAAAGGTCAGGGATTAATTTTTCTTCTTCCTTTTCTTTATAAATTTTAACGGGTTCAGGCACTTTGACTTTAGGAATAGTTTTGATGCTTTCTTCTTTGGTAAAAATATCAGACTTTGACATGGAAGAAATTGTCGCTTTTTTCTGCGTTTCAAACGGTTTTGTTACCCTATAACTTCTCAACCTTTTAATTTTTTGTAGCAGGAAAAAATAGAAGTTTTCATACGAAGATATAAGAATAATGCCCGCAATAAAAGCAATAGTTGTTATTATATATGTTCCGATACCGCCAAAAAATTTAAGCATTGAGGAAGACAATAAATGACCTATTATTCCTCCTGCAAATTTAATTTCACCTTCTATAAACAGACCCTTTAAAAAAACACTGCCAATTCCCTTAAGAGCAAAGAAAACAGTCAAAGAAATAAGCAAAATAACACAGCCGATTATTCTGGAGCCGATATGCGTTTCATAACGCGAAAAAAAATGCAGGTAAATTAAACCCAACCCTAAAAAAACCACCAGATATGCCAATACTCCAAAAAGAGAGTAAAGCCCAAAGCCCATCCATGCCCCGACTATGCCTATCATGTTTTGAGCAGGGCGATTGGGCGGATTCTGAAGAATGCTTAAATCGGCGGGAGAAAAAGAAATTAAACTCAAAAACACA
Source organism: Candidatus Omnitrophota bacterium (assembly GCA_018812925.1). Taxonomy (GTDB): domain Bacteria; phylum CAIJMQ01; class CAIJMQ01; order CAIJMQ01; family CAIJMQ01; genus CAZNJA01. Next base: position 43,765 of record JAHJCU010000004.1, read on the forward strand.
AGGGCAACCACACCTAGAAGTATAATACTTGCTATTTCTCTTTTATATTGCATTGTCTGCAAATTATTTAAAATTGAAAATTGCACATTCAAAATCCTTCTAAATCTTGAATCTTAAATTTAAAATGTTTATTTATGCCGTAGTCGTTTATATCACCATCTCCTGTTATGGTATAGCCAGCGCCGTCAATAGTGATATCATCGGCCCCGGCAATTAAACCGTGACTATTACAAGTCAAATCTCCCGTAAGTTGGTAAGTATAACCAGAATCTCCTACAACCGTATCCCCACAAGCACAAACAGTATCAGTCGCTCCATCGTAATTCGTATCACCGCAACCAGCTGCCTGAAGTCGGCTTCCTAATCCTACTATCCATATTAGAATAAACAAAATAAAAACAATTCTATGTTTTACTCATATTTAACAAATTAATTGTATCACTAAATAAAAAAGGAGGGAAGTAAACCCGCATTAGCTTCAAAAATTTATATCTACCCTTGGCTTAATTTATCCATTAGTTCGTCAGGTATATCAAAGTTTGCATATACATCCTGAACGTCATCGTGCTCTTCCAATGCTTCCACAAGTTGCAACATCTTTTCCGCGGATTTTTCATCCGCAACGGGGGTAGGATTTTCGGGTAACATCTCTATTTTTGCGGAAATGATCTGGATATTTTTATTCTTAAGCGCTTCTTTAACTTTGTTAAAATCTTCCACTCTTGCAATCAAGGCGCACTCTTCGTCTTCCATTCTGAAATCTTCGGCTCCGGTGTTTATAGTAATTTCCATTAATTCTTCTTCGTTAAACTTCTCTTTCTTTTCTTCAGTCTTAAATATGGATATTGTTGCAACGCCTTTCTTTTTGAAAAATCTCATCGCAGCACCCGGAGCAGCGAGATTGCCGCCAAATTTGGAAAATATGTGTTTCATCTCGGAAGAAGCCCGATTTTTGTTATCGGTTATCATTTCTATTATAAAAGCGATTCCCCCCGGCCCATATGCTTCATAAGTGCATTGTTCAAGAGTAACACCCGGTAGTTCACCAGTGCCTTTTTTTATTGCGCGGGTTATATTTTCCTGAGGCATATTAACCTCTCTTGCAGCATCCACAGCCGCTCTTAATACAGAATTCATGCTAATATCGCCACCGCTACGAGCAGCAATTGTAATCTGCTTGCCTATACGGCTGAAAACCTTGCCTCTCTGCGCATCAGCCTTCCCTTTCTTGTGTTTTATACTCGCCCAATGACTATGTCCTGACATGTTTATACCTCCCTATTAAATTTTGAATGGTTTATTTTTTTGTTTCACTTTCCTCGATAATTTTCTTCGCTATATGAGCAGGTGTTTCCTCATAACAGGAAAATTTCGTTTGGAAAGTCCCTCTTCCTTTTGTAATAGATTTAAGCGTAGATGAGTATCTGTGCATTTCTCCAGAAGGAATTAGCGCTTTTATTATTCTCGCATGTTCTTTAACTTCAATAGTAAGGATTCTTCCCCTTCTTGCATTGATATCGCCTGTAACATCTCCGACATATTCTTCGGGCAAAGTTATTTCTGCTTCCATTATCGGTTCTAGAATAGTCGGCTTTGCCTTTTTGACCGCATCTCTGAAGGCCATTGAACCGGCAATCTGAAACGCTATATCCGAAGAATCAACAGGATGAAAACTGCCGTCGTACACGCTAACCCTTATATCAGTAACAAGATAACTTGTGGTAACACCTTGTACCAAAGCTTCTTTTACCCCTTTTTCCACTGAAGGTATAAACTTTGAAGGAATTCTTCCTCCTACTATTTTATTAGCAAATTCAAACCCCTTACCTCTTGGTAAATGTTCAACTTCCAACCATACATCCGCATATTGTCCATGTCCGCCGGTTTGTCTTTTGTATTTACCTTGAACTTTAGCGGAGCCCTTAATCGTTTCTCTGTAGGATATTCTTGGTTCTTTGAAGTCAACATGCACTCCGAATTTATGTTCCAATCTTTTAGCAACCGTTCCCAAATGAAGCTCGCCCATTCCCGAAAGCACAATTTCACTAAATTCTTTACTTAAACTAACTTGAAGGGTTGAATCCTCTTTGCATAATTTATCCAAAGCAAAACTAAGCTTTTCCTCGTCTTTTATTTCTTTAGGAACAACAGATACGGAAGTATTGGGGTGAGGAAATTCTAGTAATTTCAAAGAAACACTATCTTTAACACTGGATAATGTATCTGAAATTTTTACGGATTTTAGCTTAGCTATTCCTACAATCTCGCCTACTCCTACACTCTCTACTTCATCTTTTGTATGTCCTTTAATAATCTGAAATTTCTGTCCAAATTTTTCTTCTGTGCTCTGCGACACATTATAAACCAATGAACCTGCAGCAAAATTGCCCGAGAACACTCTAAAGAGCACAACATCTCCCAAATGCGGTTCAGAAACTACTTTAAAAACCTGGGCAAGTGATTCTTTTTTATCGATAATATTTATATCTTTACCGTCTTTATCCAAAACTTTCCTTTCAGTGGGATTGGGGAAAAACTCAATTAAAAATTTAGCCAATAAATCAATTCCTATATCCAAATAGTTGGAACCACACATGATCGGGGATATATTCCCCTGTTTTATACCTATTCTTAATCCCTTTTTTATTTCGTCAGAAGTCAGTTTACCGTTTTCTAAATACTTTTCCACCAAAATGTCATCTGTTTCGGCTACATTTTCCATTAATTTTTCTCTAAAACCTGAAAATTCCCCGGGAATACTTTCAGATTCTTCTATTAAGTCAATAACCGCTTTAAAGGTTTTCCCCTCTATTTGAGGCGCTTGAACAGGAACAAATTGCGCTCCTAGTTTTAATTGAATTTCATTTAATATTTTATTAAAATCTGCCTCTTCTCTATCCATTTTGTTAATAAAAATCAATCTCGGCAAGTTTTTTTCTCGAACCATATTCCATATCTGCTCTGTTTGAACTTCAATGCTTCCGGTAGCATCTATGACAAAAACCGCGCCGTCAACGGCATCTAATGCGCTAATTACTTCGCCTACAAAATCGGGATATCCCGGGGTATCTATAAAATTAAAATTGTATTTTCCATAAGGACAATTAAATAATTTAATCGTATGTGTAAAATTTCTCTCTTTTTCTTCCTGTGTAAAGTCGGAATTCAAATGAGCTTCTTCTTTTCTGGGAATTTCGGGAATTACATTGGCTTTGACAAGCAAATTTGCGACTAGAGAACTTTTGCCGGTATTGCTCTGCGAAACAAAAACAACATTTCTTATGTTTTCTACAGATACCATGTATAACCTCCTTCCAATGCTTGATTTTTAGACCGTAAACCCCGTTAGAGATAGCTTCAACGATACGCCGGAGCGTAATTATGCGAAGCCGTTTTTATCTTATCTTTAACTTTTAAAGCTTTGGTTGAAGCTAATTCTTCTGTTAAAGCGGAATCTCTAAACGGGGTAAATATAACATATTGAAGGGCATAGAGTAAACCCCGTTAAAGATAACTCCAACGCCCGCCTAATGCGAAGCGGGCGAGTATCGTCAAAACGTAATATTTATAAAGATATTTTTTATAGCAATTTTAAATCTTAAATCTTAATTTAAAGCTCTAATTTCTGTTGTAGTAAAATCTCTAACGGGGTAGAATAGCAATTGATATGATAGAAAAAGAATTGGCTATCCTAGTATCGGACAAGAGATATTGCAATTACGACCCTCTAGAAGAATTGAGGCAACTTGCAAAAACCGCAGGAGCAGAAACAATAGATTGCGCAAGATTTGACTTTTCCCATCCCACTGCAAATCTTTTTATAGGAAAAGGCCAAGTAGAAAAATTAAGAGAATTATGCGATGAGAAAAATGCAAACCTTATAATATTTGACCATGAGTTAAGCCCCACCCAACAAAGAAATTTAGAGGAAATTACACAAGTAAAAGTGATAGATAGAACCCAACTGATATTGGATATATTTGCCCAACACGCCAATTCCAAGGAAGGAGAGTTGCAAGTAGAACTTGCTCAAATAAATTATTTGCTTACCCGCCTTACTGGTAAAGGCAAAGAACTTTCACAATTGGGAGGAGGCATTGGAACGCGCGGCTCCGGAGAAATGAAATTGGAATATGACAAAAGGAAAATCAGAAAAAACATCACTATTTTAAATAAAAGGTTGGAAAAGATTTCAATGCATCGCGAACTTAAAAGAGAAAAAAGAAAAGAAAATATGACCCCTTTGATTGTTTTAGTGGGGTATACAAATTCCGGCAAGACAACTCTTACAAACACTCTATCCTCTTCAGATTTTGCGCAAGGAGATAAGTTATTTTTAACCCTTGATTCGGTGATGAGAAAAATTGATGTAGGAAATAATCAAAAAGCAATTATTGTTGATACTGTAGGCTTCATAAAAGGGCTTCCCCACCAGTTAATAGCATCATTTAAATCCACATTGGAAGAGGTAAACTATGCGGATATTCTTGTTCATGTTATGGATTCATCAAGTATAGACATAGAAGGAAATTATAAAGTCGTAACTGATATATTGAAAGAACTTAACGCTTTGGACAAACCTATTGTGACTATTTTTAATAAAGAAGACAAGCTCAATGCGAATGATAAGAGAGAGCTTCAAAGAATTTTTCCAAAAGGAATTTTTATTTCTGCCGCTAACGGTGATAATATAGAGTCGTTAAAAAATAAATTATTTCAATTGCTTCAAGAAAAAAGGGAAATAGTTAAAATTTCAATCCCTTTTGATAAAATGAATATCCTTCCAATGATTCATGAACAGGGCAAAATCATTACAAAAGAGTTTAAAAATAACGGGGTTAGGATTACTGCGGAAATACCGCGCACCTTAAGCTGGAAATTAGACCCATACAAGACAAAAAAATGAGGATACTGATAACAGGAGGCGCCGGATTTATTGGTTCCCACTTATGCAAAAAACTTGCAACAAAAGGACATAAAATTATATGTATGGACAATCTCTTAACTGGAGAAAAAGAAAATATTAAGGAACTGCTATCTTTGCCGAATTTCCAATTTATAGAACATGACGTAAGCGAATATATTGAAATTAAAGAAGGTTTGGATTATGTCCTGCATTTTGCTTCTCCTGCTTCGCCACTTGATTATCTTAAATTCCCCATACAAACCCTAAAGGTCGGGTCATTAGGGACACATAATGCTTTGGGTCTGGCAAAAACAAAGAGGGCAAAGTTCCTGTTGGCTTCCACTTCTGAAGTGTATGGAGACCCTGAAGTAAACCCTCAGCCGGAAGAATATTGGGGCAATGTGAACTGTATCAGTCCAAGAGGTGTTTATGACGAAGCAAAAAGATTTGGCGAAGCAATTACTATGGCTTATCATAGATATCATAAATTAGACACAAGAATAGCCAGAATTTTTAATACTTTTGGGCCGGGAATGAGATTAAACGATGGCAGAGCAGTTCCTGCTTTTATAGGTCAATCTTTGGCAGAAAAACCCCTAACTGTATTTGGAAGCGGACTTCAAACAAGGAGTTTCTGCTATATAAGCGACCTTGTAGAAGGCATTCTAAAACTCATGAATTCCTCGATTAATGAGCCAATAAATATTGGAAATCCGCAGGAATTCAGTGTGCTGGAATTTGCAAAAAAAATAATATATTTGACTAAAAGCAAAAGTGAAATAACCTTCCAACCACTCCCGGAAGACGACCCTAAAGTGAGAAGACCTGACATTTCGAAAGCAAAAAGTTTACTTAATTGGCAGCCAAAAGTAGGTATTGATGAAGGGCTAAACAAAACAATAGAATATTTTAGGAATAAATTAGTTAAACTCTATAACTTAAAAGTCAAAACGTAAAAGTAACCCCTAGAAATTGCTCCGCAATTTCAGGGACATAGTCCTCGGAATCTTTCCAAGATTCCAGAGGGAAACCACAATCAAAAATTCAAAATTAACTGTTTTTATTATTTAGATTTTATCTTTTGACTTGTCTGCTCCGACGTTACGTCGGAGTAAATTTTACCTTTTTACTTTTGACTTTCCAAAATCTCTTTCTCGTCAAGAACTATATGCCTAATCTCTTTCTTGTCCACCGAATAGACAATATTGATTTTGCCCTTTAAGTCCTGAATTGCCGAAGGATACGCAAAATCCACGTCATCCTCTTCTTCTAAAATCTTTTTTATAGGGAAACTTTTGCCATTATCTTCTGATAACGCGATGGTAAGATTGGTACGGCTCTTGGAATCATCATTAAAAATCAGTATTATATTGCCCGATGCAAGTCGTAATAAATCAAATCCTGAGCCCGGATTAAACAAATCTTTTCTTTGCTCGGGTTTACTCCAAGTCTTCCCTTTATCTTTAGAAAAAGATTGCCAGAAATAACCGCCCCTTTCAGGACGCATTAACATAAGAAGTTCCCTGCCCATCACCTGAATGATAGCAGGTTGAAGATTTCCGGGCCTAGACTTAATAAGAGCAGAATTATAAATTATTTTCCCATCAATGAATTCACACACATAAGAATAATAACCACTAAATTCTTTATATAACGGCAAAAGGAATCCCTTATCATCTAAAATTACAGGTTTACCTCTTCCCAAATCTCCCATTTTATAAAAAGGAAAAATTCTTTTAGGAGAAATCCACGAAAAATTAATGTCTCTTACATCATCAGTAAACGCATTTAACTTCGATTTAGTATAAAAAAGCCGAGCAGTGCTCCACCCTGTCCCCCAAAGATACGAATAGAAACAATAAATCTCGTTATCTAATAAGAAAATCATAGGGTTGCCATCTGCTCTATTAGGCGTATCTATGAGTATTTGAGGTTCACTCCATCCGTTACCATGCAGTTTTTTAAAACTCAAAACAATAGCAGTATCTCTGTTTTTCTCCTTGCTACCGGAACTCCATGCCACAAAAAGAGTTCCGTCAGAAAGTTCCAACAGACTTACAGCATGATTAAAAACTCTATCAGCAGGCAAAGGCAGTGTTTCCCTTTCCATGCATATACCAACTGCTAATTGAAAAAGAAAAAAATTAAGCAAAAAAAATAGAAATATTCTATTTCTGGATATCATAATGTTAAAAAGTAAAGAACCCCTTGCTACCTCGCGTGGCATTTTTGTCCCATAAAAGATACTGTAGTTGCCCATTTATGGGCTTTTAAAAAGCTGATGAATCGGCAACTACAAAATACATCCCACTCTTCAATCAAACAAAGCAGACAAATCCACTTTAAATCCTTCAGCCATAAGCTGGGCAAAAACATTGAGAATCTGGCTTATATCAGTTGCGGTTTTGACATTTGAAGCAATCGCAACATAATCCCTCTCTCCAAGAATTCGTTTTACCAAATTTGTCAAAACATTGTCCGGTCCAATCTCTATAAATACCCTGGCGCCATCTTTGAACATATTTTCTATTTCTTCACTGAATCTGACAGGACTTACAAGATGCTCGCATAGAATAGAAAGTATCGATTCTTTATCATCAGGATATCGTGAAGCAGATAAATTGGAATAAACCAGCACTAGAGGAGACTTGTAGTCCAAAGTAGATAATTTTTTAAACAATAAATCCTTTGCAGAATCCATGTACGGCGAATGGAACGCACAACTTACATTTATTTTTTTAGACCTGATTCCATTTTCCTTGAGTTTTACGCTTGCTAAATCAAGCGATTCGTCACTACCAGAAAGAATTGTCTGGACAGGAGAATTTAAGTTAGCTATAAAAACATTAGGCATGTCTTTTATAACATCTTTTATATCCTCTACTCCTGCCCCAACCGCAAGCATTGTCCCTAAATCGCTTTTACTGGAACTTATTATTGCCGAGCCCCTGTATTCTAATAGTTCATAAAGCATTTCTTCTTCAAAAACACCACTCGCATAAAGAGCCACATATTCCCCCAAACTATGTCCCGCCAACATATCAGCAGTTACGTCAAACAACTTCATGATTTTTAGCAAGCCCACTTCTATCACACCAAGCGCAGGCTGAGCGATATTAGTTTGCGTTAAAGCTTCCATTTGAGCTTTTACTTCTTCGGGATTAGATGCGTGTGATGGAAATATATATTCGCTTAATAATTTAGGCAAACGGTTTTTAAGAACAATATCTGCCTTTGAAATACTTTCTTGTAATTGCGGAAAAATAGAGTTCAACTCCTTGAACATATGAGGTCTTTGAGACCCTTGCCCTGAAAAAAGAAAAGCAATTTTGCCGGCTTTTGCCAAAGGTTCAGAAGAGAAGTAGATTCCGTTGGAATCCCTCCCACTCAAAGCATGGCGGGCAGGAATAAATTTAGGATTTTCTTTAAGCAATACCTTTGCAGATATGATTTTGGTTTTGAGTTCGTTTACCGATTCGGTTACGATAGAAAGCAGTAATTTCTTATTGGAATATTTGCAGTTTTTTAAATATATTGAATAAGCTAATTCAAACAGGTCTAAGCCATCACTTGCCGCGATAGAACCTTCTAAAATTTCGAGTTGTTTGAGAATACTTTCGACATTTTCGCCTCGCCAGAAAAACAAATGTTCTTTTATTTTTTTTGCCAAACAGTTTTGGGGAATTTTCATATAACTGCGGTAATTATATCATAAGTTATTTTTAGGAAGGGATATGCTATTTGACATTCTTCCCCCCTCTGATTTGTTACCACAAATCAAGCCGAGGGGGTTATCCGCCACTTCCGGTGGCGGATAAAAAAAAGAATCCCGCCCTTGTAAACAAGGGCGGGATATATTCTTCGTTGTGTTGTATTGTCTATTAGAATACAACTTTCACTGAACCTACTAACTCTTGAGCATTTTCAAAGCTGTAATCCCAAGGATCGCCGGCAACTTCATCTGCACCTTCTTCGAAGAATTTGCCAGGAATGAACAGAGCATACATAAGTCCGAATGTGACATCTTCGCTGTAATTGTAATTAAAAGTTACGTCATATTCAGAACCTATATATTGATTCTGGTCATCTGCATCGCCAGTCCATGACCATAGAGGCTGAGCTGCACTTAAGCTGTAATAAGTAAGGTCAAGTGTTGTATTTTCAGTAGGATTGACTCCTGCTGAAAGCTTCCAAATACTGGCATTTGTCATTGAAGTATCACCAAGCATCTGCCAATATTGTGCCCCATAGATGACTTCGGCAATCTGACCATACGTTTCATCCTCAAACAGAGGATTGAACTGTTCGATTGCATCACTATCATCATTGTCACCGCTCATGAATATATAACCCAAACCAAGATACGGAGCATAAACATTATCAAAGGTATATTCACCTTCGACATAGCCGCCCCATGCATCTAGGCGTTCGTTGTTACCGGTGGCAGCGGTCACTGGTTGCATACCAGGTTCAACTATTCCCCATTCTTTTACTATCTCACCCTTTAAAGCTAAGGTGCCGACATCAATCTGAGGAATCGTTCCTTCACCTCGGATACTTAAAGCCCATGTCTGGTTTTCGCCATCAGAAGCTACAACAATATTGGACCTATTATAGAACAATCCGAGATCCCACAAACCATACATTCCGCCGTCATAGTTCCAGTTAATTCCGTACAAATCCATATCGGAATCTACAGGTTGCACACCATTACTCCAAGGAGCAACGGGTGCAGCAGCTGCAACTGGAGCAACAGCAGCACCTTCGGTTATCTTGGCAACAAATAGGTCTATTTGATGAGGCTCATAGTCCCATACTGCCTTGATAGCTTCAAAGGATTTGCGGGTATCATACTGATAAACAGTTGCAGAATCTACGGCACCAGGACGAACTCCATCACCAACTAAAAATCCTTCGCCATACATTAACTCTTGTCTACCAATTGTTAGACTGAACGGATAACCATATATATCGTTTAATGTTATGTACGCAAGGTCTACTTCAACGTCATCTTGATTTACAACCATACCCCAATCCTGCACATAAATTAAACGGACATATGCTTCCACATTATCTGTCAAAGAAGCATCCACATATAAGCGGACAGTCTGTTCCAGATAATCGTGTACGGTATTGTCTGCTGCTCCGCCAAATCCATTGTTGTCATAGACGGTAACGTTGTTAAACTCTATTTCATTGACAATATCGTAAGCGCTTTGATAGATACCTTTAACTTCAATGTCTCCGCCTACTTGTACGTTTTGTACTGCAGCTGTGGCACTAAAAGAAAAACTTAATACCAAAGCCAAAGCACACACTGCTGTTAGTAATCTATGTATCATCTTTTTTTCTCTCCTTCCCTTCGTTACTAAAGAGAGTTTGAACTCTCTCGACATAACGTCGAGAATTGTTTCCCTTCTTCTGATCTATTTCTCCCTCTGACCTAATGTCAGAGAGCTTTCTATCTATCCTTCACCCCTTACGGCATCCTTAGCGGCTAATGTCACTCTTTCACCTCCTTTCTTGCCTGAATTTAAGGCACCAGGGATGTTAAAACGCACTTTTTATCCCCGAAACAAAAACGGGGTTTTCAAATAGCGTTGTGCAAATATACCATACAGTTAAGTTCAATGTCAAGAATAAAAAAAGTTTTTGCGGAGAATTTTTTTACCACCGAATTTTGTCTTTCGGATAAGGTTATCCATTCTAAGACTAGACGAGCTGTATACATTTTCAATTAAATCTGAAATACGAGTATTGAAATACGAAACAAATCAAAAATTCAAATTTTCTAAACATGGTTTATTTACTATTGCGTAAAATAGAACCAAAAATATTCATTAGCTCTGTAGCTTCTTGGACTAATTCTTTTCTTTCTTTTTCGCATTTCTCATTCACATCTAATAATTTTAACCAGAATCGGCTTTCTTTTGCTTCTTTGCGACAGATTTTTATTCTTAAAATAAAATCCTTTTTACTAAGAGATTCATTGGCTTCAATATAGTTTGCTCCTACCGAACCAGATGATTTAACAACTTGCTTCCCATCCTCTATGTTTGCTATTGTTTTCAATAATTTCTTAACAAATACCCTAACCCTTCTTGCAAATTCTAAGGTTCGGTCTTCCAAATCGTACGGTTTAGAATTTTTAGATTCATCCATTAGAATTTGTTTCGTGCTTCGTATTTCATGTTTCGAATTTATTCAGTAAATACCATTTCATCAACCCACCCGCTTCTATTATTTCCTGTAAAAGCGAAGGAAATGCAGATACTTGAAAAATTTTATTTTGAGTTATGTTTTTAATTTCCCCTTTGGATAAATCAGCTTCCAAAACATCATCGGGCTTTATGCTTTTATAAATTTCGTCTGATATAAGAATCGGAAGTCCCACATTTACACAATTCCTATAAAATATTCTGGCAAATGACTGCGCAATAACCAAAGCCACTCCGCACCCCTGAATAGCCAAAGGCGCATGCTCTCTAGAAGAACCACATCCGAAATTCCTGCCTGCGACAATAATATCGCTTTCCCGCACTTTTGTAATAAAAGATGAGTCTATTCCATACATACAGTGTTTGCCCAATTCCTTTATATCTGTCGTAACAAGATATGGCGCAGGAATAATCTCATCAGTATTTATATTATCGCCGAATTTATGAATCTTTCCTTTTATAATCATAATAAAATCATCGTTATTTGGTTAAGGTTACGATGCTTCGATGGAGTCCTCCGACATTACGTCGGGGTCAAAATCATACAGAGTCGTCGGACCTGTTTTTTCGTAATCAGTAATTAGTAATCGGTAAATGGTAATTTAAAAATTACTAATTACGCTTTACCAATTACCAGTTACAGTATTTGACCGATACGGGCTTCGTTACCGTTATCCTTTCCCAATTATTACCCGCTAATTATCTCCTCAGGATGCGTTATTTTTCCTTTAACCGCAGAAGCGGCAGCAACAGCAGGAGAAGCTAAGTAAACTTCGCTTTGGCTATCCCCCATTCTACCTACAAAATTGCGGTTTGTCGTAGCAAGACATTTCTCGCCTTTTGCCAAAACCCCCATATGTCCGCCAATACAAGGACCACAAGTCGGAGGAGAAACAACCGCTCCGGCATTAATGAATATCTCCAGGAGACCTTCTTTTAAAGCTTTAAGATATATTTTTTGTGTAGCAGGTATAATAATAGTTCTTGTATATGGATGAACTTTTTTACCTTTTAAAATTTCAGCTGCAATTCTCAAATCCTCTAACCGTCCATTTGTGCATGAGCCGATAACAACCTGGTCAAGCTCAATATTACCGGCTTGCGAAACCGATTTGGTATTGGACGGAAGATGAGGAAATGCAACTTGCGGTTCTATCTCTGACACATCGTATTCTATTGTTTTCGCATATTTAGCATCCTTATCGCTCTTCAAAATTGGTAATTGGTAATTAGTAATTGGTAATTGGTTTATATATTCGATTGTGATTTCGTCGGGAGCAATTATTCCGCTTTTTCCGCCAGCTTCAATTGCCATATTACACATAGTAAGGCGCGCATCAATCGAAAGTTTTCTTATAGCTTCTCCTTCAAACTCCATAGCTTTGTAGTCAGCGCCGTCAACACCTATATCCCCGATTGTATAAAGTATCAAGTCTTTTGATGTTACCCAATTGTTTAATTTTCCGTTATAAATAAATTTTATACTTTCAGGAACTTTCAGCCAAATTTTGCCTGAAAGCATTGCAAAAGCTAAATCAGTGCTTCCCACTCCTGTTGCAAACGCCCCTAATGCGCCGTAACTGCAAGTATGAGAATCAGCTCCTATAATAAGTTGTCCGGGAATAATAAAGCCTTCTTCGGGCAAAAGCGCATGTTCAATCCCACCGCAACCCAATTCAAAGAAATTTTTCACATTAAATTTTTTGGCAAAATTTTTCAACTTTAAGCACTGGTTTGCTGATTCCTTATCTTTGTTAGGAGTAAAATGGTCAGCAACCAATACAACTTTTTCGGGATAAGGAAGTGCTTCTTTACCTAACTTCTCTATCTCTTGGATAGCCAATGGCGCGGTTATATCGTTGCCAAGCGCAATATCAACATCGGCAAGTATAAACTGTCCGGGTTTTACTTCCTTCTGTCCGGAATGAAAAGCTAATATTTTTTCGGTTATAGTCATGTTTTTAAATTATTGAAGATTAAAAATTGCAGATTCAAAATTCGCGAAAATCTGGAAACTTCAATCTTGAATTTTAAATTTATTTTTATTTCCCCACGGAATATCCGCTCCATTTTAACTTTTTCCTTAAAAGTTCATAAAAGCTTTTTTCTTTGAATTTTACAAGTGAAATATTAAACGGCGCTGATTCTGTCTCAATTTCGCCGCCTTTTTCAAGTCTGCCTCCTGGTTGACCGTCAACTGTATAATCAACAGGATTTTTCGTCAATATTTTTACTTTTATTTTACTTTGCTTCGGGACAACAATAGGTCTATTCGAAAGAGCATGAGGGCATATTGGAACAACAAGAATACAATCCAGAGAAGGATGAATTATAGGTCCGCCCGAAGAAAGAGAATGTGCGGTTGAACCGGTTGAAGTAGATATAATCAATCCGTCGGATGCAAATGTAGTAAGGTAACTATTGTCAATAAACGTTTCCAGTTCGACTATTCTTGCGGAAGCGCCTCTTGAAAGAACCACATCGTTAAGAGCAACCAATATCTTAGCATTTCGCGACGTTTTAATGATAAGCATACTTCTTTTTTCGATGGAATATTTTTTCTGAAATAACAAAGTCAATGCTTTAGTTAAATCTTTATAAGTTATTTTCGTAAGGAATCCCAGACCGCCCATATTTACTCCAAGTATGGGAATATTCGTATCTTTAACAATTCTTGCGGATTTAAGCAGTGTACCGTCGCCGCCCAAGCTTATCAAAACTTGAGCATTCTTTCTTATTTTTCCTTCGTCTGCTTTTAAATCTTTTCTTTTTATATGCTCTGCAGCATCTTTGAGAAGAAAAATTTCGATATTTTTCTTCTCCATATCATCGACGATGTTGCGCACAACACCCGAGACTTTTTCTTTAGCCAAATTGGCAATTATAGCTATCTTTTGCACCCCGTTAGAAAATTTTCTCTTCTTCGCATTAGACAATACCTGCATTTTTTCACTCCTTACTTAAAGAAATTTTAAAAACTTTTTATAAATTTTCTAACGGGGCACCCTCTTGCGTTCCGTTTCTATTTTAGATAAAACTTCATTAACCGCATTTTCAATTTTATCATTTACAATATGATAGTTATAATCTTTTGCCTGCTTCTGTTCCCAGTCGGAAATCTCCATTCTTTTTGCGATTGATTCTTCAGTTTCCGTACCTCTTTTTATAAGCCGTTTTTTTAATTCTTCGACAGAAGACGCGCGGAAGAAAAAGGAAATGCTATCAGGGTATTTTTTCTTTATGCGTTTTGCCCCTTTCACATCAATTGTCAAAATAACATCTTTCCCACAAGATAATTTTTCCCGGACAGACTCGCTTAATGTTCCATAGAATGCATTATGAACTTTTTCCCATTCCAAAAACTTACCTTCTTTTACTATCTTTTCAAAGTCATCTTCGCTGATAAAAAAATAGTCTTTGCCTTGCTGTTCTGCCTGTCGGGGCAAACGAGTCGTATAAGAAACAGAAAGAGTTAACTTGGGGTCTCTCTTGACGATTTCCTTGGCAACAGTAGTTTTCCCTGCGCCCGAAGCCGATGAAAAAATAATCAATAATCCTTTGTGCCTTTGTGCCTCTGTGCCTTTGTGCCTTTTTTCATTCAACATTTCTGATTTGCTCTCTTATTTTGTCCAATTCCGTTTTAACATGAATCACTTTTGAAGAAATGGGCGCATTGCATATTTTTGAACCCATTGTGTTTATTTCTCTAAGCATTTCTTGCGATATAAAATCCATCCTTTTACCGGAACTAACTTTTTTATTTATTTCCTCAACAAACATTTTCAAATGAGAATAAACTCTTATCATTTCTTCTGTTATATCTACTTTTCCCGCCTGAATCATAACTTCCTGCGCTATCTTTTCCTTCAGTCCGTTATTTTTATGATTAGAAATCCTATGCTCTAATTTACCCTTATATTGTTTAAGAATTGACGGAAGTTCCTTTTTAATTTCTTTAACGGCTTTTGCAATAGCATTTATGCGTTTTTTAATATCCCTATGAAGTTCGGCTCCTTCTTTCTTTCTTACTTTAGTCAACCCATCCAATGTAATATTTATGTTTTTTTTCAAAAACGACCATAAATTTTTGTTTAAAAATGTCTTTTTATAAATAAGCACATCAGGCAACCGCATCAATAAAGACAAACCTACTTCCTGTTTCAAACCCAGATTTCTTTTAACTTCTTCTAGACTTTTATGATAATTTTTTAAGAGCGCGGTATTTACACGAAAACTTTTTTCTTCTCCTCCATGTTCCCATTCTAAATGGAAATTAACTTGACCTCTTGCTATTTTATTTCTTATAAGCTTCTGTATGTCGACTTCTCCGCTTCTAAGTTCATCAGGCAGATGAGTACTTATTTCAAGAAAGCGGTGATTGAAACTACTTAAGACAAACGTGAAATCCCCCCATTTTGACGGGACCTTTCGCGTTGCAGAACCGGTCATAGAAATGAACATAATTCACCTCACTTTAATTTTGAATAGAATTTTTATATAATCTTATCCGCCCTAAGCTTTTCTACGAGATTACTTGTTTTCTCATCTGCAGAAACGCCTTCAATCATTTCTCCCTTCCCTCTTCGAGGCGGAGAAAATATTTTTACAACTTGAGTGGCAGAGCCATTTAACCCTGTTTCTTCATCTGACATCCCCAAATCGTCTTTACCCCATTTTATAATTTCGGCTTTCTTCGCTTTAAGAATTCCTCTTATCGAAGCAAAACGCGGCTCATTTATATCCTTCGTAACCGTTATTATGCAAGGCATCAAAGCTTCTACTTCCTCATAAGCGTCTTCTACCGTCCTTCTTCCTTTTATTTTCTTATCTTCTACATCTAATTTGCTGACATAAGTAATTTGTGGAAGTGACAACGCCTCTGCAACTTCAGGACCTACCTGCGCAGTATCTCCGTCAATCGCCTGCTTACCGAAAATAACCAAATCGAACCCGCCTATTTTTTCAACAGCTTTTGCTAACGTTTTGGCAGTGGCCCAAGTATCCGAGCCCGCAAAAGCCATATCAGTAAGAAGTATTGCCTCATCCGCGCCCATTGCCAAAGCAGTCCTGAGAGCTTCTTCTGCTTGCGGAGGCCCCATTGTAACAATAGTTACCTTTCCGCCATGTTTTTCTTTTATACGAATTGCTTCTTCTATTGCATTTACATCAAACGGATTTATGACTGCTGGGATTTTATTTCTTTCAAGAGTATTAGTTTCGGGATTTATCGTTACTTCCTGAATATGTTCGCTGTCCGGAACCTGTTTTATACAGACAATTGTATTCATAATGTCAGATATTATATCAAAAAATTTGACATATAAAATTCTTTTTTATCTGGTTAGAACCTGTAATTAAAAAAAACGCTTCACCAAATATCAGTTTTGATATAATGTCGCATCACTATGAATAAAAACGGCAGGACCCTCCCATTAAGAGTTAGCGGGCAAGTAAGACAAAATTTAAGGAATTTATTTATAGAGGGAGCATTTTGTTCGGCGATGATAGGGTTTACCGACCAATACATCACTCCCTTTGCTCTCGCGCTAAAAGCCACAAGCGCCCAAATAGGTATGCTTGCGGCTTTCCCCAGTTTTATAAGTTCCCTCATACAATTAAAATCTGCAGACGTAACCGAACACTTAAAAAGCCGTGTCAGATTCATAACAATATTCATATTCTTTCACGCATTGATGTACATCCCGATTTTGCTGGTTCCGTTCATATTTAAAGAAAACCAAGTATTATGGTTGATATTATTTGTTACGATTATGGCTTCTTTTAACGCTTTCCCTGGTCCCGCGTGGACAAGCTTGATGTCTGACCACATTCCATCCAAATCCCGCGGCAAATATTTCGGATGGCGAAACAGACTTCTCGGTATAATAACTGTTGCAAGCGCTGTTCTGGCCGGATTTATACTGAATATATTTGGAAAAGATAATTTGACCGGTTTTGTAATAATATTAGCTTTCGCCTGCTTGGCAAGATTCATCTCCTGGTCTTTTTTGAGAAAAATGTATGAACCTCCGCTAAAAATTACAAAAGAGCATTATTTTACGTTTTGGGAATTTATAAGAAGAATTAAAAAATCTAATTTCGCAAAATTTGTTTTGTATGCCGCAAGTATAAGTTTTGCAGTAAGTATGTCGGGACCCTTTTTTGCAGTTTATATGCTTCGCGATTTAAACTTCAATTATATAACTTATATGGTCGTAACAATAAGTGCAATAGTTTCAACGCTTCTTGCAATGGGTATATGGGGTAAACACGCCGATGTCGTCGGGAATATGAGAGTTATACGGCTTACATCTTTTCTCATACCGCTTGCTCCTATTTTGTGGCTATTTTCGCATAATATTGTTTATTTAATTCTAATACAACTCTTTGCAGGTTTTATATGGGCAGGTTATAACCTTTCGGTATTCAATTTCGTCTACGATGCGGTTATGCCGGAAAAAAGAACACGCTGCGTTTCGTATTTCAACGTTATCAACGGTTGCGCCATTTGTATCGGTTCGCTCACAGGCGGTTTTCTTGCAAAAAATCTACCGGCAGTTTTCGGATACAAATTACTCACTTTGTTCCTGTTATCAGGTATACTGCGCGCTATATTCGTAATTTCAATTCTTCCGTTAATCAAAGAAGTAAGACGCGTTGAGAATATAAGCAGTTTAGACCTCTTTTTCAGCGTAACACGCTTACGTCCGATAGGAGTTGAGGGAGGAAAACTCTTAAAACCTAAGTTTTAAAAACTCGGTTTTCAGCACTTGTCCCCATGTTCTGATTTCGTCCCCGAGAAATCAATGGGGATTATCGGTTATCGGTTTTCGGAACAACTGAAAAATCAAGATTTTAATTATGTTTTGTTTATTCCTGTCGTATCACTGTTCGGCCAAATTAAATAGAACTCTAAATCAGCCAAAATTTCAGTATTTGCATACCAGATTTCATCTAATCCTTTTGGTAAATTTTCTATTAATGCCTCTTTGACAGATTTCTCCATTAGCCCTAAATTCATAGAAGAAATATCACTATTTTCTATCAACAAAATAGTTTGATAATCTCGTTTCTTATAAGTAACGAGTTTTTGGCTATTTTCATTAATAGTCTCATATAAGCGATCGACCAAAGTATTATCTTCGGGGGCAAATCGGACAACAAGAAAAGCGGGTTTTGATGAACGTCGCTTTTCAATCTGAATTTCAAACGGTATCTTTGGCACATTATATTTGCCACATCCGTATGGTAAAGCTGGGACATTTTCAAGAATCCATTTCTTTATACTATCCGTAAAGTCCGACCAATTAGTGCCAGTTGGAATTGCGTAAAATGGTACAGTAAGTCTAACTCTGTCAGAAAACTTACCAATTAGTTGTGATTTGATTTTACCAAAAACTTTCGTAAATCGTGCATCATCTCGACGCTGGTATTGAAATGTATCTATACTTGTATGTTCTATAGCGATTTTAAAACCATTCCCTCTTGCAATAGCATCAATTTCTTTTATTGAACCATTAACTTCATCAGGCCAAGCAACTATTGATAAAGGAACACCCTTCTTATTCACTAAATGTTTTACGAACGCCTTAATAACTACATCCTGATGCTCCTTTTGCACTATCACTTCGTCCCTTTTGCACTGACAATGTTCCAAGAGAAAGTTTGTTTTTCCTCTAAACTAAACCCAAGGTCGGCATCAAATGTCTGTGATGTAAGAGACGCACAGTTTTCAGCAAGTGCATATTTAGGAGTAAGCCGATATTCTCTTGCAAGTTCTTCAGTTCCGTTTGAATTTTTAATAATAATTTTAACTGTTACTTCTGACACCGTCCAATTTGAGCCATTATAAACATCACACTCAATCCGTTTGTAATTAATTGATGCTTTACCAGTTAGTTTTGAAAGTTCAGAATCAGGTAAGGGTAATTCAATAGAAGCATCTAATCTCTTTACTCCTAATTGACGCCAACCACTGCTTAGTGAAAGAACCTCCGTTCGCCCTGTTAGTCTATCTATTCTTACAGGAGAAACATTATTCCCAACTTTCATCTGGTCATATCTATATCGTGTAGGCCATACAAAAATGCAGAACAAAAATATAATTACTACTACTATCACTAAACCAACTATCTTATATTTCATTATCTACCTCTCTTTCTTTCATCTTTTTTCTAAAAATCCTCAATTTTCATCTAAAACTGATGTTTTTTGCATAAAAACGCTCATTTTTCACTCAAAAACGTTAAAAAACCGCATTTTTTTAGAATTTATTATCAAGAAGTTCACAGTCTAGGAATGCTTTCTTTACTCTAACATAACTTGCAGGAATTTCCGGGGTGAAAGTGTCCTCTGAAAAAACAGGGTTATATTCTATACTCTCGCATTCGTAGGATTCTTTGAAAAAAGGGTCATTTTCAGGTCCGATTATATGTTCTTTCTTAAGGAGCACGTTTTTCTCTTTATCTATCCAATATTTAAGACTCACTTCCACCCTATCACGAGTACCCCCTATTTTGCAAACAATACAATCTCTTCCTGCCACTTTATCCTCACTGACCTGAACAGGAGCTCCAAACGGATTCATTGAGACAGGCATTTTCCAGAACGGTAGTTGTCTCCCGCTCCATTTCCATTTTTTCCATTTTGCAAGTTTTTCTTTTTTGTCAATATCATAAAACGTCGCATCGTCGTAGAGCCATCTATCGTTTATGTTAAACTTTTTACCGGAAATACTGATATTAATCTTGTTTTCTTTCCCACCTATAATCTTAGCGCCTTTATATATCCACACACCCTTAAAACTCTTATCGTCAGCATTAACTTTCGTAATTAAATTATCTATACCTGACTCAGAATCATCCCTTTTTGAAGAACTGCAACCTGAAGAAGTTATTGTTATTAGTAATAATAGAATAAAGAGTGCTTCTTTTTTAAAAAATTTGCGATTTTTATCCATTTTTGCGCAAAAACTGCTCATTTTTAATCAAAAATGCTTCAAAAAGTGCTATTTTGCTCTATTTTACTTTTTGCATCTTACTCCAAGTTTCTCCTCTGTCTTTGCTCGTGAAGTAATGGAGTTCATAGGTGGGCGCATCCCCTTGTGGCATAGCTTCAAAAATATTTGGTATCCATGCTTGAAAAATAAGATACATAGTATCATCAATAGAGGCGGTATACGGTTCCTTAACCAACACCTTCAACTCTCCGGGAGTTACAGTATGCCAGTTTTTTCCTCTATCCTCTGTAAATGAAATAAAAGGCATGTTTTTCTTTTCTCCACCTGCATAGGTCAAATAGACCATACCTTTTGAGTCTTTGGAAAAACAGATATCTTCCCCGCTTCTTAAGCTTTCTACCTCTTTCCAATTCCTGCCTCCATCAGAAGAGAAAGTGAAATAAATCATCCCTTTAAACAGCTTTTCATACCAGCAAATATAAATAACTTTTTTACTATCCACAAATATCACAGGATGCGTTCCGGCTGTTTCTTTGCTGTTAAGTATTATCTGTTCCTGCCAATTTTTACCTCCATCGGTGGATTTAGAGAAAAATACAGCTTTGAACTGGGAGAGTAAATCTTCTTGAGTAAGCGTTTCTACGGCCGCGGAATTACCGGACCAACTCAAATATAGAGTATCTTCATTGTCAACGGTTAATACGCTACCCCACGCACTGTAGGTTAAGTAAGTTTCTGCACTGCCGGCAGACTTCCATGTTTTACCGTCATCAGATGAGTAAAGAACGGGAATACTTTTTCCTCCGTAGCGTTCAGCTATTTTATAGAGGTTGCCTCTTGTATCTTTAACCACTCTTTGTTGCTTATACTCTTTTATGACTTTAGTTAGTGGTTTGTCACCTCCCCTGAACCAATCACAACCACACAGAAAAAAGGATATCACAGTGAGGAATGATAATATCAGGAATTTCCTGTTCACCTTAATAGCTATTTCCCTTTTAGGATGTAGTTAGCAATAATGTTTCGTTGGATTTGTGATGTGCCTTCTATTATCTCAAAAAGTTTTGCTTCGCGCATAAGTCGTTCAACAGCATAATCCTTCATATAACCTGAACCGCCGAATACCTGTACTGATTTGACTGTTGTATTCATTGCGACTTCGGAAGCATAGAGCTTACCCATTGAAGCAACTTTTTCAAACGGCTTGCCGTTGTCTTTAAGCCAGGCGGCTTCGTATAGAAGGAGTTTAGCCGCTTCAATTTCTGTAGCCATATCGGCTAATATGTGCTGAACTGCCTGGAAGGATGATATCGGTTTATCGAACTGGATTCTTTCTTTGGAATACTGAAGTGCTTTCTCGTAGGCGGATTCTGCAACGCCCAATGCACCTATGCCCACTCCGATTCTGCCAACATCGAATGTTTCCATTGCAACTCGAAATCCTCTACCCTCCTGAGTAAGAATATTGGCTTTGGGAACTCTGCAATCATCTAATACTAATTCCACATTTGATAGACCTGCAAATCCCATTTTGTCAAAATGTTGTCCTACGGAAAATCCTTTAGTACCTTTCTCTACTATAAAAGCTGTAAAGCCTCTTGCGCCTTTATTAGGTCTGGTAGTAGCGATGACTATGAATGTGGAAGCTTCTCCGCCATTTGTTATGAATATTTTTCTGCCGTTTAGGATGTATGAATCGCCGTCTTCTTTTGCTATTGTTTTAACATTTCCCGCATCCGAACCGGCTTCAGGTTCTGTAAGCGCAAAAGCGCCTACCCCGTCTTTTGCGAGAGGAACGAGATATTTCTTTTTTTGTTCTTCAGTGCCAAATGTCATAAGAGGATATACACATAAAAGATTTGCCCCAAAAGAAAGCCCTGTAGTCCCACAAGCCTTGGATATTTCCTCGGCTATCAATGACCATGTCATAAAGTCCATCCCCAAACCGCCGTATGCTTCAGGTATAACCAAACCCAATAAATCCATATCCGATAAAAGTTTGAGATTTTCTTTAGGGAATTTTCCTTCTCTTTCAACCTCCTCGGCTCTTGGCGCAATTTTTTCTTTGCAAACTTTCTTTACTTCTGCAAGCATTAATTCTTGTTCTTCGGTTAAACTAAAATCCATTTTTTATTATCCTTTCTTGAATTATTAATTCTCAAATTTTTTAACCGCCAAACAGGCGTTATGTCCGCCAAAACCAAAAGAATTGGAAATTGCAACTTTTACCTCTTTTTCTCTTGCTTTATTTGGAACATAATCCAAATCACATTCAGGGTCAGGATTTTCATAATTGATAGTGGGATGAATGACACTGTTTTCAATTGTTTTCACACAAGCAATGAGCTCAACGACTCCTCCTGCTCCAAGCATATGCCCGGTCATTGATTTAGTAGAAGAAATCGGAATTTTATAAGCATCTTGTCCGAAAAGTTTTTTGATTGCGAGTGTTTCAATTTTATCGTTATATTGCGTAGAAGTTCCGTGTGCGTTTATATAATCCACCTCGGATAAATTTATTTTAGCATCTTCAAGCGCTTTGGCCATGACCAATTTTGCGCCTTTGCCTTCAGGGTCGGGAGCCGTGATATGATAAGCGTCCGCAGTCATTCCAAAACCAACAAGTTCAGCATATATACGAGCACCTCTTTTTTGAGCGTGTTCTAAACTCTCAAGAACAAGTGTTCCGCTGCCGTCAGCCATAACAAAACCATCTCTGTCTTTATCAAAAGGGCGGGATGCTTCCTGCGGCGAATCATTTCGTGTTGACAACGCTTTCATCTGGCCAAAACCAGACAGACCCAAGGTTGTTATAGCGGCGTCACTACCACCAGTGATAATGATGTCTGATTCACCATAACGGATGGTTCTGAAGGATATGCCTATAGCATGAGAAGCGGAAGCACAAGCCGTTGCAATAGACATGTTAGGGCCTTTAAAACCAAAATTAATTGCTATTAGCCCAGGCGCTTCATCAGCGATAAGCATGGGAATAAGAAACGGCGAGACCTTTGAGGGTCCTTTCTCCAAAAGGATAGCATGTTGGTCTTCTATAACTTGCAATCCGCCAATTCCCGAACCAAGAATTACACCGGCTCTTTCTTTGTTTATTTTTGCTAAATCAATATCTGCGTCTTCAACAGCCATATAAGATGAAACTATGGCATACTGCGCAAATTTATCTAAACGTCTTACGTTTTTGGCGTCTATATAAGCGCTCGGGTCAAAGTTTTTCACTTCGCCGGCAATCCGGGAAGTATAAGAAGAAACGTCAAAATAGGTTATTTTTTGTATTCCGCTTTTTCCTTCCAAAAGCGAAGCCCAAAAATCTTTCACGTTGTTGCCAATAGGAGTAACACATCCCATCCCAGTAATAACTACGCGTTTTGGTTGCATATCTGAATTTTAGATTATCAGGATATTGAGACTAGCATCCCAATATCCTGATATCTTTTATTATTGTTTATTTGAAAAAACGTTATTTACCGTGGTTGTTTATGTAGGTTATAGCTTCTCCTACGCTACGAATTTTTTCCGCTTCTTCGTCAGGAATTTCTATGTTAAATGATTCCTCTAAAGCCATTACTAACTCTACGGTATCTAGGGAATCGGCTCCCAAATCATCAATAAAAGAAGCGTTTTCAGTTACTTGTTCTTTTTTAACTCCTAGTTGTTCAACAATTATGTCTTTTACTTTCTGTTCAATGTCTGACATTCTATCCTCCCTTTTTTAGAATTTAAAAAGAAATTACATTGAATTATATCAGAATTTTTTATTTGCTTACAATATATTATTTAAAACCTATGCCCGGAATTGTTAAATAATTTCATGTTTTTTGCAAAATTGCTATACTGTATGGCATGAAAGAAGCTTGGTTTTATAATGCAACGGAAAATAAAAATGTAACATGTTTTTTATGTCCGCATAACTGCCAAATCAAGCCAGGGGAAAGAGGACAATGCAATGTAAGGGAAAACATCAACGGGAAACTTTATTCACTCGTATATGGGAAAATTATTGCCGAACATATAGACCCAATCGAAAAAAAACCGATTTACCACATATTGCCCGGTTCTTCGTCATACTCAATAGGGACTGTCGGCTGTAATCTTTCCTGCCGCAACTGCCAAAACTGGCAAATATCACAATTAGATAAAAAATCTCCTATTCAAGGAAAGGACACCACCCCCAAAGAAATCGTAAAAAATGCTATTGAAAGTAATTGCAAATCCATTGCTTACACCTATACTGAGCCGACAATTTTTTATGAATTCGCTTATGATTGCGCAGTCCTTGCGCACTTGGAAGGTTTAAAAAATATTTTTGTCACGAACGGTTATATAAACAGCGAACCTTTGAAAAAAATAGCTCCTTTTTTAGATGCGTGTAATGTTGATTTAAAATCTCTGAGAAAAGAAACTTATAAAAAAATCTGCGGGGGGAAATTAGAGCCGGTGAAAAACAGTATAAAACTGATGAAAAAATTAGGAATTTGGGTCGAAATTACGACTTTGATTATTCCAAAAGTAAACGATTCTTTCGAAGAAATCGCCGATATAGCCGATTTTATAAAAGACATTGGAGAAGAAACCCCTTGGCATATATCAGCTTTCTTCCCAAATTATCTTATGACGGATATTGCACATACTTCGGTATCTTCCTTAATAAAAGCCAGGCAAATAGGTATGGATAAAGGATTAAAATATGTATATACAGGGAATATCTCGATAGATGAAAACGAAAACACTTATTGCTATAATTGTAAAAATTTACTGATCCAAAGGCACGGATTTTCAGTAATTAAAAATATCGTCAAAAACAAAAAATGCCCGAATTGCAATGCAAAAATAGACGGTTTTTTAGAATAAATGTTTTCAGAGTTCAAAAATCTGTATAATCATATATAATGTAAAGATTACCACAGGAGGAAAAATGGATAAAAGACAGGAAATTTTAAAATTAGCAAAAAAGGAAAAGATAAGATTCATAAGATTATGGTTTACCGATATATTGGGATTTTTAAAGAGTTTTGCCATTACCATAGATGAACTGGAAGAAGCTTTATATGAAGGCAAGGGTTTTGACGGCTCTTCAATAGAAGGATTTGCAAGAATAGACGAAAGCGATATGGTCGCTTTACCGGACCCCGACACTTTTGTAATCCTTCCCTGGGGACCGTCCAGCGATATAAAAGTCGCAAGAATGTTCTGCGACATTAAAAACCCCGACGGTTCGGCTTATGACGGAGACCCGCGTTATGTCCTAAAACGAATATTAAAAAAGGTCAAAGACATGGGATATACTTTTTATGTGGGACCGGAACTTGAATATTTCTATTTCAAGAATTCGCAACCAAAAGCAGAGCCGATTGATTTCGGAGGATATTTTGACCTGACTCCAATGGACATAGCAAGTGATTTAAGGAAAAAAACCGTAATAGCGTTAGAGTCAATGGGCATACCCGTTGAATATTCCCATCACGAAGTGGCTCCCTCTCAACATGAAATCGATTTAAGATACAGAGACGCGTTAACAATGGCTGACACGGTTATGACTTACAGACTTGTTGTAAAAGAAATAGCATTGCAAAATAATGTTTACGCGACATTTATGCCAAAACCTATTTTTGGAATGAATGGTAGCGGTATGCATACACATATGTCCTTGTTCAAGGGGACAAGAAATGCATTTTTTGATAAGAACGATAAATATCATATTTCAAAAATTGCAAAAAATTTCATTGCAGGATTAATGGAACATGCGCAAGAAATAACATCAATCACCAACCAATGGGTAAATTCATACAAGAGATTAGTCCCTGGATATGAGGCCCCTGCCTATATCTCATGGGCAAGTAGAAACCGTTCTGACTTAATCAGAATACCAATGTATAAACCCGGAAGGGAGAAAGCAACAAGAGTGGAATACCGCGCGCCCGACCCCGCCTGCAATCCTTATCTTGCGTTTTCTATAATGTTAGCTGCAGGGCTTGAAGGTATGAAAAAAGGATATAAACTCAAAACTCCGATAGAAAGAAATGTATACGAGATAGGCGAAGAAGAAAGGAAAAAGTTGGGCATAGACACTCTACCTGGCGACTTATACGAAGCTGTTTTGCTTACAAGCAAAAGCAAACTTGTAAAAGAAACTCTGGGAGACCATGTTTTCAATAAATTCCTGGAAAATAAAAAGATAGAATGGAATAATTACAGAGCTCAAGTTACTTCCTATGAAATGGATAGATACTATTCAATACTATAAATTCAAAATTTAAAATGCAGGATTTAATAGATAATATAAGTATTTGGATTAAAGAAGAAATAGAAAAAGCAGGGAAAGATGGAGTGGTTTTGGGACTTTCGGGCGGATTGGATTCCACAATAACCGCATTTTTATGTAAACAAGCGCTGGGACAAGAAAAAGTTCTGGGGATCATAATGCCATGCCATCCTAATCCGAATGTTTCGGAAGATACAAAGTTGTCCGTTGAATTTTTAAAAATCCCCACTAAATATATAGACCTTACTCCTGCATATGATGTGTTTTTATCTATTCTTCCTGAGGGGAACAAAACATCGCACTCCAACTTAAAAGTCCGCCTTCGCATGGCTACACTCTATTATTTTGCAAATAAGTTTAATTATCTTGTTGCTGGAACAAGCAACAAATCAGAATATAATGTTGGATATTTTACAAAATACGGAGACGGAGCAGTTGACCTTATGCCTATTGCGGATATATACAAAACAGAATTGTTCAAATTAGCAGAATATATAAATGTACCAAAAAAAATAATCGACAAGCCTCCGTCCGCAGACCTATGGGAAGGACAAACCGACGAAAAAGAACTTGGTATAACTTATGAAAAACTGGACAATGCGTTAAAAAATCTTTTAGAAAATAAAAAACCTGCAAATAGTGCGCAAGAAAAATTAGTTGAAAAAATGATAAAAGAATCTGTGCACAAAAAAATACTCCCACCAATATTTAAAAGAAAAAATAATTAGTTAATAAGGTCCTGATATTGGGTCGTGACAGGGTTACAGAAAAACATTTTCTATACAGAAATAAAATCGGGAGTATATTAATCTTTTTTAATCATTAACATTATGGAAATACAACAAAAACTCCAACAGAGACTGCAACAAAGGCTTATCATGACGCCTCAACTTAGGCAAGCTATGCACATTCTGCAACTTCCGATACTTGAACTAAAAGCTTTGATGGAAGAAGAGTTAATAAATAATCCTTTGCTCCAAGAACAATTAGACGAAGAAAAAGACAAAAATGAAACAGAAGAAACGTCGCAAGAAAAAAACGAAGAAATAAAAGAATTAGACAGCAAATGGGATGAATATCTACAAATAACAAAATCACCCAAAAAATATACGCAAGAAGAAAGAGAAAGAAGAAACTATATCGAAAGTTCTATAACCAAGCCCATATCTTTACAACACCATCTGGCTCAACAACTAAAAGAAACCGACTTAAAAAACCTAGATAAAGAAATTGCGGAAACCATTATCGCAAACATAGATGATGACGGGTATTTAAAAGCCGACATAAACGAAATAGCGCACATTCTTGATACCAATAAAGAAAAAGTAGAAAAAATTCTTTTGATAATTCAGGGTTTTGATCCTGTCGGAGTAGCCGCAAGGAACCTACAGGAATGTCTTCTATTGCAGTTAAGAGATGAAAAAACGCCTGCCCGCCCCGACCAGCAAAAAGCAGGGAGGAATGACGCTTTATTAGAAAAAATAATCAATGAACATATAGACGATTTGGCAAACAAGAGATATCATAAAATTACATCTTCTTTAAAAATATCGGATGAAGAGTTAAGGAATAAAATACATATCATAGAAAAATTAGAACCCAAACCCGGCAGACAATATGCTTCTACCGAATTTAATTTTATAGTCCCAGACGTTATCGTTAAAAAAGTAGGTAACGATTACAAAATTATTGTCAACGAAAAGGAACTGCCCATTTTAAAAATAACTCCGTCATATAAAAAACTCCTACAAGAAAGCCAAAAAATCGACAAGACAACAAAATACATAAAAGAAAAACTAACCAGCGCAGAGTGGTTACTAAAGAACATTCGACACCGGCAGGATACGATTTACAGGGTTACATCTTATATTGTCCAAAGACAAAGAGAATTTTTAGACAAAGGAGCCGGACATTTAAAGGTTTTGACATTAAAAGACGTTGCTGAAGCAACAGTTTTGCACTCTTCAACCATAAGTAGAGTAACATCCACAAAATACATAGAAACACCGCGGGGAATATTTAAACTTAGATATTTCTTTTCAGGCGGGTTAGCCAAAACAAGCGATTTACTTGAGGATGAAACAGAAATAACAGCATCAAGAAACGTAAAAAATTTAATAAAAACACTTTTTGAAAAGGAATCCCACAATCATCCGTTATCAGACCAGAGAATGACAGACTTTCTCAATAAACAAGGATATAAAATCGCGCGCCGCACCGTAGCTAAATACAGGGAGCAACTCGGAATCCTGCCTTCCAAGATGAGAAGGACGCTGTGAGAAATGATTGATACTGAATACTCGATAATAGATACGAATAGAAGCAAGAAGAAAAAATTAATCTAATCTATCAGTTTTTATTTAACTGCCTTTCGGGATAGCCAGATTAAAGGGTTCAATGCACCTCTTACTGCTTTCTTTAATACTGGATGTTCTCTTATAAATAGAGCTGCACGCGGAGAAACTTTATAGTAAGTGGCTACAAAACCTTCTCTTATCGGATTAGTAAGCAGATAACTGTCCCTGAACCTGCTCAAAACTCTAACCTCAGAAGCCATCGGAGTTCCAAAAGTCGCTGTAGCTATGAAACAATGACCTCCTTCTGCACCTCCACCGCTAACGGTCTCCATATCCATAACGGAAAACACACTGCCTGCCAGGCAAGTAAAGGTTATTCTGCCTAACCCGTCTGACAGGTATAAACCTACTAAGGCGCCGTCTTTATTTACCACATAATAGTTGTTTGGAGCAAATCCGCTTATAATATGCGTTGCTGTAATACCAGGTTCGCTTGCTTCTTCTGTCCATTGTCTATAATAGGGATCCCATGTGTCAAAGGAAAAATCAATCCGAACCGGAGAAGATAATACAATGTCCATTGTGGAAGTATATGATGTTAAAGAATCTTCTAAAACAATGCTGATAATACCGGTATCACTGGGGTCTGCTGTTGCCGAAAGAACCATAATGTTCTCGTCGAAGATGGATTTGATTGCCGGGGTAGTAGTGTATTGGTAGGTGAAGTCGGCGTAGGAAGGGTCGGTACTTCCATCAGGATGATGATGAGCAGCCCAACTGGCTGGGTCAGCATCAGCTTCATTGGCCGGAAAGGTGGTCCAGTAAGTATTGCTTCCATATAATTTCAAGGCAAGCCAGTACCAATTATGCGAATAATCCATTGTCCAGTTGAAACCCGTGAAATTTTTGTTAATCCAGGTGTAAGTACTGGTTGCTGATACTAATTGGCTTTTACCCGGGTCAATATTTGGGTCATAGGTTCCATACCTCTGAATTCCAATATATGAATATCCCGACGCCTGTTTGTACCAACTATAAGTGTCAATGCCTGATAAATTAGCCAAAGGATAATTAGGTATATCATCTGGAAAGTTTTGAACCCAACTACCGCAAAACTCTGTTTCAGTGCTGGTCGGTGCGGTTAAAAGAAGAGTTTTTGAGTCTTTACCAGTTCCATATGGCTGTCCATGGGTCGGACTTATCCCCCTAAAATAGTATGTGGTTGCTAAAGAGACGGTGTTACCGACAAAAAACAACAATCTCCTTTTCGTGGTATTAGAGCCATCAGTGACGGTGAAGTTTAAAGAGTAGGTACCGGATTTGGTGGGGATAAAACTGCCGGTAACCTGGTTGCTGTTCTTTGTGGCAGTTACTGTTTCTGATGGGCTGGTAACTGCTGTGTAAGAACAATCCGGACAGGCGACACCATTGGGGTCAAATATAGAGATATCAAAACTAGCTATGCCATTAACATCTATTGTTTTCGTTGTTTCTGCTGAAGTCAGCGTCTTGCTGGTTAGATTATGATTGAACTGGTTTGAAGAATAAGTGTTGGTTGTACCAGTATTATAAAGGTCATGTCTATTATTTAAGAGAGTATTGCTGGTGAGGTTGTTGGAGGAGGAAGAATCAAGATAGATGCCTCTGTTGTTTGAGTTGGCGGTGACATTCTGGATTGTTGAGGAGGTGGTGTTATTGAAATAAATTCCGTAGTAAAAATTAGAAATTCCAGAATTAGTGATAGTGCCAAAATTCTGAATTATAACTGTGTCATAACCAGCAAGATCGTTAATTCCATAGTCTCCAGCGCCACCATCTCCTGTTATTGTGTAATTTCCGCCGTCAATTGTGATGTTGTTTGCTCCGACAATTAGACCGTGACCGGAACAAACACCTAAATCCCCAGTGAGTTCGTAAGTATAACCAGCCGCGCCTATAACCGTGTCGCCGCAGGCACAAGGAGTATCGGTTATTCCATCGCCATTGGTGTCGCCGCAGTTAGCTGCTTGGACTTGACTCCCAAATCCTATTACTGCAACAAGAAAAAATAAAATAATGATAATTCTGTTTTTCTTATTTTTTTTATTCATAATTTCTTCTCTCTTTTACATCTTTTACATTTTTGACATTATATTTTACAACAAAACATAAAAAAATGTAGGTTCTAATCTTTCCCCAAATACGGCTCAAACAGTTCTTGGTATAACTTTTCGGCATTAGATTTGGAACCTTGCATTGCTGGGAAACCTGAATATTTTTTTGCTTCTTCCACATCTCTTATAATATCAAGAGAGTACTGGCTTTTTGAATAAAACCATCCTTTTCCCATATAATATTGCGACAGATAAACCTGTTCCGTCTGTCCCGGAGTCGGTATAAAAAGACATTTTGTCTTTCCTAATTCAGCTATTTCCATCATTGTCGTATAACCTGAACGGCTTATTATGAATTTTGCGCGATTCATAAGAACACTCATTTCCTCGCGTCCAGCATGTGATTTTACGGTAGTTGAATCATTCCTACCCGCCTTTGAAGTAGTAGAGGGTAATTGATATTCGGAATTTTCAGAAGGCTTGCCTAAAAGCACCATTTTTTTGCCGGGAAGTTTTTGTACCTGTTTCAGCATCACTTCCTCAAGTATCGTCCTCTGCGGTTCCGGACCTGAAACGCTTATTAAAAAATCTATATCTTCGACTACATCTATCTTCCTTATACTTGAAAGTATCCCTGCATAATATATTCGCTCTTGAGTTGCTTTTCTTGTATTTAGTGAAAGAGTCCCGCTCAATGATACCGTATCAGGGCTGTTGTCTGGGACAATAACTCTTGTAAATTTTGAATGGTAATAGCTGTTGAAGCTTTGCGCCCACTGTTCCGCAAATGATAAAACCTTAGGAGCGCTGAAGCGCAACTGATGAGAGATAAGGAAAGAAGGAACGTCGGGAGAATACACGCCGAATCTATTATCACTTATTATTAAATCGTATTTATTTTCCTTAAAAAACTGCCATGCTTTCTTTTCTTCAACACGGATGGCATGAATCATAATCGGAATATATGCGGTAAATTTTGCAATAAAGAAACGACTTTTTGTATACGGTGGAGGATAATCAGGGAAACAGATAAATTCACACTGCGGAAATTCTTTTTGTAAGAATACAAGAGAAGGACCGCTTGAGGCAATAGTTATTTTGTGTCCGCGTTTGAGAAGTTCTCTGATTATCGGGACATCTCTGGTGGCATGCCCCAAACCCCAAGACAGGGGAGACACAAAAATACGGGCCATTTTAAATTATTTCTACAGTTCTAAGTTGCCTATTCATCTTGTAAACAAGGACATTTTGAAGTTCCAAATAACAGAATGCCGGAGCGCCCGATTTTGCAAGCGATGAAAAAAACCGTTCCGCAGCTTTTCTGACAAGCGGATAATCCTCAAATGCTCCCCGCAGAAACCAATTTATAAAATAATTCAGTGCGCGAATTTGCGTATGAACCACTTTTTCCAATCTAACTACATCCAAACTAAAAATAAGCTCAACCCAAGTAGAGATTTCATCCCTTAGCATTTTAGTTGTCAAATCTTTCGGGTTTAAATAAACCCTACCTTCGGCAATATTCTGGAAATATTCCCTGAAAGTCTCGCCTTTAGCAAAAGTGGAAGCCCTACCGATATCACCAACATGTGTATCGGTCGTGGCAATAATTCCTTTAGAATATTTTTCCGCAAGTTTCATTGCAAGTGCATTTTTCTGCCAAACTCTGTGCATATTATATTCGGTAACCGGGAACAACTGGAGCAGTTTATGGACAACCCTAAAATTAGGTTTTTCTCCGTGGTCATACCAATAAGGATGGTTGTAAACAAAAGGCAAATCTTTTTCCTTTAAATACGATACGAAAGCAAAAATATCCTTTTTGACTTTTGCTATTTCCATCAGTTCTTTAAATTGGACTTTATTTAATTCATATATGTTTACATGTATGGAATGCCCGACATTCTTCATATCCTTTATTTTTATTTCCACGCCCGGCACCAATCCCTCTTTATCCCAACCGATATGGTCATAAGCATCCATGCTATCATGGTCGGTAAAAGTAATGAATTTCATGCCTTTTTGGCGGGCCTTTTCGTAAAGAACAAACGGGTCCAAGAATTTCGAAGGTAAAACGTCGTGAGAATAATACGTATGGACATGCAAATCCGCCTCATGCCATCCCTCATTTAGAAGCTGGGAGAACTTGTCCTTTGTTCCAATTTTTGAATTGTTAATCCTTAGCTTATTCATGAGAGTATATTATACCTCAATTAACCCTAAAATCAACTTTATGTCAGTCCCAATGTCTCATCCTGATATACCACTCTGACGCTTAACTATCTTATCTTCCTCTGCCATTTTTCCGCAGAGCCATATCACCGGTCTAAAAATCTCTCTTGCAACATTCTTTAAAACGGGATAGTTGTTTATAATTTTAACTAGAACAGGAGAGATTCTATAATAAGCTGACACAAGGATTTGACCGACAGGGTTGGTCAGCAAATTATCATCTCTAAAACGCCTGCATAACATAATATCGTCTGGCGCTAAAGTAAAGTTTTCTATATAACAATGTGCTCCACCCCCATCCTTGTCGTCATTGTTGCCATCACTGCCTGCAATCACTTCCGGAACATACCCATAACGATTTAGACATACGCGAGAGTAGGAAAAGCCGGCATCAGCCAATTTCTGCATCTCCTGCCCTCCCTCGTAATACATATACGTAACATACACAACACCGTTTAAATCAACAGCTATTTGGGGATATGAAGAATCGCCTGCCCCCACATCAATGGAATCGCCATCGGCAAAAGTAGTTATCCAGCTTGAAGTATCATTGTCCCATATACGCACATCTGTACCGTTATAACGGTTTAGATAAAGGCTTTCAGCCAGAAAATGAACATATGTCACATAAACATTGCCGTTTAAATCAACAGCAAGTTGAGGAGTCTCGCAACCCTGTGTTCCGGGGTCAATCGGGTCACCATCAGTGAATGTATCCGTCCATTCAGGAACACCATTGTCCCATATGCGCATATCCGTGCCGTCATACCGGTTTAGATATATATTAGAAACATCCGAATCTTCCTGCTGATAAGTAATATAAACTATCCCGTTTTGGTCAATAGCTATCTGCGGATACTGGGCAGCACCACTCGTGGGCTCATCAATAGGGTCGCCATCGGTGAAGGTGGTTGACCAGCCGGGTATATCATTGTCCCAGATTTCTACATCTATGCCGTCATACCGGCTTAAAAAGATACGGCGGCCAGCAAAATTCTGTTCAAAAACAGTATAAACAATACCGTTGGAATCAACAGCTATTTGAGGAAAATATGCATTAGAATCCGTAGCCGCATCAATCGGGTCGCCGTTAGCAAACGTCGTTGTCCATCCGGGAATATCCTCGTCCCAAATTTCTGCTACTTGAGCAAAGCAGGCATTATTAATACTCAAAATAAACAATACAAAAAACAACAATCAAACATCAGTTTTTATTCCCTTGTAACAGCCAAACCACAGGTCTTAAAATCTCTCTTGCAACACCTTTCAACGCAGGATAGTTGTTTGTAAGCCCAACCAAAAAAGGAGACGCTCTATAATAGGTTGATACAAATAATATTCCTGCAGGATTAGCTAGCAAATTCTCGTCTCTGAAACGCCTGCATAACATAATATCATCTGGTGCTAAAGAAAAACCTTCTAAAAAACAAAGAGGTGCTCCACTACTACCCCCATCATCGGTATCGTCACCTTCATAATACTCAGGCACAGTTGATGTAACAAAATCGCTATTTGTTATTTCAGCATCACTTTCATCAGTAGCGGTTAACGTCAACTCATCGGTCGTACCTCCAGCGGTTCCTGCAGGAACGGTTAATTCTACTATCATACTGTCTGCTTCGTCAGGATCAAGTGTAATAGAACTTCCACCCGGAAGGTTAGTTGCCCACCCATTTGAAGAAGACGCAGATAAATCGTAAGTAGCCGGTTCTGCCTGGAAACTTTGCACTATAAAAGTATAACTTTTTACTTCACCGGCAGAAACGTCTTCATCGGCAGGCGCATATACCTGAACACTACCTGCACCCGTCCACTTCTCAAATGCAACAATCTGCCAAGTATTGCCGGGAGCAAGAGTGCTGCGATTCCATTGAACAGAATATCCGGCGTCAAGATCATCTCCATTCACCGTATTAGGAAGTTCTCCATCATCCATTTCATTCCAATTGGTGGTAAAGTCGTTCTCATGATACCTGTCAGCCAACGAACTCGGATGTCCGTATAAACCCATAATACCGGCATCTTCATTGTTAGGATTTTTAAGATATACCATATTTATTACTGCGTTGTAATAACCCCTTGAATTATCATTTCCGTCAAAGTAAGTATCTCCTCCGTGCAGAAAACGGCAATCTGTATAAGTAGTACTACCTGTATTTTCCATATCCCATTCCAATCTATAATAATAATTTCCGTTTGTATAATAAATCCTCTGCGTAACCCTAACACCCGTTGCTCCGGCATCATAAACAGTTTCTATACTCCAGTCATCAGGTTTATTGTGAGACACGGGTGTAAAAAGAGTGCCTCCACAACCACCGGCAGGGACTGCTCCCATTGAAAACTGCTGTGATGTCCCGTCCAAAAAAAGAACAGAACCCTTGGCATTAATACCAAAATACTGTCGAGTTACACCATATAGAATTCCCATTTGAGCGCAGTCATCTGCCTGAATAGTTAATGGTGTCCCATCAATTTGAAGCCATACATCATCTGCTTTTACAGAATTAGGCAAAAACATGCAAATAAATCCAACAATGAATAAATAGCAGAAAAATCGCTTTCCCATTTTTAACTCTCCTTTTAAATTTTTATAACTTATCATAGTATATACTAAACTTTCGGTTTAGAAAAATATTTCTTCAAACAAGTTACGCTTGCACTTATATTACTATTTTTAAGAACAGCCGAAATTACAGCTACACTATCTGCGCCTGATTTCAGTGCCTCGCCAATATTTTTTTCGTTAATTCCTCCAATAGCAACTATCGGGATAGATATTTTTTTCTTTGCTTCTTTTATAACTTTTATTCCCAAAGGATAAGGCACATCTTTCTTTGTAGTTGTTGGAAAAATCGGACCTAATGCAACATAATCAGCGCCATCTTTTTCTGCTTTTATTGCTTCTTTTACACTGTCGCAGGATATTCCGATAATTTTATCTTCACCGATTATTTCGCGCGCTTCCGTAATAGACAAATCGTCTTTACCTAAATGAACTCCATCAGCTTCTACAGCCAAAGCAATATCAACTCTGTCGTTTACAATAAATAAAATTCTCTGAGGAATTAAAGTTCTTATTTTTTTCGCTTCGGTACAAAGTTTTTTGTCAGAACAAGTTTTATCACGCAATTGAATAGTATCAGCCCCGCCCTTAACTGCTTCTACTACAATTTTCGCATTTGATTTGCCTGCTATTTTTTCATCGGTAATGATATAAAGCCCCAACTTTGAAGTAAGCTCTTTCCTGTAAATAGAAAGTTGAATTTCTTTTTGAAGTACATATAAATCAAATCTAATTTTTTTGATTTTATCGGTAACTTTTGAATTGATAAGTTTTGAATATTCTTCCAAAACTCTGATACTTTCTTCTACTCTTGAAAAATTGGAAGCGATTATTTCCTGTAGGTTTTTTCTCTTGCTTTCTATCCTTTTTTTTCCGACATCTTTTTGGCTTTGTCTTGAAACAAGAAGTTTGATAGAGGATATATTAAGCAATGAGGGAATACGCGAAATTTCGTGTCTTAGACTTCTTAATCTTTCGGATAATTCTTTTTTCTCAAAAATAAAACGCAGTTCATCTTCTATTACTCTTATACCCTCTCTTGCCCTATTTATATTAGCGTCAATTACGCGATATATGGTCATTGGTTTTTAATCTTATCAATGATTTCAGAAGTGGAAGAACTTTCAACCTGCGGAATAATGACTACCCTGCCTCCGTTTGTCTCAACTATATCCCTGCCTACAACTTCTGCTATCTTCCAATCCCCGCCTTTAACCAAAACATCGGGCTTTAATCCGGATATAATTTTATACGGGGTTTCTTCGTTGAATATAGTGACAAAATCCACCATCCAGAAACTTGCAAGTATTTCCGCCCGTTCATATTCGGGAAATATCGGACGGTTTTTCCCTTTTAATTTTTTTATTGAATCGTCGGAATTTATAGCCACAACCAACAAATCGCCTTCGCTTTTTGCTTTCTGCAGCAGAATTATGTGTCCTTGATGAATAAGGTCAAAACATCCGTTTGTAAATACTATTTTTTTATTTTGCTTCTTTTCTTCAAGGAGTTTTTCTTTTAATAAATTTATATCTTCTATTATTTTGTGTTTAGTCAACATCTTCTCCTATTGCCGTCGCCATAGCATATTTTCTGTCATGGGAAATGCTTAAAGCAATATTTTTTATTCTTTTTTTTGCGGCTATCAGTTTGGTTTTTCCCTTAAGAGATATATAAGGTTCACCGCTTTTATTCTTAAGTATCTCAACGTCTTTCCATCTGACCCCAAGCCCCCAGCCCGTTTTTAAAACCTTGAAAACCGATTCCTTGGCGGCAAATCTGCCGGCATAATTAATCCAAGGGGATTCCTTGCTCTGACAATATTTCCTTTCGTTATCGGTAAATATTAGATTTAAGAAGCGCTCGCCTCTCGTTTCTATTATTTTCTTTATTCTATCCACACTGATAATATCCGTTCCTACACCTATAATCATGTTTTCACAAATTTATTAAAGATTGCCCCTAGAAATGCATAGCATTTCAGGGACTAAGTCCTCGGAATCTTTCCAAGATTCCAGAGGGAAAATTTCAGATTTAAGATTTTTAAATGATTTTTAATCTCCAATCTTGAATTTAAAATTATGTTAATTATATCATTTTATAAAAACTTACATACCATCATCTGTTTGCCCCGTTAGAAGTAAAAACTGTTTTTAGATATTTCTGTAACAGGAGTGCTTTCGGCTCTTCCTACTTCTAACGGGGTTTGAAAACAATCAATCAATTAACCTATAATGCCTTATAAAATATGAGAACCACAAAAGTTATAGTATCTTTAAAAGCAATAAAAAATAACATCGACACAATCAGAAGAAAAATCGGTAAAGACGTGAAAATTCTCGCATGCGTTAAGACCGACGCTTACGGACACGGGCTTGAAAAAGTGTCAAAAGCGATACAAAAAAAAACGGATTATTTCGGCATTGCGTCTATAGATGAAGGCGCTCTTTTAAGAAGAATAGGAATCAAACTTCCCATTCTTATATTGAACTGCATTCTGCCCGAAGACGCAAAAGAAATCATTAAATATAACCTTTCGCCTACATTGTGCTCTTTTGAAGTCGCTACGGCTTTAGACAAAGAAGCATTAAAGAAAAATAAAAAAGTAAAAGTGCACATAGATATAGACACAGGAATGGGACGAACAGGAATAAAAGTTCAGGAAGCAATAGATTTCATCAAAAAAATTCTGAAATTCAAAAACTTAGAGATAGAAGGGATATCAACGCATTTCCCATCCGCCGACGAATCCGACAAAAATTTCACCTGTCAGCAAATCAAAACTTTAGACCGACTATTAAAAGACATTGACGCTATGGGAATAGACATCCCTTTAAAACATACCGCAAATAGCGCCGCAGTTTTGGCATTTCCCGAAAGCCATTTCAACATGGTTCGTCCGGGATTAGCAATATACGGATATTACCTTTCTGCTCATTTCAAAAAAATAGCTAAACTCGAGCCTGCATTATCTCTGTCAAGCAGAATAGTATGTTTGAGAAAACTTCCAAAAGGCGCAACTATAAGTTACGGTAGAACATACACAACTAAACGCACTTCGCTTATTGCTACACTTCCAATAGGATACGGCGAAGGATACAGCCGCGCTTTATCTAACAAAGGCAAGGTTATTGTCCGCGGGAAAATAGCTCCTGTTGTGGGAAGAGTTTGTATGGACCAAACAATGATAGACGTTAGTAAAATTCCAAATGTTAAAATAGGCGATGAAGTTATTCTTATAGGAGAGCAGAAAGGCAAAAAAATATCCGTAGAAGAAGTTGCATCATTAGCAGGAACAATTCCATATGAAATTGTGTGTATGATAGGGAAGAATGCAAAAAGAACTTACGAATAAATGATACTGGATGCTTGATACTAGATACTCGTAAAAACAAATAATAAAAATCTTTAACTAGAATCTAGTGTTGAACTATAAGGAGTAATAATAACTTGGACATAGAACAAATATTAGACGACAAATATACAAAAGGTTATGCAGATCTTCATCTGCACACCGTATATTCAGACGGCGAATATACACCGCAAAGCATTGTGCAAAAAGCCTTATCGGAAAATTTCCGCGCTATTGCGATAACGGACCACGACACAGTTGACGGTGTCGCCTCTGTCATTCAAGAGGCAGGCGAATCAATTGAAATAATACCCGGCATAGAATTATCCGCAGGAGTTCAATGTTCCCAAGAAAATGATAATCTTTCGGAAGAAACCCATATTGTCGGATTATTCATAGATTATAAAAATTCTGAATTTTTAGAAATTCTAAAAGGACTATCCTTAGGAAGAAAAGACAGAATGAATGATATGCTGACAAAATTAGACGAGATGGGGATGCCCATTACAATGCAAGAAATAGAAAAATTCAAAACAAAAGATGTGGTTGGAAGACTCCATCTTGCGCAGGCAATGGTTGAAAAAGGTTATGTGAAAAATACAAATGAAGCGTTCGATAAATTTATCGGCGACGACAAACCCGCTTATGCAAACAGAAGCCGTCTTTCCTCAAAAAGAGCAATATCCCTGATAAAAGAAATCGGCGGTATTCCCATAATCGCACATCCTCATCTGTTAAAAAACGACAGCATTGTTTTTCAACTAATAGAAGAGGGAATAGAAGGTATTGAAATTTATTTTGCCGACAATGGCGCAAATCCTTTATCAAAATACACCGAAATAGCAAAAAAACATAACCTTTTAATATCCGGCGGGTCGGATTGCCACGGGCTTTCAAAAGGAAAAACCTTATTAGGAAAAGCAAAAGTTCCGTATCAGGCAATAGAAGCAATGAAAGAATGGATAGAAAAACGGAAATAAGATACTAGATTCTTGATACTGGATACTGGTAAAAGAAAAATAATGAAAACAAATGTTTTAAGAGTAGTATCCAATCTGGGAACCGGAGGTGTTCAGAGAAGATTGGGCTCGCTTCTTCCTTATATCAATAAAGAAAAATTCAATATCACTGTATGTGCTTTTAAAGACGGTCCTCTCAAAAACACTTTAGTAGAAAAAGGATATAAAGTTTTTATAATTAAGAGAATGTTCAAGTTTGACCTAATATGTATAATCCGTCTGTTCAAACTAATAAAACAAGAAAAAATACAAATAGTCCACACACATACACATAAACCCAATACAACAGCGCGTATAGCCGCAATTTTAGCAAGAGCTCCTATAATTATTGCAAACGAACACAATGTTGATGAATGGAAAAACGCCTTCCAGAAGTTAATAGATTGTTTTTTATGCCGTTTCACCGACATAATAATAGTAGTATCAATGGGCGTTCAAAAATTTTGTCAGTCAACAGGTATTCCATTCTGCAAATTCCGCCTTATTTATAACGGTGTTGAAGTTGATAAATTCAAGAACAAAAAGTTCAGAGATACAAAAAGAAAGGAACTGGACATAGATGAAAACACTTGTGTAATAGGAACAGTCGGAAGAATCCATCCCCAAAAAGGCCACGAATTTTTAATCCAAGTAGTTGAAAAACTTTTAGCAGAGCATCAATCGCTTATATTCTTAATAATCGGCGAAGGTTATTTAAAAGAAGAATTTATCCGTAAAGTAAAGTCCCTGAACTTAAGTAAAAATATTCTATTCTTAGGTGAAAGAGAAGATATACCCGAACTACTTTCCTGTATGGATATATTCGTTTTACCTTCGATTAGAGAAGGATTTCCTAATACTATTCTAGAAGCAATGGCTTCATCCCTACCTGTTGTAGCCACCGATGTGGGAGGAGTAAGAGAATTAATCATACCCGATGAAACAGGTTTTATCGTCCCCCCCGCAGATATTTCTGCGTTACATGAAAGTCTGGCAAAATTGATAAAGGATAAAGATTTAAGAATTAAAATGGGAAATACAGGATTTGAACGGGTGAAAGAATTCTCTATCGAAAAAATGGCTAAAGAAACGGAAGATTTATATCAGGAACTAATTAAAGAAAAATTAAAAATCAAATAAGATTTATTTCTTTTTCTTAATTAGCCGTTATAACAAAATCAATAATAACCGGATAATGATCAGAATCTACATTAGGACCAATTTCTTTTTGTATAATTTCTATACCTGTAGAATAAAGACAATGGTCAATGGGAATAAGGAGTATAGGATTATGAGATGGCCATGTTGGCTGAACACCTCTGCCCTTAGAACTATCTTTTAATCCTGTCTCTTTTAACAATTTTCCAAAATAATAACTCCAAGGAGAAGTGTTAAAATCCCCAATCAACATCACCGGTGAAGTAGCTTTATGAATATACTCCGGTACCCCCTCAAACTGAGCATTTCTCAAAAGGAAATATTCTTTACTAGTAGGCGGCAGGGGATGAGTAGCTAAAATGGTAACCCTACCATTATCTGTCGCAACCTCAGCAAAGATAGAGGGAACTTCAGCATCGCCAATATCTATAATATCGGCTTGTGTAAATGGATACTTGCTATAAAGAGCTATCCCGAAATTATCTTCACGCGATTGAATTTTTGAGTAGAGATACGGATTTGATAGTGATTGCAAACTGCTAACCCACTTATCATCTATTTCTTCCAGCACAACAATGTCAGGATTATAATCCCGAATTACTTTAATGACTTTAGTTACATTTCCAAACTGAGTATTCACATTTATCGATAAGATGCGTTGGGATAATTGCGAATTAAAATCGTTTGTTGTTCTACCAAAATATAGCGGAAGAATTGTAGATAAATTGACAATAGCCAAAAGCCCAAAACAGAGGGCTACCTTGTTGTACTTTCTGGGAATAAGAAGTAGTAAAGAGACAATACTAAGACCAATAAAGTACTGAACACGAAAATGAGCGAACAAGTCCAAAAACCAATATAAAGCACCCAAAAAACTAAGGACAGTGCTTACTGACATTACAAAACCAGCCGCAGCAATTACTCCCCACGCTCTAAAACTGAATCTAAAGAAATCAGATGCTTTTTTCATGGAAACATTCAAGCTTTAATAAGTTAACTACTAACTACATATGAAAATTTGCAACATAAATGCGTATCGGAAATCGGGGGTGTCTGCCCTTTTTAAAATAGTCGCTGTTGTTCTTTTCACCATCCACCACCTCCTCCTCCACCACCGCCACCACCTGAACTCCCTCCTCCACCACTTCCTCCGCTTGAGCCCGGTGGCGTAGACGAAGATGAGACCACACTGGACAATGAATTACCCAGTCCTGAAGCAAAACCTGCAATCCCCAAAGTGCTCCATGCCGTCCCAGAATACCAAAGTGGTCTGTATTCCTGG
This sequence comes from Candidatus Omnitrophota bacterium, assembly GCA_018812925.1. Classification (GTDB taxonomy): domain Bacteria; phylum CAIJMQ01; class CAIJMQ01; order CAIJMQ01; family CAIJMQ01; genus CAZNJA01. Next base: position 86,106 of record JAHJCU010000004.1, read on the forward strand.
CCTGATGCTATAGCCCTTTCGAAAACATCGTTAAACTGTTCTGCCCATTTCTGCTCAACATCAAGAGCTAATGCATAAGGCAAATATTTTTCAAAAAGTTCCGACGTCTTTTCCAGCGGATTGAGTATCTTCAAGCGGTCTTTTTCCGCAGTAGCTAAATACATTCTAAATCCTTCTATTTTATCCATAACCTTTCTGCCCATGAGAGTGGGCGCTTTAAGCAAATGGTAAAAGAGCACATTAAGAAATACCATAGCAAGCATTAATAATGATATCGTTATTGAAGTAGCATAGATTAAAAATCCGATACCTATAATTTCACCCGCAAAAAAAGGAAGGGCAAAAAGCGTAAGAGGTATTGCCTTAATGGAAAAGAGCACTCGATTTGTTTTATCAGCAAAAGCTCTCTTCCAGAGATTAGATACCTGTCGAGCTAACCCCACAACCCCAAAACTCCAGATAGTCAGCCATACACTCATAAAAAGAGCTATAGGTAATTTCTCTATATTGTTATCTCCAAAAATTACGCTTATGACCATCACCAGAAGTGACAAAATAACTCCCGGAATAAAATATTGGATATTAGTGAAAAAATATGTTTTTTCATACTTGTTCTGCAATAAATGCTTTAGCGAATTAATTGCAAGATTGATTGGTCTATGATTTGTATTTTTTAACTCTACTGTATTGTTGCCTCCAAATAACAGGCGGATAATTTCCTTTTCCTCTCCGCTTAAATCAATCTGATTATTGCCTGTTTTTTTTAACTTATATACCCTGTTTGTTTCGCTAATGGCAAGATACCCTTTTACTGCCATGTTGATGACCGATGAAACAAATACCTTATGGTCATAGTTCATTTTCAGGATATAGCGCAGTGCTGAAGGATTAAGTTTTTCTGGAGGATAATAAAGAGGAATTATTGTGCCTTTTGCCGGGTCTTTACCTACCAGAATCCACAAAACCAGATAATATCCTGTAATAATCAATAAACCCAGAACACCGATAAGAACACTTCGATTGTCTTTGATAAAATATCTAGTTTTTGTTTCTATGTCCGGCTCTTTGACAAAACCCTTGGGCCAGGAAATGGCAAGAGTTAAACCTTCTTTCGCTTGTAAGGTCTTCGTTGAGGTAAAAATAATATTCCTATCAGGGTCAACTTTGCTGGTAAAATCTTTTCCCTGCGCACCTTGCGGACCAGTATATCCGGCAGTGCTTAAAATCGCTTTGCTTGCACCATCAGGAAGTTTTATCGTTACTTCAACCCGGTCAATTGGAAACGCCCAATCATTACCGGTAACATTCCAGTAAAGTTCATCAAAATCTTTAAAAAATCCCAACTGGCGATTAGTATTATATATAAGCGTATAAGTATATTTACCAGGAGAAATCAATATGTTTTTTTTGCCGATATAGACACGTTTACCGTTAGCTAAATTTTTTAAAAAATAATCTTCCGGGGCATTATCTTTAAAAACTTTAATTACCTTAAAATCAACTACATAATTATTGCCTAACCGGTCTTTATAGCGTGTGGGGAAATCGCGGTAAATGCCATGCTTAATTTCATTTCCAGTGCTCTGTACCGTAATGTTTTCCGTCACCTGCATTGAGCCATCTTCGTTTACGTTTATATAGCTCTCGAAAAGAAGTATTCTTTCTCCCTGGCAAAAAATAGACTGACTAAAGCCCAAAAAAGCCAGCATTAGCAAGAAAATTATTATTTTTAGTATCTTATTGTCCATTTTTATATCTTCACATCGGGAACTTGCCGTTCTGTAGCATATTCTATTTCGAAGAAATCAGCTGACTTGAAATGAAATGCAAATGAAACAAGATTGGAAGGAAAAGTCTCTACCGCAGTATTAAGATTACGCACTGTTCCGTTATAATATCTGCGCGCCATCTCTATGTCATTTTCGATTCTGATAAGCGTTTTCTGTAAATCAAGAAAATTTTTGTTGGCTTTTAGGTCGGGATACGCCTCAACGAGCGCAAAAAGATTTTTTATCCCAAAAGAGAATTGATTTTCTAATTCGCTTTTCTCTTTAATATTTGTGGTATTAGCCATTGCCTTAGAACGCAATTGGGTTATCTGTGCAAATAATCTTTGTTCATATTCTTTATAGCTCTTTACCACTTCCACTATATTCGGAATAAGGTCATGCCGTTTTTTCAACTGCACGTCAATATCACTCCACGCTTCTTTTACTAGAAAACGAAGCCGAACTAAGTGGTTGAATATTCCGATTAAAAATACAACCGCAAGAGCAAAAATACCTATAATAATTATCTGCATCACTTTATTAGCATTAACTTTTTATTTCACACAAAAACACTCCTGCAATCTACCCTACAATGCAAGGTCAAATGTCTTCTGCTATTTCAAAAGAACTAGTTATTTCTCTCTCTTTTCCCTAAGCGGCAATACTCCTGCCAATTCGCCTATCACATTAACTAATTCCGCATTTCCTGGAACGACTACTTTTGCATTATTTTTTAAGGAAACTTCAACGGCTTCAAGTTTTCTTAAAACTTGCGCATTGCCCACAAAATATTTTTCTGCGGCTTCGTTCACTAATTTTATTGCTTCGGCTTCACCTGTGGCTTGTAAAATCCGCGCCTGCTTAATACCCTCCGCTTTTTTAATCTCTGCTCTCTTTTCGCCGTCTGCTACGGTTTCTCTGGCTGTAGCATAATCAACAGCTGCTATCTTTTCATTCTCGGCTTTTACCACTTTATTCATAGTTTCCTGCACATCTTTTGGAGGGTCTATTTCTTTTAATTCCGTTCTGACAATAGTAATACCCCAGTTTTGAGTTTCATCAAGAAGTGTTTTGTGCAATTCGGAATTTATTTTCCCTCTTTCGCTGTTGGCAGATTTTAGGGTAAGTGTTCCGATGATATTTCTCAAAGTAGTACGCGCAAGGTTAACTATCTGATATTTATAAAGGTTAACATTATACTGGGAGTTTCTTACATGCTCTTCATCCGGATTAACTTTAAAATAAACCTGCGCATCCACTCTGGCATTTAGGTTATCGTTGGTAATAATTTCCTGTGGTTCCGCATCAATCATTTGTTCTGTTATATTTACCAGATAAATCTTTTCTATGACGGGCATAACCCAGTTGAAGCCCGGGCTTGCAAAACGGTTATATTTACCCAATCTTTCAATTAATCCCCTATGCGTAGGACGGACTATGCGGATACCGATTAAAAATATAAAAATAACTATACCTATAAAAATTGTCCAACCGTTCATATGTTACCCTCCTTTTTTAGATTATTAATATTTTAATTTATTGCTATTACTGCGTTAACAAATTTATACTTTAACACATAAGAAGTCAACAGGAGACATCTTTTTTGATAGAATAGAAACGTAATGAAAATTCTCGTCAGAAGCCCTAATTGGATTGGAGATGCTGTTTTATGTTTATCAAGCACTTCATATCTGAAAGAGAAAATGCCGCAAGCTCACATTACCATGCTTGCAAAAGATTGGGTTAAGGATGTTTTCTTAAACCATCCCGCAATTGATGAAATCATTTCTCTGAATAAAGCCTCAATTACTTTTATTAAAAAATCAAAATTTGATATAGGAATTCTTTTTACGAATTCTTTTTCCTCTGCATTTTTATTCTTTCTTGCCGATGTCAAAAAACGCATCGGTTACAAAACTGATTTGAGAAGTTTATTTTTAACCGACGGCATTCCGGTGCCAAAAAATTTAAACACACTTCACCAAAGAGATTATTATTTTGAACTCGTCAGAAATTTGGTTCATGGAAATGACGCCGTTAAAAACCCCGTTCTTTATATCAGCGATGAAGAAAATGAAAAAGCAGATAGCGCCTTAAAAGGCTTGGGAATTAACGGGGGCACAAAGATAGTTGGTATATTTCCCGGCGCAAGTTACGGTCCCGCAAAAATGTGGGATACAAGGAATTTTAAATTACTTGCAGATAAAATTATAACAACAGACAAAGCCAAAGTTTTAATTTTTGGCGGCAAGAAAGAAAAAGAATTAGGCGAGATAATTCAAAATGAAGGAAGTAATATCATTAATCTATGCAGTAAAACAACGCTAAGAGAGACAATGGCTTTAATAAAAAGGTGTGCAGTTTTTATAACAAACGATACAGGACCAATGCACATAGCTTCAGCTTTAAATATTCCGGTAATTGCTATCTTCGGTCCTACTAATGCCGAAAGGACTTCCCCGTTAGGCTCTTCAATTGTAATTAAAAAAGAATTTGATTGTTCTCCCTGTAAGCATAGAATCTGTCCCCTGCCAAATCACAAGTGCATGGAAGAAATAAGCGTTGAAGAAGTTTTGGAAACAGTAAAAAAATGGATTGATGAGCCCCGCAACGTAAAACACCGGTAAAATCTCTTTGATATTTTCCCGATACTCTGCGGGGTAATCAGAACGCAGAAATGCGTTCTGATTAAACTATAGACCATAGACTAAAGAAAAGATATAATTACAAAATAAATCCTCAAGAAAAATGGATAAAATTATAATTGACGGTCCCTGTCCGTTAAAAGGAAAAGTAAAAGTATCGGGTGCCAAAAACTCCACTCTTCCTATAATGGCGGCGTGTCTTCTTTCCCCCTCTAAATTCGTGCTGAGGAATATCCCGTCGGTAGTCGATGCACACACAATGATAAAACTGTTATCTGCTCTTGGCGCAAAAACAGAATGGTTAAGCAAGGATGCCATATCTATAGATTCAACCAATGTAAATAAATGGAAAGCTCCTTATCAGATAGTCAGTAAAATGAGAGCATCTATCTGTGTTTTAGGTCCGCTTATGGCAAGGTTCAAGAAAGCGGAGGTATCATATCCCGGCGGATGTGTCATAGGAACAAGGCCCATCGACCTGCACTTGAAAGGATTAACAAAATTGGGTGCCAAGATAGAACTTAAAGATGGTTATGTGGTAGCAAAAGCTAAAAAATTAAACGGAGCATCAATATATCTGGCGGGTGTTTACGGTTCAACCGTTCTTGGGACAGCAAACATATTAATGGCGTCAACATTGGCAAAGGGCGAAACGATAATAGAAGGCGCTGCCTGTGAACCAGAAGTTGTGGACTTAGGAACTTTTCTTATTAAAATGGGAGCAAAGATAAAAGGATTAGGAAGCCCGACGATAACTGTAACAGGCGTAAAAAAACTTCATGGAGCAGAACACACAATTATAAGCGACCGTATAGAAGCAGGCACATATCTAATCGGCGGAATCATATCCCGAGGCGAAGTCGAAGTTGAAGACATAAATCCTAAATTTCTGACAGTTTTCATAGATAAACTAATTGAATGCGGAGTTGAAGTCAAACAAACGGCTAACAGTATTAAAGTAAAAGCTAAAAAGAATTTAAAACCGATAGAAATTACTACTCTTCCCTACCCCGGATTTCCGACCGACCTGCAGGCGCAGATGACAGCTTTTCTTACTACAATAGAGGGTATATCATTCATCCATGAAAAAATATATCCCGATAGATTTATGCACATTGCAGAACTTCTGCGTATGGGGGCGCGAATAATGAAACAAGATTCGGCAACAATAATCCAAGGAGGAAAGTTAAAAGGCGCGCCCGTAATGGCGTCGGACTTAAGAGCTTCTGCCGCTTTGGTTCTGGCAGGACTGGCAGCAGAAGGCAGGACAGAAGTAAACAGAGTCTATCATATAGACAGAGGTTACCCGAAAATTGATGAAAAATTAGCTTCGTTAGGCGCAAAAATTAGAAGAGTGAAAGCATGATAGCGATAAAAGAGAGTAAAAGATTAAAAACACCTTTTGTAAATGCCGACGTAGAAAAAACGGTAAAAGAAATTATTAATCGGGTAAAAATGGAAAAAGATAATGCTATTGATATATTTACTATAAAGTATGACCTTGGTGAAGAGACAAAGATAGATGTACAGACTCTGCGCGAAATAAAAGTTCCAGAAAAAGAAATAGAAGACGCAGAAAAGAAAGTAGACAAAGATTTTATAATTGCAATTAAAAAAGCTAAAGAGAGAATAGAAAACTTTCACCGAATACAAAAAGAAAAATTTAAAGATTGGAAAAAAGAAGAAGATGGTATTTTAACAGGCGAAATCTTTAAACCTTTACAAAAGGTGGGGATATATGTTCCTGCAGGAAAAGCTCCTTTATCATCTTCACTGCTTATGGCAGCAATTCCCGCTCAAATAGCAGGTGTAGAAAAAATAGTTATAGCAACTCCTCCTCAAAAAGATGATACTATTAGTATTCATATACTTGCAACCGCCAGTCTGTTAGGTTTAAAAGAAATATATAAGGTTGGAGGAGCTCAAGCAATAGCTGCGCTTGCCTATGGCACAGAAACTATCCCTAAAGTTGATAAAATAGTCGGTCCCGGAAATATTTATGTAACATTAGCAAAAAAACTACTTTATGGAGAGGTGGGAATTGATATATTAGCAGGTCCGTCGGAGGTAACAATTATCGCAGACGATACCGCAGAAGCAGAATTCATTGCATACGACCTTCTGTCCCAAACCGAACACGGTCCGCATTCGCCCGCTATATTGTTATCGCCATCCGAAAAATTATGCAAAGAAGTAGAGAAGAAAATCAAAGCTCTTCTTGCAGATTGCGATGAAAATACACGAAAATCATGGGATAACAACGGTGGTATTTATAAAACGAACAACTTAGAAGAAGCTTTCACAAAAGTTAACGAATCAGCACCCGAACATCTTATACTTGCGATTGAAAACCCTCACGCCTTTTTAGATAAAATAAAAAGCGCAGGCACGGTATTTTTAGGAAACTATTCACCTGTAACATTAGGAGATTATATCGCAGGACCTAATCATATTATACCCACATCACAAACCGGCAGATGGGATTCGCCTTTAGGCGTAAAAGATTTCCTTAAATGCATCAATATAATCAGCGCAGAAAAATCTTCACTACAAAAATTAGAACCATTTTTAAAATCATTAACCGACGCAGAAAAACTCAATAACCATTCTAAAGCAGTAGAAATAAGAAATGAAAGGAGACAGTATGAATAACATAGTAAAAAGTGTGGTATTTTTGCTCGTTGTAACTTTTCTTTTAGTACCAGCGAAAGGATTTGCTCAGACAAGAGGTGAACTTACAGCGCGCATTGAAAGAGCACAAGAATATCTTGGAGACATTATGGAAGCTCCTGATACTTCCATTCCACAATCAATCATGGAAAACTGTCACGGAATAATAATTCTGCGTCAATATAAAGCAGGATTTATTTTTGGAGTAAAGGGAGGACAGGGAATAGTTCTTGTTAAAGACGAAACTACAAATGAGTGGAGTCCTCCGGCATTTGTAAAAACAGGCGAAGGCAGTTTTGGTCTGCAGATCGGCGGACAATCGGTTGACTCTATATTTTTAATTATGAACAAAGACGGGATGGAAATGTTAAACAAAACTAAATTTAAGATTGGGTTGGATGCTTCTGCCGCAATAGGACCTATAGGAAGAGACGCAGAAGCCAAAGTGGGCCCCGGGACAGCCATACTTGTATATTCAAGAGCCAAAGGGTTATATGCAGGAGCATCATTTGAAGGGGGACTTCTTTTAAATGATGACACTGCCAACAGAAAGTTTTACGATGTAAAAGACATTACTATTCAGGATATTCTGTTTGACAATAAAGTAAACATGCCGGAGGAAGCAAAACCTTTAATTAATTTATTGAATGATTATATCAACTAAGCCAAATAAACCAGAATATTAAAATTTTTTAAGGGAAAACTGATGATTGAAAAAAGTGAGCTTGTTTTATTTTTACTTAGTTTAGGTGTTTTGTTTTTCCTTATTGGAAATACATCACGGTTTAAAAAAATCCCCTCATCAAATATTCTAATTGCGGGGTTCCTTGTATTTTTTACGGGATGGGTTTTTACAATTCTTGAGGGTTTTTTCTGGGGAACATTTCTCAATATCATAGAGCATATTTGTTATATAGCAGGGCTCGTATTAGTAGCTGTCTGGTGCTGGAAAATGTTCGGCAGGAAGGAGATTAGATAGTGGAGCATACAGTAATAAGTTCTCTTGACACTATTTCTTTACTTATAATCCTCATAATATTTGCAATATTTGCATGTGGATGGAAACGCTCTATACACTCCGGAGTCAAGTTTTTCTTTGCAGGAGTTCTCTCCCTAATGTTTATTTATACCTCCTGTAATATCTTTGAATGGACCGGAGAAAATAACGCCTTTGACATCTACGGAGACCTTGTCGGGATATTAATACCAATGACCTGGGGGTTCCTTTTTTACGCGCTCCTGCAGCAATTAACAGAACAAGAATTAAAAAATAGTGACGCAAAATTTCAGGAATTGTTTGATGAAGCACCAATAGGTTACTACGAACTGAATATAGAAGGACGAATAACAAGAGTTAATCGCACGGAACTGGAAATGCTCGGCTATACTTTTAAGGAAATGTGGAGACATTACGTGTGGGATTTTATTGAGGAAAGTGAAACGTCGCATCAAACATTCACGGACAAAATTAAAGGAATTTTGCCGCCTGACCCCTCCACAGAATACACCTATCGATGTAAAGACGGAACATTAATACCTGTTCTGGTTAAGGACAAAATTCTAAAAGATGATATAGGGCAGATTATAGGTATTCGTTCAACTATTCAGAATATTACCGACCATAAAAAAGTTATAGAAAAACTAAAAGAGAACGAAGAATTCAGCATGGCCTTGTTCGAATATAACCCTATAGAAACCATAGTTGTTAATACAAAAGGCGAAATAATCAATTTTAATTTACCAAAGAGAAAATCCGGAGACAGATTACCCAATGTCCGAGACATAATGTATAAAGATTATGCAAAGAAGCATGAACTCGACATGTATACTGAATTGATGCAGTGTATTAGTTCGGGAAAAACAAAAACCTTTCCTGACCAGAAATATAAAGGCAAAATTTTGTCAATAACCATAGCGCCATTCCCAAAAGGAGCCATAATAACATCGCAAGATATTACGGAACGCAAATTTGTAGAAGAAGCGTTAAAAGTAAGCGAAGAGCGATACAGGGAATTATGGAATAATGCGCCTGTCGCCTATCATGTACTTAATGCAAAAGGAATTATTATAAGCGTGAATCATACTGAAGCAAAAATGTTCGGATATGAACCCGACCAAATGATAGGCAAATCTATTTTTGAATTTATTCTGCCCCAACAGCAAGTTGAGGCAAAAAAAAGATTTCTGAAAAAGATGCGCGGCAAACATTTGGAAAACGCAGAAGACAGAATATATGTAGCAAAAGATGGTAGAAAAATCCATGTTACTATTGATGACATATTTGAATATGATAATAAAGGCAAGATTATAGGAGTTAGGACCACACTGATTGATATAACCGACCGCAAGAAAGCTGAAGAAGAACGCGAACAAAATTTCCAGCAAATAAAAAGAGCTTTTGAAGAAACGATAACTGCTTTAGCATCTGCAGGTGAAATAAGGGATTTGTATACTGCAGGACATCAAAAAAGAGTAACAGAGCTTGCCTGTGCCATAGCTAAAGAAATGAACCTTCCCAATAGCCAAATTGATTCAATACGAATGGCAGGGCTCGTTCATGACATAGGCAAAATAGCAATTCCCGCCGAAATTCTAGGCAAACCGGCAAAGTTATCTGAAATGGAAATGGATTTGGTAAAAACTCATTCCAAAGCAGGATATGATATATTAAAAACCGTAGAGTTTCCTTGGCCTTTAGCAAAAATAGTTCTTCAACACCATGAAAGAATAGACGGTTCAGGTTACCCGGAAGGATTAAAAGGAAACGAGATACTTCTGGAGGCACGAATTTTAAGTATAGCCGATGTTGTTGAGGCAATGGCAACTTACAGACCCTATCATGAAACATTCGGTATAGATATAGCATTAGAAGAAATTTTAAAAAACAAAGGGAAGTTATACGACCCTCAAGTAGTAGATATTTGCGTAAAACTGTTCAAAGAAAAAAGATTTAAACTTAAAGATTAAAATCTCTCAAAAATATGTATAAGGAACGCGAAAATGAACCACTTCAATTTTAAAAACGGACATCTTTACTGTGAGAATATTCCGGTAAAAGATATCGCCGAAAAAATAGGAACACCTACTTATATTTATTCTTCCGCAACAATAAATAACAACTTAGAACTCTTCGACGAAGCATTTAAAGATTATCCCCATCTTTTCTGTTACTCTATGAAAGCCAATTCCAATTTAAGTATTCTCGCTATTACGGCAAAAAAAGGCTGGGGAATCGATATTGTCTCAGGTGGTGAACTATTTAGAGCATTAAAAGCAGGAGTAGACCCCAAAAAGATAGTCTATGCCGGAGTCGGAAAAACAAGTAAAGAATTAAAAGAAGCGATAGATGCCGATATACTGCTTATAAATATTGAATCTGAAGCGGAATTGGAAGCAATAGATAAAATCGGTAAACAGAGTGAAAAAGAAGTATCTGTTGCATTAAGGATAAATCCCGAAATTGAACCCGAAACACACCATAATATTGCTACTGGGAAAAAAGGAACAAAATTTGGGCTCTCATTCATTCGGGCAAAAGAAATATTTTTAAAACGGGCTAATTATAAAAATATACAAATCGAAGGTTTACATATGCATATTGGTTCTCAAATAGTTTCCCTAAAACCGTATGAGGAAGCTGTAAGAAAAATGGTTGAGTTTATTGAAGAATTAAAAAAAGAAGACGTACCTATACAATGGTTAAATATCGGCGGAGGAATGGGGATAACTTACAAAGAAGAAATCCCGCCTACTCCAAGTCAGCTGGCAGACGCAATTTTGCCACTCATAGAGAAAACAGGATGCAAACTTATTATAGAGCCGGGTCGTTTTATTGTAGGTAATGCCGGCATACTTATAACTAAAGTTTTGTATACAAAGATAAGCGAAGATAGAAATTTCATAATAGTGGACGCAGGTATGAATAGTTTAGTTAGAGTTGCTCTTTACGGAGCATATCACGAAATTCTCTCGGAAGAACAGAAATATGGAACAATTGTAGCAGATGTTGTTGGACCTATCTGCGAAAATACTGACTTCTTTGCAAAAAACAGAGAACTGCCACCTTTTAAACAAGGTGATTACCTCATTATTATGAGCACAGGGGCTTTTAGTTTTAGTATGTCCTCAAATTACAATTCTCACACACGACCAGCAGAAGTTCTTATCGATAACTCCAGAGGCTACTTAATCAAAAGGAGGGAATCTTATTTAGACCTTATACAGGGAGAGTCCATATCCCCTCGGTTAGTGCTTCCATCCTCGTTAGAAAGTGTAGATTTTTAAACGAGGTGAGTGAAAAGAATAAAATGTCTTTCTATTAGCTCCTTTTCTTTTGATATAGTAAATATAATGCAAGAAAAAATAAAAGTTGTTCATATTATTACCAGATTGATACTCGGCGGAGCTCAAGAAAACACCTTATTAACAGTCGAAGGGCTCTCGAAAATTAGCGATTATGAGGTGACCTTATTTACAGGACCCCCTCTCGGCCCCGAAGGCTCGTTAGTTGAAGAAGCAAAAGAAAAAGGCCTTAGGCTCGTCCTGATAGATTGTTTAAGAAGAAACATTCATCCTTGGTTGGATTTCAAAAGCTTCTTCAAACTTTATTCTTTACTGCGAACAGGCAGTTATCATATAGTCCATACCCATTCTTCCAAAGCCGGCATTCTAGGGCGTATAGCCGCTTGGTGTGCAGGTGTTCCGATTATAATCCACACAATACACGGACTTCCTTTTTTCCCCTATCAGAATAAATTCATGAATTTTATAACAGTAAATCTTGAGCGAATCACTGCGCTATTTACCGACAAAATAATTACCGTATGTGACAACATGGCAAAAAAAGCACACAAGGCTAAAGTTGCGCCCTTAAATAAATTTTTAACAATATACAGTGGTATGGCATTAGACGAATTTTTAAAAGTTAAAGAAAATAAAAAATTAAAAGAAACTTTGGGAATAAAAGATAACGAACTGGTAATAGGCAAAATAGCGCGGTTATTTGAACTAAAAGGTCATAGATTTTTACTTAAGTCAGCAAAAGAAGTTATAGCCCAATTTCCAAACACAAAATTCCTGCTTATCGGGGACGGGATATTAAAAGACAAACTAGAAAAACAAGCGCTTGATTTAGGTATAGCAGATAAAATTATTTTTACAGGATTAGTCCCACGAGAAAAGATTCCCGACTACATATCAATAATGGATATCGTAGTGCACGTATCTTTAAGAGAAGGGCTTGCAAGGGCAATTCCCCAAGCCCTTGCCTGCGGTAAGCCCATTATATCATTCAATATTGACGGTGCGGATGAAATCATAAGAAACGGACAGAATGGTTTTCTACTACCTGCCCCAAATATGAGCGAAGAAGAATGGGATAGTTATGATTGCACTCAACTCACCTCTTCTATCCTGAAATTGTTACAAAATGATAATTTAAGAAAAAAAATGGGAGATGAGGGTAGGAAAGTTGTCGACCCTATTTTTAGAGCAGAATATATGGTTGAAAAAATAGACGACCTATACAAAAAGTTGTTGAAAGAAATTTGAAATTGTTTATATATCTTTCAGCAGTATATTAGCAGGTGATTTTTCTATAGTTTGATTAAATGTTTGCAAGCATTCAGAAATCCTGTCCAATTCCTGAGACTTTATAATCGGGATGTTATCACTACCGCGTTTTTCCATAGCATCAATCACATATTTTACCGTAAGTTTATCTAGGTCCTGAGCAGGCTGATAAGCGACACTTTTATAATCGTTACGTCTTATTTCGGATACGATTCCGGCTTCGACTAATTCATATAATACGGTGTTAATCAATCTCATGGGTATTTCTAATTTATGAGAGATTTGATCCGCCATAAGAGGTTTATCGCCGCTTGCAAAATTTTTTGCCAGTAAATTGGTAGTCATCAAACTAACAAGTTTTTTAAACGAATAACTTGCTTTAAGAGAATCCGGTTCGAATTCGTATGTTTCTACATTCTGGTGAGCAAACGATATTTCGGCTCCCAGAAGAACGATGAGCCAACTAATTTGAAGCCATATAAGAAAAAGCGGGAGCGCCGCAAAACTACCGTAAATGGCTCCGTATCTTGCCAGTAACATTTGAGAACGTATATATCCCACCTGCGCGAGCTGATAAATAGTCCCTGCAACGATTCCTCCCAAAATGGCAGACCTTAAATTGACTTTCGTGTTTGGCATAAAAACATACATAAAACTTAAAAATAACCAGATAACCATATAGGGAACAAGTTTTAAGGCAACAACAAGAAAAGGCCCTATCACGCCCAAAAGAGATATCTTCTGCATTAAAAATTCAAACTGGCTTGTTATCGCCAAAGTAATGCTCCCGGGCATAATGATAAGGACAGGGGCGATGAGCATAATAGCAAGATAGTCGCTGAATTTTCGGGCAAAACTTCTGGATTTTTTTATCCCCCAGATATCATTAAATGAATTTTCTATGTTGCTTAACACTCTTATTACCGTCCAAAACAATAACGCAACTCCGACACCGGCAACTACGCCGCCTTTTGTTTTTTCAAGAAGAGACTGCGCAAATTCAATAATTCTTCTTACTACTTCTTCCTGCCCCTGAAGTCGTTCCACAAGTTGTGTTTCAAGCATCTTTTCGATGCCGAAACCCTTTGCTATTCCGAATACCATAGCAACTATCGGCACAATGGCAAGCAAGGAATAAAACGTTAGCGCAGAAGCCCTGAGTTGACATTTATCCTCGTCAAATCCGCGCATTGCCAGGAGAACTATTCTCAACTGCCTTACCAATAATGAACGTCCGCGCGGAAGCTTTCTTAAGGGAATTCTCCAGATATCAATGGTAAGAAATCTTATAAATTTTGAAATCATCTTGAAATATTTTGCTTTATGAAGCGTAGTTTGTCAAGCCCGTTATACTGTTAGGGAAATTTCCTGTAACGGGGTTAGAAATCTGCCACATTATAAATTACACCTAATCCTTTGATTAAATTTCATTTTGTCGTGATAAAGTGTAAAATTATTAATATAAAAAGTTTGCTTTAAGTTAAATCATCGCCTGCTTAAAAACAGGCAGGGAGGATAAAATGAAATCCAAAAAATTAGGCAAAATTCTCGGTATTATCGTCGCATCTATTTTATTGCTTATCATTATAGCAATGTTCTCGCTCAACAGTTTCTTGAAATCCGAAGTTTTCAAGAAAATCGTTATCAATAGAATAGAAACTGCGTTGAATATCCCCGTCGAGATGGGAAGTTTTCAGACAAATATATTTTCAGGGGTTCAAATCAACAAGTTCAACATTAAAAATCCGACTGACTTCCCGGAAGGATATTCTGTAAAAACAGAAGCTATTATTTTAAAATACGATTTATATGGCCTTCTTCGTCGAAACTTCAGAATAGAAGAAATACAACTTGTACGTCCCGATATTAATCTTTTACAGAAAGATGATGGGACATGGAATCTGCCCATTACTTCATCGGACAACGGGGCAGGGTCAAGCAAAGAAGCGATGATGCTGCCATTTATAGCGGACAACGTCCAGATAATTGACGGTAATTTAACATGGGCAAAAGTAGGAGAAACTACTTCGCTTTCAATTCAAAATTTCACGATAAGATTAAAAATTCATAGCATCAATTCTTTTCCTAATATGGATTTAAATCTTTCAGTCGGCGAAATGGACTCAACTATGATTTCCCCAATTAAAGATATAAAGGCAAATTTAAAAACATCCGAAGGGTTGGCATCTCTTGATAATCTTTCTCTTAATATTTCAGGAGGTTCGATTGAGATGAAAGGCGATTCTACTTTACCGTCAAAAGATAAAGACGCCGAATACACCGCAACTATATCGGTAAAAAATATTGATTTGGAAACACTGATTAGCCAGTTTGTTCCCGAAGCAAAAGAATTATTAAAGGGAGTTGTTGATGCAGATATTACCATCAAAGGACAGGGATTTGACGCCAAAGCTGATATAAAATTTTCTATCCCATCGCTTTTAGTCCAAGATAAAATAAAAATAGAACAAGTAAAAGGTAATATTAATTATGCTGATTTCGATTTTATAATCTCCGATATTACTATGAACGTTTTTGGAGGTAATGTTGTAGGAAAAGGAACCGGGACACTGGCAAACATATCAAACCCCGAATTTAATTTAGCATTTAATGTTAACAATATAGACACAGGCATCGCGCTTACCGCTTTAGGACAAGATGCTTTACTTGCTCAAGGTAAACTGTCGGGAAATATAAATGCATCAGGGAATATATCTGACATAAAAGCAGACGGCAAAATTTCTTCCGATAAACTTAATATTAAAAAAATGGGGGACTTGACCGATATAACTGCACCATTTAGAGCAACAATAACAAAACAAGATAAAGAAGTGAATATAGACAACTTCAGCGCTAAAATTTACGGCGGTTCAGTCGAAGGTAAAGCTAATATAATATTTGGGAAAGATGGCCAGCCTCATTTTTCCACAACATTAAACCTGTCGGGCCTTGAGGCAGGAAATGCTTTGAAACAGTTAGCTGGCAAAGCATTCCTGACAGGAAAAACAGAAGGGAATATACAACTGGCAGGTCAAGGTACAGATATAAATACACTTACAGGCAGTACAGATATCATATTCAAAAACGGTAAATTAGCTACACACCCCATACAGAACCTTTTATCCGTATTTATACCCGCCCTGAAAACAATTAACTTTGTAGCCGCAAAGTTTCTTTCAACAATAGGAGATGGGAAAGTTAATATAACAACCGCCACATTAGAAAATCCGCAACTTTTAATGTATTACGGCAAAGGACAAATGAAACTCTCAAACCAGAAACTTGCAATACCGTCGCATCTTTTAATGAGATGTGATATGGTTGCAAAAATGCCACTGGTAAGCGGAGCATTTGTCAGAGAAGATGAAAACTGGTGCGGCATAGATTTTAATATACTCGGCACTCTTTCTAACCCAAAATCTGACCTTGGAGACAAACTCAAGGGTCAAGCCATTGGCAGTGCAATTGAACAGATATTCGGCGGCGATAAAGACAAGGAAGATAAAGGCGGTGGTGGAATAGGAGATTTATTGGAAGGTATATTTAAGTAAAAAGAAAATATATGCATTTAACTATATTTTTTATTGCCGCAGTAATTTTTTTGTTTGTAGGGTATATTTTTTACGGAAAGATGCTCGGGAAAATATACGAATTAAACGACAAAAAACCTACTCCTGCGCATACACTTAAAGACGGAATTGACCATGTCCCCACCGGTAAACCTATCCTTTTAGGGCATCATTTCTCTTCAATAGCGGGAGCCGGGCCTATTATCGGCCCAATTTCAGGAGCTATGTTCGGATGGCTTCCCGTACTTTTATGGATAATTATAGGGTCTGTATTCTTGGGCGGCGTTCACGATTTTTCTGCACTGGTATCTTCCATAAGAAATAAAGCTCTTTCCTTAGGAGAACTAATAAAAAATCTCATGGGCAAGAGAGGTCGTCTCTTATTCCTGATTTTCTCCTGGCTGACTCTTGTTTTAGTTATAGCGGTTTTTTTTGAACTTACAAAAACTGCATTTATTCAATCCCCGGGCATAGCAACCTCATCAATTCTTTATATTGTATTGGCAGTAGTAATGGGAACAATGCTTTACATAAAGAAAACCCCGTTACTTCACACAACTATAATATCTTTAATCTTCTTGTTTGCCTTTATTCATATCGGCCAAAAACTCCCACTTAATCAGGGCGAGAATTTCTGGATATTCGCTCTTGCTTTTTATTGTTTTTGTGCATCTATTCTGCCCGTTTGGCTTCTACTGCAGCCAAGAGATTATTTGAGCAGTTTTCTGCTTTATGCCTCGGCAATAGGCGGTTTTGTAGGAATAGTAATCGGCGGATACAAAATTACGTATCCAATGTATACTGCATTTAATATCAACGGTTCTCACCTATATCCAATACTGTTCGTAACAGTTGCCTGCGGCGCAATTTCAGGTTTTCATTCGCTCGTATCTTCGGGAACAACCTCTAAACAATTAAATAAAGAATCCGACGCAAAATTTATAGGTTATGGAAGCATGATTATTGAAGGATTAGTTGCCGTTATTGCTTTATCTACCGTCATGATAATTTCAAAAGAAAGATACGCGGAACTTATCAGAAATCCTTTAGCCGTCTATGCCAACGGGATGGGAATATTTTTGAGCAAATTAGGATTTTCCGTAAAATTTGGGGAAAGTTTCGCAATTTTGGCTTTATCAACATTTATTCTAACAACTCTGGATACCGCCACTAGAATAGGAAGATATACATTAAGCGAACTATTGGGAGAATATGCGGCAATATTTAAAAACAAGTATATCTCAACACTGGTTACGATAGGAGCCGCTCTATTTTTGGTTCTTGCAAAATCCTATGATTTGCAGGGCAATTTGATACCCGCTTGGAAAATCATTTGGCCCGTATTCGGCGCAAGCAACCAACTGCTTGCTTCGCTGGTCCTATTAAGTGCAACTTTATATCTCATATCAAAGAAAAAAAGATGCCTTATTACATTGCTCCCTTTGCTCTTTATGTTACCGATGACTATTTTTGCCTTGATATCTATTGCCGTAAAAAATCTCTGCACACAAGCCCCCAACTATACAATAGGTATTTCTTCAATAGTTCTTATATTATTAGCTTTACTGCTGGTGTTAGAATCAGTTGCTTCAATATATAAAAAAGAGACCGAATAAAAGTCGGCCATTATTCGTTTTCAAAATTTCCAAAAGATACTTAATAATATGATTATAAAGTTGAGCCAAATTGGTTATTTGCGTTGCCAAAGTCTTGGCAACGAAGTGGACGAGTTCACAAATACGGATCTACATTTTGCGAATCGATTATCATTACTGGAGATTTTGTTCTTGGAGAAATCACTTCTTCCTTGATGGTGTTTCTCAAGACTGTTCGCATCAGAACTTTCCCCATACCAACGGGGTTGGTGTTTAAAGTAGCGAATAACTCTCTCTTTTTAATACTCTGAATAGCGTTTTTATTCCCGTCAAAACCCATTGTGAATATTTTATTTATTTTACCCGCTTCTTTGACTGCCTCTACTGCCCCCAAAGCCATTTCATCGCTCAAACAGAAAAATGCGTCTAAATGAGGGTATTTTTTAATTAACTCTTTAGCAACTAATTTGGCTTTATCTCTGTTCCAATCCGCAGGTCTGGACTCCACTATTTTAATTGCAGGATATTTTTTCACTACTTCGATAAATCCTTTTTTCCTGTCAATGGAATCGCTTCCTTCGGAAATACCTTCAATAATGGCTACATTTCCTTCTGTTCTTAACAACCTTACCATAAAATGCCCCACCATTCTGCCCGCTTCTTTTTGTTCATAATAAATATAAGAAGCTATTTTGCCCGGAGGGTTCATCTTCAATGTGTTGAGATTGAAAACAAAAATCGGAATTTTTGCTTTGTTTGCTTTTACGATTATGTCTCCCACATTCTGTTTCGAGCACAAACCGATTGCATCCACTTTATCTTCAATTGCTTTTCGCAAAGAACCTAATTGTTTTTCATAACGCCCTCCATAATTCGGGTCATCACTACCTGATAGAACAATAACATCTACACTTCCAACTTCTTCTGCGACTTCCTTTACTCCCCGCAAAACATTGGAATAAAACGGACTAAGTGACGAGGAGCAAAATACAAACCTATTCTTGTCTTTTCTGGTAATTAAAGAAGGACATACTCTATTCCTGCCTTCTTCTTTCGCAAGATATAATGCCTCGTCTGCTTTCTTTACAAGGTCTCCGTAGAATATTGCATTTTCAGGATAAGATGACAGCCCAATACTGATAGTTAATTGGACTTTTTCTGTGCCTCCGTTTGCGTTAAATACATAATTTTCCACGCTTTTCCTTATTCTTTCCGCCGCGCATAATGCCTGATGTCTATTAGTATAAGGACAAATTACCGCTATTTCTTCTCCGCCATATCTGAAAGGTATATCATATGCTCTTATGGTATCCCTTATTATTTCCGAAATTACATACAAAACTTTATCTCCAACAAGATGCCCGTATTTGTCATTGAATATTTTAAAATGGTCTATATCAATCATTAATACTGACAGAGGATATTTAAAACGATTTGCTTTTGACACCTCTTTTATTAATGTTTCATAGAAAGACCTATGATTATACAGTGTAGTTAAACTATCAATATTTGCAGTATTGAGTAATATTGCCACTCTTTCTTTCAAATATTCGTTCTGAATCGTCATCATTTCGGTATAAAATAACTTGTTCAGTTTGTCTAAACCCAAATTAGAATATTCTTGGTTATATAACAAGATAATACCGATATTTTGTTCCCCTGCTTTCATGGGAATAACAACTGACGAAACCAATTTGTTATCTTTAACGAATGACAAATTTTTTATTTCCTTGTTTTTATCAATATCAATGGCGCAGATTTTATTTTTCTTTAACAATATTTCCATAACCTGCTTTTCTTTATTTACCTGCCCTTTTTTATGTTTACCAGCGCCTGTTATAAATTCTATCCTGTTGGTTGCTTCATCTCTTGCCCAGACGGAAAGCATATGTGCTTTTGAAGATTTTAAAATTTTTGCCAATGCAGATTCTATGGCTTTTTTCTTAAAAAAGTCCCTCAAAACAAGGTTGGTTAATGTAACATTACTTACCTCTACAGGTTTCGTCGCACGCTGCAGACTCTTTGTCTTGCTACTTTTGAAAGCAGATTTTGGTTTCTTGGTTTTCATTGTTAATTCCAACTAGCATACTATCAGAATTCTGAAATAAAAAAAAGTAAAACTCTTTTTTAAGAAGAGAACTACCAAAAATTTAATTTACGGATAAAATAGTATTTTGCAGGAATTTTTTGCTTCTACGGCAAGTTTCAAGCCCTTCTGGAAATCTTTCAACGACAGACGGTGGCTGATAATAGAGGTTGCATCTTTTAACTTACCACTTACAAACATATCAAAGACCTCTTTCTGTTCTATCGGTGTGGACGAATAAGTTCCTAAAATCAGCGTCTCGTGGTATATGAGATTCGGGTCAAGCTGAACCCTGGTATTATCGGGCACTTGCGCAAATATACTTAGTTTACCCCCTACTCTGACCATATCTAAAGCTTCCTCAACAGCTTCTTTATTACCTACACTGACGATAACTATATCGGATTCTTTAAATTTATCTATTTTTTTATTCTTTATATTGATAACATCTTCCGCACCTAATTTTTCAGCAAATTCAAGTCTTGAATCTACCACATCAACCAAACGGATGCTCTTTACTCCCATTGTTTTTAAAAGAATAAGATGCATAATCCCTGAAGGGCCTGCCCCGATTATAGTCACTACATCTTTGGGTTCAATTTGTATTCTCTTAATATTTCTCCAAGCGCACGCAAAAGGTTCAATTAGAACTGCTTCTTCATCGCTTAAAGAATCCGGTAAGGGTATAACATTATTTTTTACCAACTCTTTGGGAACTTTTATAAATTCCGCAAAACCGCCGGGTTTGATATTTGTACTCTTGAAAAGCTCACACAAAGAAAAAGTGCCTTGCTTACAGTATTTACAGGAAAAACAGGGAGCATGATGGCTTACAAATACTCGCTCGCCAACTTTAAAACTGCCGACATTTCTACCCTGTTTTTCAATGGTTCCGACTACTTCATGGCCCAAAACAGAACCTGACTGAACCGATTCCTGTTGTATTTTGTAGATATCTGTTCCGCACAGACCGCATATCTTAACTTTTATAAGAAGTTCATCGTCCGTAATTGTGGGAACGGGAATATCTTCATATTTGATATGGTAAGAAGAATAAAAAACTTGCGCTTTCATTGAACATCCTCCATTTTAAGTATAACCGAATTTCTGTTTTCCCATCCATCAATTTGCGCTGTATAAGCCAAATCTATGATGTCCTGCTTGTTCAAAACATTTAAATAATCCGCTTTACCAAAACCGATAACTTCTCTATGAAATTTTTCATCTTTTACCCAGAATTTTATATGATTGGAACCGACTTTTTTAGGTTCGGTCATTATTTGAAGATTCTTGGTTATAAAAACCGGTTCTTCGTTGCTTAAACCAAAAGGAGAAAAAAGTTGAAATTCTTTTACTACCGAATCAGTAAGAATATCCAAAGACATATAAGCATCCGCTACTAACAACGAAGTGAATTCCTCAATAGGTAACTCTTCGGCTAAGCTATTTATCTTGTTTCTAAATGGCTCTATATTATCCTGCGCAATCTCCAATCCGCAGGCGTGTTTATGTCCGCCGAAAGTTACAAGCAATTCTTTTACTTTTCCCAAATTTTCGAATAAATTAAAATCACCTATACTGCGTCCGGAGCCCCTGCCAATACCGTTATTCAAAGAAATCAAAATCGCGGGTTTAGAGAATTTATCCACAAGACGCGACGCAACTATACCAATTACTCCCGGATGCCATCCTTCATTGGCAAGGACAAGAATTCTATTTTCACGGAAATTGACATTTTCTTCCGCCATCTTCATAGCTTCCTGACAAATTTCTTCTTGTATTTTCTGTCTTTGTTTATTATCCGCTTCCAATAAAGAAGCAATCTCCAAAGCTTCTTGTTCACACTGGCTCAAAAGCATCTTAACGCATTTATCGGCAGTATCAATCCTTCCACCTGCATTTAAACGCGGACCCAAAATAAAACCGATATCGCGCGTCGTAATATTTTTGTTATTAATTTTGGCAGTGTTTTTTAAAGCATTTATGCCAACTTTTTTAGAAGAATCGAGTTTACTTAAACCATATTTAACTAATATCCTGTTTTCTCCTATAAGCGGAACCACATCACTTACAGTCCCAAGAGCAACTAAGTCAAGATGTTCTTCGAGGAAATCAAGTTCTTCCCGCCTGCTTGTCCCGATGTTACGTCGGGGCGAGCAGGTTTTCTCCTGCAACACTTGAGCGAACTTAAATACGACCCCAACGCCTGCGAGTTCTTTAAAAGGATAAGAACAAACTTTTGGGTTTATAACAGCTAATGCCGGAGGGATATGAACGCCTGCTTTATGATGGTCAACAATTATCGTATCTATACCTTTTTGTTTGGCTAACAATATTTCTTCGGAACCGTCCATACCGCAATCACATGTGATTATTAATTTTACATTTTCCTTTTCTGCTTGTTTTATGGCTGTCATGTTTAGACCATAACCATCCTTAACTCTATGCGGCATATAATAAGAAGCATTTGCTCCAAGCTGTTTTAACGTAAGAAGCATAAGACATATTGACGTTATTCCATCAACATCGTAATCCCCATAAACAAGAATTTTCTCGTCGTTTTCAATAGCCTGAAAAACTCTGGCAGAGGCTTCCCCAATCCCATTCAAAAGATACGGAGAATGAAGATCAGACAAGTTGCCGTTTAAAAATGCTTGCGCTTCCTTGGGCGTTTTACTGCCGCGATTTATCAACAGTTGCGCAGTACACGGAGAAATTCCTAAAACATTAGAAATTTGACCCGAAAGAAACGGTTCAAGTTTTTTTACTTTCCAGCGTTTCGGTTGCATAAAAAATCAGTTGCAAAGGCACTAAGGCACATAGGCACAAAGTTTTTTGTTTTTTTTAGATTCTATATATTTCCTCTGTGCCTCTGTTACTTTGTCCCTTTGTGCCTATTTTGAATCTTAATTTTTGTTATAAAATCTGCCAATAACCCGACTTCTTCCAAAGAAAGCGTTTCCCCCCGTCTTGTTAAATCAATTGGAGATTTCTTGTAAAATTCCAATGGAAGATTTAAGAATTTGAGAGTGTTCTTAAGATTTTTCCTTCTCATTCTAAACATTGCGTCTGCTATTTTGAAGAAAAGTTCCTCGTCACAAACTTTTACTCTTGGGCTTTTTAGAGGTTTAAATAAAACAATAGCCGAATCCACATTAGGTGACGGGAAAAACACCCTTCTTGAAACTTTATGAATTATTTCAATGCCCATATGAAATTGTGCCTTTATACTTAAAAAAGAATAATTTTCACTGCCGGGACACGCAACGAGACGTTGTGCAAACTCTTTCTGAAGCATAAGCACGATGCATGAGAATTTCTTCTTAAAAGAAATCAATTTAAATAGAATCGGAGAAGCTATGCTGTAAGGCGGGTTTGAAACTACTTTCCATTCAGGAGATTCTCTTAGAATAATTTCCAGGTCAATTTTTAGGATATCATCATTGATAACTTTCACATTGGGATAGGAAACAGCGGCAAGCTCTTTTAAAGAAGAAGCAGCCCCCCTATCCTTTTCTATAGCAAACACTTCAGCGCCTTCGCAAGCCAAAGCAAAAGTAAGCGTCCCTATTCCTGAACCTATCTCAAGAACTTTTTCTCCCTCTTTTATTTTTGCGGTTTCAACTATCTTCTTAAGGATATTTTTATCAACCAAAAAATGTTGACCCAGAAATTTTCTGGGACTAAGCCCTCTTTCTATCAAAAGATTTTTGACTTGAGTAGGCGTAGCCAAATCCAAATCAGGTTTATGTAAATTAGCCATCAGAGTATAAAATGATGCGTTAAAAAACTAAAAACATAATATCACAATATTGACCTGTTTTCTTTTAATCCACGGGAAAATATATTAGCAGTACTTAGTATATATCGCAATAAAGCTCATTTTTAAAAGCACTATCTCTTACAGAAATAATTTTATTAAATATATCTCTGATTCCGGTTCCAAAATTATCTTTATAAATATGCTCTTGTAGAATTTTTATAAATTTTGCTTCAAAATCAGAAGACTTATGTGTATCTGCCGTATCTGCTATTATGGTTCCTATTTTAATTGTTACGTCACCCTGTATACACAAATAGGTGATATCTGATAGTTTTTTAATTATTTCTGGTTTGGGATAGGGTTTAATATCTTCTATTTGTTTTCTAATAGAACCAATGCGATCTGATATTTCTTTGTAGAAAGATTTTAGGAATTTAAAATCTTGTTTATCGAAACTTATTGACTTTTTATGTATTACTTTTAAAATAGCTTCAACATTTGCAGTTTTCTTGAATTCTTCATAGGCATTTGCAAAATCATGATTCTTACCACCATTTTGTTCCGATATCAAATTAAACTTTCGCAAAATTCCATACATAAGAAGGTTTAACGAAAGTGTAATAAAATAAGTTTTTTCCCTGTTAATATCTTTAATCTTTTTATCTTTTCTTTTCCTAATTAAAGAATCAATTCCCCAAATAGTTAAAGATACTACTACCATCCCGCTGATTAAGTTTATAAAGAAGCTGTTAATATCGGGGTGAATATCCAATTTGCAAAGTTTAAGAGTGATATATATAACTACCAGAATTAGCAAAATTATAAACACAATAATTTTTTCCATTTTAAAGTAGTTTTTTAAACTTAAAACTTATAACTTACCACTTAATACTATTTTCCCAGTGACAATTTATATATTCTCACAATATCGTTTTCCTTAACTTCCACTGGGTTGGATTCTATAGGTCCTTGCCCGGTTACCATCGCGCTTTTTACCATATTATTTATACTGCCCGGGTCAACTCCCAATTCTTGCAGCCCTTTATCCATACCTATTTTTTTTAGTAGTTCTTTTACGGCTTCTACCGATTTCATTGCCTCGTATTTATTTGTTCCAAATGCTCTCTTGCCCATTGCTCCTGATGCAAGACAATATTTCTGCAAGGTAGTATTGTCACCGTTTTCGATATTGAACTGCATGATGTGAGGGGTTAAGGCAGCAAGTGCGGCGCCGTGTGAAATATTAGGATAATAAGCGCTGATTGGATGAGACATTGCGTGAGGCAATACAACACGCGAGGTGGTTATCACAAATCCTGCATATGTATCAGCCAAAGCCATTGCGCCTCTACTTCTTATGTTATCACCGTTTCTATAAGTATCTGTTAAGTAATTGAATACCAGTTCGATACCTTTCAAAGCCATTTCTTCCGTAATGGGATTGCAATTTTTTGAAACCAGCCCTTCAAGACAATGTGTTAATACATCAACGCCGCATTCGGCAGTTAAAGCAGGCGGCATATTCGTTAAAATTTCCAAATCCACAACGGAAAGTTTTGGGAAAATATGCTGTGAATATATTCCCATCTTTTGTTTAAGCTCAAGATTAGTTATTACGGAAAATCGCGTTACATGAGAACCTGTTCCCGAACTTGAAGTTATTGCTACTATGGGAAGTGTTTTTGATGTTATAGGTAGCGGAGTACTTTGAGATGGTGAAAAAGCCCATATTGATTGGAATTCTCCCTGCCCTGAACCAGAACAAGTTCGGTTCAGGGTGGAGCTATGACCTGCGACTATGGCTATAGCTTTTGCGGCATCTATACTTGAACCGCCGCCAAGACCAATAATCACATTGCATTTATTTTCCAAAGCAACTTTTGCGCCTTCATCTACTAATTCTGTTGTGGGATTAGGTGTAATTTTGTTGAAAACAGTTACTTTTATTACGTGATTTTTCAGATGGTCAATTATTTTTTGAGTAAAACCCAACTGATCCATACTGTTTCTGCCTGTTACTAATAGAACATTATCTCCAAGTTTTTTTACTTCTTCGGATATTTTAACCGATACGCCTTTCCCAAAAAGCAGATTTACTTTTGGCAGTTCAAAATTGAAATCCATAATATTTTCCTCCGTCTAAGATAGTCGATAGTGTTTAGTAAATAGTTTACAGTGTATAGCGCATGGTTTTGGGATACTTTCTACTATCAACTATACCCTATAGACTATAAACTGTTTTTTGTATTTTCATCTATTTTTCTCTTTAGGTCAAATTTTGTATAATAAAAAACTTTAAAATCCGGGGAGGAGAAAATTACTAAATTACATGAACTAAAAAAAGCTGGGCAGTCTGCGTGGTATGACAATATTACAAGACAACTTCTTCTTTCAGGAGAGCTGGATAAACTTATATCTAGCGGTATTTTGGGGTTAACTTCAAATCCCACTATTTTTCAAAAAGCTTTAACATCTCCGGCATACAAAAAACAATTGGATGAATTAAAATCCAAAAAAATTAGCGTAATTGAGGCGTATGAAAAATTAGTTTTCAAAGATATATTGGATGCGGCAAAATGTTTTGATGGTGTTTATAAGACAAGTAACGGCGAAGATGGATATGTAAGCATTGAGGTGTCTCCGCAATATGCCTATGACACTCTTAAGACAATAGAAGAAGCAAAACGAACTTTTACGGTTTTGGACAGACCCAACATAATGATAAAGATTCCTGCTACTAAGGAGGGGATTCCGGCAATAAAAGAAGTTATTGCTTCGGGTATAAATGTAAACGCAACATTGATATTCTCCGTAGAACAATACGAAAAAACGGCTAATGCGTATATAGAAGGTCTCCAGAAACGCGCATCGGAAGGTAGGGATTTATCAAATATTCATTCTGTAGCAAGCGTATTTATATCCAGAGTTGATACTGATATTGATAAGGGTTTAGATGCAAAAGGAAATACAGCACTAAGAGGGCTTGCGGCTGTCGCTAATGCAAAGGTAATTTATGCAAAATTCAAAGAAATTTTTTACAGCGAAAGATTCGAGAAACTAAAGAAGAAAGGCGCAAATATGCAAAGACCGCTTTGGGCTTCTACTTCTTCTAAAGACCCTGCTTATTCAAAAGTTAAATATGTTGAAGAATTAATAGGTTCCGAAACGGTAAATACTATGCCTGAAGAAACGGTTAAGACTTTCCTTCAATCCGGCAATATTAAAGTTGTTGTGGAAGAAAACTTAGAAGATGCAAAAAAAATAATTAAGAGTTTAAATGAGGAAGGTATAAATATCGATTTAGTGTGCAAAAAACTACAAGCTGAAGGAGTCAAGAAATTTGTTGAATCATTTGAATTGCTTTTAGATTCAATCTCTAAAAATATTTTATAGAAAAATCTTTAAATTCACCCGTATATTCTTCCCGGGCAACCTCTACATTTTCTACCGATGCGCCTGATGGACCATGACGCGACCATTCTATGACCTTTTCTACATTTTCTTTGTTTCCTTCTAATACTGCTTCCACTTTTCCATCAGCTCGATTTTTTGCCCAACCTACAACATCACAATTAGAAGCTATCTGATACATAGTATAGCGAAAAAATACTCCCTGAACTTTACCTGAGATAATTAAATGTACTCTTGTTTTTGTCATTTTAATTTCCGATTCACAATATAAATGATTTTGCCATACTAACTCAATTATTATACAATAATCAAAATGAAAAACATTTCACCCGATACGCAAGGACACTGGGGAAAATTCGGAGGCAAGTTTGTTTCCGAGACCCTTATGTGCGCGCTTGAAGAATTATCTTCTGCCTATAACGAAGCTATTAAAGATAAAAATTTTAAACAAGATTTGAATAATTGTCTTAAGCAATATGCAGGCAGACCTACCCCGCTTTACTACGCAGAAAGATTCAGTAAAAAAACAGGAGTCAGGGTTTATCTAAAAAGAGAAGACCTTCTGCATACCGGCGCTCATAAAATAAACAATACGATCGGTCAGGCGTTTTTAGCTAAAAGAATGGGCAAAAAACGGCTGATTGCCGAAACAGGAGCAGGACAGCATGGGGTAGCCACTGCTACCGTTGCGGCTTTATTGGGTATGCCTTGTGATGTATATATGGGAGAAGATGATATAAAAAGACAAAAACTTAATGTATTTAAAATGAAGCTCTTAGGGACGAAAGTTATTCCCGTAAAAACAGGAAGTAAAACCTTGAAAGATGCCATCAATGAAGCCTTAAGAGATTGGGTAACCAATGTAAAAACCACTTATTACCTTTTAGGTTCTGTGGTTGGACCGCATCCGTATCCTGTTATTGTCCGTGATTTTCAGTCGGTAATAGGAGAAGAAACGAAAAGACAAATACGAAAACTTGAAGGAAGATTACCTGATTATGTTGTAGCGTGTGTTGGCGGCGGTAGTAATTCAATGGGTATGTTTTATCCTTTCATAAAAGAAAGAAAAGTTAAACTTATAGGAGTAGAAGCAGGAGGACTTGGTCTTGCATCGGGCAAACACGGAGCTTCCTTATGTAAAGGCACCGAAGGTGTCCTTCATGGCGCACGAACTTATATATTGCAGGATAAAGACGGACAAATAGCTTCAACACATTCTGTAGCGCCCGGGCTTGATTATTCCGGTGTTGGACCTGAACATGCGCACTTAAAACAAACAGGTAGAACTTCCTATTATACGGTGAAAGATAAAGACGCAATGGATGCGTTCTTTATGCTTTCGCATCTTGAGGGAATACTTCCTGCATTAGAATCATCTCATGCAATAGCTTGGGTTAAGAATTTCGCGATCAATTTTAAAAAGAATGATTTAGTTGTTGTTAACCTTTCCGGTCGCGGCGATAAAGATGTCGATATTGTGGAAGATTATATTAACCCCGTTAGAAATTAAATAAAATATATTGCATATATTACTAACAGGGTGGAAAAGTTTACAGATAACAAGTTGGTTCAAGTTGTAATTTGCGGTCGCCAATAGATACAATGGCGACCTATCTCTAACGGGGTAAAGGAAGATAATGAATAGAATAGAAAGTAAATGGAAAGAACTTAAGAAAAAGGGTCTTAAGGCATTTATCGCATTTATTACGGCGGGTGACCCTTGCTTAGAAGATACCTATAAAATTGTTTTGGAAATGGAGAGACAGGGGGCAGATATTATTGAGTTAGGCATCCCCTTCTCCGACCCTATTGCGGATGGTCCCGTAATTCAAGCTTCTTCTAATAGAGCCTTGGAGAAAAGAACAAATTTAAATAAAATCTTACTCTTAGTTAAAGACTTAAGAAAAAAGACCGATATCCCGATTGTCTTTTTGTCATACTATAATCCCATTTTCCATTATGGTATTGAGAAGTTCGTTGAGGATGCTGTAAAATCGGGTGTTGACGGAGTTATAGTGGCAGACCTGCCGCCTGAAGAAGCAAAAGAAATAAAAATATTCTCCTCCAAAAAAGGACTTGATACGATTTTCTTGGCAGCACCTACATCTTTAAAAGAAAGATTGCATAAAATAGCAGAAGCCTCTACCGGATTTATCTATTGTGTTTCTGTTGCAGGAGTCACTGGGGCAAGAAATTCATTAGCACAGAGTTTAAAGAGAAGAGTTGTGGATATTAAAAAACTTACAGATAGACCCGTAGCAGTAGGTTTTGGTATATCTAATATTCAAACTGCGAAGTGGGTTGCTTCTTTTGCCGATGGCGTAATTGTAGGAAGCGCAATCGTAAAGGTTATTCAGGATAATTTAGAAAAAAAAGACTTAATTAGTAAAGTTGGTAAATTAGTTAAAGATTTAGCTTCAGCAATCCATAAAGCGTAACTTGGTGTATGATAAAAATATGTCGCATAGCTTATCTCATCACAGAACTTAATATTGGCGGCGCTGAGAATTCTCTATATCAATTAGTAACCCATCTTAATTCTAAAAGATTCTCTCCTGTAGTTTACTCATTAAGCGGTGAAGGTAAAATTGCAGATAAATTAAGAGATAAAGGTATAGAGGTAATATGTCTTGGCGCAAAAAATAAATTTGATATCACGGTTTTATTTAAACTGATAAAACTTCTTCACCGCAAAAAGCCATATATCCTCCATACCTATCTTTTCCATGCTAACTTCATGGGAAGAATCGCAGGCTGTATTGCGGGTATCCCTATTATAATTTCTTCAGTAAGAGTTGCAGAAAAAGAGAAAAATCATCATTTATATTTAGATACGTTTACACAATGGATGATAAACAAAGAAATATGTGTGTCAAAGGAAGTAGAAAAATTTATGCAGAGGAAAGCAAAGATTTTCCCTTCAAAACTTACAACAATTTATAACGGCATAAATACTTCCGATTTTTATTTACTTAATGATAAAGAAAAAAATAAAAAGAAAGAAGAGCTATCCATCTCTGGGTTCAATCTAATTATTGGAACGGTTGCCAGACTTACAAACCAGAAAGGAATAAAATATCTTCTTAAAGCATTTCAGCTCGTTTTAAAAGATTTTCCAAAAAGTTGTCTTTTGATAGTAGGACATGGTCCTCAAGAAAAAAAATTAAAAGAATTGGCTTTGGAATTGGATATCGCTTCTTCAGTTAAATTTCTGGGTTTTAGAGAAGATGCGATGAAAATCATTAATATAATGGACGTGTTTGTTCTGCCTTCGCTTTGGGAAGGTATGCCTAATGTGGTTCTTGAAGCGTACGCTTTGGGTAAACCTGTAATAGCAACGCAAGTGGATGGGGCCAAAGAAATAATTCAGGATAACAAAACGGGTTTTTTAGTTCCTCCCCGTGATTGGAAAAATTTAGCTAACGCTATAAAATTACTTCTTAAAAACCAAAAAACAAGAGAAAAATTTGGGAAAAAAGGCAAAGAATTTGTAGCCCAAAATTTTTCTTTGGATAGAATGGTAAAAGATACCGAAAAACTTTATAAACAGTTAATTTCTCAAATATTACTAAAATAATTTTTATAATAAGAATGTCATGAATATCAAATTCTATATTGCTTTGGCAAAAGGAATAATCGCGGGTTATATTCCTGCCGGATTATATAGACTTGTCTCTAAAGGCACTGGGGGAACAATTTCTGCGCGATATAGTTATTCTATATGGTTGAGACATCTTGTAATGGCTTACAAAAATAATCTCCCAACTCAACCCGATACTATCGCAGAACTTGGGCCTGGAGATTCTTTAGGCATTGGGTTGGCGGCATTAATATCAGGAGTGAATAAATATTATGCTTTTGATGTTATTAAATATGCCGATAACCAAAGAAATATTAAAATTTTTGATGACTTGATAGTTCTATTTAGGAAACGCGAAAAAATCCCGGATGAAACCGAATTTCCAGAAATCAAGCCATACCTTGAATCATATGAGTTTCCAACCCATATCTTAAGTGATGACCATCTTAATTTAATGTTGAAAAACGATAGAATCAAATCTATAAAAAACGCGCTTTTAAATACAGGGAAAACTCATAGCGATAAAATACAAATATCCTATTTTGTTCCTTGGCATAATTCAAATATAATAAAAGAAGCTTCAGTTGACATGATATACTCCCAAGCAGTATTGGAACACGTTGAATATCTTGAATATATATATGAGACATTATATCGTTGGCTAAAGCCGGGAGGTTTTATGTCCCATCAAATTGATTTCAAATCTCATGGATTAGCAAGTGAATGGAATGGGCACTGGACATATTCAGATTTTGCGTGGAAAATAATGAGAGGGAAAAGGTCTTATCTGTTAAATAGAGAGCCTCATTCAAAGCATATTGAACTTATACATAAAGCAGGTTTTGAGATTATTTGTGATATACAATACAAAAATAAATCGAGAATTCAAAAAAAATACCTTAAATCAAAATTCAAGTACCTCTCTGATGATGATTTAACTACAACAGGAGCCTTTATTCAAGCCGTAAAGAAAAGATAATAGAGAATGGGAAATACCTACTTTAGAGATAGTCAGTAGGAAAAATAATAAACTAGATAATAAACCTTTACTTTAATAGGTTGAATGTTTAATCATGAGAGATTCATAATAAATAAAGAAAAATAAAATTTATGGATATTCTACTAGTAAATCCAGATAGCCAAAGAGTTAACAATTTCCCTTTAGGGATATTAGCTATCGGGAGTTACCTAAAGAAATTTACCAATTATTCTGTAGAGCTTTTGGACCAAAGTGTATTTATAGATTCCCAAGCATTTACCGAATCTCTAATTGAGCAATGTAAAAAGACATCCCTAGTAGGAATTAGTTTCATGACAACCCAAGCCTATTTGGCAAGGGATATAATACAAACTATCAAAAAATACAATCCTCAATGCAAGATTATAACAGGAGGCCCTCACTCTATTTTATACCCGGAACAAACTATCCGCTATCAGGATATTGATTTTGTAGCTTATGGAGAAGGCGAAAAGACTGTAGCAAAGTTACTTGAGGTTTTAAGTGAAGAAAACAGGTATACAGAGGTCCTGGGTCTGGTATATAAAAATAATGGGAAAATTGTTAAGAATCCTCCAGCTTCTTTACTTGAATCAGAAGAAATGCCTAATATTTGCTATGAACTTCTTGATAAAAAAGTAATAGATTCAATGAGAGATTATATCGAGGTTATCACTAGTAGAGGGTGTTCATATCATTGTACTTTTTGTATCAATAGCATCTGCAGTTTGAAATGGCGGGGTAAAAATGTAGACCAGATTATTGACGAATTAGATAATATTGTTACAAAGTATAATCCTCGGACAATTTCTTTCCAAGATCAGGATTTTTTCCAATCTAAAGAGCGAACCTATAGATTAATTGAGAAGTTAATTGATAGAAAATTTTATTTCCAATGGCAAGCTGCTGTCCGAGCAAATTATTTTTCTCCCTCGTATATTAATAATGAAATGATCCCAAAGCTAAAAAAAAGTGGCTGTATCTGTTTGCAAGTTGGAGCTGAATCTGGATCTCAGAGGATTCTAAATAAGTTGAAAAAAGGAATTAAGATAGAGCAAATTTTTACCATGGCTAAAGACTGCAAGGAAGCCAATATTGAGTGTGTTTTCTCTTTTATTATCGGATTTCCCCATGAAAAAAAATATGATTATTATTTAACACTAAAGTGCATTGATCAGCTTTTTAAAATGCTCCCTAATTGTACAATTATAGGACCACAGCCCTTGCGAATTTATCCGGGTGGAGAACTATATGAAGAAATCAAGCAACTTGGGTACCAAGAACCTAAAAGTTTCGAAGAGTGGACTCAACGTAATCTGAAACAAAAATTTTCAGACTATCCTTTCCAAGTCGAGAACCATCACTGGACAGAAGATTCAGACTTTATAAATTATCTACAAGTTTTCGTCCATTTAGTAAGTAGTAAATTTCTTCCCAGACAAAAATTAAAAAGATTGATGATACTTCCCTTTCGTATTATAGCTAAGCTACGTTGGAGACTAAGTTTTTTTAATTATCCCTATGATGCAAAGTTTTATAATTTTATGCTTGGAGTTGTACGAAAGATTAAAAAATAGTTATTAAATTACTTACTTAGATGAATGATACTTTAGAAAAAACAGAAAAATGGGGAATTCCCACTTTGGATAATGCTTTAAAACATATAACAAAGAGTGGGTTTTTTATCTTTTTTGGTTCTGCTGTAGGAGGAGTAATAGGTTTTTTAACCAGAATATTAGTCATAAAAAATATTAGCGAGTCAGAATTTGGCGTTCTTTCTATTGCATTGGTGTTTTTGAGTTTAATTGTATGGTTATTTGCTGCAGGGTTAGTCGTGGGACTATCCAGATTGATTTCATATTATAAATCCAGGAATAATCTCGTTAAGGTAGAAACTATTGTCAGGACAGCAGTCTGGAGTTCTTTATGTATGGGGATAGGCATTTCTGTTATATTGCTTTTTATTGGGAGTAAAATCTTTCATCTTTTTTATTCCGCGAACCTTTTCCCCGTATTTGCCATCTTGGTTGGAGGTGTTCCTTTTCTTATATTTACCGCTCTTTGTATACAAATATTTTTGGGATTTGGCGTATCTGCGCCCAAAATTTATTTAGACCCTGCCAGTTCTTCTGCTATAAGATTGGCAACGGTTCTAATAGCAATATTTTTTAGTAACATTTTCGCAAAAGCAATATTTTTAAATATTATTTGGGCTTATTTTTTCTCTTTTCTGATAACAGGTTTAATCGCTTTATTTTATACTGCAAAAAACCTTCCGCAATTCATAAAATTTAAGCTTATAGGAAATATGGATAAAGAAATTATTCTTTTTTCATTGCCGCTCCTTGGAGCGGTGATTTTTTCTTTCACGCTTGGCTGGACAGATACATTATTTATCGGATATTTCTATAGCCCAACTGAAGTAGGTATTTATAACGTTGCGTTTACACTGGCTAACATAATCCCTTTTTTGTTGCTTGTTCCGATTGGTTATATCTATACCCCCATAGCCACGCAATACTACGCGGGGAATATGCTTACTAAAGTGAAAGATTTATATTCTTCTCTCTCCCGATGGATTTTTGTTTTTACTATCATCCCCACTTTTGTTTTCCTATTATTCCCCAAGCAGGTATTAATTCTTTTCTTTGGTGAACGATATATAAATGCTTCTTTTGCTCTGACTTTACTTACCGGCGGATTTTTAGTCCAAATAATTTTTGGACCCATTGTAGCCACTTTGATAGCTTTAGGGAAAAATAAAACAATATTATCAGCTAATTTTATAGGCTTAGCAGCAAATATCTCTTTAAATTTTTTTCTTGTTCCTAAATTAGGAATTATAGGAGCAAGTTATGCGTGTCTGTTTTCTATCATACTTGTAAATGTTGCTTACTTTTTGCCTCTTTACTACAAAGACAAAATTTCACCTTTTAACAAAGATTATCTTAAAGTTATCCTCCTAGGAACAATTTCAATTTTGTTAGTCTATATTCCCGGTAAATTTTTGTTAAATATAAGCACTTGGATGTTGCCTGCGGTAATTCTTATATTTCTATTGATTTTGGGGATATTATTTTTCTTAACTGATAGCATAACAGAAAATGATAAAATGCTTTGGGAAGCAATTGTGCAAAGATTTAAAGGAGATTGAAAAATGTTAAAACTAACTCTAACGCCATCACCATTTTTTAGTAGAAATAAACAATTACCACAATATTACAAAGGTTTGCTTGCGAAATCAGATGTCAATCTCCATGCTCAATTATTGGTGCATATAGAAAAGTTGATAGACGCTCATAAAGGAAAAATTTTTAGAGTTTTAGATTGGGGATGCGGAGAGGGTAGTTTTTCTCAAAGATTACACGATTTAGGTTGTGAAGTCATAGCAGTCGATATGAATAAGAAAGAATTTAAAGCAAGTGGTCCTAAATTCTATAAATTAAATTTTAATGCAAAGGATGAGGTAATCCAATTTATTAAAGAACATTCAGGGAAATTTGATCTCATTGTTTCCATAGAAGTAATTGAGCATGTTGAAAACCCCTGGGATTTTTTACGTACTTTAAAGCAATTATGTTCATACTCGACTTACTTATTAATTACGACGCCCAATATTAGTTGTTGGTGGAGTAGGTTTTGGTTTTTGTTAACAGGGGAAATTTGGGGGTTTTGTGAGTTTTCCTGGTTAGAAATAGGCCATATTAACGCAATCCCTCAGGTAGAAATGGTTAATATTTTCCGTGAAATAGGATTCTCGCACATTGAAGTATTCTCCGGAGGCACTCTCCCAATTATTTGGGGATACAACTGGAAAAGATTATTAGTTAGTATTTTTTTCTTACCGTTACAATTCTTAATTAAGAAAGAACAACGCGGTCTAGCATCCTGTTATCTTGTAAAAAGATGAGGAGAATACGTCTTGAATAAGTATTACCATGTAAAATGAGACGTTTGTATTTTTATGCAAAAAATAATGTTTATTATTTCTTCTTTGGGTATAGGAGGAGTAGAAAAAATAGTTATTAATATACTTAAAAATCTAGACGAAAATAAATTTTCTCCCACTCTTGTTCTACTTGCTTCAGATACAACTTTGCAGGGGGAACTTCCTGACAATATTTCTATTATAAAATTAGGTATAGAAGGCCATTTTGCTACTTTACGTCTAATCTTGCCATTGGCAAGAATAATTCAGAGAGAAAAACCTCAAACAATAGTCTCTTTTATGTGGGGAATTAACTTAATTGTTCTGTTAACTAAATTTTTTATATGTTCCTCAGTTAAAATAATTCTTTCAGAGCGAATTCATTTGGGGAAGGATATCCCAAATTATAAATTCTCTTTTCTACGTAGGTTCCTGGTTAAAAAATTTTATCCTCAATCTGGAGCTATTATTGCTATATCTTCAGGTATTAAACAGAATCTTATAGACGAATTTGGAATTCCGGAAGAAAAAATAAGGGTTATCCATAATGGAATTGACTTGGGAAATATAGAAACTTTGGCAAAAGCTCTTTTTCAGCCCACTTTTAAAGAATATATTATTGCTGTAGGGAGATTGGAAAAACAAAAAAATTATTCTCTTCTATTAAAAGTTTTTGCGAAAGTTAATAAAAAACATGATATAGGATTAGTAATCCTCGGGGAAGGTAAAGAGAGAAAAAACCTTAAGATCCTTATCCGAGAGTTAGGATTAGATGGAAAAGTTTTGATGCCCGGAGTAGTAGATAATCCTTATTCTTGGCTGGCTCATGGAAAAGTTTTTGTGCTTTGTTCAAAATATGAAGGATTCGGTAATGTAATTATAGAGGCAATGGCTTGTAAAATACCCGTAGTAGCTACAAATTGTCCTTCTGGACCAGGAGAGATAATAAATGATGGAGTAACCGGTCTTTTAGTGGAAAATAACAATGTTGAAAAATTAGAAGTGGCGATATTAAAATTTTTAAATAATCCTTCTTTGGTAAAAGAAATAAGTGAAAAGGCTTTCGCGGAAGTCAAACAATGGGATATAAAACAAGTCACTAAAGATTATGAAACAGTGATTCAATCTATTTAGGAGGTACATAGAATATGAAAAAAGAAGAAATTACCTTTTCTTTTGGTAAGAATTGGGAGGAATTTATCAAAAAAAGTTTCAGCCAAGAAAGAATAGAAATATCCAAAAACTATATTTTAGATTTTCTGGAACTACCTGATTTATCAGATAAATACTTTTTAGACGTTGGTTGCGGCAGTGGACTTTCTTCTTTAGCGGCATTAGAAGCAGGAGCAAAAAAGATTGTCAGTTTTGATGTTGACTCTTATTCTGTGAAGACTACTGAAAAATTACGTCAAATGAGAGGAAATCCTACAAACTGGATTGTTTTAGGAGGGTCTATTCTGAATAAAACTTTCCTTTCGAATATAGAACCCGCAGATATTGTCTACTCATGGGGAGTCCTTCATCATACTGGGAAAATTTGGGAGGCATTGGAGAATACTTCTAAATTAATGAAAAAAGATGGGTTCTTCTATATTGCTCTCTATACAACAACAAACAAATCAGCCTATTGGCTTGAAACCAAGAAGAGATACAATAGAGCATCAACATTAGAGAAAAAGTGGATGCAACTCGCATATATTATTCGTTATACAATTATCCCTCAATTATTTAGACTAAAGAATCCTTTGCCTTATCTTCGTAATTACAAAAAAAGTCGAGGAATGTCCTATTTGACGGATGTCAAAGATTGGCTTGGAGGATATCCTTATGAGGATGCGAAAATTGAGGAAGTATTGAGATTTTGCCGCAAGAAACTCTCTTTTGAACTTATAAACATCAAGACAGGGGAAGCATGTACTGAATATCTATTCCAAAAGAGACAAATATAAAAATGTGCGGAATATGCGGATTTTTGAATAAAAAAATTCTTTCCTCTGAAGTTTTGGAGAAAATGAATGACGAGTTGGCTCATCGGGGACCTGATGATAGAGGTATATATTTAAATACAATTCCTAATTACCAATTACCAATTACCAATGATACTTTTCAAGTGGGGTTGGGGAATAGGAGGCTTTCTATTATTGACCTTACGGAACACGGTCATCAGCCAATGTGCAATGAAAAGAGAGATGTCTGGATAGTTTTTAACGGGGAAATCTATAATTTTCAGGAATTAAAAAAAGAATTAGAGGGCAAAGGACATAAGTTCAAAGGAAGGTCTGATACCGAAGTTATTTTGCATTCTTATGAACAATGGGGTGTAGATTGTTTGCAAAGATTCAACGGCATGTTTGCTTTTGCTATTTGGGACCAGAAGAAAAAAACACTTTTTATAGCAAGAGACAGAGTTGGTATTAAGCCGCTGTATTATTATTTTAAAGACGGGAATTTCGCTTTTTCTTCCGAATTAAAGTCCCTGCTGAAGTATCCCTTATTTGAAAAAGAATTAAACAAAAAGAGTTTATATTATTATCTTCTTTTTCAGTATGTTCCAACCCCTTATTCTATATTCGAAAATACTTGGAAACTACTGCCCGGTCATTATTTAATATTAAGAGAAGGTAGGGGTGTTAAGATTAAGAAATATTGGGATATCTTGGGTAAAAGAGAAGTGATAAGAAAAAAAAATGTTCAAGAATATATGGAAGAATTTGAAAGTTTGCTTAAAAGCTCTATTAAATATCGACTTATAAGCGATGTCCCTGTAGGCGCATTTTTGTCCGGCGGCACAGATTCTAGCTTAGTAGTAGCTTCAATGGCTCAATTAACAGATAAAGTAGAAACATTCACTATCGGTTTCGAAGAAAAAAAATACAATGAAGCTCCATATGCAAAAGAAATAGCTAATTATTTAGGTACAAAACATCACGAACTTTATTTTAAAGAGAAAGATATATTCTCGCTTATTAGAGATTTGCCCCAATATTACGATGAACCTTTCGGCGATTCTTCTTCCCTGCCAACGTACTTGGTTTCCCGTCTTGCAAAAGAAAAAGGTGTTAAGGTGGTTCTTTCCGGAGACGGAGGGGACGAATTATTTTGCGGATATAATCGTTATATATGGATGAATAGAATGCAAAATATTCTACTATTACCTGCAATTATCAGAGAAAAAGTTGCGCCTTTATTAGGAAACATCCCCTATCTAAAACTGCGGCGAATATCTCAAATTTTGCAATACAAAGACCTTCTCCAAATGTATTTGAGCGTAGTAGATATGTGGTCCGAAAAAGAACTTGAAAAACTTTTAGGAGAAAATTATTCCTATGAAGAATTGCCTTTTTCCAAAGTTTATAAAAAAGTTAATGCATCGCATTTACTTGAAAAATTACAACTTGTAGATTTTCATACATATTTGCCCGAAGATATACTTACCAAAGTAGATAGAGCTTCTATGGCGGTATCACTTGAGACAAGAGTGCCATTATTAGACCACAGAATAGCAGAGTTTGCGTATAGCTTGCCTTTGGATTTACGCTATAGACAAGGGATAAGAAAGTATCTATTGAAAAAAGTGCTTTACAAAGAACTTCCAGCCAAATTTTTTAGACGACCCAAACAAGGATTTGGGATTCCGCTTGATCAATGGTTAAGAGGAGGTGTTAAGCCTTATATTGACGAATATTTGAATACTGGGAGAATAAAAAAAGAAGAGTTGTTTAACCCTGAATTTGTGAAAGAACTTATTAAAAAACACTTAAGCGGTAAATATAATTATCAATATCCTATATGGACTTTGCTCCAATTCCAATTGTGGAAAGAAAAATACCTTACCTGATAAGTTAACTATGGATAAAATCAATATTTTAT
Source organism: Candidatus Omnitrophota bacterium (assembly GCA_018812925.1). Classification (GTDB taxonomy): domain Bacteria; phylum CAIJMQ01; class CAIJMQ01; order CAIJMQ01; family CAIJMQ01; genus CAZNJA01. The sequence continues at coordinate 125,560 of JAHJCU010000004.1, forward strand.
ATCTGATTGCCACTTTAGATATCGGTGGAGCAGAGAGACAATTGGTAGAACTTGTAAAGCGAATTGATAAAAAGAAATTTAATCCGATAGTTTGTTGTTTGACAAGAGGCGGTCCTTTAGAGCAAGAATTAAAAGAAACAAGAGTTGAATATTTTATTTTAGGTAAAAAATTCAAATTTGATTTCTCGGTAATTTTTAAACTTATTTCTATCTTAAAACAAAAAAATATTCATATTCTGCATACATGGATGTTCACCTCAAATTCTTTTGGAAGGATGGCGGGAATTGTTTCTCAAACCCCGATAATGATTGCATCGGAAAGGTGTGTTGACCTTTGGAAAAACGGATTACATCTTCTCATAGATAAAACACTGGCAAATTTTACAGACAAGATAATATGTGTCTCTGAAGCGGTAAAAAACTTTTATCATAATGATGCCTATATACCGTTAGACAAAATGATAACGATTTATAACGGGATTAAAATAGATGATGAAGTAAATATAGATAAAGAAAAGAAAAAAAAGGAATTCGGTGCTATAGGAAAAGACAATATTGTAACTACTGTCGGTCGGCTTGCTCCTCAAAAAGGCATCGAATATTTACTATATGCAGTTCCTAAAATTTTAGAATCTATGTCCAAAATAAAATTTTTAATCGTTGGGGAAGGCACTGAAAAGAATAAACTAAAGAAATTAGCAGATAAACTGAATATTTCCCGGAATATAATTTTTACAGGATTGAGAAATGATGTTAACGAAATTTTAACAATAACGGATATATTCGTTCTACCATCTATTTTTGAAGGACTGCCAAATGTTATTATGGAGGTAATGCTTTCAAAAAAGCCGGTTATTGCAACTCGTATACCCGGCACTGATGAATTGGTAGTAGATGGAGAAACAGGGATATTAGTTCCCCCAAAAGACGCCGAATCTTTAGCATCTGCAATTATTAATGTTTTGAAAAATCCGGCAAAAGCAAAGGAAATGGGAATTAACGGTAGAAAAAGAGTAGAAAAATATTTTTCCATAGATAAAACGGTTAGAAAAACAGAAGAATTGTATGAGACGCTAATCAGAACGAAAATTAAACAGCTATAAAATGGATAACTTCAAAAAAAAAGAATTAATGTTTCTAATTTTTATTTTCTGTTTTGCTTTTGCTTTAAGAGTTTCTTATTGTTTCTTTTTCAAAGAAAATATTCTTCATATTCAAACGCATATATTCGGCGATACTCAAGATTATATCCAGATTGCGAATAATTTCCTTTCCGGAAAGGGGTTGATAAGCTCTCCTGACAGGATTGCATATCGCCCTCCTCTGTATCCTTTATTTCTCTCGGGGGTTTACTATCTGTTCGGAAACGGTTATTGGCCTATAAGGATAATTCAATCTATTTTAGATGCCTTGACCTGTGTAATGGTTTATTTTCTGGGGAGAATGGTATTAAATAAGCAAACGGGAGAAATAGCTTCCTTTATTTGCGTCATCTATCCTTTCTTTATTTTTTTTACCGGTTTTGAACTGACAGAAACATTATTTATTTTCTTATTGTTGACCACTATTTATCTCTTTCAGAGAACCAAAAAAAATCCAAACTGCAGAAATATGATTATTACCGGAATTTCACTTGGGATGTCGATACTTTGTCATCCCTCACTTACTATGTTTGTTTTTGTTTTATTAATTACTTTAGCTATCTCTGCTCTTTGGAGAGGATGGGAAAACCGATTTAAAATTATTGGTATTGTCTTAACGGTAACTATTTTAACCATTTTACCGTGGTCAGTTAGAAATTTTTATCATTTTAAAAAGTTTGTTCCACTAACCACTATGTCGGGTAGAACTTTCTGGGAGGGCAACAATCCATATTCCTCAGGAGGACCTTGCCAATATTGGCCTGAAGAAATACAAAATCTTTCTGAAGTGGAATCAGATAAATATTTAACAAAGACTACTATTAAAGTGATAAAGGAAGATCCAACTAGATTTTTAAAACTTCTAGTAATAAAATTCACCCGTTTCTGGAATGTGAAGCCAAATTACGAAGGTTTTTCTTCCCCCCTATATAATTTAATTAGTATTTTCTCCTATATTCCGATAATGGTTACATCAATCTGGGGAATGTTTCTTACAAAAAAAATCTGGAGAAGTTTCCTAATCTTTTATCTATTATTTATTTCTTTTACTTTTACTTCTATGATTTTTGTTGGGTCTATTCGCTATAGAACCCCTATCATGCCTTTCATGATTATCTTTTCTGCATATACTTTGAAATGGATATATAATAAGACCTTTTCATTAGCAAAAAAATGAGACTATCCGTAATTATTCCAACCTTTAATGAACTTGGCACCATAGAAGAAGTTATTAATAGGGTTCAACAAGTTTCAGCCCAGAAGGAAATTATAATCGTTGATGATGGTTCCACTGATGGTACAAAAAAGATTCTAAAAAGCTTTAATATGGATAATATTACGGTTATCTATCACAACCGCAATATGGGTAAAGGACAAGCAATAAGAACAGCATTGCCAGTAACTACGGGAGATATTATTATTATTCAAGATGCAGACTTAGAATATAATCCTGAAGAATATCTTAAACTAATTGAACCAATAGAAAAAGGCAAAACAGAAGTTGTTTATGGTTCAAGGATATTAGATGGAAAGTTTAAATCTGTATCTTTTCAAAATTTTATCTTTTATCTTGGTGGAAAAAGCTTATCCATGCTTACAAATTTTTTATACAGAGCTAATATAACCGATGAGCCAACTTGCTATAAAGTTTTTAAATCAGATATTTTAAAATCATTAAATCTTAAATGCAAGGGCTTTGAGTTTTGTCCTGAAGTTACTGCAAAAATATTGAGGCAAGGAATAAAAATTCATGAGGTTCCTATATCCTGTAATCCCAGAACAATTAAGGAAGGCAAAAAAATAAGATTGAAGGATTGGTTCGTTGCTATTTGGATTTTAATAAAATACCGATTCAAGAAATAACCATTGCTGTTTACTTACAAATGGTCAAGATAAATTATAAAACAATTCTTTTTTTAATACTTATATTGTCTCTTTTTTTAAATAGCTGGGGAATTAAATGGGGTCTACCCTCAAAAGAAAGAATTGCCCTGCTTCCGAAATTCGAGGATGTAAGTGCTTTGCTTCAAGAGAAAGAAGTTTTAACCGATAAAAACACCAGTTTAGTGGGGCTTATATCTAACTATGAGACCCTTCCCAAAATTACAAGAAGATTCTTGCTATACACACATCATCCAGACGAAATGTTGACAATTATGGCAATTACGAGGATGAATCCTTCTAAGCTTGATTTTAATCCGCATTTTTTCCAATATGGTGGAGTTTTCATTTATCCAATAGCCGCTAGTTTTAAAATCGGCTCTATTCTCGGCTATTTAGATGTTTCCAAAGGGTTAGATTATTTTTTAGACCATCCAGACCAGATAGCTCGTTTTTATATAGTTGGAAGGTGGATAGTTGTTTTTTCTTGTTTATTATCTATTCTGGCTATTTATTTTGTTGTCTCTGCTATTGGAAATAAAACCAGTGCCCTATTAGCCGCATTAATACTGACTATTCTTCCCTCGACTGTAATCTGGGCACATACTTTTAAGCCTCATATGTATGGGGTTTTCTTTGCTTTGATAAGTTTTTATTTTGCATTCAAGATATTAAAAGAGAGGCAATTAAGCCATTATATTTGGTCAGGTATTTTCGCAGGACTTTCAGCAGGGGCAGTAATAAATTACGGAATAATAATATTCCCATCCTTGCTAGCTGCACTGCTTTATTCTATACAGCATAAAGAAAGAATATATATCAAAGGATTGCTGTTTTTAGGTATCGGATTTATTTTTGCTTTCTTTATACCCAATTATTATTATCTTTTTTCTTTTAAGGAAGCGTTGAATGAATTCAGAGTACTCTCCGGTATGTGGGAATTTTCCCCTACTCCTGCTGTGTGGTTTGATTATCTAATTATCATGAAAGAAGTTATAGGAGCTTCTTTATTTTTTCTTATGATGGGTGGATTTATCTATTCCCTTTATAAATCAATATGGCATAGGGATAAAATTCACATATTGTTATCTACAACAGCTTGTCTTTATTTTTTTCTTATAGGGTCATTGACCAGTTTAAACACAGCAGATATTGGAAGAATAAGATTCGGACTACTTCTTATCTCTATTCTCGTAATAATGACCGCACTATTTATAGTTTCTTTTCTAAACAGAATTCGACATAGACATTTAAAAGTTGTTTTTACGGCTATTCTTCTTGGTATTTTTCTTTTGACGCTCAGTAAAACAATTCTCTATGATTTAAACTTTTTTTATGATTCCACCTCTCGTTCTACTCGGATGTTAGCCGGCAAGTGGATAAATAAAAATATTCCAGAGGGAAGTTCTATTCAACTTTGGCATTCTCCTGCTCCTTTTAATTCGCCTCCATTGAAATTTGATAATTATCAAATAATAGTTGAACCATTAAAAAACGTAGAGTATATTATAAGTTCTTATCAGCCAGAGTGGGATAATAATCAAAATGATTATATATTGTTAAAGAGTTTTGAACCTATAACTTCCATATTGGGTTTTAAGCTAATCAACCCTTTTTATTTTTCAAATCACCTAGTTTCTATTTTTATTCGAAAAGATTTATATCCTGAAATGATAAGAATTTTGGAAGATTAATTACAAAAAAGGGTGTTATTCAGTTAGTGTTGTCTCGTAGTATTTTCTCTTTCCGACCGTTATTAAGGTGTTTTTTGATTTCGATAAAGCGATTTCACTTTTATGGTCGGTTATTTTTTCGTTGTCTATATAGACTGCACCTTGTTCTACCAATCGTCTTGCGTCAGAATTGCTTGCTGTGGCTTTGATGGTTGTCAGGAGACTGCAAATCCAGATTTTTCCTTCTTTTAGTTGGGAAGGCGATATCTTTTTAACTTCCGGTTTTATATGTTTTATTCTATCGTCTAAACTTTTACCAGGCGTATGTTTTGCGTCGAATGTTGTTTTTGCTTCCTCCGCATGTTTTTTATTATATAAATCTTGGACTATTGTGCAGGCAAGTTTTTCTTTTATTTGCTTTGGATTTTCTTTTTTTAAAGAAATTTCTATATCTTTAATGTCTTCACTTTTTAAGAATGTTAAAAGTTTAAAATATCTTAGAATAAGCTCGTCCGGTATCGACATGATTTTGCCGTATATATTTTCAGGCATTTCGGATACTCCTACATAATTGCCTAAAGACTTGCTCATTTTTTGTTTTCCGTCTAGTCCTTCCAATATCGGCATGGTAATGACAACTTGGGGTTCTTGCCCATATTTTTTTTGAAGAGTTCGTCCCATTAAAAGGTTAAACTTTTGTTCTGTTGCGCCGATTTCCACATCTGCTTTAAGAACAACTGAATCGTATCCTTGAATTAACGGATATATGAACTCGAGCATTCTTATGTCTTTGCCGTTTTCCATTCTTTTCTTAAATTCATTTCTCTGCAATGTTTGGGATACGGATTGAAAAGAAAATAATTGCATTAATCCGTCAAACTTCATGTTTTCAAGCCAAGCTGAGTTGTAAACAACTTCTGTTTTCTGTTTATCCAAAATTTTAAAAACCTGCTCTTTATATGTGGTGGAATTTTTCTTTATTTCTTCTACGGATAATTTTGGCCGCGTGGTGTCTTTACCGGAAGGGTCGCCTATTCTTGCAGTAAAATCTCCTATGATGAATATGACTATATGCCCCAAATCCTGAAACTGGCGCAATTTTCTTAAGACTACGGTATGACCAAGATGAATGTCGGGAGCAGACGGATCAGCGCCCCACTTTATCCTTAAAGGAGTTTTTGTCTTACTTGATTTTTCCAGTTTCCTCAGGAGTTCGTCTTCAGGAATAACTTCTTCTGTATTTTTTTTAATAGTTTCAAACTGTTTTTTAATATTCATATTTTCAAAGTTGTAAATTTTTACAATCATCTTATATTTTATTTTTTCATTTTTCGTTTAATCTCTTAAATAGAAACTTTCCCGATTTAAATTTAACGACTTTTCGGGAAGAGATGCTTATCTTTTCTCCCGTTTTGGGATTTCTTGCAATTTTGGCTTCTCGCCAACTTATCTTGAAGACTCCGAATTTTCTTAACTCCACCCTTTCTCCTCGCGTCATAGCTTCAGTAATATGTTCCAATGTTTCTTCTATTATTCTCTTCACTACTTGCTGACGCTCGCCTGTAGAATAGGAAATTTTCTTTACAAGGTCTTTTTTTGTAATAGTATTCATTTTTATGTCTTCATTGCTTTGGTGGGCTCTTCTTTTTCTTTATCCTCTTCTTCAAGTGGTTCTTCGGGTTGCAAGGTGTCTAAAAATTCCTGCCATTTAAAACCGATAAATTTATTATATGTTTTTACATACGCTTCGTCAGCTTTAAAAATTATTTTATCTTCTTCGCGCAGATTATATATACTATTGGTTGCTGGTGCGATATATAGGGAAATAATTATGCAACTCATAAGATTTAAGCCCAATATTATTCCGCAAATTGCGCCGCCTATTTTATCAATAAGTGTGAAAAAATAAATCGTTTTTTCTTTAGTTTTTGAACGAATTTTTGAGAAAAATAATTGTTTTATTGACCATAAAGGTAAAAGCGAAAATGTGAATATTGCCCAGAACGCTATAAGAAGAGCATATTGTTCATCCGGAAAAATATATTTGAAAATATAGGGCGCCAATGATTGGAAAAGAGTAAAACTCATTCCTGCGCTGAATAAGAAATTTATAAGGTTTACAAACTCGTTTAATAACCCCTCGCTTATTCCTATGTAAATTCTATATGCGATTACGACAACAATCGAAAGATTAAGGATATAGGGAATCATTTTAAAACTCCTTCAATTTCATCCACACTAGTAAGCCCTTGCCTGATCTTGGTTAACCCGTCTTCAAGAAGCGTTATCATTCCCTGTTTTTTTGCTTGGGTGAAAATTTCTTGTTCGGACGCCTTATTACTTATTAGTTCTTTGATTGTTTTGTCAATTACCAAAATTTCGAATAGGCCTGTGCGTTTCCTATACCCCGTATTTGTGCAATAATTGCAGCCCTTTGTTTTATAAACTTGTTCTCCTGCTTTTAACTGTATGTTTTCCTGACCAAAAAATTTATCGGAAGGCAGAACGTAAGATATCTTACATTGCGGACATAAAAGACGGACTAATCTCTGACTAATTACCCCTGAAAGAGAAGACGATATAAGATAACGTTCAAAGCCCATTTCAAAAAGTCGCATAATTGTGCTTATCGAGTCTTTGGTGTGCAAAGTCGAAAAAACCAAATGTCCGGTTAAAGAAGCTTCAATGGCTACTTTTGCAGTTTCGACATCTCTTATTTCTCCCACCATTATTATATCCGGGTCCTGTCGCAGTATACTTCTTAAACAGTTGGCAAATGTTACCCCTGCACGCACATTTATTGGAATTTGAGTTGTGTTTACAATTTTATATTCAATAGGGTCTTCTATACTTATAATGTTTTTACCCAGATTATTTACCTTATTTAAGATAGCATAAAGAGTAGTTGTTTTTCCACATCCTGTAGGTCCAACTATTAGCACAATGCCATCATTACGAAATACCAAAGAACGGAATTTGTCCTCTGCTTCAGGGAGAACGCCAAGATTTGAAATGTCGACTAATCCTTCACTAGGGTCAAGAATTCTCATTACCATGGTCTCGCCATATTGAGATGCGGATACAGAGACTCTAAAATCTATTTTTTTATCTTTTATAGTCGAGGAGAAACTGCCGTCCTGGAAAGAACGTTTTTGCGCTATGTCAAGGTTACTTAAAACTTTGATAGCGGAAACAATCGCTTTGCACAATTCTACGGGGAAAGTCCTATATTCATAAAGAAATCCGTCTATCCTGAAACGAACGGTTAGTTTCTCTTTATCCGGGTCCAAATGAATATCCGTTGCTCTATAAGCAACAGCATCTTGAAAAATTTTATTTACAGTTTTTAAAACTTGTCTGTCATCATTGATTGTTTTGGAAGATGAAAAATATTTTGACTTGGCATTTTGGGAACCTTTTTGTTGAGAAGTAAAATAAAAAATAGAAGGTAAATAATAGTACAAAAGTAATGCCAATGGACCCAAGAAAAAAAATAAGCTGTTACAGAGCCTTACATTTCTTCCTTTTTTCCTGGCATCTATGTTGACCCATGCCATCAAAAAAAACCAGGCATAGGAAAATGCCAAAAGTGTAATACTAAAAGCTATTTTTCCTGACAATATTAAAACTCCCTTTTAATTATAGCAAAAGCCTTTAATAATTTTTAATTGTTTTAAAGATTTTCTTTTACGTACTTTACTGCATTTTCAAAAATCGCAAGCCCCACTCCCTTCTCAGGTAATGTTTCTCTTGTATGTTTAGGATGGTTTTCTCTATAGATGTAAGCTTCGGGATGCGGCATAAGTCCAAAGATACGGCCGGAAGGGTCGCATATACCCGCAATATTGTCCAAGGAACCGTTTGGATTGTGCGGATATTTGGATGCTTTCTCGCCATTAGGATTTGCATATCGAAGAACAATAAGATTTTCTTTTTTCAATTTTGCAAGTGTTTTAGGCTCTGCATAAAATTTCCCCTCTCCGTGTCGAATTGGTAGATATAGATTTTTAATGCCTTTTGTAAATACACAAGGAGATTTTTCCACTTTTAAATTTATCCACCTGTCTTCAAATTTTCCGGAATCGTTAAAAGCTAGGGTCACTTTTTGTGTCCAATAATCGTCGTTTATTCCCGGCAAAAATCCGAGTTTTACCATTATTTGAAATCCGTTGCATATTCCGATAATAAGCTTTTTATCGGAAATAAATTTTAAAAGATTTTTCTTTAGTTTATATTTAAACTTAACCGCATGAATTTTTCCAGCCGCAATATCATCCCCAAAAGAAAATCCTCCCGGAAACGCTAAAATATCGTAACTGTCTAATTTTTTAGAACCTTCTATTAATTCGTTGGTATGCGCTTTTTCTACGCAAGCTCCTGCCAATTCAAACGCTTTTTTCGTCTCGTTATCACAGTTTATACCATGTCCGTATAAGACCAAAACTTTAACTTTTCTCATGGTTTAATTGTATTAAAAGGTTCTTTCCAAACTCTTTTTAAGACCTCAATATTTTCTTTAAGTATTATTTGCCCTTTCAACCCCTTTAGCGTAAGGATTTTCTTCCCCACAACTTTCCCCACCAATTTAATATCGTTCCCTTTCATTATCCTTCTGAATTCTTTTTCATATTTTCGGGGCACAGTTACAATAAATCTTGACGCTGACTCCGAATAAAGAAGTTTATCTGTATTGTCGACATTTTCTCTTGGAACAAAATCCAGATTTATTTCCAGTCCATATCCGCCGGCAAAGGAAATTTGAGCTAATGCAACCCCAAGTCCTCCTTTATAGCAACCATGCGCAGAAGCCACGAGTCCGCTTTCGATAACCTCACTTAAAGCTTTATAAAGTTTAATCGCTTTTTTTGTTCTTACAATGGGAACGTTTAATCCGATTTCGCCAAACATTTCGTAATATTCCGAACCACCACATTCGTCATAAGTTTTCCCCAAAACAAACACCAAATCCCCCGGATGTTTTACATCCATCGTTACGCATTTTTTGTAATTGTCTATTATGCCTGCGCTGGAAAACATCACAGTCGGTAATGACGAAATCCTGTGTTCTTTGCCGTGTGTATCAGGTATAGTTGTATCCATTGACATTGAATCTTTGCCGGATATACAGGGGGTGCCATAGGCAAGAGTATAATCATAAAGCGCTTGATTGGCTCTTACGAGTTGCGCCATCTTGTATTTTGCGTCGGGGTTGTCTTTTCCAGACAGTGTAGATGGCCAGCAAAAATTGTCGTTTAAGACAATTTTCTTAAGGTTTCCGCCGATTGCTACAATTCTCCTTATGGCTTCATCAAAAGCATTTGCTGTCATGTGATATGTATCAATTGGGCTATATTTTGGGTTTATACCCGATGCAATTGCAATTGCTTTCTTGGATTCAAAATCAGGTCTTATGACTACCGCGTCGGAATGGACATCGCTCTCTTCTCCCACTAAATGTTTTATTACACTTGTTGCCTGAACCTCATGATCAAATTGGCGGACTATATATTCCTTGCTTGAGATATTTGGCCTTGCAAGCATTTTTTTAAAAAATTTAGCATGATTTTTTATTTTGGGTATTTCCGGTTCGCTTAAACCTCTTGACTGGGGTGTAAGCCACTGTGCTTCAAGCCTAAGTTGCGGAACTCCTTCATGAACAAATTCCATATCCATAAAAGAAACATGTTTGTTGTTGTATAAACAATGAAATTTCCCGGAGGAGTTAAATGTTCCAATAGCCGTAGCTTCTACTTCGTGTCTTTTTGCAAGTGCCATAAATTCTTTTATTTTTTTAGGCGACACTGACAATATCATTCTTTCTTGTGATTCAGAAACAAGAATTTGCCAAGGGTCAAGCCCTTTATATTTTATAGGGACTTTATCCAAATGAAGTTCAAATCCTTTTGCAACGTCTTTTGGTTTGCTCCTGCCAAAATTGTATCCCATTTCCCCTACACTAGAAGAAAGACCCCCGGCTCCGCAATCTTGTATGCAAGTATAGAGGTTTTTATCCCTTGCTTCACTTAAAAAATCATGCATTTTTTTCTGCGTATAAGGGTCTCCCATTTGCACATGTCCCAAGGTAATATGTTTTCCACCTTCCATTGACGATTCTGTTGCCCCGTGTATACCGTCAATGCCAACTTTGCCGCCACACATTATTATTAAATCACCAGGGTCTGTCTGTTTTTCTGAGCCGCCTTCTCCGTTTATTATTTTTGGAATAAGTCCCGCCGCCAGCACATATAGCGCAGGTTTCCCAAGATATCCGTTGTCGAAAAAAACGATTCCATAGGGAGTGGGAACTCCATGTTTATTCCCTCCGTCTTGTACCCCTTGTCTTACACCCTCCAAAAGTCTCTTGGGATGAATTTCAGGTTTTAAATCGCCATCATAGTTAGGCTCTCCTGTACAGAATCCGTATGTTCCATATATAAGTTTGCAACCCTTTCCTGTTCCCATTGGGTCGCGATACACTCCCACTATGCCCGTAAGTGCTCCTCCATAGGGATATTTTGCAGAAGGCGAATTATGCGTTTCGCATTTGAAAGCGAAAAGATAATTATTATTGAATTCTATGACACCCGAATTATCCCATAGCGTAGAAACCATCCATTTCAGCTTTTTCTTTAGTTTTTCCGTTGAGGCACGAATATATGTTTTAAACAAACTATTTATATATTTTGTTTTCCCTCCTTCTGTATATTCAACATACGCATTGAATATCTTGTGTTTACAGTGTTCCGACCATGTTTGAGCCAAAACTTCTAATTCGGCATCTGTAGGGTTATTGTCCAATCCTATATGTTTACGGTTTTTGATCACATCCGCTCTTAAAAAATATTCTTTGATTTTTTGCATCTCTTCAATGTTTAAGGCGAGATTTTTTTGTTTACTCAAACTCAATAATTCTTGAACAGAACCCAATTCCAGCTTTGATATTTTAGGTTTGTGCGCTATAAGCACTTTGGGAATTTCAGGCATATAGCCTTTTTCTAAATACGTTTTTTTGTCTATAACGTGCCATGACTCAACGGATTCATACGCGAAGACACCTTTTGCAATTTTTTCAACGTCTGGTTTATTTAAACAACCTTTTATGAGGAAATATTTTGATGTGTAGACAGCTTCGCCTTTATTGAATTTCGTATGCAGGATGTCTTGAATAGCTTCTTGCGCTCTTTCTCCGGTATTGTCCTTTACTCCGGGCAGATTTTTCACATGGATAAGCCAATCCCAAGAAAATTTGCCAATTAGAGACCTATCAACCGAAAATTCCTGAATTAATGGATCAGAAAACAGCTCCTGTGCAAGGATATTCAGGTCTTTTTTAGAGAATTTTTTGTCAATAGAATATAAGGTGACTTCTTTAACGAATTTAACCTGAAACCCCAAATCTAATATCTCTCTTTGTTTATGTTCCGCAAAAGCATTTTTTAATCTGGTTTTGAAGGTGACTTCTATAGTGTGCATAGTATTTTACATCCCATATGATATACCGGATTTTAACGGACAAGTGCGATTTTTTATTTTGTAAATTGAAAAGATATTATATCCTTAAATTATGACTAAAAGCAACGTAACAGGATTGCATTTTCATGATTTTTATGATAATCTGTCGGGACTCTCCCGCATAAAGTATGTGGGTTGAAAATGGTTAATTCCGGTTAGAGGTTCACTTCGTAGATAGTGCTAAAATCAACGAGATTCGTCTCTGCTCGGATTGTTAAATGACAAGAAAATGAAAAACGAAATTTTGGCAACTCTTGAATCCTTAGGGAAAGAAAAGGGGTTGAATAAGGAAGTTCTTATAGAAGCAGTAAAAGACGCCGTGCTTTCTGCCGCAAAAAAGAAATTTCGCGGAGCAAAAGATGTTTCCGTAATCTTTCAACAGGATACGGGAGATATTAAAGTTGTTATCGATGGTCAAGAAAAACCATTGGGAGATTTGGGAAGAATTGCTGCACAAAGCGCTAAACATATAATGGTCAAAGAAATTCGCCAACATGTAAGCGAAAAGGTTTATGCTACCTATCAATCTCGCATTGGCCAAATCCTAACAGGCAGGGTGGAAGCAATGGACGGTCGTGACTTTATTATTGAATTGGGAGAAATCGACGGGTTATTGCCCAGGCAAGAATGTCTTCCACAAGACAATTTTAGGATAGGAGACAATGTTAAAGCATACCTATTCGAAATAAAAAGAGAGATAAATTTTGCCCCTTTGCTTTTTTCACGCACTCATCCACGCTTTTTGGATCAATTATTTAGAATAGAAGTGCCGGAGATTAAAGAGGGAATAATTGAGATAAAAGCGATAGTGAGAGAAGCTGGCTACAGAGCAAAGATTGCCGTAGAAAGCCATATGAAAAATGTAGACCCGATTGGCACTTGCATTGGGTTAAAAGGTGAAAGAGTCAGGGCTATAACTCAAGAACTCAACGGCGAAAAAATAGATATAATCCCTTATGACAAAGATATGAAAATATTTATTGCCCGAGCACTGGCTCCGGCAAAGGTTTTGGATATTCAAATCTTCAGCGAAGATAAAAGAGCCCGAATTATAGTAGAAGACGACCAACTTTCTTTGGCTATAGGAAAAAAAGGTCAAAATGTAAGATTGGCCGCAAAACTAACAGGGTGGAAATTGGATATAAGGAGCAAGACACAAACAGAGAAAGAAAAGAAGTTTACTCCCAAGGGAATAGAAAAGGAACTCACTCAACTTCCCGGCATAGGGATAAAAATGGCTAATTCTTTGGGTAAAGCCGGATTAATCACCATAGAAGATATAGCCAAATCCACACCAGAAAATTTATTGAATATTCCTGGACTTGGAGAAGCAAAAGCAGTCCAGATAATAAACAAAGCTAAAGAGATTATTGGTAATAATCCTCCCGCTAAAGATAAGAAAGGGGAGAAAACCCAATGAAAAGACCTGTTTATGAACTTGCCAAAGAACTCGGTTTACCTGCAAAGAAGCTCTTAGAAGAAATAAAAGGACTTGGCATTGTCGCAAAAAGCCACATGAGCACATTAAGCAAGGAAGAGTATGAACTCGTAAAAAATCTTTTCCTTGAAGAGAAGAAAAAATCCTCCAGTTCCCCTGCTTCAAAAACAAGCGAAAAACAGATTTTTAAAATTCCGGAAGGAATAACCGTAGGTAATTTTGCAGAAAAAATAGGATCAAGTCCGACTGAATTGATACAAAAATTAATTAAAATCGGCATTATGGCTAATCTTAATCAGTCCTTGGGAAAATCAGAAATAGAAATTATAGGTAAAGAATTAGGATTAGATATAGAGATTACCAAAGCTGAACCCCATTCTGAGAATAAGGAAAAACACAGAAAGAGACATTTGGGGAAAGGCAAGAAAATACGGCGCCCCCCAGTAGTTGTTGTTATGGGTCATGTTGACCACGGAAAAACAACGTTATTGGATACCATAAGCAAAAAAAATATAGCAGATAAAGAAAAAGGCAAAATCACACAACATATCGGTGCTTCGACCGTCGAGTTGGAAGACGGAAATAAAATAATTTTCCTTGATACTCCGGGTCATGAAGCTTTTACCAGCTTAAGAGCCCGCGGCTCTCAAATAACCGATATAGCCGTTTTAGTGGTTGCCGCAGATGACGGGGTTCAACCCCAAACAAAAGAAGCCATTGACCATGCAAAAGCCGCCCAAATACCGATAGTTGTGGCTATAAATAAAATAGACAAAAAAACCGTAAATCCGGAAAAAGTGAAGATGCAACTGCAATCATTGGGACTTATTCCTGACGAAATGGGAGGGACAACTCAATTTGTAAACGTTTCCGCCTTAAATAATTTGGGGATTGACAAACTATTGGAAGCAATACTTTTAGAATACGAGATGTTAGAAACTTTTGCCAATATAGAAGGCCCTGCTAAAGGATATGTCATAGAAAACAGAATGGATAAAGGCAGAGGACCTGTAGGGACTTTATTGATAGAATCCGGAATTCTTAAAATCGGTAATTGTTTTGCATCCGGTAATACCTTCGGCAAAGTAAGGGCAATGATTGATGACCATGGTCGAAATCTAACCGAAGCACTGCCTTCTTCAATAGTAGAATTATCCGGTTTTTCTTCACTTCCGATATCCGGAGATACTTTCCAAGTGGTAAAAAGTGAAAAAGAAGCCAGAGAAATTGTTAGCAAGAAAACCAATCAACAACAAAACGCTAAAACAAAAGAAAAAGCTGTTTTCACGCTTGAAGGCTTACAGGAACAGTTGGGCAAGCAAAAGATAGTCGAATTGCGATGTATCGTAAAGAGTGATGTTCAAGGTTCTCATGAAGCGTTGAAAAAAGTTTTGGAACGATTGAGCAATGAAGAAATGAATTTAAATATAATTAATCAAGGGGTAGGCAGTATAAACAGTTCCGATGTGCTTCTTGCCGAGGCTTCCAAGGCTATTATCATAGGTTTTAATCTGGGAGTTCAAGGCTCTGTGCAAAAAATGGCAATAGAAAAAGGAGTAGAAATACGCCTTTATGATATTATTTACGATGCGATAGACGATATCAAGAAAGCTATGGAGGGAATGCTTAGCCCTAAGATTGAAGAAATTCTCATAGGCAAAGCAGAAATAAAACAGGTTTTCTCCAATTCAAAAGGCAAAGTTGCTGCAGGAGCGCAGGTAACGGAAGGTAGAATCGTAGTCAAAGGCGCAAAAATACGCATTTTAAGAGATAGTGAAGAGCTTTATAAAGGCAGATTAAATTCTCTGCGCAGATTTAAAGACAGCGTTGCAGAAGTTAAGCAGGGATATGAATGCGGATTAAGCATTGCCGATTTCAAAGATTTTCAGCCGGGCGATATCATTGAAGTATACATGTTACAAAAAAAATAATCACATCGGAAATCAAACATCAATTTGTTTAGTTATTAAACCCTAATTAAAAAATTTATAGAGAAGGAATTGTCTTATATCGTAGAAATAGTAAAATCTTATCCAAAGGTGGGAATAATAGATTATTCCACTGAGGAAATATATAAAAATGAAAACCAGACGCTCCAGCAGAATATCAGAAGTTATAAGAAGAGAAATTTCCAGTATGATTCAACAAAAGGAAATAAGAGACCCGAGGATAGGCTTTGTAACAATCGTTGCTGTGGATGTATCCAACGATTTGAAAGAGGTTGAAGTATACCTAACTCATTATGGCAGCCAATCCGATAGGGACAAAAGCCTTGCAGGTTTAGAAAGCGCAGCCGGTTTTATTGAAGGGGAAGTAGGTAGAAGACTTCACTTGCGTCTTGTCCCCAAGATAAAGTTCTCATACGATGAAAAAATAGGAAAGACAATGAATGTTCTCAAAATTATAGATTCTTTTCATGAAGATGAGAAATAAAGAAACGAACATTATTGAAAAAGGCGGTAATTTCTATTGGTATTTCTGGCATTCAGGAAATAAAGACCGAAAGCAAGCATTAGACAATATATTGTTTTTCTTTCTGAAGTGTTTGGTACCTATTTATTATGCCATGTTTTTCTTGCATCGCTGTATAAAGAGAAAAAACGCGCCCCAAAAAGCTCCTGTCATAAGTGTAGGCAATTTAACATTAGGCGGAACCGGAAAGACTCCTTGTGTGGAATTTCTTATTAAAAAATTTTTGGAGAAAAAAAGGAGAGTCGGATTGCTGACCAAAGGATATGCAAGAGAAAATAAAGACAGTAAAAAAATTGTTTTTTCCCAAACCAAAGAAGATATTGCTGTCAAAGACATCGGAGATGAACCATATCTTTTGTCAAAACACTTTCCGTCAATTCCCATTTTTATTTCCCGTCATAGAGCAAAAAGTTTTTTAGACGCCGAAAAAAAACGAGAATGCGACGTATTTATAATGGACGACGGCTTCCAATATCCGCATATTGACAAGGACTTAGAAATTCTTCTTATAAACAAAACAAACCCTTTCGGCAACGGTTTTGTTTTCCCTGCAGGTTTCCTAAGAGAACCAATTAACTCCATTAAAAGAGCAGACTTAATAATTTTGACTCATGCCGATGAGTGTGTTATATCATCTGATGAATGCGAAAATTCAAAAAACGTGTATTCTGTGCTATCCCAAAAAGCTCCAAGAATTCCGATTTTAGAAAGCATTCATGAACCGCTATATTTCCAAGATTATATCTCAGATAAAAAATATCAAGCCGAAGAACTTCTAAATAAACGGTTTTTATCGCTTGCTTCTTTAGCTGACCCGCTCTCTTTTGAAGAATCTCTTAAAAAATTAAGGCTTAATCCCGTTAAAAAAGTGCGCTTCCCCGACCATTACCCTTATAAATCCGAAAATATAGAATGGGTGTCTTCTCTTGCCACAAAAGAAAATATTGATTTTATTATAACCACTGAAAAGGATTGCGTTAGATTTCCAAAAGGGCCTAAATTTTCAATCCCTGTTTTATATTTAATTATAAATTTTAAAATAATTAAATCAGAAGAAGTTATTGATGATATGATTAACAAAGTTTTGGAGAAATATAAAATATGAAACTTAAAAAAGGGATATTGGTTACTTTCGAAGGAGGAGAGGGTTGCGGCAAATCCACTCATGTCAATCTGCTTAAAGATTATCTTGAAGATAAAGGATTTAAAGTTCTTGTGATTAGAGAACCCGGCGGCACAAAAACAGGAGAAAAATTACGCAAGATACTGCTTGAAGGAAAGAGTAAAATATCTTCTTTAACCGAACTATTCCTTTTCCTTGCCTCCCGCAGAGAACTTATTATTAAAGTTATTGAACCTGCTTTAAAGCAAAATAAAATCATAATCTGCGACCGTTTCATAGATTCTACAGTTGCTTATCAAGGATATGCCAGAGGCATAAATATCGAACTTGTTTCGAAATTGAATGATTTGGTGGTTGGCAAAAAAGCATTGCCTGATATTACGTTTATTCTCGACACTAATAAACATTTGGGATTTAAGTCGAAAGGCGAAGATAGGATAGAGGTAGAAGATAAATCTTTCCATAAAAGAGTACGAGAAGGATACCTTGAAATTGCTCAAAAAGCTTCAAGTAGAGTCAAAGTAATTAATGTAGATGATAAAATTGTAGATATTCAGAAGAAAATCAGAATAATAGTGAATGAATCCCTAACGAAATTTAAGGTTTAAGATAAGAGATTTTTAAATTTTTAACGAAAACCGAGTGTAAAAAATGTCTTTCAACGATATTGTTAATCAGGAAATAGCCAAAAAAGTCTTGAAGTCCGCAATAAAAGAGAACAAGGTTCATCATTCTTATCTTTTCTTCGGACCTGAAGGCTGCGGGAAAAAAGATACTGCTTTGGAGTTTATAAAAGTCTTGAATTGTCTTGACAAAAAAAACGATGAAGCCTGCGACAGTTGCTCTTCTTGCAAGAAAAGCATCAAAAATGTCCATCCCGACGTGATGTGGGTATCTGCGTCCGGAGCCAAACAAGTAATCGGGATAAATGCAATAAGACAATTAGAACATTTTACTCAACTCAAATCTCTTGAAGTAAAATATAAGATTGCCCTGATAGAAAGACCGGAAAAATTAACAAAAGAAGCGGGAAATTGTTTTTTGAAAACACTGGAAGAACCGCCGAGGAATGTTATTATAATTTTATTAACAGCTTTCCCGGATAAGATTCTGCCCACCATTGTATCCCGTTGTCAAAAGATTAAATTTCTTGCCCTAAATCCTAAGGAAGGTATAGAGATATTAAAGAAGAAATTTAATCTGGAAGAAAATCAAGCTCACATGTTATATTTTGTTTGTTCCGGTAAGACAAAATGGATACAGTTATGGATAGAAGCGGCTCTTTGGAACTTAAGAGACGAAATTTTTGATGTTTTCATAAATATATTCTCAAAAGAAAAACGAGATTATACTGCGCCTTTAAAGCTGGCTGATTCTATGATGGAAATGGTGTCAAATTTTACTGATAAGGTTAAAAAAGAAAAACAGGATAGCATAAATGAATTTAAGGAAAATTTATCTTCTTCGCAAATAAAAAATATTAAAGCTTTTAAGCAAGCGGAGACGGAAGAATTAAAAAAAGAGTTGATAAAGATAATTTTTTCCGTTATAAAAAGTTTTTATGCGGATATTTTTTCTATAAGTTGCGAAACAGGATTTATAATAAATCTAGACAAGGAAATTTCCCTTAAGCGGAAAACCGTAAATTTTTCGCATTCGTATTTGAATAATGCAATAAAGGAGATTGAAAATAGCAACACCCTTTTGGATTTAGGGGCAAACTTACAACTGATTTTTCAGGTTTTATGTATCAATTTGTTTTGTGGCGAAAAATAAGATGTTAATTTTTAGTTTTTAGTTTTTTTTCGCAGGATACTATATAATTGAGATAATTGAGCTTAATAAAAACGGAGTCAGAAAATGTTGAAATTAGTGCATTTAAAATTTGATAAAGAAGAAGGCAATAGCTGGTTCAGGTCTTCTTTGTCACAACATCATCTCGGACAGTTATGCGTTGCCGAGACAAAAGATGGGTTTACGGTTGGGAAAGTGGATGCAGTATCGGAAGTTACAAACAGCAAAATAGCAAGCAAAGTCAAGCCTATTTTAAGAGAAGCTACAAAAGACGATATCAGAAAGATGGAAGCGGGCATAAGGAAAGAAAGACATGCCATTTCGGTCTTTCAAAACAGAATTCAAAAATATAAACTTCCCATGAAATTGGTAGGCATAGAATCCCACTTTTCCGCAAAAAAAATAACTTTTTATTTTACTTCTCAAGAAAGAGTGGATTTTGCCGCTTTAGTGAAAGATTTAGCACGAGCTTTTAAATGCCGCATTGAGCTTAGACAGATAGGAGATAGAGAAAAAAGCAAAAGAATTGGAGGATATGGTCCATGTGGAAGATTGTTATGTTGCCAAAGCTTCCTTAAAAATTTTGAACCTGTAACAATGAAGATGGCCAAAGAGCAGGAACTGCCTTTAGATTCTTCAAAACTTGGCGGCATGTGCGGCAAACTACTTTGTTGTTTGAGATACGAACTACCCTTCTATCGGGAAAAGAAAAATAAAACCACAAAAACCCCGGACTCTGATACCATATCAAAGCCCGGGTAAGATTATATCTGTCAAAAACTCTAAATTTCTATAAAAGGGGTATTATTTTAGATTATCGCCCCTTCTTCCTTTAAAGGCACTGCTTGTTTTGTGGTTTTACATATTAATCTACTACCTCTTATTTCATATTTTATCTCTTCAAAGTCAAAATCATCCGGTAAAAGCGTAATTGACCTTATCTCTTTTATAGGAATAAGCATTCCTTTAGATTCTTCCTGAACAGTTTCGGCTATTTCCTTTGGTTGGTCAACATAAAAATTCTTTCCCTCTACAAAGAAACAGTTTTCTTTTATAGAATCGGGCAAAAACCCTTCAGAAGGAAAAGATTTTATTTCCCCTATAATTATTCTGCGATATGTAGTTGATCCAGCGCTTCCTTCATCTACTTTAAGCCTTATTTTTGCTTTCATTTTCGGATTGGTCACCTCCCCTATTTTTTAAATTTTATAACTCTACGAATGTTTTTCTACTTTTTATCTTCAGCTTTTGGTTTCTCAACTGGCTTAACTTCTTCTTTTTTGGGCTCTTCTGCCTTCTTTTCTTCCTTAGTTTCTTCTATCTTTTTTTCTTCTTTCGCAGGTTCAGTTTTCACTTCTTCCTTTACAGACTCGGCTTTCTTCTCTTCTTTCACAGGTTTAGCTTTCTTGTCTTTTCTCTTCTTTGCCTGCCCACCTGCTAAGATTGCATCCATTCTTTGTTTTTTGGCAACTATTTTTTTCCATTTTCTGCGCATTTTCTTGAGCTGTTTCTTCATCTTCCGTAAAGCTTTTTTAGCTTCGTCTGTAACTGTCTTTTCTTTTTTGATTTTCTGAACTTCTTTCTTTACGATTTGAATCTGCTTTTTTAATTCTTCCATTGACTCTTCCTTCATTATAACCTCCTTAATTTTTTCAACTGTTGTTTTACTAACACTTCACTTACAGGCGAAGTGTAATCTATTATTAATACACCATTCAAATGGTCAATTTCATGCTGTAGGATTCTAGCTGTTAGTCCTTCAGCCTCAATTATAACAGGTTCCCATTTTTCATTCCTGCCTTCTACCGAAATATATTCAGCTCTTTTTACGTCAACATAGATATCGGGTAAAGATAGACAACCTTCTTTTGCTTCTTCTTCTCCCTCTTTTTTAAGAATTACAGGGTTAATTAACTTTATTATATCTTCATCATTTCTGACTACGATTATTTGCTTACCTATACCTATTTGAGGAGCAGCCAACCCTATGCCTTCGTTTGCAAACATAACATCTATCATTGTTTCTATTATGCGAAGGCCATCTTCCTTTATTTCTTTGACTTCAGAGGCTTTTTTTCTTAATATAGGCTCTCCGTATATCTTAATCGATAAATTCTCTGTTTTATTTTCCATATTTAAACCAATCCGCTACTATTTTTATGGCACAGTACTCTCCGCACATAGTACATATACCTTCTTCCGAAGTTGGTTTGCTCTCACTTCTCACTCTTCTTGCCGTAGCCGGGTTTATAGATAAACATATCTGTTGCTCCCAATTTCTATCTTTCCTGTATTTAGTCATCTCATTATCCCACCCTCTTGCGCCCTTTACTTCTTTGGATATATCACCCGCATGCGCGGCAATACGCGCTCCGATTACTCCCAATTTTACATCATCCAGAGTCGGCAGTCTCAAATGTTCAGAAGGAGTAACATAACATATAAAATCAGCGCCGCAACTTGATGCCACGGCAGCGCCTATACTGGCAGTTATATGGTCGTAACCCATACCTATATCCGTAACAAGAGGTCCAAGCACATAAAAAGGAGCATTGTGGCAAATCTTTTTTTCCAGTAGGACATTAGCTTCTATTTCGTTTAAAGGCATATGTCCAGGGCCTTCTATCATGACTTGGACACCTTCAGCTCTTGCTCTTTGAGTAAGTTCTCCAAGGGTCAAGAGCTCCTGAATTTGGGCTCTATCTGTAGAATCAGCTATGCTTCCCGGCCTTAATCCGTCACCCAGAGAAAGAACCGCATCGTATTTTTTTACCAATTTCAAAAGTCGGTCGAAATTCTCGTATAAAGGATTTTCTTTCTTATTTGCAATCATCCATGTCGCATGAAATGCTCCGCCGCGGGAAACTATATCCAGTGCTCTGCCTTCCTCTTTTAAACATTTAAGCACCTTCTGCGTAACGCCGCAGTGAACCGTGACAAAATCGACTCCGTCTTTTAAGTGTTTTTCTATCACTTCAAAGATTTTGTCCTCCCCCATCTTCACGAGTCCGCCCTTTTCTTTTATGGTTTCCACCACTGCTTGATAAATGGGGACAGTTCCAAGAGGAATAGTACAGTTTTTTAAGATTTCTTTTCTTATTAAATCTAAATCCCCTGCAGTAGAAAGATCCATTACAGCGTCTGCGCCTGCTTCTACGGCTATTTTAAGTTTCTTAAGTTCAAAGTCTATGTCGTTTCTTTCGGGAGAAGTTCCTATATTTGCGTTGACTTTTGTTCTTAACCCTTTGCCTATTCCCACCGGAATAACATTGCTGCGCTTTTTATTTTTTAGGATTACGATTTCGCCTTTTTTAAATCTTTCTTCAAGGATTTTCAAGTCGATTTTTTCTATTTCAGATATTTTTTTCAGCGTTTCCATGACGGGAAATGGTATCATAATATAGGGGTATTTTCAATAAAATAAGATTGAGGTTTGAAGTACAAAAAACCCTATGAAAATTTATAACTTAACAGCTTATAAATCAGTTTTGCGGCAAGAAAATCAGGTGCTTTATTCGTGGAAGGACACAGTTCAACTACATCAGTACCTACTATATTTCGTTTACTTGAGACCATTTCCAGTAAATCCGTCACCTGTTCCCAATTAAGTCCTCCGGGTTCAGGTGTGCCCGTAGATGGCATTATGCTCGGGTCGAAAACATCCAAATCGATGCTCACATAGACATTTTTAGAGAGTTTGTTGGTTACTTTCCTAATCCATCCTTTAGATTTAAAGATTTCTGAAGCGTAAAACATCTTATTTCTATCGATATTTTTTAATTCAGAAGAATCCATACTTCTTATCCCAACAGAGATGATTTTATCTGTGATTTCTCTTGCTCTTGCCATAACACAGGCATGGTTATACTTACTTCCTTCGTATGTGTCTCTTCGGTCGGAATGCGCATCTAAATGTAATATAGACATATCGGGGGAAAATTCAAAGTGCGCTTTAATCGGAGCCATTGAAATAGAGTGTTCTCCGCCCACAGTTACCACAAATTTTTTGTCTTTTAGAAAACTCCTGACTTTTTTATAAGTCTGATTAAGCATTGAAACCGAATCTTTGGCGATAACTGCTTTTTCAGTGAATATTCCCATTTTATAGACCTGCGAATCAGTCTCAATATCATAAAGTTCCATATTTTGGGAAGCTTCAATAATCGCTTCAGGCCCTTTATCCGAACCTTTAAGCCAGGAAGTGGTTTTATCAAAGGGCACGGGCAGAATAACTATTTTTGATTTGCCGTAACTTGAAAATTCTTCTGCAAGTCCACAAAAATTATCAGCCCCATTAGAAATTTTATCTTTCAACATAATGCTTTATTTTGTTTTGTTAGTTCCCCCGCTCTTCTAATTTCTAACGGGGTGAGAGTTTTATCAGAAATGGTTTCCTTATTCAGGAATGAACACTGCCGCAGAAATCACCGTAGTCCATAGGCCGTCTTTATTAGCTTCAGCAGATTGGCAGATATGCGTTGTTTTGAATATGTGTCCGCTTGCTTTATATATCTGTTCTCTTTCTTCCCACGCTTTATCGGAATCAAAAGGAATACCCAGAGTTGTCGCTAACATTGTAGCAGCCAAATCTTCTGCGTAATCGCCCGTTTTTTGCGCTATTGTTCCAAACGCATGATGTTCGGACAAATACCCGTAACTTTCATCGCCTTTTGGTATGGCAACGCCGATTGCGGCAGAAACCAACCTATTGGGTTCGTTTGTTTCGTTTTTTGCCATCACGCAATATGTTATCTGTCCCGGTTTTAGAAACGACAAACCTTCATCTTTCGATATCATTTTACAATTGGGCGGTAAGATGCTTGATACATAAACAAGATTGAACTTTTCTATTCCCGCATTTCTTAAAGAAAGCTCAAACGATGCTAATTTATCTTTATGAATTCCTACTCCTTTAGTCAAAAACACTTTCGCTGGCACCACAATACTCATTTTTTACAATCTCCTTTCAAGTATTACTTTTCACAATCGTTATTAATTTTATTTCCTAATTACATTTATAACTAATCTATTGCCAGATTGCAAGTTTTCTGAAAAATATTTTAATTGTCACGACTGCCCGCTTCGCAAGCATGCGGGCGTGACAATTATCCCGCAGAGTATCGGAAAAATATCAAACCCTCTGGAATTTGAAAAATTGCGAGGACCAAAGTCCCGAATTTCTCAGAAGAAATTTTTCCGATGTCTTACGTTGCGGGATTAATCAACTTGTTAAAAATTTCTGCGCTTAAATTATTATAATTATCTATGACAATATCTGCACTTTTTAGAAAATCTCTTTTATGAGTAGAGCTTACTCCAATACACTTCATCCCTGCTTTCTTTGCTCCTTCAACTCCAACCGGAGCATCTTCTACAACAATGCATCCGGAGGGCGAAACGCCTAATTTTTTACTTGCAAGAAGAAAAATGTCGGGATGGGGTTTACTGTGCTGAACTTGATTGCCATATACAAGAGCCGAGAAAAATTCTTTTAATCCGCATTCTTCGGTTATGAGTCCTACGTTCTCCGGAGTACCGCTACTTGCCACAGCCATTTTAAACCCATCTGCTTTTAGCAAGTTCAATAAGTCAATCAAACCATCAAAGGGTTTTATATACCCCTTTGCAAATTTGCGAAAAAGAATTCCTTTTTCATCGCTTATCTTTATAATTTCTTCCTTAGTATAACTGCCTCTAATAACCATGGGGATAATTTTGTCATCTCTCATACCAAAGAAATGAGTAAACTCTTCCCAGGAAAGGTTCACACCTCTTGCTTTAAAGATTTGTTCCCACGCACGATAATGAAACTGGGATGTATCGGCTAAAACACCATCCATATCCCAGATTACACCTTTAGATATTTTATATCCAATAGGGAAAGCAATTACTTGTCACAATCGTCCAAGTAACCATATACGTTAATGCCCACAATCCCAGAATTGCGCCTACAGTAAGAAGTAACAACTCGAATAAAAATTCTCCTGACTTGGATAATAGTTGCAACGTTTTTAGGAGTGACCTGAATGAAAAAACACTAATCACACCAATTACAAGAAGGAATATAGAAAAGATGATAGAAAGGTAGTCATAGGGTAAACCATAGATAATTGAAATAATAAGGATAAATCCAGCTAACCCCGCGAAAAAACAAACAACAGGCGATACCAACATTCCAAACCAAGCCAAGATAAACAGAGGTAATGCTGCAATAAAAACTAAAATATAAATCTTTTTTCTCTTACTCTGAAGTAGAAACAGGTTCAAAATATCTACAAGAAGTGACCTGATGTGTATATTTTTACTAAAGATTCGCATTTCGTTTAACCTTTGCATGTTATTGCTATCTTCCTTCCAACTCTACCTTCATTTTCTCCAAAGGCAAATTTAATTATAGAAGTAAAAACCTTAATATGTCAAAATCTCATACGCAAAATTATTTGACAGAAAAACAGATATTATGTAAAACTACCGTCTTTCGTATAAATTAAAACCTTAAAGAAAATCATGAAAATCATTCGTTGGTTAATTAATCGGTGGCGCTGTGAAAACGGTTATCGCGATATTTTAGTAGTTGCCATTCCGCTAATATTAAGCACTAGCGCCTGGGCTGTCCAGCATTTCGTTGACAGAATGTTTCTTACCTGGTATTCGCCCGAAGCAATAGCAGCGGCAATGCCTGCGGGTATGCTTAATTTCACAGTAATGAGTTTGTTTATAGGCACTGCAAGTTATGCAGGCACTTTTGTCGCGCAATATTACGGCGCAGGAATATATAAAAAAATAGGCCCTTCCGTATGGCAGGGAGCATATATTGCGGTTGTAGGCGGAATAATTCACCTTTTCCTTATTCCTTTGGCGCGTCCCGTATTCGCTTTTATCGGGCACGACCCCTTAGTCCAAACTAACGAAATAATTTATTTTCAGGTATTATGTCTGGGAGCAGCGCCGGGTATTGCCGGAGCTGCTATGGCGGGCTTTTTCTCCGGACGCGGCAAAACATGGCCTATTATGTGGATAAACTGCTCCGCAACTTTTGTAAACTTAGTTCTCGACTATGCAATGATATTCGGCAACTGGGGATTTCCTGAAATGGGCATGAAAGGCGCGGCAATAGCAACAATTATTTCCGGATACTTTGCTTTCTTTATATATCTTATTTTATTCTGCAAGCGTTCCTATAATGAAAAATATCATACCCTAAAAGGATTCCGTCTAAACCTAAACCTATTTAAACGCCTTATGCATTTCGGTCTGCCCAGCGGAATACAATTTTCCTTAGATATGGTGGGGTTTAGCATATTTATACTTCTTGCAGGACGATTGGGAACGACAAACTTAGCCGCAACTAATATCGCTTTTAATATAAACACACTCGCTTTTATGCCCATGATTGGCATAGGCATAGCAATTTCCATTCTCGTGGGACAATCCCTCGGCAAAAATAGACCCGACCTTGCCGAACGAAGCACCTACTCCGGCTTTCATATGACAATAGTTTATACTACGATTATCGCTTTTTTCTATATGGTAATGCCCGATATCTTTTTAAAACCATTTGCAGCGCAGGCAAATCCGGAAACTTTCGAATCAATCAGACAAATCGCGCGGGTACTTCTGAGGTTTGTAGCTATATATGCAATTTTTGATACACTTAATATTGTTTTTTCTTCGGCAATTAAAGGCGCGGGAGATACGCGTTTTGTCCTGAAAATGATTATAGTCTTATCATCATTATTGCTTGTTATTCCCTCTTATATTGCAGTGATAATTTTTCACAAAGGCGTCTATACCGCCTGGACTATTTTCACCTTCTACGTCATTGCTCTGGGTTTTGCATTCCTGCTGCGTTTTATACAGGGTAAATGGCGAACAATGCGCGTGATTGAAGAAGTCATCCCTGTTATTCCAACAATGATGTCAGAGACACCATCGATGAAATAGAGTATTTGGAATTGTCATTGCGAGCGTGGCAATCTCAAAGTTTACTTTTCTTTCGAATTTTTGTCGGACTTTTCTGGATTCTTTCCTGAACTTATAAAATTAAAAGAAATCTTTTAAAATTTCTTTCGCTCTTTCGACTTGGTCTTTTTTTACCATAAGGCGTGTAGGAATGGCATATGCACAATGCACAAAGTTTTCCCCCTGAAAAAAATAAGTTATATCGCAACTATCCAATATAGATTTTATTACAGCTATATCGCCTGGATTAGAAGTAGATAAAACCGCTGTGTAATCAATGAATTCGGTCAAGGTATCCCCTTACTAATTGTTATTTCTGCTCTTTCAAAAATTCTAAAATCGGTTTCCCTGCGATATAGAGTTCCTCGACTACGGCATCACCGGATTTTACGCGGACCGTTATGTAGGCGTCCTGATTGCCTCTGACGTTGTGTCCTCTGTAAGCTCTTTCTGCGGCGGGAGCAAGTGTTTCTTCCATATAATACCGGTTAAACGGAAGAATTAGATTTGCTTCATTACGGCTACAATAGCTAACTCTTACTTGAATGTAATCATCTCCTACGGGACGTTCTATACTTAAACCGGCTATTTTTGCAAAGCCTTTGTCATCTTCTTTAATGAGGGCATAAACCTTTTGAAAATGCCTTAATTTAAGTCCTTCAGGTAAAGGGGTTTTATTTTCTTCTACGCCCAATGCAACATATCGTCCCCGAAACGCATCGTAGGGGTCTACAGGCTGGGTCTTGAAGCGGAATTGTTTTCCATTATTAAGAATAGTTTCATAACGGATAATTGTTGAAATTGGTTTTACAAGCTGCAAGAGAGCCAAACAGAAAAACAATCCTAAAATATAAATAAATTTCTTCATGTTTTATTCTTCCAACGGTTCATAAGCAGAAGATTTGTTAACAGGAAACCGATTCCGATGATTATAAAAGCTATCCCTCTGGTTATGAAGCTCATATCGCTGTCAAAAAATCTTGCAACAACCAGCAGTATTAAAATGACGATGCCTAGATTTATAGTGCCAATATGTTCTTTTTTAACACCTTCAGCTATTGTATTTATGCCTAAGGCTGATAGATACAAATTGAATAGGATAACAGGGAAAATAGTATTCGGATTAAATGAATATAAAGCGTGTCCTGCAAGTGTTACTAAAGGAAGAAAAGCGAACGATATTACTGCTGTCTTGTCCCGCCTGATAAATTCTACGAAAAGAACCAAAGCAATTAGAAAGAGAATTACTGCAAAAATATATTCGCCTTTAGCTTCGGCAAACTGAGGAAACTTCCAGTAAATTGTTTTCCATATATATCTATAGGTAAGAATATATGAAAGCGTGAAAGCGCCCAATAACCCCACAATCTTGAATGGTTCTAACAGGTTTGTTTTAAATTTACCTACCCAAAGGACTCCTATGAGATACAAAATGGCAAAGAAGCTACCATATATTATCATCCAGTAAGTCGGCAATATATCTAATAGAGTAATGCCTATGGCTACGCAAAGACAGATAGAAATAATCAAACTAAAGAAATTGAAACGGATAAAATATGAATCTTTTTTTGCAATCTGCAAAAAATGGGGAATTATTAAAGCGGCGAGAGGCCAAAACAGTATGGCGTTTCCATCACCAAATTTCGCGCTGCCAGACCAAAAAGTAATTCCTATAATATAGAGCATTGCTGGGACGGTAGCCCGCATAAAATATACTAAAGGAAGTCCCAATAACATCCAGAATAATAAAAAGTGGGAGTCATAGAATGAGATATGGTATGTCTGTTCAATAAGTGCAGCTGAAGCACCTATCATAAGAAATAGAAAAGTTGCAGTCCCTTCTTTCCACGAATCGGATTCATTTCGCTTTAGTATTGTCCATCCGACAAGCAACTGTGCCAAAATCAAAGGGAGAAGAGAAAGAATAGTTCTTGCGGAACGGGAAAGTTCCTGCCAGTTGTGGGCTAAAAGGAGAATTATTCCTGACCCGATTAGTAAAGAACCCAAGAGACTGAATATTATTAGAGCAACTCTTGGTCCTTTTCTATCGCTATAGTATTGACGTAGTTTGTCGGCAGTTTCCGAAGATAATATACCCTTATCTACTAAAATAGGTATTTCTTTATAAAGCCACTGTATAGCTTTTCTGCTCACATTTACACTCCGTTTGTTACTTTACTACTTTTTGATTTAAAAATCCATGTATCATCTCTCTATATTTCTCTCTCAATATTACAGAATATCGTCCAATTTTACCGCGATTGATTAATGCGTTCTCTATCTTAATTATCGACATTACTTCTATGAGAGAGGATGTTAGAAAAATTTCGTCGCAGGATTTTAGGAAGTCCACATCCACAAGTTTTTCTTCCACTTTTAAACCTACAGTAGGAGCCATCTGTAAAATTTTTGCCCTTGTTATGCCGGGCAGTATTCCTGAATCGCTTGGCGCAGTGATAAGTGTATCACCACTTATCATAAAGATATTTCTTGTTGTGCCTTCAAGGACAAAACCGTCGGTACTTAAGAGTATTGCTTCATCCACGCCTTTCTCTTTTGCTTCTTTTTTTGCAAGTATATGAGGCAGGAATGAGAGTGTTTTGTGTGAGTTTATAGAAAGGGATGAATCAATTCTTATTGAAGATATTATTGCGGTATATCCTTTTTCATAGTCGCTTTCTTTGTAGCGGACTTCGTCTTTTACAATGACTATAAAATTAGCGTTTTTCTCTTCTTCATCTGTTTTGGTGAGATAGATATTAACAAGCCCCTTGTTTATTGATGAATCGCTGATTAATTTTTTTATGATTTCGGCAACTTGTTCTAGATTAACAGATAATTTTAAATCAAGCGCCTTGGCGGAATCCCTTAATCTCTCAAAATGCTCTTTCAGGAAAATAACTTTGCCTTCTTCTATGCATATTGTTTCAAATATGCCTTCGCCGTATCTGAAACCCCTATCTAAGATAGAGATTTTAGCATCCTGTAAAGACATGAAATCGCCATTGATATAAGCTAATCCTTTCATAATTATCTTATCTAAGGGTTACGGCCCGTTTTTTCGTAATCAGTAATCTCAATATGTAATTCGTAACTAGTAAATGGTAAATAGTAATTAATCTAAACTAATTTTTAAAAAATTACGGATTACGCCCGCCTGCTTGCGAAGCGGGCAGGCTTTACGAGTTACTAATTACGAATTTTATTAATATCCTCTATCTCTTGTTCCTCTGGTTCTTCTATTGTCTCTTTTTTGTCCGCCTCGTTTGGAATTATAGCCGCCATGTCCACCCGAACCGAAACCGCCTCCTGGTGAGCTGAAACCGCCGCGTGAGGGACCAAAACTTCTTGGTTTGGGAGGACGAGCTTCATCAATTCTCAATTTGCGTCCTTCAAATTCGCTTTCACTTAATTCTGTTTTTGCTTTTCCGGCTGCTTCCGGAGTAGCCATTTCAATAAATGCAAAACCTTTGCCTTGGATTAGGTCAACTTTTACAACTTCGCCATACTTAGTGAATAATTCTTTTAACTGTTCACTGGTTACCGCATAATTGAGATTTCCTACATACAGCTTGCTACCTTGCATTCTATTCTCCTTTTTCCGCCGAAGGCGGCTTTTAATGTGCCACAGGTGTTAGTCCGTGGAACTATGTTATTTGTTTTTCTACATCTGAAAACATTTCTACTAGCTACCTATTAAGTACTCTTCTCACCTCCTTTGAATTTATAACAGCCATTTTAAATCATTATGGTTTAAAACTTTTTCTTTAGTTCCTGACAACAGTGATTCTGCCAATGCTTTGCCTTTATGCAGTGTTTCTTCATATTCAAGCTCAGGGTTGGAATCAGCTACGATTCCGCCTCCGACCTGAAAATATGCTGTTTTATTCTTAATGATAATCGTTCGGATTGAGATATTCAAATCCATCCTCCTGTTAAATGATATATAACCGATTGCGCCCGTATAAATATTTCTTTTTGTGGGTTCGAGTTCCTCTATTATTTCCATAGAGCGCACTTTAGGAGCCCCTGTTATTGAGCCACCGGGAAATGAGTGTTTCACACAATCAACCGGTGTTATACCGTCAACGACTTTCCCTTCTACAGTGCTTACTGTATGAAATACGGTGGGATTTGTTTCAAGCGCTACTAATTCTTTTACGCCAACACTGCCGTAATAACAGAATTTTCCCAAATCGTTTCTTTCAAGGTCTATAATCATTATAAGTTCAGCGCGGTCTTTTGGGGAATTTAATAATTCTTTTGCCAATCTTTTATCTTCTTCTTTGTTTTTGCCTCTTGGACGCGTGCCTTTTATGGGACGGGTATGTATTTTGTTTGCTTTAAGATACAGAAATCTTTCGGGCGAGGCGCTTATTACCGAAACTTCGGGAAAGTTTAAGAAAGCGGAAAAAGGCGCAGGGTTTATGAATGCAAGTTTTTCAAATAATTCAAAAGGCGATGAATTATATTGACACGAAAAACGCTGTGATAGGTTTACCTGAAAAATATCGCCTTTTTTTATGTAATCTTTCGCCTTCAATATAGCGTTTAAGTATGCATCTTTCTTGAAATTCGATTTAAGTTCAGACGAGTTGTTATATAAAGATTCATTGCTTTTTTTTAATCGCGTAGGGTTTTTTAGAAGTTCTTTGATTCTATTTTTTTTATCTTGAGGAGTATTTATCCAAAGTATAAAACTCTCTTTTGTTTTGTGGTCCCAATATAGGACCCAGTCGTAAAAAGGCAGGATACAATCGGGTAGATTTAAGTCATCTGTTGTTTGTTGATGTATTTTTTCAAGAGTAAAGCCCATATCGTATCCAAAGTAGCCGAGCATTCCGCCCGTAAAAGGAAGTGAAGAAGGAAGATTTTGTTTACCTGATTGTTCGGTATATATTTCGCGCAGTATGTTAAAGGGATTGCCTGTTTTATGTGTTTCCTGTCCGTTTGTAATTAAAGATGTTTTTCTCCCTTTTGCCTTGAATATCATATAGGGAAAAGCGGCCATAAAAGAATATCTACCCCACGAGGAATTTTTTATTCCACTCAAGAGAAGCGACGAATACGGGTAATCCTTGAAGTTTCTAAATACATCAAGTGGGGAATAAGAATAGGGGAAAGATTCGATAATCATTGATTACTAAATATTAAAGTCCCAACACATCTTCCATGCTATAGAATCCTGGGTTTTTACCAATAACCCACTGTGCTGCTTTTAAAGCTCCGTGTGCTAATGCATCTCGGCTTTCAGCTCGATGGATTATTTCTATATGTTCTCCGCCACCTGCAAATATAACTTTGTGTTCACCTATGATGCTACCGGCTCTTACGGAATGCATTCCAACTTCGCCTTTTTGTTTTGGTCCGGGAGATTTCCTGCCTAAATTGATTATTTCGTCATAACTTTTGCCGTAAGCTTGGGCTATTACCTCGCCCAATTTTTTGGCTGTTCCTGAAGGCGCATCAATTTTGGCTTTGTGATGAATTTCTACAATTTCGGCATCGTAATCTTCACCTAAAACTTTCGCTACTTTACCGACAGTGTTGAATATAATATTCATACCCGTGCTCATATTGGGAGCTTTAACACATGCAATTTTTTTTGCATATTCTTTTATTTTTATTTCCTGCTCTTTGGTAAATCCTGTTGTGCCTATAATAAAAGCTTTATCAGGATAAGCTTCTGCAATTTCCAGATGTTTTAAGGTGGT
The DNA here is from genome assembly GCA_018812925.1 of Candidatus Omnitrophota bacterium. Classification (GTDB taxonomy): domain Bacteria; phylum CAIJMQ01; class CAIJMQ01; order CAIJMQ01; family CAIJMQ01; genus CAZNJA01. The sequence goes on from JAHJCU010000004.1 coordinate 158,271, forward strand.
TTCGGGAGTACTGAATTCTATAATTACATCTGCATTTCCTATCACGTCTCTTAAATCATCAAGTATGGTTACACTTTTTAATTTAGAAGATACAGTGCTGATATCTTGGTCTATTAAAGGATGCCCTTGTTTTTCTATAGCACCTGTAAGAACTAGGTTTTCATATAAAGGTATTAGCCCGATAATGGCTACACCCATTTTCCCGGCAGCACCTGATACTATTACTTTTATATTTTTATTCATAGTTATTTCCAACCTATAATAAAATGATTATAACAATATTTTGTTATTTTGTAGAATAAATCCTGCAATTTAAGATATCGGAATACAGTTCCGATTAAATATCCATTAACCGAACAATATCAAGGTTTTCCAACGAAAGAGATTTCGATTGGGAAATCACTTCACTTAACGGCACGCGAACTATTTCCATGCCTTTCAAGCCAACCATAGAACCATGATGTCCTTCATTTAACATTTTAACTGCTTCTACACCAAATTTTGTAGCAAGATTTCTGGTAGCAGAAGTCGGTTTTCCGCCTCTTTGAATATATCCTAAAACCGAAACTCTGATTTCCCGTTTGGGTAATTTTTCCTGCAAACGTTCTGCCACCTCGCGAGCTTTACCTGCGCCTTCGGCAAGGACAATGAGAGAACTTGATTTGCCTTGTATTTTCTGATTTTCTAATTCCTCGACAATTTTGTCCCAATCTATTGTCATTTCCGGTATTAGAATAATTTCAGCTCCACAGGCAAGCCCCACTTCTAATGCAAGATTGCCATGCTCTCTGCCCATTACCTCAACGATAAATGTCCGTTCGTGGCTTGTTGCCGTATCTCTTATCCTGTCTATTGCGTCTACTGCGGTATTTACTGCGGTATCAAACCCTATAGTTGAATCTGTTCCATATAAATCATTATCGATAGAAGCAGGTATAAGTACAACAGGGAAATTGAATTCAGAAGACAAAAGACTAGCTGCCTGTGCAGAGCCGTCTCCGCCTATTACCGCAAGACCTTCTATTCTGTTCCCTCTCAAATTCTTATATGCTTTTTCCCTCGTTTTCTTTTCTTTAAATTCCGGGAACCTTATGGTTTTGAGAATTGTTCCTCCCATATCAATGATTCCGCTTACACTTCTTGAATTCATTTGAAAGAGATTATTTTCAGCCAAGCCCCGATAACCTCCTCTTATGCCGAAGACTTCCATACCCAGACAAAGAGCAGTCCTTACTACTGCTCTTATAGCAGGGTTCATACCGGGAGCATCACCGCCTGAAGTTAAAACACCTATTCTTTTCATTTCTTTCTCCAATCAACGCCAATTATATAGCAGAAAAGATTAGTCATCAAACCAAATGTTCAAAAATTGCATTTTAAATTTAGAGCGGAATAGGTATAATAAAATTTAATAAAGAATATAATCATATAAAAATGGAACTTTTTAGAGGATAAAACTGTCTAAATGATTGAAGAGATAAACAAGCAAGGTGGATTATTCGGGGACGATGAAGTTTTAATTAAGGCTTTTCAATCGGGAGATAAAAAGGCATTTGATAGGTTGTTGCTTGGACATATGAATAGGGTTTTCAATCTGTGCTACAGATTTATGAGCGACTATGAAGAAGCAAATGACTGTGCTCAAGAAACCTTTATAAAAGTTTACCGGTCTTTGAATGGGTTTAAATTTCAGTCGTCCTTTTCAACATGGCTGTATAGAATAGCAGTAAACACATGTAAAAATAGGTTGAAATCGGCGGAATATAGAAACAGAATGCAAACTTTTAAAATCGGGGAGAATAAAGAACTGAATAACAATTCGTATACGGGTGAAATTGCGGACCAATCATTGTCTCCCGTTACGCTTTTAGATAAAAAAGAGACGGAAGCATTAATTCAATCCGCGATAGATTCTTTGCCCGAGGAACAAAAAGAGATTATTGTGCTTCGCGATATAGAAGGATTTTCTTACGAGGAAATAGCAGATATAACGGACAATGAACTCGGCACAGTAAAATCAAAACTTTCAAGGGCAAGAGGTACACTTAAAGAAAAACTAAAGGGGTTAATTTAAATGGAATGCATAAAAGTTAAGGAGCTTTTGTCTGAGTATATTGACAATGTTCTTGATGAACAGTTAAAAAAATCTGTAGAAGAACATCTTCTAACCTGCAATAGTTGCGCTGAAGAACTTGCTTCATTAAAAACATATCTGGAGAAAATCAACTCTCTTGAGAAAATAGAAGCTCCCGTAAATTTTATTAAGAGTTTGAATGAAAAACTGGAAAACGAAAATCCAAAACCGCAGGAACAACCTAATTTTGAACCAAAGCCCGAATTTAAAGATACAAAACAAAAAGTATTTATGCCTTTCAAAATAAAACTGTCATTTAAATTTGCAGGTGCTTTAGCAATGCTACTATTGGTTGTTTACATTGTAAAGGTAATACAACCGTCTGAGGAAATGACAACTGTTATACCGTCATCTCAAGAAAAAATAGTTACAGAAAAACTTATGGATAAAGAAGCCAAACAACTTGCATTAGAGAAGAGAGAAGAAGACTTGTCTTCTTCCGAAATAATAAAAGGAAATCAAGTTCCTTTATCTTTAGCAATGGAAAAAGAAAAAACTATCTCATCAACTGTTTCAGCGGCGAAACCTATTGAGTTGGTTCTTTTAATAAAGCCGGATATGCAGGTTAGAGCTTATAGCAGTGTGCGGACTACAAATCTCCAAATGAAATCGGTTGACTTGATAGGCAAAGATAAAGACGTATTAGAGAGCGGGAAGCTTAGAGAAGCAGAAAACATTGGAGCAATGATGGATGAAAAAAACAGCGTTGTAATATCTTCTGAAATTGAAAACCTTGTAAGGTCTTTCGGCGGGAATGTTTTATCAGTAAAATATAGCCAAACTGAAACTCATGTTATATCTGCAGAGATTCCAAAAGATAAGTATAGTAATTTATTAAAAAGTTTGAATGAATTAAGCCAATTCCAAAAACCTTCTCCTTCAGTTATCGGAACAGAAGGAGACTCCCTTAAAATTCGCGTAAAGCTTATTCCTTCCAAGTAACATTTCAAAAAATTTTCGGAACTTTTCTCTCTCTCCTTTGTCTAAATAAGTGAAAACTAGAGAACAAACAAAGGAGGAGAAAATGAAAACGAAAATATTTATATCGGTAATAGTATTGTTTCTATGCTTAGTTTTTGGATTAAAAGATGTGTTCGCAGACGGATTGATAATAGTTGACCCGCCAGGCGGTTTGCACCGCCCCCACCCAAAACCAGAGGCTTTATCCGTAAAATATCATAGAGTGCAGGTTAATATAGAAAACGGCATTGCTACCACATCAATCGACCAAGTATTCATAAATAATTACGACGTGGATTTAGAAGGGACATATATATTCCCTCTACCTGAAGACGCTGCCATTTCGAACTTCACAATGTATGTTGATGGCAAAAAAATGAAGGGCGAAATTCTAGATAAGGATAAAGCAAGACAGATTTATGAAGATATAGTAAGAAGGATGAAGGATCCGGCACTTTTAGAATATGTTGGAAGAAATATGTTTAAGATGCGAGTTTATCCGATACCTAAACGCGGAGAAAAAAGAATCGAATTGGTTTATCAGGAAACTTTAAAATACGATGCAGGTATTTACAAGTATATATATCCGCTTAATACAGAAAAATTTTCTCCAAAACCATTAGAAGAAGTCACAATATCTGCAAATATAAAGTCAAAAATTCCTGTGAAAAACGTTTATTCACCGAGTCATGAAGTAGATATAAAAATTGAAGAATTTGAAGCAACTTGTGGATATGAAGCTGAAGATGTAAAGCCCGATAAAGACTTTGTTCTTTACTACACTGTATCGGAAAAGGATGTGGGATTAAATCTGCTTTGTTACAGAACTGGAAGCGAGGATGGATATTTTATGATGCTTCTTTCCCCCGGAGAATTGAAAGAGAAAATTGCAAGTAATAAGGATATTATATTCGTATTAGATACATCCGGAAGCATGAGCGGAGAAAAGATAAAACAGGCAAAAGAAGCTTTGAAGTTCTGCATAAATAGTTTAAGTAAAGGTGATAAGTTTAACATACTAAGTTTTGCGACTGGTGTAAATAAGTACAAAGATAGCTTGGTTTCTGTAAATAATAAAAGTATTAACGAAGCTTTAGATTTTATTGATAACCTTTCAGCGAGAGGAGGCACTGATATCAATGATGCTCTTTCATCAGCGCTGGCAATGATTACTGATTCACAAAAACCCAAGATGATTATTTTTCTTACAGATGGACAACCTACTGTAGGAGTTACCGATATGAAAACCATCTTAAAAAATCTTGAGGGTTCTAATACAGCTAACGCAAGAGTTTTTGTATTCGGCGTGGGTAATGATGTAAACACACACCTCTTAGATAGAATTTCCCAAACGCATAGAGGTTTAACTGAGTATGTAGTTCCAAGAGAGAATATTGAGATTAAAGTATCTTCTTTTTATCGCAAAATAAGCGAGCCGATTTTAGCAAATATAAGCTTGGATTTTAGAAAAATCAAAACGAAAGAAATTTATCCTGTTACATTACCTGATATATTTAAGGGTACTCAACTTGTTCTTTTGGGAAGATACGATGGGAATGGGCCAACAGCTATTAAATTAACAGGATACCTCAATGGTAAAAAGGAACAAATCATCTATGAAGGCAATTTCCCATCGGAGAATAAAGAGAACGATTTTATTCCAAGGATATGGGCAATGAGAAAGATTGGATATCTAATGAGTGAAATACGCTTGAGAGGCGATAATAAAGAACTTATTGATGAGATAGTTGCGCTTAGTAAAGAATACGGCGTAATGACGCAATATACATCGTTTTTAGTCCTGGAAAAGGATGAGGATTATAAACGGTGGGGAATACATTCTAATGAGGCATCGAAGATGATAAAAGAAGGGAAGTTGTCTGTGGATGCGATGAAACAAACAACCGGAGCAAGAAGTGTATCAAGCTCTATGGATATAAGTGATTTAAAAGGTCAGTTGGTTGTTGAGGCTCCGAGAAGGGCGACCATTAAACATATAGGAGCAAAAACCTTCTATCAGCAGGAAAACGGTTCTTGGTTGGATTCAAAATTTAGCAAAGGATTAAGTATAAAAGATATAAAATATCTTAGCAAAGAATACTTTGAGATTCTAAAAGAAAACCCTGAACTTGGTAAATATTTTGCGATAGGAGAAAAGGTTGTTGTTGTATTTGACGGAATTTGTTATCGTATAACTGAATAAAAAATTAAAAAGGAGGAGTTGAGATGAAAAGAATAATACTTTTTCTAGTAGTGAGTTTTTTGGTTGTAGCAGGAGCTTGTTCTGCAGCAGCGCCTCTTAAAAGCACGATTGATGACCAAGAACAGATATATATAACTATATACAACAATAACTTAGGATTGGTTAAGGATATTAGGGAAATCTATTTGCCGAGAGGCATTTCAGAACTACAGTTTATGGACGTGGCGCAAAAAATAAATCCGACTACAGTTCATATAAAATCATTAATTGAACCCGATAGTTTATCTGTTCTGGAACAGAATTATGAATATGATTTACTCAATCCCGCCAAACTTTTGGACAAGTATGTGGGACAGAAAGTAAAACTGGTAGGCTATAGTGGAGAGGAAGGATACGATGCAATTCTTTTAAGTACTAACCAAGGGTATATTTATAAAATTAATGATGAGATCCATATAAACCCAGGTGGCAGAGTTATTCTGCCTAAGATACCCGAAAACCTGATTGCTAAACCAACTTTGGTATGGATGTTAAACAATACACTTAGAAGCAAACAAAAAGTGGAGGCATCATATTTAACGGACGGCATAAACTGGAAAGCCGATTATGTTGCAATTCTGAACAAAGATGATACTAAGGCAGACTTGACCGGTTGGGTTACCATAGACAATAAAAGCGGAGCCGGTTATAAAGATGCCACTATTCAGTTGATAGCAGGAGATGTAAACAGAGTAACAGATGAAGGAAAATATGATAGATCAAGGATTATGATGGAAAAAGCTTCAGTAGGAATGGACTCCTTGGGGTTTGCAGAAAAAGCATTCTTTGAATATCACATATATACTTTGGGAAGAAAATCAACCATCAAAGAAAACCAGACCAAACAAATAAGTTTACTTGAAGCATCCGATATTCCCATAAAGAAAAATTTAATCTTCTACGGTGCTGAATATTATTATCGCAATCGTTATGGTGAACCGATCTCCAATCAAAAGGTAGGTGTTTATATTGATATTGAAAATAAGAAGGAAAACAATTTAGGTATGCCTTTTCCCAAGGGGATAGTAAGAGTTTACAAGGAAGACCACGAAGGAAGACTGCAGTTTGTAGGAGAAGACCGAATTGACCACACACCAAAAGACGAGACAATAGAGATAAAGATGGGCGAGGCATTTGATGTTGTGGGAGAGAGAACACAGATGGATTGGAAGAAAATTGCCAGTAATGTTTATGAAGCAGAGTGGGAAATATCTATCCGCAATCATAAGGAAGAAGATGCTGAGGTTCAAATTATTGAGCCGATTCCAGGCGATTGGACAATCTTAAAGAGTTCTCATAAATACGAAAAAATAGAAGCGCATACCTTAAAATACACCGTCAAAGTTCCTAAGGATGGAGAAGTGAAGATAACTTATAGAGTTAGGATGACGTGGTGAGAAATTTTGGTTACAGAGATTTCCAGGTATAATATTAGACTTTCAGTTAGTGGCTTGCGAAGTTGTCTTTTTGCTCTAAACTAATCAACTTGGCAAAAGATGAAATTGCAGACCAGTATTTCATTTCTGCGTTAGCAGACATGTAATCGTGAGTTGTGTCGTCCAACCAACAATTCATCTTGGGCTCATTAGCTTTCTGAAAAAGCTTCTCACCGTGCCAAAAAGGAATTGTTTTGTCGTTTCTACCGTGTATTACAAGTACCGGACAGTTCACCTTATCTATCATCACAATGTTGCGAAACTTGTCGAATGGAAACAGGGGCACGCGTGTAAGAACACGGAATACAGTCACGAACGAGCTCTCTACAATCACACCTGCAATATCGTATTTACATGCCAGATAGATAGCTAAACCACCTCCTACAGACCTACCGTGAATAATGATACGTTTGAGGGAAATCTTTCCATGTTCAATAAGGTATTTTAAGGCAGCATCAGCATCTCCATAGGCATTTGAGGTGGTAGGTCTTCCTTCACTTGTTCCATATCCACTGTAGTCATACGAGAAAACAGAGAATCCTTGGCTGCAATAGTAACCAAGGAATTCGTGGATTTCTCCAAGATCTACTGCATTTGCATGGTTATAAAGCACTGTGTATTCAGCCTCTGGGTTTACCAAGTGCAAAGCAGAAATTGACTTCCCGTCACTTAATTTTAATTTGATAATCTCCTGCGAATCTTTATAACTAGCTGGTTGTGGCTGAAAAATCATATGGTCTGACCATACCAATGCAAAGACAAGGATGCATACGTAGATGAAGATTGTAGAACGAATGAGTCTACGGAGGGAAAATTCTCCGACCAGGAGTTTTCTCAAGGTTTTTTTGTCCATGTCATAATTTTGCAGTCTAATCCACTGTTTCTATCATTATATTTTTAGTAATCCCTTCCAAAATACCTAAACTCAATTATTTGGTTTCGGGTTGGTTTTCTGCTTCGGAAGGTTCCGGTATTCCTAAACGAGTGCGAAGTGATGAAGCAATTGCAGGAGGCATCATTGGAAGAGAAGATTCTAAGCTGGATTTTTGCAAAGCATTAAAAGTGGGGAAAAGTTTTTGGAAACGCGAAACGCTTCTTGCTGTTCTTTCGTAGACTGATTTAGCTAAAGATTGCAAATCTGCATAACGTTCGTCTTCTCCTGCTACAAGCGCCCAATAACTTTGATACATAATCCCAAACAGAACATCTGTGATATTAGGGATAGATGTCTCCTTAAAATCTAATTTTTCTATAAATTTAGACGCAACATAGTCAGGGAAAGAACGATTAGCTATTTCCCCGGGATATTTATCTCTTAAGTAAATATAATATTTTTGCGCGAATTGTATATCATTCATTGTATATGCCATAACAACAACTTCACTTAACCAATACATCTGAGAACTCTTTATGCCTGTAGTTGGTTCTCCTGTTTCTTCTAATTGTTGGATAGCATCTTCATAATAAGCGTTTAAAGTGTGGACAACTTTAAAATCAGGTGCAAGAATTAGCACTTCTTCGTTATTTATTTTCTTCACACTGACATTTCCCCATTTCCAAAGATGTCCCAAAGAAAAATAAACCATTCTATAGTAATCCAATTCCCTCATGTCCGTGGCCTTTCTTTTACCTTCTTCTATCCAATACAGAGAATGCGCGGCCGATGATTTCCAATTTAATGGGAAATATTTCTTTTCCAGTTCCAACATAAATACCGGGTCCATTTTAAATTCTTCGCGGAGTCTTTTCCCTCTTAAATATGCTTCTATCTTGGGGAAAGAGGGGTTTTGGGTAAGTTCTCTTAATTTTTCCGGCAGGACAGAGAAATTATCTTTGGAAATTTGGTTCCAATCTTTGAGAATATCTATTTGGTTTGCTGAAAAAGAAGATATTATTGTTTCTATACTTTTATCTTTTAGCAATTCTTCATAAGAAGAGTTTGAAACCATTTCTTCCAGAGTTATATCGCCAAAGGCATCTTCCATTATTTTTGCCAACATTCTTTTATAATACGCGTTAAATTCATCTGAAGTGTCGGATATTTTGTGATATTGTATCCACGCAAGTTCTTGATAAATTTCTGCCGAATCGGGGGTGTATTTCAACCCTTTGTCTCTTAATAGTTTAATCCCCTGATATATCCAGTTCCATCTTTCTTCCCCAGTGGGGAATTTTACCGAAATGTTATACGAAAGGTTCCACGCATTGAATATCCAAACTGTCGGCAAGTAAGGTTGAAGAAGCCCTATCCAATCGGAGAGTTGGACAAGCTCAAAATATTTACCATCGTCCTGCAATTGCTGTGCTCGTAACCACAAAAGGTTTACAAGAATTCCTCTAAAACCGCCAAGAAGAACCGTCGTAAAAACCAGTTCGGGAGGAAGTTTTTTTAAGGTAGCTTCTTCAGGTAAGATGGAACGCAATCTCTGTTGGACCTGAGAAAGCGGATAACTGCAGGCGTAAAAAAACAACAGAGCAATTAGGAATATGACTATACTTTTATTTTTTCTATTCATTAGCAATTCCCAGTTCCCTATGCGAAAGATAGATTATAGCTACGACCAATAGTGGCAAAACTCCCAAAAGGATTATTCTTATAAAGAGAAAAGCCAAATAAGAAAAAGGCATCAAAAGAAAGTTTCCAATATAAGAATGAGGTAAAGCTTCGTTAAGAGGAGGCAAAATAAAAGAGATAAATTTCAAGGCGGGATAAGACAGACGATGAATTATACCAACCATTTCTTGCGCTTGAATTTCTCTGAATATAGAATTAAGCATTATTTCAATAAACTCGTGTAGATAAGACATAAATATTAAAATAGAAGTTGATAGGACTGCTGTCAAATGCGAAACAATACATGAGAAACAAAGCCCTACCGAAAAGATAAAAGTTACAAGAATTAAAATGTTAAAATATCCCTTTATAAGATTCATCCAATAACTCCCTTGAGTATAAAGCAGTTTGAAATCCGATGCGGGGAATAAAACGCTAAGGTTAGTAGGTTCAATATTTAAATAGACAACATTGAGTTCTCCTTTGTCGCTTACCGCTTCTAAGGGGATAGGTAAGCGATGGACAGTATCTTTTGGTTGGCTTGTTTCCAACTCAAAAGGAGCAGGTAAGGAAGGGTTACCCACGAGCCAATATCCTAAAACATTCTGTCCTTCCGAACCGGCGGTCTGAAAACGGTATGACAAGGATAAATTATCTGATTTGCCTGGCAAATCGCGTTGAGCTAAAGTTTTGCGAATACCTTTAAATGTCCAGACCATTTCTCCTTTTGCAAGGACAGGATAAATTTCTTTCCTATTATTCTGTCTCATTTGTAAAAAGGACATTAAAAATTTATCTTGAGATGACTCATCAGCTTGTACTGGAAATAATTCTATTTCTGTCATAAATATGTTTTTGTGTCCCGGAAAACTTTTTGTCAGATTATAAGAAACAAGCATGGAAGAAAAAGTCATTGACAATAAAAAACATGCGACAAGAACTATATTTATTGCTAACATCCCAAACCATTTGCCTAAAATTATTTCCCAGCGTCTAATGGGCTTGACATCTAATATCAGGAGCGTTTTCTTTTTCCATTCGCCGCTAATTGAAGAGCAAGAAAAAGAAATATTTGACACAGTAAAGATGATGGAGCTGATGATAAACGAATAAGTTACAAAAACCTTAAACTTCCCTTCCGCAGTCCCGTCTCCCAATAAATTTGAACATAAAAATGGGACTAACAAAAGCATAATGATAATAGCGAGAGAGGTAGGGGTAAACAAATAATATCGGAAAGCATTATGGGCTACTGCTATAATCCTTTTATTCATACTTCTTTATCCTAACATCAAACTTCAAACATCAAATTTATCGAAAGTTTTTAATTATTCTTTAATACTAGAACTTTTATTGTTCCTTATGCAATAGATCCTGAAGAAGTTCTTTGTCTACCTCATCAGATTTCTTTGTGGAGGATTTTTCTTCTTTTTCTTTTGAAATCGCTGCTATTTTCTTCTTTTCTCTTTCCTTTCTTTCTGCATATACTTTGTCTAAGAAGAACTTTTCCAGACGATGACTTTCGTTTTGGTACGGCAATAATAATTTGTCGACCTTGTCTATTGCTATAAATTCGCCTTGATAGAGTATTCCCACGCGGTCGCATATATTTTCTATATCCGACAAAAGATGCGTTGAGATAAGCATTGTTTTCCCTTTTGATTTAAGTTCCAAGAATATGTCTTTTATTTCTTTTATCCCTATGGGATCCATTCCGCTTGTGGGTTCATCAAGAATCAACAGGTCGGGATCGTTTATGAGAGCTTGAGCAAGCCCGATTCTTCTTGCCATTCCTTTTGAATATTCTCCTACTGCACGCCTTTGATATGCTTTTATTCCCAACAAATCTACAAGAAAGTCTATTCTTTCTCTTCTTGTTTTGGAGGGGAGATTAAATATTTTTCCGTAAAAATCTAAAGTTTCGCGTCCGTTAAGATAAGAATATAAATAATCTTCTTCAGGTAGATAGCCTATGAATTGTTTAGCAACATTATCCCCGGGATGCTTTCCGAAAACAGAGATTCTGCCACGGGTGGGATAAAGAAGCCCCAGAATCAATTTAAGTGTAGTGGATTTGCCGCTACCGTTAGGACCAAGAAGTCCCAAAATCTCTCCTTTTTCTACGGAAAATGACAAATTTTTAATAGCCACTGCCTTTGGTTTTCCCCAGAAATCTTTAAATGTTTTCGTAACACCTTGTAATTTAATTAATTCATCCATATTAAAAGTTCCTAAATTGAAATTTTTACAAATTTATAATATTAGATTGATTCGAATTTTACTATTCTAGCGCTGTTTAAAATAACGACCAGCGAACCTACTTCATGATAAAGGGCGGCTACAATCGGATTGACAATTCCCATACCCGCAAGAGCCAAGCCGACAAGGACAAATGCTCCTCCCAACGCTATATTCTGATAAATTATTTTATGAGCAAGCCGCGATAAAGAAATAAAAAACGGAACTCTTCTTAAGTCATTAGACATTAAAGCAATTGATGCGCTATTTATTGCCACATCGCTACCCATAGCACCCATAGCTATTCCGATATCTCCCGCCGCAAGAGCCGGAGCATCGTTGATTCCGTCTCCTATTACTACTACATGATATCCTTTTCTTTGTAATCCTTCTACAATTTCAAGTTTGGTTTCCGGTAAGCATTCGGCAACTACTTCTTCAAACCCGGACTCCTGGGCTATTTTTTGCGCAACTTCTTTAGTATCGCCGGTAAGCATTATAAGTTTTTTTATTCCGAGTTTCTTTAATTGTTCCGTGGTCTCTTTTGCCTCAATACGCATCTGGTCTTCGACCTGAATCCAACCATAATATTGTCCATCCATAGCTATATGCAACACACTTCCCGAGTCCTTTCTTTGAGCCGAAATCTCTATCTTATTTTCCTTTAAATACGATTCCCTTCCTACAATAAGTTTCTTCCCGTCTACTTTACCGGTAACTCCTCTTCCCCCAGTTTCCTTGAATTCTTCGGGTTCGGTCAGTTTTACATTAGCTTTTACGGCAAGTTCTCTTATCGCTCTTGCAACAGGATGTAGGGAGTGTTTTTCCAATGTAGCTACATAATAAATCAATTTATCGGGTGAAATTTCGCGTACAGGATTAATCGAGGTAACTCTTAGTTCACCGGTTGTTAATGTCCCTGTTTTATCAAAAACAACAGCATCTATTTCTGCGGCTATTTCAATCTTTCTGGCTTCCTTTATCATCACTCCTTTACGCGCGGCTACAGAAAGAACGGCTATTATAGCCGTAGGTGTTGCCAAAAGAAGCGCGCAGGGAACGCCTACAATAATCGAAGAAATAGACCTTGAGGCATCTCGCGTAAAGAAAAGTATCAAAGCTGCAGTCATAAGTATAACTGGTATATACCAATAGACATGTTTTTCTATTAGAGACATAATGGGAATGCGGGTTTTTTCAGCTTCCAATATTAACTGTTTTACTTTGCCTAACGTTGTATCTTCCCCAATTTTTTCAACTTCAGCTAATATGGCGCCAGTAATATTGTTTGTTCCCTCAAATATGCGGTCGCCTTTTTGCTTATCAACAGGAAAAGATTCTCCGGTAATAGAAGCTTCGTTAACCGATGTATCGCCTTGCACTATAACAGCGTCAGCCGGTATATTTTCACCGGGTTTAATTCGTATTATGTCCTTTGATTTAAGTTCTTTTACGAGGATATCTTTTTCTTCTCCGTCTCTAACAATATGCGCCATAGGAGGAGTTAGTTTTAAAAGCGACTCGATGGCTTCTTGCGCGCCAAGAGCAGTCCTATGTTCTAAAAGCTCTCCCAAAACAAGTATAAAAGCAACTACACCGGCAGTTTTGTAATCTCCCAGCGCTATACAGGCAAGAACTGCTATGCTTGCAAGTTCGGTAAGCCTAAGTCCTCCCGTAAAAAATCCTTTGGAAGATTTTACTATCATAGGCAGGCCTAAAAGCAAAGCTCCTGCCAAAGCGCTAAGTTCGCTTATTAAAGGAGAATCCGGGAAAAGACGAGTTGCAATAAAAGCATTAAAAATTAAAATTCCGCCTGTCAAGGTAATCAAAAGACTTCGCACTAAATGACTTTCTTCTTCGTGAAAGTGAACCGGATGGTAAAGTTCTGCTTGCATTATTTAACTCCCTCCCATTTCGTTTCTTTACCAAGCAGTATTCTCAACTCATTTTCTTTTCCTCCAACAGGCGTCTGAAGGATAAACTTATCTTCTAAATTGATAAGTAATGCTTCCATTTTCTCCTGATAAAAATAAGAAAGGTAAGTTTCCAATTCTTTACTGCCTTTTTTGAATTTTTGGGTCAATTCCTGAATGTATGTGGCATCTGCAAGTGTTTCATTAACAACGGTATTTCGATATGTTTGAGCTTCTGACAATATTATGGAAGCGTCTCCCCTAGCTGTATTTATTACTCGGTTAGCATAAGTTCTGCCTTCGTTGATACGAGTGCTTTTGACCTGTTCGGCTCTGAGAACTCTGTTAAAAGCTTCAACTACACGCAGTGGAGGTGTAGAACGCTCAAGAGAAATAGTACTTATGGTTATTCCGGAATCCAGTGAATTTAATCTTTCTTGAGCTTTATAACGTATTAAACGGCTGATTTTTTCTAATTGTGTTCTTAAAGCTTCTTCAACGGATGAATTTCCTATGGCTTCTATTACTGCGTTGGAAACAACTGATTTAATAAGTTCTTCTTCGTCTTTTACGTTTACAATATAGGAGATAGGCTCTGTTATGTTGTAAGAAACCTGCAGGCGGGTATGAATTAAATTATTGTCTCCGCTAATACAATAACCATGTAGATAAGGTATAAACGATTCAGGCGCAGCTATTTGCGGATTGTCTAAGTCAGCGCTCCAAAAATCGCTGACTCCCAAAGATTTCACCTTTCTTGCAGGTATACGAATTATTTTGTCTACGGGCTCGGGAAAAGACCAGTGAAACCCTGGCTCTAAAACGCGCCCTTCTCCGACTCCCACGATTCTACCCCATCGCAGTATAACAGCCACTTCATCTTGTTTTACGGTAAATAACCCTGAAAAAGCAATATAATAGAGTACAAGCCCTCCCACGATTATTTTAAGAGCGTTAAAACTTAAACGCAGAGCTTTCGCAAGATATTCAAAAGCAGGTTGTTGATATTCTTTATTTTCCATTATTTTACCTTTTCTAATTATTCGTTTTCTTCTTCAAAATATTTCCCTAGAAATAAATCATAAGGCGGCGTACGATAGTCTAGAATTACTGTCGCATTTTTAGCCAGAGTAGTTTCTAACGATTCTAATTTTCTTAAGAAAATCGCAAGTTCTTCGTTTTCGGAAAAAACTTTATAATACTGGGCCGCTTCTGCGTCTCCTTCGCCCTTGATTTTTTTGGCTTCAGCGTTGGCTTCGGCAAGGATTCTTTCCCTTTCCGCGTCTGCTCTTGCTCTTATATCGCTTGCCATTCCTTCTCCTTCAGCCAAATATGTTTCTGCAATTCTTTCTCTTTCTCTTTTCATTCTTTCAAACACATCTTTAGTTACTTCTTGAGGAAATTGCATTCTTTTAAACACAACTTCAATTACCTCTATACCATATGTTTCTTCTGCTTCTTTGGAACATAATTCCCTGATTTTTTTTTGGATTTCGTCCAATTTCAGCATAGTTTCGTCCGTATTTATCAGATTGGAAAGGTCATAGGTCCCTATAATTCCATGTTCATAATTTCTAACAATAGATACTAATTTTCTTTTCGCTTCATCCTTATACCCCACCGACCTAAAAAATTGCAGTGGATTTTTAATTCTCCAAAAGGTAGAAGTTACGAGAATTATGTTTTTGCCGTCGCGCGTATATGTTTCCTCCATTTTACTTTCAAGAACTTGTATCCTTGCGTCGAATTTGTCTACTTTTTGTATCGGAGTAGGCGCTTTCCAATATAATCCGGCTTCTGTTATTTCTCTTGTAGGTTTGCCGAAAGTTGTTACGACTGCGGTTTCTCCTACATGAATCTGAAAAGCTACTAAATATAATGTAAGCAGAACAAATATTACTAGCCCCAAAGAAAAAGTGTAAGGGTTCCAATTTCTTTCTTTTTTCATTTTTAACCTCCTTGCTTCCCTCTTTCTGTTTCCAATCCAAGAGGGAAAATATCCGGTAAAGAACCTTTTTGCATATCCATTATAATTACATCTCTATTGCTGTCGGGAGAAATTACGATATATTTCTTGGGAGAAATTAAACTGTTATCAAGAGTTTTTAGATAATAACGATATTTAAAAATGAGAGGGTTTTCACGATATGCTTCAAGTTTTTTCTTGAACTCTTCTCCTCTTGCCTCCGATTCTAATGTTCTTATAAGTTTATAAGATTCTGCTCTGACTTTAATGATCAAGGCAGCATAGTCTACAAGAGTAAGATCTCTATTGGAGTAAGCTTCCGCCCCGAGGATAGATGCCTCCTTTTTTTCCATCGCACCGACAACTTTTTCGAAGCTGGGAGCTACATCCAAGGGAGGATGAATACTCTCGAAACTTACCGATATTATTTCTACGCCGAGTTCTTTTTTATCTGCCTCGTCTTGAACGTTTTCTTTAAGAATATTTGCTAGAGGAAGTCTGTTGGCATTCAAAATGTCAAAAAAATCGACATTCATTACCATTTTGGTAAACTGGTTATATATAATCCCGTCAAGAACTCTTTCCGGCTCGGAATGTTTATATGCATAGTCAAATAAATCGGCGGAGTTGATTTTATAATAAACCCATATCGCTCCTGCCAAAAAGTTTATAGGAACTGTTTCGCTTGTCTCACCTGCCCGCCCAACAAGTTCGTTGGCAGGCGCGGAAGAATCCGCTTTTTCGAGTAGCAAAGAAGAACTTATCGTCGCAATTTCCTGGCTGGCAATTATCCAGTTAAATTCTTCTTCATAATGTCTTTCCGTCCACAAAACTCTTTCTCCTTCTTCCCCTCTTACCCCCACACGAACCCGTTTAATTCTGTCAACATCATAAATTTTCGATTTCCCTATTGGGAATGGGAATTTAAGATGTAGCCCCGGGCCAAATAACTTCGGCTCGCCTTTTTCGCTTATGGGCTTGCCTAAAAATTCTATAAAAGCTTTTTCATAGGGTTGCACAATCACAATAGATGTAAGGATATATAGCAAGAATGCCCAGAGCATAAATAATGGGACCATTCTATTTTTTACGAATTGATAAAACCAAGTTTGAGTGATTCGAAAACCGAATTGGACATCGACTATTTCCGAGAAGGATGGGATAACTTCTTCAGGAGTAGACAAAAAATAATAAATCCTGGAATCAAAAAATGTGCGACTTTTAGTTCCCGTTGTTCTATAAAATGACACCAAAATGTTGAGAAGATATTCAATCCCGGCGAGCATAAGGAAAAATAAGAGAGCGTAAAATACAAACCATTCTACTTTTATAAGGTTAAAATATCTAAAAGCAATAGAAATCGCTATAAGGAAAGTAAACAGCGCGTTAACTCCAAGATAGGTTCCCATAGCGCTAAGGTCGTTTAATTGTTTTTCTTTAGACATGCCAAGGATATAACGAGAGAATACAAAGATAACAAAAGTTAGCCCTATAAGGGGAAAACAAATTGCTAGATTTGCTTCATAGTCAATCGGTCTTCCGCGGAAATAAGATAGTGCTCTAAAAACTACATAAATCAGAGCACTTGAAACAAGAAATCCCAGTATAGGCATCGCCCATTTTTCCGTATGGCGCAATCGAACACGGGATATAAGAATAGTGCTTTCATCGTCTTGAAAGATTCTGCCTTCTCTTTTAGTAAGCTCTTCAACTTCTTCTTTTTCAAGTGATTCTCTGTACCTTTGATGGAAAACAAGCAAAAAGATAGCAAAAATCGGTATTCCTATTAAGACGTGGAAAGTTTCCAATAAAATAAGCGGAGATTTTACGCGAGTAAATAAAAAGTAAAATATAAGCGCGAGAACAATTTGGAATAAACAGGCAGCTAAAGCTGTTTGAAATCCTTTTTTAAATCTATTTTTATCTTCCATTGATTAACCTTAATCCGTCAGAAATTTATTTTTTATTGCGATTTTTTGCTGTATTATATACTTCTTGAAACTTCTATCTTCCGCCAGAAACTTCTCTATTTTCCAATATGCTCCAGGTTAAAAAAAGCATGCCTGCACAATACAGAAAAACGTATTTTAACACATTCCAAAAATAAGCAATGGGAATGTATTCTTTTTTTGTCCAGAATTCTTCTATCCAGAAAACTTGAAAATTAGGGATAATTGAATAGACGATTCTTATCCCCGGATTATGCAATAAACCGCCTAAAAACCAGTTTGATACAAGTCCCAAAGCAAAAATCAAAAAAGTAAATGTCAATGTAAAAAAAACATTGCCTTTCAATGCCAACAGCGAAGCAATCGGACAAATAAGAACACTACTCATCCATAAAAGTATAATCGGATAAAATAAGTCCATCTGAAGAGGAGCTTTACTCATAAACCACAGAATGGATAAAGAAATTACAAGAAAAATGCTAAACAAAATTATGAAACTGGAAGCGAAATTTTTATCCGCGTAATAATTTGCCGCGGCGGCTACAAGCGCTGCTCCTATTAACGGTAGAAATTCAAACCAAAGAGTATGATAGTTGACGTCACTCCAAGTTGCTTCTGGAACACCTACCTCCAATGTCATTATAAGAGCGCATATCAGGGGAATAAAGGCAAGAATCAATGCCAATGCCACCGCGCAAAACTTTGATAAAAGAAAAGTAAAACGCGATAAAGGTTTACTCAAAAGCAGTGTAGTCGTTTTGTCTTCTATCTCGCCACCGACTATGGAAGAAGTAGCAAGAACGCTGACTAATAATCCAACAAGAAAAATAGTAGCCATATTTGTATCTATTAAGAATTTTTCAGCGTCAAAAAATGTGAACATTGTAAAAGCTGGAGTGGAAACTATAAACAGATACGCTCCTACAATCGCAAGATAAAAAAATGACTGCCTGATAATATTCTTAAACGAAACATGAATTAAAGACGGTAAAGCTCGCATAGGGCGAAATTGTAACATATTTTAAAAATGAAAAAAAGTAAGTTAAACTTGTGTATTAATCTAAAAGAGAGCCAACTGCATTATAAAAAAACAAACTCATATAATTATTAGACAAATTTTTTATTGAATTCTTTGGGGCCGTTGGAAATATTTTTTTAAATAATCAAATCAATCGGAAAGCTGTTATTATACTTGTTCTATTCTTTTGCCCTTTGGATTGTCCAACCAGATAAGATAACATTTAATTTTTTTGTCGGGATAGATTTTTGAAACACCGAGTTTATAATCCCGCATCTGTTTAAGATATTGCTTATTTCTGCTTGAATTGTTGTATGCAGGCTTGTCCGCCGAGTTTTTGATAGCGGGCTTTTCGCCTGTTTTATAATCTATGACTTCTATCAAATCGTCTCTTATAAGTAGTCGGTCTGTTCTTTTCAAAATCCCGACTTTGGTTTTTTTAAAATAAATAGGTGTTTCAATTTTAACCTTTACTTTATCGTCTAAATTAAAGATGAACTCTAAATCTTTATCCGTTAAAATATCTTTTAATAAGGGCTCCAATTTTTCGGCAATTTCTTTTTGTTCTTCCTGACTGCGCGAATACATTTTCTTTGTATTGTCTATCGCGAGATGAATAGTTTCTTCAAGATTTCTTTCGTTTACTTTCTCTATCTTTGAAAGAGCATAATGACAGATTTCCCCCCATTTTAAAATATTTCTTTGTTCGTCCGATATAATTGCTTTTTCCTTTATGGGAATGATAATTTTTTTTTGCTTTGGATAAAAAGCAAATTTCTCGATTTTTACGAAAGATTTTCTTTTCTTTTTCGTAGATTTTTCACAATCTTGTATGTGTCCAACCTTATAAATATTGTTTTCCATACTTATTTTTGCGGACTTGGTTATAAAATCAAACCATGTTTTCGATAAGCGATTGTTGTCGTAGCCTATTATCCACAATCCTTCTTTGGCTCGGGTCATGGCCACATAAAGATTGTTTAATTCATCGTCATAGACACGTTTTTTCTCGTCCTGAAAGATCTCTTTTTGGAATAATTTAAGCAGAATATCTTTTCTGTAGTAGATATTATTTAATGTAAATTCAGCGCTTGTTTTGCCGTATTCAAATACGAACTGGTCGTTTTCTATTCCTTCCATATTCCATACGGTTTCTGGAAGCAATACAACGGGAAATTCCAATCCTTTGGCTTTATGGCAGGTAAGAATTTGCACCCCGTTAATTTCGCTTCCTGAAAATTCTAATGTTTGTCTATACTGTTGCAGATATTCAATGAACGATGACAGAGAATTTCTTTTCTCGTTTTCGAATTTATAGGCAAGTTCCAATAATGCAGAAAAAGCGCCGCTATGTTTATAATGTCCCATGACATTCAACAGGGAATATATAAAGGAAATTAATTCATAGGGGCTGACAAAGTCGCAAATTTCCAATATTTTTTGCAGTTTCTTAGTTGCTTGCCAATCGGGATATTTGTTTTTCAAAGTTTCCAAAAGTCCATAGCCTTTTTTTGTTCTCAAGGTTTCTATTCTTTTTTCTTCAATACAAAATAGCGGTGAAAGCAATACCAAAGAAAGATAAAAATCCTCGCAAGGATTAGTTAGCCATCTTAGAAGATTTATAACGTCGCAAATTCCTTCCTGATAAATAAGAGACGATTTGGATTCGCTTTTCGTGGGTATTCCGGCTTCTTCCAAAATTTTAGAAAGTTTAATGCCTGTTTGGTTTCTGCGTACTAATAAAGCAATATCGTTATAATCAAACCCTTTCTTCTTCAAGGTTTTGATTATCTTTATTACTTTTGATCCAGAGGCTTTTGCGCCTTCTTTTTGCCCATATTCGCCAATGTTTTCCACAACAACCCAGCCACCTTGTTCTTGCTCTGAACTCTTGCCCGCTTCACAGCAATCTCGGTTAGGGATTTGCATGGATTTCATAGGCTGATGTCCAGGAACAAAAGAAAACACACTGTTAATGAAACTTACTATTTCTTCTTTACTTCGATAGTTTTCGCTAAGACATTCAGATTGTATTTTGCCGGGAAATTTATTTTTTATATGGTCAAATAGTCGGCTTTCTCCGCCTCTAAAGCGATAAATAGATTGATTGGGATCGCCCACATAAAAAAAACTGTGATTTTGTCCGGCTATGATTTCTTCCACAATCGGTTCCAATATTTCCCATTGAATTATTGAGGTGTCTTGAAACTCGTCTATCAAAAGATGCTCTATCTGGCTTGAAGATTTAAAGTATAGATACTCTTTTGTTTGACTGTTCGACAAAGCTTTTAACGCATAATTTTCAAGATCGCTGAAAGTAACTACATTTACATCTTTTTTCGCATCTTGGAACCTATTGTGGATGGCAAAAAAAAGTTTAAGATTATCAAAGAGAAGTTTGCGATTATTCAAAAGTGCAAATTCTTTCGCCCGACAGTATATTGATAAGGCTATACTTTTTAATTCTGGACCTATTCGAAGGTTTTCTTTTAATTTTTTAAAGTAATTTTTATTAAACAGGTCCATTATTTCCTCTATCAAATCTTCCTTTGCCCTGCATTTGAAGAGACGCTCTATCGTTTCTATTTTTTTTTCTAAATTTTTATTGTTGCCACAGTCGCTGTTTTTTAAAAGCTTGATGATTTTGAAACAATCTTGTTGTAAACAGACAATATCAATAGAGGGTTTTTCTTCTTTGAAATTTTCAAGCCATGAACCCCTGCCCGACAAAATTTGGCAGGCGGGAGAGCAAGCTCGGTTCATGGTAAGAATTTCTCTTATTTCAAGCATGCGGGGAAGCAGTGATAAAAACATATTTTTTATGGTGTTTTTTGTATCGCGATGTTTCTTGCCTAAGACTTCGTTTATCAACGTCTTGTAGTCCGATTTATCTATGGCATTGTTTAAGAATTCGTCTATAACTTTGTCGATTAAGATATTCTCTTCAGCTGTTTCTATTATTCTAAAATCCGGCAAAACATCTGCCTGAAAAGGGATTGTTTTTAATATGGAATTCAAAAACGAATGGATGGTGGAAACGTTGAAGTCAGAAAAATTCGAAAGAAGTTGATGTTTTAGACGTCGAGCTTTTTTCGTTATATCTTTAAAGCGGAGTTCGAATGTTTCCGCGATTTCTCTTTCTTCCTCATCTGTCAAATTCCCGCTTGCTTGATTCTGCAAGAAGCAGGCAGGTTGCCGGACAGGTTCAACAAATTTTTCTCGAGTGCATAATATGTCTAAGTAACGGACTATGCGCTCCTGCATCTCTCGAGATGCCTTGTTTGTAAATGTCAGTGCGTATATAGATGCAATATTTTCATATTTTAGATACAGGTCCAAAAAACGCAAAGACAGAGTGCGGGTTTTTCCGGTTCCTGCAGACGCTAAAAGAGCTAAATTTGTGTTTGCGTCAAATAGAGTTTTTTGCATGTGGATGGGAAACAAAATTCAGAAATCAGATTACAATGGTCAGATATCAGTTATAAGTTTTTCGCAGTTCTCTGTATTCTGTCATCTGTTATCTGTCTTCTGTTTATTTATATTTCAACAGTAATAAACGGATATTCTTCCAGTTTCTTTTTTACTTCGCTCTTTATTTTGTCGAGTTCTTGCTCGTTTTTGGCTTCAAATCTTAAAACCAGCATGGGTTGAGTATTTGACGCCCTGACTAGACCCCAGCCGTTTTCAAAAAGAATTCTTACACCGTCTATATCTATAGTTTTGTATCTTTTTTTGAAGTATTCTTTTAACTCATCAACAACTCTAAATTTTTCTTTTTCGGGACAATCAACTCTTATTTCAGGTGTGGAAAAATATGAAGGGATTTCATCAAGTAATTCAGAAAATTTTTTATCACTTTTCGAGAGAATGTCAAGAAGTCTTAAAGAAGCAAGAATCGCATCGTCAAACCCCAAATAATTGTCCTTAAAAACCATGTGCCCACTCATTTCTCCGGCAAGTAAAGCACCTGTTTCTTTCATTTTTTCTTTGATTAGGGAATGTCCCGTTTTCCACATTATTGCGTCACCGCCATATTTTTCAATATATTCTACAGTTGCCTGTGAGCATTTTACATCCATAATTATTTTAGCTTTAGGATGTCGAGAAAGTATTTCCCTTGCATATAAACACAATAGTTTGTCCCCCCAAACTATTCTGCCTTTATCATCAATTGCTCCTATTCTGTCAGCATCCCCGTCATAACCAATGCCAAGATCTGCATTCTGTTTTTTAACTTCATCTATCAAATTTTCCATATATTCAGGTATAGTTGGGTCGGGCAAATGGTTAGGGAAATTACCGTCAGGCTCCAGATAAAGATAAGATGGGTTAATGTTTAATTTTTTCATTAAGGAAGGCAGTATAAAGCCCGCGGTTCCATTACCTGCATCAATTATAATTTTTAAGTTCGGTCTAATATTTGTATTTCTTATAATGAACTGAACATATTCATTTTTAGGGTCTTTTTTTGTAAGATTGCCACTACCTTTCTGGAAACTGTTATCTTCAATAATTTGTCTTAATTTTTGTATTTCGTCGCCATAAATAGAGCTCAAACCTTTACAAATTTTGAATCCGTTATACTCTGCCGGGTTATGGCTACCTGTCAACATTACCCCTCCGGTTTGAGAATATAAATGTATGGAAAAATAAAGAACGGGAGTCGGCAGCGTCCCGACATCTATTACATCGCAACCCGTAGATAAGATGCCTTCAATAAGCGCTTTTGCCAATAAGGGAGAACTTTTGCGGTTATCTTGCCCAACTACTATTTTGTTCCCATATTTCTGTAGATAAGTGCCAACGGCTTTCCCGATGTTTTTTGCTGCTTCTTCGGTTAAATCTTTCCCAACCAACCCTCTTATATCATACTCGCGAAAAATATATGGATTTATTTCCATGGATTTTTATACTCCTTCTATTAATTTTATTACCATCTTAAAAGGACAGCACCCCATGTCAATCCCCCACCAAAAGCATCAAGTAAAATAAGGTCGCCCTTTTTTATCCTTCCTGCCCTTAGAGCTTCATTCAATGCAATAGGTATGGTAGCGGCAGAAGTATTGCCGTACTTATTCACATTTATGAATACCTTTTCCTTCGGGATACCGACTCTTTTTGCCGTTGCGTTTATTATTCTAACATTTGCTTGATGAGGAATAAACAAAGCTATATCTTCGGATGTCACTTTTGCTTTCTGCATTACATCCTTGGCAGCATCTACTAATGATTTTACTGCCACCTTGAATAATTCATTGCCTTGCATTCTTAAATAATGCATTTTTTCGTCTATTGTCTCGTGTGTTGCAGGATTGCGAGAACCTCCTGCAGGTAAATAAAGTAATTTCCCTGCCGAACCTATTGCTCCTAAAGAGGAAGCCAACAATCCTTCGTTTTCGCAGTCGCAAGATGTTACAACAACTGCGCCTGCGCCATCGCCCAATAAGACGCAAGTTCCTCTATCTTCCCAATTAGTAATTTTAGATAATGTTTCTGCAGCTACTAAAAGAACTTTTTTATATTGTCCTTGACAGATTAAAGAGTGGCATACAACTAATCCATAGACAAATCCCGAACAAGCAGCTGAAATATCCAAAGCCGCCGCATTTTCAGCGCCCAACTTGTCTTGGATTATACACGCAGTAGAAGGGAAAGACATATCGGGAGTAATAGTGGCAACCAATATTAAATCCAGCTCTTTCGGATCTACGGAAGCGTCCTCAAGCGCTTTTTTAGCAGCTTCTATTCCTAAATCCGAAGTCGCTTGATCTTTTCTTGCAATCCTTCTTTCTTTAATTCCTGTTCTTTCTGTTATCCATTCATCGGTTGTATCGACTATTTTTTCAATATCGACATTGGTAAGAATTTTTTCCGGCAAATACGAACCCACACCTATAATTTTTATATTCTTTGGCATTATGTTTTTGTCCTTTCTGCAATATGATTAGATTCAAAATATTTTTGTATTTCTTTGTTTACACCTGTCTTCACTTCTTTTTCAGCCACAAGAATGCTATTTTTTATGGCATTGGGAGAAGATGAACCGTGTGCTTTTATGCAATAACCCCTGATCCCTAATAAAGGCACACCGCCGTAAGAGGCATAGTCCAGCTTATTTTTAAAAGTTTTATATGCATCTTTTATAAAAAATGCGCCTAATTTAGGAAATATTTTTTTATCTATCTCTTTTTTGAGTAAAACCTCGAGTGTTTCGGTAAAACCCTCGATGGATTTAATAAGTATATTACCAACAAACCCGTCGCATATAATTACATCGACTTCACCTGAAAAAATATCTCTGCCTTCAATATTACCAATAAAATTAAGGTCGCTGTCTTTAAGGAGTTCGTATGTTTTCTTAACTGTTTGGTTGCCTTTCGAACTTTCTTCTCCGATATTAATCAGTCCTATTCTCGGATTTTCTTTTTCCATAATCTTTTTCGCGTAAATACTTCCCATTATTGCAAATTGAAAAAGATTTTCTGCAGAAGCGTCGACAGTTGCTCCAACATCTAAAAGCAAACTTACTCCCTTAGAAGTCGGTAAAGGACAAGGCAACGCCGCACGATCTATCCCGGGTATCAGTTTAAGATATACGGTAGCCGCCGCCACGCAAGCTCCTGTGTTTCCCGCGGTAACTACTGCGTCAACTTCTCCGTTTTTCAACAAACCAATTGCCTTGACTATGGAAGAGTCTTTTTTCTTTCTTATGGCAAATGAAGGGGATTCGTCCATACCCACAACTTCGGAAGCTTGGTAAATAGGAATTTTGAAAGGAGCCTTTTTTAGAAGAGGATTTATTTTTTCTTTATCGCCGACAAGAACTATTTCTTCTTTAATTTCTTTAAGCGCAGCCAAAACACCATCTATCACTGCTTGAGGAGCATTATCTCCTCCCATTGCATCAACCGCTATTTTCAATTTGTCCTCACTTTGTCCGAGATAGTTAGCAGTCTATAGTGTATATCTTATAGTTTATCTTTATTATCAACTATAGACTATCCACCATCAACTATTAAGTTACTTAGTTACTTCCATAACTTTCCTCTTACCATAATAGCCGCAATTGGGACATATATGATGAGGAAGTTTTAGACGGTGACACTGAGAACATTCAACAAGAGTAGGCGCTTTTAGCTTCTTTATGGATTTTCTTTTCCCTTGCTTTGATTTTGATACTTTTCTTTTCGGGACAGCCATTTTAAAACTCCTTTTTAAGTTAAAATCTTAATTAATTTCTTGCGATTCGCAATCTTGCATCTATGACTCTGCCTCCCTTTTCAAATACTAAAAAAGGATTGGCTTCTATTTCTATTATTTCTTCGGAAAAATCCGAAACTAATTGTGAAAGTCTTAAAATCGTGTCTATGACAGATGATATATCTGAAGGTTTTTCCCCTCTTACGCCTGTAAGCAAAGGATAAGCAAATTTTGTTTCTTTGAGCATTTCAAGAACTTTTTTCTGCGTAACAGGCACTATTCTGGAAGAAGTGTCTTTAAATACTTCGACATACTTGCCTCCTAATCCGAATCTAATCATGTGACCGAATATCTCATCTTTTGAAACTCCGACAAGCACTTCTTTCCCGTTTTCAATCATAGGCTGTAAAGATACGCCTGATATTTTGGAAGTTATTTTTTTTGCTTTAGCCATCATATCTTTGAAATTATTCGACAGTTGGGATTTTTCTATATCTAACCTTACTCCTCCCATGTCAGACTTATGAATAATGTCCTGCGATTCTATTTTCATTACATAAGGCGCAGTTATCTTGCGGGAAGCATTTTCAATTTCTTTTTCATTCTTTATAAGGATATTTTCAATAACGGGAATACCATAGAGTCCCAAAATTTTCAAAGCCAAATTCCCTCCTATTGTATATTGAGATTGGCTTCTTAAATCTTTGATAATTTGGGAAACTTTGTTCTTAGAAACATCAAAATTTTTAATTTTTCCTTCTTTACTTTTTACCCATTGACCATAGTTTTTCAATGCTTCTATGACTTTCACAGCTTCTTCAGGGCTGGAATAATTAGGGATACCGCTTACTTCCAATAGTTTGACCGCGTCTTTTATTTTCTCGTGTCCCATAAAAGATGTAAAAAACGGTTTTTTTATATTTTTATATTCCTCGGTTATCACGCTTGCAATATGCGATGTATTTGTAGCAGATTGGGGAGTTAAAAGAACCAAAAAAGCATCTACATTTTTATCTTTCCCCGCTATTTTTAAGGCCTTGCTGTATCTGTCGTCTTGAGCATCGCCTAAAATATCCACGGGATTATTGACAGAGGCGCTAGAGGGTAGCACTGTTTTTAATTTTATTTTCGTCACTTCTTCGAGTTTTGCCATATCTAGCGTTGTTTTTTCTATCATATCCGTGGCAAGAATTCCTGCTCCACCAGCATTTGTGACTACAAGCACCTCGTTGCCAGCGGGGGGGTTTTGTTTTAAAAATCCTTTAACAATGGCAAACGCATCTTCGAAAGTATCAACTCTTATTATTCCGCATTCTTTGAATGCGACATCAAACGCTTCGTCTTTTCCGGCAAGCGCTCCTGTATGAGACGATGCGGCTTTGCTGCCCCATTCGGTTCTACCGGACTTTATCATTATTATCGGTTTTTTCTTGCTCACTTCTTTTGCAACTTCTATAAATCTTTTACCGTTTTCGATACTTTCCAAATATCCGAGAATAACTTTTGAAGTTTCGTCTTCTGCAAGCATTTGAAGAACTTCTATTTCGCTTATGTCAGCTTTGTTTCCCAAAGATATAAATTTTGACATCCCTATATCTTTGCCGGAGATTCTGTCCAAAATAGCACATCCCAATGCTCCTGATTGAGAGAAAAACGCAAGGTTTCCTTTGGAGGGATATACCGGGGCAAAAGACGCATCTATTTTCGAATAAGTATCAATGATACCCAAAACATTAGGTCCTATCATTCTCACGCCGTATTTTCTGCATTCTTCAACTAATTTTTTCTCAAGAATAGCACCTTCTTTCCCTGTTTCTTTAAAACCCGCCGAAATTACCACAATCGCTTTAACGCCTTTTTTGCCACATTCTTCTATTGCTTGTAATATGAACTTAGAGGGAATAATAAGAATCGCCAAATCTACTTGAGAAGAGATGTCTTTTACTGATGAAACCACCTTTTTTTCTAAAAGGATTTCGCCTGCAAGTTTAGGGTTTACGGGATAAACTTCTCCGTCATATCCGGCTTTTAATATTTTCTCAAAAACCTGATATCCTAACTTCTGCTTGTTCTCACTAGCTCCTATGACCGCTATGCCCTGAGGGCGAAAAAAATCTCTCATCATAATTTTGTAAGGTTATGTAGCGCTATTTATCAAAGTTTAAATTTTGCTCTGAACCAAGATTACTCTGATTCAGAACTTTGGGATGTGGATTATATACGATAATATTATCTTTTTCAATTTTAGATATTTCTATATTACAGAATTTATCCTTCTTAGGAAATGACTGTTTACTGTAAAGATGATAATATACACAGTGCATGAAATACAAAAATAAATTTAGTGCCCCTAGTTTTCTTCCCCTATGATTTCCCTCTAGAAATTGCGAATGCAATTTCAGGGACTTTGGTCCTGGAAATTCCTTGAATTTCTCAGGGTATGAAATCAAGACTAGGGGACTAGGGTCGAAAACAAACAGGGGTACAAGGAGGGAAAAATGCGCAAAGAATCTTTAGAATTTTTAAAAGAGCTCGTGGAAACCCTATCTCCTTCGGGTTTTGAAACAGCAGTTCAAAAGGTTGTTGCAAACAGAATGAAAAAAATTACAAAAGATACTTCTATTGATGTTATGGGAAATCTGACGGGGATTTTAAATAAAAACGCAAAGCCAAGAATTATGCTTGCAGCCCATTGCGATGAAATAGGGCTTATGGTTAAATTTATATCCGACGAGGGATTTATATATTTTACAACTATCGGTGGAATAGATTTGCATCTAATACCGGGAAGAAAAGTTTATATTAATACAAAAAAAGGCAAGATATTGGGCGTAACGGGCAAAAAAGCAATCCACTTAATGGAAAAAGAGGAAAGAGAAAAAATATCCAAAATGGAAGATTTATGGATAGACATTGGCGCAAAGGGCAAAAAACAAGCCCAAGAATTAGTGAGTATAGGAGACCCTATAACTTTTATAGAAGGCATGGATATTCTTAAGAACGATTTTCTGATTTCAAGAGGTTTTGACGACAAAATGGGTGTTTATCTTGTTACAGAAATTATGGATGGACTTAAAGACAAAAAATTGTCTTCCTCGGTTTACGGAGTAATTACCGTTCAGGAAGAAGTAGGGCTAAGAGGAGCAATCCCTTCTACATTCAGGGTAGAACCTGATATAGGTATTTGTATCGAAGTGGCCCATGCAACAGACCATCCTTGTGTCGACAAAAAGAAAACAGGAGAATATAAAATTGGCTCAGGTCCTGTTATAAGCCGAGGCGCAAATATTAATCCAAAACTTTTTAATCTTTTGATAGATACAGCCAAGAAAGAAAAAATTCCCTGTCAAATTTTAGGCGAACCGGGAAGAACAGGAACTGATACAAATGTTATGCAATTAACAAAAGAGGGTGTTGCAACCGCGCTTGTTTCCGTCCCTTTGAGATATATGCATACGCCGGTTGAATTGCTTTCCACCAAAGACCTTGACTATACAGCACGTCTGATTATTGCTTTAATAAAAAGAATAAAACCCGGGATGGATTTTACACCGTAATAGCATAAAAGAAAAATTATCTAACGAATTTTCTCGCTTTGCCGTCAAGACAGGTCAAGTGGAAACGCTTGACAAAACTGATAAATTCAAATAACATACGCTTCCTTGTTGAAATTGTTATCACAAACAAATATTCTAAAAATAGGAATAAAGGGTTAAATGAAAGTAACGGAATCCAAAAAAGATATGCAGTCCATTGAAGAATTGTACTTCTCTACTGTAAAATCTATTTCTGTTGGAGAAGTTGTGAAAGGCAAAATAGTCCAAATCAGCAAAGGAGAAGCCTTAATAGATATCGGGTATAAATCCGAAGGAATTATCTCCTTATCTAATTTTGATTCTCCCGAAGATTTAAAAGTTGGAGACGAAATGGAGGTTCTCGTTGAATCCAAAGAAAACCAAGACGGCATGGTAGGACTTTCTTTGGAAAAAGCAGATTTTATTAAAAATTGGGGTAAAATTCAGAAAGCTTATAATTCCGGCGAAATAATTAAGGGTAAAATTACCAAAAAAATCAAGGGTGGTTTTATTGTCAATGTGGGTATTCCGGGATTTCTACCCTCTTCGCAGGTAGATATAGAGCCATTAAAAAATCAAGATGATTTAGTAGGGAAAGAAAAAGAATTCAAGATCCTTAAGACCAACCAATGGAGAAAAAATGTAGTAGTTTCGCATAAAGCTTATCTGGAAGAAAATCGAGACCAGTCAAGGAAACATCTTCTTGAAACCTTAAAGCTAAAGGACATTGTTAAAGGCAGAGTTAAGAATATCACCGATTTTGGCGCGTTTATAGATCTTGGTGGACTTGATGGATTGCTTCATATTACCGATATTTCTTGGGGCAGAATTTCTCATCCTTCGGAGGTTTTAGCAATAGGCGAAGAAGTAGAAGTGGTAATATTGGAAATAGATCAAGAGAAAAAACGAGTTTCATTAGGATTAAAACAGAAGACTGCCGATCCTTGGGAATTGGTAGAGAAAAAATTTCCCCTTAATGCTAAAGTTAAGGGAACTGTTGTCAATATAACTAACTACGGGATTTTCCTTGAATTGGAAAAAGGGATTGAAGGACTTATTCACATATCGGAATTGTCTTGGACAAAACATATATCCCATCCATCTCAGATGTTAAGCATAGGTGAAATAGTAGAAGCAATGGTAATAAATATAGATAAAGCAAATAACAAGATTGCTTTGTCTATAAAGAGAACAGAATCCGACCCATGGCTTAAAATAAAAGATAAATATCCTAAAGGAACTAAAATTAAGACCAAGGTGAGAACAATTACCGATTATGGGGTATTCGTTGAACTGGAAGAAGGAATAGAAGGGTTAGTACATGTTTCCGATTTGTCTTGGGCTCCCAGAACAGAGCATCCTTCCAAATCAGTCAAAAAAGGGGAAAAGTTAGAAGTATTGGTCTTGGATGTAGATCCTACCCAAAGGAAAATATCACTCGGCCGAAAACAGCTTTTACCTAACCCTTGGGAAGAAATTGACAAAAAATATAAAGTGGGAATGGAAATCAAAGGAACGGTTACTAAAGTAACCGATTTCGGCGCATTTGTAGAAATTGAAGACGGAATAGAAGGACTTTTACATATATCTCAAATAAAAGACGAAACACCCAATGCCACTGAACAAGAGGGGGAAGTAATATCCGTTCAAGAGTTACTTAAGGTAGATGATAAAATAAAGGTAACAGTTGTAAGAATTAGTTCTGAAGAAAGAAAAATCGGGCTTAGTCTGGTAAAGAAGTTAAAGAAAAAGACAACCTAATCCCCTACGGGTCAAACAAAAAATTGAAAGCGGAAGTCATTAAGACAAATCTGTATTGTTTGCACTGCGAAAAAGAAACCCCGCATGTTATAACATATGTAGGAGATTATGTTCATAAAATTGAATGTAATCTCTGTAATACACAGCTTCATATCGACAAAGAAAAAATATTAAAATTTTATACTTCTAATGTTCTCAAAAGGCTTTTTACTAAACCTGAAAGGCTAACAGACGAATTGAGAAAAGACTTATCGTCTTTGTTAACTTCTCTGCCGTTTAGGATTGCATCAAAACCTTACCGTATGGCAAAGGAGCTTTTTAAAATTATTAAAGAAAAATGATTGCAGACTCAGCTGCCATAATATTGGCAGGCGGAGATTATCAAATACAGCTTACAAAAATGAAGCAATTTTAAAATCACTGTAATCTTTTTAAAAATCCCTGCCAAAATAGATAGGCGGGGATATAATCACGTCTTAAATGAAAGCCAAAAACCTACTATCTCCCGTTCTTATAATCGCGCTTTTAGCTTTTATAGCAATAGGCAGTACGTTATTAATTAAAAATAAGAGAAACCAACTGCATCAAATCCGATATCAAGAAGCCAATGCTCTCCTAAGAGATTCAAAATATGCAGAAGCGTTGACAATTCTAAAAGCTATTTATCCTAAAATTAAAGGGGAAACACAAACGGAAATTCTTTATCAAATCGGGATTTGCTATCAAAAAACAGGCGAAATAACAGAAGCTAAAAAATATTGGGACAAGGTTTTGAATTCTAAATACTCTTTCCATCATCCGGAAATATATTACGAGTTTGCTCAACAAAGATTAAGAGAAGCAAATTTTGAAGAAGCGCAATTTTATTACTCACAGATTACAGAAAAATTCCCCTCTCACTCGTTAGCCGGAAATGCAACATTAGGTCCCGTAGACATATACATAGCCAAAAGAGAATTTGAGAAAGCAAGGCAATACTGCGAGGAAATAATAGAAAACCTAGATTATTCTTCAAAAATCAGAGAAATAACTATAGATAAACTTGGCGAAATTAATATAAATCTATTGTTTTCTCCCCTTGTTACCGATATAAGCGAAATTTATTCAGTAAAAGCAGGAGATAGTTTGTTTTCAATATCCAGAAAATTTAATACAACGATTGCTCTGCTGGTGCGAGCAAATAATCTGCCAAATAGCGTCATAAAACCCGGCCAAAAACTAAAAATCACTATCAATAAATTTTCTATTTTGGTGCATGTTGACAAACAAGATTTATTTTTACATTACGACGATAAATCATTCAAAAGATACAAAATAGCTGTTGGAGCAAAAGAGACCCCTACTCCGCTGGGGACTTTCGAAATAAGAGAAAAAATTAAAGATCCTACGTGGTATCCTGCAGGAGGAGGAGTAGTGCCACCTCATTCAGCACAAAATCTTTTGGGTTCAAGATGGATGGGGTTATGGGAAACAGGTAAAAAAACCGGTTACGGTCTCCATGAAGCTATCGAACCTTCAGACATAAGCACATATATAAGTAACGGATGTATTAGAATGGTAAAAAGCGACTTGGAAGAAATTTATGATATTGTTACAATTGGAACTGGAGTAATTATACAAAGTAAAGAATAACAGATAGGGAAAGCATAGATGCATATAAAAGAATTGGAATTTGAAAAACCGATTATAGAACTGGAAAAAAGGATTCAGGAACTGAAATCTTCCAGTTCCGACGAGGGATTTGATTTATCAAAAGAAATAAAAGATTTAGAGGAAAAAGTTAATGATAAAAAAATGGAAATATTCAGAAATATAACCGCTTGGCAAAGAACTCAAATAGCAAGACATCCCAAACGTCCATACACTCTTGATTACATTGGACTTATAATGGAAGACTTCATAGAATTGCATGGAGACAGAACGTTTTACGACGACCTTGCAATTGTAGGAGGCATCGCTTCTTTGGATGAAAGAACAGTGGTTGTAATCGGACATCAAAAGGGGCGAGACACAAAAGAAAATTTAAAACGCAATTTCGGGATGGCCAATCCTGAAGGTTACAGAAAAGCACTGCGATTAATGAAATTTGCTGAAAAATTCTCTTTTCCCGTAATAACTTTTATTGACACTCCTGGCGCATATCCAGGCATAGGTGCAGAAGAAAGAGGACAAGCTTGCGCTATAGCAACAAATTTAAAAGAAATGGCTTCTTTGACTGTTCCGATAGTTACAGTAGTAATCGGAGAGGGAGGAAGCGGCGGAGCTTTGGGTATAAGCATAGGCAATTATATCTATATGCTGGAATACTCTGTTTATTACGTATGCAGTCCCGAAGCATGTAGTTCCATATTATGGAGAGATGTATCAAAGGCAACCATAGCGGCAGAACTGCAAGGCATTACCGGTAAAGACCTTTTAAAATTCGGCGTAATTGATGGAATAATTCCCGAAACACTTGGAGGAAGTCATAAAAACCCGGAAGAAACCGCAAAGAACATCAAGACAACTTTAAAAAAGGCGTTTGAGGAACTCTGTTCTATGCCAACTGAAAAACTTATTAGTCAAAGATATGAAAAATATAGAAAAATAGGGGAATATTCTACAATTTAAACAAAACAATGAAAAAACTAATTTGGGCTTTTTTAACAATTCTCATTTTTTCCTGCGGATGCGCTACTACTTCCTTAAAAGAGGATAGATCAAGGCAAAGGTCTTCTCCTCCTAACGCATCACAAACTCGACTATCGCAGGAAGAACAAAAAGTTGCAAGTCAAGACGCATATGAAAATTTCAAATCGGCTTCAGAACTTATAGTCCCGGCCGACATATCAAATTTTCATATATTCACAGAAGTATTAAAAAAAGGATGGGGAGGAGAAAATAAAAATCTGGAAAAATTACTTTCAGATAACGAAC
Organism: Candidatus Omnitrophota bacterium; assembly: GCA_018812925.1. Classification (GTDB taxonomy): domain Bacteria; phylum CAIJMQ01; class CAIJMQ01; order CAIJMQ01; family CAIJMQ01; genus CAZNJA01. The sequence continues at coordinate 192,133 of JAHJCU010000004.1, forward strand.
CTGCATTTAAAGAGTTTCAAAACAGCTTGGATAAAAAGCAGTTAACTCTTCCTGCATTTAAAAACTACGAAGAGCGCAGAGAATGTCTTTTCATTCTTGATAGATTGAGAGAACTTACGAGACTATTAAATTTAAAGTTCCAATTCCAAATTTATAAAAAGGATTATGTCAAAGCCATGCAATGTTGTTTTGACATTGCAAGATTTGGACAACTTTTGGAAAAAGGTGGCAATTCCTTATCTAAAAGAATGGGAATGGCGATAGAATCCAACGGATACAAGAATTTAAGAGATACTGTTTTCCTTCAAACAAATAGACCAAATTATCCCCACCTTTTAGAAAATATCCAATCCTTACAAAAGAACGTAGATGTCAGGAAACATTTCGAAGAAATATTGAAAAAAGAATTCGTTGATATCAAATTCAACGTTTCCCCTTTATTGTTATCTGAAATAGACTGGCAAAAATTTATAGAGAGCTATCAAGCAAGCGGATATACTCAAGAAGATGTAGAGCAAAGTGTTAGAGCCTGTTATGTTGACGCCATGAAAGATATCAATTTACCTTACAATAAAGGATTAAAAGCATGGGCATTGGAAGAAAATCCCCAGAATCCGGTAAGACAAATATTTATGCCTGTCTTGAGGAATATGTATATAGAGTGTGGGCGACTAGACACAGAGAGAGACGCAACTTTTATAATTATCGGATTGGAATATTACTATAATAAAAACAAGCAATATCCAGGAAAACTCTCCGACCTTGTCCCAACCTATCTTCCCTATTTGCCGAATGACCCTTTCAGCGCAGAGCCTTTTATTTATCAAAGAAGAGGCAAAGGTTGGATAATGCATAGCATAGGCAATGATTTAAAAAACGACTTCGGGCAAATATCCAGCTACTTATCTAAAGACGGCACAGGCGATATAATATTTTATAAGGAATAAAGTATATTTTATTTATCCAAAGAAAACCTTAGCTTCTTCCAAAAGGTCATTATTAACGACTCTTATTTCACCAACCGCTTCTTCAAGAGGAACAGACACAAGTTCTCCTTTTCTAAGGGCCGCCATTTTGCCGAATTCTTCTTTTTTAACCATATCTATGGCTTTAAGTCCTAATCTGGTGGCAAAATATCTGTCAAATGCCGAAGGAGAACCTCCTCTTTGCAGATGTCCTAAAATAACAGAACGAGTTTCAATACCCGTTCTGTTTTCTATTTCTTTTTCCAAAGCTTTTGCTATTCCGCCCAATTTTACATGTCCAAAAGAATCAGTTCCTTCAGATTGAGTGAAGAATTTTCCCGCCTGCTTGCTTTCGCAAGAAGCGGGCAGGTCTCCACCCTTTGGAAGCGCGCCTTCGGCAACCGCAATAATACTGTAAAGTTTGCCGTTTTCTTTTCTTTTATTTATTACTTTACAAACTTCATCTATGTTAAAAGGCTCTTCAGGAATAAGGATTACATGGGCTCCGCCCGCTATCCCGCCTTCAAGAGCAATCCAACCGGCATGTCGTCCCATTACTTCTACGACCAAAACTCTATGATGAGACTTTGCAGTTGTATGAAGAGAATCTATTGCTTCAGATACGCGATTGATTGCTGTATCAAAGCCAAAACAAATATCCGTAGCCGAAAGGTCGTTATCTATTGTTTTTGGGACACCTACTACCTTAACGCCTTTTTTACTCAATTTATTTGCGACTCCGAGCGTATCGTCTCCGCCTATAGCTACTAAAGCATGAAGACCGAGTTGATTCATGTTCTCTATCGCTTTTTGCTCTCCGCCTTCTTCTTTATACGGATTTGTTCTAGAAGTTCCAAGAATTGTTCCTCCTTCGCGATGAATATCTTCCACTTTATCTATACTTATTTCTTCGACGTTTTTGTTAAGCAGTCCGCGCCATCCGTCTTTTATTCCTATTATTTCGTACCCCAATTTTTCACCTTTTACTACCACAGCACGTATTACCGCGTTTAACCCAGGAGCGTCTCCGCCACCGGTCAGCACGCCTATTTTCTTCTTTTCCATTTGTTCCTCCCGATGTTTTGTATTTTATCAAGAATTTTATCCGCCAATTCTATTTTGGAAAGTAGCGGCATTTTTTCTATTTTACCGTTTTTATCAATAAAAACAGCTTTATTGGTATCACTACAAAAACCCGAGTTTTTCATAATGATGTCATTTGCTACAATCAAGTCAAGATTCTTTGTTTTCAATTTTTCCTTAGCTACATCTATCTGATTTTCTGTTTCTATGGAAAATCCGACCGTTATTTTGTTTTTCTTTATTTTACCAACTTCCAATAATATATCGGAATTCGGGACAAGTTTAATATCCCACGACCCTTCTGCTCTTTTTCTTTTTTGCTTCGTAAAAGTTTTCGGCTTAAAATCACCTATCGCAGAAGCCATTATCAATACATCTGTAGAGGCTAAATTTTCAATTACTTTATCTCTCATTTGCCTTGCAGTTACAACATTTATAATTTCAATTCCACCTGGTTGAGAAAGCAAAGTTGGGGCTGAAATTAATTTAACATCTGCTCCTCTTATTTTTGCCGCTTGAGCCAAAGCATAACCCATTTTGCCTGATGAAGCATTCCCAATAAAACGAATAGGGTCAAGAAATTCCCGAGTGCCTCCTGCAGTTATTAGAATTTTCACGCTTCTAAGATCTTCCCCGCCTGCTTGTCCCGATGTAACATCAGGGCGGGCAGGTTTTGCTGATAGGGCATGCTTAATATTTTTTATAATACTCTCTATTGAAGCAAACCTTCCTTCTCCTATTTTACCGCTTGCTAAAACGCCTTTATCAACAGGAACTATATAATAGCCCTTATCTTTCAATTTACCTAAATTTTCTCTAAAAATTACATTTTTATACATACCCTCATCCATTGCGGGAGCAAAGATTATAGGACCTTGAAAAGAAATAAGAAGCGTAGAAAGTAAATCGTCGGCTATACCGCACGCTGTTTTCGATATTATGTTGGCGGTGGCAGGAGCTACAAACATCGCATCAGCCCACTGCGTAAGTTTGATATGAACAAGTTCCTCATGGTTTGAGGCCTGAATCTGGGTATTTTTGTCCAGTTTATTAAACATCTTCAAATAAACAGGATTTCCAGAAAGCGTTTGGAAAGTCAGAGGATTAATAAATTTAGTAGCATTATCTGTCATCACAACTTTTACCTGCGCGCCGTCTTCCTGTAATTTTCTTAGCAATTGGCACGATTTATAACAGGCAATGCTACCTGTTACACCTAATATAAATTTTTTACCCTCAAATATCATTTGCTTTTACTTTCTATAAGACAAATTTTCTCGTTAATTGAAAAAGGATTTTATATCCCCCTCAAGCTTTTTTTTGCTTTTCTTTCTTCTTCTCTTTTTTCTCGGGGATGTTTGGTTTTCTGCCAATTGTTATCTTTCCTTGAGCAATTTCTTCCAAAGCTATTTGCATAGGACCTTCAATTTCCGCCTGAATTAGTTTGGGTGAGCCCGAAACCAATTCCCTCGCCCTCTTGCTTGCCAAAGTGATCAATTCGAAAACATTCTCAATCTTATCACTTGAGCTATCTGAATGTTTCTTTTTCTCTTCTATTTTTTTTACCATTTTTTATTTTCCCCCAATAGTTTTTAGTATCTGGTATAACTTTTCTCTCTTTTTTAAGAATTCTTCTTTTTCTGCTTTACATTTCTCTATTGCGCTCGGCTGCGCCTTTGACATAAAATCTCGGTTCGCTAATTTCTTCTCTATCCTTATCATTCCCTCGTCCATTTTTGACAATTCTTTTTTTATCCTTGTATTCTCCCTTTCCAAATCTATGTCCTTTAATAAAATATAAACGCAAGTTCCCGACGAAGTAACTTGAGAAGAGAACTTCTCTTTAGCAGATATTTCTTTTTTTATCTGGATATCTTCAGCGTTTATAACCGATATTATGCTGTCTTTTTCTTTTATGAAAATTCCTTCTTCCTCTTCAGAGGATGGAATAACAACAAACTTCAACTTTTCGTGAAACGAGATATTCCGCTCAGCTCTAATGTTTCTGCTTGCTTGAATAACTTCATATTTCCAGGTCGCCTCCTCAACAACCTTGTCTTCCGTTTTATCGATTTTAGAAATTGGCCACTGCGCAATTGCAACGCTTTCAGAAAAATTGCCACTTTTATACTGCGAAAGATGACTCCAGATTTCTTCTGTTATAAAAGGCATAAAAGGGTGCAGTAATCTTACTATTTTATCCAGAACATAGAACAATGTCTGCCTGCTGATTTGCGCCGTTTCGGATAAAACAGGATTCGGGTCCAAAGGACCATTTTCTTTCCTGCCCGCTTCTTGCAGAAGCAAGCAGGCGGGCTTGAATTTATACTTGATTAATTCTATATACCAGTCACAAAACTCGTGCCAGAAAAATTTAAAAAGCAACTCTGCCGATTCACTGAATTTAAAGTTTTTCAATAGTTCTGTAACTTTTTTATTGACTTCTTCTGCCCTTCTTAAAATAAATTTCTCGTCCAACCCTAGGGAAAGTTCATATATGTCTTCTACAGGTTTAAATCCATCCCCCAGGTTTCCAATAGCGAATCGGGAAGCATTCCATATCTTGTTGCTGAAATTTCTCATGCCTTCAAACCTGTCCAGAGAAAAAATTATATCCTGTCCGGCTCCGGTATTAAGCTGCACAAGCGCCATTCTTAACGCATCTGTTCCGAAATCTTCTATTAATTCCAGAGGGTCGACAACATTGCCTTTGGACTTTGACATTTTTCTGCCTTTTTTATCCCTGATTATGGGATGAATATAAACAGTGCTAAAAGGAACATCACCCTTAAATTTAAGTCCCATTAAAATCATTCTTGATACCCAAGAATATATAATGTCATATGCTGTGACAAGAGTAGAAGTCGGATAAAAATGTTTCAAGTCAACAGTATCCTGCGGCCAACCAAGAGTTGACATAGGCCATAGGCTTGAAGAAAACCAGGTGTCTAATACATCTGTTTCTTTGGTTATGTTTTTACTGTCGCATTTTTTGCAAGATTTACCATCCACAACCTCTTTATTAAGCATAATTTCGTTACAATCTTCGCAATAGGATACAGGAATGGTATGTCCCCACCATATTTGCCTTGAAATACACCAATCTTTTACATTATCCATCCAATCAAGATATATTTTAGTCCATCTTTCGGGAACAAATTTTATTTTGCCGCTTTTTACCGCTTTAACAGCAGGGCCTTTAAGTTTTTGAACATCAACAAACCATTGGGTAGATAGATACGGCTCTATCATTGTCCCGCAACGGTCACAATACCCTACTGAATGTAAATGAGGAGTAATTTTTACAAGATATCCTTCTTCCCTTAAATCGTTGACTACTTCTTCTCTGCATTTAAATCGCTCAAGTCCTTCATATTTTTTAGGAACTTGTTTCATTTTGCCTTCTTTATCCATAATTACAAGATTAGCTAAGCCGTGCGTTTTGCCCATCTCGAAATCTGCAGGATCGTGGGCAGGAGTTACTTTAACGGCACCTGTCCCGAATGAAATTGAAACCCTTTCATCTGATATTACAGGAATTTCCCTTTGCGTCAAAGGCAAAATAAGTGTCTTATTTATAAACCGTTTATACCTTTTGTCTTTAGGATTTACCGCAACCGCCACATCACCAAACATTGTCTCCGGCCTTGTAGTCGCCACAGTGAGCTGCCCCTTACCATCTTTTAAGGGATAATTTATATGGAACAATTTACCTTCAGTCTCTCGATATTCCACTTCCACATTAGAAAGAGCGGTTCTACAGCGCGGGCACCAGTTAACAATATAATTACCTCTATATATCAATCTGTCTTTAAATAACTGCGCAAAAGCTTCTTCTACCGCTTTAGAGTGTTCTTTGTCCATCGTAAATGAAAACCTGGACCAATCACAAGAACATCCCAACTTTTCAAGCTGTTTGATTATTCTCTTTTCCTGTTGTTCTTTCCAATCCCAAATTTTACTTATAAGCTTATCTTTGCCAAGTTCGTGTTTGTTTATATTTTGCTTTGCTAATTCTCTTTCTATGACATTTTCCGTAGCAATACCAGCATGGTCACAACCCGGTATCCAAAGCGCGTCAAATCCCTGCATTCTCTTAAAACGTATTATTATGTCCTGAAGCGTTCCGCCTAATGCGTGTCCCATATGCAAGGAACCCGTTACATTGGGTGGAGGAATAACAATACAATAGGGTTTCTTGGGAGAAGAAGTATGAACTTCAAAAAGTTTTCTTTCTTCCCAGAAGGTAAACCACTTATTTTCTACTTCTTTGGGATTGTACCGTGGGGATATTTCTTGCATTTTTAAGCCCTACTTATACAATAAAAACCCGCTTAATTCAAGTGATAGACAGGGTTTTAACAATTAAGTTGCTTCTAAACGAGGATTTAATTCAAATTGCGAGTTTTCCTTCTTACATACAGAAAATAAAGTAGCGGGATTACAAAAAGAGTGAGCATTAAGATACCTATCTGATTTATAAGACAGGTCAAGTACCTTCTGCAAAAAAGGAAGTATAACGATTGAACTAAGCCGCTCCGCTCTTGCGGCGTCGGCTTCAGTGATTGGTCAGGTACTCCTTAGCGACTTACTTAAATTTCTTAGCCGTCATTTCTCTGCCGCCCTGGTACAGGGTCAGGCTCTCGACCACACCCGCTTCGCTGAGGTTAAACATAATTTGCGCATCAACTACCTTATAGAAAAATTTAGTCTCTGCTTCAGGGAACACCTCGAACTTTCCTTGTCCAGTTGCTTGAGCATAGAGTCCGTCTCCCTCCCTGATGATTGTGATAATGAAATTCGGAGCAAGCTCATACTGGCCCACATAAGCATCATAGATTTTAGGGTCTAATTTAATTGCCGTACGTCCTTTAGAAGGTTCAAAATTTGTTAGTGCATATTTGTTTTCAAGCAAGTGAAGTCCAATATCATCTATGTCGTTTGTAGAATTTGAGAGCACTACCACACCAACACGCTTCTTTTTGTCAAAACCGATAAAAGAATGATAGCCTCCAGTCCCTCCATTATGCCACACGATTTCTGTGCCATATTTGTTTAGCACATGCCAGCCCAGCCCAATTTCTAAATTAAGCACGCCGGTGTTATTTCGAACGAGATGTGTTTCTTGCATAACCGGCAATAAGTCAGATTTGATTAAACCCAAATTAGCAGCCACGAATTTAAGCATGTCGTTTGCCGTCGAATGCAAAGCACCTGCACCTGCTAAAGTTGGAATATCCCAATTCATTGCGGTTTTTCCAGCTTGATCATGCCCCATCGCCATAGTTGCTTGAAGTTCAGTCGAGAGCTTAATTCGTGTACTGTTCATCTTGAGTGGCTCGCAGATGCGTGTTATTACCAGCGTTTCATAATCCATCCCCGCTTTAAGGGCTAGAATGTGGCCCAACAGTCCACCACCCAAATTAGAGTATTCGTATTTGGCGCCAATGTCTCTGGTTAGCGTGTAGTTCGACAGAAATTCATACATCTGCTCAACGGTATAATCCGCGTATGGATTATTCATATTCTTGGGAGCAAAATTACCTGGTAATCGTGGAAGGCCCGAAGTATGGATAGCCAAATGAAAAAGCGTGATTTCTTTGCCATCTTTGGTTGGAACTTTAACTGATTTAGGGAGGAATTTCGTTATCGGATCGCTAAGCCTCAGCTCTCCCCGCTTGACCATGTCCGCTAGTAATAGAGAAGTGAAGACTTTGGTAATTGAGCCGATTTCAAACACTGTGTTGCCATCAGGTTTTTGGCTATGGTCTTGACTCAATTTACCGTAGCTAATAATCTTGCTTCCTTGGTCATTAACAAGGCCAACAATTAAGCCGACACTCTTCTTATACTTATCAACTCGCTCTTGGAGAATCCTTTCGACTTCAGTTTCGGCCTGACCGTCTTGAGCAGCAAACACATGTTGTGGCAACAAAATTAAAAGATACCCAAATACCAAGAGTTTGAACAGCTTGCTCATTGGTCCTCCTTTGGTTTATTCTATCATGCCAAAAAGAGTTACCTAATTAGTGAGCATAAACAACCGTCCCCTTTCCTGACAAATGTTATCTTGCAAGACCTGACCCCATTATCCTGTTACATGCCTCCGCCAAAGCTGTCGGAAAGTTTCAACGCGATATTTCGATCAATATTAAATTTTTCGCCAAAGGTGGAAAGAACAGCTTGAGAACAGGAAAAACCATTTTTGAAAAGTACTACCGCCTTTTCTGGATAATTTATTTTTTTATTCATTTTTCCTTTCTAACATTTCGCTTAAGCGGTAAAGCGTAATTGGCGCGGTTAGTGCCGAGCGCAGCGACAGCACTAACCGTGACATAGCTTTGTCCGGTTGAAGCATTTGTTAGCTTTATTTTCCTATATTAATCATTGAGAAATTGACAGATTCAGATGAATACCTTTAAATACTGCATTATTCCACTTATTAAGCAATTCTAAAGCTGGAACCGTGATATTTCCTGGTAAATCACCATTCATATCTGATTTTACAAGTGAATCATATACAAAATACTCATTAGTATTGAATCCCATCACTGTTATATAATGTAAGTACTTACTATTTCCAATGATTATAATAATTGGGATTTCATTAATAATTTTGTTTTTAATCCATTGTTCTTTTTGTTTATTTGATAATAAACCTAAATAATAATTTTTTGCTTTAATACTTTTGTTTTTCAGGTATCTCGTTAGACCCCATGGATATATATATCCATTTCCAAGTTTTTCATTTATTGCTTCATATATTTTATATGGATCTTTAATTTCATTTTTTTCTAAATAAAGCACAGCCATTACAGAATGTGCACCACATGTATTTCCTTCTTGAATCCGATTAAGCTTTGAATTCCATTTTAGTTCATATAAAGACTTATTTTTTGTTAAGCCTGGCGAGAAAACAATTTCTATATCAAATACTCTGATCAAAACCAATAAAACCATTGATATAAGAATCAATAATATTACAGTTATATTTAAAAATGATTTTAATTGTTTAGTCATTTCAATCAACTCCTTCAATTTATTAAATGCTAAATCTCTGCGCACGAAGCGCGTCAAGCTAACGTCCTTGCTTCACCAGCGTTGCTCAAACATAACATCAACATTTTATTGCCGCAAGCGCTTATTCAACGTCGGGTGCAAGCAATTGTTAGGTATTTTGTTTTTTAAAAATTCCCTCAGTTTTGGTCATAGACTCTTGTCCACCAGCCAACAGCAGTTCCTTGGTATTGAAAGAGAGCAATCTTCTTCCCGAGGTCCGAATCAATCAGCGCCGCAAAATAGTCGTCAGGAAGTGATCCGCGTATTTTGACCTTCCTAATCTGTATTATTCTGTAGGTCTTTATGCGACCTTGATCGAAGCCCGTCATTTTGAAACACTGCGCAATAACATCTGCATTCGGAGCTATCTCTGGTAAATCAATAATTGGAAATACGCCGTTCTTGCCACACATGATCGTTTGATAGTTTGGTTACAAGTGTGTCTATTGGGTCTGCGCTTGCACAGCCGATAAGAAGGAAACAGACCAGTGTGACAATTGACTTTTTCATTTTCTCTCCTTTAACACGTATTATACTGTCTAAATAATCTGGCAAATACTGCAATTTTTGCAGTGTCTGATTTTATTTTTACTATTCTACTCTTCTTCTGCCAAAAGAGAAGATTTTTTATTTGACCTGCGTTGTCTTCTGCTTACATACAGAAAATAAAGCAGAGGAATTACAAAAAGAGTGAGGATTAATGCGCTGAATGCTCCCGATATAACGGTAACACCCATAGGAGATTTAAAAGCAGTAGCTTTCCCCACTCCAAAAGCAAGGGGAATCATTGCGGTAATCGTGGTAAAGGTCGTCATAAGGCAAGGTCTTAATCTTATAGAACTTGCCTCCACAATAGCTTCAAGCGGTTTCTTCCCCTGCTCAATAAGCGTCTTTGCAAAATTAATAATAAGGATGCCATTGTTCACACCTATACCGGTTAGGATCATAACTCCAAGAAGACTAAACATATTAATAGTCTTGCCAAAGATGAAAAGACCGAAAAGTATTCCAATCGTTGCCAATGGTAAAGCTGAGATTATAATGAATGGTTCGAACCAGCTTTCGAATTGAGCCGCCATAACCAAATAAACGAGAATAATTGCAATAAGTATGGCAGTTCCTATATCGCGAAAAGCCTCCTGCATCATCTTTATATTTCCACCTGTATTTAAATTGACTTCACGAGGAACATTTATTTCTGTCAGTTTTCTCATAAATTCATTCGCGACGGTTCCTACTGGCTTGGTGGTATTAGCGGTGAGAGTAATGCTTGGTTGACGATTATATCTTTGTCTTTGAGTCGGGCCTGATGTTTCCTGTATGTCGGAAATTTGTTTTAATAAAAACATGTCGTTCATTCTGTTGGATAAAGGAATATTCTCTAAAACCTGTCTTTGTTTTTTCAATTTTTCGGGTATAGTGACGCGTATATCATATTCGTTTTCACCCTCGCGAAACGTTGTAGGCACAATACCTTCCAAAGCCGCGCGCACATTTAACGCCACAGAATTAACATCCATATCAACATCTGCTAATTTTGCGCGATTGATTGCAAAATTTATTTCGGGTTTTCCGGGATGATAAGAAGAATCCGCATCCGAAATACCGGGCGTATTCTGTAAAACCGTTAAAATATCCTTTGCCGCGCTTGTAACAATTTCATGATTGGGACCGGTAACATAATATGTAATTGGCATGCCGCCGCCGCCAACACTTGAGCTTATTTCTTGAACATTAATAGTGGCTCCCGGCAAAGACGCAAGAAAATGTTTTGTATCCTTTAACAATTCTACCGCCGAGAGGCTTCTATCATCTTTCCAATTGATTACTATTTGCGCATATTCGGGTCCTTGAGAGCCGACACTAATCTCTCCGCCGGAAACAGCGCCGATAGTGGTAAAAGTGCTGTCCAGTTCCGGAATTGTTCTCAACTTTTCTTCAATTTGCTCTACCATAGACTGTGTTTTTTCTAAATTTGTCCCGGCCGGCATTCTTATCATTATGGAAGAAACGCCTTGGTCCGTTTGGGTGGCAAATTCCGACCCGATCATAGGAAGAAGCGCAATACTTGCAATTAGGAGTCCAATAACAATTCCAAAAACTAATTTAGGCCGTTTTAATAAAATGGGCAAAAACTCTTTATATTGGGCTTTCAATAATATAAATCCTTTTTCCCATTTTTTTGACAACCAAGATTCCTTTGTAACATGCAAAAATTTGCTTGATAACATGGGAATTAATGTAAATCCGACACAAAAAGCAATTATTGTGGCAAAAATTTGCACTAATCCGAATTCTTTGAAGAACTGCCCCATCAGTCCCGACATAAACACAATAGGTAAAAAGACCACAATATTGGTGCAAATAGAAGCAATCACGGCAGGGGCAACCTCCATAGTAGCTTCTTCAGCCGCCTGTTTTAAATTTTTACCCAATTCTTTCGTATGCCTGTGAATATTTTCCATGATAACTATGGAACTATCAATAAGAACTCCTACGCATAAAGCTAAACTTGTAAGTGTAAGAATATTAAAACTAAAACCCGTCATATACATAAAAAACATAGTCCCTATAAGCGAGACCGGTATTGTTATACTGACAATCAATGTGCTTCCTACTCCGTGCAAGAATAAAAATAGCACAATACCCGTAATAATAACTCCTAAAAACAAATTGCTTCTAACATCCGCAACAGCGTTTCTTATAAACAAAGAATCGTCCACGACCACTTTTAATTCATAACCCTCCGGCAAAGTTTCATTGAGCCGGGCAATTTCCGACCTTACATTATCCACAACTTCAATTGTATTTGAATCCGGCTGTTTTTGGACAGTCAATGAAACTGCGTCTTTTCCGTCTATCCTTGCAGTATCTCTGACTTCAGCATAGGTATCTTTTACTTCGGCTAAACTTGAAAGATTCACTTTTCTTGTCTGACGGGTTCTCTGGTCCATCAATGGAATTTCCATTGAACTTATCTGCGATATATCGGTAAATTCGGCATCTGTTCTGCCGGATATTTCTAAATTCCCGCTGGAAAAATGACCTGCGGGCAAATTTACGTTTTCCGATTTCAACCTATTAGATATATCAAGTAAAGTTATCCCATAAAATTTGAGTTTATCCGGCACCGCTTCCACTCTTATTTCCCGCCTTAATCCGCCCACAATATCAATATTGCCGACTCCCTTGACCGTTTGAAGAATTGGTTTTATGTTATCTTTTGCCTGCTGATAAACGCTTTGCAAATCAGGACCTGAAAAAGCTATATAAAGAATAGGGCTTGCGTTAATGTCGAGTTTAAGGATTTCGGGTTCTTTCACATCGTCGGGCAATTGTTCTCTTACTGAAGAAACTTTCTCCCTTACATCCGAAGCAGCCACATCTGCAGAAACATCCATAGTAAATTCACAGATAATAATCGATACTCCTTCCGACGATACAGACTGAATATTTTTCAAATTATTCGTTGTACTGATTGCATCCTCGAGAGGTTTTGATATCAACGTTTCTACCTGGTCGGGACCTGCGCCCGGATACAAAGTTTTAACCGTAACGTAAGGAAGGTCGACATTGGGCATAAGCGTAACATTTAACTTAAATGCCGAATATATGCCTATAACCGCCAATGCCAAGAAAAAGACGGAAATAAAAACCGGTTTATTTATAGCTATTCTGGGTAAATTCATAATTTATTCCAGATTCCAGATTTAAAATTCAAGATTCAATTAAAGAATCTTAAAATCTTCAATCTTTAATTTTTAATAATTTTTATAAGTGAACCTTCTTTCACATTCTCTTTCCCGAAGGTTATAATTTTAGTTCCAAAATCTATCCCCGATATAATTTCGAACTTATCCTCAGACCTATTGCCCAATTTTACCTGCTTTTTTACTGCATGGTTATCTTCGACAGCAAACACAAAATATTCCATACCCTCTTTTATCAGCGCTTCGTTTGATAAGGTCATAATATTTTCCTTTGTGTCGACCAAGATTTTACCCTGCAAGAAAATTCCGGGAATTATATTGTTGGACATGTCTTCAAAGCGTATATATACGTCAAACAACCTCGTATTTGCGTCCGGAGCGCCGGAAATTCTTGTAACTTGCCCTTTTAATTGTTTACTAGCCGATACATCAAGTGTTAGTATTGCGCGTTGACCGATTTGCAAACCGGAAATATCCTTTTCGGCAACTTTTACTTGAGCATTTAACTTTTGAGGGTTATATAAGCTGATTATAGATTGCCCTGGGCTAATAATTTCACCGACATCGGCTCTTCTTATCCCCACAACTCCGTCAAAAGGAGCAAATATGCCGTGGTCTTGGATATTCACATCTACTATTCTTAAATTATCTTTTGCAACTTCAAGTTGAGCATAAGCGGATTCAAGAGTTTGCTTTGCAGTTTTAAAATTCAGTTCAAATTGTTCCAATTCTCTCTTAGAAATTGTGCCGTCTTTAAATAAATTATTCATTCTATCTAAGTTTCGCTTTACGTCTTCAAATTGCGCTTGAGACTGATTTAAATTATTTTCAGCAATTTTTACCTGATTTTGCGCTTGGGTTTTTTGAATTTCTAAAGAAGAAGTATCTATTTCAACTAGTTTTTCCCCGTCTATAACAACATCACCGGCATCTTTATGAAATTCTAATATTCTGCCCCCTGCTTTACTCGAAAGATATGCTTCTTGTTCGCTGCCTACTCTGCCTGTTACATTAAGAAATTCGAGCAAAGAATCAGGCCTAATTTCAACTGCTTCTACGGGAATCCCTTCTTTTTCTTGAATTTGAGTAATACTTAGAGGTAATTTCGCGTTAAATTTTTGAATTATTATTAAAGCAATTACTCCCAATAAAAGTATTGATACTATGACTGTTATTTTTCTCATCTATTTTCTCCTATGATTCTAATCCCAATTCTTAAATGTTGTTATTCCCATCGCTCTTTCAAGTTGCGAAAAGGCAATATTATATCCATAAAGAGCTTGATAATAACTTGTTCTTGCCTGACTAAGTAAAACTTGCGCATCCAGAACATCCGTATTTGTTGAAAGCCCCTCTTTGAATCTTAGTGAAGTGTCACGGAAATTTTTCTCGGCTTCTTTTACTGCTATCTCCTGCACTTTTATCTTTTCTTTTTCCGATAGCAATGTGAAATACGCTTGTCTTACTTCAAGTTCTATATTATTTGCAAGAAGCTCTAAACTGCTACGCGCTTGCTCAAATTGAGCTTTTACCTTTCTAACTTCGTTTAAATTTTCTCCCCAGTCCCATATATCCATTTCTACCGATACAATTGCGCTCCAGGATTCTTTCCACTCATCTATAGGAACCTCCGCTCCTTTAATCTTATCCCACTTTCCGATAAGCGAAACTTGAGGCAGAAAAGAAGAACGTGAAATACTTACTCCGCTTTGTGAAATTTTCATCCTGCTATTAGCTTCTTTTATTTCAGGTCTTGAATTAATTGCTTGGCGCATAGCCGAAGAAAGGTCGATATTATAATCATCTAAATATAGGACATCTTCTATCATTACCTCTTGCCCGAGGTTTCTATTCAAAAGACTGTTAAAATAGGATTTTGACAATTCTAAGACATTATTTGCATCTATTAGACTCTGCTGAGCGTTTGCTAAAGCAACTTTTGCTCTTAAAACTTCAACTTCGGAAACGAGCCCCTCTTTAAAATATGCTTCTACAGTATTAAGATGAGCCTTTGTTAAAGTTACTGACTCTTCCGCTACTTGCTTAATTTTTCCCGTGCCCAAAACTTGGAAATACGCCTTTTTAACCTCCATAACCAGATTATTTTGGGTCGATTCGAAGTAGCTTTGACTCGCTTTAAGGTTTTCATTTTGCAAATTATATGCAGGCAAAAGACCCCCGTGAAAAATAGGCTGTACTAAATTTAGATTGTAATCGTAAATCTCATCATCGCTTAAAACCACTGATGCCATTTCGCTTTTTTCATCTAAACGCGTATAAGAAGAAGAACTGTAAATTTTAGGAAAGAAATAGCTTAATGCCTGGTTTTTTTCCGCTTGCGCTTCTTTTATTTTTTCATTGGCTAATTTTATGGACGCGTTATTCTCCAACGCAATAGATACACTTTGTTTGAGAGTAAGCACGTCCCCCTGCGCAAAGACAAAAAACGGCAAGCTAAATATAACCAAAAAAACGAATCTTTTCATAACAGCTCCTCCATTTTTTGGGTTACTTCAAGAAAATTTTTTCTATCCTGGGCAGAAAACCCTTTAAAAATAGAAAAAAACAGTTCATTGGATTGGTTTTTAATTTTCAATATGACTGTCTTACCTTTGGGTGTAAGAGAAACAATTATTATCCTTCTGTCAGAAGAAGAGAAATCTCTTTGCACTAATTGCATTTTTACAAGTTTATCTACTAACCCGGTTACAGCCGGAGGAGTTACAAAAAGATAATCAGCAACTTCATGCATAGTAGTTTCACCTTTATCATTAAGATGCTCGAGAATATGATATTGAGGAATAGTTATTTCCCCTTGGCTCAATTCGTTAGATAATTTTGCTCTCATTTTTCTCTGTAGCCGAGAAATACTTTCTGCTATTTTTTCTATCTCCTGCATAACATCACCAAAAACTCCCAGAAACTTAACGTTCTTAATAATTAAGAACGTTAATTATATCAGAAAAATATTTATGGTCAACCCCGTTAAGAATTTAACAGGTTGAAATTAAGTATTATATAGCGTAATAATTACTTATCTGGTTGATAAATATTTTGCGTTTTAAAATCTCTAATGGGGTCAAACTTGAATTGATATTAGCTTATATGATAAATTGCATCGTTAAGATTACTAAAGACAAAAAATGGAAAAAGGAACCGAATTTCAAATAGGCGGCGAAACTTACGTTTTTGACAAACTTATAGGTCAAGGAGGAATGAGCCAAGTATACACCGCTTACAAAAAAACTAGTGACGATGCAGAAATACACTACATAGCAGTCAAATTCCTCCCTCCTAGTATGGAGAGCGACAAGAGAAGAATCAAAGCGTTAAGAGAAGAATTTAATATTATAAATAAGATACCCGACCCGGAAAGTTACAACATAGTAAAGATATATGATATGTTGAAACTAAAGGATGGGTATTGTCTGATTATGCCGTATCTGCAAGGCGGCAATCTTATAGAAAGGGTAATAAACAGAGAAAAGACTACAGGAGAAAAGTTCCCTTTTATCGAAAAGGTGAGAATTGCAAGAGATATAGCATACGGGCTTGCGTATTTACATGCTTACGACATAATCCATGGAGATGTTAAACCGTCCAATATACTATTTGATGAAGAAGGACACGTAAGAATAACTGATTTTGGTCTATCGCATTTTTCTTCAAATGCATTTACCCATATCATGTCTCGCCTGTTTTTGGTTGGTTTTTTACTTAAGAAAGATTTAAAAGGCGGAACCCCTGCTTATATGAGCCCCGAACAACTTAAAGGTGCAAAACCCGATAAAAGCGTTGATATTTACGCTTTGGGAGTGCTTTTATTCGAACTGTTTACAGGCAATTTACCTTATTCCCCTTATGTATTTTCCAACAATAGAAAAAGCATTATAAGGGGATATTAT
The DNA here is from genome assembly GCA_018812925.1 of Candidatus Omnitrophota bacterium. Classification (GTDB taxonomy): domain Bacteria; phylum CAIJMQ01; class CAIJMQ01; order CAIJMQ01; family CAIJMQ01; genus CAZNJA01. The sequence goes on from JAHJCU010000004.1 coordinate 208,855, forward strand.
ATGGCAAGAAAAAATGACCGAAATTCAATGACAGTGAAAAGCCAGCTTCTCCATCTCCCATTCTCCTTACAAGAAATAATTCTGGGATGCTTGATGTTTGATAAAAAAGACCGATTCCCCACGATTGGGAGTGTCTATGTCAAATTAGACCAGATAAGATAACCTTCTTAACAAATTGCAATATCAGAAATCAAAACAACGAATAAATTGATACTTGATACTAGTAGAAACAAGAAACAAACTTCCATTAACGAGAATCGAGAATCAGATAGCTTTAGTTTTTAAATTTTGATATGTATTTTTGATTTTTAATCTTCCCTCTGGAATCTTGGAAAGATTCCGAGGACTTAGTCCCGGAAATTCTCTGAATTTCTCGGGGTGATATTTAATTTTAGCCGAGCAAAGCGAGGATTATATGGATTTTAAAAAATTAAAAAACATTATTAAATCTGCTTTAATAGAAGACATCGGCAAAAAGGATATTACTACAGAAACTATTATCGGAGATATTAAAGTCAAAGCCGTAATCATCAGTAAAAACGAAGGCGTAATAGCCGGTTTAGATATTGCAAATACCGCATTTCAACTGGTATCAAAAAACACAAAATTCAAGAAACTAGTAAAAGATGGCGACAAAGTTCATAAAAACCAAATTCTTGCAATTTTAGACGGTAAAGCAAAAAAAATACTGATTGCCGAAAGAACTGCTTTAAATTTTTTGAGCCATTTAAGCGGAATTGCAACATTGACTTCAAAATATACAGAAAAAATCAAGCCCTACAGATGCAAACTCCTTGATACCCGGAAAACAACTCCCCTTTTGAGGGAAATGGAAAAATACGCGGTAAGAATGGGAGGCGGACATAACCATCGCAAAGGGCTTTACGATATGGTGCTTATAAAAGATAATCATCTTAAACTTATATCCTATTGTGAAATAAAAAAGGTTATAGATTCGGTTAAAAAGAGAATCTCAAAGAGCGTCAAAATAGAAGTGGAAGTTGATACATTAGATTCTTTTAAGAAAATATATGATTGCAAAGCAGATATAATCATGCTTGACAATATGAGCCCCGACAAGATGAAAAAAGCAGTCAAATGGATGAAAAAACAAAAAGCACTAGCAAAATCTAAAAAAATAATTCTCGAAGCTTCAGGAGGAATTAACCTTTCAAATATAAAAGAAATTGCAAAAACAGGCGTAGATTTAATTTCCATAGGAGAAATAACACATTCAGCGCCTGCGCTTGATGTAAGTTTGGAAATAATAACACTAAAAAATAGATAGGATAATAGATGCTTGATACTAGATTCTAGTTAAACGATAACTGTAGTTACTAGTATCTAGAATCCAGAATCAAAAGGTTTTGCATTATGGAACTATTACTTCCAAATTTTGAAGACACGCTTAAGACCAAAATCATCGGTCATCCTCTTTACATTTATACTCAACTTGATTCCACACAAACAACTGCAAAAATTTTAGCGGAAAACGGCGCAAAAGAAGGCGCCACTATCCTTGCATATTCTCAAAAAAAAGGAACGGGAAGAAACGGAAAAAAATGGTTTTCTCCCGAAGGAGGAGTTTGGTTCACTGTAATCTTAAGGCCTTCTTTTTCTTTAGAACAAACAAACATTATAAATGTAATTTTCACCACTGCCTGCGCAGAAGTTTTGCACTCTTTTAAAATATCTAAACCCACAATTAAATGGCCCAACGACATATTGATAAACGGTAAAAAAATATGCGGAATACTAACACAGACAAAAAGCGGAAACGACATAGAATATGCTTTAGTAGGCGTAGGTATAAATCTAAACGCTGGAATAAAAGATTTTCCGAAAGAATTAAATAATACAGCCACATCTCTTGGGAATGAGACAGGAAAAAGGATAAAATTAGACGAATTTTTAACATTGCTTTTAGAAAAAATAGAAAAATATTATCTCATGCTGAAAAACGGAAAATCCAAAACAATTCAGGCTGAATGGGAAAAATTTTCTTTAATCGGAACATAGTTCTGATTACAAAATAAACAAAGGGGAGAATAAACACGTATGCTTTTGGCGATAAACATTGGCAACACCAATATAAATATGGGATTATTTGTAAACAAAAATTTGGTTTCCTGTTTGCAAATCCGAACGCAAAAAACCCCAACTGATAATTATTATAGAACCATTTTAAAAAATCTTTCACCATTCAAAAATATTGAAGCAGTCGCAATCTGTTCAGCCGTTGCATCTTTAACAAAACCTTTTCAAAAATTATTAAAGAAACACTTAAAGTTGAAATCGATTATCATAAAAGAAGATTTAAATCTCGGGATAAGATTAAATTATAAAAAGAAAAACTTGGGCGCCGATAGAATAGCAAACGCAGTCGCAGCTAATTACTTATACAAAAAAGGGTGCATAGTGATAGACCTGGGCACAGCCATAACCTTCGACATAATTTCCGCCAAAGGCGTATATTTAGGCGGAGCAATAGCACCCGGAATAGGCATTTCCTCTAAAGCGCTTTTTTCAAATACGAATCTGCCTAATATAAAAAATTTAAACGATACAAAATTTGCAATAGGCAAAAATACAAACGAAAATCTGCAAATGGGGATATTACACGGATTTGCTTCTATGATAGAGGGAATGCTCAATAAATTCAAAAAGAAATTGAATTTTAAACCGCTTATAATACTTACAGGTGGGGATGCAAAAAAAATAAGTAAAATGATAAACTTTGCCCATATAATCAATCCATTCATAACTTTGGAAGGAATAAAAATAATATACGAGAGAAACTATAAAACATCGAAATAGTTGCATACTTCAAAGGAAAATGCTATGTTTATTTCATTAGATAACAGGAGGGAATATATGAATATCAAAAAAATAAGGTGCAAAGTAGCAAAGGCACAAAGTGACAAAGGAAAAGGAAAAAACTCTGTGCCTCTGTGCTTCTGTGCCTTTGTGCCTGATAAAAAAGGGTTTACTCTCATGGAACTCCTTGTTGTTATTGCGATTATAGGGATACTTGCAGGAATTTTGTTGCCCACCCTAAGTAATGCAAGAGAAAGAGCCAACAGAGTTGTTTGTATAGGTAATTTGAAAGTTATAGGCGAAGCATTTAATATGTACAATATAGACCACGGCGAGATGCCCCCAGCGCCACCTGCTAACACCGCAACCAATATAATCAAAACTAGTGGCGGGAATATAGTCGGTCTGGGCTATTTCTCTGAAGCAGGCTCAGGAGATACTTACATAGAAGACTTCTCAACTTATGTGTGTCCTTCAAGCGACCACGTTGGAAATGCGCAGGAATTAAGAACCAATTGGGGTACTCCTCCAGCATATTCCACCTACATTTACAGAGCAGAATCAGGAGGAAGTACACTAATGCTCAGCGATTCAAAACCGGCAATAGTTATGGATTATAACGATATAAGTGGTGCTTCTCCTCAATACAACCATAAAGGAGAAAGCGTTAATATTCTCTTCAAGAACGGGAATGTTAAGGCAATTCAAAATAAGCTTACTACAGGAGAACCCAATAAAAACGGGACACTAACTCTCGGAGGAGATGCAGCAGATAGAGATGAGCTTTTCAAAAATGCTGACAAAGAACAATAAGAAATTTTAACCTTGAATTAAACTCTCAATAGATAGTTCTTTTAAACTATCCATCATAAAGTCAGCTTCTTGGAGTTTGTCTTTGGTAAAAGTACTTGCAACTCCAACAACAATTGCAATTAACTAATTGTAAAAAAATCCCAATATTATGCGCTATTTAATGTAATAACCGCACACCTGCCACGAACCGTTTTCGTTCAGCATGAGCATCGTCACTTCAATAACATTAGCTTTATTTTCAAATGATGTATCGAATTCTATAATTATATATTCGCCATAAAACATATCTTTTAAGAACTCGTATTCCTTCGATTTAATTTTTCTTGAAATCACTTTGCCAAGTAAAGCTCTTTCTTTCAGCAAAGATTTATTCCACTGCTCTTTATCGATGGCTGCCTTAAAATATTCCGCTGTTTTCTCCCAACTTTCAGGGTAATCACCATTGTCAATCAACTTCAGCCATTCTAAAGCGACTTGAGATGCGAGCTCTTCAGGACTAAATTCACCTGACCGTTTTCCCACATCAGAAATAACTCGAGGTTTGCGTTTTTCTTTAACCGGCTCGGTAAGTTCCACGTTTGCATATTTGGAAATGTACGGTTTAAAATCAATTGGCTGATTAATAATAATATTTCTGTGAATTTCCGTAATGACCGTTTCCATCGTTGATAAAAGTTTGCACTGTGCTTTATATTCTTCCTGGTATTGGCGAATAGTTTCATTGGTTACAGGCCGTCCCCGATACTCCATTTGCTGTATTGCATTATCTTGCGATATTTCCAATGGGATTTGTTCAAATCTTAAAACCTGCTGTCTTTTCTTTATTAAAAAAGACTTTTGGGATATCCAGTATTTCATATCCGAATTAGTAATAACATAACATTCATCTGAATCAATGATTTCGTCATCTTCTCGCTTAACACCCTTAGATAAATCGAGGAGATCAGACCCAATGGGAACAAACAAAAATGGTATAATAGTACCTGCACCATTAAAATAATCCCTCGCTGATGCCAATGCTGCAAGTTGGTTATGAGAAAGAACTTTCCACTTGTCAAAATATACAAAATTCTGTTTGCCTTCAGACCAAACCGCACCAGCCAAACTTACTCCATCGCCTCCTTGCTTCTTCCATTCAATATAGTAATCCGGACGAGCCAGCTTCACACTAAATGTACCATTTAAACTATAACGGTTTATCGAATCATCAAAATCCTTTTTGTTTATTCCTGCTTTTTTAAAATCTTCCTCTGTCGTTTCGGATAATCTATTAACGGATAATGAAGCTTCTCCCTGCGATGAATATGAATCGAGACCGACATACAACGATTTCACTTTTTCTACAATTTCAACTGCATTCGGTTCAGCCGTCTTAACAGTGAGTTTATCTGCTCTTGTTGTCGGTAGCAAAACCACAGCGAAAATCAAAATCGTAAATAAGCCCGTAATCCCTAATTTTGCACTTTTTGGTATGGACATATTTAGCATTCTCTCAACTATGTTTTGATTGCCTGATAACTGCCTGACATCTTCTTTTTTGAAAACATAAACTCTTTCTAAAATTGAATCTGGAAATTCTTGAAGGCTACATTCGCCTTTCAAAACTTGGGCAAAGAGACCTTTTATACTAAGTTTTCCTTCTGCGGGTTTGTAGAATTTTTCTGTCATAAGAAAAAGTTGAAATTTTTATTTTTTTCTATTATATTCCTCCAAGAAAGGATTGGCAATTAGTTTTAAAAAGGCACAGAGATACTAAGCAAACGAGTAAGCAGATAAACGAGTAAAGGTCATACATAAGTGGGGGTCAGGTCTTGTCCCAAATACTTTCGGGGCGGACAAGCTGTGAACCCTAAACTTTCTTAGAGCTAGTGGTTCCCTATTTTATATGATAAGCGATATTATGTTTTTACAACTTAGAACTTATTCCTCACTACTTAAAGCTGATTTTTAAAATCCCTTATAGACAGTTCTTTCAGATTTTCCACCACAAAATCGGCTTGCTGGAGTTTGTCTTTGGTAAAAGTGTTTGCAACTCCAACAACAATAAATCCTCCCTTTTTACCCGCTTGGATACCGGCGGGAGAATCTTCTATTACGAGAGCTTCTTGAGGTAAAACATCGAGTTTTTTTGCGGTCAATAAGAATATTTCAGGGTCGGGCTTTACATTCCTACATTCTTCGGCGGTAGTAATTGCGTCAAAATCCCCTATATCTATACCTGCCCCTTTTAAAGTTATCCCTAAAATCGACCTATGAGAAGATGTTGCGATTGCGGTTTTTAATCCTAATCTTTTCGCTTCTTTTATGAGTGCAACAGCTCCCGGGAAAGGTTTTATACCGCCGGCAATGGCAATCTTAGAGAAATTGTCCTCTCTTTTTTTCAATGCTTTTTCCATATCAAAGGTTACTTTGTATTTTTCGGAAACTCCCGTAATGTATTTTTTTGCTCCCGTGCCCACAAACGGCAGGAAATCTTCTTTTTTTACTTTCGCGCCGTAGAGTTCGTCGAACATATCAACCGTGGCTTGAGCAACGGCGTCTTCCGTATCGACTATCACCCCGTCCATATCAAAAATAACCGCTTTTATCATTTCTCTTTCAACTCATTTTCTAATACTTCCAGTTTCTTTTTTACTTCTTCTCTTTTCTGGTCAAGCGAAATAGATATTTCCCACTGTTCTTTGGCTTGTTCAAGATTTCCTTTTTTGTAGTATGCGTCTCCGAGGTGTTCTCTTATTATGGAATCATCTGTATTATATTTTTGCAAAAGTTCAATGGCTCTACTAAGTTCAAAAAGTGCTTTATCAATAAGCCCTTTCTGATAATAAACCCACCCCAGAGAATCGACGAAATAGCCATTGTCAGGTTCTATTTTTAATGCTTTCTCTATTAGAAAAGTAGCTTCGTTAAGGTTTGTGCCTTTTTCAGCAAACATATAACCCAGATAGTTTAACGCTTCGGCGTTTTCGGGGTTCATTTTTATTGTTTTCCTTAAATAATAAACTGCTTTAAACCAATTTTTGTTTTGCTCGTAAGAAGCCGCAAGCTGAAATGCAATGAAGTCGTCATCAGGATTAAATTCGTGCGCTTTTCTTAAATAATTTATTGCTTCGTTATAATTTTTAAATTGCAAATGGACTATTCCAAATAACAGATTTGTCCTGTCTTTGGCAAGCAAAGATTTTTCTAAAGCATCATTTAACAAAGCCAGCGCCTCATCTTTTTTCTCTTGCTCACCATATACGTGAATGAGGAGAAAATAAGAAACATAAGAATTCGGCATAAGTTGAATGGATTTTTTTAAATTTTCTTCCGCTTCATCCATACTGTTAAGTTGTACTAATAACGTTCCCAAAAGATAATAGATGCTGGCATCTTTAATAGGATAATCTTGCAAAACTTTTAGCCCCTTTGAGTACTCTCCTTTCCTATAATACAGTTGGGCTAAATTCGTCGCGCTTACATAATCGCTGTTATTTATTTGCAGAGCTTTCTCGTATATAAAAATCGCCTCATTCACATTGTCCAAACGGCTATATATTTCGCCCAACTTATAATGAAGAACAGGGGAAAAAGGCGCAAGCTCAAAGGCTTTCTTGTACTCTTTTAAAGCTTCTTCAAGTTGTTCGTCTGCTTCGTAAAAAGTTCCAAGCGCCGCGTATAACTCCACGTCATCAGGATAAAGAACCTGCGCTTGCTTTAAATACCCTAAACCCTCCGCAAAATTTTCAACTCTCGCATATTCCATCCCGATTAAAAGATAAATTCTTTTCAGGTCCTCGGTCCCTTCGCTGTCTATAAGCTCTATCATTTTTTGGGCATATTTTTCGGCTGTTTCCCACTTCTTATCGTTTAAAAAAAGCGTAAAAAGTAAATAATTGACTTTTTGATTCTGCGGATTTCTTTTTAAAATCCTCTCTGCAATCTTAAAAGCATTTTTGTTTTTGCCTTCGCTTTTATATATTTGCGCCAGAATCAATTCCAAATCTTCTTCACCCGGGAACCGTTTTAAAGTTTCTTCCAATAAATCCCTTGCCAATTTGATTTTATTGTGGCTGATAAATAGAGTTATCAACTCTTTTCGCAAATAAAACGAGGAAGGGTCGCACTGGATAGCTTTTTCGTATTCCTGGATAACTTTTTCGCTATCACCTTTTACTCTTTCCAGTTGAGCATTTAAGAAATGGGCGTAAGCGCAAGAAGTTCCTTTTGAAGCAGAATAGCTATACTGCGGAACAATGATATTACCCAGAAGAAAAATGAACAAAAAAACAAAGAATTGGATTATTTTATTCATAGCGCGGATTATACAAGAAACGGAAAGTTGCTTAAATGTTCACCCCGTTAGAGATTAATTTCCCAGTGCTAAAGTACGGAAGTCCCTTATCGGATCAACCCCGCGACGTAAAACATAGGGAAAATTTCTCCCGAGGAATTCGAAAAATTCCAGAGGGTTCGATATTTTCCCTATACTCTGCGGGGTAATCGGAACTATGTTCCGATTAAGGAACAACTTTATTCAACGGATATTCTATAATATCGGAAGCGCCTGTTTTTTTAAGTAGGGGAATAAGGTCTCTTACCTTCTTCTCCTCTATTATTACCTCAATAGCCCAGCCTTTGCCATCGGCAAGTTGAGAAACAGTAGGATTGATTCCCATTTCTAAGAAAAAATCTGTAAGTGGAAGATAGTTCTCCTTCCCCTGCAGCATAAAATTCATTTTCAGCCCTACTTTTCCCTCAGCGTTTAACGCGCCGTTAAGCAGTAAAGCAATGTTGTTTAGTTTTGCTTTCTTCCACCCATCTGCATAGGATTTCTTGTTTGCAATAAGTCTAGTAGTAGATTCCATAATGGTATCTACTATTCTTAAGTTACTGGCTCGCAGTGAAGCTCCTGTTTCCGTCAACTCAACAATAGCATCAGCCAAATAAGGAGGTTTTACTTCGGTTGCGCCCCACGAAAATTCAACTATAGCGTTGACTTTATTTTTTTTAAGATATTCCTTCGTAACTTCCACAAGCTCGGTAGCTATTCGCTTGCCTTGTAAATCTTTGACACTCTTAATTTTTGAATTATTGGGAACAGCAAGCACCCACTTAACGGGCTTCATTCCCTCTTTGGCATATATAAGCTCACAAACCTCAGTCACTTCTGCTTTGTTTTCTTTTACCCAATCCATACCCGTAAGTCCGGCATCTATAACACCGCTGGCAACATATTTAGGGATTTCCTGGGCTCTTATAAGCATCGGCTCAATATCTTCATCGTCTATAGTAGGGAAATAAGAACGCCTGCCTACTATCATATTAAAGCCTGCCTTTGCAAAAAGCCTCAAGGTTGATTCCTGTAAACTACCTTTTGGTATTCCAAGTTTTAATTTCATGTAATCTCCTGTTGCATTAAAGATTTAAGATTTTTCAACAACTAATCTTCAATTTTGCCCCGAGGAATCTGAAAGATTCCCGGGACTAAAGTCCTTGAGATTGCTTTGCAATCTCTAAGGGCAATTTCTAGGGGAATCTTTAATAAACTGTGATTATTTTACCATAAACCATAAATTATGAACTATGGACCTAAGTATCTATGGTATAACAGCGATTTTTATGCCTTCACCTTTTATTATTTTTTCAAACGCATCTAAGACTTTATCCAACGGAATTTTATCCGTAATTAAACGCGATAAGTTTAGTTTTTTTCTTATAATTAAATCATACGCTTTTTTCACATGCGCAGGAGTATGATGAAAAACGCCTTTCATCGTAATTTGGGAATAATGCACAAGTTCGGTGTCTAATTCTATTTTCTCGACTTGTTTGCAACCTCCAAAAAATAGAACCCTACCGCCTCCTCTTACCATTTTTATACTATCTTCCCACGCTTTGGCAATACCTGTTGCTTCTATCGCTATATCCGCGCCTTTATCAAAAAATCTTTTAACCTCTACTATAAAATCATCGTTTTCTTTAATCAAAAATCCCTTATCGCATCCCAAAGTTTCGGCTACTTTCAACCTTTGCTCGTTTTTTTCCATCACTACGACATTTACCTCTATACTTTTTAAAACAATAAGAAAAATAAGTCCGATGGGACCTGCTCCGCTTATAACTACTTTGTCGCCTTTTTTTACGCCTATTTCTTCAACTCCGTGAACAACACAAGAAAGCGGTTCCAGAAATGCTGCTTCTTCGTATATGATATCCGCAGGAATTTGGAACATATTCGTTTCTACAATTGCTTCGGGAACTTTTATGTATTCCGCATAAGCTCCGTTCAAAAAAGTTAGGTGTTCGCATAAAGAGAATTGATTTATTTTGCAGTAATAACATTTAAAACAAGGGGCAGAATTTGCCGCAACAACTCTATCGCCTTTTTTAAAATTCTTTATGTGGCTGCCTACTTCTTCTACGATACCCGCCCATTCGTGCCCAAATACGGAAGGAACACTTAACATTTTAGAATGTCCACCTCTTTGATATACTTTGGCATCGGTCCCGCAGGTTAGGGCAACTTTAATTTTTACCAGAACTTCCCTATCGCTTATGGAAGGTTTTTCTACGTCTTCCAACCTTATATCTTTTACACCGCAAAGAACTGCCGCTTTCATTCGGAAAACCTCATCCCTTTTTCTAATTTATGCCCTTGTAAAAAATCTTGTATGCTCATTTTCCTTTTGCCTTCAATCTGTACTTCTAAAAGACTTAAGTCTCCCTCGCCTGTTGCAACAACAAGATTGTTTTTATCAACTTCTATTATTTCCCCGGAATTTGTTTTTGCATCGCCAAGTTGAAGTATCTGTGCTTTATGTATTTTGAACATTTTCCCGTTTAAATGTGTGTAAGCAGACGGCCATGGATTTAGCCCCCGGACAAGATTGAAAATTTCTTCGGCGCTTTTATCCCAATCTATCAATCCGTCTTCTTTTTTTAACAAAGGAGCATAAGTTACTTTGCTATCGTCTTGTCTGGTAGCAACCACTTTATTTTCTTTAATATTTTGCAAAGTGTAATACAATAGTTCCGCACCTTCTTTAGATAATTTTTCACGGAGCGTTCCTGCGGTATCTTCCGGCTTAATTTCTACTTTCTTCTGGGAAATTATATCTCCCGCATCCATCGCTTCATTCATATACATTGTCGTAACTCCCGTATGCGTATAGCCGCGAGTAATACTGTAAGTGATAGCTCCGGCGCCTCGCAACTGCGGCAAAAGCGATGAATGCAAATTCACGCATCCTCGGGTAGGAATTTCTAATATTTTTTTAGGCAGAATTCCGCCATAAGCTACAACAACTATTAATTCTGGCGCAAGCGATTTTATATAAGATATCGCTTCATCTTTGAGTTTTTCGGGCTGATAAACGTTAATACCAAGTTCTAAGGCAACAGTTTTTATTTCTAATGGAATAACCTTTAATCCCCTGCCTTTTTTTCTGTCAGGTTTGGTAACAACGCCGATAATACTGATATCCTGCTTCTTTTGTGACAATAACTTCAAGGAAGCAATAGCAAAATTATCGGAACCAAAAAATAGTATTTTCATATTATCTGATTCCTTCTAAAAAGGGAGTCTTTTTTTGTTCTACACATTCGGCGGCATAAAGATACATAGCGGCAGACCATGTTTGCCAATCCTGTCCCTGTGGTGTGCCATCTTGTGCACGATGCCACTCGTTAAATCCGAATTCCACTTTTGCTTCACGCGTCTGTTTAATGAGCTTTGCCAATGAGAGCAATTTCTTTCTTGCAAGTTTAAATCTTTTCGCAGAAACTAAAGCCGCAATATAAAACCCGCAAACAAAAGGCCAAATACCGCCATTGTGATATTCTCCCGGCGAATTGTATTTTTTATAACGCGGCAGCCAGTCAGGATCTCCTTCCTTTATGTAAGGGAAAAAATTGGGTGGCAAATCAACAGCCAATTCTCCACGTTCTCTCATTGTTTTACATTCCGTCTCTATCCAAGTAATAAGTTTTTTTGTCCTGGAAGGTTTTGCAATTCCAGACAAAATTGCCAAACTATTACCTAATAAATCAAACCGTTCGCTCCTATATGTCTTGTAGGACCATAGAGCATAATAGGGCTTAGATCTTAATACTAAACCTTCATGAACATGACGATTTTGTCTATCGCCTTTTACGGTTAAACGAGTCATCTGCCCTTTAAAGAGTTCTGAGCGCTCATTTAATCCGAATAACCGAAGATAAATATACACAAGTGTATTTACAAATAATCCGTATCCCAAAACCCACTGTTCGTCACGCCAATCACTCGTGGGTAATTGCGAAACCATAATGCGATTAGTAGGGCTGCGATATTGCATCCATGTAAGAGATTTTTGCACTGCATCCTCAAGAAAGTCAGGCTCATTCATAACTTTTCTCCAAAGACCGACACCGATTAGAAATAATGGTGTACAATCACTTGAGCCCCTATCTTGAGAGTCATTAACCAAAGAAGAAATATGACCTAAATGAGACTGGTTTTTTGCTAATGTTTCCAGAACATGTTTCAATGATTTAATTAATTCTTCATTCTTTGTCGTTAAAATCCCTAATGAGCTAATTAACAAATCTCGAGTGTATGGTTCAGGATAACCCCAGCCCGCCGTTCTCGGTAAACCGTGATAGGGACCGTGTTTATTATGCAATAATACTTCCAAAGCCGCATGCTTTGCTTTTTCTATAAACTTTTCATCTCTTTTTATCATACTATGAAATTCCTAATCGTTTTGATATTATTTCAACAAATTTCTTAGCTATAATTCTATAATCGAAATTTTCGACAACTCGTTTTCTTCCTTCTTTCCCCATTTTTTCTCTTAAACTTGGATTCTCCATCAAATCCATTAGATAATTAGCAATATCGTGAACACTTGCTCTGTAATCTACTGTTCTCGGTTTCTTGAAAGTATGTCGGTGTCCTTCTTTATAACCGGAATCATCTCCAAGAATGGTTTCTCTGAGCCGAATTTCTTGAGCAACATCAGCTAAAAAAGCAGTTTTGCCGTGAACCAATGTATCCAACATCCCCATTGCTTTTATGCCTATTACCGGTTTTCCGCATGCGTTCGCTTCTATTTGGATCATTCCAAAACCCTCTAAGCGGGATGGGGCGGCATAAATATCACATGCAGATAATAAATAGGGCATAAAATTTCTGGAAACTGTATTTGTGGTATAAATCACATTTTTATCTATTCCTAAATGTGTAGCTAATTGTAAATCCGCCAAATTTTGTTGATGTGTGCGGGGTTGAGGCCAGACTTTACAAACATATTTCCAATCAGGAGACTTAGTATCATTTATTGCCAAAGCCTGCATAACTTCTTGGGCCCCTTTAGATGCGGCATCGCCGCCTACAGTTAAAATCATTATTTGGTCATCTGCTACGCCTAAAGCTTCACGAACAGCAGCAACTTTGGGTTCCTTTTTGTCACGAGGCGAAAAAGCATCCGTATCGCATCCAACATGCAAAACTTCAATATTTTTACCGTTAAGACCATCGCGTATATATATTTTTTTTACCCAATTTGAAGTAACGAGCACTAAAGGTAAACTGTCAAGTATCTCTCTATAGTTTGCCATATAACCGTCAGCTACAAACCAAGGTACCACAGTTACTCCATATCGTTGAGGGTGAAGAACTAAATGAGGTGTATGTCCCCAGTATCCGATACCTACAACAATATCCGGTTTAAACCAACGATAATACCATTCTTTTTCTTGAGCTGACTCAAAATTTACAGAATGAACATCAACTCCCATCTCTTCCAGTCCCCTGTGCAGCAAATATCCCTGTGTTGCAAGACCAGCAGGAGAAGGAGGATAATCATACAAAAGTAAAACTTTCATTTAAGCTCTCCTTTCTAAATTTTTATATGCCAGAATGCCTCTTTCCTTGGAATTGTTTTTGCCTCAAAACTATTTTTATCAAATCCATATATCTCGGTTATAATATTACATTTCTTTTGCCATATTTTATCATTTAATTCAATTAACAAATCTGCTTTATCTATCGCTTTTGGGAGATAGTCTCCCCTGCCATCTTCATATGCAAACTTCCAAAACTGATTTGTGTGTATTTCATAATTATGACACAAATCCGAAACTGCCTTTGCTGTTTCTTCGTGTCTCAAGTGTCTCGTATATTCGCCGGATTCGCTATGCGTAACAACAAGATCAAAATTATTGCAAGGCAGTAATTCCGTTATAGTTTCCTGAACGTCCTTGATAGGTAACGGATTTTGCTCAGGTTCATCGTCAAGGTCACCCATAAAACCGGTAGCATTTAATTTACTAAGCGCTTTAAAAAATTTAGGGGCTCGGTTAGTATCACTTTTTCTGCAAATGGTAATTACAATCCATTTGGCTTGAGGATTTAAAAGTATTAAACCTCCGGCCCATAAAGTTTCATCATCCGGATGAGCAACAATAACAAGACATTTGCTGTTCCTGTTTATTATCAATTTGTCTCCAGGGTACAAAATGCTTAAGATTACTTTAACTCTTCTTCATTTAAACCGAAATGATGTCCTATTTCATGATAAAGCACGTCTGCAACTCTTTTTTCTATTTAGTCCTCCCTGCTACATTTCGTTACCCGATGATTTCTTCGAAATCACCCCTTGGGCACAAGAGAAATGTAGGGGGGACTATATCTTTGCAATATTAAAAACCTCCGTAATCTTTATGACATTTTAAGAAACTTTTGTGGGGATTGCAATTAAGGGTATAGTGACAGAGCAGTAATTATTCTTTTACCAAGCCATAAACAGGGATTTCTATTTTGGGCTGGTCGGGATTATTGGTGTGGATGGTTATGTTTCCTTTTATGCTGCCTGTTGGTGCATTATCCTTTAGAGTAGCAGTTATCTCATATTCCTTGTCTTCGGTTTTAGGAGTAATGGCTACAGAAATGCAATCAAGGGGATTTTCTATTCTCTCTATCTTTAATGGTTCCTTGCCTGTTGTGAAAATGGTCATTTTAGATGCAGGAGTTTCTCCTTTATTTACAAAACCAAAGAAAAACATATTAGGACGGGATTCTATCATCTTTTCTTCTTTGATATTTCCTGTAACTGGAATCTCTATCTTTGGGTATTTTTCACTTGTGGTATAAATAGTAACTTTCTCTTCAAATTTACCAACGGGAATATCGGGACTAAGACTCACTTCTACTTCAAAACCCTGGTAGTTTTTCTCAATACCCTTATAACTTATCTTTTTATTTTTGGAAACTTGGACAAAAAGATACTTAGATGTTGATTCTGTGTTAGTAATAATAAATTCTTCGTCTTCAGGTGTAATAATGTATGTCTTTTTACTTATGAAAGCTCCTTTGTTTATGTCCTCCCCCATAACATCCCCAAAATCAATATTGGTAGGGAAGATTACAATTCTTGTCTTAATAGGTTCTTCTTCTTCCTTAACTATCCCTTTTATCTGAAGTTTGACTACTGGAGATTTTATATCAATCTCTTTACCAGCGTTCGGAGGAATTACATCAATCAGTTCGCCTGTTTTCATATCCACTATGCTTTTATACTCCCCAGAATCAATATCTGGAACTCCAACATCTTTATCAGTAACAGCGTTAAGAACGCAATTGGTTATTTTGATATGTTCTTCACTCGCTACATACATACTAAGATTCTCTACCTTTTTGCAATATGGTTTATCTAATTTTTCACAGAACTCATCAAGGAATTGGTAATTTTTTTCCACGCCTTCCTCTGGAACCCAGACATCTCCTGTTAGATTTTTAACAGTGTAAAAACATTCAGCTCCGATAAATTCACGCTTTGTATCTCCCTGTTTCAACGTGACACTATTGATCATTTTTGAAACAGTATATCCCTTGTTAGGGTCTATCCACCATTTAGCTTTGGAGTTATATTCAGGAAAAGAGGCCTCCAAAACATAGCACATAGAATCATTAACTTCCTCCTGACCAGCCAATTTAAGTTTTCCTTCTTTTAATAACTTCTGAAGATTCTCACTTAATAATTCTACTCCCTTTTTATCTGACCACCACCACCTCAAGCCAAACTGAAGAGGGAAAGTAAATGGGCGTTGAGGACCTTCCCCAACTAAAAGTTTTTTATCGGCATGAAAAAATGTGTATGAATCAGTGGGAGAATAGTAATAGGTGTATTTTCTTGACGGGAATTCGGAATATTTTTCTTCTTCCAAGTCTGAATGAGGGTCAACAGGACCTTTGAATAGAATTCCTGTATATTCAACATCTATGCGGATTCTGTTGTCTTTAATGGAGAAACGTGCTTTCCCGACCTGACGAGAACTACCTGAAAGCCAAGGGTCTTCTTCACTTTTCTCGAGAGCCTCAATGTGTTCTTTAAGAGATTTTTCAATTTCTTCGGACCGCAATCCTGCTTCCTTACCTAACCTTCTAATGTCATCTTTAATTACCTCCACATTATACTTCTTAGTTTGGTGATATTTTTCAAAATTTAACTCAAAGGTGGCACTCTGAATAAACGACTCATTATAAGAGACTCCTTTGATGATTGTCTCAAGGAGCTCTTCGTTTGTTTGTGAGAATAGTATAAGTGGATATGTTGCTATCAAAATTAAAATACTAATAAACTGCAAAAATATTCTACTTCGCTGTAATACCATATCTCTCCCTTAATATCTTGCTTCCTTTTGTAACATTTTAAGAAATCCTAAGACTGTTTTTGATGTAGTTAATGAGGCTATTCATTTATGTATTTTAAAACATCATACCAAAAAATTCACGTGTCCATACAGTAAGTATTGAGAAGTTACCTCAAATTTTACCTTAACTCTTCTTCATTTAAACCAAAATGATGCCCAATTTCATGATAAAGCACGTCTGCAACTCTTTTTTTTATTTCGGCGTCACTACCGCACATTTTTTCTATAGTATTTTTATATATCGTTATTTTATCCGGCAAAGTCGAACTATGCCAAACACTCCGCTTCTTCAACGGTATACCCCTATACAGTCCCAACAAAACCGTTCCGGGTGATGTAAAACCTCGAGGCATATTTTCTTCCACGACTATTTCCACATTTTGCAATTTATCTCTAAATTGCGCAGGCAACTCTTTCAAAGCTTCTATTATCAATTTTTGAAATTCGTCCTTGGTCTTTTTGATCATTCAGCTTTTATCAGAAGATATTCTATCCTTTTTTCCACTATGCGTATCAGAACCACAGCCGAATAGCCCTGAGAGGTTATAAGTTGACTAAAACTTCCTTTCTCGTCTTCAAGTCCTTTATCCGTAAAATCAATAATAAAACCGTTGCCAACCATTAAGTCGATTTTCAATTTAAGCGCAGGAGAGTTTCCCAAAAAACCCTCCACAACAAAATCCCTTTTAACAGGAATATTGGCATTTATGAATTCCTTTGAGAGCCTTTTCTTTAACGCAATATTTCTATAATCAGAGCTTTTTATAGCGTCTTTTACCATATTGAATATTTTGTCTATTTCATCTTCAGACAGTTTTGAAGGCAAAGGGACAAACCCTAAAGCCCTCTTAATAAAATTTTGAGTAATATAATATTCATCCTCTCCGTTAACTTTATATACTCCAACACCTGCCTCTTCAACCTGAACGTTAAGAATATTTTTCCTATGTCCCGGACTTTGCATCCAACCTCTCACCGATTCTTCCGCAACATCCTGATAATTTAGACATTTAAATAAGTTTTCAGCCGACACGGTAAAAACAATTCCGTCTTTTTCCAAGCGCTCGCCAACTAATTCCCCCTCTTTATTTTCGTGCGCAAAATATCCTTTAATAGCCATATCCTGCGAATGCTTGCGCGCAACCTCTGTAATATCGCTTGACCATTCTAACTTGGGAAGATTATGTTTAAATCTTTCCTCGTTTACCCTGTCATAAATAAGTCTTTCTAAAAAAGATATGGACCTTGTTTCAACCGGTTCAGTTCTAAAAAAAGAAAAAACTTTTATATTCCCAAAGACCATTAACAAAACAACAAGAATAAACAACCGACTTTTCATATATTTATCTTTGCCTTTCCGGTCAATCTAAGGTTATCCGTCCTACCCTGCGCGTTTTTTTTGTGATTGCCCCCAAATTGCTCCTTCTATAACCCGCAATCCATAGAATTTTCCTGTCTTTTGTAACTAAAATAGGAACCTTATCGCGCTCTTTAAGAGTAATTTTTTCATCAATAAAAAAGTCTTTGAGTTTTTTTTCTTTATTCATACCAAACGGGCAAAAACGATCGCCTTTTTGTCTGGTTCTTATTGTCAACGGAAGTTTTATTTTATCCGCATCAAAGTATATTTGATTGGAGTCTTCAAGTTTTAGCATGATTTTTTTATCTTTTTTCTTTATATCTAAAAAGACAGTCTTCCCTATCTCCGAGATAAGACATTTACTCTTTTTTTTAAGGACATAAGAATAATTCTTGTTATTGGCGGATTTTTTAGAATTTTTGACCTTGCGTATAAAAAGAGTTGTGTATTCCTTGGCTATTTCAACTCCCGACGACAAACGTAGAACTAAATTTGCTCGTTTAGAATTAATGACTTTTTCTATTTCTTTCAAGTTTGCGTAATCAAGCTCTTTAAATTCTTTGGCGACTTCTCTTAAAATGTTGTTGTGTAAAACACGGGGATAAGTCATAAGTTTGTCAATTTCTATTTTTACGGCATCCGGCATGCGGGTAGATATGCGTTTTAATATTTTGCGGGTGTTCTGTTTTATATATTCACTGTTTTCTTTTGAAATTTGAGAAATCTTAAGCAACCCCTCTTTTATTTTGGGATTAAACTTTTCAAGATAAGGAATAAGTTCATGTCTTATTTTATTTCTAAAAAACTTTACATCTAGGTTCGACGAATCGATTCTGGGCTTTATCTTCTTTGATCCTAGATACGCTTCAATGTCTTTTCTCCAAATATCAAGCAAAGGACGAATTATTTCAACATTTGAACCAAGGGCTCTTACCTCCGGAATCCCACCCAAACCATCTTCTCCGGTGCCTCTTACTATCCTGAAAAGGACTGTTTCTATCTGGTCGTTTTTATTATGCCCCAAAGCAATCTTATTAGCATCTAAATCTTTCGCAATTTTTTCCAATGCACCATATCTGACTCTTCTTGCCGCTTCTTCCAAAGACTCACCTTTCTTTTTTAGTTTATTTATATCTTTTTCTACTGACTTGCAGGGAATTTTTAAGTCTTTGCATATTTTTTTTACTATTTCTTCATCCTTTAGAGATTCTTTTCCTCTTAGCATATGATTTATATGCCCTGCGCATATTGAAATATCGTATTCTTTCTTTAGCTCATTAAGTATATATAATAAAGCGCAAGAATCCGGACCACCTGAAAAAGCGACCAGTACCTTGTCGCCTTTTCTAATCATATTAAACTTCTCAATCGTTTGTCGCAGTTTCCTGACTATTGGAGAACGGACGTTGTTCAATGTCATGAATTTAGTATATCACCAATAAGAAGTATTGAACAAATTAGGAAATTGCTGAAATAGGAGATACTACTAGGTTTTTGAGGTTATCTGAACGAAATCAATAATAATACGGTGGCGGTGCAGGGACTCGAACCCCGGACATGCGGATTATGATCCCGCCGCTCTAACCAACTGAGCTACACCGCCTTTTTCAGGAGACAGAAAACAGAGGACAGACAACAGAAACAAAAATCTTATCTCTGACTTCTGTTTTCTGATATCTGTCTTCTGTATTTGGTTGCGGGGGACGGATTTGAACCGTCGACCTTAGGGTTATGAGCCCTACGAGCTACCTGACTGCTCCACCCCGCGCGAGCATTGTAGTATAAGCCCTCTTAATTTGTCAATCTGATATCCCCCTATACGCATTTCATTCGCCTATTCTTCTGTGATAAAATTCCGTCCCTATGAGCAAGGACAAAATCATAATAAGGGGAATTCGACAACACAATCTTAAAAACATCAATGTGGATATCCCCCGCAATAAATTAGTCGTGATTACGGGCCTTTCAGGTTCAGGGAAATCGTCGCTTGCATTCGACACCATTTATGCGGAAGGACAAAGACGTTACGTGGAATCGCTTTCGGCATATGCAAGACAGTTTCTGGAGATGATGGAAAAACCCGATGTTGATTATATCGAGGGACTTTCGCCCGCCATAGCCATAGAGCAAAAATCGGTTTATAGGAATCCCCGCTCTACAGTGGGAACAATAACGGAAATATATGATTACTTGCGATTACTCTTTGCTCATATCGGAACTGTTTTCTGTTATAAATGCGGCAAAAAAATACAAAGCCAATCGCCCTCTCAAATAGTAGAAAAGATAATGAAATATCCCGTTTCCACAAAAATACAAGTCCTTGCGCCGCTTGTCAGAGGTAGAAAAGGAGAATATACCGCGCTTTTGGAAAAAATACAGCAAGAAGGATATGTAAGAGTTCGCATAGACGGAATTATTCATGATTTGGAAGAAGACATCGGAATAGACAAAAACAAGAAGCATAACATTGAAGTCGTAATCGACAGATTAGTCGTAAAATCGGATAACAAGCCCTATATTGCTGATTCCGTTGAAACAGCACTAAAATTGTCTGAAGGTTTAGTGCTTATAGTGGTAAAGAATAAAAAAACTACCCCCCGACGTCCGTCAGATGTCGGGGCGGGCAGCCCCGACGGACGTCGGGACGGGAATGAGAAGCTCTTTTCGCAAAAGTTTTCTTGCCCGCATTGTGATATATCTTACCCCGAACTTGCTCCCCGAATGTTTTCTTTTAATTCTCCCTACGGCGCCTGCCAGCAATGTCACGGGTTGGGAGAAAAGATGGAAGTAGATGAGGATTTGATAGTGCCCGATAAGAATAAATCGATTGCCGAAGGAGCTATAGAGCCATGGGCTAACCCTGTAACCACAAAAATGCACAGATGGGAAAATTCTGTCAGTAGATATTTCTCAACCATACTTAAGTCGTTGTCGTATCATTATAAATTCAATCTAAATATACCGTTTAAGGATTTAGATGAAAATATCAGGAAGATAATTTTATATGGTTCCGGTGAAGAATTAGTGCAATTCGATGTTGAAAGAGCAGGGCAACTGCATTCTTATGAAGACGCTTTTGAAGGAGTAGTCGGTAATATAGAAAGAAGATACCACGACACTGATTCAGAATATGTTAAAGGAGAAATTTACAGAAAATATATAATCCTCAAAACTTGCCCAGAATGCGGGGGGCAACGTTTAAAAAAAGAAGCATTATCGATAAAAATAAACAATAAAACGATATCTGAAGTTACTTCGTTAACCATAGAAAAAGTTTTGATATTTTTTGAAAATTTAGAATTAACTTCTCAAGAAGAATTAATCGCGCATCAAATACTGAAAGAAATAAAAGCGCGATTAACATTTTTAATGAATGTAGGGCTTGATTACATATCATTAGAAAGAAAAGCAGAGACGCTTTCCGGAGGTGAAACCGCAAGGACCCGTCTTGCAACTCAAATAGGTTCTTCCTTAGTGGGAGTGTTATATATTTTAGACGAACCCACCGTAGGACTTCACCAAAGAGACACGCGCAGATTAATAACCACCTTGAAAAATTTGCGCGATTTAGGCAATACTATAATTATAGTCGAACACGACGAGAACACCATAAAATCTGCCGACCATATAATCGATCTAGGACCCGGTGCAGGAGAATACGGAGGCGAAATCGTAGCGCAAGGAACACCAAAAGAAATAATGCAGTCAAAAAATTCTTTAACAGGGAAATACTTAAAAAAAGAATTAACTATTCCTGTCCCTGAAAAAAATAGAATTCCTAAAAAAGGATATCTTGAAATTTGGGGGGCGCAAGAACATAATTTAAAAAATATAGATGTAAAGTTTCCACTAGGATTATTTATATGTATAACTGGCGTTTCAGGTTCAGGCAAGTCAACCCTAATAGACGAAATCCTTTTTAAAGGTCTGTCAAAAATACTATATCATTCAAAAATAAAAGTCGGCAAGCATGACAAAATAACGGGTGCGGACAAAATTGATAAAGTAATAAACATCACGCAGGAGCCTATCGGTAGAACGCCTCGTTCCAATCCCGCAACTTATACGGATACATTCGGTCCGATAAGAGAAATTTTTTCAAAAATAAAAACAGCGCGAATAAGAGGATATAAATCGGGTCGTTTCTCGTTTAACGTAAAAGGAGGAAGATGCGAAAAATGTAACGGTGAAGGATTATTAAAAATAGAAATGCATTTCCTCCCCGACGTATATGTTACTTGTGAATTATGCAAAGGAAAAAGATATAATAACGAGACATTAGAGGTTAAATATAAAGGTAAAAACATCGCCGAAGTTTTGAGTATGAGTGTTGAAGAAGCATTGAAGTTTTTGGAGAATATTCCTGTTATTCAAAGGAAATTACAAACTCTGCATGATGTGGGGCTCGGATACATAAAATTGGGGCAATCAGCTACAACTCTTTCCGGCGGAGAAGCGCAAAGGATAAAATTGGCTAAGGAATTGAGTAAAGTGGCAACCGGAAATACGCTGTATATTTTAGACGAGCCTACTACAGGACTCCACTTTGCAGATACGGACAAATTACTTAAAGTTCTTAATCGGCTTGTAGACAAGGGGAATACCCTAATAGTTATAGAGCATAATCCCGATGTGATAAAAATTGCGGATTATATTATAGATCTCGGGCCAGAAGGCGGAGATAAAGGCGGCAAAATTGTAGCGAAAGGAACACCAAAAGAAGTTAGTTTATGCAAGAAATCGTATACTGGGAAAATCATAGAAAACATATTAACCCCCAAGAAAATAAAGCCCATCAATAAATCCGTCTCCAAAAAAGGGATCTCTTAAAATATTGATACTAATATGAAAATTAAGGCGTTTCTTATTGTTTTAATTTTTTCTCTTATCTTTCCATTATGCATTACTGCAAGTGAAAGGGGGGATTTCTCTGTTGCAAAAAAATTCTATGACGATGGTTTGTACTCTATGGCTATCGACGCTTTGGAGATATTCATAAAACAATATACCCATTCCCCCTTTATCGGCGATGCTTACTATTGGCTTGGAGAAACTCTAGTAAAAGAAAATCGTTTTAAAGAATCCGAAGAAGTTTTGCAAAAGGTTATTTTATTATATTCCCAAAATCAATACATAGAATACGCTTATCAAACTCTTGCATATTCTCAACTACAGCAGGAAAAATTTATGGAAGCCCGTTCCACATTAAAAAATTTTACAGATAAATTTCCCAACTCAGCGCTGCTACCTTCAATTTATATTCTTACGGGAGAAATATTATATAAAGAGAACAATATCCCCGAAGCCATCAATAGCTTTACAATGGTTTCACAGGGACAAACACTTGTGGACCAAGCTTTATATTCATTAGGGAAAGCATATTCTTCAATCAAAGACTGGGAGAAAGCCAAGCAATATTATCAAGAAATTTTATCGAATTTCCCCCAAAGCGATTTTGCACCCCTTGCTTTATACAGCATAGGTATTTGTCAATTTGAAGAAGAAAATTTTGACGAGAGTCTAAAAACATTTTCAGCCCTTGCACGCAAATTCCCAAGAAGCAATGTCATCCCAGCATCTCGTTATTATTCCGGCAGTGTCTATATGAAACAAGCGGATTTTAGCAGAGCCATAAGAATATATGAGGGATTTTTAAGGCAACACAAAGATAGCCAGTGGGTTGATGAAACCCTTCTTGCTCTTTCTAATTGCTATAAAGCCATCGGCAAACAGAAAGAAAGCATCCAGACACTTCAGAGAATTATAGATGAATTCCCCGAAAGCAGTTTAATGCCGGAAGCGTTTTACCAATTGGGCATTTTTTACTATTCGGAAAATAATTTTCCCAAAGCGATTGAATATTATTCAAAAATAAAAAAAGAATACCCTGATTATGAAAAAATGGACAACGTGCTTATAGATTTGGGGTTTAGTTTCTATAAACAACAACAATATAAAAACGCATGGGAAATGTTTTCTTTATTTAATGAGAACTACTTTAAACATCCCAAAAATGCGGAAATTATATATTGGATAGGCAACACTCTTTTTAAAGAAGGCAACTTTGAAAAAGCTTTAGAGAGATATAATCAAATTGCAGAAGACGCTTTCGACATGGGAATTTCCGATGACGTTATGTTTCAAAAAGCCCTTTGTTATCAGGCATTAGGCAATAGGGCTGACGCTTTGCTTACTCTTGAAAATCTTATGTCAAAATATCCACAAAGCAAATTGGTTCCGTTTTCTCTTTTGCGCTTGGGCGAGCTTTTTTTGGAAGAAAAAAACTTTTCAAGCGCTAGAAGATATTTCAAAGACATAGAAGAAAAATTTCCCAAACATCCAATAGTTGTGGACGCAATATTTAAAACTGCGTTAAGTTTTTATCAAGAGGCAAAATTTAACGAAGCCATATATATTCTGCAAAGCATTCAGGAGAAATGGAAAAATTCGGCTCTTATCCCAGAAGCTCTATATTGGACAGGATGGTGCTATTTCAGGAAAGGTGAATACGAAGAAGCTATAAAATTTTACCAGAGAATTTTGGATGAATTTCCTAACACTCAATCTTGCGAAGAAGCACTCTACCAAATAGGAAACTGCCGTTACAACCTTACAAACTATGCCGAGGCAAAAAATACTTTCCAAAAAGTTCTCAACATTTATACAAAAGGGGAAAGAGAAGATGAATCATATTACTCTATCGCATCAACTTGTTTTAAAATGGGCAATAATGCCGAGGCCCTATCCTATTTGGGGAAATATGAGACAGAGTTCCCTAACGGTAAATTCATAGCAGAAGTTTATCTACAAACTGCCTATTATCACTATGGCAGAGAAGATTACAACGAGGCAAGGAAATATTTTGTTATGCTTACAGCAAAAATGCCAGGCCATAAATTGACATCTGAAGCTTATTACTGGATAGGTTGGACTTATTATCATCAACAAAATTTTGCGGAGGCAATAGAGGCATTCACAAAAATTAAAGCAGACTCATGGGAGAAAGAAGACGCGCAGTTTAGAATAGCTGAATGCTTATATATGCAAGAAAAATGGGACGAAGCTTATCCGCTTTATTCGGCTTTCATCCAAAATTATCCGCAAAGTCAACTTATCCCCGAAGCCTTATACAAAATAGGGCTTTCGCTTCAAAACACGGGGAAATTATACGAAACACTGGATTATTTAAGAAAAGCAATGAATACAAACGCTCCGGATTATCTAAAAGTAAACTGCCAGTATGAAATAGGCAGAACCTTTGATAAATTAAACGAATTTTCGAGCGCATGTTTTGAATACCTTAAAGTGTCATATTTGTACCCTTCTTATACTAAACTGGTTATAAGTTCCTACAAAAGAGCCGCTGAAATTTTGGAAGAGGAAGCTAAATTGATTCAGGCAAAAAACATATATACCAAATTATTGGATTTTCCGGAAGAAAAAAACTTTGCGCAAGACAAAATTATAGAACTGAATAAAAAAATCTCGGGAGAATAGGGTCATAAATTTAAAAATCAAAATGTAAAAAGTAAAATGACAAATCAAATACTTAAAAATTACAAACAAATCAAAATTACCAAAACCTGATGCTCAAACATCTATCACTGTGTAGAATTTCGGTCATTGGGTCATTGTATATTATTTGTGGTTTGTTTACTGTAATTTATGATTTACTTCTATTTACATTTTGGTATGTATTTTTGATATTTAATATTTGATATTTAATTTGGGAGTTTATATATGCCGGCTAATCTTACCCCTCAATATCACGAAGCAGACAAAGAATATAAGCAAGCCAAAACATATTCTGAAAAAATAGAAGCACTGAAGAAAATGTTAGCTATTATGCCGAAACATAAAGGCACGGAAAGACTTCAAGGAGATCTGAAAACAAAAATTTCCAAGTTAAACAAGATTAGTCAGAAAAAATCCGTCAAGAAAGAGTCGGATTCCTTATCTCATATAGATAAAGAAGGTGCAGGGCAAGTAATATTAATCGGAAAACCCAACGTCGGAAAATCGCATATTATATCGGGGCTAACAAATGCCAATTCTCCGGTAACCGAATATCCTTTCGCCACAAGAAAGCCAATCGTGGGAATGATGAAGTTTGAAGATATTAAAATCCAGCTTATCGACACTCCGTCAATAACAAAAACTTTTACCGAAAGGTATTTGTTCCCGCTCATCAGAGAAGCAGATATGGTGATATTGATAGTCGATTTGGCTCAAGAAGACGTTTTAGAACAAGTCGAAGAAATAACCGAGATACTTAAATCGGAATTAATATCACTGAAAAATGAAAGAGCGGAGGGATTACTCCCTAAAAAATGCCTACTTATAGGCAATAAAAACGATTTTTCGGAAGCGTTACCACAGCTTAATGTGTTGAAAGAATTGTATGGAAATGATTTTACTTCTATTTTTAGCATTTCTGCTTTAAAAGAAAACTGGGGAGACTTAAAACGCAAAGTGTTCCATACATTAGAAGTTATAAGAGTATATACAAAACAACCGGGTAAACCGTTTGAGAAAGGAGAACCCTTTGTTATGAAAAAGGGCTCAAACGTCCACGAAGTTGCAATTGCCGTGCATAAAGATTTCACAAATTTAAAATTTGCTCGTCTTTGGGATGAAGGGAATTATTCGGGGCAAAGGGTCGAAAGAAACCATATCTTAAAAGATAAAGACATCCTGGAGTTACATATGTAACTTTCCATACCAATTTTTTCATACAATAGGAATTTTGACATCGGTATGCTCTGTTAGTATAATCCCAATTTCCGTTAGACTCGCAAGGCCAACATTTTTGACCTACTTGACGTAACGTTGAAACAGGCAAGTAATCAACGGAAGCTAAGGAGTTTATTTAAAAGTGGAAACAGTTGATTTTAAAAATATGGAGGTTAATCTATGAACAGTATAGTCGAAGTTAAGGCAAGAGAGATTTTGGATTCAAGAGGCAACCCAACGGTTGAAGCAGAAGTAAAACTTTCATCGGGAACAATAGGCAGAGCCGATGTTCCTTCAGGCGCTTCTACCGGCGAACACGAAGCATTGGAACTGCGAGACGGTGATAAAACAAGATTTAAAGGAAAAGGAGTAACAAAAGCCGTAAATAATATAAATAAGATAATATCGCCGGAACTAAAGGGAAAAGACGTTACTGCACAAAGAGAAATAGACGAATTTCTTATAAAGTTAGACGGCACAGCGAATAAAGGCAAATTGGGCGCAAACGCAATCTTGGGTGTTTCTATGGCTTGTGCTCGAGCCGCTGCAATAGAAAAAAAACTTCCGCTTTATAAATATCTCAACGTAAATTCAAACCTTTTGCCTGCGCCATGTTTAAATATATTAAACGGCGGTATGCATGCCGATAATAATGTTGACATACAGGAATTTATGATAGTTCCCACCGGCGCTTCTTCTTTCAAAGAAGCAATGCGCATGGCGGCAGAAGTTTATCAAACCTTAAAAAGTGTATTGCAAGCAAAGAAACTTTCCTCAGCCGTGGGAGATGAAGGCGGGTTCGCCCCTAACCTCGCATCAAACGAAGATGCAATAAAAATAATAATCGACGCCATTAAAAATGCCGGGTACACAGAAGGAAAAGATATTAACTTAGGTTTGGATGTTGCAGCTTCAAACCTATTTGAAGATGGTAAATATGTGTTAGAAAGCGAAGGAAAAACTTTATCCGCAGAGGAAATGTCAGATTACTATAGCTCACTGGTAGAAAAATATCCGATATTATTTATTGAAGACGGATTAGCAGAAGATGATTGGGACGGATGGAAATTAATGACCGAAAAATTAGGAGGCAAAATCCGCCTCATAGGAGATGATTTGTTCGTCACAAATCCCATAAGATTAAACAAAGGGATACAAATGAAAGTAGCTAATTCCATTCTCATAAAACTTAACCAGATAGGGACATTGACCGAAACATTGGACACCATTAAAATCGCAAAACAAGCAGGATATACATCATTAGTATCGCACCGTTCCGGCGAAACGGAAGATTCTTTCATTGCAGATTTGGTTGTTGCCACAGGCGCTGGAAAAATCAAAACTGGGGCCCCATGTCGTTCTGAACGTACTTGCAAATATAATCAGCTTCTGAGAATAGAAGAAGAATTGGGTACCAATGCAATATACGCAGGCAGGAAATCTTTCGAATTATGAGAAAGAGGGGGAATGATAAAAAATGGGTTTGGGTAATAGCGTTTGTCTTTTTAGGGGGGTTTTTAATGTATCTTCTAATCCCCAATTATTCGACGCTTGTAAGATACCAAGAAGACTACGAAGCTTTAAACATTCAAATAAACGAATTAGAGAAAGAAAATGAAAATCTAAAAATAGAGATTAGAAAGTTAAAAACAGACCCATTATATATTGAAAAAATTGCCAGAAAAGAGCTCGGGATGACTAGGCAAGGCGAGATAATTTACAGAATAACGCCTACCCACCCCGCAGGGGATTCGGAGCTAAATGACTCAGCTGATAAAAAGGAATAGAAAAAATGTTTCAGAATTTAACCGATAAATTACAAACAATTTTTAAAAATTTAAGAGGGCAGGGAGTAATTAGCGAAAGCAACATAAAGGAAGGATTGCGCGAAATCCAACTTGCTCTGCTTGAAGCGGATGTTAATTATCGGATAGTGAAAGAATTTATTGAAAACATTGCTCAAGAAGCCGTTGGACAAAAAGTTATAAACAACATTACTCCTTCTCAAAAATTAATTAAAATAGTTCACGATAAATTAATAGAACTGCTTGGGAAAGAAGCTTCCTCAATAAAGCATTCATCAAATCCGCCGAATATTATTATGTTAGTTGGATTACAAGGAAGCGGCAAAACAACAACAAGCGCTAAATTGGCAAAGTTTTTGAATAAGAAAGAGCAAAGTATTCTTCTTGCCGGAACAGACACGCAAAGGCCTGCAGCAAGAGAACAACTCCAATTTCTTGGGAAAAATTTGGGATTGCCGGTTATCACGGAAGGAAAAACACCGCTTGATATTGCCATAAATGCCGTAAAAAAAGCAGGTTCAATAAGCGCAGATGTTTTAATCATAGACACTCAGGGAAGGCTCCATATAAACGAAGAATTGATGGATGAACTTATAAAAATGAAAAAAGCGGTTTCTCCTTCTGAAATTCTGCTCGTTGCAGATGCAATGACAGGACAAGACGCAGTCAATATTGCAAAGAGCTTTAATGAGAAATTAGGCATAACAGGTGTAATCCTTACTAAACTGGATACCGATACTCGAGGAGGAGCAGCAATCTCAATCAGAAAAGTTACAGGTGTGCCTATTAAATTTATAGGCACAGGTGAAAAAACAGAGGACTTAGAAATCTTTTATCCCGAACGCATGGCTTCGCGAATACTGGGGATGGGAGACATTTTAACATTAGTTGAAAAAGCCGAAAGCGAAGTTAACAAAGATGATGCGAAAAAATTAGTAAAAAAACTAAAATCGGAAAAACTGGACCTTGAAGATTTCCTGTCGCAACTTAGACAGATGAAAAAAATCGGGCCATTGTCTAAAATGCTGGATTATCTTCCCGTAGAGCCTGGTTTGAAAAATATGGACATTTCCGAAGAACGTTATAAACATATTGAAGCGATAATTTTGTCTATGACTCCGGAAGAAAGAAGTGAGCCTCGCATAATAGACGGCAGCAGAAGAAAAAGAATTGCTAAAGGAAGCGGGACAAATGTTCAGGATATCAACCAGTTATTGAAACAGTTTTACTCTGTTCAAAAATTTATAAAAGGAATGGTAGGTAAAGGGTCAGAAATGAAAAGGAAAGGGTTTCTATCCCCCTTGATTTCCCCCTAGAAATTGCATCCTGCAATTTCAGGGACTTTAGTCCCGGAAATTCTTTGAATTTCTCGGGACCAGAAATCAAGATATGGGGATGAAATCCTCCCTGTTACATTTCATGGAAATGTTAGGAGGACTATGCTTAAATTGGCTTAAACTCATAAATGGAGGAAATAATGGCAATAAGAATTAGATTAAAAAGAATAGGTAAAAAGAAACAAAGTTATTACAGAATAGTAGTTGCGGACGTTCGTTTTCCAAGAGACGGCAGATCAATCGAAGAAATCGGACTCTATGACCCAAATCAAGATCCTGCAAAAGTAGATATCAACAAAGAACGTTTAGAATACTGGATGGGAAACGGAGCTACCCTTACTCCTACTGTGGAGAATATTCTCAAAAGCAGACCCAAATTAAAATAACGGATAGTATTTTTCAGTCAGTTTTTTCTAAATACTAAATACTATCTACTAAATACTTGTTTTAAAAATGGACATTCACATACTCACTCTTTTCCCGAATACATTCCGCGGGGTTTTTGAAGAAAGTATAATAAAAAGAGCTCAAGAAAAAGGTCTAGTTAAGATATTCCTGCACGATTTGAGACAATTCGGATTAGGCAAACACAAAGTTACAGACGATGCTCCTTATGGCGGCGGAGCAGGAATGATTATGCAAATAGAGCCTATATATGCAGCGATAAAAAAAATAAACAAAAATAACCGAAAGAAAAAAATAAAAAGCAGAACAATTCTTCTCACTCCGCAAGGTGAAGTTCTAAACGAAAAGAAAAGTAAAAAATTGGCAAAAGAGTCGTCTCTTGTTCTTATATGCGGACATTACAAGGGGTTAGATGAAAGAATCCGACTAAATCTTATAGACGAAGAAATATCTGTAGGGGATTATGTTTTAAGCGGAGGAGAAATCGCGGCTATGACCGTTGTAGATACAGTAGTAAGACTTATCCCTAAAGTTGTGGGGAATAAAGAGTCAATTAAGTTAGATTCCTTCTATCAAAATATTCTGGAAGGGCCATTATATACGCGACCCGCAGAATTTGAAGGGATGAAAGTTCCCGACATTCTCTTGTCGGGCAATCACGAAGAAATATCTAAATGGAGAAGGAAGGAAGCTTTAAGAAGAACATATTTAAAAAGACCCGAACTTCTTGATACGATTAAATTAAACAAAGAAGACAAACAAATGTTAAAGGAAATCAAAAAAGAATAAGTAGAGTTCATCTTTTTCCGAGCGATTAGGCACATAAGGGTCATTTCAGGTATAATCACTGAAATTATTAATAGGGGGCAATAAAATGTTAGATATCAGACAAACTGTAGAAAAACCGAGAATGAGAGAAAAAATTTCTGAGTTTCGAGTAGGAGACACGGTAAAAGTTTCGCTAAAAATTAAAGAAATAATTAAAGAAGAAAGAAATAAGAAGAAGGGCAGTAAAGAAAAGGTTACAGAAAAAGAAAAAATTTATCCGTTTCAAGGAATAGTGATAAAAAGAAAAGGCGGGGGTATAAGAGAAACCTTCACTGTTAGAAAAGAAAGCCATGGCATAGGTGTAGAAAGAATATTTCCGCTTCATTCACCGATAATCAGCGAAATCCACGTCCTGAAAAAAGGTAACGTAAAAAGAGCAAAGCTTTATTATTTGAGAGATGGGAAGAAGAGATAGTTTAGATACTTGATGCTGGATACTTGATACTCGTAAATTAGTCGTTTCTCATTCTTCTATTTAGTTCTGAAATGAAATCATCTCTATTTTTGGGAGACACCAATGTAAATCCTTTCCTGTGATTAATCATCACCCTTTTTAAAGAGAAAGCAGGGGCACTCAGTATATTAGAACTCTTCTCTACGTTTATTATATCTTCGTATTTGATTTTCTCCTTCAAAATGCCTGCTTGCACAAGTAAGTGGTTATCATACATAATATATCTACAGGGTGAAAATAAAAGAATTAGAAAAACTAAAAACGCTCCACTTGCAATAGAAATGATTCCTCCCCCCTTAGAATATCGAAACGCACAAATGCCGAGTCCGATAGAAAACAGGAAGGATATGGCAAAGACAATTATCAGCCATATATCGACTTTTGTTGGATATATTTTCATATAATTAACTATTAATTCTGTTTTAGATTACTTACCTTGCAAAAATAAGTTATGTCTGATAACATTTTTTATCACAATAGATAAAGAATAACAAGGGATTTTTATGCCTGAAAAAATAGACATTACCGTTTATGAAAGAAACTTGTGGCAAAAAGATATAAAGTTAGTGGCAGGCATAGACGAAGCTGGCAGAGGTCCATTAGCAGGTCCCGTAGTAGCCGCAGTGGTAATCTTCTCCCCTTTCAAGAAAATAGAAGGGGTTAAAGACAGCAAAAAACTCTCGCCTTCCAAAAGAGAACAACTCTTTGAACTGATAACCAAAGAGGCTCTGGACTGGGGTGTTGGAATAGTAAGCGAGAGAACAATAGAAGAAATAAACATCTTACAGGCAACACGTCTGGCAATGTTAAGGGCCATAAAAAATTTAAAAAGAACTCCCGAATTCCTGTTAATAGACGGGCCTATCTCTCTTGATATAAAAATATCGCAAAAACCAATAATAGGAGGCGATGGTAAATCTTTTTCGATAGGCGCGGCTTCAATAATAGCCAAAGTTACAAGGGATAGATTAATGCAGAAATACCACAAATTATTCCCCAAATACGGGTTTGATAAACATAACGGATACGGCACCCGGAAACATCTCCAAGCCCTGCAAGTATATGGACCCTGCTCTATTCATAGGAGAACTTATGAACCTGTTAAGAAACTTATTAAAGAAAATCAAATTATCCATTTTCCTTAAAAAAAGGGATAGAAAAGATGCGGGGAAGATTGGGGAGAACATTGCCACAAAATTTTTAACCCGTAAAGGTTATAGCATTCTTGAACAAAACTTCAGAGTAAAAGGAGGCGAAATAGATATAATCGCTTCTAAAGACAATACTTTAGTTTTTGTAGAAGTAAAATCACGCACATCTACAGAATACGGAACAGGAGAAGAGGCAGTTACTTATACAAAAAGAAAAAGATTAATTCTTGCCGCAAAGATTTATCTAAAATACAAGGGTGAAGATTATAACTGCAGATTTGATGTAATCGCTATACTTTTCGATAAGACAAGAAAAGCGAAAGAAATAAATCATATTGAAGATGCGTTTACATTATAAAATAACGTTACAAAACTAACGGTTTTCGGTTGTCGGTGTTCGTAGTAGCGAAAACCTAAAACCGATAACCGATTTACTTATTTGAACTGACATGTATTCGATTTATTTAGAATCATACGGAAATGGAAACTTATTAAAAGTAATTGAAAAAACTTTTAAATTATTGGAATCCTGCGTTATCTGTCCGCGCAAATGCAAAATAAATCGTCTGAAACCCGCCACTGAAAACTCGGCGGGCAGGGGCGAAAAAGGGTTTTGTAAGACCGCACTACTGCCTAAAGTTTTCAGTTATACGCAACACTATGGCGAAGAACCCCCTATTTCAGGGCAAAACGGTTCCGGAACAATCTTTTTTTCAGAGTGCAATATGCGTTGTCTCTATTGCCAGAATTACAAATTCAGCCAAGCGGGATTGGGAAAAGAAGTAGAGACAGAAGAATTAGCCAACTATATGTTGCGATTACAAGATTTGGGATGTCATAACATAAATTTTGTTACTCCAACACATATACTCCCCCAAATTTTAAAAGCACTATACATCGCAATCCCAAAAGGTCTTAAAATCCCGCTTTGTTACAATACAAGCGGTTATGAACTGCCAGAAATAATAAAACTACTTGACGGTATTATAGACATATATCTCCCCGATATGCGTTATAGTGACAATGAATCTGCAATAAAATATTCTTCTGCGCCTGATTATCCTTTATATAATCAACATTCCATAAAAGAAATGCACCGCCAAGTCGGTATTGCACAAATCGACAAAAATGGCATAATAAAAAGGGGAATGATTATCAGGCACCTTGTCCTGCCCAGTAAAATATCAGGAACGAAAAAGATTATGAAATTTATTGCGGAAGAATTATCCAAAGAAACATACATCAGTTTAATGAGCCAATATTTCCCCTGCCATAAGATAAAAAAAACAGACCAGCTCGGCAGAAGAATTACTATTGAAGAATATGAAGAGGCTCAGAATATAATGCATAAATACGGCTTGCATAACGGCTGGATTCAAGAACCGGACGGATTGAAAAAATTTGCCGGTGTGAATATGAAACAGAATTTATCATAAAAATAAGATTACACAGATTTCTATTTCTTTTAGAATTCTCATAAAGAAGAGTACAATTAGAAGAAAATGAAACTCAACTTAAGCCGTAGAGCAAAGAAATATATAAAATGGATACTAATTCTATATCTCTTATTTGATTTAAGACCCATCTTGCTGATACCTAATGTTGTTCTTTTCTTTACCTCAAAAAATACCTACTGTGTCGAAGGGATTAAATGTTATCAAGTTCAGATTTCCCCCAGACTGAACGTTGGCGGTGATTCAGTTATGGCAATATTTTCAGAGAAAAATATATCAAGTAATACTATTAAGTCCGATGACATCTTTGGACGAAGTGGCGACCGCTCAGGTGCTTTTTCGGACTTTCAACTATCCGGCAAAATAGGATTGAATACAGAGATAGAAACTCTTTATCTCCTTCTGCACGGAGGAATAGGCGGAGGATTGGGAGGAGGCCCTGTTGAATTAACCCCGGATGCCAAAGTGAAAAAAACAATCAGCGTAAATAATTATATAAGAATATCAAAAGCAGGATTATATCGCGTTAATTTCAACTATGGGGAATCTAATTCTGGGCAACCGTATAAGGAACATAATCTTAAAAACTTCTTCATTTTACAATTCCCCGAAAATTATGTTTCTAAAACACTGCAGTCTGTCATTTTTACTTATGCATCTCTTATTATTCCAAACGAAAATATTAAGGAGTGGTGCGTACAGCATCTCGGCTATCAAGACAGCTGGCTATCAACTTATTTTCTCATCAAATATTTACCTTATTATTCTGGGAATGCCAATTTTTGGGCAAATACAGGAATCATAAGAAATAAAAATATTCCTATGGTAAGTCGTTTAATAGCCTTTTGGGAAAGAAAAAATAAAGATGATTATAATGAATTAAGACACATCTATCTTTGGGCGCATACTTCTCATTTATTAGAAAATAATATTAAAGAAAATACAGCAAAAGAACGTCTTACTTTTTTAATGGATCATTTTTATGAAAGATTAAATGATAAACATAAGGAAAACTGGAAAAACACTTGGAGTAAGAGTCGGGAAAGACAAACAGATGAAAATTATCTAAAAGTCCTTAAGAATATAGACCAGAGAATAGTAGATGCTACCACACAGGAACAAAAAGATAATTTGGCTGAACATAAAAAATGGATGTTGGACGAGTATAACAACAAGGAAAAGAGAGATAGACAAATAAGATTAATTGATTTTATGTTAGCTAAAATAGAAGGTATTTGAGACCTAAAAACTTTTTTGTGTTAAACCAGCTATTTCTTTTTTGATAGCATTTGATAAAGCTTGCTCACCCGATTTATCGTAAACTTCGGCTAAGGTCTTCAGTATATCCGTTTCATCATAAATTAAACCTAACTCGATTCTTTTTCTGTTCTTAATTTTAATCCTCTTTCTCAAATCCTCAAGATATTTAATGGCTTCTTTATGTTTTCCCTGAATCACGGCAACTTTACCCAAAACATAAGCGACAACCAGTTCTTGTTTATCCGTGAATTTCTCTATATTTCGACAAATAGCTTTCACCTTCTCTATTTCGGTATCCACTTGGGTTGTAAGCCCGTGTTGGAAATATACTAATGTAAGCCAAAAATGAACAGCAAGGTCTTCTTCATTTCCATCATTAGCCATTTTCAACCAACCTGCCGCTTTGGATAATTCACCTTTTAGAAAATAAACATAACCCATACCTTTGCAAGCACGCCAATCGTTGGAAGATAAAGAAAGCGCCTTTTCAAAATTTAAAAGCGCTTTGTCTTCTTCGCCTTTAATAATATTCACATTTGCAAGTTCTATACGCGCCTTTACCGAACGGGGATTAAGAGCGATTTCCTTTGTGTACATTTCCTTAGCTATATCGAACCGACTTTGTTTTAGATTAATATCTCCAAGCCCTAAATGCGCGCCTCTTATCTTCGGGTCTTGGACAAGCGCTTTTTTTAAATAATCTTCCGCTTTTTCCAATTGACCTTTAAGTTGACAGGTCAGCCCAATATCCAATAGTTCTTCTGCATTCATAATAATCTTGATTAGTTTTTTAGAAGTTAATTACCATTTACTATTTACCCGAAGCACTCCTGTTGGAGTGCGAAGTCCCCCCTGCTAGTTTTGCCCCGTGAAATTCGAAGAATTCCCTGCCCCTTGAAATTACATCCGCAATTTCTAAGGGTAAAAGCAAAACTAGGGGGGATCGTTTATCCATTTACCAATTACGAGTTTTTCATTTTACACTTTCTTATTATATTTTTCTATTAAGAGCTGAAACCTTATCCCTTAATTTCCTTATACTGCTAAACGAAAAGTTGCCCCGTATCAACGGTAATATAGTATCATTATGCCATAGCGGGTCTAAATTATCGTCTATTATTCCTTCATCTTTTAATATCTTCTCATCCATTGTATGGGGAACAAGAGAATAGGTTACAAGTGTTATGTGAACTTTAAGGTTATGCAGAAATTTAATTCCTTCTTCAACTTCTTCTTGCTTCTGATAAGGCATTCCTATCATCAGATATACTCCGATATCTTTACCGCTAAATCCGACACTTTTTAAATTTTCAACCGCTGTCTTGAATTCTTCGGTAGTAACTTTACCGCCTGTGTTTTTCTGGCGTATAGGATTAACCGTCTCAAAAGATAATGTTATAGTTTTGAAATTGGATTCTTTAAGTTTTTTAGCTAATTTTTTATCTATAAACCTTACGTGCAAACCATTTGGCGTATGAAAATTAACAGTAATACCCCTTCTCAAAACTCCGTCCAGAATGGGAATAATATGTTTATCGGCATTTACCAGTAGCGCATCATCATAAAAAGCAATATCTTTAACCCCGTATTTTTCACGGTAAAACTCAATTTCATCGACCACTTCTTTTGGTTGCCTTTGTACAAATTGTCCATGAAACAACTTGGAACCACAATAAGAACAATTAAAAGGGCATCCTTTAGAGGTCTCTACCACCAGGGAAGAAGTATCAGAGAGTAGACTATATTCGGGATAAATATAGTACTTGGGAGATGCGATATTCTGACCTAAGATTGAGGACAACTGCACACAAACCGAAGACAAATCACTTCCTGAAATAACATAACCTATTCCCTCTAAACTTTTTGCGTGTTCGGGAAGCAAGGTGGCGTATATACCACCCAAGAGAATCGGAACATCGGGGAATTCTCCTTTCAAAAATTTTGCAGTATGTTCAACTCCTGGATACCAATATGTCATTCCCGAAGTCATAAAAATAAAGTCAGGTTTTAGAATATTTTTCACTTCTTCAATGGCAAGCTTTTCAGGTAACCCATAGATAGAATAAGGACGCTGGATATCTTTTATTGGCTCCGGTTTTTGAATTTTTCTTTTATAAAATTTACCGCAACCAAAACTATCATTTCTCGCCAGATTTTTTATTTTGGGATGATTGCGGTTTAAAAAATCAATATACGAAAGATTACATCCGTGTGCTTTGAGCAGGGAGGCTATTCGTAAAAGTCCGACAGGCCTCATCCATAAATCATATGCCGCAAAATCACATATCCAGGGATTAACGAGTAGAATGTTTTTCATAATAATTTAAAGATTGATGCTGGATGATAGATACTTGATACTAGTAAAAATCTTCTACCAGCAACTGAAATCTAGTATCTAGAATCGTTTTTATTTTAAAAAATAGTTTATCATTTTGATATAATTAAAAACAATGGAAATAGTGCTGGCTACTCAAAACAGAGATAAAATAAAAGAGATTAGGGAAATCTTAAAAGGTATTCCCGTTAAACTCATAACTTTTGATGAACATTCGCGGGAACTTTGCGTTGAAGAAGACGGGAAAACACTGGAAGAAAATGCAATAAAAAAAGCAGAAGTATGGATGAAAGAGACCGAAAAACCCGCCTTAGCAGACGATTCGGGACTTGAAGTAGATTATTTAAACGGAGCGCCTGGTGTATATTCATCGCGTTTTGCAGGAGAAAATGTAAATTATGCAGACAATAATGTTAAATTATTAAAAATGATGGAAGGTGTGCCAGAAGAAAAAAGAACAGCTCGGTTTAGATGCATTGCCGCTTTAATATTTCCCGACGGGGGAAAAGAACTGTTTGAAGGAACAATAGAAGGAATAATCATAAATGCTCCCCGAGGCGAATCAGGTTTCGGCTATGACCCGATATTTCTTATACCCGAATATAACAAAACATTTGCGGAACTTGGAGATGAAATAAAAAATAAAATTTCGCATAGGGCAATGGCTTTCAGCAAGTTTAGGAAATACCTTGAGATTTATTTAAACAAGGGATAGCTGATACATTGGTTAGATTTCGTAATTGGTAACTCGCCCCGTGGAATCTAAAAGATTCCCGGGACCAAAGTCCTTGAGATTGCTCAGCAATCTCTAAGGGTAAACTGTAATTCGTAATTTTTTAATTACCATTTACCATTTACTATTTGCGGGAATTATGACTAAAATTAAAATCTGCGGTATAACAAATCTGGAAGACGCGCTTTTTGCTGCATCACTTGGAGTAGATGCTCTCGGATTTGTATTTGCCAAAAGCAAGCGAAGAATAACTGCGGTGGATGCCAGCCAAATAATCGATGAACTTCCGCAATCTGTGCTAAAAATAGGAGTATTTGTTAACGAAGAAGAACAAAGAGTGAGAGAGATACTTCAAGTCTGCCGCCTTAATATGATCCAATTCCACGGCGATGAATCCCCCGAATATATATTGAAATTCAGAGAAGAAGTAATCAAATCTTTTAGAATAGAAAATGAAAATTCCTTAAAAGATATTCCTAAATATAAAGCGATTGCATATCTTTTAGACACATATTCTAAAGAAAGTTATGGAGGTACAGGCGAAACATTCAACTGGGATTTGGCAGTCAAAGCCAAAAAATTCGGTCCGATAATCTTGGCAGGCGGTTTAACACCGGATAATGTTGTAGAAGCAATCAAGAAAGTCCAACCCTACGGCGTAGATGTTTCTTCAGGCGTCGAATCCTACCCCGGCAAAAAAGACCCGCAAAAGTTAGAAGAGTTTGTGAAGAGGGTGAGGGGGATTTCGAATACAGACATGACTTAAGGGGATTTTACTTGAATGGATTCATCTGAAATGCAATCTGCGATCTTGCGATAAACGGTAGTAATTTCATCCGTAATGTTCCACGCATAACTCAGAGCGTCAATCTGTTTTTCAGAAGAAAACTTTTTATGAGAATAAGCTTTAGGATTGTCAGGAAGAATAATAGATACTGCCCATAAGTTGTCCCCCAGATGGTTCATTATAGGTAAAAGCCAACCCGTCTTAGTTAAAGTATAATAATGTTGTATGCAATCTCGATACTCTTTTGCTTTTGCTCCATAATTTCCCCAACTTTCATTCAGTCTATCAATCAATAGCTTAGGCAATAAATTTGAGCGCTTACATACAGCGAGGAATTTCTCAAAAGACCTAGGACAACCTTCTTTCTTGAAAAAGACAGACCAAAGAACTATGCGTATCATTTCATAACAGCGTATCGCAACAGTAATAAGAGCATCAAATTCGTAAAGTGGCTCACAAGTATGCATTGGAGCAAATGTTTGACCTGTTTCTTCCCCTTCGAATCTACCTTTTGAATTAGCAAATCGCAAAGCAATATCACAATAACTATACGCTAATCTTTTACAGTGATATTCCAAAGCTCCCAAAACATAAACTAAGTCATGAAACTGCTCAACAGACAGACCTTTCTTGCCTATAAGCAACGTCTCAGCTTCGAAATATAGATCCAAACAGGATGGATTTGTTGGAGATAATAAATCTTCTTGAAACCCTTGAGGTACCCAAAAGGCTTTTAATAATGGGCGAAGACCATATTTCTTTTCTATAAGTTGTGGCTTCCATGGGACGAAATTTCCACCTCTTACCGAACGATAGTGCCATATACCATTATCATTTAAAACTACTTCGATTCCTTTTTCATAGATTATACGAATTAAGCCATATTTTTCTTTGGCAATCTTTTTAGATACCACGATTTTAATTTATACTCCGCTGTATTCAAAAAATCAATTTTCAGGCGTTTATTTTTTGTTTTTGTCGACGATATTAAATACAAAGGTGAGCAGTAGTGATATGGTCACGCTAATAATAACGGAAATCAATACAATATGCAGAAGACTTAATCCCATAGTAATGCCGACACCTACTGAAACTCCACCTGCAACACCGGATGAAATTCCTGTAATCATACCCGCTCGCCTTTTTATATTTATGCTATCTTCCCGTTTCAGAAACATTCTCTATTCCTCCTTGATTCCTACTTTAGACCTAAGCGACTTTTTATCTGACTGTTTGTGTTTTGCCTCAAGCATCTTTTCTTTGGCGCGTTTGGAGCGTCTGCGTTTTTGTCTGCGGATTTTTTCAATGCGTTTTCTTTCCGCCGCAACAAAGCCTTTTTGTTTTTTTTCGATTAAATCAAGAATGCGTCTTCGCGCAAGGAGACGGTTTAGCACTTGACTACGCGTTTCCTGGCATTTGACAGAAAGCCCTGTAGGAATATGGGTTAGTACAACGCAGGTTGAGGTTTTGTTGACATTTTGTCCGCCAGGGCCGGATGAACGGATAAATTTTTCTTCCATGTCGCTTTCTTTAACTCCGAGTTGCACCATACGCTTATCAAGTTCTTGCTGTTTTCCTGAAGAGACATTGAATTGATTCATTTGGAATGTATTATTCTAATTAACGCTATAGATTGCCCTGATTTCATCTCCTACCTATTTGGGAAAGAATTTTCATGTGCGGCTGGAAAATCATATCGTAAATATCCATAGCGTAACGGTCGGTCATACCTGAGATATAATCCGATATATATATTAATTCTTCCTTTTTGTTTTTTCTTATTCTTTCCTGCACATTTATAGGTAGAAGTTCGCGTTTATCTTTGAATTTGTTGAATAGCCGTCTTATTATTTCCCTGCCTTTTTCTATCATTAAAAGCACATTGGGATGCTGATACATCTCTTTCTCAAGTATATTTCTCAGTTGATTAAAATCTTCTATTTCATCTTTAGCAAAGCCGACTATGGGATGGGATAATTTTCTAATATCAAGACAACTGTTTACTTTTTTCTTCTGCAGGTTTTCATAAGTCTGGGTCAGGACTTTCACATTGCAATATTCAATTAAATGTCTTACAGACCTGCGATATATAAGTTCTTTGTTTTGGGAACCTACTTCTTTTTTAGCTTTGGTAAAAACTTTTTTCCACAGCAGGTTACCGGATTCATTTAAAATATCGTCGGTTATAAGCCCCACCCTTAATCCGTCGTCCAAATCATGAGCCAAAAAAGCCAGTTCATCTGCCACTGAAACAATTTGAGCTTCTATACTTGGCTGGGGAAAGCGTAAAAATTCTTTTGGAGATGTAAATTTATCATAAGCGGTTAAATGACGCGCAATACCTTCTCTTACTTCCCATGTAAGATTTAAACCATCAAAATCAACATATCTTTTTTCCAGTTTGTCCACAATGCGAAGACCTTGAAGATTATGGTTAAACCCACCGTTGGCTTTCATTAGTTCGCACAACTCTGCTTCCCCTGCATGTCCAAAAGGCGTATGCCCAATATCGTGCGCAAGAGCAATAACTTCCACTAAATCTTCATTTACTTTCAAGGTTCTGGCCAAAGTTCGGGCGTGTTGCATAACTTCTATCGTATGAGTAAGCCGTGTACGGTAAAAATCGGCTTCATCAATAAGGAAAACCTGTGTTTTATATTGAAGTCTTCTAAAAGCCGAGGAATAGATTATTCTATCTCTGTCTCTTTGAAAGGCACTGCGATAAAAATCTTTACCTTCTTTAAAATGTCTTTTTGCGTTTTTGCTTTTGGAACTATACGAAGCCAACATATCTTCTGCTGATTCAATTCTTTCCCTGATAGATTCTTTTTTTGACATGTCTTATTGTAAGAAGATACTGTTTTATTGTCAAACCCCGCTGTCCCCGTTAAACTCTTTGAAATGAGTTCCCACGCCTCGGCTAAACAAAAAGCGGTTGTCTATGAAATATTCATCTGTTATAATGCCCGAAAATAGGGTTTAAAATGGGAAAAAGAGAAAATTTTAAAAAGAAGGTTGCGCAAAAGAGTCGCGGGACGTTTCCACGAGCTCTTGTATTAGGAATTCTAATTTTTGGATTATTCCTGTATATGCTCAGTATGTTTAACCTAAATAAAGAAGAAATAATTCCGGTTACATATTCAGAATTCATACAACAGGTAAAAGATGGGAACATAGCCTCTGCAGTTGTTATAGAAAAGATTACCAGAGGAAGAGATATAAAAGGTGTTTTTACTTCTGGCAAATCTTTTGCTGTTTATGCGCCCGAAGACCCTGTATTATTTAAACTTCTCGATGAATATAATGTTAGTTATGACGCAAAGCCGGAAGATACGATATTAAAACAGATTCTTTCATTTCTTCCGTTTCTCCTATTTATCCTCTTTATATGGTTTTTTGTTTTTCGCCAAATGCAATCCACAGGCAATAAAGCGTTATCATTTGGCAAAAGCAGAGCCCGAATGGCTACAAACGATAAGCAGAAAGTGACTTTTAAAGATGTGGCAGGGGTAGATGAAGCAAAAGAAGAATTACAGGAAATTATAGATTTCTTAAAAAGCCCCCAAAAGTTTCAGAAATTGGGCGGTAAAATACCAAAAGGTGTTCTTATAGTAGGACAACCAGGTACAGGGAAAACATTATTGGCAAAAGCAATAGCAGGAGAAGCCAATGTTCCTTTCTTTTCTATATCCGGTTCAGATTTTGTGGAAATGTTCGTAGGGGTGGGAGCAGCCAGAGTGAGAGACCTATTTGAAAAAGCTAAAAAACAATCTCCTTCTATTATTTTTGTGGATGAGATAGATGCGGTAGGAAGACAAAGAGGAGCTGGATTTGGTGGAGGACATGATGAAAGAGAACAGACTCTAAATCAGTTGCTCTCTGAAATGGACGGTTTTGATACAAAAGCAGGTGTAATTATGATTGCTGCAACAAACAGACCCGACGTTTTAGACCCTGCACTTCTTCGCCCCGGCAGATTTGATAGACATATCGTAGTTGATATGCCCGATATAAAGGGAAGAGAAGAAATCATGCAAATCCACACCAGAGAAGTTAAATTGGGTAAAGATGTAGATTTGAAATTAATTGCGCGGCAGACACCCGGTTTCTCTGGAGCTGACTTGGCAAACCTCGTAAACGAAGCAGCTCTACTTGCCGCAAGAAGAAATAAACAAATGGTCAGCAATAACGAACTGGAAGAATCTATTTACAGAGTTATGGCTGGGCCCGAAAGAAAGAGCAGAGTTATATCTGAACATGAGAAGAAGTTGATAGCCTATCATGAATCCGGCCATGCTCTTATTGCTCATCTCTTGCCATTTGCAGATCCTGTTCATAAAATTTCCATCATTCCCCGGGGTATTGCTGCACTTGGATATACTTTGCAATTACCTCTTGAAGATAGATTTATAATGACAAAGAGCGAGATACTGGAAAAAATTACTGTCCTTATGGGCGGCAGAATAGCAGAGAATATATTTTTTAACGAGAGCACCACAGGAGCAAA
This sequence comes from Candidatus Omnitrophota bacterium, assembly GCA_018812925.1. Taxonomy (GTDB): domain Bacteria; phylum CAIJMQ01; class CAIJMQ01; order CAIJMQ01; family CAIJMQ01; genus CAZNJA01. Next base: position 252,312 of record JAHJCU010000004.1, read on the forward strand.
AAGTGATTTAAAGGTAGCTACAGAAACAGTGCAGAAGATGATAACAGAATATGGAATGAGCGAGAAATTGGGTCCTATAACCTTAGGTAAAAGTGATGAACTGGTATTCCTGGGCCGAGATTTCTCCAGAGAGAGAAATTTTTCGGAAGCTGTGGCTTCAGAAATAGATGAGGAAATACGAAGGATAATCAATGAATGTTACAAAAGAGGAGAAGATATTATAAAAAATAATAAAGCAAAAATAGAGAAATTAGTAAAAATACTACTCACAAAAGAAGTTTTGGATGCCGAAGAAATAGAAAAAATATTGGGCAAGTCTCCTAAAAAGAATTCTTTGCCTCTAACAAACTCAAAGCTATCAGGCAAAGAACAAAAAACAAAAGTAATAGAGCCGCCCGTGATTCGCCAAAACGAGAAGGTTTAAAAAATCCATTATCTTCAATACAATGGTTTGTCTTAAATGCGGTCGATATAATCTCAATTTAGAATCAAAAACCCATCTGATGGGGATTTTAAACATAACACCTGATTCGTTCTATGACGGCGGAAAATATTCATCTCTATCACAAACAGAAAAAAGAGCAATACAGATAGAAGAAGACGGAGCGGATATAATCGATATAGGAGGAGTTTCCACGCGCCCCGGTTCACAACCTCCCAGCGAAGAAGAAGAAACAAAAAGAGTCATCCCCTTAATCAAAAAAATAATCAAAAAAATAAATATTCCAATCTCTATCGATACTTATCGCGCAGAAGTGGCAAGAAAAGCGCTGGATTTAGGCGTAAGTATTGTGAACGATGTTACTGCTCTTAACGGTGATAAAAAAATGGTTGAAGTTGTTGCCGAATATAATGTCCCAATTATTTTAATGCACATGAAAGGGGAACCTTGCAAGATGCAGAAAAATCCTTACTACAAAAATGTAATACAAGAAATAAGTCAATTTTTAAAAGAAAGAATTGATTTTTCTCTTGCGCGTGGCATAAAGAAAGAAAACATACTCATTGACCCCGGGATAGGATTTGGGAAAAGATTAGAAGATAATCTTGAAATCATAAGCAAGTTAAAAGAATTCGGCGGGTTAGGAAAACCTATCGTCCTTGGAGTTTCAAGGAAATCTTTTATAGGCAAGGTGCTTGATTTGCCGATAGAAGAACGACTTTTGGGCACTGCCGCATCTGTAACAGCGGCAATTATGAACGGAGCCAATATTTTAAGAGTTCACGACATAGCCGAAATGTCTCAGGTAATCAAAATGACAGATGTGATACTACGACCAAAGACTAAAGACTGTAGACCTAAGACTAGCAACTAAAAATATGTTGCTTGTGTTTTGTAGGTCTTGAGTCTGTTGTCTTCAGTCTATAGTCTATATTTAAATGATACCTTTAAAAAACGATATCCCAAGAAATACTTTCCCTTTAATAGTCTTACTACTTATTCTAATTAATATCCTTCTTTTCTTTCATGAAATATCTTTGGGAAAATCTTTAGAGTTATTTATAAAAAATTACGGCGTCATACCTGTAAATTTCTTTTCCAACAAAGCCGACTTATTTTCGAGGGGCTATACTTTAATTACCTCAATTTTTCTTCACGGAAGTTGGCTGCATCTTTTTGGAAATATGTGGTTTTTATGGATTTTTGGTAAAAACATAGAAGACAGGCTTGGGCATCTGCGCTACATAATTTTTTATTTGGGATGCGGGATAGCAGGAGGATTGGCGCATATTTATGTCAATCCCGCTTCAGCTATACCGACTATAGGAGCTTCGGGAGCAATCTCGGGTATTCTCGGCGCTTATTTTATTCTTTATCCTTTTGCGCGCATTCTTACTGCAGTGCCAATTTTCTTCTTTTTTTATTTTATAAAACTCCCTGCTTTCTTTTTTTTAGGACTATGGTTTCTTATACAGTTTTTTTCGGGAACATCGTCTATATTAACCGAACCAACCTCAATGGGAGAAGTCGCCTGGTGGGCGCACGTAGGAGGTTTTGCTGCCGGTATAATTCTTGTCCCGTTTTTTTTAATAGGAAGAAAAAAGCCTGCCCGCTCGTTTACATAAACAAGCAGGCAGGAAAAGTAAAACAAAATAATTAATTGTTTACCCCGTTTAGAGATAAAAAAAAAACAAACAAAAGGTCAAATCCCACTTAAAATTGTAAAAGCTGACGAGAAGACAGCGATATTACAGATAAGTTACGGTCGCCATTGTATATGTGGCGACCTATCTCTAACGGAGTTTATTCAAAAGTCGCGATTCTTCTTAAGAAAGCTATTTCGTCAAGACACTTACCTGCGCCAACTGCCACTGCAGTGAAAGGGTCTTCAGCCATAGTCACGGGAAGTCCTGTTTTTTCAGCAATAGTTTTATCCAACCCTTTAAGACAAGAACCTCCGCCGGCTAAAACTATACCCTTATCAACCAAATCTGCGGCTAATTCAGGCGGCGTTCTTTCTAATGTTTCTCTTATCACTTTTAGAATTGCATCCACAGGAGGTTTTAACGCTTCCCTTACTTCTTCCGATGAGATAGTCAATGTTTTAGGAAGTCCCACAACCAAATCTCTTCCTTTAACTTGCATACTTGTCTCTTCTTCTTGTGGAAACGCGGAACCTATCTTTATCTTGACATCTTCGGCTGTTCTTTCTCCTATCATAAGATTATGTTTGTCTTTCATATGTTGAATTATTGCTTCGTTCATTTCATCTCCTGCAATTCTAATCATTTGACATTCCACAATTCCCGCCAAAGAAATGACTGCAACTTCACTTGTCCCGCCGCCGATATCAACAACCATATTCCCGCCTGGGGTTTGAACCGGCAAACCTGCGCCGATAGCCGCAGCCATGGGTTGTTCGACTAAATATACTTCCCGAGCACCTGCTTCTGTCGCGGATTCCTTAACAGCTCTTTTTTCAGCTTCAGTAATGCCGGACGCTATGGCTATTACCACTCTGGGACGAATAAGTTTTCTTCTACCATTGGCTTTGTTTATAAAATATCTCAGCATTGCTTCCGTCGCTTCAAAATCGGTAATTACTCCGTCTTTTAAAGGTCTTGTAGCCACAATAGAAGCAGGAGTTCTTCCAAGCATTTCTTTCGCTTCATTCCCTACCGCAAGTATGGTTTTAGAACCCTTATGAATAGCTATAACTGAAGGTTCGAACAAAACAATACCTTTACCCTTAGCATATACCAAAGTATTGGCAGTGCCCAGATCTATACCCAGGTCATTAGAAGAAAAACCCCAGATACGATCAAATATCATATTATTACCTCCCGTTTTTTTAATTAAATATTAATTTTCTAAACATCCGCCGTAATTATATCCTTTTTTATAAAAAAAGCAAAACAAAATAAAATATAGTATAATGTCGACCGATATGTTAAGGTCTCTATTAAAAACAAAAATAAACGGCGCTACCGTTACCCAAACACAACTTCATTATGAAGGAAGTATCACAATCGACGAAGAAATAATGGAGCAAGCCGATTTACTTCCTTTCGAAGAGGTTTGGGTATTGAATGTAAACAATGGCACGCGTTTTGTCACTTACTGCATAAAAGGAAAAAGAAATAGTGGGGCTATATGTCTAAACGGCCCCAGCGCAAGATTGACTCAAGTAGGAGATAAAATTATGATTGTCTGTTTTTCTTCCTTTTCACAGGAAGAGGCAAAAAATCATAAACCGAAATTAGTTTATCTTGGTGCAAGTAATAAAATTATAAAAATAACTTAAGCTGATTTTTTCCATCAGGATTTAGCATTCTTCTCTTATACTTTGAATTGTCTCTGCTTTTCCGTCTTCATTAACTTGAATAATTACCGCATTTAGCAAACCTGTTCCTGAAGAAGGTTTCATTCTGTAGGGAATTCCCGTAAGAAATCTTTTTAAAACAATATCCGCTTCAACTCCTATTATAGAATCAATTGACCCGGTCATCCCCACATCGGTAATATATGCGGTCCTATCAGGTAAAACGCAAGCGTCTGCGGTCTGAACATGAGTATGGGTTCCTATAACTGCGGAGACTTTGCCGTCCAAAAACCTGCCCATAGCTACTTTTTCGGATGTTGCTTCTGCATGAAAATCCACAATTATTATAGAGGTATGTTTTTTTATCAAAGCAATTTCTTCTAAGGCTTTTCTAAAGGGACAATCTACGATAGGCATAAAAACTCTACCGGATAAATTTATTACACCTACGGATATTCCGTTATCTGTTTTTGCAACACAAGCGCCGCAACCTGGAACACCGGGCGGATAATTTGCAGGCCTCAGTATTTTCTCATTATTATCAAGATGAGGGATTATCTCTTTTTTATCCCAAATATGATTGCCTGAGGTAATAACATCAATTCCTAATTCGAAAAGCTCCTGGGCTGTTTGGGGCGTTAAACCTACTCCTCCGGAAGCATTTTCTCCGTTTGCTATGCAAAGATTAAACTCTTTCTTATGGCAAGCGAGATAATTTTTGACTAAGGTTCTTCCTGCTTTGCCAATTATATCTCCTATCACCAGAATTTTTATCATTGTCGAGATCACATAGTATATGGTTGACAGTCAATTAACTATAAACTATCAACCCCGCCTGCTCTCGACAAAGGAGAGCGGGCAGGCATACACTATTTCTATTATTTCGCGTAATCTATCGCTCTTTTTTCCCTAATAACGGTAATTTTAATCTGCCCCGCATACTCCATTTCTTTTTGAATTTTCTGGGACAAATCATGAGCCAAAATAGCAGTCTGGTCATCGCTAATCGCTTCTGGTTCAACCATTACCCTAACTTCTCTTCCAGCCTGAATGGCATAAGATTTTTTAACACCGTCAAAAGAGTTGGCAATGCTTTCCAGTTTTTCTAATCTCTTAATATAATTTTCCAGACTTTCTCTTCTTGCTCCGGGTCTTGCAGCAGAAATTGTATCAGCCGCCTGCAAAAGTGCAGCGTAAACATTTGAAGCGGATGTTTCAGCTTCATGATGACTTCTAACAGCATCTATTAAAACAGCCGATTCGTTGAATTTTTCCGCTAACTGAGCGCCAATTTGGGCATGCGAACCTTCCACTTCATGGTCAACCGCTTTACCCAAATCGTGCAAAAGTCCTATTCTTTTGGCTAATTTTATATCTAACTTTAATTCTCCGGCCATTATTCCCATTAGAAAAGCCATTTCCACGGAATGTTGCAATACATTCTGTCCATAGCTTGTTCTATACTTCAGTCTGCCCAAAAGAATCTTTTCTTCCGGTTTTAAATCGTGTATGCCCAATTCAAAACAAGCTTTTTCTCCTTCTTCTCTGATAGATGCCTCTATTTTTTCTTTAACTTTGGTTACGACCTCTTCAATTCTGGCAGGATGTATTCTCCCGTCTGAAATTAATTTTTCAAGAGACATTCGGGCAATTTCCCTTCTAACCGGGTCAAATCCCGACAAAGTTACAGCTTCAGGCGTATCGTCAACAATAACATTTACCCCTGTTGCGTTTTCTAAAGCCCTTATATTTCTGCCTTCTCTACCGATAATTCTTCCTTTCATCTCGTCAGATGGCAAAGCAACTACCGAAGCAGTGCTTTCTACAACCTGATCCATCGCAATTCTCTGAATGGAAAAAGATATAATCTCCTGAGCTTTTTTCTCGGAAATTTCTTTTATTTCATCTTCCATCCTCTTGGTTAAAATTGCCTTTTGCTCTTTGAGCTCTTGTTCTATCCTTTCAAGAAGCAATTTCTTAGCTTCCTCTTCGGAAAGATGAGAAATCCTTTCCAAATTAGTTTTTTCTTCCTGTATGATTTGTTGTAAAGTATTATCTTTTTCAAGCAGGACTCTTTCCTTATCTTTAATTCTATCTATCCTTGCTTCAAACTCCCTTTCTTTTTGCTCCCACAACTCTAATTTTCTGTCTAAATTCTCTTCCCGATGTAAAATCTTTTCTTCTCTTGCGAAAAGTTCTTGTCTTCTTTTTTGGATTTCCGCATCGGATTTAGACCTTAATTGATATAATTCCTCCTTAGATTCAAGCTGCAGTTCTTTGCGTTTTGTCTCTACCTGGCTTTCCGCATCGGCAATTAGTTTTTTGACCTGTTCTTCGGCTCTTTTTATTTTTCTTTCGCTTACGAATTTTCGGGAGAAATACCCGACAAAAAACAAGGTTATTCCTGCGAACGCAGAAATAATCAAAAATTTAATTGGCAATCTAATCACCCCCTTTAGACCGCAGAGGGGATTAACATTTCAAATCCTGCCCAATAGACAGAAAAATTCTAAATAAAGAGATTCTTCAAGAAATAACTTACTGTCTTTTTGCTCATTTCTCTCTACCGAACTTCCCAGTTTGCCAAAAGGCAAGAAAATTTTCAAATTCAAATGTTAAAACCTATTTAGTTTGTTCTCTATATTAAATCAATAATCTTTTTCTCTGCGGTAACAGAAGAATTATAAAAAATAGAAGAGTAAAAGTCAACCCCTGCCGCTTTTGCAACAGGCGGGAGAGCAAACCCGGGTTAGAGACAAATTTTACCTTCAAAGGCAGTATTTACTGCATTTTTGAATACAATTTATACGAAATCTCATCCACAGAGAACCTAATTTCCAAAACCCTAATGCTTCGTCAAGACGAATCAGACCCAATAGATTTTCTGCCGATATGTTCAAGCAAAGCGATTATGATAAATATTACAACAGCTTGCAGTAAAATTACCGTTGCTCCAAGTTTTCCAACCGCGAAAAGAAGCGTGGCATTTATTCCTATGCAAAAAGTGACCAGATAAATAAAAGCAACAGCCTGCGGTTGAGTCATACCAAGCTGAACCAATCTATGGGAAAAATGATTTTTATCGCCAACAAAAAGAGGTTTTTTTCGAGATAACCTAATAAGAACCACAGAAACCGTATCAAATATAGGTACTCCAAGAATAAGAAGAGGCATAACTACAGGCAAAAGAGTGGGGTTCCCTTTGGAATAAAAGGTGGACATAATAGTTAAAGTCGCTAACATAAATCCGAGCCACATACTTCCTGCATCGCCCATAAACATAGAAGAAGGATACCAATTAAAAATGAGAAATCCCGCTAAAACGCCTGCAAAAATTACCAAAATAGAAGAAGTAAAAAGCTGATATTGTAAAGAAGTAATCCCCGCAAAGATTAATGTAGCAACCAGAGCCACTCCACATGCCAACCCATCCATATTATCCATAAGGTTGAAAGAATTCATAAGAAGGACAAACCATAGGACTGTAAGCAATCCTCCGAAAAAAGTATTGGGCATAAAGAGGGTAATTCTCACTCCCCAAGAAACCATAAGAATGCCGATAACAGACGTGGAAAAAAGCTTGACATAAGCGTTCATACCCTTTATATCGTCGAACAAGCCAATAATCATAACTAATGTCCCTCCTAAAATAATTGGCAATATTTTAGAAATCACTCTTTGCAGGGGGGGTATTATCTCTATAATGGATTGCGGCATAAGCAACTTAAGACCGGGAGAATTCCAAAAAAATCTCAAGATAACTATGCCGATCACAATTGTCAGTATGAGAGAAAAGAAAAGCGCCAATCCGCCGAGAAGCGGTTTCGGCGATATGTGAACTTTTCTTTCAGAAGGAATGTCCAAAATATTGAATTTTAAGGCAATACTACGAAATAAAGGTGTTAATATCAGTGAGAAAAGAAAAGAAATAGCGAAAAGACCAGAATAGATAATTATCCACATATAATTTTATTAAAGATTTCAGATTAAAGATTTAAAATTCTTAAAATCTTGAATTTTTAATTATCATTTACTTTTTTTCTTATAATACTCAATCACGTCTTTTATTATATCTTCCAAAGATTTTGTCGGTTTAAACCCGATTGTTTTAGAGATTTTTGATATATCGGGAACTCTATATTTCAAGTCTTCAAAATCATCACCGTAAACTTGTCTATAAGGAATATATTTAATTTGAGATTTGCTTTGAGTAAGTTGCTTAACCATTTCGGCTAATTGAGAAATATTAACAGGCTGAGGACTGCCCAAATTAAATATTTCACCATTTGTGTTCTCGTTTTCCATAAGAGAGATTAAACCATTGACAGTGTCTTCTATATGGATAAAACTCCTCAATTGTTTTCCATCGCCATATACAGTTATCGGCTCGCCTTTTAACGCCTGTTCGACAAACCTTGGAATAACCATACCATATTCCCCCACTTGTTTGGGACCGGATACGTTGAAAAGTCTTGTTATAACTATGGGCAACACTTTTTCTTTATGATAAGCAATAGCCAAAAACTCATCTGTTGCTTTGCTGGCAGAATAACTCCATCTTAATTTTGTGGTTGGGCCCAGTATTCTGTCGGATTCCTCATTGAAAGGATAATTTTCGCTTTTGCCATATATTTCCGACGAAGAAGTAATAAGTACCTTTTTTTTATCATGAGACGCAATTTCAAGAACATTTTCTGTCCCTTCAATATTAATTCTTATGGATTTAATAAGATTTTCCATAATATATTTGACCCCAACTGCTGCTGCAAGATGATAAATTATCTCGCATTTATCTATTAGTTCTTTCAACAAGTCTTTATCTAATATGGAGCCCTGCTGGAAATGGAATCTGGGATTATTAAAAAGATGGGATATATTTTCTTTATTGCCCGTGGAAAAATCATCGATCGCAAACACATCATTATTTTCTTTTAAAAGCAATCGTTCTGTTAAATTAGAGCCTATAAAACCAGCTGCGCCTGTTACCAAACATTGCATTTTGTGCTCTTCCTTTTAATTAAAAAATAAAATTGTCGACGTATAACAATAACTCAAAAATAGAATATCACACATAAAGAATCTGCTACTCTTTCAAAAAGAGCAGCAGATTTTATAAAACCCTTAGGATTAATTGTCTTGCCAGCCTGCTTGCTTCTACGTTACCTGCTCTAATATAAAATCGGAATGTTGAGCGGGCAGGCAATCACCTATATCTTACTAAGTTTGTCTAACCGCACCTTTTTTACAGAAGGCTTATTAATCATATTCGGCATCCAATCAGGCGCATTATCAGGTTTTTTTACTTTCACTACTTTACCCTTAAAAACATGTAATCTCCACTTGCCGTCTTTTTTTCTTGAATGTTCTCTTAATTTGATAAGACCTTCATTATCCTTTAAACCTCTTGAAGCGGCTTTTAATGCAGCAGCTCTCGGTGACCTACCCGTAAAAACATGTTTCTCCTTACTGCCTATTCTTAAAGAATACTGTTTAACTGTGTCCATAGCTCTACCTCCTTTTGTTAAAAATTAAAGTTGTTTCAAAATAATCTAAAAGCTTTCCAAATCATCTGCGGATTAATAACCCCTATGCACGCTTGTTTATATCCTTATATCAAAAAGAAACAGCATTGACAAGTCTTGTTTTTTATTTCCCTTTCAAAAAAGTAGAAATTTTTTTAGAAAAACTCGCTATCTTTTCACTGTTTGGATTCAGTTGAAGAGCTTTTTTTATATATGCGCGCGCTTGAACATAATCTCCGTTTTCAAAATACCACACAGCCACCATATAATACGCTTCCTCTTTCTTGTTATTGAACATAAACTTCAATATCTTTTCCCATTGGCTTTTACCATATACCTTTTCTATTACCTCTTTGTTTTCCACGATATATCTTACTGCAAGCTTGTTGCGCTTAAATGAAGGTAGCATTGACTTAAATAATTTTAAAGACGTTTCGAATAATTCTTTTGCAGATTCTATTTCTCCAGGCATTTCTTCTCTAATTTTTACCATCAATTCCTTAAAATCTTCCAAAGCTTCCGACAATTCTTCGTCGGTTTTGTTAAATCTTTGTCTTACTATATGGTCGTATTGTTCCAAAACATAAATATGTTCCTTGAAACTCATTAATTGATGGAAAATTAAATGTATTGCGCGTTCAAAAGCGATTTCATGCGTCAGGAATTGGTGAGGTTTGTCTAAAAGATCGCGTATCAAATCTTTTAAATTCCAAAGCGGTCCCCTTTTTTCTTCCGTTCCCACCCATTCGGCAAAATGAACAAATTTAATTTTCCCTTCGCTTTTAAACTGCCGATATTCTTTTTTAAAATGCAAATAAGCGTTAAAAAATTGTTGGATGACATCTCTTAAAAACTCATCCCTCCTTTCTTCTAACCACATATTATCTTTCTGTTCCATTTTTCACTCCCTATATAAAAAAGCGTATGGTTTGTAACTTATGGCAGAAACTATAAACCATAAACTATCAACTTTCAACTCTCAACTATTTTCCCGTCTACAATTCTTATAATACGGTCCATCTTAAGCGCCAACTCTTCCTGATGGGTGGCTATAAATAATGTCCCCCCCATATTTCGTATTAAATTTAACATAAGCTCTACAATTTTTTCTGCCGTTGCCTTATCAAGATTACCGGTGGGTTCATCCGCAAATAAAATTATAGGTTCATTTATTATAGCTCTGCCAACAGCCACTCTTTGCTGCTCTCCACCGGATAAAGCATATGGATAATGAGAAGCTCTTTGTGTAAGTTTTAATTCTTTCAGAATTTCTTTTGCTTTTTCTTTGACTTCGAATAAAAGTTGTTTATCTATTAAACCTGGTAACATGATGTTTTCCAATGCAGAAAGTTCGGGCAATAAATTAAAAAACTGAAATACGAACCCCATGTCTTTTTTCCTCAAATCAGCTCTTTGTTCATCCGAAAATTTGAGAATATCCTGTCCCTTCCAATAAATTTTGCCTTTAGATGGTCTTTCCAGTCCCGCCAAAAGACAAAGAAGAGTAGATTTACCCGCACCCGAAGAACCCAGCAAAGCAATTGACTGGCCTTCGTAAATTTCCAAATCAATTCCTCTTATCACTTCCAAGGAACTTTCACCTACCGGATAACTTTTGTGTAAACCCACGGCTTTTATCAAAGGGCTACTCATATCTTAAAGTCTCCCCAACTGTTAGTTTCGATGCTCTTGATGCGGGATAAATCGTTGCAAGAAGACATATGAATAACGCCAATAATCCCACTACGGCAAACATCGTCCACTCCAGTTTAATGGGTAGATACGGCATAGAATATATTTCTTCGGACAGAGCAATAAAATGATATTTTTTGAGCAATATCCCAAGAACAAGACCAACAAGGCAACCTAATACCGCCCCGCAAAAACCAATAATCAAACCTTGATATAAAAATATTTTCCTGATATCGGCAGAAGTGGCTCCTATGGCTTTAAGTATTCCTATCTGTCTTTTCTTTTCCATCACCATTACAATCAATGTGGAAGCGATATTGAAAGACGCAACGATTACTATAAGAGTAAGAATAGTAAACATTGCTATTTTTTCAAGTTTCAACGCCTCGAAAAGCGTTCTATCCGTTTCCTGCCAAGTCCTTACTATAGATGCAGGACCAAGAAGAACCTGCAGTTTTTCTTTTACGGCTGGCGCTTTAAATACATCTTCTATTTTAACTTGTATTCCGTCATACTCGCTTCCCAATCCGAGTAAATCCCGCGCATCTTCCAAAGACAAAAACACAAGCGAATTGTCATATTCGTACATTCCGGAATTAAAAAACCCTTTAACTTTAAACTTCTTAACTTTTAACTGCGTGGAAATAAGAGATACTTCGTCGTAATCAAAGAGACCTAAACCCTTCGCAAGTTCTTCGCCGATTAAAATCCCGCCATCTAAATCCGCTAATTCTGCAGCGTTCTTTTGTGGTTCTAAAACAAATTCATCCATTAAAACAGGTTTAATATATTTCTTTAAATCCGTAACTTTGATTTCTTTCTGGAAATCAATGCCTTTAATTATTATTCCCTTAGCTCTTTCACGACACTGCAAAATTCCTTCGCCCCAAAGAACAGGGGAACTGGCAACAACACCATCCACTTGCTCTATTTTTTCGATAGTGGAAGATAAACCGTTAGAATCAGGAGAAAACATATTGACAACAATGTGCGGTTTTAATCCCAATATCTTGTTTCTGATTTCTTCGCTAAATCCATTCATCACGCCCATCACAACAATAATCGCCGCAACCCCAAGCGCAATACCCAATATTGAAATAAAAGTAGCAAAGGAAAGAAACCTCTTCCCCTTGCTCTTCATATGCCTAACCGCTAAAAAAAATCTGTAATCCATAGGTTTTAAAGATAAATCAAATATCAAAAATTAAAAATCAAATATACGTATAAAAAATTAAAAAATAGGATAGAGACCATAGCCCTTACAAACCCATTATTCCCCTTTATCATCTCCAAAAAAAGCCGCAGGGCCAACTTTCTTTTTTATCTCGAAAGACTTTTTTGCCAAATCAAAAGCCATGCCTAAATCTGCTTCGTCACATTTGTGGCAAGCGACTCTAACAAGACCCCCCATTGTATATTTCTTGCCCGTTATATCTCTAAATGGACAATCTATATCTAGTAAGTCTTTTGGTGTTAAGCGAAGTGGAGCAATAGTAAGTTTTGATTTTTGGGGAAAAATACTAAAAAAAGGACCAACACCAATTCCGTCGTCAAAACTAAATTGACTCCTATCAACACGGACACTTATATTGTTGCTTAAAGCCAATATTTTATAAGTCAACTGTTTACAAAAATCAAGATGATATTTTAAAAACTTCAAGTTTTTCATATCTGGACCAAATAAAGATGCTTGTCCCCATAATAATCCTAATGATGTTTTATCAAACTTTCTCATATGGGTAGATATTATAGTTTTTGCCTCTTGTTTGCTGATGAAGTGGGCCGGTATCTCGTCAATTTCTCGTTTAATTACTTCCCCTCTCTGTTGTATATCTACAACTCTTAACAAACCTAGATTTCCCCGAGTAAAGTATTCCTTCGGGGTTTCCCATTTCGGGAATTTAGATATATGCACTTCTAGTATCCGTTCCAATTCAGTAAACAACAAAAAAGTAGAATAGGAAGCGTTATCGGAGTGAAATACTATAGGAATATCTTCTAAGAACCTCTCTCTATTATGTCCTATTTCCCCTATTTCCTCGCATTTGCAACGGAATTTTACGATGTTTCGATGAAAGAAATACACATTTATTGGATATCTAATCTGCTCTAAATACTGGGTGGAATATACTCCTCCCATTCTCCAGACAAATTTATCATGTTCAGAGATGAAATCTTCATAGATATCCATTTTCTTCCAACTATCTGTTGCAAGTAAAAATGCCATCTTTTTCTCCGGTAGAATCAGAAAAGGGTTCCCAATTTTCTGTTTAATTATTTCCCACTCACTATTAGTAACTGGGAAATTCGTACCCTCTGGCCGTCTTAATATACTGAGATTTCTAAGCCCTTCTATGTTCTTTAGTTCTTTGCGCAGGATAGGATTGTTTATTAATTTTTTGATAATTTTTATTTTAGCCATCCATCGTTCCTTCATAAACTTTTTTTCGTCAATCCGATATTTGTCAGGTCCTGCTGGGTTAGAATTGAAGAAAGGTTCGGATATAACTTCTGCAATAGCATAAATACCAGCATCCTTACCTGACATCCAAATCAAAGCTATATCACCAATCTTGATCTTATCTTTATATTGGAAAATGCTCCAGCCATCGATATTGCAATTGGGATCAGTCAACGCGTTCAAAATATCATATTTGTCTGGATTTGCCTGAAAAATCCAAATATTTCTGTCTTTGCTTAAAGTGACTGGCTTTTCTTCAACTTTGCTTTCTTTTGGTTGGGTTTGTTCAACATCATCAAGAAATTTATAATTATGTTTTTGCGCTAGGTTCGATATGAAAGCAAGCCCTAATTCTTTACACTCAATTCCTACGTTCTCCAAAAAAAGTTTTCTTTCGCTGGGGATAATGTTTGCGCATAGTAGAAGCTCGATTGTTTTATGAGGATTCTGTTGCTTTAATAAGCCGTAATATTCAATGATTTGTCCGGAGGCATCTCTCGATAAAATCCCCCTTTTGACTTCAACTATAATAGTTCGATTATATTTGTCTTCAAAAACTATATCAGCAAAACAACTTCCTATCTTAACTTGTTGCCCAATAAGCTTAAAACCAGAATTAGGGAAGAAATCTTCGGGATATTGGGCGATAAGATTTTCTATATCTTTTTCCAACATAATTACCGTCTATTTTTGTAGGATTTTAAACTTAAAACTTATAACTTACCACTTAATACTATTTATCCCTTTTTCTCTTTTCTGACTTCTGTCCTCTGTCTTCTGTTATCTGTCTTTTTCACGCTTCCGGTCTAAGCAACGGAAACAGAATAACATCGCGGATGGATTTGGAATCTGTAAGAAGCATTGTAAGGCGGTCGATTCCTATTCCCAATCCTGCGGTGGGCGGCATACCGTATTCCAACGCCGTTATGAAATCTTTATCAAGAGGATGCGCCTCTTCGTCTCCTTTATCACGCATTTGTGTTTGTTTTTTAAACCTTTTTTCCTGTTCTCTCGGGTCGTTTAATTCCGTGTAAGCGTTGCCCAATTCAAGAGCGCCGATAAACGGCTGGAATCTTTCGACTATTTTACCTTCACTGCCTTTCTTTTCTTTTGCCAATGGCGAAAGTTCAATAGGGAAATCCGTCACAAAAATCGGCTGAATAAAATTGGGGATTGCAAATTTTTTGAACAATGAATCCAAGATATGCCAAAAAGAATCGTCCGCGTCAACCCCTTTTTTCTTTGCTTCTTTTCTTATTTGTTCTTCCGAATCCTTCTCCACATCTATCCCGCAATATTTTTTAAACGCTTCTGCGTAAGTAATCCTTTCCCATTTTTCGGGGAAAGAGATTTTCTGGGATTGATAAATGACTTCATTACTGCCTTTAGTTTCTTTGACTAATTCATTGAACATTTGTTCTGTAAATTCCATTAAATCCTCGTAATCGGCATATGCCCAATAAAGTTCGAGCATCGTAAATTCCGGATTATGCCTTGTGGAAGTGCCCTCATTCCTGAAATTCCTGTTGAGCTCGTAGATTTTTTCATATCCTCCGACAATTAACTTTTTAAGGTAAAGTTCGGGAGCAATCCTTAAATAAAGGTCAATATCTAAAGCGTTATGGTGGGTAATAAACGGCTTTGCTAAAGCGCCTCCGGGAAGTGGCTGCATCATTGGCGTTTCTACTTCTATAAAACTGTGCTTATTTAGAAAACTTCTCATACCGGTTATTATTTTGCTTCTTGTAAGAAAGATATCTTTAACTTCACCGTTCATTACCAAATCCAGATACCGCTGTCGGTATCTTGTTTCCACATCCTGTAGGCCATACCACTTTTGAGGAAGCGGATTTAAACACTTTGTTAAAGGCAAAAGTTCTTTTGCAACTATAGTAATTTCTCCGGTTCTTGTTTTAAAAACTTCACCGCTTACACCTATATGGTCGCCAATATCCAATAATTGTAAAATTTCATAAGTTTCTTGCCCGACCGTATCCAGCTTGTAATAAACCTGAACTTTTGAATCTTTGTCTTGAATATCCATAAAAGTCGATTTGCCGTGTTCTCTAACACTCATTATCCTGCCTGCGACTTTTACGGGTTTGCCTTCAAATTCTTTGAATTGTTGATTAACTTGGCTTAACGAGCAGGAAATTGAAAATTTATTACTAAAAGGCTCTACGCCCTTTTCTTCCAATTTATTAAGTTTTTCTTCTCTTACCTTCGAAAGTTCGTCGCGTTTCATAATTTTTACCTTTATAAAGATTGAATGGATTATAGAAAACCCTTACTATATAAGTCAATTTTGATAAACTGTATTAAATACCCTTTTTTCATCAATTGTACGTCTGCCCATCATTTTTGCCGTTTAAGAATTTGAATGCTATTGACAGTCGTTGTAAAATGGTGATTGAGGATAAGATAAAAAATGAAAAAGCTAGAGTTTATTGTACCCCCGCAAACTTATCAAAAAGCGGAGCCAAAGGGGAAAATAAAAAAAGAAAGCGTAGTAGACCCATACTTGCATCTTGTCAGAAGCCTAAGCCAACTTATGAGCACAAATAAACTTTATGGAACTAACCATAAAATATTCAAAGAGCATTTGAAGCAAGTCTTTCCGGAAGTCAGCAAATTGCTGTTGGAAAAGAAATCTATTTCTTTTTTTGAAACAGATAATACTCTTTTAGTAAACCGCAAAAAGATTGAAACTAACGATGGATTGACTAAACGGCTACTGAGAAGTCTTTGCGATCTATCAGTGGGATACCTAATATTAGAATCAGGACTAACCCTTGAAGAATTTATAGTTTTTATACGTCTGTTATGTAACGAAGAACCTCTAAAGGGAGAAGAAAATATAAAGCAATACTTAAAAGAAAAAGGGGCTAATCACGTACTTGTCCGTTCTGCTACTTACAAATTAGTTGAGGAAGACGAGAAAGTTGTAAAAAAAGGCGAGGTTCTGGCAATTGAAGAGCTCTCTTTTGAGATACGTAATAGATTTTTACAAGATTTGAAAAACGGAGAGGTAGGCAAAAAACTCGTAAAAGAAGAACGAAAATATAGAGAGTTAGCCCACGACCCTTCTTTCCTTTCTAAGGCAATATTTGATTTAGCCAAAAATAAAGATAACCCCGAAGACCTTGCAAAAATTATTTGGTTGATTGGCGACTATATGATAGGTGAAATTGATACCGCTAGAGAAGAAAAAATTAATCGTATAGCAATAGAGAAACTAAAAAAACAGATATTCATTTTATGGAGAGAGAAGATAAGTAAACCAGATATGGAGAAACATATTCAAAAAACCTTTACCGCAATAAGTCTTGCTTCAAAGATTAAAGGATTAATCTTGCTTTATGAAAAATATACAAAAAACTTGGAAAAGAATGCGTCCCAAATTCAGAAAATATTAGAAACACTACCTAAAGAAAGCCAGTTATATCAGCAAACAAAAGAAAAATTAGACAAAATCGGCTTATTCCCTCCCCAAAAAACGAATAAATAAATTCACCCATCTTTTATATAGCAAAACCACCCATTTTTAGTGTCTATTGCAATCTTTTAAAAACAATATGCTAAAATATTTTTATATTCAATGTATTTACCCCGTTAAAGATCGAAAAGAAGAAACTATGAATTGTCTATCGCTTCAGAAATAAAGGGGGAATGTCCAAAGGTTAAGTGTGATTCACGGTCGCCATATGGCGACCTATCTCTAACGGGGTTTACTTCTCAATATGTGTTATATAACACAGTTCAAACAAGAAAAACGAACTAATTCCGATATATGAAATCAAATATATATATGCCCAGAACTTACAGAAAAACTTCCAAGCCAAAAGACCTTTATTGTTACGAGATAAAACATAAGGAAAGTGACCTGCTTATAAGTTCCGGGGAAAACCTTAAAGACACGGCTTTGAAAAGTTTAAAAAAATACAGAAACCAGATTGAGGAATATATAGAAAAAGACCCTCATTTTGCATCTGCTTTGATTCCTTATAAACTTTTAAAGAGTGCGCCGCTTATTACAAGAAAAATGCAGGAGGCGGGAAAAGTTTGCGGGGTGGGCCCAATGGCCGCAGTAGCAGGCGCCATCAGCCAATTTGTAGGGAAAGACCTTTTAAAATTAACTGACGAGGTCATCATAGAAAACGGGGGAGATATATTCATAAAAACTAAAAAGACACGCAAAATCGCAATATTTTCAGGTAACACTCCCTGGAAAGATAAACTGATTTTAGTAATAAATCCCGAACAGACTCCGATTGGGATATGTACATCAAGCGGAAAAATAGGACACTCACTTTCTTTCGGGAAAGCAGACGCCGTTGCTGTAACATCCGACTGCGCAATATTAGCTGACGCTGTTGCTACCGCAGTAGGGAATATGATACAATCGCCCCACGATATCCCGAAAGCTATCCGTTATTGCAGGAAAATTAAAAATATCAAAGGTTTAGTTATAATTAAGGATAGTGATTTAGGAATATGGGGTGATATTCAGTTGGAAGATAGAGAAAGAAATACAATAGAAATACGGTAGAAATGCAGTGGAAATACGTAGTAGAAAGGCAATATATTTCGATATATTTCCCCGCCTGCTTGCGAAGCGGGCAGGCACATATTTCAATTTATTTCCATTGACGAATAATAAATGAGGGGGTGAAAATTTAGTGCCGCATGTTAAGTTAGATAAAGGTGAACCTTTAGATAAGGTCTTAAGAAAATTCAAGAGACAGCTGGAAAGAGAAGGCTTATTCAAAGAATTAAGAAGAAGAGAATTCTACGAAAAGCCCACGGAAAAAAGAAGAAAAAAATATTTGAAAACCGTTAAGAAAATCGCATATGCGAGAAGACACCCAGAAGCATGATCCCATTAGAAGTCCCGCCATTAATGCAATGTCGGGCAGTTCCAATACCCGCCTTGATGAGATAAAGGCGAGGCAGGTAAAGCCGGAACTTACTTCTAACGGAACAAGTTTATTAAAAAAATTATCCAAGGCTACGTCGTCAAAGATTATTTTATTTGTGATGGACGGTGTGGGCGGCTTGCCCATAGAAGGCAAAACAGAACTTGAACACGCCTTAAAGCCTAACCTTGATTCTTTGGCAAGACAAAGCGTATGCGGAGTAGTTGACCCGATATCAGCCGGAATAACTCCCGGTAGCGGTCCTGCGCATTTGGGACTGTTTGGATGTGACCCATTAAAATACAATATAGGACGAGGAGTGCTTGAAGCCTCAGGCATAAACTTTCCTTTGGAAAAAGACGATTTGGCTGTTCGCATAAATTTCGCGACAATTGACAAAGAAGGGAAAATTACCGATAGAAGAGCCGGCAGAATTTCTACCGAAATAAACGAAAAATTATGCGAAGAATTAAGTAGAATAAAGATAGATTCAGTAAAAATTTTCGTAAAACCTGTTAAAGAACATCGCGCAGTGGTGGTATTTAGGGGCAAAAATTTATCGGAAGCAATTGCTGAAACAGACCCTCAAGTATTAGGAGCGCTTCCCTTGGAACCTATTGCCTTGTCCAAAGAAGCCCAAACCACCTCTGAAATTATAAGTAAATTCGTATCCGAAGCAAAAAAGGTCCTTGCGCCTCATCATCCTGCAAATATGTTATTGTTAAGAGGTTTTGCAAAACCGCCTTCTTTGCCTTCTTTTCAGGAAATATACCGTCTTAATCCTGCGGCCATTGCAACATATCCAATGTATAAGGGACTTGCCCGTCTTGTAGGTATGAAAGTTTTGCAGTTAAAAGGCGGTAATATTGAAGATGAGGTAACAGCTTTAGAAGAAAACTATAAAGACCACGACTTTTTCTTTATTCACATAAAAGGAACAGATAGCGCCGGTGAAGACGGAGATTGGAAAAGAAAAGTGCAGGTAATCGAAAATGCGGATAAATTTATTCCTAGAATTCTTAAACTCAAACCCGAATCCTTAGTAATAACAGGCGACCACTCTACTCCATCTGTCCTTAAATCACATTCATGGCATCCTGTCCCGATACTTCTTTATTCTCCTACTTGCAGAGTTGATGATGTGAATAATTTTTCTGAAACCGCCTGCGTTAAAGGCGGATTAGGCAGAATCAAGGCGTTAGATATAATGCCTCTTGCTATGGCTCATGCGCAGAAATTAGAAAAATACGGGGCTTAATAGCCGACTATCGCAATCAACGCCTTCTTTTTTAAAATAATATAATGACATCCGAATACAAATTCAAACTCGCTGTTCTTCTGTTAATAATAGTTATCGCGGGCGGAATATTCGGTTATATGGCCATAGAAGATTGGACATTTCTGGATGCACTTTACATGACCATAATAACCGTGGCAACAGTAGGTTTTGAAGAAGTTCATAATTTATCCACTACAGGTAGAATTTTTACTATAGGGCTGATAATATCAAGTATATCCATTTTAGCCTATGGTATTACTGCTATTTCCAGTTTTATTATAGAAGGTCAGTTCCGTGAAATAGGAAGGAGAAGAAAAATGGAAGCGAAAATCAAAAAGCTTAAAAATCATTTTATTGTATGCGGTGAAGGAAAAGTATGCTTGCAGGTCGTAGAAGAATTGCAAAGAGCAAAAGTTTCTTTTGTAGTGATTGCCAATAATATTCAGGCATTTGAAGAAGATCAGGGACTGACTTTAATACAAGGTGACGCAACGGACGACGAAATATTGAAAAAAGCAAAAATAGAGGATGCAAAGGGGCTAATTGCGTGCCTTAATTCCGATACTGACAACCTATTTATTACCCTTTCAGCCCGAGCATTGAATCCCAAACTTAATATTGTGGCTGAAGCAAGAGAAGAGATTTCGCAAAGCAAAATGCTTAAGGCAGGAGCAAATAATGTAATTTCCCCCGATATTATAGGCGGAAGAAGAATGGCTTCTGTACTATTAAGACCTACTGTCGTTTCTTTTTTGGATGTTATGACAAGAGGTGATAATGATGTTACCTTAAGGCTGGAAGAAGTTAAACTATGTCCTAACTCTACGCTAGTAGGGAAAACTCTAAACGATACGGAAATTCGCAAGAAAACAGGCACTCTTGTAGTAGCGATAAAAGATAATGAAACCGGTATAATTAAATACAACCCTCCGTCACACTCAATACTTAAGGCAGAAGATATTCTTTTAGTATTAGGAGAAGAAGAAACAATTAATAAATTGTCGCAACTTTGTAAAAAAGATTAGATTTTCAAGAAAGAAAAAAGCGCCTTAGGACAGTTAAAAATTATATTACACATAAGTTTTTTCTATCTCTGCTAAATGTTCTGTTCCGGAAAAGAAAATCTTACATCCTAATATGGTTCCACATTGATAGTGCCTGTTACGGAAATAGGCATAGATATCGGCTGCTGTATTTCAGGAGACTGAACTATTATACTCCCGGTTAATCTCATATTTTGGTTAGAATGTTTTATCCAGCCCGTAGATTCTTGTATCTCCATAATTCCCGTCACAGAACCTGACATATTGTACTGAATTTTATCGGGTCCCATCTCTATCGGACCGACGTCTCGATTAGTTTGAATCATTGCAAATACATCAATAACGGCTATCCCGTTTTTTCGTTCCTTTAATGTGTATATCGCATCAATAACCATGGGAAATCCTTGATTCATGGTAGTTTTTCTCTGCCAGGTGTCTCCAATACCAATCGGGTTATCAGGATACATATTAAATGAGTTCTCCGTATTTGTTTTTAGCGCCTCTTCGCTATACTGCATTTTCATCTGAGTTTCCATACCGGCTCTCTCAGGTCCTCCTTCAGATAACTCATTAATTTTCTCCTGTATACGTTCCCAAAGTGCGTCTGCACCCTTAATTTCTTTTACATGTCCATCAGAAGTTATTGTTATTATTAAACTCTGTCCTGCAATAGCACCAAAGATAGATGCTATAGGATTATCACTAGAAACAGAAGTATCAGAAGAATCATATTCAATATTCTGATTAGGATCAGGAATCCAAATTTTAGAAAGGATTGCATCATACGTAACTTTTAGCACAAGAGTGCTATCAGCTTGCACATCTTCCACAGTATACATATTTCTCATCTCTGTTTTCTGGGTTATTGTCACTACTTGCCCCGGAACAGTTTGATTAATCTTCATATCTTGAGTAGTCTTCGTCTTATAAGATTGTCCTTTTTCTAACCGAAGTTTTAAATCTACCTTCTCTTCAGCATAAACACAAGAAATCATGACACTGATAACCATTATTACAACTATAAGGATTCCCGATAAAATCCTTTTTTTTCGCATATTTCTCCTATCTTTTAAAAGTTTAGAGTATTTCGGTATTCTATCATCAATATGGTTCTTGGGTGATAATGCCCGTTATAGACATCGGTATAGACATCGGCTGGGGTCTTTCAGGGTGGTTAACTATTACACTCCCCGTTAACCTCAAATTTTGATTAGAACGTATTACCCAACCTGTAGATTCCTGCATTTCCATAATTCCCGTCACAGAACCTGACATGTTGTACTGGATTTTCATATTACTCATTTCCATTGGGCCTACTTCTTTATTAGTTTGAATCATTGCGAACACATCAATAACGGCTATGCCGTCTTTCCTTTCCTTCAATGTGTAAATAGAATCGACAATCATCGGGAACCCCTGATTAATCTCAGTTTTTCTCTGCCAGGTGTCTCCAATACCAATCGGGTTATCAGGATACATATTGAATGAATTCTCTGTATTTGTTTTTAATGCTTCCTCACCATACTGCATTTTCATCTGAGTTTCCATAGCGACTCTCTCGGGTCCTTCTTCAGATAACTCATCAATTTTCTCCTCCATACGTCTCCAAAGTGCATCTATCCCCTGAACTTCTTTTACATGTCCATCAGGAGTTATAGTTATTGTAAAACTTTGCCCCACGATAGCACCAAGAACTGGTGTCATAGGACCAACGGCAGTAGAGGTATCGGTGGAATCATACTCAACATTCCACCCAACAGTAGGATTCTCTTGTTTAAAAGAAATAGCGTCATACGTAACTTTTATCACAAGAGTGCTGTCAGCTTGCACATCCTCCACAGTGTATATATTCTTCGCTCCTGATTTCTCTATTATTGTCATTGTTTGCTGTTGTCCCTGTTGCCCCGGGATTGTCTGTTTAATCTTCATCTCATTAAGGGTTCGCATTTTATAAGATTGTCCTTTTTCTAACCGAAGTTTTAAATCTACCTTCTCATCGGCATAGACAAAAGAAACTGCGACACTAAATGCCATCACAATAAACATTGCTAATATACGTTTAACTTTCATTAACTTTTTATCCTTTCGTATTTACGAGGGTACATTATGCCCCATCATAGTTAGAGGAATTATCCTCTTGCAAGTTTTTTTTATTATATTCAAAAAGTAAGGACTTGGCAAACTTTTTATTATCAATCCTTAAAGCAAATTGCATATTGCTCCCTAATCTGCGCTTTAGTATAATCTCATCGTAAAAATGAAAAAATGGCAGCGTAATGTTTATCACTTAGGGACAGGACTACTTTTCCCTATCGGTTATTATTTCGGAAATAAACCGGGAGCTGTAGTCACTATAGCAATTTTCTTTCTAATTCTCGTGGTTTTAGAAATATTCCGGTTTAAACATTCGGGATTTAATAAATGGGCATTTAAACATTTAAACCCTCTTTTCAAACCAAAAGAAAAATCTCATCTGGTAGGCACTACTTATTTTCTTTTGGGCACTCTTATCGCCGTAATATTTGCGCCGAAATATATAGCAATTTTATCTTTGACTTTTCTTGCCATATCCGACGTTGCGGCGGCTTTTGTAGGCGAAAGATATGGAAGGATAAAAATTTTCAATAATAAAACTCTTGAAGGCTCAATGGCTTTTTTCCTAACAGCTCTGCTTATCGGTATTGTTTTCATGCAACTGCCATTGATGCGAACTGAAGGGCTTAATCTTCAATTGATTCTCTGGGGTAGTTTAACCGCAACTTTAGTCGAGCTTTTCTCTTATAAAGTCGACGACAATTTAAGCATTCCTGTTATTGCTTCACTGGTAATGACAATATTAGCTTAGACAATTAACTCATTGCCGACTTTACGCGCGCGTTGGGGTTTATCTAAATTAACGCCGAGCGCTAAACCTATTTCAACTAAAAGATTCCAACCGGCGCATAAATAAACATACGGGTTCAGTTCACCTAAAGAAGGAACAAGTATTGTGGGGAAAGGTGTGTTTCTATTGGCGATAGCTATGACTTTGAGCCCAACACCCTTTGTTAAGACTTCCTGAAATTTTTCGATTTCCTCTTCAATCGGGTCAACGACAAAGACGATATCATTTTTGTCCATAACCTCTTCAATTCCGTGGACGGCATAAGTGCCTTCCAAATAATCTGATTTCCTGCGGGTAATTTCGTTTGTCTTAAGGGTAAGCTCTTCTGCAACTCCGTCATTATAGCCGGCGAAATAAATAGTTGACGCTTTAGTAGCTGTTTCAACAATACTCGGGTCAATAGGCAGTGTAAGGGCTTTTTCAAGATTTGTTGCTAATTCCAAACACTTTTCTTTATTATTAACGCCTTTTATATTCCAGAGTATAGATTCATAAAACAGAGCTTGTTCAACAACACTCTTCGTAGCGGCAACAGCATCTTCTTTTCCGCAGGAAAGAACAAATGTTTCCTTGCATTCTTTTTCTAATAGGGTGTTTTCATTAGCAGTTAAAGCGAATCTGTTTTCATTTCCTATTTCAGCCAACTTCCTTGCAAGTAAAATAATTTCTTTGGTCCGCCCGGAATTTGACGCGCAGAACACTGCAAACTTTGATAAGTCATATCCAGCGGCTTGGCGTGAACTTTCCGTAATAATCTGAAGGTCTATCCCCGAAGTTAATGCTTTACGAATAGCATTCTTTGCTGGGAAAAGACGACTTGAACCTTCTCCTGTTAATAGCAGCTTGCCTGCTAACTTGATTTTTTGCGCAATATCTTTGGTTTGTTCCGGATTGAAATCCTTTACGATTTCAACCGTATCCATCATTTCCCTGATAAGCGCATACTGGGAATATTTCTGTTCTTTTCTATTCATTAGAGATATCTTTCATCAAAGTTAAAATTAATTTCTACTTTTAATTTTTTCTACCAATTTTTCGAATTCTTTCGTCTCTTTTTGTACTTGTTTTACAAAACTGTTGTCTTCAACTTTACCAATAGCAGCTTTCATTTCGGCATCGTTTCTATATGTTATTTTTCTGAAAGGATTATCAAAATCCTTTTTGCGGGAAATATAAACCTGACGGTTGATATCTCCTTGAATTTTCACCGCTTTATTTAAAGCCGATGCCCACTCTTCCTTTGTAAGATTATCTGTCCCCAGAAGACTACAAAATGTTGCAAAAGCGTGTTTTTGTTTTTCGAGAGGATATTTATTCCATAGAATATTATATCTTTCATGAATTTTTTCCCAAGTCAAAAGCTTGCCTGAACCGATATCCAAACGCAGTTTATCCACATCTTTTTGAGAAGTGAGTTGTCCGCCAAGATTTACCCACTCTGTTTCACGGTTGCAACTTAATTCTTTGCACATTGATGAAAATGGTGCCTTGAGGTTTGTTTGCATATAGTCCAATAGATTTTTTACGGCATAATAATGCAGCATATCGCCATATGCATGATATGCCTGATATACCTTTAATATCACAACTTTTCGCCCAGATTTTTCCATTTGCTCGCCTAAAACCTCGAACCTGTTTATTTCTTTTTCTGTCTCTGAAAAAATTTCGCGCCCGAAATGGACAAGTTCTTTCTCGCTTCTGCCTTCAATACCCATATTCTGCTTTCTTAAGTTTGCTTTTGCAAGCCATATTTCCAGTAACCTGCGGGCACTAAAAATTTCTTCTATTGTATCGGGGGCAAGGAAATCAAACTCAACGTTTTGCGTTTTGTTGATTCGTTTATCGCGGTCTTGAAACTTCCGCATATTTCTTGCCAAAGCGTACATGTTATATAGCCACCAAAACGCAGGCAATACTTCTAATTGGTCTTTTGAAGTATTGTTATTGACAAGTGAAAACGGCAACGGAATATCAAGTTCCGCAGGATAATCTGCTTTTGAAAGTAATACAAAAGATGCAAATCTACAGGAATGTTTAATGCTTGCGCATAATCCCGGCCAAAAACCCCTTCCTGCCTGAACTTCGTTGTCATTTGCTCTGCTGTTATGGTTTGAACCGAGCGTGGCGCCTGCGGCAATATTGCTTTGCCCCATAACTAAAGACGCTATAAGAAAAGAATTGTTGTGATGTTGTTCGTGCGCAGGGAATATAAGATTATTTAAAACTTCACAACAGGAAATCGTTGAGTTTGGCCCAAGGAAAGAATTAATTAATCTTGCACCGTATTTAAGACTTGAATTGTTGCCCAAAATAAACCGAACTGCTTTACAGCCATAAAAAATATGACAGCCGAAACCGATGATACCGTTCACCAACTCAACACCTTCGCCTATTTGGGTAGATTCCTCTTCGGAAGAATTAATTGTAAGATTTTTAAGTTTGTTCGCGCCTTTAATATAGCAATGTTCTCCTATTTTGACATCTTTCAAGATACGTGAATTCTTAATTACGCTTTGATTGCCGACAGTTCCGTAAAAACCACGCCGGGAATCGAACCCTAAACCAGAACCAGTTCGATTCGGGGCAAGACTCTTTTGTGTAATTTCTTTTAGTTTTTTCTGTAATGGTGTATCATCGCGATACTTTGCCCAAAGATAAGCATCGGCGGGTATCATACCGTCAAAAGGCAGAACCTTGCGTGAACCCGCTTCATTAATCAAATCAAGCCAAACTCTAACATCTTCCGATTCGCCTTCTTTTATAATTCCGTTGCCGAATTTCGCATGATTGGTTGTATGCATTTCATTGATGTTAAAAAGTATGGAACGCTCCTCTATAATATAATGTGCCAGATAATGGACATTGTGAATTGCCACATCATTGCCTATATCGCAAGAGATGATTACACTGTTTGTGATGCCAACTGTCAATTGTAAATCGTGATGTTTAAGCGCGACTTGTCGAATATTTCCAATACGAACAAGCCCTATAAATTTCGTATTCTTTATTTGTTTGGGTTCAAACTTATCCGTAACAAATATTTCGCCCCAATTGTCTGTAGTATTATTATTCTTTATCAGTTCTTCAATTTCGTTTTTCTTAAGATGTCTGTATCGTGTTTTGGGGAATAATTTTCGTGCTTGATTTTTGCGAAGATAATATTCATCTTTGCCCTTAGGAAGATATTTCTTTGGAATAAAATTCCGACCGATATTTTTCGCACTTAGAATCGAAATATTGTCCATATTTCTTGCATCCCTTCTGTTTAGCTTAGAATTATAATCTTTCCCAACGAATTTTACTTCCCTCTTTAATCCCATATTGTTCGGCAAAACCAGCTTTCACCTCAACAACATATTTTGCAGAACCTTTTGAGCTATAGAGCTGGTCGGACATAGGTATAGTTTGTTTTGCGATATTTACTATACTATAATCTTCATCCACAAAAACCATATCAAGTGAGGTCGGTGTATTTCTCATCCAGAAATTCCGCGGTTTAACATCCTTAAATATAAATAACATTCCGCCTGAGAAATCCGGCAACTCTCTATTCATTAGCCCCATTCTTCTACTCTGGGGAGTGTCTGCAATTTCAATATTGATGGAAACAATTACAGAACTATCATCTCGCATAAAATCCAATCTGCCGTCTTTACGAATAGTATCTATTGGAGTAGCTTCTAAAGACGCATAACTTGTTAGAAGAAACAACACCAACACTAACGAAGAAAAATATTTAAACAAAAATTGTCCTTTCACTTGTTCTGTTTCCCGGAAACTTTATAACCCAAGGCTTCTCTCATCACATAATAAAGGTCTGTATTATCAATCGCTCTACCCAATTTGTAACTTCCGGGACCCTGGCTCCACACAATGGTATCTTGAGCAGTATGGCCTTTACTAGTCCAACCCGCCTCTACAAATTCCCCGGCTTTGGCAAGACGACCATAAGGACCATTTACAGCAAAACCTCCGCAGTCATGGTCAGCTACAATAATTAATAATGTTTCCGACTTCCTCCTGGAAGATGCGTTAATCCAATCCAATGCCACCTTTACCGCTTCATCAAAAGCCAGAGTTTCAGTGATTTGATACTCTAAATCATTACCGTGATTAGCCCAGTCAACTTGAGAACCTTCCACCATCAGAAAGAAACCATTTCTGTTTTTCTCCAATAGAGCTAACGCCGCTTTAGTCATTTCAGGCAACCTCGGTTCTTCCGTGTCAACGGGACGGTCCTTTTCGGGAGTTAACGCATCATCGGCAAAAAGCCCAAGCAGTTTTTTAGCGCCGCGGCCTACGGCTTCTTCCATCTGCGACTTCGTATAGACTACAGCATACCCTTTCTCTTCCGCCATCTTAATAAAATCACCGGAAACACCGCATTTATCGGGCGTATCAGGATTGAATTTTTTCCTGCCGCCGCCAAACATCACATCAACTCCGGTTGCTTCAATGTATTGCCGCGCTATTTCAGTTTCACAAGAACGGGAATTAACGTGCGCCCCCCATACCGCAGGAGTAGCGTGAGTTATTGTAGAAGTAGCCACCAAGCCTGTGGCTTTACCTTTATACTTTGCTAATTCTAAGATAGTAGGATTATACGAACCATCTTCAGAATGATAGCCAATCTCATCATTATTGAATTTTTCACCGCAAGCCCAAGCAGAAGCCGCAGCAGCAGAATCAGTCACGGTGCTATTGGCAGAATGGGTTCGTTGATAACCGATATTCGGCAATGTTTCAAAATAAAGAGGGGCTCCGTTGGGCCCGTTTTTATAAATACGGGCGGCAGTCACATCAGACAGCCCCATCCCGTCCGGGATCATAATGATGATATTTTTAGCTCTATGGCTAATATAATCATTCGTCTGCGCAGAAGATAGTAATGGTATAAAACTTATACATATTAATAAGATGACGATTCTTTTAAATAACTTTTGCATTTTTTATAAACCTCTAACCTAAATTATTTTCAACCTAATTATTCTTACTTGAACATCTCAATATCCGCGCCGACTAATTCGCCGGCAACATCTTCCATCGTTATGATACCGGCACAACTACCCTTATGTCCCATAACAAATAATAGATGCTGTTTGTTTTGAATCATTGTAGTAAGAGCAACCATAAGATTATCGGACGACTGCACGCGAAGCATTGGCTTCGCCTGACTTATAATTTGCTCCAAGTCACTGGTAATAGTCGGCAGAACGCCTTTCATATTCACATATCCGTAAATACCCTGAATATCATCGGTATTGCTTATCGGATAACGCGTATGTTTAAAAGTATTTGCCAATTCAATAACATCTTCAATTCTATCGCTCTTTTTAATAAACTTGACCTTATCGCAGGCAATCATTGCTTTTTCGATAGTCGTATGACTTAATCGAATTGTATTCGCAATTATATTTTCCTGCTGCAGACCTATCACCTTGCCGGCACGCGCCATTGAAGCAAAAGTTACAATGTCTGCGGTTGTAATTTGTTCGTGTTCTCTGTCTCGCCCTATTCGGCTAAACATCATTTCACTTAAACGAACAACGGGATGAAGCGTTTTAGTTATTATTTCCAACGGTTTAGCCAAATACGGCGCCAATCTATCGCGGAACCTTACACCGATAATTTTGGGCAGTATTTCCGTTCCTAATAGGATAACTAATGTGAAAACTGCGGAAAAAATCCATATTGCGTTTTTTCCGTATAACTCGACAAAAGCAGCGCCAGCCACAGTTGCGCCGCCAGTATGAGCAATTGTGTTTAATATCAATATTGCCGCTATCGGACGGGCAATGGTTTTCTTCATCCTTATCCAAGAATCTGCAACTTTCGGCCTATTGTGCTTCATCCTATTCATAGTAAGAGGATTAAGACTAAGTAATATGGCTTCAGCAAGCGAACATAGGAATGAGACGACAACAGCAATAACAACACTAACAATGAATTTGGTAAACATAGTTTTCCTCGTTTATATCTAATTATACAGAAAAACAAATGAAAAGAAATCTGTCTGCCCCCACATTTTCGCAAAGGCAAAACTATGGGGAGATGAGTCTATCTGATAATACTTAACACAATATAAGGAACAAGATTGCACGCAAATATAAACATCTTAAAAATAGCTATACCCGCGTAATGAATAGAATCAAACTTTTCCACAGACATCTTGAACCATTTACTATGCATTCTGTAAATAAAATCATGCATTAACATAAAAGCCAGAAACCACCACAAAAGAAGCCCCATATTAATTACAAAACACCACCCAAACGCCTGACGTATAGCATCAATCGTCATATTACACCTCCTTAAATTGGAACGTAGTTCCGATTTATCCCGCAGAGTATCGGAAAAATATCCCTTCTGGAAATTTTTCCGATGTCTTACGTCGCGGGATCCATCAACGTTTTAATTACCCCCGCGGTTAGTTTTGCGAACACAGTGAGCAAAACTACGCCTGTCCCCGCGTCCAGATTTGCTTTGACAAATCTGCGGGGAGGGGTGTCATTACTTATCCTTTTCATACTTTTCCACAATCTTTACTAGAATTGAACATATGCAATAAATAGACATGCAGATAAGCCCCGTACAAATTGCCATTAATCCGTGTAACTTTGTTTGAGGATTAACTAGAATAATCAATCCGCAAACAATAAGAACCGCACCAAAAACCCATGGACAACCAACATATACCAACTTTTCCAATTTTGTCATCTCATTTCCCTCCTTTTAATTTTCAATTATACAAAAACCAAATCTGTTTCAACCCCCGCCTTTTCCATCTTTTTCCTTCTCTGAAAATAAAAGGCTTGGATTATAGTTCGCATTACGCAGTGCTTCAACGAGTAACATATTGATTTCGCCGCCGGCTTTACTAGCTTCATCTCCGCCGATATTCATCATGACACAGGTTGCATAGTTCTGTTCAGGGACAATATGTACAATCGCATAACCACGAGATTGACTCTGCCCAGAATGCCAATAAACCGGACCTTTTGCCCAGTTTGTAGGCTGCACACGCCATCCTCCTGTTGTATAAAGCTTTCTTTTGCCCTTACCTATCTCAACCACTGTATAAAATTCCCTGAGCGTCTTTTGTGTGATTGGTAAACCTTCAGACTGCTTTGCTTGTGTTCCAAGCAGATGAAACGCGGCAAAGCGTCCAAGGTCAATTACAGAACAATGTATGCCTCCAACCGGACTTCGACAATAAACAGAGTCCCCCGTTGGTGATAGGGGTGTGATTTTACCGTTGCGGAGTTGGTGATACCATGGAGCATCGATTAAATCTGGCGGTGTTGCCATCGGACCAAAACCAGCAGTATTCATCTTCAGCTTTTGGAATATAAGTTCATTGACAAAACTTTCCCACAATTTTCCAGTTAATCTCTCCTCCATACTTGCAACTATGATTCCACCACCGCTATATATATAGGCACTACCCGGAATTGCTTCTTGTTTATCAGACAATGCCGCGGAAACATAAGCAACTCTCTGTTCCATAACGGTAGTTCCCCCTGCGTCTATATCTGCCTCTTTCATTGTGGGCTGATACGGAAGTCCGCTCGTATGACTTAGAAGCTGCCTAACCGTAACGTAGTGATAAAGGCTTTGATGACCAGGAAACATCTCAGGAAAAATCTGTCCTATTGTCGTATCCCAATCTAACTTATTTTGATCCTTCAAAATCGCGGTTAACGTTCCCGTTATCGGCTTTGTAATTGAACCTAACTCAAATGCATCATTACGCGTTACTGGAATATCTTCGCCCCATTTGCGAAGTCCAACCGCTGAGGCAACAACAACACGGTCTCCAATAACAATAGCAGCTGCTACAGCAGGTAACTTTCTCTTAATCCGTATCTCTTCAAGTTTCTTACGCAACAATGTGGGGTCTCTAATTAAAATCTCCCCACTAAAACAGGAGACAGTTATAAAGAAAATAACAAGGCAGAACAAAGAAAAACAAATCCGTTTCATTTTAAGACCCTGACTCTTTTTTGCAACTTAAACTCCTATATCCTCGCTCCAAAGCTTTGGATTTTCGCTGATAAACTTTCGCATCATTGTTATGCATGTTTCATCCTGTAACACTTCCACATCTACACCTTTTGACTTGAGATATTCTTCCTCTCCCATAAACGTCTTGTTCTCGCCGATAACAACCCGCTTGATACCATACAATATTATGGCGCCCGAACACATAGGGCACGGTGAAAGCGTAGTATATAAAACGCATTCTTTATACACTGATGCCGGCCGGCGCTTCGCGTTTTCCAGAGCATCCATCTCAGCGTGCAAAATAACGCTTCCTTTCTGCACGCGCCTGTTGTGCCCCCGGCCGATTATCTTTCCACTATAAACAATAACAGCGCCTATGGGTATGCCTCCCTCACTTAAACCTTTTTTAGCTTCTTCTATAGCCGCCTTCATAAATTCATTTATCATAATTTTATTTTAACAAGACAATGCCGCTTACCACAGAAAATATTATTACTGCCCAATTATAAATGGTCCAAAAGGCATCCTTGTTAATAATCATACCCGCAATCGTAGCAACCGCTAAAACCAACAGCAACCCGCCAATAATCTTATTCTTTTTCATATTAACCTCCATTCAAGATTTGGGACTGTTTTTTCAATAATGTGTCATTGCAAGACCTGCTTCTTACCTCCCTCGTGAATTGTTGGACATATCTCTGTTGTTTATCTTAAGTATCGAAAACTTGCTTTCTAAATACTTGTCAAACGGAACCCCACTAAGCACTGCTCCAATGATCCAGCCATATAGAGTACCTGTGAAACCATATTTCATGCCACCAAGATACGCCAAGGGAATGCCCGCAAAACAACACCCTAAAAACAACAGTGGCCAGTAGAACCAGTGATGTTTGCCAATAAGCCCTGTATGGCAAAGTGGACACGGAAATCGTCCGAAAGGAGCCTTGACATACCGCTTCCATGTCAACAGAAAATCACCATTGCATTGTGGGCATTTCATACAATAATCCTCTTTTCAATTACACAAAATCCTTTTTAAGATTTGGGACTGTTTTTATTTTAAAAGGCACCATCCCTTTTATTTTATTTAAATAAAAAATAATGGCATAAATAAGACGTTCCTTTTTTTGTCAAAAGCAAAATAATTTTCGGAAAGAACAACCATTTTATTCGGCGAATACTTTTCTTTAAAACTAAGTAAAGCTCTGCCGGTTTTATTGGAATGTAAAGTCGATTTTACCTCTACAGCAGTAATTTGCCCGCGTCTTTCCAATATAAAATCAATTTCCGCATTGGATTTTGTCCGCCAGTAATTAATATTATCTTCTTCTTTTAATAATTGGCTCGCTACAAAATTCTCATTTAACTTACCTCTGTCAGTCCTTTGAACTAACTCCTGAAAATTATCTATCGCAACGTTTCGAAATCCGTTGTCACAAAAATAGACCTTAGGCGATTTGGCAATTTCAACCCTTTTATTTCTATAAAAAGGCATAACTTTTTTTATCAGAAAGGTCTTTTCCAAAATATTAATATGTTCCAATAGCTTTTTATAATTAAGAGAAGTAATCTGACTTAATTCATTATATACAACCAAAGAACCAGTCTGCAGAGCCAACGCTTTTATAAGCTTCTGCAATTCCAATTCTGTGCTTAATTGGAGTATATCTCTTATTTCCCTTAACAGATATATATTGTAGATATTTTTCAATACGGTGATTTTTTCTTCTTTGCCATCGGCAATCGCAACTCTGGGATAACCGCCATATATCACATATTCATAATAATATTTGCTTATTTCCTGTATTACTGCATCGGATACTAGAGGAGGTGTTTTTCTCTTATCCGCAAAATAATTATCTATTTTTTCTTTAACTTCCAAATAGAGATTTTCATAAAGCGCGGGGTTTCTAAAACTTAAAAATTCCTTAAAACTAAAAGGATAGAGTTGGAATGTAAAAATTCTGCCTACAAGATATTTAAGCGCTTGATTAGTTAAATCCAAAACAGAAGAACCGGAAATAATAATTTTTGTCTTATGAGTATCGTAAAGATATTTTAATTTCTGTCCGCCTTCTTTTGCATATTGGAATTCATCTATAAACAGATATTCGGCACCTTTTACATGCAGGTTATAAAATGTCTTAATATCATCATTAAACAAATTAAGAGTATCTCTGTCTTCAAAATCAATATATTTTGCTTTCTTAAGCGGTTTTGCTATTTGCTTTAAAAGCGTGGTTTTGCCCGATTGACGAGGACCAATAACCGCAAGAATTTCGGGTTTATTCAAATACGACTTGATTTTGTCCTCTAATTCCCTTTTGATATACATAATTTTACCCCTGCTATTCTTTACTTTTGTTAAATTATAGCAGGTTTATTTTTAATGTCAAGGGATGAATTTCAAAAGATGAAGAGTTAAGATTTGGGACTGTTTTTCGAAGTCCCCCTATTGGGGGACGAAGCCCCCATCGCCAGTTTTGCGAGCGGAGCGAGTGAAACTATGCACTGTCCCCACTGCTAGTTTTGCGGAAGCAAAACTGTGGGGAGGGGTATACCCCTTTTTATTTCTTATCAACAGATTTATAATAAGCATTGGTGATTTTAATTTCGTAATGGTCAAATTTGGGAATTGGCGCTTTATCACAGCCACTACAATCTACTACAAAATTCTCTTCCTCGCCAGGACGAAGGGTCCCTCTAATATATTCAGAACATTCGTATACAAATTTCCCTTCTTTATCGAATAGTTCAACTTCAATATTAATTGAACCCCATGCATCGCTACCCGTATTAGCAACAACTCCAACCACATTGAAGCTGTCTTCTGTTGGGAACCATTCGTGATGAGATTTGATTATCAGTCCTGAATCCTGACTAAAGTCTCTATACGTATAATCAAAACTTTTCTCAACCTTCTTCCCTATAAAATATATAGCTGTAAACATAATTGCAATGAATAAAAAACCATAAATGAAACCGGAGAGAGGATGATGTATAAAAACTGAAAACTTTGTCTGCCAATGATGGCAATGCGGACACCTTTTGGCACGACTATCAATCTGCTGATAACAAGACTTGCACTCCTTCATTTGTTTTTCATCCATTTTCCCCTCCTTTTAATTTTTAAGAATATAGCATAGATTAAGATTTGGGACTGTTTTTCGAAGTCCCCCTATTTGGGGGACGAAGCCCCCATCGCTAGTTTTACGAGCGGAGCGAGTGAAACTATGGGGGTACTCTTCTGTCATTGCAAAACCTGACCATATTTATTCGGTATTTCTTCATTCTAAAATTCGAATTGTTTTCCTTTTACTGCCGGAGCCCTTTTTAATACTTCTATTGAGTGTGAAGTAGGAATATTTAGTCTTGCGCCATTTAGCACTTCTTCAATTGTAACAATATTTACAACAGGATATTTTGTCCCAGTTAAGTTATAAGCATAAGAACCTGCACTTTTAGATTCTGCAACCATAGGTTTTGTTGGAGATTCTAATGTTAAAAATATACCCATAACTGCATCTTCCCTTCTCATGGCGCCTTCTAAATCTCTTATATCTCCCGATTTTATTTGTTCACCCGATTTAACCGAGAAAAGTATTTTTTTATAAACATCCTTATCTTTTAATCTATCATCTAAAATAAAAGCAGTCCCATCTATACCCTTATCTGCCCCCTTCTTTTCGTTAATTATTGCTCTATTGTTTGTATAAGTTAATACAGCCCATTTTTCAAATTCTTTTCTTAATCTGTCATCTTTTTTGTTTGCTAAAGCCCTTGCTGATTCTATGTCTTTAGGTATCCCATCTAAATGAATTTTATTCAAAACATCTTTACCAAAACTATCTTCAAGCCGTCTTAAAATAACACTGATACTTTGATAGGTAATATCAATTCCAACCCATCTTCTCTTTAATTTTTCTGCGACTGCAATAGAAGTTCCACATCCACAATAAGCATCTAAAATTATATTCCCTTCATTGCTACTTGCTTTGATTATTTGTTCTAATAACTTTTCTGGCTTCTGTGTCGGATAACCTTGTCGTTCATTTCCAATTGGCGATATTTGAGGAATTATCCATACATCATTCATTTTTGTCCCATCTTCATTAAAATAAACTTTGTATGGCGTTATATTCTTACCCTTTTTCCAGTAAAATTTCTTTCCATCTTCATCGTGTTCCCACGGATGGTTTTTAAGATTTGTTTCCTGATATGGTTGAAAAAGTGTATTAAATATAAAATCGTTTGTTTTTGAATATCTGAAAATAATGTCGTGCATTGTTTGAAAATCCCTACTCACGCCAGTATATCTTCTATAATGCCAAATGAGTTCATTTCTAAAATCTCCCCCTTTAGGGCAAAATATTGCATCCAAAATTAACTTTAAATAATGACTTGCAGTAGGGTCGCAATGAAGATAAAAACTTCCTGTTGGTTTTAAAACTCTCTGAATTTCTGCAATTCGCAAAGTCATACTAACTAAATAAGCTAATAAACTTCCCTTACCTAAGACTTTTGACAATCCCAATATTAAGTCAATGCTTTGTACAGTAAAAACTCCATTGTAATTTTCTGTTATTTGTTTAAGACCTTCATTCGCTTTATCGTCCCATTCCCAAGTATCAATAAATGCCTGTGCCTGTGCTTTGTCTTCCTCGCCCTTATTAAGATAAATTTGATTGTAAGTTCTTTTTGAATTAAAGGGAGGGTCAATGTAGCATAGGTCAATACTATTATCTTTAATCTTTTTCCTGAGTATTTCTAAATTATCGCCATAATAAAGTTTATTTTTGAATTCCATTAATCCCTCCTTTTCTGTCCTTTAATTTTATTCATTAAATATAGTGAAAGGCTTAAGTAGCAGGTCACAACCATTGTCGGTTATAATTGTCTACACCTTGTTGTATTTCGCCTATTAAAATTTCCCTTGGAATCTAAAAATACACCAAAGCAGGGGATAGCGCCTGCTATTCCTTTGCCAAGCCTTTCACAAAACACAACCCTTCTAGATCCCTTTAACAAGATTATCCAAAGACCCTGAGGAACAATCTCAGGGTTTTCTCTGGGTCTTAATTATGGGAAGGCATGGGTATGCTTCGTTAAAAAAGCACTTATGTGCTTCATAGCATACCTCCTTTCGGATTGTATCGTTATTAAAACTACTCTTTCAGAGAACGTATGTGTATAATATAATCTCTTAAACAATAATAATCAACAAAGATGTTATTGCGAGGTCCGATGACTTTGAAAAGAGCGAGCACCGGACTTCTTCTAACAGTATCTTAAATGCGAAATTTTTACTATAATCGCTGATAGGTCTCATAAAAATGGAAAAAGAAATTCTAAAATTCTGGCTGATGCCCAATTCGGGCTTTGAAACCGCAGAGATAATCGATACGGAAATTAAAGAGTTCACAAAAAAGAATCCATCCGTTGACGTTCAATACGATATTATTCCTTGGGCGCGCGCTTGGGAAAGGATTGTAGAGCACATTAAAAATAAATCCTGCCCCGATGTTATCCAAATAGGCAATTCGTGGAGCGGAACGCTTTCCATGTTTAAATCTTTTGCCGATATTTCAAAATATAAAAAAGAAATAGTAAAAAAGAATTTTTTGTTTGATGTTGTCGGCTCTTCTCCGCTGACGAGTAATGACGGCAACAACTGCCTTCCGTGGTTCGCTGATATACGCATTTTATATTATCGAAAAGATATTTTAGAGAAATACCATATCCCCACAGAATGGCTGGATACATGGGAAGGAATTGTTCGTGTTTGCGAGAAACTAAAAAAAATAGACGAACAAGGTATATCCCCAATTGGAGTTTCGGGACAATTTGAACAGACACTTGTCCAAGATATTGCCTGCTGGATATGGAACGCGGGCGGAGATTTCTTTTCTAGAGACAAGGGGAAAATCTTAATAAATCAAAAAGAGTCAATCAACGGCATGGAGTTTTATTTTGACTTAATTAACAACTATTCTTCTAAGGAAGCTCTGTTTAAAAACTACAGCTATGTCGCAGACAACTTTTTCTTAAGGGATAAATATGCGCTGTATTTCTCGAGTCCGTGGCACCTCGTGACCTTCCTGAGCAAAAACAATCCGCATTTCAGTAAAAAGTTGCACAAAAAGATAGGCATAGCTTTATTTCCTAAGAGCACTCTTCAGAGAACTACTTTTCGCGGAGGTAGCGACCTTGCTATTATGAGGTCTACTTCTATGTTTAAGGAATCTCTTGAATTGATTAAATTTCTGGTTTCCAGACAGTCCCAGGCAAGATATTGTAAGAATATCGGAATGCTCCCGTCAAATATGAAAGCTTTTGAATCAATATATATACAAAATACAACTCAGAAGAAAATACTAAAAGAATCCTATAAAATAGGTAGGGGATTCCCTAATCATTTATACTGGGGCAGCATGGAAATAATTGTGGCGCGGTCTTTCTCCAAAATAATGAAGAAAATTGCGGAGAACAGATACAACCATAATATTTTAAAGAAAGAGATTGACTATCTTGCGGAACAGATGGAATACGTAATAAATTTATAAAAAGTATTCATGATTAAAATAAAGAGAATAAAAGAGATTCTGCGGATTAACAGGCACTTGAAAGCATTAAATCGAATCAGCCAGAGTTTCCATTTTCTCAACGATATAAAAATACCATTGAAGATGGTTATAGAAAATATCTTAAAAGAGATGAAACTTGATGAAACCACAATACTTTTATACAAGAAAGAAAGCAAAGCTCTCTACTCTATTTTATTTGCTACCGAAAGAGGCATTCAAGAAGGAGAAGAATTTATACTGATAGAGCCAAACGACTTTTTTGCTTCTCTTTTATCTAATGAAACAAAATATAAGTATTTGCCGAAAGAGTTTACCCTCTATATCCCGATAAAGTATAGAAATTTGCCTATTGGTATTCTGCGGGCAAGAAACGACACATCAAAAAGACCGATTAATAAGAAATATATCCAACTTCTGGTTGATTACACAAATATAATTGCATCAGGGATATATGATGTCAACAGGTCTTCTGAAAATCAGAAGTTTCTAAATAAGTTAGTGGCGTTATCAAACATCACTATATCAGCCATCAGCACTCTGGAGAAAAAAAGAATATTGGGCATTATTTTAAAAGATATTGTTATGAGTCTCGGATTTGACAGGGTAAAACTTTATCTTATGAATGACAAAGGGGACTCATTAAACGGAGTTATGTCATTTGATATAAGGGGAAGAATAAAAATCATAAAAAATGAGAAATATCCTATCGGCAAGGGAACAAACAGGTTTTATAACGAGTTAATTGCGCGGCAAAAAAGAATGTTTAAATTAAATAAAGATATTTTTGGGCTAGTTAAAGTTTTCCCTATGAAAGTTAAAAACCAGATTATTGGATTTATGGAAGTGGACAATATTTTCAGTCGTCAGATTATCAGCAAGGAAGACATAGATCATCTTAAATTATTCATCAATCAGACGAGCATTGCAATAGAAAACGCCCGCCTTTACAACAGGGTAACGGAACTTTCAATAAAAGATGAACTTTCGGGTCTTTATAATGCCCGCCATTTCTATCAGCAATTAGAAAATGAACTGGCAAGGATAGAAAGATACCAAAACCCTCTTGCTATAATTATGATAGATATCGACTACTTCAAAAAATACAACGATAATTACGGACATCTGACAGGCGACAATATTATAAGGGATATCGGTGAAATAATTTCCAACAGCGTGCGAACAATTGATATCCCGGCGCGTTACGGCGGGGACGAATTCATAGTACTATTAGTTAACTGTTCGCTTGACCAGGCGGTTAAAGTCGCCCAAAGAATTAAAAGGGGAGTTGACAATAGCAATTTTACGTTTAAAGGAAAAAAATTAAAGATTACAGTAAGTATGGGAGTAGCAGTCCATCCCCCCAGAAAAATATCAGGTAAGGAACTTGTGAAATTAGCAGACAGTTCTCTTTATAAAGCAAAACAGGCAGGAAGAAACAAAATCTACCCGAGTTAGAAATTCCACAAAAGCCCCCATTACCAGTCTCGCCATTATATCTTTGGTAGACTGTGGGGGAGTGTCATTGCAAGACCCGAAGTCCCCATTGCCAGTTTTGCGAACGCAAAACTATGGGGATGACCCCATTTTTAGGCTATTTCTTATCGCCATTTTTTAGGTTCTCATATCCAACAACTATACGGCAATTTTCCTGTATAATATAGCCTCTTAAACAATAATAATCAACTAAGGAGAGCAATGAAAAAGAACACTATTATCACGATTGACGGGCCTGCTGGAGCGGGAAAGACAACTATTGCAAAAGAGGTTGCAAAACGCTTAGGATTTTTATATTTAGATACGGGAGCGATGTATAGGGCGCTCACTTTGAAGGCGCTAACAGAAGGTATAACGGTTGAAGAGGAAGAGAAACTTGTGGAAATGGTGAAGGAAACTATTTTAATAGCGAAGAAAGATGATAAGAAGGGAATGAGGATATGGGTGGACGGAGAAGAAGTGACTGACAAGATACGAACCGAAGAGGTAACGAATAACATCTGGTGGGTGTGTAGAGTAAAAGATGTGCGGAAGAAGATGAAGAAGCTTCAGAGGGAAATCGGTTCAAGTGGCGGAATTGTTGTGGAAGGCAGAGATATCGGCACGGTTGTATTCCCCAAGGCACCTTTCAAATTTTATCTGGATGCTTCTATTGATGAGCGGGCAAAAAGAAGATGGCTTGAACAAACTAATAAAGGAATACAAAGCGACCTTGAAAAAATTAAGCAGGATATAAAAGAAAGAGATAATAAAGATTTCACAAGAGAAATTGCGCCCTTAAAAAAAGCAGAAGATGCTATTTCGGTGGATACGACGGGGCTCTCTATCGAAGATGTAGTAGGGAAAATTATCGAGCAAGTAAGTCAATGACAATCAAAAAAACGGTTATCGTAAAGATAAAACGGTTTGCGGTTTGCGTTAAAAATTATTTACGAAAACCGATAACCTATAACCGAAAACCGATTTATTTAAAATGTTAAATAAATCTGATACTATCGCCGCTATCTCCACCCCTCTCGGCGAGGGCGGAATCGGTATCGTCAGATTATCGGGGAAGAAGGCGCTGACAATTGCGGATAAGTTATTTAAAGGCAGAAACGGCGCCACCCCTTCAAAACTTCCTTCATATACTATTCATTACGGTCATATCATAAGAAACAAAGAAATCTTAGATGAGGTTATCCTCTCTATTATGAGAAAGCCGAAGAGTTATACCAGAGAGGATGTTGTTGAGATAAATTGTCACGGGGGAATACTTCCACTTAGAAAAACGCTTGAAGCAGTCCTTGAATGCGGGGCGAGGTTGGCTGAACCGGGTGAATTTACCAAGAGGGCATTTTTAAACGGAAGGATAGATCTAACTCAAGCCGAAGCGGTTATAAATATCGTTGAAGCGAAAACAGAACTTGCGCTTAAGTCGGCAATATCGCAATTAAAAGGCGCATTTTCTAAAAAGGTACAAGAACTTAAAGACGAAACTTTAGAATTATTAACTTTGTTCGAAGCTGAATTGGATTTTCCCGAAGAGGATATTGAAAAAACAAAACGGAACAAACTAATAGAGAGGATTAAACGGATAACATCCGAAACTGATAAATTGTTAAGACAAAGCAGGGAAGGTGAAATTCTGCGTGACGGCTTGTTGGTGCTTTTAATCGGCAAAGCAAATGTCGGCAAATCCACTTTCTTAAACCGCTTGGTAGGAAAAGAACGGGCAATAGTCACACATATACCAGGCACTACGCGGGATATTATTGAGGAATGGATTAATATCGAAGGCATACCCGTAAAAATAGTTGATACTGCAGGATTTAAAAAAATAGAAAATATAATTGATAAAAAGGCGCAAGAGAAAGTTGAAGAAAAACTGGCAGATGCAAACCTTGTTCTGTTTATGGTTGACGGAACAAAATCGTTATCAAGCCAAGATAAAGAAATTGCAAAGATTATAAAAGATAAAAAGATGCTGTGTCTGATAAATAAAGTTGACCTACCTGAAAAGATATCTAAAAATAAGCTCAAAAGTTTAATAGGCAATAAGAAGGTTCTTGAAATATCGGCGCTGAAAGGAAAAGGCATTAATGCGATTAAGAAGTTTATAAGGGATAGCGTGTTTGCAGGCGGGGTGTCAGCCGGCGAAAGCACTATTATGGTAAACGCCAGAAGCAGAGAATCTTTGAAAGACGCATATAACGGACTTCTTAAGGGTTTTGATGCGATAACAGAAGGTTTAAGTGAAGAATTTATTGCTGTTGACTTGAAAGAATCGCTGAATTCGTTTAAAAAGATTTTAGG
This sequence comes from Candidatus Omnitrophota bacterium, assembly GCA_018812925.1. Lineage (GTDB taxonomy): Bacteria > CAIJMQ01 > CAIJMQ01 > CAIJMQ01 > CAIJMQ01 > CAZNJA01. Next base: position 294,250 of record JAHJCU010000004.1, read on the forward strand.
CGAAACACTGGAAGAAGATATACTGGACAGAATTTTTCAAAAGTTTTGTATAGGAAAATAACTAAAAATCGGTTATCGTAAAGATAAAACGGTTTGCGATTTGCGTTAAAGATTATTTGCGAAAATCGATAACCTATAACCGTCTTTTGTTTTTGCGAATTATAAAGACATGAATATTATAAAAAGTTATAAAGATTTAGAAGTATGGAAGAAAGGCATTGAGTTGGTAAAAAAAGTTTATCTCATCACAAAGAAATTTCCTAAGGAAGAAGTATATGGATTGACTAATCAGATGCGAAGAGCGGCGGTGTCTATTCCTTCAAATATTGCTGAAGGAAAAATGAGACAACATACTAATGAATATGTTCAATTCTTGTATATAGCACTTGGTTCTTGTGGGGAGTTAGATACCCAGTTGATTATTTCCGAACAATTGGGATATATTTCTAAACAAGATGCATTAAGTTTTGCTGATGAAAGCGATCATATTTCACGAATGATAAGGAATCTCATTAAAACCATAAGAAAATGAATCATTTATTATTGTTTTTGCGAAAACCGAACACCTATAACCGATAACCGTTATTTAGAAGATATGAATATACTTTACGCTTTTGCGCATATTATACTTAATCCCATTTTCAAGATTCTTTTCAGATGGGACATAAAAGGTAAAGATAACATTCCAAAAAGAGGCGGTGTTATTTTGGCGGCGCATCATGAAAGTTATCTTGACCCTATGCTAGTAGGTACCGCCTCACCTCGACAGATTTATTTCTTGGCAAGGAAAGAATTGTTTCAACTCGGTTGTTTCTCGTGGCTTATAAAAAGACTGAACACTATACCTATTTCAAGAGAACAGCTGCAAATCGGCACATTGAAAAAATCACTTCAGATTCTAAAGGAAGGTAAAGTCTTGCTCCTTTTTCCCGAAGGGACAAGAAGCCCGGCAGGCACAATATCGGAAGGCGAAAAAGGAGTCGGGCTTATTGCCTCCAAGTCAAATGTTGCGGTAATACCTGTTTTAATAAAGGGTAGCGGCTATGCATTAACCAGAGATACGAATCGAATTACTCCTCATAAAATTTCTGTTGTATTCGGAAAACCGTTATATTTTGAAAACTTGGATAGTGAATCAAAGAAGGACGCTTATCAGGAATTTACCGATAGAGTTATGGAGGAAATGAGAAAGTTAGCCCCCTAAGAAAAATTGTTGTTATAAAAAATAAAATCGGGATTAGTGAATTTTAACTTTTAACAACCTGCTTAATTCTATAACAAGCGGCGAAGCGATATAAATACTGGAATATGTTCCCACCACTATTCCTACCGCTAAAGCAAAAGCAAAATCTTTTATTACCGGACCGCCTAAAAATAATAATGCAAGAACAGGAACAAGTGTGGTGCCGGAGGTAATTATTGTCCTTGGAAGCGTTTGATTTATAGAAGCGTTGATTGTTTCCGGGATATGTTTATGGCGCGAAAGTTTCATGTTTTCTCTTATTCTGTCGAAGACTACTATTGTATCGTTTAAGGAATATCCCACAATCGTCAAAAGCGCGGCAACAACCGAAAGTGAAATTTCTTTTCTTGCAAGCGAAAATATGCCGACCGTAAACAACACATCATGGAAAAGACATATAACAGCGGCAAATCCGAAAGTGAATTTAAATCTCCAAGCTGTATATATAAGAATACCGATTAGAGCAAAAAACACGGCGATAAGCGCTTGTCTTTTCATTAAGTTGCCGACTACAGGACCTATTGTGATTTCTTCCTCCACTAGAGGAATAAAAGACACGAACTTACTATTAATAACTGTCTGAATTTCTTTTCTTGTTTCGCCGGCTGTCTTTATAAGGACTCCCTTTCCTGCGTTGTATGATTGAATAGTGCTTTTGGCAAGACCCGCTTCCGCCAAAGCATTCCTCACATCACCCGTATTTACCGATTCTGAAAACTTGTATCTGACAAGAGTGCCGCCTGTAAAATCAATCCCGAAATTAGCAGGACCTCTTAAGAAAAAACTTATCAGTCCGATAAGGACTAAACTTGAAGACGCAATAAACGCAATCTTCCTGTATTTCATAAAATCTATATTTGTGTCTTTTATAAATCGCATATTTAACTACCTCAAATCCAGATTCCAGATGCTTGATACCAGATTCTTGTTAATAAATTTTATCCTTCTGTTTTTGCTAGTATCCGGTATCTAGCATCAAGTATCATATGCTCAATCTCTTTACTTTCCTTACATATATTAAATAGTCAAAAATTAGTTTGGTAACAACTAAAGCTGTAAACATGCTCGCAACTATCCCGATAGATAAAACAACCGCAAAACCTTTTATAGGGCCGGTTCCGAAATAGAACAGAACTAAAGCCGAAATAAGTGTAGTAATATTTGCATCAATAATGGTAATAAGCGCTTTGCTGTAACCGGAATCCACTGCAGCTCTAATTGTCTTGTTTTGGGCAAGTTCTTCTCTTATCCTTTCAAATACCAGAACATTGGCGTCCACGCTCATGCCTATGGTCAAAACCAAACCTGCTATTCCTGGAAGAGTTAAAGTAGCGCGAAGACTCGCTAATGCTCCCAATATTAAAAGCAGACACAGACAAAGGGCAAAATTCGCAATCACCCCGGAAAAAGCGTAGTAGATAGACATAAACAAAACCACCAGTATAATTCCCAGAAGAGCAGCTCTAAAGCCCTGTCTTATGGAATCTTCACCAAGCGTAGGACCCACCTTCATAATAGATAAAACTTCTATTGGAACAGGCAAAGCGCCTGCTCTCAATATGGAAGCCAAAGTACTTGCCTCTTCCATATCAAAATTTCCGCTAATCCGCGCACTACCACCTGAAATTTTCTCGCTTATATTGGGAGCGGAATGCACTTTGCCGTCAAGAAGAATAGCTAATCTCCTATTTACGTTTTCGCCAGTCAACCTTGAGAAAATCCTTGCTCCGATTGTGTTGAATTGTAAACTTACTTCCGGCATACCTAAATTTCCAAAACCAACGAATGCGTTTGTAAGATATTCACCGCCAAGAGATGCTTCTTTACGTAACAACAATGCTTCCGTTTCACCATTTTCCTTGGTTAGATATTTAAGTTCTAAATTTGAAGGGATTTCTCCTTTTTTTGCTTTTTCTATTAAATCCGAATTATCGTTCACATCGGCTTCGACGAGTTTAAATTCCAAATAGGCAATTCTACTGACCACTTCCAAAGCTTTATCCGTATCAACCACTCCGGGAAGTTGAACAACAATTTGGTCTGCGCCTTGCTTTTGTATTTGCGGCTCGGAAACTCCAAACTCGTCTATCCTGTTTTTGATAATTTCTAAAGTTCTGTCAACCGCTTTGTTCCTTCTGGTTTTCTGCACCTGAAGAATTTCTTGTATAAGTTTCCCTTTATTTTTGTTGTTGGAGTCGATGCCCATTTTTCCTGATATCTTCTGTATTTCTTCAGGAGTGTTTGTTTCCAATACATCTTGCGTCATATTCATCATAGGGTCTAAATCAAGTTTCGCACCCAAGACCAGATGTATTCCACCCTTAAGGTCAAGTCCTCTGTTGATTTTTGTTTGAGGCGGATACATGCTCCAGAAAGCAAGACCGACAACAATGACCACTAATATGAGCCGATAGTTTAAACTTCTTGTATTCATTGTTTTTCTAAAATCAGGTTTTCGGGGATCGGTGTTCGGTTTTCGTTAAAAAACGTTTTTCTTTTCACGCTAACCGTAAACCGTTTTATCTTTACGATAACCGTTTTTTACTGTTCTTTTGCTTTATTACCAATAGCATTTTTCAAAATATCTATTTCCACGCCTTTTGCTATTTCAATGACAAATTTATTTTCTTTTATATCAACTATTTTACCGTAGATGCCGCCATTTGTTATAACTTTGTCCCCTCTTTTTAAAGCTTCCAGCATTGTCTTATGCTCTTTATCTTTCTTACGTTGCGGCATAATAATCAGAAAATAAAATATGCCGAAGATAAGAATAAAAGGAAGAAAAGCAGTAAGAGAATTACCACCACCGGCTGTTCCACCAGCACCTGAAGCCATTGCATATAAATTTTCCATATTCAAACCCCCCTTTAATTAAAATTAAAAATCGAAAACATCTATCAAAATATGTAAAATTTTACTATTTACATCAAGACGGTGCGTATTTTCTCATAAATTCTTTCTTAAAATCAAGGAAGCTGTCTTTTAGGATAGATTCCCGCATCTTTTTCATTAAAGAAAGATAAAAATATAAATTATGGAAAGAGTTTAACCGCGGACCAAGAATCTCCGAGGTATTAAAAAGATGCCTAAGATATGAACGCGTGTAATTTTTGCATACATAACAATCGCAATCTTTATCTATGGGATTAAAATCTTCTTTAAATAAAGAATTGCGAATAGTTATTTCTCCACTAGATGTAAAAGATTTGCCGGTTCTTCCTTCTCTTGTGGGCAGAGAACAGTCGAAGATGTCGACACCATATTGTACCGATTCAAGTAAATCCTGCGGTTTACCAACGCCCATCAAATATCTGGTCTTATCTTTCGGCAAATACCGGCAACAATGTGAAACTATCTCATAAGTTGCAGATTTATCCTCACCCACAGATAATCCCCCTAATGCATATCCGTCAACATTCAATTCCCCCATCAAATCAATACATTGTTTTCTCAAATCCTTATAAACACTGCCCTGGATTATTGCAAAAAGAGCGGACTTGTTGCCTTTTTTTGCTTTTATTGAACGCTGAAGCCACCTATATGTTCTTTCCATAGCAGATAAAGCAACGGATTTGGAACAAGGATAATCGGTGCATTCATCAAGCGGCATCATTATATCCGAACCCAAAAATTCTTCCTGAATTTGCACCACGCTTTCGGGAGTGAAAAAATGCATATCTCCGTCAATATGAGAACGGAATCGGACGCCTTCTTCCTCTACTTTTCTTAACTTCGCCAAAGAAAAAACCTGGTAACCGCCGCTATCAGTAAGAATGGGCCCATCCCAATGCATGAATTTATGTAATCCGCCTGCTTTTGCTATGAGTTGGGCGCCGGGACGAAGAGCCAAATGATAAGCGTTGGAAAGAATCATCTGCGCGCCAATACTCTTTAATTCTTCGGGTATAATCGTTTTAACTGTACCTTGTGTGCCAACAGGCATAAACGCAGGAGTTTCTACGTCACCTCTTGAGGTATGTAAAACGCCTGCCCTTGCACCTGTTTTTTTATCCGTATGGATCAGTTCGAATTTAACCATAATAGTGGGAGGTCATTATAAACGAGTAAAAGAAGGGTTACAAGAAACAACCTTTGAATGTATCAGGAGTTCTTTGGTTAATTCTATTTCTTTGTTATTTGTTCAGCAAGTTCAGCAAGACGATATTCAATTCCCAGAAGTTTTTCGCGGGTGTTAAGTTCGGAGCGCACTATAACGGCTTGAAGCATCGCCACTGCTACAGCTACCTCACCAAAAAGTAGAAGAGCAAGCATCTGAACACCCATCAACCGATCTAATAATCCCCCTGAGATAACAAAAACTAAAATTGCTAATATTCCGAGGACAACCAAATCAAGTCCTGCTCGAGACAAGTAATCTTTCTTCAAATTAATAGTGCCTTTTTTGAGTATTCTGCCCTCAACTATGACAGTAATTAAACCGAAAACGGCACCCATTGCGCATATAAACCGACCCTGGAAGGGGAATCCCTTTTCAAGTATTGGCACAATTATCGCAAAAGCGCCAAAAAAAATAGTTAAGACCAAACCTGTAATTAGTCCTATTATATGAGGCAATTTTATGATACCTGTAAGTTTCCGTTCAATCATTGCTTGTACCTCCTTTTCGTATTTTTCTTTATAAGACAGATTAAATTGTTCGCTTTCTAATAGTTGGTCGCGGAAAGACTGGTAAGCGTTACTGTTCATTTCTCCCCTCCTTCTCTAATACAGTTCTAAGAGCACTTTTAGCATAATGGAGCCGTGATTTTACTGTTCCCATGGGAACTTCCAAAACCTCTGCAATTTCTTCCAAGGAAAGGTCTTGTAGAAAGTAAAGCGTCAAAACATCCCTATGAGGTAAAGATATCCGGCTTAGTCCATAGTGAACCTGCTCTGCATCTTCAAAATGAAAATGTTCATTGTTCTCATCAATATAAGAAGTATTTTCATTCTCGTTAATTAAAACGAGTTTTGAATGTTGAGTTCTAAAGTGACTCATAGCTGTATTTCGAGCAATTCTATATAACCATGGGGGTAAACTCCGTGGTTCACGCAACGATTTGATACCTCGAATGACTTTTAACCACACCTCTTGGAGAATATCCCAGGCATCTTGTTCGTTATCTACAAGTCTACGCACATAATAGAAAAGGCGCCTTTCCCAATTCCGAATCAATTCTTCCAAAGCATTCTTTTCTCCTCGCCTACAACGCAAGACAAGAAGTTCATAATAAATAGCTTCTTTTTCAGTTATCATTATTTGGCTCTTTTATTATTATAGACGCAGAAAGATATGATTTGGTTCAATCCCTTTTAATTGATTTAATGAAGGAATCATAAGTCAAAAAAATTGTTGGGGATTTTACCATACACTATAAACCGTCAACTATAGACTATCAACTATAAACTATCTTTAATACGGCGGGAATTTTTTGCACAGAGCTTTCACTTCTTCTCTGATTTGCTCAAGTTTTTTGTCGTCATTTCTGTTTGTTAACGCGCTATGAATAAATGAAACAATAAGTTCAATTTCTTTTTCACCCATACCTTGAGTCGTTACTGAAGGTGTTCCCAACCTGATTCCGGAAGTTAATTTTGCCGATAGCGGGTCAAAGGGTATGGTATTCTTATTTATACATATATTAGCTTTTTTCAATATTTCTACTGTATCTTTACCGGTTATACCCTGAGGCCTTAAATCTACCAAAACAAGATGTGTATCCGTACCATCGGACACCAATCTGTAACCTAATTTTTTAAGAGAATCCGCCAATACTTTGGCATTGGCAATAACTTTTTCCTGATATTTTTTAAATTCGTTAGTAGATGCCAAATGAAGAGCAATCGCCTTGGCCGCAATAACGTGCATAAGAGGACCGCCCTGAATTCCGGGAAAAACGGTAGAATCCACCTGTTTTGCAAATTTATTCTTGCACATTACGATACCTCCGCGAGGTCCCCTTAATGTTTTATGAGTAGTTGTCGTTGTAAAATCCGTAAATGGATGCGGTGAAGGATGAAGCCCCGCCACAACCAATCCGGCAATATGCGCGATGTCGGCTAAAAGATATGCCTCCGTCCTTGACGCAATTTCCGAAAAAGTTTTAAAATCCACTTTTCTGGGATATGCAGTATAACCACATACAATCAATTTGGGCTTATGTTTTTTTGCCAGGTCTTCAACAATATTAAAATCGATTGTTTCTGTTTTTTTATCTACACCATAAAAATAAGGTTTAAAAAACTTTCCTGAAAAATTTACACTGCTTCCGTGAGTAAGATGTCCGCCGGCACGCAAATCCATAGCAAGAAACGCATCTCCGACTTTAAGAGTCGAAAAATAAACAGACATATTTGCCTGAGAACCAGAGTGCGGTTGGACATTGGCATATTCGCAATTGAACAGTTCTTTCGTTCTTTCAATCGCTATTTTTTCTACCTGGTCGATAAATTGACAACCACCGTAGTATCGGGCAAAAGAATAACCTTCAGCATATTTATTCGTCAGAACAGAACCCTGCGCAGATAGCACAGGTAAGGAAGCAAAATTTTCAGACGCTATTAAGTTTATTGTCTCCTCCTCGCGTTCTACTTCTTTTTGAATCCACTTAAAAACTTCAGGGTCAGCAGTTTTTATGTCTTCATAATTCATTCTTTCCATAAGAAGGGACCTCCTTCACTTTTCTTTGTTGATGAGATTGTGGATGCTTCTTTAAAATCCTGTATTGATTCAAGCATGGCTGTATCACCGACAATAATTACTTTGAGTTTGTTGTTGTATTTGGGCAGGGCAAAAGCTCCAAAAGTAATATAGGCATCGGAATGAACTCTGTGATTAATCATCTCTACGACCTGACTTACTTCTCTAAAGTTTAAATCTTCTCCGCCCATAACACTTATTAAAACTCTTTTGAGTTTTCTAACACTGTTTTTCTCAAGCCACGGTGAATTAACTGCCAAATCTACGGCAGATAAAACTCTATTCTCACCTTCTGCTTCGCCGATAGCCAAAAGAACTTCCCTTCCGCCTTCTATGACTTTTCTAAATGCCGCCATATCCATATTTACTATCCCGGGATTTATTAAATGAGAAGAAAGACTCTCGATAAGCTCTGCAAAAACATGGTTTGCCTTTTCGAAACTTTCGGTCAAGGATAAATTTTCCGTAAAATTTGCAAATAATTTGTCATTCTCGATTGCAATTACAGCGTCTACACTTCTTTTCAACTCTTCTTTGCCTCTTATAGCTTTCATCTTTTTCTTTTTCCCTTCAAAAGAAAAAGGAAGCGATATAACGGCAATAGTCATTATTCCCAATCCGCTTGCAATTTCCGAAATAACAGGAGCAGCGCCGGTTCCGGTGCCTCCGCCCATACCCGCTACGATGAACACAAGATGAGCTCCTTTTAACACCTGCACAATTTCTTCCCTTTGTTCTTCACAAGCTCTTTTTGCAGCATCTAAATTGCCGCCTGTTCCCTCGCCTTTAGTTGTATATGTTCCCAATTCTATTTTTATAGGAGCCAATGAGGCCTTCAGAGCTTGAGAATCCGTATTGATATTAATGAATTCTATACCCGAAAAAGTATCTCTTGCCGCTAAATTTACGATATTGCCCCCGGCTCCGCCTACGCCGAAAACTTTGATACTTAAAGCGGATTTGCCGTTTATTTTATTATCTATTTTAAACATATTTTTATTCCCAACTTATCTTATTTACTGAACCCCGCCTCGTAAAACATCGGAAAAATTTCTTCCCCGCCTGCCAATCTTTTGCAGGCAGAGATATTTTTCCGATACTCTGTGGGGTAATCGAAACTACATTTCGATTAAAAGAAATTTTTTATCCAATTAAAAACTTTACCTATTGTTTTATCATAAATATTCTCTTTTTCCCACGGGAAATTTTTTTCTTTATCTCTAACACGTTTACCGTAAGCAATAAGCCCCAACGATGTCGCATATTCCATCGATTCTGAAGGTTTTTGAAAAATAGACGGGTTAGCAATTAAATCTGTTCTAATTCCGCCGATTCTCACGGGCAAATTCATCTTCTGCTCTATGACTTCTTTTAATCCAACAAGATTGGATGTACCACCCGTAAGCACAATACCCGAACCTAATAAAGGCAGATAATTTCCAATTCTTGCAAATATATGTGAAACCAACATTTCACTTTTCTCTTCTATGATTTCCGCCAACTCCAATTTTCTTATTTTTTTTGCAGTCGGTTTCCCGAAATTTATTTCTTCGTTATTGTCTAGCAGATACCTTAGGCAAACTCCATGACTCTTCTTGATTTCCTCGGCTTCTTTTAATGAAACATGCAGTCTGGTCGCTATTTCTCTGGACAAATTTTCTCCTCCATAAGGAAGCGAAGACAAATAAGCAGGATATTCTCCTTTATAAATCGCAATATCTGTCAAATGTGAACCCAAGTCTATCAATCCCACCCCTAAATCTTTTTCTTCCGGATAAAGAATAGCTTCTCCGGTGGCAATCATATTTGCAATAACATGTTCTACATCTAATCCCGCTAAATGAACGCATCTTATTGCGTTTTGAATTGCCGTCGTAATCCCTATTACAGAGGTTAATTTAACTTTCAATTCTTTTCCGAAAAGTCCGATTGGATTTTTAACCCCCGCTACATTATCCAAGATAAACTCCGAGGGAAGAACATGCAACACTTCTAACCCTAAAGACGAAGGGCTTGTTTTGGCTTTAAAAATAACTTCTTTTAGATGTTGAACTCCAATTTCTTCCTGGTCAGTTGATAGAGATATCTTGCCTTCATTATTATTTGAATGAAGATGTTGTCCCGAAATGCCGATAAAGACTGAAGTGATTTCTGTTTTTGCTTTTTTCTCCGCTTTTTGGATTATCCTGCTAATACATTCACAGGCAGCTTTCAAATCAACGATAACTCCCCCTCTAATGCCAACGGATTCTTCAATTTCATAACTTTTAAGATTGATTTCTCCGTCTTTACAATCGCCTATAGCCACAGCAATTTTACTACTGCCTAAATCAATCCCGGTAATTAAATTTTTATTTTCCATTTTTCTCTAACAACTAATATGGTTTTACCACAATATCCTCTCCAAATCTAAAATCAATATATTCTACATTTTTGTAAGGTAATACTTCCATTAAAACCGACAAATAATATGATTCCTTTGCATGTTCTTCGCTATTCATCCTAATCTCGGTTTTTGCGTTTTCAAGAAGGAAAAACACTTCTGTTTCTGTTTTTACTTTTATAATTTTCACAGAAACTATATCTTTTATAGAAAGGTATGTTTTTATGGCTCTTTCAAACCCTATAAACGTTTGCCCCAACGGCAAATTTTCTTTCCCGTTTAGTTTCTCATAAACAAGTAGCGGATAAGACTCGTTTTCATCGCCTCTGAAGGAGAAAATCGTTCCCTCTTGTGACACCGCCAACTTCATATTTTCCTTCAAAAGCGCGCGTGGGATATATTCATTCACTTCAACTATCAATTTATCAGGAAGTTCTTTTTTAACTACAACATTCTTTATTTCAGGAATTTCATTTACTCTATCCCTTAATACATCCATTCTGGCAAGAAAAATATTTTTGTTTTTTAATTGAGAAAAGCTCCCTTCGTCTATCAGGTCTGAATTTAAAATTTCTATATCCTTAATAAGGAACAAACTGGAGCCTATAAAAATATAGACAATGACAATGCCTGCAAAAAAGATTGCTGCAACTATTATGCTGAATCTTTTTAATAGAGGGGGAAAAAGAGCATTCTTTTTAAACAATTTTTATCTCCGGTTCTAAAAATATGCCAAATTTTTTTTGAACTTTATCTTGAATAATATTTATCAATTCCAATATATCGTTTGAAGTTGCAGCGCCGGTATTTACGATGAAATTAGCATGAAGCTTGGAAACTACAGCACCACCTTTAGATAAGCCTTTTAAGTTGGCTTCCTCAATGAATTTGGCCGCAGAACCTTCGGGAGGGTTTTTAAAAACACATCCCGCAGATTTCATGTTCCATGGTTGTCGTTTTTTTCGTTCCTTGATATTGTTTTTCATGTCTTCGTCTATCTTGTTTTTATCTTTTTCAAATAGGGAAAACTCTACTTCCACAACTATTTTCTTTTGTGTATCTATATCACTTTTCCTGTAAAAAAAACCTATTTGCTCTTTTAGAACTATTTTTTCACCTTGACAATCCATCACCGTTAATTTAGAAACAACATCTTCCATCTTTCCGCAAGATGTCCCGGCATTTGTAATTACTGCTCCTCCAATTGTTCCCGGAATACCTGCAAGCGGCTCTAATCCCCCCAGGGAATAACTCTTAACTTCTCTTAAAAGAGCACGGAGAGAAACTCCGGCACCTGCTGTAATCGTTTCTTTAGAACGAGTGATCTTTTTGAACCCGTCTCCCAGTTTAATTACTAAACCTTTCCATCCTTCGTCACTTATTAAAAGGTTGCTGCCATTTCCGATAGTCAAAAAAGGAATATTAACCTCTTTACACCAATTAAGAAGAATGCTCAAGTCCTCTTTTGTCTGGACTGTACAGAAATAATCCGCATCACCTCCTACCCCAAATGTAGTATATCCTGCGAGAGAAACCTTTTCTTCTATTTTGCTAAAACCAAGTCCGAGTTTATTTTGTAGCGCTGTGCACATATATATATCGTAATCCGTAAATGGTAATCGGTAATTAGTTCCCTTATCTTCTATCGAAAATAGAAAGGGGACGGTTTATGAGTTACCAATTACAAGACAAATTTACGCCTATTTTCTTTGAACGAAAAATATAAACCCGCCTGCTTGCTCCGCATCCCCGCCTGCCAACAAACCTTTTGGGCGGGCAGGAAAGCCGGGCAGACTTATGCAAAAATAGGGCAGGTATGATAGAATAATCCATCAAATTAAGTGTTAAGAATTATAGCATAAATCTTCTGTCTTAAGGGAAAAAGTGAGACTTGATTGCACTGTTGAAAAACCACAGATTATACGGTTCAAAATAGAGTTTTAAAGCCGTTATTTCTTTAATGTGTGTAATCCGTGAGAAATATTCACAATCTGTTTCTCGGAAAAAAAGGAAGGAGGTGAGAGAATTCATGAAAGAAGAACAAATAGGTAAAATCACCCATTTCTTTCCTCATATACCCGCAGGAGTAATAGAACTTGAGAAAGAGTTGAAAATCTCGGATAAAATACATATTAAAGGTCATACCACAGACTTAACTCAAATTATAGATTCTATGCAGATAGATAACGTGTCCGTTCAGGAAGGCAAAAAGGGAGATGATGTAGCCATAAAATTGAAAGACCGTGTAAGAATTCACGATTTAGTTTATAAAGTAATAGAGGAATAACTAATCTACTAACGTAATTGGTAAGGGGTAATTTGTAAATAGTAATTACGAGTTACTGATTACCCTTAGAGATTGCTGAGCAATCTCAAGGACTTTGGTCCCGGGAATCTTTCAGATTCCACGGGGCGAATTACTAATCGCGATTTACGGGTTACGATACTCCAACTTAATACATAAGAACTGAATACAAAATACCCATAACAAGTCTTTAAATCACTACATTTGAATTGAAATATTATCTATGTCTGAATATATCCTTCAATCTTCTAAAAGATTCACGGCAAGCGGAGATTATCTTAAAGACTTAAACCCGCAACAGCTCCAAGCAGTTACCGCCGAAGATGGCCCATGCATGGTAATTGCAGGCGCGGGTAGCGGCAAAACAAGAGTCGTTACTTGCAGAGTCGCCTATCTTATGGAAAAAGGCATCCCCGCGGAAAATATTCTTCTTGTCACCTTTACGCAAAAAGCCGCAAAAGAAATGTTGCAACGCGCTTCAGGCTTAATCAGTAACGATATTTCCAAATTATGGGGAGGTACTTTCCACCATATAAGCAATTTAATTTTGAGAAAACACGCTTCCAAAATAGGATTCAAATCCGATTATACAATTTTGGATAACGCAGATTCTCAAGACCTCATAAATATATGTAGACAGGAAACAACCCCAAAACAAACCGGCAAATTATTCCCCAAGGCCAGAGTACTTCAAGATATTCTGGGTCTTTCAATAAATACTCGGGAACATATAAAATTAGTAATAGACAAAAAATATCCCCATCTGGATGAATTTACTCAAGACATTCAAAGAGTTTTCTCGAAATACGAGAAAAAGAAAAAAAATATAAACGCGCTTGATTTTGACGACTTACTTGATAAATTCCTTATTCTTTTGAGCGAAAACGAAAACATAAGAGAATTTTATTCTAACTCTTTTAGATATATTCTTGTAGATGAATATCAGGATACAAATCTTCTGCAATCCGAAATTCTTGATATCTTGGCTTCACGTTGGCGCAATTTGATGGTTGTGGGAGACGATTTTCAATCCATTTATTCTTTCAGGGGAGCAAGATACGATAACATCCTCGAATTTCCCCAAAAATATACCGATGCAAAAGTGTTCACGGTAGATATAAATTATCGTTCTACACCGCATATTTTAAATTTCGCAAATTGTGTAATTTCATCCGCCCGTCACAAATTTAAAAAAGGACTTATCCCACAAAGAAAAGAAGGGGTAAATCCAATCGTAGTCCCTACCATAGATGTTTACCAGCAAGCTTCTTTCATCGCGCAGAGAATATTTGAACTATACGAAGAAGGCATACGCTTATCAGACATCGCCGTCCTTTACAGGGCACACTTTCACTCGATGGAACTTCAAATGGAACTTACAAAAAGAGGGATACCTTTCTGGACAAGGTCGGGTTTAAGATTTTTCGAACAGGCACACATAAAAGATATTCTTTCATACATGAGAATTATAGAAAATAAAAAAGACCAAATTCCCTGGATGCGATTACTAAAACACATACCCAAAATCGGCGAAGTAACGGCAGATAAAATATACAATCAGATGGCCAATAGCTCACACCCGTTTGACCTAACCGCTGCAAAGATAGGAATATCCAAAATCGCGGAAGGCGAGCTCAACCGTTTAATCCAATTGCTGAAAAAACTCGACAACGAAAAAATGCACACGGAACCGTCTTCAATAATACAAACTATATTAAAAGACATTTATACCGCATATCTGGAAACAACTTATACCGATTGGAGTAGAAGATTGGAAGACATTCAACAACTTGCGCGATTTGCAAAAACATATTCATCCTGCGCATCATTCGTGTCAGAACTGGCTTTAATGGGAGGGATAAGAGCCGAGGACATGTTCGAGTTAAAAGCCGAAGAAAAAGGTCTGATACTTTCGACGGTTCATCAAGCAAAGGGTTTGGAGTGGAAAGTGGTTTTTATCATGTCGCTGGTAGAAGGATATTTCCCCTCTTATAAAGCGCAAAACGCAGAAGAAAGAGAAGAAGAAAAAAGGCTCTTTTATGTCGCTTTGACAAGAGCCAAAGACCAACTTTATCTTACCTATCCTGTCGTTTCCATGAGAAGCAATTCGCCTTGGTCTCAAAACAGTCCTTCTTCATTCTTAAGCGAAATAGACGAAGGAGCATATGAAGAATGGAGCCTGAAATAAAGCATCGCGAAAACATAAAAGATTTTGATATGCAAACAGACAAGCTTTCTTTTGCAATAAATAAGCATTTTGCAAACGTTAAATTTATATTCCGCAAAGGACAATTCCGTTTTGAATTTAGCCATTTACTTAACGATTTCGACGCCGTCAGAAAAGATTTTGAGACGGAAAATGTGTATCCTTTTTTAAGAAAAGAAAAAGAAAAAAATATTTGCATATTGGCCAAAATCCCGCAAATAAAACCCGTAAAAAACAACCTTCTTATCTTTCTTTTTTTTCTGACTTTTCTTACCACAACTATGGCGGGATACTATTTTTCTTACGGTTTGGTTGAAGCAGGATATCTGAAAAACATCTGGGTTGGAGCTTTATCTTTCTCCTTAGGGCTTCTGTTAGTTTTAGGAAGTCACGAATTAGGACACAAAATCATATCAATCAAAAATAATGTTCCTGCTAATGGGCCATACTTCATACCTGTGCCTCCGTTTATTCTTCCTCTGGGGACATTGGGAGCGATTATAAAAATCCGTTCGCCTATGCCTGATAAAAATTCACAAATTCGCCTCGGTATAGCAGGTCCTATTACGGGAATTTTCTTCAGCATAATCGTGCTTGCTATAGGTCTTAAACTTTCATTTATTGCAACACCTGCCTTATCAGGAGAAAGTATTCAATTTGGTGAATCAATACTTTTGAGATTTTTACAGAGTATAATATTAAAAGTTCCGGAAGGTTCAAGTCTTTACCTGCATCCGCTTGCTTTTGCGGGCTGGGTAGGACTATTCATAACTTTCTTAAATTTAATTCCCGTAGGACAACTTGACGGGGGACATATAGCAAGAGCGATATTGGGAAGCAAAAATCATCAACGTCTGTCTTTATTTATATGCGGACTTATGTGCGCGGTGGGATTTTTAGGATTTAGAGGCTATTCTGTTTGGCCCGGATGGCTTATATGGGGACTACTCGGCTTGTTTCTTTCTCGCGGAGGCAACCCCGGCGCTATGAACGAACTATCGCCAATAGGCAAACAGGAAAAGATATTAGCTTTAATAGCACTTATTATCTTTATATTAACCTTCATGCCAAATCCGATAAAAATAGGATAGTAAAAATTAATGTAAATATCAAAAATTAAAATGCAAAATGACAAATCAAACATTAAATAACCAAACACCAAGATACAATAAGCAATTTCCAATACCCAATTCCTAATTTCCAATTACCAACTGTCATTGCGAGAAGCGTAGCGACGAAGCAATCTCATTTCTTTTTGTCACTCCTGTCTCTATTTTGTCATTCCCGTGAAAACGGGAATCTAAAAAAACACCATCAGGAATTCATTCAATTTGTCATTCCCGTGAAAGTTTACCCGCCAATCTTTTAGGAGGGCGGGAATCCATTCAGTTGTCATTGCGAGCCCCGATTTATCCTCCGAAGCCTTGGCGAAGGAGGAAGGGGCGTGGCAATCTCTATGGGAGAAGCCCTATATTCTACGTGGTTCAGTAGTTGCCTCTCCTTTGTCAGAGGAATATAATACTATTAAAAGTAGAAATTCAATTACGCTAATGAAATTGCCGAAAAAAATTAAAAATAAGCAATAATCAAAATAGCCGAAGCGTTTATTAAGTGGAACAAATTGATTAAATAAACCATGCAAAAACATAAACCTTTGATTGAAAAATTATTTGCGAAGAATTATCAGCTTATTGATGGGACTGATGATGTTTTTGAATTAGATTTGGCTTTATGGGAATATGAGGTTTTATCAAAAGAAGAATTAATAAACAGAAGTGCTTATTTAAAATTAGTTGATGGAATAGAAACTGCACATTTTAAAACTTGTAATCTTCAAAATCTTGAAGAAGTTCATAAAAACAGCTCATTCAGAACAAAAGTTTTCTTTTTAGATGGTAAATATTCTACCGGTTATGCGACACATAGTCTTTTCCCGTATCGTGGTAAATTTCACCCTCAATTAATTAGAGCTCTATTAAACATTCTTGAAATTAAGTCGGGCAATGTTGTTCTTGATCCGATGGCTGGAAGCGCAACAGTTTCGGTCGAAGCAAATTTACTTGGAATTGATTCAATTTCTGTAGATTTAAGTCCATTTTGCGGATTAATGGGTAGGGTAAAGACCTTTGCATTAGATTTAGATTTAAAAACGCTTCAATCGATTACCAATGCCCCAAAGGAATTATTGGAAAATTTAAAACAAGAAAAAGTACCTGATTATTTTATAAACAACAAAGATGACAAAAAAAGAAGTTATTATGAAACAGTTTTATTGGCATTTTTAGATTCAATGGGTTTCGCAAGTCGAACCAGTTCTTCAATTGACAAACTTTTCCCGAGAGTATTAGAAAGATATATTTCGACAATAAAATATTTTCAAGAAGCAAGACAAGAACTAGGTTTAAAAATTGGAAAGAGTAAAATACTACAAGGCAGTGTTTTAAATCTGCCAATAGAGGACAATTCTGTTGACGTTATCATTACATCTCCACCTTATTCCTTTGCTATTGATTACTTAAAAAACGACCAACCCCAACTTGAATATCTTGGATATGATCTTGAATCTTTAAGAGAAGGAATGATCGGATTGCAAGGACACGGTGTGGAAAACAAATTAGAAATTTACTTTGATAAAATGAATATTGCGTTAAAAGAAATGCAGAGGGTTTCAAAGAAAAATGCACCTATAATTATAATTATCGGCACAAATAATATTCAGACAAATGGAGTGATACTTGAAACGAAAGTTATTGAACTTGCCGAAAGGCAAAATTTAAAATTTGAACTTGAATTAATAAAACCAATAAAAGGGTTACAAAATACTATGAAAAACGAGTCGATATTATTTTTTACAAACCTAAAATAAGCCCATGGAAAATAACAAACCAACAACCGAATTAAAATTTAAAACTGTTGTAGACAAAAACACTTTTTATTTTTTTAATCCAGCATTTGAGGAAAAATATGAAGGTTATCTAAATTCACTAAAAGAAATTCTTCTTATTCTAAAAAATGAGATTGAAACTAAAGGATTAAAAAAGGAATTTTTTGAAAATTTATTAATAGAAAAAGAAAATGGATTGAGAGCGTTACTCGCACTTACTGGATTTTCAAATGAAACCCTTAAAAGATTAACAACAATTATAAGGGTTGTTAATGATCCCGAATTAAGCAAATTAGTTTATAAAGATAAATGGTTTCAAGATGAGGATGTAAACAATATCAAAGAGTGGTCAGATGTTCAGATCACTAAATTTATTAAAAACAATGAGTTTTTTAGGAAAGGTGTTATAAATATTTTTTTTGAAGGTTCTACTATCCCATTTTTAATAAAAACCGTTCCTTTGTTTGAGCTAAAAAAATTAAGCATTTCAAAGCTTAAATTTGAATTACCAGAAATGATTGATACCCTGATTCGATACAAAGAAAAAGGAAGTTATTCGGGAATGAAAGAAAACAATCCTGAAATTTTGATCGAAGGAATGTTAAATCATCTAAACATACCTTTTGAAAAAGGCGACCTTAGCGAACTAATTGATAACGCGCCAGATAATAAACGAACGATGGATTTTATAATACCAAACAAGAAAAATCCCTTAATCATTGCCGAAAGTTCATTTTTAGCTACTACTTCATCAGGTCAAGGTGATAAATCAAAAACGGAAATTTCTATTGACTTATTGATTAAATCGCATTATCCAAAGGCAAAATTTATTGGTTTTGTAGATGGGATTGGCTGGTATGTTAGAAAGGGCGACCTAAAAAGAATGGTAACAGCGTATGAAGACGTTTTTACTTTTCATAAAGAAGAACTGGAAAGGTTTGAAAAACTCTTAATTGATACTTTTTTAAAAAAATAATCTGTATGATGGAAAAATATCTTAATAAAATTATAAAAGGCGATTGCTTAAAGGTATTAAAAGAAATACCCGACAATTCAGTTGATATGGCTTTTGCTGATCCGCCCTTTAATTTAAAGAAAAAATATAACCATTATGAAGATTCAAAAGAAAAGCAGGATTATTTGAACTGGTGTAATGATTGGATGAGTGAAATGGTAAGAATCACAAAAACAACAGGAGCAATTTTAATACATAATATTCCTCGTTGGCTTACTCACTATGCAGAACACTTAAATAAAATTGCTTATTTCAGGCATTGGATTTCTTGGGATTCCGGCGGTGCTCCAATGGGAAAAACATTATTGCCTAATCATTACGGAATTTTATACTACACAAAATCTAAACCTCATAATGAGTTTAAATTTAATGATATTAGATATCCGCATCCGCGATGTAGGACGTGTAATGAATTTTTGAAGGATTACGGTGGGAAAAAAGATCAAGCGCATAGATTTGGTCCACTTCTCTCTGATGTGTGGTCGGATATTCATAGAATTCGCCATAAAAAAAGAAGAGATGAACACCCCTGCCAACTACCCGTGCCGCTCCTTGAAAGACTAGTTTTAATGACTACCGATGAAGACGATATTGTTCTTGACCCTTTTATAGGAACTGGTACGACTGCAGTGGCAGCAAAGCAATTGGGTCGAAATTATATTGGGATAGAACTTGATCCTGATTATGTAAAAATTACTAAAAAAAATATAAAGGCAGCCAAGAAAACTAAAATAAACGGACATTATGTTTCCGTTTATCTCCGCCACATCAGAACAATGAGGGATAAGGATTTCAAGGCAATTTGGAAAAATAAGGATGGCGATTTGAAGTTGCTTGATAAAAAGACGTATAAAATAACAAAATGATTATGAATCATGATATTCAATCATAACTCGATAGATCTAAAGAATGACTAATAGAAATAGAAAATGCTTGCAATACTGACCTACGAGCAAAGGATGTAAAAAAATAGGTATACATCCCATTTATAAAACAGCATCCACTCTCCCCCCCTCCACAAAAGTAATTTAATATCATTGGATTCCTGCCCTCCCAAAAGATTGGCGGGTAAACTTACGCAAGAATGACAAAAGAGCGGGGATGACAAGAGAAAGAGCAATGGCAAAATGATAGAATATCAGTAGATATTTTCTGGGAATGGATATTAGACATTTCATCATAAATTAACATGATATATTTTCTATACAATTTATTATTATTTTTTGCATCTCCTTTTTATATCATAAGAGTTTTATGGAAAAACGGAGGATTTAAGGAGAGATTTGGAATTCTCGCCCTAAATCGTCCGATGTCACATCGGACTGGTATGAGGCAAGCCCAGAATCAAAATAAAAAAATCATCTGGATCCACGCCGTATCCGTAGGTGAAGTTATAGCTTCCAAACCTTTAATTTCTCTTATTAATAAAGAACTCCCAAATTATGAGGTAGTGCTTTCTACAATCACAAAAACAGGCAGACAAATGGCAAAAAAACTCACAGAGAAAATCTCTTATATATTTTATTTCCCTTTTGATTTTGCCTTCGTAATAAAAAAAGTATTAAGAAAGATTAATCCTTCCTTAATCGTCATTACCGAAACCGAAATTTGGCCTAACCTATTAAGATACTCAAAATATTTTAATATTCCCCTTGTCTTAAATAATGGAAAAATCTCTGAAACTTCTTTTTCAAGATATAAAAAAATCCGACCGCTTATAAAACAGATATTAAATAATATTTCTATCTTCTGCATGCAGACGGAAGAAGATAAAAATAAATTGATTCAATTGGGAATAAGTCCTGGAAAAATAACCGTTACGGGAAACACCAAGTTCGATTTATTTAATGTCTCTTCAGAAAAAGAACCACCGCTTAAAAATTGGAATATAGAAGGTGTATCACCTGTCATAGTTGCGGGAAGCACTCATCCAAAAGAAGAAGAAGCAATACTTGAGGCTTTTAAGGAAATAATCAAAAAATTTTCAGAAGCAATTTTAATATTAGTCCCAAGACATCCCGAAAGAACGCCCGAAATAGAAAATTTAATCAAAGAAAAGGGGTATTCGCATATAAGAAGAACCAAGATGAATTCTTCCAAAGTAAAAGAAAAAATAATTCTCATAGACGTTATCGGGGAATTGTCTAAAATTTATTCAGTCGCAGACATTGTCTTTGTAGGCGGTAGTCTTATTCCAATAGGCGGACACAATCTTCTTGAACCTGCGTTCTTGTCCAAACCGATTATTACAGGACCGCATACTTTCAAGCAAAAGGATATGGTGGAACTGCTCAAGAAAGGCAGAGGCTTGATACAGGTAGCAAACGACGAGCAATTAAAAAAGGAATTAATTGACTTATTATCTTCTCCCGATAAGAGAAAAAAATTAGGCGAGAACGCATATAATACGGCAATGTCCAATCAAGGAGCTGGAAGAAAAAACTTTGAAGCGATTGAAAAAAATCTGCATAAGTTCTAATATATCGGCATTATGATAAAAATAGGAATAGTCGGGGCGACAGGTTATACAGGAGCGGAGCTGGTTAGAATATTAATCAATCATCCGCAAGTAGAGATTACCTCGCTAACGGCAAAGATTGAGAAGAGCCAACCTTTCTCTGAAATCTTTCCACACTTCAAAGGCATGCTTGCCTCGCCGACAGGCGGGTTTGATATGCAGTGCGAGATTTTTGAGAATGTGAAACAAGTAGCCGATAAAGTTGATTTGGTATTTCTTGCGGTTCCTCATACTGTAGCTTTAAAACTTGTACTCGAATTTTTAGAAAAAGGGATAAAAGTCATAGACCTGTCGGCTGATTACAGATTTGACAGCGCACAAATTTACGAGAAATGGTATGAGATAAAACATACTCATTCCGAGTTACTAAAAGAAAAAGTATACGGTCTGCCGGAACTTTACAGAGAGAAAATTAAAAAAGCGAAGCTTATTGCAAATCCGGGATGTTATCCCACATCCGTAATACTTGGCGCTTACCCGCTGGTAAAAATGGGGCTCGTTAATGAAGTATTAGTAAATTCTTTATCAGGAGTATCCGGCGCAGGAAGAAGCGCTAACCTATCTTTGATATTTCCCGAAATAGAAGGAAATGTAAAAGCATATAAAGTTGGAACTCACAGACACCAACCGGAAATGGCGGAACAACTTTCCAAAGCAGCCGGTTCAAATATAAAAGTGACTTTTGTTCCTCATCTTGTGCCTGTATCAAGAGGAATACTTACCACTATGTATATAAAACTCAATAAGCCAGCTGACAGAAATAAAATATGGGCAAAATATCAGGAAGCTTATAAAAACGAACCTTTTGTTCAACTACTTCCCGAAGGAGAAAATCCGCAGGTAAAATTGGTAAGAGGAACAAATAACTGCCAGATATCGGTCAGCGTTAAAGACGATTTGGCAATCGTAATAACAGCAATAGACAACCTCATCAAAGGCGCATCGGGACAAGCAATTCAGAATATGAATTTAATGTATGGGTGGGATGAAACAGAAGGGCTACTTATCACACCTATTTACCCTTAAAAACAAATGGGAAAAACATATAAATTCGCAGACAATATATCCACAGACCATATTATTCCGGGTAAATACTATCATTTAAGAAGCAATCTGCCGGAATTAGCAAAACACGTAATGGAAGATGCTGACCCCGAATTCACTCAAAATATGAAAGAAGGTGATTTTATTGTTGGGGGAAGAAATTTCGGATGCGGTTCTTCAAGAGAACATGCGCCACTCATTATGAAAATCAGAGGCGTACAAGCTGTTCTTGCTAAATCTTTTGCAAGAATATTCTACCGCAACGCAATAAATATCGGACTGCCGGCAATTGAATGCGACACCGATAAAATAAAAGAAGGCGATGAATTGGAACTAGTTCTGGATAAAGGAATAATTTTAGACAAAACTACAGGGGAAGAAATAACATTCAAAGCGCTATCCCCGTTAATGCAGAAAATCCTAAACGAAGGCGGAGTGGTAAACTACGTTAGGAAATATAAAGACCTGCCGACCTAAAAAAAGACATAAGACATTAGACATTAGACTTGAGACTAAAAAATCCTACCACAGACAATAGACCAAAGACTATAGACAGAAAAACAAATATCACAGATTGGGAAAAAGATTCTTGTTTTATGACAAGATTATGGTATTATTAAACACAATAAACTATGAAAAAATATATTACCGAAGAACGAGAATGGTTAAACTTGAAACCCGCAAAGAGGATATCAGAATCCGGTAAATTATGGAAGTTATACTTATCCTTAGGAGGTAACCTTGACCCCGAACCCGATACTCAAAGTCCTTTTAACTTTCCAAAAGTTCGGCATAAAAAGTCTTCTTATAGGCGGACAAGCTTGCATCATCTACGGAGCCGCTGAATTTAGCAGAGATACTGACTTTCTCATCCTTTGCGAAACAAAAAATCTGAATAAAAGCAGGAAAGCTTTGACTGCGCTTAAAGCAAGAAACATATATTTTCCCTCTTTCAAAAAAGAATTTTTAGATAAAGGACATGCCTGCCATTTTAGATGCCACGCTGAACCCGCAAAAGGTTTACGAATTGATCTTATGTCTAAACTTAGAGGATGTGATAGTTTTGAAAAATTGTGGGAAAGAAGACACACCCTAAAATTACCTAACAATAAAAAAATTGAGGTTATAGGGCTTGAGGATTTAGTCCGAAGCAAAAAAACTCAGAGAGATAAAGACTGGTTAATGCTAAACCGATTAGTGGAAAACGATATATTTTTGACCCGCCAACCCTCCTGTGCCAAAATTGAATGGTGGCTATTAGAGTGTCGCAATGCTGTTCTATTAACTCAATTAGCAAAGAAACATAAAAAATTGGCGGAAAAATGTATTGGAGACAGGCCTCTTTTGAGAACAGCATTGAAAGCAGGAACTGAAAAGCTCCAAAAAGAATTATCTAAAGAAGAGGAAAGAGAGAGAAGAAATGATAAGGAGTATTGGCAACCTTTAAGAAGAGAACTTGAAATATTACGACATAAAGGAATAACAGACAATAGAAAATAGACTTGAGACTTTAGAGGACAGACATAAGACGTTAGACATGAGACTTTGGACTAGAGACTAAAAAAGTTTTTAAAAAACTACAGAATTTCTAATGCGGGGTTTGCTACTTATATTCTCTCAATTTATTACTCGCGTCTATCAATTGTCCTTCTTTACCGCCAATTTCGGTTATATACCACTTGTGGGATTTTTTCTCCAGATAAAAAGGTATCAAAGATGGCTCTGTCCTTTGAGAAGGTTTTTTATCCGTGAGTCCTCCCATTGTGGATTTTAATCCAAGAAAATCTGCAGGCAAAAATGAGACCTCAACTTCAGCTTTATTATCATTAATTCTTGATTGTCCAATTTCGTAATCGCCAAATTCAAAAAGACATAAAACACTGAAAGCCGTCTTCGCATAATTCTCATCTTTAAACAGCATCTTAGGATTTTCAATTCCCATTTCTTTAAATCTCGCCATCATCTCTTTTTGCTTCTCCGTATCTTCTTCGTCTACATTTTTCCATTCTTTCAACAGATTCTTAACCTTTTCGTTCTCTTCCTGTTTCCAAATCAGATTACTCACTTTTTCCGCTGATGCCATAAAATTGGATGCCGTCTTCTCGGGAGTTCCCTGAGGACCTTCTCGAGCATTTTTCACTGCGGAGGAATACTGAAACCAAATTATTAAAACAATCCCTACAACAATTAAAAGACCTATTAACTTTTTCATGACTTATAACTGATCACTTACACTCAAAGATTTGAAGGAGATACTTTCAAATCTGGCCTTGGGTGTCCCTACGGTACTATAATTCTTCTCTTAGAATTTTTACCGTCGGAGGGTTTCTTTTCTTCGGTTTTTTTGCCTTCTTCCGCCTTTTTAGTTTCTGTCTTTTGTTCTTTATTCTCTTCTTTATCCTTTGTCTCCGCTTCCGGTTTCTTTTCCTGCCCTTTTTTTACTTCATCCACATAATTCATCTGCATATTTGCCAAAGCATCAGCAAGAGAGCTTTTTTCTTTTGCGGAAAGGTTTCCTTCAGTTTTTGCTTCTATCATTCTTAACAATTCTATTGTAGCTCTTGCGCCCGCCAAATCTTTTTCAACCTTGCCGGTAATAGGGTTCATTATTTTTCCTAATTGAAACATACATGACGAGTAAAGAGACGAAATAAACTGCATAAAATGAATTTCCATTCTTTCTTTTTCTTCCATTTTTTATCCCTCCTAACAATTAGACTTTAGACTATAGACATCTGACTCAAGACTTTTCAATATACCTAATTAATCCTTCGAGAATCTTAGCAGTATTCTCATGCTTTAAGTTAAGTTCTTTAAATTTTTCATGATTAATATATTCTACATCTTCAGAAAATTTAATGTAATAACTCAACTCTGATAATGAAGACATTGCTATATACAAAAACTGAATATATTCATTTTTATGTCTCCGTACAGAGCCTTCCACTATGTTAGCTGGAACCGATACTGTCGCTCTTCTCATTTGCGAAATCATTCCCCATATTTCACTTTTAGGAAAATTTTCTGTTGTTTGATATATAGCTAAAGCCAACTCGTTAGACAACTGCCATGCCTTTATCTTCTTATAATCTCTTGTCATTTTTTAGTCTATAGTCAAAAGTCTAAAGTCCCATGTCTATCTTCAAAAGTCCCAACATAATCCAACCAAAACTATATGATGATTTACTCCTATATTGGGTAATTCTATCGAAGAATTTGAATAGTGTCTGAAGCGATAACCTATATCAAGTTTCAAATCATCATTTAACGGGATATAGGTTCCCACTCCCGTTTGAAAAATAAAATTGTATTGTGTTGCCTGCTCTTCTGTCTTCAGACTTGTGTAAAGCAATCCTCCTTCAACTTCCCAATACGGGGAAAAACTCCTGTCTTGCATATATCTTTGCTGCCACAGGATTCCCACTCCCGTTTCCATCTCCGGCGCCGGTTCAACAATATAAGATGCAAACACACTGCCTCCTATATATCCGCCCGGCTTAACTTCCCACAGGGCTCTTGCTACGACCGGGGTTATAGTACAGTTTTCAACTTCTACCGCAAGGTGAGCGTTGCCATATCCCATCATTACTTCAAACTCTCTTGATATAACTTCGGCGCAAACATTATTTAAAATCACAAAATAAAAAACCAGAACCATAATAACAGATATCTTCTGCATTACTTTCTCCTATTAAAGTGATTTAATTTTAGTTTTGAGCGTTATTATATCAATAACCACCAAATGCCACATCCAGAATCATCATTAACGTAAAGCCCACTATTGTGCCCATAGTAGCCAAATCGCCGTGTCCGCCATGTTGTGACTCAGGAATTAATTCTTCAATTACAATAAAAAACATTGCTCCGGCAGCAAAGGCTAAAGCATACGGCAATATGGAGTGAGTTAAAATAACTGCTGTTGCTCCAATAACTGCTCCGATTGGTTCGACTATTCCGGATAATTGTCCATACCAGAAACTTTTGAAACGCGAGAGCCCTTCTCTACGTAGCGGCATGGCAACTGCCATTCCTTCTGGAATATCCTGAATCCCTATTCCTATTGTTAAAGCCACTGCAGCCTGCATGGTAATAGACGAAGAATCACCCGCTATAATAGCGCCGAAAGCAACTCCTATAGCTAATCCTTCGGGAAGATTGTGTAATGCCATAGCAAGAACAAGCAAAGTAGTGCGCTGCCAAGATGTTTTTACGCCTTCGGCTTTCTCAATGGGAGAATCTAATTGAAGATGAGGTAACACTTTATCCAGAATTCTTAAGAAAATCCCTCCGGCAAGGAAACCAACAGCAGCAGGAAACCAGAAAGGAGTGATATGTCTTTGAACCGATATTGCTATCGACGGCATAAGCATTGACCAGAAAATAGCAGCAATCATTATACCCGCGGCAAACCCAAGCATTAAATCTAGAAATTTACGGTTTATATTTTTCGTCAAAAAAATTGTTGAGGCTCCCAATGCAGTCATTGCCCATGTAAAAATTCCTGCTACAAGAGCTTGAAGTATGTGAATTGCGTGAGGATTAATCAATTGTGCATCACTCCACTTTTAATTCCTTGGAATTTTCCCACAACCCATGAATATTGCAATATGAAGACGCGAATATTGTTCCGGGTTTATTTGTTTTGAAACTTATCATTCCGGCAGGATGAGTATAAACAGTGCTTGTATTTGGTCCTTGGGAAGATTCTCCGTGAGAACCGAATTGAAGTTTTCCAATCTGATGTGGGAATGTCTCGTTTTCGGGCAGAAAATAAATATCAATCCAACAAATATGATGTTCGGTAGTATTTGGATGCGGTATCTCTTTGCCTGTTTCTATATTGATATTGAAAAAATCTCCTTTTTTTACTTTATCGGGAGCATCAATTACAGGAACATGTTTTTCTTTCTTCCAATCCGCGCTTTGGAACAAATCTTTTACACTTTTCATTTGAATATCTCCCTTAAATCCTCAATCCTTTTTCGGAATTCTTTTTTGCGATATGTTCCACCATATTTATAAGATAGTCTTTCTGTTCTATTTCTTCCTCCAAAATATTGGCTAAACTTTCGTGATTGCAGGATGTTTTGCCTTTTGAAAAACTTATCAGTTCTTTATAAGCATCAACTGCGCTTTGTTTGCTTTTTATATTCTGAAACAATATTGATTTAACAGAAAAATCTTTGGGGACTTCATAACTACAGTTGGCTATTTTATGCCAATCTTTCGGAGTAAGAACAGGTGTTCCGCCCAATTCTATTATCTTGTCGGCTAATATCCCAGCATGTTTAAGCTCCTCTGTTGCCATTTCTTCCAGTTCTTTGGCGATTTCATCACGCATATGACCCACCATAACCTTTGCGCCAATCCAAAAACAATAGTAAGAAAGCCATTCATCTGCCAATGCCTGATTAAGTAATTCGATAAGTTTTCTTTCCATATATCTGACTCCTTATCTTATAGGGTGTTTTTAAAATTCGCCAATTTCAAGAAATGTTTTCTCTCTTCCTCCATTATCCTATCTATTATACTTTTCTGACTTTCGGGAACAAAGTTTTTAGTTTCCTGATAATACGCTATAGAATCAAGCTCCATCCTCATTGCAAAATCAATAATAGCCACAGCATCCAACTTCTTCTGTAACTGCTCATCAATTCCTTTTTTAAATATAATGTTGTCGGCATAAGCTCTTAAATAAGAAAAATATTCGGGTGGATATACTTCTTGTGGTTCGTATGTTTCTATTTCCGAAAGCATTTCTTCAAATATTTCTTTATGTTTTATTTCATCATCGGAAAGCAAAAAGAACAATTCCCTTATTTTTTCGTTATCTTCCAACTCGGCAAACTTTTTATAAAATTCCCATCCATTCTCCTCTATTTTAATTGCAAATTGTAAAACCTCGCTTACTCCCATGCTTATGTTTTCAGAACTCATATTATTTCGCCTCCTTTTAAAGTTATCAGAATAACTCTAACATATCTTTTTATCTTCTTTCAATTCTTATCTACAGAATATCCTGTTTTTTTTATGGAAGATTCAATCGCTGATTCCGCAACTTCGCCTTCCACTTCTATTTGTTTTTTCTTTAAACTCACACGGACTTCTTTAACTCCGTCTAATTTTTTGAGTGCTTCTTCCAGAATTTTCACACAGTGCTGACATGTCATATCAGGAACTTTAAATATTCTGCCTATTCCTTTAATTTCCTTATCGGTTTTTGCGAATAACCCTTTAAATATTAAAACAGTCAATATTCCCGCGGATATAACCTTAAGCCAATAAGGCAACATTTTCATATTACCGGAAATAATGGCCATATTATTTCCGGAAATCCGCCATATATAATCAATAAGAAAGCCGAATATCACGGAAATAAAAACAATGCTGAAAAGATAAATGAAAAGCACTTTTTTCCCGAGTTTGCCACCAACAAATGATATAGTCGCAGTATTGGTGGCAGGACCCGCAAAAAGAAAAATCAATCCTGCGCCGGGAGACATGCCTTTTAAAATAAGGCTTGCAGCAATAGGTATGGAACCCGTTGCACAAACATAAATTGGGATTCCCACAAGAAGCATAATAGGGTAGGCAATTTGCGGCTTTCCCAAATATTTAGATATTATATCCGGCGATACCAAGTATCCTATCACTCCGCCGACAACCACTCCGATTATTAACCATTTACCCGTATCTTTAATCAATTCTAAAAAACCGTATCTGAAAATTGATTTTATTTTTTCACCTAAATTATGAGAATGGAGTGCAGTTATATTACATGTGCTACATATAAAAGTTTTTGGCGGTGAAGATACTGTTTTTTCTTTATCCGTCACGTTAACCAAAATTCCGGCAAGAATTCCGCCCAAAAAAGATGCAACCGGTTTTATGATGGCAAATAAAGGACCTAGCAGGGAATAAGTTGCAAGTATTGAATCAACACCGGTTGTAGGAGTAGATATCAGGAAAGAAATTGTAGAACCCTTGCTGGCTCCTTCTTTATTTAAATGCGCGGCAACCGGTATGACTCCGCAGGAACAAAGCGGTAAAGGCACTCCAAACAAAGAAGCTTTTATTACGGAAGATAGACTTGCTTTCGAAAAGTGTTTATAAATTTTATCTCTCGGCATAAATACGTGTAAAATCCCTGCGATAAAAAAACCAAAGAGCAAATACGGCGCCATCTCAATAAGCAAGCCCCATGTTTCTACAACTAATCCTCTTACTATTTCTATCATGGCTAATCCTTAAGAATCTGTTATTTGATGACTACGTCTGCATCGGAATCAAAAGGGTTTGTTCTTAATGCTAACGAGAAAAGATAGGGATATTTTTTCTGCAGATGTTTCATATAGTCCAGCCATTCTTCAATCAAAAGAACGTATACTCTTTTTATATCACCTATAAGATGTTCATAATCGGAATCCGGCAGATTTTTTATATCTTTTCTGTGCGTTAACTCATCAGAAAAATGGAATACAGCCCATAGAAGATTCGTAAAACCTTGATGTTCCAAAAGAATGGGGTTTTCTAATAAACGTAGTAAAAAGACTCTTCTATCTTTAAGAAAAGCGAGGAGTTTCTGTAAATCCCCCCTTTTTTTGTCAATTATGTAATCATAGTTTTTAAATTTTTTCTTAGCATCAAGGAAATCTTTATTCGTCCATTCTTTGCCTATAATAAGATTATTTCTTATTTTGGCCAAATTGCCGTCAAATTCTACTAAGTATTCAAGTAACTCAGAACCGACTTCACTGAAAAATGCGCCGATTACCATATTCATCTTTTCCATAATCTGATGCTTTTCCCTTCCAACAAGCACCTTATGAATAATCAATGTGACAATCAGAACATCCATAGGAATGAAAGCAATATCTCCCAATAAATAAATAAAAATATGATGAGCATCTTTGAAGATAAGGAAATGCGCAAAATATAAAACAACGGAAGAAATTATCAATACGATTCCTAAAACAATTTCCCAACTTGGTTTTTTCATAAATTACATTACCTTTCTAATGTACTATAATTGTTTTCTTTTGGCTTCCGCTTATATTACAGAAAGCCTCCGCCGTGACAGTGTCCGACATTTTCAAAGAAGGAATATGATATATCGCTTCCTGAGAATTACCTTCTTGAAGAGAAAAAGTCTGTTCAATTATTTTTTTATCATTTAAAGTAACTTCTACTCTCTTTACATAATGGCTATTGGGATTTGATACAGAGTGAACTATACTTACTGCTATATTTTTTTCAGATACGGATACGGTTATATCAACGCTTTTAGGTGCATGAGCAAAGACCGAAGAAACAACAAAAAACATAATAACAAAAGACAATATTAAATATTTCACTTATTCCTCCTTTTCTTTATTAGTTTTATCCTATTATAAATAGTTGGATGTGGATTAAAGCAAATAATATAGTAGCAATCCCACTTATTTTATGAAGTGTAAAATTTATGCCTGTGATTCCGAGAATAATAGTCGCAACTAATGATATGAAAGCAAGAATTCCTGAATATATTATTAAACGGTAAGTTGTCATTATCTATATTTTAGTTTTTGTTCATCTTCTTGGCAATTCGTGTCAATCTCTTACCCAATTCACCTGCAATTTTTAAATCCGTTTCCGTCGGAGATTGGTCTGCTAAAGGTCCAACTACAGCAGTAGGACCATAAGGAGTTCCTCCTCGCGTGGTTTCTACAAGTTCCTTAACGCTGTAAGGAACACCCATAACTATCGCCCCATGGTGTAGAAGTGTAAACATCATTGATATAAGCGTTGTTTCCTGTCCGCCGTGTAACGATGCTGTACAGCAAAAAACGCCCGCGGGTTTATCAACAAGAGCTCCCTTCATCCATAGTTCGCCTGTCTGGTCGAGGAAATTACGAAGTTAGGAACACATATTACCGAACCTTGTCGGCGACCCCAAAATCATTCCGTCAATATTTTCCAATTCATCCAATTTAATTATAGGGATATCTTTCTGGAGTTCTTTTGCCTTTTTTATTTTTTCATCGCCATCGATGACACTTTGAGGCACTAGTTCGGGAACAGTCCGCAAAACAGATTCTCCGCCTTCGGCCTCTATACCCTCGCGAACAGCTTTCGCCATTTTGTAAGTGTTGCCAAACATACTGTAATATAAAACCATGATTTTGGGTTTCATAAATATCCCCCTTCTACAAGTTCACTGATTCAATAACTTTTTTTATGGCTTCTGCAGAATTTTTGAAGGATTGTTCTTCTTCTTGGTTTAGTTTAATATCCAAAACTTGTTTTATTCCGGCCTTATTTACAATAGCGGGTAAACTCAAATAAAGGTCTTTTATCCCCAAATAACCGTTAACCAAAGATGAAACAGGTAAAATCGCATTCTCATCATGAAGTATAGCGCGAGTTATTCTTACCAAAGCCAATCCTATTCCGTGCGAAGTTTCTCCTTTTTTCTCTATTATTTCATATGCGGATTTTTTGACTTCAAGAAAAATATTACTTAGCATCTCGTAGCTTGAACAGGATTTATACCGACTGCACATTGGACAATATTCCTTGAAGAGGATTCCCCCTATCATCGCCCTACTCCATACCGGGAATTCACTGTCTCCGTGTTCACCGAGTATATAAGCATGAACATTATGCGGGTCAATGTTGCAATGTTTAGCTAAGAGAAATCTAAATCTTGCCGTATCTAAAACTGTTCCCGAACCAATTACTTCTTTTGCGGGTTTCGAAGAAAATTTATATGCGGCATAAGAAAGAACATCCACGGGATTTGAAACCACAAGAAGAATCGCATTGGGACTATTTTTAACAATCTCTGGGATTATTTTCTTAAAAATTTCCACATTATCTTTCACCAAATCTATGCGCGATTGCCCAATCTTTTGTTTTTTTCCGGCAGTTATAACCACTAAATCGGAATCCTTTGTATCAGGATAATCTCCCGCTATTATTTCAACAGGGGAAACATACGGAGCAGTATGTGAAAGGTCCAGCATTTCCCCTTCTATTCTTTTTTTGTCAACATCAACAAGAACAATCTGGCGCGAAAATCCGCTCATAATCAAAGCATAAGCATACCGCAACCCTACATTTCCACAACCGATTATAGATATCTTAGGGCTTAAGTTTTCCATATTGACCTTACTCCTAATAATTTAGATTTAACTCCTTATAATTCTCCAGATAAAGAATATCTAATTGCTTAATTCTATTCGTTATCTCATATCAGCAACATAGTATATATAATAATCATCTCTAATACTTATTGTATCTTGCTGTTTGTCTTTGTCATTGTTATTTTCCTGTGCATATAGTCTCAATATCTTCTTTAGGAGTAGATATTGGCCTGACATCATAGTTATCAACCAGAACTTTTAATATTTCATCATTCACCCATGCAGGTATTATAGGACCCACATATATGCTTTTTATGCCGAGAGAAAGCAGGCTCCAGAAAATAGCAACAGCTTTCTGTTCCATCCACATCAATACTATCGAAAGTGGGAGTTTATTTATTTCAACTCCGAAAAGTTCCGAAAGCAGAGATACTACTTCGATGCCAACTATTGCATCGTTACACTGTCCAATATCAATAATTCTCGGAACACCCTCTATATTGCCAAGTTCTAAATCATTAATCCTAAACTTCCCGCAGGCAAGAGTTAAAATTATCGTATCCTTTGGAAGAAGTTTGACGAATTCCCTGTAATACTCATTCTTTCTATTCGGAGAATCACAACCCCCAACCAAGAAGAAACGACGAATTTTTCCGTCTTCTACCAGCTTTTTGATTTTATCTTTAAGAGACACAAAAACGCTGGTAGAGAAACCTGTCGTTAAAACCGTCTGAGAGACTACATCTTTTAATCCGGAAAGAGATTTTGCTTTCTCGATAACCGGACTATAATTATTATCTTCTATGTGTTTTACGTCAGGAATACCAACAAGACCTGTAGTAAACATTCTATCTTTATAGTCCTCTTTAGGAATAAGAACACAATTAGAGGTTCCAAGAATTGCAGCTTGATGCTCTGAAAAAAGAGCTCTCTGGTCATACCAAGCTTTTCCCAAATTACCTACAAGATGCTTATACTTTTTCAAACCAGGATACGCATGAGCAGGCAACAATTCTGAATGAGTATAAACATTTACTCCTTTTCCCTGTGTCTGCTTGAGAAGTTCTTCAAGTACTTTTAAGCTGTGACCGGTTGCGATAATCGCAGGACCCTCTTTTGTCCCGGTTTTTACTTCGGTCGGTTCCGGTTCCCCATATGTTTCTATGTGCGCTTTTTTTAAAAGCTTCATCATCTTTATATTCATCTTGCCCGATTTAACAGCAAATTCAACGAATCTTGCAGGGTCAAAATTAACATTTGTAACCGTAGAGTAAAGAGCATCGCTTAAGAATTTATCCACTTCCGCATCTGCAAACCCCAATTCTTGAGCATGATATCTATATGCAGCAAGACCCATTGAGGAAAAAATAAGATTATTCTGCAGACGGGCTACTGTGGGCGCTTTCCCGCAAACGCCCGAAACTGTACAGCCTGTACCTTTTGCAGTTTGAGAACATTGATAACAAAACATCTTTGAATCTTCCATGTGAAATCCTCCTTTTAGATTTTATAATTTGCTGTCAAACAATAAATTCAATTTGATAGATTCCAGTTCTTTCACGACTATTTTCTCTATCCCCTGCAGTTTTTTTCTAAGAGGACAAACCTTCATGTTAGGACAAGGTTTCTTTTTAAAAAGACATTCGGTTAATTTAACAGGTCCTTGAAATAATTCTATTAAGCCAATCAATGATACTTTCTTGGCCGCAACAGTCAACTGAAAACCCCCACCCTTTCCCTTGTATGCTTTCAATATGCCCGCTTTACTTAACTTCTGGAGTATCTTTCTCAAAAACGGTCTTGGGATTTTTAATTCATCAACCAATTCTGAAGCAGAAACAATTCTTTCTTTACTATTAAAAATATAAACCAGTGCTCTTACAGCATAATCCGTATCCCGGGTTATAAGTTTTCCATTCATAATATGAATGATACCAACTTAGTATCATTTTGTCAAGAGATAAAAATAAAAGTTTGTAAAGAGGATTTAAAGAAGTGTTAGAAACCAAATATGCAGTTTTTTATCAGCTCTCTATTTTTTTCATCGACTCGCCGCAACAAACAAGCTCGCCGCCACCTACTTCTACAACAACCACAACATTACCGCAAACACTGCACTGATATTTTTCCCCAACTTTTTCTACTGCCATGGTAAATATCTCCTTCTCTTGTTTTAATACCCCGAAAAATTTTCTATTTTTATTCTGTCTGAAGTAACAGACAATTTATCTTTAAGGATTCCCTCCAACATTTCCACCATTTTGGGCGGTCCACAAATATAAAAAATTCTTTCCTTAAAATCTTCGATTT
This sequence comes from Candidatus Omnitrophota bacterium, assembly GCA_018812925.1. Lineage (GTDB taxonomy): Bacteria > CAIJMQ01 > CAIJMQ01 > CAIJMQ01 > CAIJMQ01 > CAZNJA01. The sequence goes on from JAHJCU010000004.1 coordinate 328,985, forward strand.
CTTCCCTTATCATTTCGTCATTTATATGACCTATTCTTCCTTCCCATTTTTTAGAAGGATTATCTAATGTATAAATTACGCGCAAATTTTCATTGAGTTTTTGCATTTCGGCAAGATCATCTCTAAACGCAATATCTTCTTCTGTTCTATTTCCATAAAGCAAAATTATATCCGTCGGTATTTTTTTATCCGTTACAAATTTACATATGCTCCTTATCGGAGTTATACCTATGCCGCCCGAGACAAAAGCTATTTTGGGATATTCTCCTTCAAAAGTGAATTGACCGAGTGGCATCTTTAACTTTGCCCAGTCGCCAATTTTTAACTTGCCCAAAGCTTTTGAATAATCGCTATCAGTTATTCTCTTTGTAAATTCAATATAACCCTTTTCCGTAGGAGAATTGGAAAAGGAAAAATGTTTAGTCTTTTCTTCACCATCAATTTTTATAGTAACAAAGAAAAACTGTCCAGGTTTAAAATTCACACTTTCTTCTGTTTTAAAGCGAAAACTCTTTACGTCGTGAGTCCTTTGTATTATATCGACTACTTCAGTTTCAAATATAATAGTATCCATATCTTATTTCATCATACATCTACACCAAAAAAGATTCTTATAAGGAAACCTATGCCGAATGATAACACTGCTACTCCCAAACTGATAGTTGCCATTTCGGTAAACCTCGCCTTAAACGGGATATCCTGGGCAACAGATACATAAAAAGTAAACACGGCTATCACCAAAATCGCATTAAAAAGCGTAATAGCGAGAGAAAGGTAATAGTTAGAGAAAATTAAATACGGCAATATGAGCAAAAACACGGTGCATACATAAGCTATGCCAGTATAAACTGACGCTTTAACAGGGTTTTTATTGCCCGCTTCCGTTTTGGTCGAAATATACTCCGACGCCGCCATTGAAAGCGAGGCTGCAATTCCTGTAATCAAACCTATCGCTGCAATCTGGCGCGCATTCTGAAGTGCAAGCGTAAATCCCGCCAAAGCGCCTGTAAGTTCAACAAGCGCATCGTTTAATCCCAAAACCATTGAACCAACATACTTAAGCCGTTCTTCATTTATAAGACCTATGAGTTTTTTCTCGTGCTCGTTTTCATCTTTTTCGATGTCTTTTGCATCCGGCACAAACTTAGAAAGTTCTTCATAGGATATTTGAGCTCTTTCTTCCCCTTTTTCCATCAACTTTGTCCCAAACGTTATACCGAATATCCTTGAAATTAGAGAATACTTCCATATACTTAGTTTACTCGGTTTCAATTCCTCTTTTGTATAACCTTTCCAAATATTATAATGCTTTAACTCGTCTTCTGCGATGTGTTTTAAAATTTCTTTGTTTTGTGGTTCTTTTATTGATTCGGAAAGTTTCCGGTATATAAAATATTCCGTAATTTCGTTACGCTGAGCGGTTAATATCTTACTTTTTATTTCTTCGGGTAGCATATCAATTAAAATTCGGTTATCGTAAATACTAAATACGGTTAGCAGTTATAGCGCCCTGAGAAATTCCATAGAATTTCAAGAACCAAAGTCCCGGAAATCTTTCCCTTGGAAATGCAAAGCATTTCAAGGACTTTAGTACCCGAAATTTCTCTGAAATTTCAGGGTGCAAATTTCTCGGGGAAAACCGAACACCGATAACCGAGAAATAAGTTCATAAAACTTATTTCTTCATCTTTTCAATCATTTCTTCCACTTCTTTTGCGCCTTTGGTATAGAATTCTTCTTCATCTGGAGCAAGTTGTTTCAACAACCTCAAGAATTCCCCCGCATGGACGCGTTCTTCATCTGCTATATCCACCAATACATCCTTAGCCAACTCATCATCTGTCGATTCTGCAAGCTGCATATAAAGTTGGATTGCCTCATACTCCGCAGAAACCAAAAAGCGTATTGCTCGAATTAATTCCTCTTTTGTAAGTTTCTGCTCTTTCTTTAATCCTGAAAACGGTGTCCCGAAATCCGGCATAATACACCTCCTTTTTTTTAATCAGATGACAGAAGTCAGATGTCAGAAATCAGATAATATTTGTTTCTTCTGTCCCCTGTCTTCTGTTTTTACTTAAAGACTTCTCCTGTTTCCTTGTACCAAAATACCAAATCGAGGTGATCCATAGGTATATTAGCACTTACTGAAAATTCTTTCATTTTTCCTTCAATTTCCAAATATTTCTTCTTCGATATGGAAGACAGGATTTCTTTTATAACTCCAAGCTCTTTTAGATTTCTAAGTATATGCCTGTCGAGAATAGCAATATTTTCACCTAAGCCAATGTTTCTCAAGAAATGGCTTGCCTCTTTATACCCAATGCCTTTTACCCCGTTAGAGATAAGAATTGCCTCCGACATTTCCGTACGGTCGCCAGATGGCGACCTATCTCTAACGGGGCAAGTTCCATTAACCAGCCATTCTCTTGCCTCCTGCGTACTTTCAAATTGAGATATTTGCGATTTGATATTAAGTTTTCCATTCTTTATAAACTTTCTCCTTGCCTCTACTATATACTTTGCTTTATTATTTTTGAACCGCGCTTTATTTATTTTCTTCGCTATTTCTTTGGGAGTTCCTTTAAGTAGCAACTTGTCTTTTTTAAGAATCTCCACGCATTCCCAGCAGGATTGGGCTTTGGATTGCGGAGTCAATATGCAGAACACCAGTTCAGCAAAAATATCTTCGTCGGTCCCTTCCTTAAAAAGTCGGTTAAATTCAGACAATCGGGACGTTATATCTTTAGATATATCAGAATATAACCTTTGGATAGTCTTTATTTTTTCTTTCTGAGAATGCATCATAAGATTCGGGTATATTATACAAAACTCCTATTATTTCCTATAATATTGAACTTTTAAAGGAATGCACACTATGGAAATCGCTGAAGCAAAAATAAGAATAGAACAACTCAAAAAAAATATAGGGGAACATAACCAGTTATATTATGTAAATAATTCTCCTACTATTTCTGATGAAGGATACGATAAGCTTTTACGAGAACTTATAGCTTTAGAGGAAAGGTTCCCACAATTTAAAACTCCTGATTCGCCGACACAAAGAGTAGGAGCACCACCTCAAGAAAAGTTTAAGACCGTCAGACACATTAAGCCAATGCTAAGTCTAGACGGAACAACAAAAGAAGAGGAAGTATCTAGGTTTGATAAAAGAATACGCGAAGGATTGGGAGAAAATAATGTTCAATATGTTGCGGAGCCGAAATTCGACGGGGTTTCAATAGAACTTATATACGAAGGCGGGATACTAACCAGAGGGACAACTCGCGGTGACGGTATCAACGGCGAAGATGTAACGCCTAATGTAAAAACCATAAGAACACTACCCTTAAAACTGGACGATGTTTCTGCCACTATTGCTATCCGCGGAGAAGCAATGATGACTTTGAAAGATTTTCAGGCACTTAATAAAAGACTGACTGAAATGGATAAACAGGTGTTTGCTAATCCAAGAAATGCTGCATCCGGCGCAGTAAGACAGCTCGATTCAACCATTACCGCTGAAAGAAAACTAACATTCTTTGCATATGAAATTACACAGACAGAAACTTTGGAAATAAACACACACCTAGAAGAAATAAAACTGCTTGAGAAATTAGGATTTAAAGTAGCGCCATATTTTAAACATTGCAAAGATATCAAGGAAGCAATTCAGTTTCATCATGAATTAGAAAAGAAAAGGGAAGAACTTCCGTTTGAAACAGACGGTGTTGTTATTAAAGTAGATAATCTCGTATCACACGAAAAACTGGGGACAAGAACACGTTCTCCCAAATGGGCTATTGCATATAAATTTGAACCAAGAAAAGAAATTACAGATATCCAGGATATTGTTGTTCAGGTTGGAAGAACAGGAAAACTCACACCGGTAGCATTACTAAGACCTGTGGATTTAAGCGGAGTAACAGTGAGCAGGGCAACTCTGCATAATGAAGGGGAAGTAAAGAGGAAAGATATACGCGTAGGAGATACGGTTAGGATTGAACGCGCAGGAGACGTAATCCCCGCAGTTGTGGAAAGAATACCCGCCTGCCTATCGGTTGCGGGCAGGTCGCAAAAAGATGAAAAGAGAAACCAACCGTTTAAAATGCCCGAAAATTGTCCCGTATGTAATTCTAAAGTAATCAAAGAAATAGATGAGAAAGGCAAAGAAGGCGCATACCATTTCTGTAGCGGAGGAATATCCTGCCCCACACAACTCAAAAGAGCTATTCAGCATCTTGCATCAAAAGGAGCCTTTGATATAGATGGGCTCGGCGAAAAAATAGTTGATGTTCTCGTAGAAAAAGATATTATTAAAGATATCTCAGATATATTTAAACTGACAAAAAATGATTTCCTGCCACTTGAAAGATTTGCCGAAAAATCAGCTCAAAATATGGTAAATGCCATAGAAGAAGCAAAAAACATCAGTTTAAATCGGTTTATTTACGCGCTCGGTATATCAAATGTCGGAGAACATCTTGCGCAAGTTCTAGCAAAAGAATTCAAAAATCTGGATAATCTTATAAATACAAACGCTGATGTGTTAAAATCCATCTTTGAAGTCGGGCCCAAAGTCACAGATAGTATAGTATTGTTTTTCGGAAATGAAAAAAACAGATATGTAATATCTAAGTTTTTTGACTTTGGGGTTAATATTCAAGAAATAGAGGAAAAGGAAGAAAAAGAACTACCTCTTAAAGGGAAAACAATAGTTTTTACCGGAGAGCTGGAAGGTTTTACGCGAGACGAAGCAAAAAAACTGGCAGAGAATTTAGGCGCCAGAGTTACATCGAGCATAAGTAGCAGCACTGATTATGTAGTAGTCGGAGCTAATCCCGGTTTGAAATTTGATGATGCTAAGAAGTTGGGAATAGAGATTTTTTATGAAGAAGAATTTAAGGAAATGATAAAAGTCCCGTAACGGGTAACTCGTAAATAGTAATCTGTAATTTTTTAAAATTACCATTTACCAATTACTAATTACTGATTACGAAAAAAGAAAAAACTAAAATGACGAAACATATAATTAAAGAATGGGTTCAATCCATATTAATAGCATTTATCGTTGCCATGTTCATCCGGACTTTTTTCATACAGCCATATAATATCCCTTCCGGCTCAATGCTGCCGACATTAAAGATAGGCGACCATCCTTTAGTCAATAAACTAATTTACAAAATCAGAGAACCCCAACGCGGAGATGTAATAGTTTTTTTATATCCTGTCATAGAACACGGGTGCGTGCAATGTAGTTACAAACATAAATTCTTGGGATTGTTTAATAGATATGAATACTGCTCTATTTACGAATATCGCGAAGATTACGATAAAGTTAAATATGGACTTGTCCCTTTCGCACAATTACCGGACGATTGGACCTGCCCTGCATGCGGAGCAGATAAAAGTAGCTTTAAAAAATTGCCCCGAAAGCCTTTTATAAAAAGGTTAATCGGACTGCCCGGAGAAACCATCAAAATAGCTAACGGTAAAATTTATATTAACGGTAAAGCACTGGAAGAACCGTTGAGTATAACGCAAAGACATTATGTGTCCGCAAAAAATTTCGGGACGGAAGAAATAAAAATTCCTCTTGATAGTTATTTCGCTCTCGGTGATAATACAAGTAATTCAAAAGACAGCCGTTATTGGGGTTTTGTTCCAAAAGAAAATTTAATAGGGAAAGCCACATATATTTATTGGCCTATTCACAGAATAAGAAAAATACATTAGGAGGAGAAAATATATGGAAAACACAGGCGTAATGGGTTCATATTTAAAAGCAAGATATTCGGTATTTAAATGGCGAGCCGAACTGGCAATTGCCCAAAAAATCGTTTTGGCGCTTTGCATGGCGGGATTAACGGGTATTTTAGCTCAAACAAGAGTTTATTTACCCTGGACACCTATTCCGATTACGGGACAAACATTTGCAGTACTAATGGCAGGAGTACTTCTCGGCAAAAACTGGGGAGGAATAAGCCAGGCAATATATGTGGTGCTGGGCGTTGCCGGAATACCCTGGTTTGCAGGCGCAAGTGGTGGTTATGGCGCACTGATAGGCCCAAGCGGCGGATACCTAATAGGATTTATATTTGCGGCGTTATTTGTGGGACATTTTACAGATAAATATGTAAAAGCAAGGAACTTCTGGTCTTTGTTACTTATTATGTCATTTGCTAATTTTGCGCTTATTTACATCCCCGGATTACTACAATTAGGCATCTGGTTCAGATTAACAAAAGGTACCTTTCCAACTCTTTGGCAGTTACTTTTGATGGGAGCAACTCCATTTATAGCAGGCGGCATAATAAAAGTTTTTGCAGCCGCAACATTAGCTCAAAGTATTACTCCTAAAAAAGCTTTTAACAATGAAATAGATGCCCAAAGATGATGAGTATTATTGATACTATCCAGATTAGAGCACATCATCTTTTATGTATACAGGGTTTTCAGGGACACGGATATAGCGCAGATTTTGTGTCTAATATGACTCAGGTCATCAAAGATTTAAAATATCATAACAGGGAGATAGAAATAACTTCCGAATGCGACGTTATATGCCGAAACTGCCCCTACAACAAAAAAGAAGTATGCATAAAGAATTCCGATTCGGCTGTAAAACTTAATGAAATGGATACAAAAGTTCTGAGAAAGTTGGGACTTAAAAAGGGCATAAAAGTAAAATTTGAAGATGCTTTATCTCTTATAAAAAAAATGTTTAAAAAACCGGACATACAAGACATTTGCAAAGATTGCAGTTGGAACGACAAATGTCTTTTGGTTAGCTCTTATGAAAATTTATAATACGCTTTCAAGAAAAAAAGAAACTTTCAAACCTATAGAAAAAGATTTCGTAAGTCTTTATACCTGCGGGCCCACAGTTTACAACTATGCTCATATCGGCAATCTAAGAACTTATGTTTTCGAAGACATCTTTAAGAGAACCCTATTATCTAATGGCTATAAAGTAAAACACGTAATGAATATTACCGATGTCGGGCATCTTACTTCCGATGAAGACGAAGGCGAAGACAAAATGGATGTTGCAGTAGCACGCGAGAAAAAAACTCCGGAAGAAATTGCCGATTTTTATGCTGACGCATTTAAAGAAGATATTTCCAAACTAAACATTTTACAGCCGGATATCTGGTGTAAAGCCACGGAACACATTGCTGATATGATTAAATTAGTCGAAAGAATAGAAAAAAACGGTTATTCCTATGTTGGCAAAAACGGGAATGTTTATTTTGATACAAGCAAATTCGCCAATTACGGCAATTTTGCAAAACTTGATTTAGATAATCTACAGTCAGGAGCAAGAATAGAAATAGACGAAGATAAGAAACATCCACGGGATTTTGTCCTTTGGTTTTTAACAAAGGGTTCAAAATTCAAAGGACACATCTTGAAATGGAATTCGCCCTGGGGAGAAGGATGGCCCGGCTGGCACATAGAATGTTCCGCGATGTCTATAAAATATCTTGGTGAAAACTTTGATATTCATTGCGGAGGCGTAGACCATATTTCCATTCATCATACAAACGAAATTGCGCAAGCAGAAGCGGCAACCGGAAAGAAATGGGTAAATTACTGGCTTCACGGCGAGTTCTTAATTATGAAACAGGGAAAAATGGCTAAATCTGTGGGGAATTTTGTAACACTTAAAAGTTTAACCGACAAAAATTATGACCCTTTGGCTTTTAGATATATGTGCCTAAATACGCATTACCGGAAAAAATTAAATTTTGACTGGGAAGGATTAGACAGCGCGCGAAATGCTTTATCAACCTTGAGAGAAAATATAAGAATTCTTAAAGAAACCGATGGCTTGAAAACAGCACAAGAGAAAATAGAAGATTACAGGAGTAAATTCCTTGATGCAATAAATGATGATTTAAATATGCCGCGAGCATTAGAAGTTGTATGGAAACTTATACGAGAAGAAGAACATATAAACAATCAAAAAAAATACGAAATTCTACTTGAATTCGATAAAATTCTAGGATTGGATTTAGGAAGAATAGAAACCTCAAGTAAAATCCCCAAAGAAATAGATGCACTAATAAAGAAACGCGAAGAATACAGAAAGAAAAAAGATTGGGAGAAAGCAGACGAAGTAAGAGAGGAAATCAGAAAGAAAGGTTATATTATTGAAGACGCTCCGGAAGGAATCAGAGTAAAACCCATTTAGCAATTAATCCTTTGGCTTATCTATCCCATTAATATTTATGAATAAAATACTTAAACAGCACATTACCCTGATAGGAGTTTTATTTGTTGGATTTCTTGGACTTCTTGACCACTTGACGGGGTATGAGATGTCGTTTTCAATTTTTTATTTATTGCCTATTATCGGTGTTTCATGGTTTCACAGAACATCCCGCGCAGTAATAATATCAATATTAAGTACATTAACATGGTTAATTGCAGATGTAACTTCAGGGAATCGTTATTCTAATTTTATTATACCTTTGTGGAACGCTATTATGCGATTAGGGTTCTTTTTTATAATAACTTTTTTTGTAGCAAATATTAAAGATTTATTAGAGAAAGAACATTTGTCAGCAAGAATAGATTTTCTAACCGAAGTAAATAATAGTAGAGCTTTTTATGAATTAGCAAAAACAGAAATAAATAGAGTTAGTAGATTTCCAAGTCCATTTACAATTGCTTATATAGACATAGATAATTTTAAAAAGGTGAATGATATCCTAGGGCATAACAGTGGTGACGAGCTCTTACATTCATTGGCTAACAACCTAAAGAATAATACCCGTTCAATTGATATAATCGGAAGGCTCGGCGGTGACGAATTTGCTGTTTTCATGCCGGAAACCAACGAAGAACAAGCCAAGACAGCTATTAATAAAATCCATAAATATCTTTCGGAAGCTGTACAATCTAATAAATGGCCGATATCTTTTAGTATCGGTGTTATCACCTGTTTTAGAGCATGCAAATTAGAAGAACTGATAAAGGAAGCGGATAATTTAATGTATTCAGTAAAAAAGGACGGTAAAAACGGAATCAAATACAAAATTCAAAACACATCGGCAACAATGCCTAACAGTAAACAGACTTAGTAATTACAAATCATTTTTCAACTGATAAAGAAATTACAACAGTGGTATAATCCAATTTCCAAAGGAGGATAAATATATGAACGGACAAGGCGCGAATAAAGGTGTTCTGTTTTTCCTTGTAATAATTATTCTCGGAGCCATTTTAGGAGGCGTTCTCGGGGAAATTCTGGGTTTAATAGTTACAGGAGGAATATTAAACAGAATATTGGTAACAGGAATATCTCTTTCCCTAAGCCCCGCAACTTTGGATTTGGCAGTCTTAAGTTTTACATTCGGAGTAGGCATGAAACTCAATCTGCTTTCAGTATTTGGAATTGCGGGAGCTATGTGGTTATTTTATAAAATGTAATTTCTATCCCAATGTAATGTCGGGACAATATTAACCTCTATCAACTAAAAATTATGAAGCTAAACGAAATAGTAAATAAAAAAGAATTGGCTCCCAGTGTCAAACTTTTTGATATATACGCGCCTAATATAGCAAAGAAATGCCTGCCCGGTAACTTCATAATATTGATGGTATCCGAATACGGGGAAAGAATCCCTCTTACAATAAATGACTGTGATAGAGCGAAGGGAACGATAAGAATCATCGTTCAGGAAATAGGCAGAACAACACAAGAACTTGGCAAAATGAAAGTGGGAGAAATCATCCCCAATCTGATGGGTCCGCTCGGTCATGCCTCCCATATAGAAAAATTCGGTAAAGTGGTATGCATAGGAGGCGGAGTGGGAACCGCAGTAATGTATCCCATTGCAAAAGCACTAAAAGAAAAAGGAAACGAAGTTATCACGATTATAGGCGCAAAAACAAAAGAGCTTGTAATCCTTGAAGAAGAGATGAAAAAAATCAGCTCTTCCGTCCACATTACCACTGACGACGGAAGTTACGGAAAGAAAGGTTTTGTAACCGATGCCTTGAACGAAATTCTCTCGGCACAAAAGATAGACAGAGTATTTGCAATCGGTCCGCTTATAATGATGAAGATAATAAGCGAAATAACAAAACAGTATTCAATTCCCACAATCGTCAGTTTAAATCCCATAATGATAGACGGAACGGGAATGTGCGGCGGTTGTCGTGTAAGCGTGGGCAATGAAACAAAATTCGCCTGTGTTGACGGCCCGGAATTCGATGCGCACAAAGTCAATTTTGATGAACTACTGCATAGAAATAATAGATTTGCCGAAGAAGAACAACATTCGTGCAAACTCCAAGAAAAATGAGAAAAAGACCTGTAGAAGAAAGAATAAAAGATTTTGAAGAAGTTGCTTTGGGTTTTAGCAAAGAAGAAGCAATAGCCGAAGCAACCAGATGTCTGCAATGTAAAAAACCTCTTTGTATAAATGGCTGCCCAGTCCAGATAAATATTCCTAAATTCATAAAAGAAATTGCCGAAGAAAAATTTAGTAATGCGATCAAAACATTAAAAGAAACTAACAGCCTGCCGGGAATCTGCGGGAGAGTGTGTCCGCAGGAAACACAATGCGAAATGTTCTGTATCTTGGGCAAAAAAGGCAAACCCATAGATATCGGAACACTTGAGAGGTTTGCATCAGATTGGGAAATTAAATTAGACCAAAGACCAAAAGCCAAAAGCCAAGAGCCAAGAGCCAAGAACCAAGAGCAAGTTAAGTTGGCGGTGGTCGGTTCAGGTCCTGCAGGACTTACTTGCGCGGGCGAACTTGCAAAGATGGGTTATGATGTAACGATATTCGAAAGCTTGCATAAAGCAGGCGGTGTATTAAGATACGGCATACCTGAATTCCGTATGCCCCGTGATATTCTCGACAGCGAAATCCAATATGTAAAAGATTTGGGAGTCCAAATAAGATGCGATGTCTTAATAGGAAAAACATTTTCCATAGACGAACTTTTTGAAGCAGGATATAAAGCGATATTCATCGCAAGCGGCGCCGGATTACCGCAGTTTTTGAATATAGAAGGTGAAAATGCCAACGGCGTTTATTCCGCAAACGAATTTCTCACCCGCGCCAACCTGATGAAAGCCTATGATAAACAATATCATACTCCTATAAAAATCGGGAAAAAAGTCGGCGTGATAGGCGGCGGTAATGTTGCAATGGATTCAGCACGTGTCGCTTTAAGATTAGGCGCTGAAGAAGTTTATCTGGTTTACAGGCGTTCTGAACAAGAAATGCCTGCAAGAGAAGAAGAAAGGGAGAACGCCAAAGAAGAGGGAATACAATTTAAAATTCTAACGCAACCGGTCAGAATAAAAACAGATGACAAGGGATGGGTGAAAGAAATTGAGTGCCTGCAGATGCAACTCGGCGAGCCCGATGAATCCGGCAGAAGAAGACCTGTCCCGATAAAAGATTCCAATTTTTCTATTCCTTTGGATACTATTGTTATCGCAATAGGACAAAATCCAAACCCTCTTATCCCATCATCCACTCCAAATCTAAAAACCGGCAAGAAAGGGACAATAGAAGCAAATGAAGCGGGAGCAACATCTATTGAAGGAGTATTTGCAGGCGGCGATATTGTAACCGGCGCCGCAACGGTCATAGAAGCAATGGGCGCAGGAAGAAAAGCCGCAAAGGCAATGGATGAGTACATCAAAAACAAGTTATAAGTTGTAAGTGGTAAGTTAAAGACTAAAACAAAAAATTGATGCTAGATACTAGATTCTCGATGCTAGTAGAAACAAAGAAAAATAATGGTCGCATCTTGTATTAACATATTTGTGTAGACCATGCTCTTTTTTGATTCATTTATCGGTTTCAAGAAAGGCATGCTGGGGTAATATATGACACGAATATTAAGGGACGAGGATGTAGAAAAAATTGAACAGAATTTAATATTGCTAAAAAGTCGTTACACAAAGCTTGTTTTTAAGATTTTCAATATACAAAATGTCTTTAAAAATGAAAAGTCTAAAGAATATTTAATTCATGGCGTTGTACGTCGATTAGATGTTATTGAACGTTGCGTTGAGAATATTTATTCTATATTTCCTCTGAGGAGAGAAAAATTATTAAGTAGAGACGAGTTAAAGGATGTCGATATAAACCTGCATGCTTTTTTTATAAATATTTTTGGACTTTTAGATAACATAGCTTGGGTAGTTGTGTATGAAAAGAACAAATCAGTAACGATTGATAAACGAACTGTTGGTTTATATAAAAAGGAAACACAAGAGTGTTTAGATGATGATTTTAAGAAATATTTAAATTCAGACATAATGAAAAAATGGCACGATGAATATTTAAGAAATTATCGTAATGCATTATCTCATCGAATCCCACTCTATGTGCATCCTAAAAAGCTGACACAAAAACAAAAAGAACAAGAAGAAGTTATTGGCGAAAAAATAGTAGAGGCAATGAAAAACCAAGACACTGATGAAATGGATACCTTACAAAGAGAGATGGATGGTATCGGAGAACCATCTCCTTCTTTTGTGCATTCATTATCAGAAACAGGTAACAAATTTGTAATATTACATGCTCAAGTAATCACTGATTTTGGAACAGTAGAAGAAATTATCAAAAAATTTTGCGAATCATTTGAAGTAGTTAATCCGACAAAGAATTTTTCAACGAGCATCTAGAATCTAGTATCCAGAATCTAAAACTTTTCCCTTTTTCCCCTGTCTGTTATATAATAAATCTTTGAAACATGCGGACGTGGCGGAATTGGTATACGCGTATGGCTTAGGACCATATCCCTTCGTGGGTTGAGAGTTCAAGTCTCTCCGTCCGCACCACAATCAGGGATTTGACCCCGTTGAAGATTTAAAAAGATGCGGGATATTTGTTAACCACACAAGCAATTATTACTCTATATAGTACTTAATAGGTCGTTTGTTAAATCTTTTACGGGGTTGACAGTTTAGGGTTTATGGTTTATAGTTGTCGTTTCCAAATCGCATACAATAGACCATACACTATAGATTATTGGTTGGTTTTTGCGGGTGTAGCTCAGTGGTAGAGCATCACGTTGCCAACGTGAGGGTCACGAGTCCGAATCTCGTCGCCCGCTCTGATTATCACAAAGGGATATCTGCGTGATAATCACCCCGAGAGTATCCCGAAGGTTTTCGGGATGGCTTACGACGGGGTCTTGCGAAAGATAGCAATCTACGCTGAAACACGCAGGAACAGAACGGAGACACAATAGAAGTACATAGTAGACAGACAACAGAATACAGATATTTTTTAATCTGTGTAATCTTCTTTTGAAATCTGAGTAATCATATATTTGAGTGAAACGAGAATAACAAAATGCAAATAGAAGTTAAAGATTTAAAAGATAATAAAAAATCGTTATCTATTGAAATCCCCAAGGAAGAAGTAGATAAGAAGCTGGCGAAAACATATGCGACGGTTTTAACCAGCGCCGCTATCCCTGGGTTTAGGAAGGGAAAAGCTTCTTTAAAAATATTAAAGCTTTATTATGGCAAGGATATTAAAAAACAGGTTGCTGAAGAACTTGTGGACGAATATTATCAGAAAGCGATTGGTGAGAAAGATTTGAAGGTGGCTCCTTCACCGGAAATTAAGGAAGTAGAAGTGGAAGAAGGCAAACCTTTGAAGTTTGAAGCTATAGTCGAGACATTTGCCAAATTCAATATAGGAGAATATAAGGGGATAGAGATTGAAAGAGAAAAATCAGAAGTTTCTAAGGACGATATTGAAGCCGTACTTGAGAGAAGACGCGAAGAACTTGCAGAGCTTATCCCTGTTAATAACCGCCCGTCTATAAAGGGGGACCTTTTAACGGCTGATTATCATATAGAAATAGATGGGAAGGTCGCAAAAGAATTAAAAAACCAAAAATTAGTATTAGGCAAAACTCCCGTTCCCAAAGGATGGGAAAAGGAATTAACCGGAGTCAAGAAAGGTGATGTTAGAGAAATCCGCGAAAAAGCCAAATCGGAAAAATCCAAGGAAGTATTGTATAAATTTGTTGTCAAGGATGTTCAGGAAAGACGGCTTTTAGCTCTTGATGATGATTTCGCGAAAAAATTGGGCGATTTCGAAAGTTTGGCTAAGGCAAAAGAAAAGATAAAGGCAGAATTGGAGGAAATGGCTCGTTTTTACGAAGAAGAAAATCTAAGAAGAACTGTCATTGATAAAATCCTTAAAAATTCCGATATTGAAGCACCTGCTTCTTTAATTAAAAGGTTTTCCGATTATTACAAGTCAATGAATAAGGATATGAGCGAAGAGGAAAGCAAAAAATTGGCGGAAGAAAATATTAAGAAAGAACTGATAGTGGACGAAATTGCTAAAAAAGAAAAGATAAAAGCAACTGACGAGGAAATAAGTAGAAGAAAAAGCCAGATTACAAGAAAAGAAATTTCGCAGGAAGATATCCGGGAAGACTTGAAAAAAGAAAAAGTTTTAAAATTTCTTATTGACAACGCAAAAATAAAAGATAAAGCAAAAAAAGCGATTATTACCCCTGAAGAAGAGAATAAACTTTCTTCGGACAAAAAAGGAAGTATCATAATTCCTTAAAAAACTAAAATGGCTTTAATTCCTATAGTTATAGAACAAACAGGCAGGATGGAAAGAGCGTATGATATCTATTCGCGCCTGTTAAAAGACAGGATAATTATGTTGGGCGTTCCCATAGACGACCATATTGCCAATGTGGTGATTGCGCAACTGTTATATTTGGAATCCGAAGACCCAAAAAAAGATATATTTTTATATATAAATTCACCCGGCGGATATGCAACTGCAGGTTTGGCGATATACGATACTATGCAGTTTATAAAATGCGATGTGTCTACGATATGCGTAGGGCAGGCTTCTTCTGCCGCCGCTTTATTGCTTCTTGCGGGGATTAAAGGCAAGCGACTGTCTTTGCCGCATAGCAGAATACTCATTCATCAGCCTTCCGGCGCTGTTCAGGGACAAGCCACAGATATCGGAATCCACGCAAAGGAAATATTAACTCTAAAGGAAAAAATGAACGAACTTATTTCTCAACATACAGGTCAATCATTAGAGAGAGTTCAAAAAGATACGGAAAGAGATTATTTTATGAATCCCGAAGAAGCTAAAAAATATGGTATCATAGACGAAATTATTTATTCTAAGAAACCCGCCTCTTCCGGCAAAAAAGATAAGGGCGAAGGAGTTAATAAAAAATGAAAACATTTATACTCAAAAAAGAAGCAGTTGAAAGAAAATGGTATTTAGTAGATGCCAAAGATGAAATACTGGGAAGATTAGCATCAAGAATAGCCCTTGTTTTGCAAGGCAAGAATAAGCCCTCATATACTCCCAATGTTGATATGAGTGATTTTGTAGTGGTTATAAATGCGGAAAAAATAAAAGTTACGGGCAAAAAATTGAAAACCAAACAATATGAAAGACATTCAACATATCCGGGCGGTTTAAAAATTGAAAAATTCGAAACATTGCTTAATACAAAGCCCGCAGAAGTGATAAAGAAAGCAGTTAAAAGAATGTTGCCCGTAAACAAATTAAGAGATAAAAGAATGAAGAAATTGAAAATTTACAAAGGTTCTGAACATCCGCATAAAAGTGTAAAAATAGAACCTATAAATCTTACCAAGAAAAGAACTGGTTCGGTTCTTTGTGAGCCCTAAACCGAATTTATTCTGGTTTAGGGCTTATAAAACATAGGAGAATTTTATTTTATGGAAAATAAAGTTAATACTACAGGAAGAAGAAAAGAAGCGGTTGCAAAAGTTTTCCTTTCCTTGGGAACAGGCAATATCGTCATAAACGGCAAAAGATTGGATGAATATTTTCCTCTATTGAACCTTCAGGCAAGAGTTCTTGCCCCACTTGAAGTTACCGAAAATCTAAAGCTATATGATGTAAAAATTAAGGTGCTCGGTGGAGGCATTTCGGGACAAGCCGGTGCAGCTGCGCTTGGTATTGCCCGCGCCCTGGTTGAAACAGACGAAAAATTTAGAGCTACGCTTAAGAAAAAAGGCTTATTAAAAAGAGATCCTCGAATGGTAGAGAGAAAAAAATATGGCCGAAGAAAAGCTCGTAAAAGCCCCCAATACTCCAAACGATAAAGGGGAAATTGTTGTTGTTAGTGTTCTCGGTAATGAAATTAGATTGAGAACACAAGCCGATTCGGATTATATTCATAAGTTAACCGAAGATATTGAAAACAGAATAAAACGCTGTATGAGCGATTCGGGCATTATGTCTTCCCTGAAAGCGGTGATTTTAGTATGCCTTGACCTTGCGGACGAATTGGAAAAAGAAAAGAAACAGCATTCCAAAAAAGACAAGTCTTGGGAAGAAAGAATAGATAAACTAATCAATAAAATTTCCGCAGTTTAATCTACCTTATACGCCACAAAAAATTTAGGACAGGGGTTTACAATCCAATTTTGCATGTTATAATAAACCAAGGCTCTGGGATATACGTGATGGAATAAATGGAATCTTGAGCCAAATGGTTAAAAAGGGAATTCTACTTTGGGTAAAGCGTGTACGTCCCGACGTAACGTCGGGAAAACACAAACTATTCAAGAGAATACCCACTTTGTAAAGCAGCTTTAAGATTCCTGTCCCACACGGTATCTTGGGGCTTTTTAATCGGAACCGTGTTCCAATTACCCCGTAGAGTATCGAAAAAATATCGCGAATTCCCCGTGTCTTGTCGTAGCGAGATAACAATGGAGAGAGAAATTTTGGAGAAAATTCTGGAAATTTTTTCGATGTCTTACGTTGCGGGGTGATTCAATTTTTCATTCCTTTAAATACAATTTCAAAAATCAAATTATAAAGTGTAGAATAGTACACTTAATATCAGTAGTATTAACATGTAAAAAATATATGCTACCAATTATTGGAATAACGATAGGCGACCCTGCCGGAATAGGCGGAGAGATTATCATAAAATCTCTCAAACAAAAAGCCCTACACTCGAAGTATTGTCCCGTTATCATTGGTGATTTTTCTTATCTGAAACTCCTCATAAAAAAACTTTCTAGTCCCTTAAAGATAACCAGTATAAATAAAATTAAAAACAGGAAATCCTTACCCATTGATGCAATCCCCGTAATTGACCTGAAGAATTTGGAAAATAAAAAAATTAAGTTTGGAATATGTGACGCGAGCTACGGGAAAGCCTCTTACGAATATATAGCTAAAGCCATAGAATTAGCTTCTTACGGATTTATTGACGTAATTGTTACAGCCCCTATAAACAAAGAAAGTTTTCATAAAGCACATATACCTTATACCGGACATACGGAAATGTTGGCTGAACTTACAAAAACGAAAAATTTCGCAATGATGCTCGTAGGCGGGTCTCCGACCTCTACGGGTCGTAGAACCGGAGGGAAATTAAGAGTCGTATTAGTGACAAGACATATCCCCATTAAAAATGTTTCAAAAAAATTAACTGAAGAAAAAATTTTCACAGCTATAAAACTTGCCCACAATGCAGGTAAATATTTTAATATCCCTAAACCAATAATAGGCGTCTGTGGACTTAATCCTCATAGCGGCGAAGGTGGAACTATAGGAGATGAAGAGATTAAAATAATTATACCCGCAATCGAGAAATCCAAAAAAACGGGAATAAACGCGATGGGACCATATGCTTCGGATACTATTTTTTATAAAGCCCTAAAAGGAAACTATGATTTTGTTGTTGCAATGTTCCACGACCAAGGACTTATACCTTTAAAAACGCTTTATTTTGACGAAGGGGTAAATGTTACTTTGGGACTTCCCTTTATCCGAACCTCGCCCGACCACGGTACGGCTTATGATATTGCGGGAAAAGGCATCGCAAATCCTAAAAGCATGCAGGAAGCGATAAAATTAGCCATAAAAATGAGCCGGATTTAAAATAAAATTTACAAATTTAACTTTTATCAGAAAGACTGAATTTTCTCCCTGATTTTCTTAATCATCCAAGGCGGAGTAGATGCGCCGGCAGTTATTCCGACTTTTTGAAAATTTTTAAACCATTCTTTTTTAAGTTCGTCTTCGTCTTCAACCTGATATGCCCGTTTTTTATTTTTAATACAAAGTTCAAGCAACTGTCGTGTATTGGCGCTATTATGTCCGCCTATTATTATCATTATATCGACATCCTTTAAAAGTTTTAGCGTAGATGTTTGTCTTTTTCTGGTGGCATCACAGATGGTATTTATTACTTTAATCTCATTGGAGCGTTTTGATGCTTTTAAAACAACCTGTTGGAAAATATTTTCACTCATTGTGGTTTGAGCTATTATTCCGCAGGAACCAATAGATTTGTTTTGTAATTCTGATTTGTCTTTTACCACAATAACATTACCCTGCAAGAACGGTAATATACCTCTAATTTCAGGATGTTTCTTGTCCCCGACTATTATTAATTGTTCATACATCCTGCTAAGTTTTATAGCTTCATCTCGGGCTTTTTTTACGAAAGGACAAGTCGCATCAATAATTTTTTTTACTCTCGGTTTTATTTTCTTAAGCACTTCAGGAGAAATGCCATGTGAAGGAATAATGACTATTTCATTGTCTATTTTTTTAAAATCGTCTATGACTACAATGCCTTTCTTTCCCATTTTTTGCACCATCGGGGGATTATGTATTAAAGCGCCCAGTGTATAAACCTGCCCGTTTTTAGCCGCATCCAAAGCTATTTTTACGGCTCTTTTTACGCCGAAACAGAAGCCTGAATTTTTAGCAACAATTATTTTCATTATTGTCCCTTATTGATATTTTCGTTATTCCTACCCTCTACGATAACATTAAGACACTCAGACAATATTTTTGAAATGAACGGTAATGTATCTTTTTTTATCTGATTTAATTTTTTTTCGTATATAAATAACGCGTAGAAAGTTAAGACAAAAGTTATGCCCCCTGCTATAGCTGAGACAATTTCACTGCGGCTTAGAGCCCATAGGATTAAATATCCGATTAAAAAAGTCATTATCGGTAAAATAAAAACCAAGAAGCTCAATTTGGAAATCATGCCCTCGGAAATAAATATTTCCACTTCATCCCCAATTTTTGCTCCAATATCATTGTCAACAGTTAAAGTCCTTTGCCCTTCATCATCAAGCATACAAATTCTGCATTCCCGCCTGCCAAATTTTGGCGGGCAGGTATCGCAATGTTCTGAGGCGCTTAAAAGCACTACTGCCCTATTTCCTTCTATCTTTATAACTTTCCCTGTTTCAATCATTTTTATACCGTCATTTTAGGTAAAGTGAGCCAAGTTGGCAAATAAAAACTCTGAATTCTTCCCAAAGAAAATCTAATAGTGTATTATATATAATCTAATCGCATATAAATGCGATTAGATTATCCCGCCGAGTGCGGGACTAAAGAAAACCACAGCAGAAGAAAAAAGATTCATCCCCCTATTCTGATTTCAAACCCCGAGAAATTCGGGGAATTTCCGGGACCAAAGTCCCTGAAATTGCAGAATGCAATTTCTAGGGGGAAATCAAGGGGGAAAAAGGAAAGTTTATATGAGCGATTTAAATAAAATAGCAGAGAATGTGATTAGCGGCAAGGCTGAGGAAGTGAAAAACTTAGTCCAGCAGGCATTAGATGAAAATATCCTGCCTAAAAAAATACTGGATGAAGGATTGATTGCCGGGATGAATATCGTAGGACAAAAATTTAAGAATAACGATTTTTATATTCCCGAGGTGCTTATTGCGGCAAGAGCTATGCATAGCGGAATGGATGTGTTGAAACCAAGTCTTGTGAAATCAGGAGTAAAACCGATAGCAAAAATTGCCATCGGCACAGTAAAAGGCGACTTGCACGATATCGGAAAAAATCTTGTTGCAATGATGCTTCAGGGGGCTGGATTTGAAATCAATGATTTGGGTATCGATGTCCCCCCGCAGAAATTTGTTGAGGCGGTAAAACAAGGTATTCAAATTATCGGATTAAGCGCCCTTCTTACTACAACAATGCCATCTATGAAAGAGATAGTTGATACTTTAAAAAAAGAGGGCTTAAGAGATAAGGTTAAAATTATAATTGGAGGAGCGCCCTTAACCCAAGAATATGCCGATGAAATAGGAGCTGATGGTTTCGCCCCCGATGCCGCATCTGCCGTAGATAAAGCAAAGGAATTGCTTAAGTTATAAGATAATCTCAAGTAACCAAGATACAATAACCAAATTAGTTTTACAATCAAAATTTCTTAAACTATACGCATCGTTTTCATTAGGCGGTTTTTTGTATCTTGTTTCTTGGTGTTTGTAACTTAATTAAGCGGGTGTCCCCAGGAGGAGTCGAACCTCCAACCTACGGATCCGAAGTCCGTCGCTCTATCCAGTTGAGCTATGGGGACAAAAATATTACATAAGGTAAAATAAAAAGATTTTGAATTTTTAAATTATAACCATTTTTTACGCCTGAAGTAGAGCATCATTAAACCAGCAACGCCAGCCATTATTAACCAAACAAAAGGGTAGCCCAATTTCCACTGAAGCTCCGGCATAAACCGAAAATTCATTCCATAAACTCCCGCAATAAATGTCAGCGGAATAAATATAGTCGCAATAATTGTGAGTACTTTCATAACTTCGTTCATTCTATTGCTTATACTCGAAAGATAAATATCAAGCATTCCGGAAAGCATATCCCTAAATGTTTCTACGGAATCAATTACCTGAATGGTATGGTCGTAAACATCCCTTAAATATATCATTGTGGATTTATATATAAGCTTTGATTCTCCTCTTTGCATATTACTTATTATTTCTCTTAACGGCCATATAGATTTACGCAGGGATATCATCTCTCTTTTTAAGTTATGAATTTTCTGTGCGGTTTTTGTTGTCGGCTCCAGCATAACCTCATCTTCTAAAGACTCGGTTTTTTCACCCAATTTTTCAAGAATAAGAAAATAGCCGTCAGCTATAGCATCTATTAATGAATAGGCAAGATAGTCGGACTTCATTTTTCTTATTTTACCTTTGCTTGTTCTTATCCTTTCTCTGATTGAGTTAAAAATATCCCCTTCAGCTTCTTGAAAAGAAATCACAAAATTAGAGCCAAAAATAATGCTTACTTGTTCTTCTTTTATTTCGCTATTTTCCCCATCCTGATAAAGCATTTTCAAAACTATAAAAATATGGTCTTGGAAATCCTCTATTTTAGGGCGTTGGAAGGTATTAACAATATCTTCCAAAATTAAAGAATGAAGATTAAAGTGCTCCCCAACTTTTCGCATAAGGTCAAGATTATGTATCCCGTCTATATTTATCCAAGTTACTGTAGGCTTGTCCCTGTATGGGAAAGCTTCCTCGATAGTTTTTACTTCCTTTTCTTCAAAAGTTTTTTCGTCATAATCAAAAATCGTTATCCTTACCTTTGCATCCCTTTCTTCGCCTATGTGTACCAAAGTTCCCGGCGGCAGTCCAACCATTTCAGAGCTTTTTTTAGTAGATTTCCAAAACATTTTCACCTCTTTTCGATTATATTTATTACCAATCTTTATATACCTAAAAACTCGCCTTGACTTTATTTATACTAAATCGCAGGCAAGCTGTCAAAGAATGGAATTTGCAAAAAATGTTTTGGATGACATGCGATAATTTATCGGATGAAGATATATAGAATTTTAGACAGATATGATAAAATTCATCAGTAACACTTTGAAGGAGCTATTATGAGCGTCGAAGTTGAAAAATTGTGCAAACGGCATCCTGACCTAATTGCCTGTAAAAAAGATATCGAATCCGCCATAGACACAGTAAAGGAATGTTATAAAAACAATAATAAAGTATTAACTTGCGGAAACGGTGGAAGCGCAGCAGATGCGGAACATATAGTAGGCGAATTAATGAAGGGGTCTCGTAAAAAAAGGAAGGTCTCAAGTGTTTTTTCTGAAAAAATAAAAGGATTTTATCCGCAAGAGTGTAAACAATTATGCGACAATCTCCAAATTCCCCTGCCAGCTATTTCGCTCACTTCTCATTTATCTTTTACAACAGCTTTTAACAATGATATGAATCCGGAGTTTACTTTTACACAGCAACTTTTTGGGCTTGGGAAAGAAGGAGATGTTTTAATAGCATTGTCCACTTCCGGAAATGCAAAAAATGTTATCAATGCTTGCAAACTGGCAAAAGTTCTGGGTATAAAAACCATCGCTTTAACAGGAAAAGACGGAGGGACACTTAAAGATATATGCGATATTGTTATACGTGTTCCGGAGGAAGAAACATTTCTTGTTCAGGAATACCACCTGCCTATTTACCACGCAATATGTTCTGCAATAGAGAATGAATTTTTCGAGAAATAGTTTTACAACTTGGTTTGCATTCCCTCATAAACAGCAAAACATTTTAAAGTGCTCTTTGTTTTTTTAATTATATTCTCGCAATTTCGAACAATCTTATCCAAATCCTTGTCTGTCCTGTCCTGGTTGTGATGAAATAACCCGAATTTTTTAACCTTAGATGCCATAGCTAACTTCAATGCATCTTTATAAATAGAATGTCCCCAGTCTTTCTTTGTTTTATAATCTTTTTCTGTGTATTCAGAGTCATGAATAAGTAAATCAGCACCAGAGGAAAATTCCATATAGTCTTTATAATCGAGTCCTCCGGTGTGTTTTAAAGTCAATTCATTGTCAGTCAGGAAAACAAAAACCTTATCGTCCTCTATAAACTTATAACCCATCCCCCCGTTTGGATGGCTAAGCGGTATCGAAATAACTTTAACTGAACCAATTTTAAAACTTTTATTATTTGCTTTATGATAAGAAATTTTAGCTTTAATATCTTTATAATTGACAGGAAAGTACGGGGGAGTCATCGATATTTGCAATAAATCTTCAACAGACTTCTGAGCAAAAGGAGAACCATAAATTTTCATATGCGTCTCTTTGCTATATATAGGTTGAAAAAAGGGGAAACCCAATAAATGGTCCCAGTGAGCATGCGTAAATATCATGCTGTAGTTGTATTTTTTTTCTTTTAGCAGTTTAATCCCTAATTTTCTAATACCTGAGCCCGCATCAATTATGATTATTTCGTCATTCTTGCTCCTTACCTCCATGCAAGTGGTAGAACCTCCATACTTAATATATTCTTTGCCCGAAACCGGTATTGAGCCCCTTGCCCCCCAACATTTAATAATCATTTTTATTTTACCTACATCTTAATGAAAATAGTTTAATAATTGAATCGGAAAGCCTTAATGATAACACTACTTGACAAGACCTTCAAGTATATGGTAGCCTTTCTCGTCAATTCTAAATTCCACAGAGCTGCAAAGTCTTTGTTTGTTTATTTGATAGTGTGTTTTTGTTTGAATAAAGTTAGAAGTTTTAGTTGTTTGATAAACTTGATAGTACAGTATGTGCCTCCTTGTGAATACTTCAAATAGTTCCTCTTAGACAAAGTTGTCTTAAGGTTCAATAAAAATATGAAAACATTTATGGAAAACTTTTTAATCATGTCAAAAAAACATATTGTTTGTGTTATTGTTTTTTGTCTTGCGCTGATATATATTATTTTGTTGTCTCCTGCTTTAATTGCGGAAGAAATAGCAGATATTCATGCAGATGAAAAACTTGTTTCTCAAGGAACAGATATAACACGAGACAAGGTTCCATTCCCCCCAGGAACCACTCTTCATCAAAAAGCTGTATTTCTTGCCCGAAACGGAAACTTAGAGGAAGCAATTACATTGATTAATAAGGCCTTGGAAGAAACAAATAATGCTCCCGAGGTTGTCTCAGACTATGCCGTAATTCTTGCATGGGCAGGACGATGCCAAGAATCCATTAATATTTACGAAGGACTTCCTGCCGACTACACTCCACCCAACTATATTCTACCGGAAGTTGCAAAGTGCTACAGAACTGCCAAGGAATACAATAAATCCATTACATTATATAAAGAGTACCTGAAACTTGAGATAAAAGACAAGGAACAGGAAATCACACACAAAGAAGCTACGAAAGGCCTAATCTATACTTATCTGGACAACAATCAAATTGATACAGCACGTCAATACGTTGAAGAGCGTATAACTAAAGAACCAAAAAATGAAAACTGGTTACACAGATTTTTAATAACAGATATTGCAGAAAAGGAAGAAAAACTCATTCATCAGCAATCTGTAATGTACGCAAGGAATGGAGATTTTGAAAAAGCATTTACTTTAATCAATGAAGCTTTGGATAAGTCCAACAACGCACCGGAAGTTGTATCCGATTATATAGTTATACTTGCCTGGTCAGGGCAATGTTACGAATCTATAATGGTTTACGAAAAACTGCCTGAAAATTATATCCCGTCCAATTATATCCTGCCGGAAATTGCAAAATGTTATAGGGTTATTAATGAATATGATAAAGCTGCCACGCTTTATAAACAGTATCTTGAATTTGAGATAAAAGATGAAGAACAGGAAATTACACATAAAGAAGCCATAAAAGGGCTTATATATAATTATTTGGATAATAACCAAACCAATTTGGCGCGCCAATATGTTGAAGAACGGATAGATAGAGAGCCGGAAAACAAAGACTGGTTAGAACCGTATTTGATGGAGATTGCCCTAAAGGAAGAAAAACTTCTCCATAAGAAAGCCGTAATCTATGCCCAAAATGGAGATTTTAAAAATGCGTTTGCGTTGATTAATGAAGCTTTGCAAAAATCGGAAAGTTCCCCCGATGTTATTTCGGATCATATAATCATTCTCGCTTGGTCGGGACGATACAATGAAGCCATCAATGCCTACGAAGGACTTCCTGCGGAATATAATCTGCCCGCTCATGTATTACCCGAAGTTGCAAAATGTTATCGCGTAATCGGAGAATATGACAAAGCCATAGAAATTTATAAACAATATCTTGCACTTGAGATCAAAGACCAAGACAAAGAAGTAACAAATAAAGAAGCTACGAAAGGGCTGATTTACACTTATTTGGATAGCAATCAGACCGATATAGCACGTCAATATATTGAAGAGCGCATAGCTAAAGATACGAAAAATAAAGATTGGTTGAAATTATACCTGATTGACATTCTTCTTCTGCAGGATGAAATAACCGTGGATGAGGCAGAAATTGTCTATATGGAAATGTTTGAGAAAGATCCTCTTAATATCCATGCCAAGTTGGGGATAAGCAAAATGTTACTCGCAAAAGGGGCATATGAGGAAGCGAAAAACTTTGTTTCAGATATTTTGAATAAAGAACCGGATAATATAGAAGCCTTATTCTTAAAAGCAGAACTTCTTGACAGTGAGCGTGAATATATTGAAGCGTACGAAGTATATGAAAAAATATTGGGAGTATATCCAAATAGTCAACCGGCTCGCAACCTGAAATATAAAGCTCTTATATCGCTGGGTGCATATAGTCTTGTCGAACAGAAATTGGAAGAATCGGGTGATATGGTTGACCCTGCCATACGCGAAGCGCTATTGGGAAATGAAGCTATGGTTAGGATATGGTGGGGGGAACCGGATATTGCTTTGGAAATTTTAGATAGAAATATGGATCATTCAGAAGAATTTCTCTCCGAAGAATTTCTTTCGAGAACTAAAAACGACCGGGTTCTTGCTCTTCAAGAGAAACAAAATATGCAGGAAATAATCAACGAATATGAAAATTTAAAGAATATGAATGAGGAAATCCCGCCATGGACTTCTAATTCCACAGCCGGGGCTTATCTCTACGTCAGACAACCCGAACAAGCCCTCACTCTTTATGAAGAAACCCTCAGAGAAGGCTGGGATCCTCTATACGGAGAGACAAGGAGAGGAATATATGCTTCCGAAGTGGAATTGGGAGAATACGAGAAAGCCGGTGCTGTTCTTGAGGAACTTGATGCTGAGATGCCAACCGAAATTATACATAGAGGGATTCTGCAAGATAACTGGTGGAAAGAGGAAATTGGATATAACCGTGCTTGGTGGTACCTCTACCAAGATAGATTAGCTGAAAGCCAGAGGTATCTTGAAAACCTTCTTTATATTGGCCCTGCTAATTTACATACCCGCACTGCTTTGGCGCAAGCCTATTTATGGAGAGGATGGCCAAGAAAGGCGCTGAAAGAGTTCGAAATAATACAAACAATGAATGCGCCCCTTATAGATGCACAGACCGAGTATACACCTACTGAAGACATTACAAGCAAGGTCGGATATTGTTACGCTCTGGATGAAAATGACGAGGGAATTCAAGCGAGGGCTCTGGCAAAAGAACTTCTGCGGAAATATCCCACAAACACACATATTCAACGCCTTAACCGCTATTTTGAAGTCCAGGATATGCGCACTTTCACACTTGACGCTTCAGTTGCAAATGAAATACCCGGCGCTCACGAAACATACTGGTCGGTTAAATTAGACCAGCCTCTATACCCTTGGCGAAAAATTTTCGCAATGTATGCCTGGCAACAGGCTTTCCAGGGAGATTCCAGAGACGATGTAAGACGCGCTTCTATAGGAATGGATTGGCGTCTCAATAGAGATTGGTGGTTTATCGCAATGTTATCTCAAGACGAAGAAGACAATAAAGAGCTCGGTCTTTCCGGCGAGGTCACTTATAATCCCAGTGATTATTTCTCCTTTAACCTTATGCATGATTCCAAGAGTTTGAGTGTGCCGTTGCAGGCTAAGGCGCTTGGAGTGGAAGCAGAAGAATACAGATTTGTAGGTATTTATCGCCAGAGTGAAAGTTTCCTAACCCAGGTCACATCAAACCTCTATCAATTATCCGATGGTAATGAAATCCTCAGTTACGGATTAAGATTTGATAAAGCTCTTACCACAAGAGCCTATTGGAAGACACGCGTGGCTTTGGAAGGTTATACGTCAACCAACTCCGAGACGGAGTTAGCGTACTATAGTCCGGAAGAGTTTTATTCTATTTACCTGGTTCCGATGGTGGAACACGTATGGTATAGGCGCTACGAAAGCGCAATGGTAGACCGTCTTTATGTTGGAATCGGGACACAGAAAGAAAAAGATTTCTCCGAAAAAGGCATCTGGTATATTCAGTATGAGCAGGATTATAGGATTTCGGATACACTTGCATTCTTAATCGGTGTAAACTTTTCCAAGAAAAATTACAGCGGTGAATATACAGATATAACAAGTTTTTATCTCACACTTACTAAGAATTTTTAATTAATAAAAAAATGAGGGATATGAAGATATTATGAGAAAAATCATAGGTCTAATTTTCATACTGTGTTTTACCGTATGCGTGTGCAATGCTAGAGAATCTACACAGCCAAATACTTTTAAAGTGATTATTTATCACGATACTCCCAAAGATGTGAACTTGGATGATTTTGCCGTGGATAGAGTCGCATTCGTACAGCAGATTGAATATCTGCGCGCCCACGGTTATAACTTTATCAGTTTCGAAGATATCTTAAAGGCAAACAAAGGAGAGATTATTCTGCCCGAAAAAGCGGTTCTTTTAAGGTCCGACGACGCATATTTATCTTTTTACGAATTCGTTTATCCCGTTTTGAAATTATACGGTTACCCGAGTTTGCTTGGAGTAGTTACTAACTGGGTAGAGTTGGGACAAACATATACTCAAGCGCCCCTTATGAACTGGGAGCAGCTTCAAGAAGTGGCTAACAGCGGTCTGGTGGAAATTGCCAGCCACAGCCACAATCTTCACAATGATATTCCTTCCAATCCCCAGGGCAATACTGCTTGGGCTGCGGTAACACTTGAATATTATCCCGATACGCAAACCTACGAGACCGAAGAACATTACAGGCAAAGGATATACGAGGACCTCTTGTTATCAAGGAATATTTTAAGAGAAAAACTCGGTGTAAATGCCAGGGCAATTATCTGGCCTTACGGAGAATATAGTCAGGCCTCTGTTGAAGAGGCAAAAAAGGCCGGTTTTGAAGCAACATTTGACACTACGGATAAGTTGGCAAGCATAGACAACCTTGATATTGTGCACGGTTCTTTTGTTATGCGCAATCCTACTATAGAAGAATTCATTGAAAATCTCAAAAGGAATTTTTCTATACCTATGAAGCGCAGAATTATGCAGGCGGATTTGGATTTATTATACGATACTGACCCTGTTCAGCAAACACATAATATAGATAAATTCATAGAGCGCGCCTTTAGCATGAAAGTCAATACCGTATATTTACAGGCTTTCTGTGATGATGAGGGAGACGGGGCCATTTCTTCGGTTTATTTCCACAACCGCGTGCTTCCTGTGCGAGCCGACCTTTTCAACCATGTTGCAAACCAATTATCAATAAGAGGTATTAGAGTTTATGCCTGGATGCCTATGTTGAGTATTGTCTTGCCCGATGAGAAAGAAAATGAGAGGTTAAGAGTTATGCAGTTCCGTGATGGAGAAATAACCCTATCTGATTCCTGGTATCCGCGTCTTTCACCTTTCAGCGCCGAAGCACGTCAAAAACTTATAATGCTTTATGAGGACCTCTCCGCCGCAAATCCACGCCTTGACGGTGTGGTTTTTCAGGATGACGGATATCTTAACGATTTTGAGGATTTCAATCCTGCCGCTTTAGCACAATATTTGGAAATAAGCGGTGGTGAAGACATCCCATATCAAGAACTTAATGAAGAACAAAAACAGAGATGGACCAAACTAAAGACTGAGACGCTGATTGAACTTACCGAAGAACTTAAAGAAGCATTTCTTCACTATAATCCTTTTACAAAATCTGTTCGCATACTATATGCACCCGTGCTAACAGAACCGGAAAGTGAAGAGTGGTTTGCGCAAAATTATGCCGACAGTTTAAAAGCATACGACTATGTTCTCATTATGGCTTATCCGAAAATGGAAGAGGTCAAGAATTCTACAAAATGGTTACAAAAACTCGTTCAGAAAGCCAAAGAATATCCTGATGGCATACAAAAAACGATATTCAAAGTCCAAACATATGATTGGAAAAGAAAGAAATGGATTAACTCAAGGATAGTTGATAGATGGTTAAGGACTTTGGTCTCATCGGGAGCGCAACATATAGCATATTACCCGGATAATTGTATAGACAATAAACCGGATGAAAAAATCATTCGGTTAATGATGTCTAGTGAAGATTTTCCTTTTAAAAGAGAATAAATAAAATGACACACTTTTGGATATTTCTTAACTATTTCGTTTTCCTATATCCGCTTTATATGAGTTTGAGTTGGATATTAGGAGGGCTCGTTTTCTATTACCGCAGAGAGCGGAAAGAGATAGAATGTCCTCCTCTTAAATCATATCCTTTATTCTCTGTCATAGTACCTGCGCATAATGAAGAGGCAGGCATTGCAGATACCGTACGTAATCTTGAAAAAATAGAATATCCTAATTTCGAGGTAATTGTAGTAAATGATGGCAGTACCGATAAGACTTCTCAAGTTTTAAATAAACTCGCAAAAGAATATCCCAAGTGGCTCAGAGTGATTAACTTAAGCCCTAACGGCGGTAAAGCCAAAGCTCTCAATATGGGAATACTTGTAAGTAAAGGGGAACTAATTCTAACAATAGATGCCGATTGTTTTATAAACGCCGATGTTCTTAACTGGATGGCATGGCATTTTGAAAGTTCTCCAAGAGTCGGAGCTATAACCGGCAACCCACGTATTCTCAACAGAACAACTCTGTTAGCTAAGATTCAGTTGGGAGAATATTCCAGTATTATAGGTCTTATAAAGAGAACCCAACGCATATTGGGAAAAGTTCTCACAGTTTCAGGAGTTATAGCTGCTTTCAGAAAGAACGCTTTGCAAGATTGCGGTTTTTTCGATTCCGATACGGTTACAGAAGATATTGATATAACCTGGAAACTACAGAGGAGATTCTGGGATGTAAGATTTGAACCGCGTGCTTTATGCTGGATACTTACACCTGAAACCATGAAAGGATTATGGAGACAAAGACTCAGATGGTCGCAGGGAGGAATAGAAGTGGTTAGAAAACATGGCGATATATGGACCCAGTGGAGGCAAAGACGACTTTGGCCTATTCACTTTGAATATATAATATCCATAGTATGGGCATTTTCTTTGGGTTTTCTAATAGTATCATGGGCAGTAGCTTCTGCTCTTAGTGCCTTGGGATTCATAGATCTTACTGTAACACAACCTTTTATACCACCTGCGTGGACAGGTTCTATCCTTGCCTTAGTTTGCATGTTTCAACTTGCAACAAGTTTGCATATAGATTCCCGATACGAAGACAAGTCCTTGATGAAATATTACTTCTGGGTTATTTGGTATCCTTTCTTCTATTGGGGAATTAATGCGGTAGCTGTATTTGTTTCTGTATTTAAAATTTTGTTAAGAAAAAAAGGAGTTTCTGTAAAATGGCAAAGTCCCGACAGAGGAATTCATACCCTCCAATAATAGATAGGCCGGAATTTAAATCTCGGCTCAGACACATATCAGAAGTTGCAATTGCAGCCAGTTTATGGGCTCTGTGGTTATACTGGATATCGCCTATTTTCACCGTTATATTATGGCTTCTCGGCTTGCAATTTTTCTATCAGAAGGTCATCACTGAATCTCGTTTATGGGACCTGTTAGAAATTCTACATAATGGCGGTTTAGCCTTTTTGGTTATCTTCTTGATGCAACTTGTATGGATTAACTATAATTACTTTATTATTTTCAAGAGGAAAGGTGAAAGAAGAGGAAAACAGCCTGCTTGTAACGACGAAGCAATGGCAATGTTTTTTAAGGTTGAACCGAAACTATTAAAACAAGCTAAGGAATACAATCAAATAGATATTGTTGTAAAAGGTCAAGAAATTATCATTAATCCCCATCAGTAACACTTCGCAAATTCCCAGTATAACCCTTATTTCCCAGAAATTGAGAAAATTATTTTGCCTAATGTAACTTTTTAGGTATTTTTAGAGTATTATATATTAGAGATGATAAACAAAATGTTTTGTCTGGATCATCAACTTCGGGGGAAATATTTTTCTATAGCCGACTGAATATAACCATCGTAGGCTATAACCAATTCAACTACAAAAGGGGTAAACTTACTTACATGCATCCCTATCAAAGAAACTTGAGGCTGGGAGATGGCAACTACGAGTATATCGTCTTTTTTCTCTACTGGAATGACGCCCAACTCACGCACCGTTTTTTCCGGGAGAATAGTAGCTATTTCTTGTGGTATATTTAAACTTGACAGGTCTACCCAAGATAGGTGAAATTGGCTGGCTAAAGCGACACATATATCAGTGGGAGTTATATGCTTAAGGTCTACTAATATTTGCCCTAACTTTTTGTCTTTCTGTTCCTTTTGCTTGTTAAGGGCATCTTCCAATTGGTGAGAAGTAATATAACCCGCACCGAGAATAATTTCTCCCAAAGGTTTAATTTTTGTCTTTTCTATAAGTTTTTGTTCCGTTCTTCTTATTTCATCTTCAATTATATAAAACCCTTCTGATTGCTGGGCAATAGTTTCTTTCTGTCCTCCGTCTTTCTTTTCTCTTTCCATCCTTTGTTGTTTAAATGATTCATCCACTTCTTCCAGAGTAATGTTTTGTTGGTCTATTAATTTTTTACCCAACAATCTTTTGCAATTGACATCTTTAACCGCCGCAGCATTTATATAAATACGTTCGCTTTTATCCGCAGGATTTATAGGAACTAAAAAGAAACCCTTTTCTTTGGAATTATATTTATTGGTAGAGCCGTCAATTATCTGTCCGTCTTTAAATGTCACTCTCAGCCTATATGGAAGAACGCCTGCATATGTTGACTGGTCTATGGTTTCTTTGTGCAGAATGTTTCCGTTGCTGTCTTTTTTCTTGAGGAAGATAATCTGTTTGATTAAAGCTGTCTTAATCGGGATGTTGTCTATTTTGCCTTTGTCGTTCTTGGATTGCAGATAAAACACGGGAAAGTTCATATTGAAACTGAATACTTCCCCTGATTTTTCTTCTCCTGATAAAAACTTAACTATAACGTAGTGCATTTAACTTGCCTCCTTCTGGTTTGGATAAGCAAGATTCAATTAGACGTCGCAAACATCACAGCCTAAACTTTCCCACTATCTGATATCTTAGCATAGATATATATAAATGCAAAATGGAATTTTTCATAAAAATCTTAAATTAAAACGCCGAGCTTTGCTCTTTATTTTTTACCTTTATAAGTGTTAAAATTAACTGCAAAATAAAATTAGTTTGTATGGCATTATAATAACGGCTAAACTAGGAAATTTCTAATATGAATAATTTTAGGTTGGAATTTTTAAAAGTATCCGGAACTGGTAACGATTTCATTATAGTTATAAATTTACAAGATGAATATAACTATGAATGGTCCAATCTGGCGAAAAATCTATGCAGACGTCACCTGTCTATAGGAGCAGATGGGCTTGTCGTGCTGGAAAATTCCCTCAAAGCAGATGCCAAAATGAGAATATTTAATTCTGACGGGAGCGAAGCAGAGATGTGCGGTAATGCAGCGCGCTGTTCTGCGCGGGTTCTTGTGCATAAAAAACTAATTATCCCAGGTGAAGTTAGTCTGGAAACACTCTCCGGAATTATCACGGCACAGGTAAAAGAGGATACAGTGAAAATAAAAATGACACCACCGCATAGTTTCAAAGAAGAGGTGCATATAAAAATTGATGGCACGGATTATATCGGAAGTTTTATTAATACAGGCGTCCCTCATGCTGTTTTTTTAACTGACGACATAAATAAAATAGACTTACTTGAAATTGCGCCTAAAATCAGAAATAACGAACAGTTTCAGCCGGAAGGAACAAATGTCAACTTTGTGCAAATTTTAGATAATAATTCAATATCCATCCGCACATATGAAAGAGGAGTGGAAGACGAAACCTATGCATGCGGCACAGGCGTCGTTGCTTCGAGTATCGTAAATTTTTTAAAAGGCAATTTAAAAACAAATAAAATAAAAGTACTTGCAAAAGGCGGAGAATTAACTGTTGCAATAGAAGGAACTCCTGACAAAATAGAAAATATTTACCTTGAGAGTCCCGTTGAAATAATTTATTCGGCAAAGATTTACCCCGTTAGAGATTAGTTCAACAGGAAAAGTTTAAGATTTTATCAAAGTTTTGAAGATAAAAACAGAAAAAGAGAACCTTATGAGCGTAACAGAAATGTCAAAAGACATTTCTTACCCGCCTGCCAAAACAAAGTGGCGGGCAGGTCTCTAACGGGGTTTAGGAGAAGAAATAAAATGATTGATGTTTCAAAAAAATTAAAAGCACTCGTTGAATACCCTTTTGCAGAACTTGACAGAAAAAAAGCAGAAGTTTTGAAAAAAGGTGGTGATGTTATATCCCTTGGAATTGGCGACCCCGATTTACCACCGTTTCCAAGTGTAATAGAAAAACTAAAAGAATCAACATCAACACTCAATGTAAATAAATACCCTTCATATAAAGGCAGCGAAGAATTACGCTACGCTGTTGCAAAATGGTATAAAGACAGATTCGGTGTAAAACTTGACCATGAAACAGAAGCTCTAATTCTAATAGGCGCAAAAGAAGGCATAGGACATATACCATTGGCTTTTGTTGACCAAGGGGACACTGTATTAGTACCGGACCCCGGATATCCGGTATATAAAGCGGGCACTATTCTGGCTGGTGGTTCACCTTTAACTATGCCATTGCACGCAGATAATAACTTTCTTCCCGACCTAAAAAACATTGAAAAAAAATATGGTTCTTCTCTCATAAATTGCAAAATGATGTTCATAAATTATCCCAACAACCCAACCAGCGCCATAGCTGATGAAAACTTCTTCAAAGAAGTCGTAGATTTTGCCGAGCGACACAATATAATTATCTGCCACGATGCAACTTATTCGGAAATTACCTATGATAACTACAAAGCACAAAGCTTTCTGGAAACAGAAGGAGCCAAAAATGTCGGGGTAGAATTCCATTCGCTTTCAAAATCCTGCAATATGACAGGTTGGAGAATTGGATTTGTAGTGGGCAATAGAGAAGTAATTGCAGGATTGGGGAAAGTAAAAACAAACCTGGATTCAGGTGCGCCAAACCATATGCAGATTGCAGGGATAGAAGCGATAAATACAATGCAGGAAAATTTGGGAAGGATTCTTCCAGTATATAAAGAGAGAAGAGACCTATTAGTGAAAGCAATGCAGGAAGCAGGCATCAATATGCAGTCTCCAAAAGCGACATTCTACCTGTGGATTCCTGTCCCCGCTGGCATGAAGTCTGTAGACTTCTGCGGGAAAGTACTTGAAGAATGCGGCGTTCTGGTAACGCCCGGCACAGGTTTTGGAGTCGAAGGTGAAGGTTATTTCAGGATAAGCTTAACCACGTCCACCGAACAAATAGAAGAAGCATATAAAAGAATTAAAAATTTGAAATTGTAAAATTGTCGGATTTTAAAAATTTTCTCCACTTTTAAAAAATTTAACTTATTTTTTGCATAATTTTTGTGCTATAATTTTGCTTGTTAGTTTATGGGATTTAACCACGACGCCGTGGAAAGCGCCGTGGTTTTTTTATTTTGTAATATTAGAAAAAATGGTAAAATCCACAAAGGAGTGATAACGACAAAGGCGTCCAACAAGTCAAGTAAGGAGGTTAGTAATATGTCGAAACAAATTGAATCCTTCATGGAGAAGGTTGTCAAAAAAAATCCTGGGGAAACTGAATTTCACCAGGCGGTAAAAGAGGTTGCTGAATCTGTAATACCGTTTATTGAAAAGAACCCAAAATATAAAAAAGCTAAGATATTAGAAAGAATAGCAGAACCTGAGAGGGTAATCATGTTCCGCGTTCCTTGGCTTGATGATAAGGGTGAAGTCCAGATTAATCGCGGGTTCCGTATTGAAATGAATAGCGCTATAGGCCCTTACAAAGGAGGTCTGCGTTTGCATCCCACTGTCTACCTAGGACTTCTAAAGTTCTTAGCGTTTGAACAGGTTTTCAAAAACAGCCTGACAACTCTTCCTATGGGTGGAGGAAAAGGCGGTTCAGATTTTGATCCTAAAGGGAAATCAGACAACGAGGTAATGAAATTCTGTCAGAGCTTCATGACAGAACTATGCAGACATATCGGCCCTAATACAGACGTGCCCGCAGGAGATATCGGTGTAGGCGGACGCGAAATAGGTTATATGTTCGGCCAATATAAACGCATACGCAATGAATTTACCGGCATCCTGACAGGTAAAGGGCTCAACTGGGGCGGTAGCTTAATCAGACCTGAAGCCACAGGTTATGGTTGTGTTTATTTTGTGGAAGCAATGTTAAAGCACAAAGGAGATACATTAAAAGGAAAAACTTGCGCAGTATCAGGTTCCGGTAATGTTGCACAATATACAGTAGAGAAAGTAAACCAGTTGGGAGGAAAATGTGTTACCCTTTCCGACTCAAACGGTACAATTTACGACCCTAAAGGCATAGACGAGAAAAAATTAGCATATGTCATGGAACTTAAAAATGTAAAACGCGGTCGTATCAAAGAATATGCTAAAAAATACGGATGCAAATATATGGAAGGCAAACGTCCTTGGGGCGTAAAATGCGATGTTGCTTTCCCATCTGCAACACAAAATGAAATAAGCAAATCAGATGCACAAGAGCTGGTTAAAAACGGTTGTATGGCTGTGGGAGAAGGCGCAAACATGCCTACAACACCTGAAGCTATAACAGTCTTTCAGAATGCTAAAATTCTATACGGTCCCGGCAAAGCAGCTAACGCCGGCGGAGTTGCTGTATCGGGGCTGGAAATGTCACAGAACAGCCAAAGGCTTTCTTGGGAAAGAGCAGACGTTGACAAAAAACTTCAAGGAATCATGATTGCGATACATCGGACATGCGTTAAGTATGGCAAAGAAGGTAAACATGTTGACTATGTAAAAGGCGCTAACATCGGCGGATTTGTAAAAGTTGCCGATGCAATGTTAGACCAGGGATTAGTATAAAACGAAAAGTAAAAAGTTATCATCAAAGCGCCCTTTTTAGCAAGCTTTATTACTGAAGAGGGCGCTTTTTCTAAAATTACAAAGATTATAAAAATTGTGGCAATAAAATCTAAAAAGGCAATCATTGCTCTTGAAGACGGGAAGGTATGGGAAGGATTACATTTCGGCGCAAAAGGTGAAAGCTATGGTGAAATAGTTTTCAATACCAGCATGGCCGGCTATCAGGAAATACTTACCGACCCTTCCTACAAGGGACAGATTGTTGCCATGACTTATCCCCTCATCGGAAATTACGGAATAAACAGCGAAGATGTGGAATCTAGAAAACCCTTCTTAGCAGGTTTCATAGTAAAAGAATGCAGTCAAATCTCAAGCAATTGGCGCTCGCAAAAAAGTCTGGATGAATATCTTAAAGAAAATAATATTATAGGCATAGAAGGCATAGATACGCGCGCTCTTACAAAACATATAAGATTGCAGGGAGCAATGAAAGCGGTAATCTCTACAAAAGATTTAGACAACAACTCATTAATCAAAAAAGTAAAAGCATCTGAGGGATTGATAGGCAAAGATTTAGTCAAAGAGGTCACCTGTAAAAAATTACAAACTTGGAACAATCAAGGTAAATATAAAGTTGTCGTGCTGGATTGCGGAGTTAAATTTAATATCTTAAGAGAATTAGCCAATAACAACTGTAAAGTGATTTTCGTGCCGGCTAAAACCGATGCAAAAACCATATTGGGTTTGAAACCTGACGGGCTACTGCTTTCAAACGGTCCGGGCGACCCGGAAGGTGTTCCCTATGTTGTGGAAACCGTAAAAGAATTATTAGACAAGTTACCAATTTTCGGCATATGTTTCGGGCAACAAATGTTGGGGTTGGCTTTGGGCGGAAAAACATATAAATTAAAATTCGGACATCACGGAGCAAACCATCCCGTCAAAGATTTAAAAACAGGCAAGATTTACATAACCGCGCAGAATCACGGATTCTGTGTTGATATTAATTCTTTAAACAAAGAAGATATCGAAATAACACATGTAAACTTGAATGATAATACGTTAGAAGGAATTAAACATAAAAAATTGCCCGTTTTTTCCGTGCAATTTCATCCTGAGGCAGGACCCGGTCCAAACGACGCAAAATACCTGTTCGGGAAATTTGTAAAAATGATGAAAAACAGTTGATAGTCTATGGTTGATAGTTTATAGCAAAAAGTCACTGTGCGCCATAAACCATACACTACAAACTATAAACCAAGTTAAACATGCCCAAAAGAACGGATATAAAAAAGATATTAATAATCGGTGCAGGTCCTATCGTAATCGGACAGGCATGCGAATTTGATTATTCGGGAACACAGGCATGTAAAGTTCTCAAAGCCGAAGGATTTCATGTTATCCTGCTAAACAGCAATCCTGCAACGATTATGACAGACCCAATAATGGCTGACAAAACATACATCGAGCCAATTACTCCCGAAATAGTTCAAAGAATTATTGAAAAAGAAAGACCTGACGCCATCCTACCTACACTCGGCGGACAAACTGCGCTAAATGTTACCGTGCAAGTTGCAGAAATGGGAATATTCGATAAATACAATGTGGAAGTCATAGGCGCAAATATACAAGCTATCAAAAAATCCGAAAACAGAGAACTATTCAAAAAGGCAATGCATAAAATAGGATTAGATTTACCCCGAAGCGATAAAGCTCATAACCTAAAAGAAGCTCTTGAAGTGGCCGAAAAAATCGGATTTCCCGTAATTATCAGGCCCAGTTTTACGCTGGGCGGAACAGGCGGAGCAGTCGCATACAACATAGAAGAATTCAAACGGTTAGCTAAGACAGGTCTTGAATCGAGTATGATTAGCCAAATATTAATTGAAGAATCCGTCATCGGATGGAAAGAATTCGAATTGGAAGTTATGCGGGACGTAAAAGACAATGTTGTTATTATATGTTCCATAGAAAATTTTGACCCTATGGGTGTTCATACGGGCGATTCGATTA
Organism: Candidatus Omnitrophota bacterium; assembly: GCA_018812925.1. Taxonomy (GTDB): domain Bacteria; phylum CAIJMQ01; class CAIJMQ01; order CAIJMQ01; family CAIJMQ01; genus CAZNJA01. The sequence goes on from JAHJCU010000004.1 coordinate 366,973, forward strand.
CAGTTGCTCCCATACAAACCTTAACCGACAAAGAATATCAAAAAATGCGTGATGCCTCAATTGCATGCATCAGAGAAATAGGCGTAGAAACGGGCGGCTCCAATATTCAATTCGCGGTTAATCCCGATAACGGACGAATGGTAGTTATTGAAATGAATCCGAGAGTATCAAGAAGTTCCGCATTAGCTTCCAAGGCAACGGGTTTTCCAATTGCAAAGATAGCCGCAAAACTTGCCGTTGGATATACGTTGGACGAAATCCCCAATGACATCACAAAAGAAACTCCGGCGTGTTTTGAACCGACTATAGATTATTGCGTAGTAAAAATTCCGCGCTTCACATTCGAAAAATTCCCTGATGCGGACTCTACTCTAACCGTATCTATGAAATCCGTAGGCGAAGCAATGGCAATCGGCAGAACATTCAAAGAAGCGCTGCAAAAAGGATTAAGGTCTTTGGAAATAGGAGTAGACGGTCTTACGGATTTAAAATCCGAAGTCTCTGAAAGTAAACTTGCCGAAAAGTTAAGGACTCCAAACGCCGAGAGAATTTTTTATATAAAATACGCTATTAAAAATGGCATGGATATCAACGATATTTATAAACATACTCAAATTGACAGATGGTTTTTACATAACATCCAAGAAATTGTAGAATTGGAAAAACAGATAACAGATTTCAGTCAACAGATGTCGGATAACAGATGCCAGAAAACAGAGAATAAAAGACAAAAGAATCTGCCATCTGACGTCTGTCCTCTGTCTTCTGAGCTTTTATTAAAAGCTAAACAGTTCGGGTTCAGTGATAAACAGCTTGCAAGAATACTGAAAACAGAAGAAGAAGTTATTAGAAAGTTGCGCAATAAATTGAACATTAAAGCCGTATATAAACTGGTTGATACCTGCGGAGCAGAATTCGAAGCTTACACCCCGTATTACTATTCTACCTATGAAAAAGAAAATGAAAGCTGTAACTAAGGAATACGTTGCAATTCTGGATTTTGGTTCGCAATACACGCAATTAATCGCTCGAAGAGTAAGGGAATGTAAAATCTATTCCGAAATTTTCCCGTATAACGTCTCCCTTAAAAAAATTATCGCGGACAAACCCAAAGCTATCATTCTATCCGGCGGGCCGGCAACAGTTACCTCAAGCAAGAGTCCGACTATATCAAAGCAGATATTCGAACTTGGGATTCCCGTATTAGGCATATGCTACGGCATGCAGCTTATGGCAAAATTATTTGACGGTAAAGTGAAGCGTTCTCCAAACTGCGAATATGGAAATGCAAAATTAAACATAGCAAAGTCCGACAAAATCTTTAGCGGACTTAGCAAAAGCTTCACCGTCTGGATGAGCCACGGTTACCATGTGTTAAAAATGCCCAAAGGATTTGAAAAAATAGCCCACACGACAAATTCTCCGATAGCGGCAATCAGACACAAGGAGCAAAAATTATACGGCGTCCAGTTTCATCCTGAGGTAGTCCATACTCCTCAAGGTTTAAAAATAATAGATAATTTCTTAAAGAAAATATGCGGATGTTCTGCCAGCTGGACAATAAGTTCATTTATTAAAAATTCCATAAAAGATATAAGAGAAGAAGTGGGAAACGACCGCGTTATTTGCGCTTTAAGCGGCGGAGTAGATTCTTTCGTATTGGCAATTCTTCTGCATAAAGCAATAGGGAAGAGGCTTTCATGTGTTTTTGTTGATAACGGCTTATTACGAAAAAATGAAGCGCAACAAATTGTTAAAAAATTTAAACAGCAGTATAAACTAAATCTAATTCATGTCGATGCAAGTAAAAAATTTATAAAAGAATTAAAAGGTGTCATTGATCCTGAGAAAAAACGGCGTATTATCGGTAAGGAATTCATAAAAGTATTTGAAGCCGAGGCAAAAAAATCAGGTAAAATAAAATTTTTGGCGCAAGGAACTCTTTATCCCGATGTAATAGAATCCCACTCCGCATTTGGAGGACCTTCTGCCACAATAAAATCACATCATAATGTCGGCGGATTGCCCAAGAAAATGAACTTTAAACTTATTGAACCGTTTAGAGCCCTGTTCAAAGACGAAGTAAGAAAAGTCGGGGAAGAGCTAAAACTTCCAGAAAGCATAATATGGAGGCAACCTTTTCCCGGGCCCGGGTTGGCGGTAAGAATAATAGGAGAAGTAACTCCAGAGCGTCTTAAAATTTTAAGGGAAGCCGATGCGCGAATACAGGAAGAGATTAAGAAAGAAGGTCTTTACAAGAAAATTTGGCAATCTTTCGGAGTTCTTCTCCCAGTCAAAACCGTCGGAGTTATGGGTGACGAGCGAACTTATGAAAATGTTATTACCATAAGAGCAGTTACAAGCCAAGATGGTATGACTGCAGATTGGGTACAATTGCCGTATGAACTTTTGGGCAGAATTTCTAATAGAATAATTAATGAAGTTAAAGGTGTAAACAGAGTGGTTTATGATATTTCAAGTAAACCGCCGGCAACAATTGAGTGGGAATAGACAAAGCTGTAAGCTTTAAGCTATAAGTTGTAAGTAAAAAATAAAAGCAGTTAAAGTAGTTGACTTAAAGCTTAAGGCTTAGAGCTTATAGCTATGGTGAAAAAATGATCACTGTAATTGATTACGGAACGGGAAATTTAAGAAGTGTTAGCAAAGCGCTTGAAACTGTCGGGGCAGAAACAAAAGTTAGCGACAAGCCTGAAGATATAGTTTTCGCCAAAGCAATAGTATTGCCAGGCGTTGGCGCTTTTTATAGAGGAATGGAAAACATAAATAAATTAGGGATACTGCCTGCCATTTTAGAGGCTATCAGAAACAATAAACCTTTTCTAGGAATATGCCTGGGACTGCAATTACTATTTAGCGAAAGCGAAGAACACGGAATTTGCAAAGGTTTGGATATCATAAAAGGCAAAGTTAAAAAGTTTGAGCCCAATGTAAAAATTCCGCATATGGGATGGAACCAGCTCAGATATCAGAAAACAGAAGACAGAAGACAGATTTTTAATGGAATACCGGACAATTCTTACTTCTATTTTGACCATTCTTATTATGTAGAGCCTGAAGACAAAAACACTATTATTGCCACTACCAGGTACGGCAAAGATTTTGTCTCGGCAGTAAATAAAGATAACATATGGGGTGTTCAATTCCATCCCGAAAAAAGTTCGGATTTAGGCTTAAAAATATTAGAAAACTTTGTTAAATTAACAAAGGCATAATGTTAGCCCCGTTAGAAATATTTTAACGGGGAAAAAGATAACAAATGGAAAAAGAAACTAAATTTCTAACGGGGTTAGCAAAAAGAATAATACCCTGTTTAGACGTAAAAGGCGGACGTGTTGTAAAAGGCATTAAGTTCCGTGAACACCGTGACGCCGGCGATCCTGTAGAACTTGCCTTTTTCTATAATAAAGAGGGTGCTGATGAGCTGGTGTTCTACGACATTACAGCATCCAGTGATGAGCGTTCCATAATGCTTGATGTGGTTCGGCGAACAGCTAACCAGCTTTTTATACCCCTTACCGTAGGTGGCGGTCTGCGTACTGTGGATGACATGAACCAAATGCTGAAAGCCGGAGCGGACAAAATATCTATTAATACCGCAGCAGTAATGAATCCCAAATTGATATCAGAGGGCGCGCAACGCTTCGGCAATCAATGCATAGTGCTTGGAATGGATGCCAAGCGTATCCCCGGTTCAAATCCGGTTCGCTGGATTATTCACACTCATACAGGCGCGGACGGCGGGCATTCCGCAGGTCTGGATGCAATAGACTGGGCAAAACAGGCAGTGGAACTGGGAGCGGGCGAGATTGTGGTAAACAGTATTGATACCGATGGCACTAAAAAGGGATATGATCTGGAGTTGCTACGCGCTATTTCAGACAACGTTTCAGTCCCTGTAGTTGCCAGCGGCGGAGCAGGTAATTTAGACCATCTTGTGGAAGCCCTGACTAAAGGCAAGGCCGATGCAGTCCTCGCCGCCTCAATCTTTCATTATGGCGAATATTCAATTAAAGAAGCAAAAGAATATCTTAAGAAAAAAGGAATCGCAGTTAGAACTTAGTTGTAAGCTGTAAGCTATAAGCTGTAAGTAATAAAATTAGTAAACTTAAAGCTTATAGCCTATAGCTTATAACTTTAAATATGCCGCATACATTTAAAAATATAAAAGTTTGGCAAAAAGCACATGAAATGGTTTTACAGATATATAAAATTACAGAAGATTTCCCAAGTTCAGAAAAATACGGATTGACATCACAGTTTAGAAGAGCAGCTGTTTCAGTAGCGACTAATATTGTGGAAGGTTATAAAAAAAAGACTGACAAGGATTTTGCGCATTTTCTTAACCTTGCCGATAGTTCCTTAGAAGAAACTAAATATCATCTTCTTTTAACTCTTGATTTAAAGTATTTAGACAAAAAATATTACCAGGATTTATCAATACTAGCAGATGAAGTTGGAAGAATGTTATTTGGATTTAGAAGAAGTTTAAAATTTAAATCTTAAAACTTACAGCTTAAAGCTGTTTTTTAAAATAGTAGTAATTTAATTAGTAAACTTATAGCTTAGAGCTTAAAGCCTAAAGCTTTATTTAACATGTGCGGAATATTTGGAATATACGGTCATAAAGATGCATCTCGGCTCACCTATCTGGGGCTTTATGCTCTCCAGCATCGCGGTGAAGAAAGCGCCGGCATAGTTGCCGCTAACGGTGGCGGCAAAGTAAAATCCCATAATGGTATGGGGCTTGTATCCGATGTCTTCAATGAAAAAACCATAAAATCTCTTCACGGCAATGTAGCGGTCGGTCATGTCCGTTATTCAACAACCGGTTCAAGCATTTCCAAAAACATACAGCCGTTTCTTGTAGCTCACCGAAAAGGTCATATAGCAATTGCTCATAACGGCAATCTCGTAAACACCAGGCAATTGCGACGCGGAATGGAATCCAAGGGATCCATATTCCAAACCTCAATGGATTCGGAGCTTGTAGTCCACCTAATTGCGAAATCGGATAAAAAAGATAAGGAACACGTTATTATAGATGCCCTATCACAACTTGAAGGCGCTTATTCGATAATTCTAATGCTTAACAATACATTAATCGGAGCAAGAGACCCTTACGGATTCAGACCCCTTTGCATAGGCAAACTTGACGGGGCATATGTACTGGCAAGCGAAACCTGTGCATTAGATTTAATACAGGCAAAATATGTCCGCGATATAGAACCAGGCGAGATTGTATTTATTGACAACAAAGGACTTCGCTCCATTAAACCTTTCCCGCCCCAAACACACGCATCCTGTATATTTGAATATATATATTTCTCAAGACCAGACAGTAATATATTCGAAAAAAACGTTTACTTGACAAGAAAGCGATTAGGCAAACAGCTTGCAAAAGAACATCCCGTCAAAGCCGATTTAATAATGCCTATCCCCGACTCAGGCAACTACGCAGCGCTCGGTTTCGCAGAAGCATCCAACATACCATACGAAATAGGAATGATACGAAATCATTATATCGGCAGAACATTTATCCAACCGTCGCAGTTTATACGCGATTTCAAAGTAAAAATTAAGTTAAATCCCATAAAAGACGTGCTTAAAGGCAAGCGCATAGTAATAATAGAAGATTCTATAGTAAGAGGCACAACAAGCCGCATAAGAGTAAAAACCCTAAGAGAAGCAGGCGCAAAAGAAATCCATATGCGGGTAAGTTGTCCTCCGCTTATATCGCCCTGTTTCTACGGCATAGATTTCCCCACAAAAAAAGAACTCATTGCTTCAAACCGCACAATTGAAAGCATAAAAGATTTTATAGGATTGGACAGCCTAAAATATCTAAGTTTGGAAGGTATGCTCAAATCAATGTTATTGCCGAAAGAAGAATTTTGTACGGCATGTTTCACAGGCAATTATCCAACTAAGTTATCTAAAAAAGTTTCTAAAAAAATGCTGGAGAAAAATTAAAATGCCAAAATATATATTTATAACCGGTGGCGTAGTTTCAAGTCTGGGTAAAGGAATAGCTTCTGCTTCAATAGGTAAACTTTTAGAATCAATGGGCTTAAAAATAACCATTATAAAATGCGACCCGTATATAAATGTTGACCCCGGCACAATGAACCCGTTCCAGCACGGTGAAGTTTATGTCACTGACGACGGTGCCGAAACAGATTTGGACTTAGGTCATTATGAACGCTTCACAAACGCAATCGTCGGCAAAGCCAATAATATAACCAGCGGCAAAATATATTATTCGGTTATCTGTAAAGAAAGAAAAGGCGAATTCCTCGGCGGAACAGTTCAGGTAATTCCTCATATCACAGACGAGATAAAGTCACAGATAAAAAACGCTTCAAAAGGCAAAAATCTGGATGTAGTAATAGTCGAAATCGGCGGAACTGTCGGTGATATAGAAAGCTTACCTTTTATGGAAGCAATCAGACAGATGACTTTGGAACTGGGCAGAAAAAATGCAATAAACATACACCTTACTCTTGTACCTTATATTAAAAGCGCGCAAGAAATAAAAACAAAACCTACCCAGCATAGTGTAGGAAAACTGCGCGAGATAGGAATACAACCCGATATATTACTATGCCGTTCGGAAAAAAAATTAAACAAAGAAATTAAAGCAAAAATCGCGCTCTTCTGTAATGTGCACCCGGATGCAGTCATAGGCGCTTTGGATATGGACAATATTTACGAAATACCCCTCACATACGAAAAACAAGGCTTGGATAAACTAATACTGGATTTAATCGGTTTGAAAAAAACAAACGGCGATTTAAAAGACTGGAAACGCGAAGTAATGGACAGAATGAACAAAGCATCAAAAGTTACCACCATTGCGGTTATAGGAAAATATATAACACTGCAGGATTCTTATAAATCAATATACGAAGCATTGGTCCACGGCGGCATCGCAAACGATACAAAACTTGAAATCAAAAGAATAGAATCCGAAGAAATCACCAAACATGGCGCTAATAAATGTTTAAAAGATGTTCAGGGAATACTCGTACCCGGCGGATTCGGTCATAGAGGAGTAGAAGGCAAAATAAAAGCAATCCAATACGCAAGAAAAAATAAAATCCCATTTTTGGGTATATGTCTTGGGATGCAGACAGCAGTTATAGAGTTCGCAAGAAACGTATGCGGACTGGCAAACGCCAACTCCACAGAGTTTAATAAAAAGACTCCTCATCCCGTAATCAGTTTACTCGAAGAACAGAGAAAGATAAAAAATAAAGGCGGAACAATGCGGCTTGGCGCGTACGACTGCAGTATAAAGAAACCTACAAAAAGTTTTAGCGCCTACAAACAAGAAAACATATCCGAACGCCACAGACACAGATACGAATTCAATAATCAATATAAAAGAATTATGGCAAGCAAAGGGCTTGATATCGTAGGTATCAATCCGCAGAAAAATCTGGTAGAGATAATAGAATTAAAAGACCATCCCTGGTTCGTCGCCTGCCAGTTCCATCCCGAATTCAAATCCAAACCGGATAGACCTCACCCTCTATTCAGAGATTTTATTAAAGCATCTTCTCATCATTCATAATCAGTTGAGGGTGGTAATTCGTAAATCGCAAAGCGTAATCCGTAATCTTTTCTGTTGTTAATTATTTTTTATTACTATTTACCATTTACTAATTACCAATTACGGTCTTTTGAGAGGGAGTTTATAAAAGCGGCGATGAAGAAATAAGCTCCAGGGGATATACGAGCTATGTCTCTGTTTAATTTTATTCATACTCCATCAATTCACTATATTCCACTAATTTATCTTTTAAAATTACCATCGCCTTACAATCATCTTCATTATATTCAATAATCCGTTTTAATATATTCTCATCCTTACTTGCGATATATTCGTTATACCACTGAATAGACAATGCTCCCGAAGGATTTTCGTCTCTCCATTTAAATCCCAGATATGTCGCAATATCTTTTATTGAATAACTGGAAAGAGGCCAATCCGTCTTTGCCTGCACTATTCTATACAAATCAATTGCGTTAGACGATGCAAAAAACTGCGCGACTTCATCCTCTGATATCACATCAAAATACTTCTTACTCATTTTTTTATAAGTCGTTTTTTCATAAGGCGAATAATAATATATCGCATAATCCCCCTCGCCGAGGGTCCTTATATAATCCCAAAATCTCTGCCACGCATCCTTTTCTGATTGCCCGGAATTATCCTTAGCCAAAAAATAAATAAACTTTTCTTCATCAGCCCTTCTTTCATAAACGCCGTGCAGATATACCAAATCCTGAGTCGGGTCAGATTCAATATCAAAAAACAATTCAATAGGCACTTTAGGCAAATCAAGCTTTTCATATAAAACAGGCTTCTTTGTATTAACAACCACATTGGCTCTGGCTATCAACTTCCTCAACAAACCCTCACCAATACCCTTGAGTATTGTCTTATTCTGCTTCTTCAACTCCATTGCCCTGCCTATATCCAAACCACACAAGTCTTTCGTTGTTAAAATGTCCAAATCCGCCCTAATAATATCCCTTGTATTCCTTCCCAAATAAAAAAGATTAGTTAAATCCTCCGACTCATTACACCACTTCTTGCAACTAACAGACCACGGACACAACTTGCAAACCGCTGAATTAGCAGGATAATTTTGTTTATCGTTTGCAACTAATGCTATCGCTTCGGCTTTTACTTCCTCATAATATTCCCACCAGGTCTTATGCGCGCGGGGACCCATCATCCTATCTAACATATAAGGGGTCTCATTCATTTCAATATCAATTATCGCCCCTATATTCTCCTTAGCAAACCCCAAACTCTTCAAAATCTCCACATACAAACACAACTGTACAGCATAATGTTTCTTCGGCTTGTTCTCTTCCTCTTCGCTGCCGTTTTGATACGCTTTACCCGCCTTAATCTCAACAGGCATATATTTTTCATCCTCTAATCTCTTTAAAAAATCCGGAATACCAAGAAATTGAGCGTGTTTTATTACCCCCTGATAAATTAATTCCTTCCCATCCTTCATCGCCTCCATCGTCCGCAGATTTCTATCGCTAAGCTCACCCTTGCTTAAATCTATAAACTCACCCGTCTTACTGATTACCTCCTGCTCAAACTGCACACCCTTATCCCAAAGCAATTGAACAAAAGGATTTGGTTCCTGTATCTTTTCTTCTTGTGGCCCGTAGATATCCCGCCAAACACGATGGGGACATTGAGTATAATTGTAGAGGATTGATGCTGTAATATTCATTGATTTTTATTATATTCCCACAATGAATCAATCGCAACTACTAAGAACGGTTTGCGGAAAAACAAAAAAACGAATACTTATAACCCATAGCCCCCCTGTTTCATTTCCACAAAATGTAGGGGGATCAAACCGTCAATTTATTGAACGTTTTTATATTTATACGAGTTGTTAAAGCGCGGGAACAAACTAATGGAGGCGTGGGTGGGAGTTGCACCCACGCATAACGGTTTTGCAGACCGCTCCCTTGCTGCTTGGGTACCACGCCAGGTAATAAAAAAATTTAAGCAAGAGATATAAAAACTACTCTTTATACCGAATTTCCCCTTCTCTTCCACGCGGGTCGATAAGCAGGTAGATATTATCTGATTTAATAGGGTCATCGTCAGAACGATAAGCATCTGTATGGGCTTTATTAAAATTTCTAATTTCAGTGTCACTGCTATCTTTATTTTCATTTTTCCCATCCACCCCCACAGAATATACTATGCATGAATCAGCTAAATCCAGCCCCACAAAAGGGCCCATAGGATCAGGAGTTCCGTCATTATCTGCTGGCGGAGAATTCCCGCTATCTTTATCATCAACACATGAATAATACCGATAGATTTGCCTAAAATCAAAGCCATCGCTTGGTACTATATCCAAATATTCCCGCACTTGTAATTTTTGCAACCCATTAGAAATTGCAGGATTATCATGCGGCAGTGTATCTAAATTCGTCGGAAACCCGCTGTATTCCACATAATAATCCATCAGCGCAAGTTGTATGGTTTTCAGTTCTAAAATTGCTTTAGATTTTCGGGCTCTAATTCTCACTTTTCCTAAGTTCGGGAAAATCATAGCTGCGAGCAAACCGATAATGGCAACAACAGTTAGAACCTCAAGAAGAGTGAACCCCGCCTTTGTCTTATTCATAACTGGATTCATTTTAACATAACAAACAAAAATCTCAAGTTATCGCAGTAACGAAAACCCAGTGCAGCTTTTTTCTTTACGAAAACCGATTTTTTAATTGCGGACAAGACCTGACCCCATTCCGTTAATTTTGAATAATGCGCACCTAATTGGCGCCTAATTAGGCGCGCATTATTCAGCTTAACAACACTTTGGCCCACAGCATGATTGGAAACACTTCTTAATGTTTCCTTCGATACCACAGTTCTCGAAAACGGCTTTGCATTTTTCTTTGATGCCTTCTCCGGTGATGTCAACGCGATAACCATTTTCAACCTCTGTCACCTTTACATCGCAACAATCCTTTCCCATCTCTACTCACCTCCTTTCTATTCTATTATTCGATAACATTCGAACTATATAGTTAAAAATTTTTACTCAAAGAACTTTTTTATAGAATCAACTGCTTCCTCATTTATTCTGCAGCGAAAAGTTTGCCCTTCCCTTTCGCAAGTAATAAGTCCTGCGTTCTGTAATTCTTTAAAGTGATGCGAAATAGTTGATTTTGAAAGATCCATACATCCACACGTTTTAGTAAAAGCCCCTCGAACGCTTCCCCCACCAGGACAACAAGAGCTCTCCTTACCACCTTTAGGCACACAGCACTGCTTGTAAACCATCATAAAGATGTTCAGTCTCTGCTCGTTTGACAGTGCCTTAAATATCTTAGAATAGTTCGATAGTTTCATTATGATAGAACTTTAACATGCCCTAATAATCTTGTCAAGTATTTTTTTATAATTTTTAATTTCCAACAATTAATTATACTGCGAAATGGGATGAAAAAGAAACAATGGAATAGTTAAGAAAGAAGGAGGATAGCTTATTTAAATACAACCGCATAAGCTACCCCTATTATTCCTATGTCAGCAACCAAATGTGAGAGAAAAGGAATAATCCCCCCGTTTAATTTCTTATATAGTACAGTCCAAAGATAAGCTACGCCAACCAATACTAAAAAACTTATAATCAGCCAAATGCGGCTTAACAAATTTGCCAAAACCAGAATATGATATCCGGCAAATAAAACATACATTATCCACTGCTGGTTTGCATATTCCCTGAATTTCCCCCAATGAATCTCTTCTAATACCGGATGAACGATACAAAAATACGGAATTAGAATCATAAAACTTTTGCTACTAATCCCATTAGCATATAACCATTCCTTAAAAACCACACTATCATTTAGGATATAAGGAAAAAACTTATAAAGGAGTGGGCCGAAAAATAATAAAGGTATTACAAAAGCTAGGAAATATTTTGCAGAAAACCCCTTAAACAATAACTTCTTAATATCTATTTTAAATAAATATCCATAGAGAATAATCTGCAAATGATACAACAGCAAAGTTAACCAAGCATTTCGAAAATAGCATAAACCTATCACAACAGCGATATATGGAGCAGATGCCTGAATTAAATGCTTATATCTTATTTTGTCTAATAATTTATTTATATGCATATCATTTCTGCCCACTTTTTCTCTGTTAGACAAGTGTTCCGTCCGGCTTCATATATTTTATCCTAACAAATGATTATACTGCGGGAATTGGGTAAAAGGAAATAATTAGGCAAAAGACCGAGTTTTTAAATTGCGGGCAAGACCTGACCCTGTTTTTTGGCTGGATCTAATCCTCCGTGTAAACACTTGTCCTTGTTATCTTGGGGGTTATTAAAATCTCTCCAACCCTTATTTTCATTACCTATTTGTTTTAATAACATCAACACAGGGCTTTCTTTAGCCAATCTTTTAGCAGGGTCTAAATCATTCCGTCCATCATCTGGTGCATCATTGAATGCTGTGTTGTTATTTTTCATCCTACTCATATCTCTATTTTCTCTATAAAGTATTATAATCCTTTCCTTTCCTAAAAAGGATGCAGCATATTTCATGATTTCATTAAAAGCATTCACATTCCATTCCCAGCCCTCATTATTGTAGAAGGGTTTAAACTCAAAAGAACTTGATATTAATTCTGTTATTTGGATTGCTTGTTCAATAGAGGCGAGATAATTCCCTTCAGCATCTCTTCCTAATTCACATAAAACATCATCAATCATTTTAACAATCGGAGAGAGTTTTGTGGCTGAAACGGTCTAAAATCCTTTGTTATCTTGGAAAATTATGTCTGTCATAAGGCGGCAAACAATCTATTTCTGGGTATTCAAACGTGCTTTCTCCTTTACAGTACCAAGCACGGCGAATCTTGAGCTTCTTATTTGCAATTGATTCCCTAATCGAGAAATTAGAAGCACAATCGACATTACAACCTTTTCCCCACCAAACACTAGGATATGCCAGTGCTTCCACTAACCCCTGACCATATCTCCACATAACGCTCGAAATTACAGCTTGAATAAACCGAGAATTTTTTCTGCTCATGAAATATTTCTGCACGGATTTATATTTCAGCTCCCAAAGCTCCATCTCTTGATCAACGTCCTCGCACTTACTTCCATAAGCTTTAATGACTTTTTGTGTAACACCGTTTTTAACCCACTTTATAAATTGACCATGTTCAAAGTTATTAAAAACAATCGGTTCATCTAAATCATAGCCAAAATAATTAATCATTAAATCCGCGTTACTAGTATTAGAAAATACCGCCTCAATTAAAGAAAATTCACCATTCTTTATCTCGTTCTCAGGAAGTGTTTCTTTCTTTGCCAACTCTTCGTGTGTTGAAAGATACAATACTGCTTCCGTAGGGTGCCCCGCTCTCCCTGTTTTAGCTTGGACTCTAAAAGGTGGGCACCAAAGATCTTTTGCTGACTTAAATCGTGTACACAATATTGCATTTCCTCTATTATCCTTTTCTTTGACTTCTTGTAGAGGCTTTGATTCTCCTAGATCTTTTTTATTGTGAAGTCTTACTCTGAAAAATTTGTAGGGTTTATCTTGAGGATGATAAGATGGGCCAAAAGGTCTACCACATGTACAATATCCGAATTCCCTGTAGTACAAGAGTAAATCAGTGCTATTCAATTCAGAAATAAATTTTTTTTGAGTTTCTTCATCTTGAAGAGATTCATCAATTCTTTCAATTCTTCTGAACCAATCATCAAACTTTAATTCTAAATCTTTAAGGCATGATTCCATTTTCTATCTCACATTCTCAAAATTGAACTCCAGCTCCATTCTTCTATTGGGATTTTAAAAACCAGCTAATGCCGTGGTAACACCATTCCATTCCCATTCAGAGAATTTCTTGCGAATTTCTGCAATTGTTTCTTCGCATTTATCTCAATACAAATATGCTCCACTATATCTTAATTCTAAAACTACTCTATTTAATTTTAGATCGTTAAAATTCATTTTGGCTCCTTATTGATAAGAGAAATTGTACTCCTATATCTTGAAAAGTGTCAAAAGGGAAATAGGTTTTTACTTACAGCTTATAGCTTAAAGCTTACCGCTAATGTTAAAATATCTCTAATGGTTAAGAATAAATACGACATTATTGTGGTCGGCGGAGGTCACGCTGGATGTGAAGCGGCGCTGGCATCTGCGCGGATGGGTTCTAAAACTCTCCTCATCACTCTGCATAAGAATATGTTGGGATTTTTGTCGTGCAATCCTGCAATCGGCGGTGTCGGCAAAGGACAACTCGTCAAAGAAATTGATGCTCTTGGCGGTGAGATGGCTAAGGCGACCGATGCAACAGGAATACAGTTTAAAACCTTGAATACTTCCAAAGGTCCTGCGGTTTGGTCATCACGGGCGCAGGTTGATATGGCGAAATATTCTTTATATATGCAGGATGTATTAAGCAAACAAGACAATCTTGAAATACTTGAGGGTGAAGTTAAGAAATTAATCGTTAAGGACGGAACTATTAAAGGAGTTGAAACCGACAAGGACGAAAAAATATCCGCAAAAGCGGTTGTGATTACTCCCGGAACATTTTTAAACGGATTGATGCATATCGGGATGGAAAGTTTCGCAGGCGGAAGAATTGAAGAGAAACAATCAAGTAAAGAACTTTCCGATTCGTTAAAGAAATTGGGATTTAAACTTCTCAGGTTTAAGACGGGCACTTGCGCAAGATTAGACGGAAAAACAATTGATTATTCTAATTTAAGAATTCAGGAAGGCGATGAACCGCCCGTGCCGTTCTCTTTCAGTACTTGTAGGCTTAAGCTTAAGCAAGTTCCTTGTTACATAACACATACGAGCGAAAAGACGCACGATATCATCAGAAAAAATCTAGACCGCTCGCCTCTTTTCAGCGGAAAGATTCTGGGAACGGGCGTGAGATACTGTCCGTCGCTGGAAGATAAGGTTGTGAAATTTGCGGAACATACCAAACATCAGATATTTCTTGAACCCGAAGGATTGGAAACGGATGAGATTTATCCCAACGGTCTTTCTACGAGTCTGCCTACGGATGTGCAGGAGGAATTTATTCGTTCGGTCGAGGGCTTAGAGAATGTAAAAATAAACCGTTTCGGTTACGGAATAGAACACGATGTTGTTGACTCTACCCAGCTTCTTCCAACGCTTGAGACGAAGCCGGTGCAAAATTTATACCTTGCCGGACAGATTAACGGGACAACGGGATATGAAGAAGCAGCGGCTCAAGGACTTATTGCAGGGATCAATGCATCGCTCAAAGTAAAAGGAAAACCGCCTTTAATTTTAGACCGTTCAACGAGTTATATCGGAGTATTGATTGATGATTTGATAACCAAAGGCACGAACGAGCCGTATAGAATGTTTACTTCGCGCGTGGAATACCGCCTTATATTAAGAGAAGATAATGCAGATTTACGCCTTAGAAAAATAGGGTTTGATGTCGGGTTGGTTGATAAGAAGACATTTGAACAGGTACAGGAAAAACAGAAATTGATTGATGAGGGGATAAAGGAATTGAAGAAACGCAGTACTGTTATTAAGAATGAGAAGATTAAGCTTTATCAATTTATCAAGAAACCTCACAACAAAATAGAGACGATAAAGGATGAGCTTCCCGATTATCCTGCAGAGGTATTGCGCGAGATGGAAATTGAAGTTAAATATGAAGGATATATCAAGAGAGAATTTTCAGAAGTGAATAAATTTAAGCATTTGGAAAAAATTAAGATATCGCCCGATTTGGATTACAGCAAGGTGCCAGGGCTGTCTTTTGAGATTAAAGAAAAACTTTCCAAATTTAAACCGCTTAATCTGGGGCAGGCAAGCAGGATATCAGGCATTACGCCCGTGGCAATCAGTATTTTGATTGTGTATTTGAGGGAATATGGAAAAAGGAGGTAAATTATGGAAGATAAAGTGCAAGAAACTAATAAACAATCCGAATGTATACCGAGTTTTACTATATATACTATGTTTGCAGGGATTATATGGATTGTTCTAGGAAGTTTCAGTCTATTGGCAATGTTTTATCTAACTAAGTTTTTTCTTACTAGCTCAAAAGAGATGTTTTCAGGCAGTTCTTTATTTATTTTCCTCCGTACTGCAGTTATTTTTACTTTCTTGGGGATAGGTTTTACATATATTGGTGTGCAGACCATTATGGGAAAAGCTCGTGACGTGATAGTGCCCAGTATATGTTCCATATTAATGGGGTTATTCATATTATTAAAAAGTGTTCAAAATGGTGATTGGACAATCTTCGATTTAGCAGTTGTTCTTGTAATAGCAGGTATCTTGGCGCTAATAGGACGAAGCCAATATAAAGCCTGGCGGAACGCGCGGATAAAAAAGACAGATGATAGCAAGGTAGTGGAAAAATTGAAAGAATGAAAAACGACCAAAAATATTATAAATTCTTCGAATATTTAAAAGAAAGGTTTGGATGTAGAGTTTATAAAGTCAGCATAGATGCGGGATTTTCCTGCCCGAATAAAGACGGGAAACTCAGCAAAGACGGATGTATTTATTGCGATAACAAAGCATTCAGTTTAAATAGTAGAATTCCCGCTCAACCAATAGAGAGCCAGATTGAAAATGGGATAGCGTTTGGCAGACAAAGATATGGCGCGGAGAAATTCATAGTATATTTTCAGGCATATACAAATACCTTTGCACCATTAAATATCTTAAAAGAAAGATACGATGTCGTCAGAAAGTTTCAGGACATTGTCGGGATATCTATCGGAACACGCCCCGACTGTGTAAATGAAGAAATACTGGATTTGATTAATAGTTATTCTAAGGATTACGAAGTGTGGCTTGAATACGGTCTTCAGAGTATCCACGATAAGACTTTAAAATTAATAAACAGGCATCATACATACAAAGATTTTTTTAAAGCGGTTGAGTTAACGAAAAAAAGAAATATAAAAATATGCGCTCATATAATTATCGGACTGCCTAACGAAACTAAAGAAGAAATACTGGAAACGGCAAAAACTTTGGCGAAATTAAAAATAGACGGGGTAAAAATCCATCCTTTGCATATCGTTAAGGGAACTAAGTTAGAAGAATTTTATAACAAAGACAAATATAAACCGCTGGAATTGGATGAGTATGTAAATATAGTAACTGAATTTTTGGGATATATTCCACCGACAACTGTTATTCAACGCATAACAGCCGACTGCCCAAAGGAATTTCTCGTTGCGCCGTTGTGGATTCTTAATAAAAACGCCGTTTTAAACCTGATAGAAAAAAAGTTGGAAGAAAATAATACATATCAAGGGAAAACCGAAACTACATGATTCTAGATGCTACCTGCCCGCAAAGATTGGCAGGCGGGGATTCTTGTTGTTTTTACTAGTATCTAGCATCAAGTATCCAGTATTTATTTTGCGTTTTTGCCAAACATTGATTTTTTTGATAAACTTTTCCTAAAATTTAACCGATGAAAGCGAAATTAGTATTAGAAGACGGTAGTTGTTTTGAAGGTATTTCCATCGGCGTCCCCGGCGAAAAAATCGGCGAAGTCATCCTCAATACCACAGTTGTAGGTTATCAGGAAATGATGACAGACCCTGCGAATGCGGGCAAAATTTTAGTCCTCACATATCCTCTTATCGGCAATTATGGTATAGCCGAAAAATTTAACGAATCAAAAAAATGTTGGCTGGAAGGTCTGATTATAAAAGAAAGCAGCAAGATGTATTCCAACTGGCAGGCGGAAGATAGTTTCGAAAATTTCCTAAGCAAAGAAAAAACCGTTGCAATAAGCGAGATTGATACAAGGACATTGGCTGTTAAAATCAGAGACAATGGCGAGATGCTGGGAATAATTTCCACCCAAGATACAAATGAAAAGAAATTGCTACAGAAGTTACAAAAAGCCGCAAAGAATATAAAGAAAAATTTTATAAAAGAAATTTCCGTAAAAGAAGTCACAAAAATAAAACCCAACTCTTCCGGTTCCAAAATAGCGATATTGGACTTGGGAATTACTAACGGATTTATTAAACAATTAAAAACTCTGGGATGTAATATAACTTTATTACCATACGATACAGATGCGGATAAAATATTGAAATCGGGATTTGATGCTGTAGTTATTTCCAATGGTCCCGAAGCTGACGAAGCAATCCCTATAATCACACAAACTACGAAAAAACTGCTCGGTAAAATTCCTGTTTTAGGAATATCCACGGGACATGAAATCATCGCTCTTGCGCTAGGTGGGAAACTGAAAAAAATGGCAATGGGACACCGCGGTGTAAACTATCCGGTTAAATCGCCTGATTCGTTTAAAGGGGAAATTACCGTTCAAAACCATTCATTTATTGTGGATGAAGATTCTATAAAGAATCGAAAAGACACCCGCGTAACTTTGCGCAATGTAAACGATAATTCTATAGAAGAGATGGAAAGCAAGTCCCTAAAATTTATTTCAACGCAATATTATCCACTCAGTCCGGGGTTTGATGAAGTAAATGAAGTATTTAAAAGATTTTTGAAAATGATGGAGAAGACCCGTAAATCGTAAATGGTAAATAGTAATTGGTAATCTACAATCCGTAAGGCGTAATCAGTAATTGGTAAATGGTAATTAAATAATAAAGACAACTTAAAAGGTTACGAATTACGCCCGCCTGCTTGCGAAGCGGGCAGGCTTTATGAGTTACTAATTACGGTAATTTAATATGCCTAAAAGAACAGATATACATAAAATTTTGATTATAGGGTCGGGGCCGATAATTATAGGTCAGGCCTGTGAATTCGACTATTCCGGTTCTCAAGCGTGTAAAGCGCTACGAGAAGAGGGATATCATACCGTTCTTATTAATAGTAATCCGGCTACAATCATGACAGACCCGGGAATGGCGGATAAAACTTATATCGAACCGCTTACTGTGGATATAGTAACGGAGATAATAAAGAAAGAAAGACCTGATGCAATTCTTCCCACGCTGGGGGGACAAACAGGTTTGAATCTCGCATATTTCTTAATGAAAGAAGGGATACTTAAAAAATACGGTGTTGAATCAATAGGCGCAAACATAGAAGCGATATCAAGAGCCGAAGACAGGGATTTATTCAAAAAAGCGATGCAGGAAATAGGAATTAGCATGCCAAAAAGCGGTATTGCAACAAGCGTTGAAGAAGGGTTGAAAATCGGGCTTAAAATAGGATTCCCGTTGATTTTAAGACTGGCTTATTGCATGGGCGGAAGCGGCAGTTCTATCGCTTATAACAAAGAAGAATTGGAAGTATTCCTGGCAAAAGGGCTTGAAATAAGTCCTGTAGGACAGGTGCTTGTCGAGCAATCGGTTGTGGGGTGGAAAGAAATAGAATTTGAAGTGATGAGAGACAGTGTTGATAATGTGATTATGATTACTTCAATGGAAAATATAGACCCCATGGGAGTGCATACGGGAGACAGTATTGTAGTCGCCCCTTCTCAAAGTTTAACCAAAGAGGAATACGCGCAATTTGTAAATTTATCCAAGAAGATTATAAGAAAAGTTGACATAACCGGCGGCGGGGCAAATATTCAGTTTGCCCAAAATCCCGAGAATGGAGATATCGTTATAATAGAAGTAAACCCGCGGCTATCAAGAAGTTCCGCGCTGGCTTCCAAAGCTACGGGATTTCCTATTGCAAGAGTAGCTACCAAACTTGCCATAGGGCTTACGCTTCCTGAAGTTTTAAACCAAATTACAGGCAAAACCACTTCGTTCTTTGAACCGACTGTTGATTATTGCGTATTTAAAATATGCAGGTTCACGTTTGAGAAATTTCCTCAAGCCGAAAAAACTTTAAACACATCAATGAAAGCCGTAGGCGAAGCAATGTCCATAGGCAGAAATTTCAAGGAAGCGTTTCAAAAGGGAATAAGGTCTACTGAAACGGGAAGGTTCGGATTTGGGGCTGACGGAAAAGACAAAATATCGGATGAAATGTTAAAATCACCTTCAACAGATTTAATCGAATCAATAAAAGAAAAAATAAGAACCCCTAACGACGAGCGGTTATTTAATATCAGATATGGGTTCAAAATGGGGCTTTCAATTGATGAGATATATGAACTTTCAAAAATCGACAAATGGTTTTTAGATAATATGAAACAACTTATAGGAATAGAAGAAGAGATGAAGCAATTCAGAGGACAGAAGTCAGAATCCAGAGGGCAGAAAACAGAAAACAAAAGACAGAAATCCGAAATTACAATTCCTGTAAAACTACTTAAAAAAGCGAAGATGGATGGCTTTTCTGATATACAGATTGCACATCTTATTAATTCCACCGAGCAAAAAGTAAGAGCATACAGAAAGAAAAATAACATAAAGGCGGTTTATAAATTGTTAGATACATGCGCGGGAGAATTTAAAGCAGAGCGACCGTATTATTATTCAACCTATGAAACAAAAGACGAGAGTATTCCTACGGGGAAAAAGAAAGTCCTTATTTTGGGAGGAGGTCCCAATAGAATAGGTCAAGGCATAGAATTTGATTATTGCTGTGTTCATGCTTCATATGCTCTGCAGGAAGAAAATGTTGAAAGCATTATGGTCAACTGTAATCCTGAAACCGTTTCCACAGATTATGATACCTCAGACAAATTATATTTTGAGCCCTTAACCGTTGAAGATGTATTAAATATTATTGATTTGGAAAAACCTGTGGGAATAATAGTCCAGTTTGGAGGACAGACGCCTCTTAATATGTCGGTTCCGCTTTGGAAATTAGGAATTAATATTCTGGGGACAAGCCCTGATTCTATAGATAAAGCCGAAGACAGAAAAAGATTCCAACAGATAATCAAGAAGCTTAAAATTATCCAACCTGATAACGGAACAGCTAACAGCCTGGAAGAAGCCCAAAAAGTAGCAAATAAAATAGGTTATCCCGTAATTGTAAGACCATCCTATGTACTCGGCGGTAGAGCGATGGAAATTGTTTATGATGATGAAGGGTTGGCTGATTTTATGGCAAAAGCCATAGAAGTATCTCCGGGACATCCAATACTTGTTGATAAATTCCTTGAAGATGCGATAGAAGTGGATGTGGACGCGATAGCTGACGGGGAAAGATGCGTTATAGGCGGCATTATGGAACATATCGAGGAAGCGGGTATACATTCAGGTGACAGCGCAATGGTTATCCCGACTTATACGCTATCCAAAGAAATACTAAAAACAATAAAAGAAAATACGTATGCTCTGGCAAAGGAGTTGGAAGTAAAAGGATTATTAAATATTCAATACGCGGTGAAAGATAATGTTGTATATATTCTTGAAGTAAATCCGAGAGCTAGCAGGACCATACCGTTTATAAGTAAAGTTATAGGAGTGCCTCTTGCTAATCTTGCAACAAAAATAATGTTGGGTAAAACGCTTAAAGATTTGGGATTCACCAAGGAAAAAGAAATCAACTGTGTTGCAGTAAAAGAATCAGTCTTCCCGTTTATACGCTTCCCGGGCGTAGATGCGGTGCTTGGTCCGGAAATGAGATCCACGGGAGAAGTTATGGGAATAGACTCAACATTCGGCGTTGCATACGCAAAAAGCCAGATAGCGGCAGGACAGAAATTACCTGTAAAGGGAAATGTGTTTATCAGCGTAAAAGATGCTGACAAGAAACGAATAGTCCCAATTGCTAAAAAACTTTATGAACTTGGGTTTAAAATCTTTGCAACTTCCGGAACAGCGGATATTATCAAGAACAATGGCATAGAAGCCCAAACTCTTCCAAAGCTTCAGGAAGGTATAAGACCAAACATAATTGACCTCATCAAAGACAGCAAAATAGACCTGATGATAAACACTCCCGCAGGCAAAGCAACCAAAGAAGATGAGACAAAAATAAGGTCACACTCAATACTTTATAATGTGCCACTAATAACTACCATTGCCGGCGCACAAGCGTCCGTAAATGGGATAGAAAACCTGATTAAGAAACCTAAGTTAGACGTAAAATCTCTACAAGAATACCAGAAAGATATAAAAAGTTAACTCTAGCTGTAAGTTTTAAGCTATAAGCTGTAATAAATAAAATCAATGCGCTTAAAGCTTATGACTTATAGCTTAAAGCTAAGGTAAACTATGAGCGGAATTTTTGGTGTAATTTCTAAAAAAAGCGATTGTGCCCAGGATTTATTTTATGGAACAGATTATCATTCCCATTTAGGCACACAATATGGCGGCATGGCAGTTCTCGGAAAAAAATTCACACGTCAAATACACGATTTAAGTCAAACCCAATTCAAATCTAAATTCTACGAAGATTACAAGAGAATAAAAGGGAATAAAGGAATCGGGGTTATAAGTGACTTTGACGAACAGCCAATTTATTTGGAATCAAAATTCGGTCCTTTCTGCATAGTTACAAACGGACTTGTAGGAAACGCTAAAGCACTTATGAAGAAGTTTCTTAAAGAAGGCGGCTCTTTCAGTGAAGTAAGCAAGGGAGCAGTAAACATTAGCGAACTTGCGGCTAAGTTGATAAGTAAAGGAAATAATTTTGTGGACGGAATAGAAAAGATGTTTGATGTAATAGACGGTTCCTGTTCACTATTATTACTGAATAAAGAAGGTATCTACGCAGCAAGAGACCGACTCGGATATACGCCTCTTGTAATAGGGAAAAAACAAGACGCTTGGGCAGTTACTACTGAAACAAGCGCTTTCCCTAATCTCGGATTTGAAATAACAAAACACTTAGAACCGGGAGAAATAGTTCTAATCAATGAAAAGGGGATACTGAATAAAAAACCCGGGGGGAAGACAAACCAGATATGTTCTTTCTTGTGGATATATACGGGGTTTCCCGCATCAAGTTACGAAGGAATAAATGCAGAAATTACAAGGGAAAGATGCGGAAGAGCTTTAGCAAAAACTGATAAAGATATAGAGGTTGATATAGTTGCGGGAGTTCCGGATTCGGGCACTGCGCACGCAATAGGATATGCTATGGAATCGGGAAAACCGTACAGACGACCACTTGTTAAATATACCCCGGGATATGGGCGAAGTTATACTCCTCCCTCACAACAGACCCGTGATTTAATAGCAAAAATGAAACTCGTTCCCATTAAAGAAATAATTAACGGCAATCGAATTGCAGTTTGCGAAGATTCTATAGTCAGAGGAACACAGCTTAAAAACTTTACCGTAAAAAAGCTTTGGGAGGGTGGGGCTAAAGAAATTCATGTAAGACCTGCATGCCCACCACTTATGTTCCCATGTAGATTTAATCTTTCTACACGCAGCATCAATGAACTTGCTGCCCGCAAAGCAATTAGAGCCATTGAAGGTAAAGATATCAATGATGTTTCGAAATATATGGACCACACTTCTAAAGAGTATAAAAAAATGATTGAATGGATAGCTAAGGATTTAGAAGTTACTACTTTAAGATATCAGACTATAGAAAATATGGTAAAAGCTATCGGGCTTGATAAGGAAAAACTCTGCCTCTATTGCTGGACAGGGAAGGAAGCGAAAAAGTAAACAGAATTGAAAAGGGCTATAAGCTTTAAGCTATAAGTTGTAAGTAAACACTAATTTTAGAAATTTTAAACTTAAAGCTTAAGGCTTATAGCTGAGGTAATTATGTGCGGAATAGTAGGTTATATCGGTAAGAAAAATGTTGTACCGGTTATTTTAGAGGGATTAAAAAAACTTGAATATCGCGGCTACGATTCATCCGGCATAGCTGTAATAGATAAGGGAAAAATTTCTGTTACAAAGTGCAAGGGAAGAATCGCCAATTTAGATAATATAGTCAAAAAGAAAAATCTCTTCGGCAATATCGGTTTGGGGCATACCCGCTGGGCTACACACGGTGACCCGTCAGACAGAAATGCTCATCCACATACAGATGGTTCCGGAAAAATTGCGGTAGTTCACAACGGCATCGTAGAAAATTACGCATCTTTAAAAAAATTATTAATAGACGAAGGTCATAAATTCAAATCCGATACCGATACAGAGATATTCGCTCATCTAATACAAAAGTTCTATAAAGGGGATATTCTAAAAGCCGTTCAGGAAGCGCTTGTTTTAACAGAAGGGGCTTATGCTTTTGCTGTTATATGCGAAGACGAGCCGGATAAAATTGTAGCTGCCCGTTTGGGAAGCCCCTTAGTTATAGGAATAGGCAAGAAGGGTGAATATATCGTAGCCTCCGACCCGATTGCCATAGTTAAACACACAAGGAAAGTAATATATTTAGATGACGAGGAAGTCGTATTGCTTCAACCTTCAGGTTACAGGATTACCGATAGACACAATGCCGAGGTGGAAAAAGAAACCGAAGAGATAACCTGGTCCCTGGACAGAATCACAAAAGGCGGATTTCCTCATTATATGTTCAAGGAAATATTAGAACAGAGCCAGACCGTATATGATGCTATGCGCGGACGCATACTAAAAGAAGAAGCAAAAATTAAACTCGGCGGACTGGAATCTCATCTGAAATGGATCGATAAAAAAGACGGGAAAATAACGGGGTTAAAATGTCTTCTGAATGCAAAGAGAATAATAATACTTGGATGCGGAACATCCTGGCACGCGGCTCTTATCGGCGAATATATGTTTGAAAATATTATCGGCGTACCGGTAGAGGTGGAATATGCTTCAGAGGCAAGATACAGAAATTTTATAGTTGATAAAAATACCGTTGTTATAGGTATAAGTCAATCAGGAGAAACTCTTGACACACTGGCTGCACTGCGAGAAGCAAAAAAAAGAGGAGCTATTACCTTAGGGCTTGTTAACTCGGTAGGTTCAACAATTGCACGGGAAACTCACGGGGGAGTATATCTACACGCAGGCCCTGAAATAGGAGTAGCTTCAACCAAAGCCTTTACCAGTCAGGTATGTGTATTGGCATTAATGGTGCTTTTGATGGGACAGGAGAAAAAGATAATAAACAAGAAAACTTCACATACTATCGTACACGCCCTTTTAAAAATTCCCGAACAGATAAAAGAAATACTGGAGCAAAGCGATGCTATCCTGAACACAGCAAAACAATATGTCAATTTTAATAATTTTCTTTATTTAGGAAGAGGTTATAATTTCCCCATTGCCCTAGAAGGTGCGCTTAAATTGAAAGAAATCTCTTATATTCATGCCGAAGGCTATCCTGCGGCAGAAATGAAACACGGACCCATAGCGCTTATCGATAAAAATATGCCTGTAGTATTTGTTGCTACCGATACCGAAGATCAGATATACCAAAAGATAATTTCCAATATCCAAGAGGTTAAATCCCGTAAAGGGCAAGTTATCGCCATCGCAAGTAAAGGTAATAAATCAATAGGGGAAATTGCCGATTCGGTAATTACTGTTCCCAAAACTCTCGATTTTTTAACATCTCTTCTTACCGTTATACCTCTTCAACTATTTGCTTATCATATGGCAGTTTTGAGAGGATGCGATGTTGATAAACCCCGCAATCTTGCCAAAAGTGTAACTGTGGAGTAAACCAATGACAAAAATTATAAAAAAAGTTGGTTTTGACAATAACAAATATCTCCAAGAACAGAGTGAAGCCATTTTAGAGAGAATCAATATGTTTGAAGGCAAACTTTACTTGGAATTCGGCGGGAAACTTCTATATGATTATCATGCCGCCAGAGTCCTGCCGGGCTATGATCCCAATATTAAGGTGAAGCTTCTGAAAAAATTAAAAAACAAGATTGATATCATCTTATGCATATACGCCGGAGACATTGAAAAAGGTAGAATAAGAGGAGATTTCGGGATAACTTATGATGTAGATGCCTTAAAACTTATCGACGATTTAAGAAGTTACGGTCTGGATGTCATGGCGGTTGTGATAACGCGTTTTAACAACCAGCCCCAGGTAATTAATTTTAAAAAAAAATTAGAAGCACGCAATATAAAAGTTTATCTTCATTCTGCCACTAAAGGATATCCTACAGATGTAGATACAATTGTAAGTGAAGAAGGATACGGCAAGAATTCCTATATAAAAACAAAGAATAGAATTATCGTGGTTACAGGTCCCGGTCCCGGCAGTGGCAAACTCGCAACTTGTCTTTCGCAGTTTTATCATGATTATAAAAAAGGGATAGAATCGGGATATGCAAAGTTTGAAACTTTTCCTATCTGGAACATACCTTTAAAACATCCTGTAAATCTTGCTTATGAAGCAGCTACAGCAGACCTCGGAGATATTAACTTAATTGACCCTTTTCACTTAAAAGCTTACAAAAAAACTGCTGTGAATTATAATCGTGATATAGAGGTTTTTCCCGTGCTTAGAAGCATACTTTCAAAAATAACAGAAGGACATCTGCCGTATAAATCCCCGACTGATATGGGCGTAAGTCGAGCTGGGTTTGCCATAGTTGACGACAAGATAGTAAAAGAAGCTTCCAAACAGGAAGTAATAAGAAGATATTTCAGGCACAAATATGAGAATATTTTAGGCATATCCGACGAGAAGCCCGTAGAAAAAATAATGTTGCTTATGGAAGAGTTGGATATTAAGCCGGAAGATAGAAAAGCAGTTATTCCCGCAAGGCATGCCGTCTCGGGAGTAAGAAGAAAAACAAAAACAGTTCCCCAAATTAGTTGCGGCGCGGCAATAGAATTAAAGAACGGCAAAATAATAACAGGGAAAAATTCTTCACTTATGAGTGCATCCGCAAGTTTAGTTCTTAATACTATAAAAGTGCTAGCTAGAATACCGGATAAAATTCATCTCTTATCTCCTAATGTATTAAAAAACATTGCGAATTTAAAGAAAGATATCCTAGGATTGAAACTAGATAATCTTGATCTGCAGGAAACACTAATTACTTTGAGTATATCAGCGGCAACAAACCCAACGGCTGAAACAGCTATGGAAAAATTAAAAGAACTTTCCGGCTGCGAAGTTCATTTAACTCATATTCCTCGACCGGGAGACGAAATGGGGCTTAGAAGGTTGAAAGTTAACCTTACCACTGACAGCATTTTCCCCACCAATAATTTGTATATGCTGTAATTTCCTAACCAGAAGACAGAGAACAGAAAAATACAAACTGGAAATACAATAGAAATATATTGCATCACTACAATGTATTTCTATCATATTTCTACGTATATCTATATATATCCATTATATTTCGGTTATATTTCTATCTTATTTTTTAATTTTTCTGTTGTCTGTTGTCTGTCTTTCACTTCATAACTGACAATAAGAGATTCTGCAATTTCTTTCATTTGTTTTCTTGTTTTCATCGAGTATTTTCTCATTAAATTGTATGCCGCATCCTCGCTTAAACCTTGTTCCTTCATAAGGATTCCTTTTGCCTTTTCAACTTTCTTGCGTGTTTGAAGCTCTTCTTTCATAACCTGAGTTTCAAATACAAGCCGTAGGTTATCTATTACAATAGCTGCCTGATTTGCTATCGATTCTAAAATGTTGATTTCCGATGGCGTAAACTCATGTTTTTGGGAAGTGTAAAAATTCAAGACACCGATTAGGGAACCCGTTGCATTAAGCGGCAAAGAAAGAAGCGAGCACAGTCCTTCAGCTTTTGCGATATCCTGGTTGATATAAAGAGGGTCTTTTCTTACGTCAGCAGAAATATACAGCTTATTTTCTTTGGCTACTTTCCCGGCTATGCCTTCGCCTAGTTTGATTGGGAGTTTTTTCAGATATTGTTTGCTGACCGATTGAGTCGCCTTGATGGAAAGTTCGCGTTTTTCGGCATCAAGAAGCATAAGAGAACAAATTTTAAATCCCATAGCCTCTGCAGTAAGCGTAACTATCAATTTTAAAATATCTTCCGTATATCTCTGCGAGGTTATAGCATAAGATATGCGGGAAAGAGCTTCTAACTGTTTTTCTAATTCTTTAGCCATAATTTAACGGTAATCTTATCATAGCGAAGGATTGCGTGTCTAAAATTAATCCTGATTTACGGTCACCATAAGACAACGGCGACCTATCTTTTATCCCGTTAGAGAAAATTCTCTAACGGGGTGAGCGGAGTTTGACGGTTTATATTTTAACCTATAAAATAGCTTGGGGAGTTTAAAAAAATGAGTCTAAAAACAGAAAGAATAGAGGAAATAATAAGAATTCTAAGGGCAAGTTATCCCAACCTAAAAACTTCTTTAAAATATAAAAAGCCTTTTGAACTTTTAGTCGCAACTATCCTCTCAGCGCAATGCACCGATGTGAGAGTTAATCAATTAACACCCTCGCTTTTTAAAAAATATCCAAATATTAAAAACTTTGCAACCATAAAACATGAAGAATTGGAAAAGGATATTTATTCAACAGGATTTTATAGAAATAAAGCCAAAAGCATTATTGGAACAGCCAAAAAGCTATTAAAAGATTTTAACGGTAATGTTCCGGACAATATGGCTGATCTAATTACTTTGCCGGGAGTGGCGAGAAAGACTGCAAATGTCGTTCTGTCATCGGCTTTCAAAAAAGTTGAGGGGATAACGGTAGACGTGCATGTAAAGAGATTATCCGAGCGATTGGGTTTGAGCAAAGAAAAAAACGCGGAAAAAACAGAAAAAGACTTAATGCGTATTATCCATAAGAAAGACTGGTTGGAAATAAGTTATTTTCTTATAGACCACGGCAGAGCAATTTGCAAAGCAAGGAAACCGTTATGTTTACAATGTCAAATAAAACATCTTTGTCCGTCAGCAGGTAAAATATAAAAAAAGAAATGCCATAGAAATATAATTGATATACAGTGGAAATAAATAGAAGCATGTAAATCAGCAACATATTTCAACGTATTTCCATATATTTCGATTTATATCAAAAGAGTATGCAAATAAAAACTATCCCTTTTAATTTGCCCTTTCTTCCTGTATTGGCCAAATACATAATCAAAAAACATTCTTCTATTTCCCCGGATTTTGGTTCCATTTTAATAGTGTTTCCTTCCGAAAGAAATAAAGTTTATTTTCGCGAATATCTATTGCAAGAGACAGGGAAAGAAGGAATCATTTCTCCCTCTCTTCTCACTATTGAGCAGCTCTATGACCATGTTTTTGAAAAAACAGGTGGCGAAAAATCCACCTTAACCAACGAAATAGAACGCAACGTTTTATTAAAAGAAGCTGTCGGGAAAATTAAATTTAAAAACTTCGGACAACTGCCGTTTATAAAATTCATATCAATAGGCAGAAAATTGTTAGGATTTTTCGATGAGCTTGCAAGCTGGAATCTTGCAATAAAAGACATAGATAATGTAAAAGAAAAACTGCATTTTCCATCACAATATGTAGACGAAGAACTTCCGATTTTGGGGAAAATACACAAACGATACGAAAAAATTCTAAACGATAAAGGACTTATTGATAAAACTTCGGCTTATCTTGCAATAGCAAAGAGTTTTAAAACCAAATACTTGAAAGATTTTGAATTTGTTTATATCGCAGGTTGCCTTGCCCTGCCATTTACCGACATTTTACTTATAAAAAAGATTCTAACTGATTTGCAATCCAAGCTCATAATTCACTGTGATAAGAAAAATCTGGCAGATAATTCTTTGGACAATATTTTTTATCATCACAATAAGATATTAAGAATGCTTGATGCAGATATTCAAAACATCCAAACTATTTGTTCGGAGAATTCAAATGATAATTCTAAAACTACAGTTTATATTCAAAAGTGCAAAAGCGCTTTAGACGAGGTTGGCTTTATTATGAAAACCATTTCCGAACTTTCCCCCAGATACCCGCTTCATCGTATAGGAGTAATGCTGCCAGAGGAATCTTTCTACTTACCGCTAAAAGATGCCTTAGATAAATTTAGCATTCCTTACAATCTTTCGATGGGAATACCTTTTAAGCATACGCCTTTGTATTCGTTTCTTAAAGACGCTTACGATTTTATTGACTCGAATTTTTCATCAAGCCGATTTCTGAGGCTATTAAAAAATCCTATTATCAAGGGAATAATCAAAGACGGGATATTGTTTAAAGAATTCGCATATAAACTCGACATCAGAATCAGAAAAGAAAATTTATCCTGTATTAATCGCAAAATTAAATCCGCCCATCTATCGCCTGAAGACAAGGGTTCAGAGCAGATACTAACAGACTTTGTTTTCGACATAACAGACAAATTAAGTAAAGATTGTTCTTTCGGCGAATATGTAAAAAGTATACGCGAAATCATTCAAGAAACAGTTGAATTAAATGAGGAGTTTTACAAGAAAACTTTTGTTGTTTTAAATAACTTAATGGAAAAACTTATACAGATAGAAAATTGCGAAGTGCCCGACGAATTCTGCCAAAAAGGTAAAGACAAGTTGAAATTTATAATAAATGTCTTGGAGACAATGAGCTTCCCTATTTCAGGAGACTTCTTAAACGGCGTGCAGGTTATAGGCGTTCTTGAAGCGCGCAACATAGATTTTGATTGCATTATAATCCCCTCATGCAATGAAGGCATCTTTCCGCAAAAAAGTGAAAAAGACCTTTTTCTGCCGGCAAATTTAAGAAAAGAATTGAATATTCCTTTTTATAAGGAAAGAGATGCCCTTTACTGTTATTATTTCCATCAATTAATCACAGGCAAAAAAGAAGTATATCTTTCTTACAGAAATGAGGAAAAGACGCAACTGGGACTAAAAAATAGGTGGATAGAAAAACTTGCAGAAGGAGAAGAAAAAAACTTCATAGTGAAAGAAAACAAAGAGGTTAATTCTGCAACATTAAGCCAGCTTTATGTTCAAAACAACAAAGATAATTTTTATGGAAAAAAATCTAAAAAAAATAAACAAACTCCCAGCGCATACAAAAATGACAGAACTCTGAATTTTTTAGAGTCTCTTACTTTTTCACCGTCTATTTTAAAAACATACAAACAATGTCCGTATAAATTTTATCTTTCATATATATTAAATATGAAAGAACCCAAATCCATAAAAGAGGGCTATGCCGCTTCCATATGGGGAACAATTTTACATAACACTCTGGCACGGTTATACAACGAGGTTTATCCCGAAGGATACACCGAGGATATAAAAAAGCAGGTGATAAGCGCAATGTCCCAAATCGGCGAAGAAGAATTTAAGAAAGCTTATCCTCATCCCAAGGGCTCGCTTTGTTTTGATTGGGAACAAAATAAGAAAAAGTTTATAACTCTTATAGATAATGAAATCAGCCATTTCAAAGACAGCTTTAAGTCCGTTAAGATGGATAAAAAACTTACACCTTACATAATCGATATAGGTAATAATATTAAAGTTAAGGTCGGGGGGATACCTGACAGAATAGATACAAAAGACAAAAAGTTTTATATTATTGATTACAAAATGAGCAAAAAGCCGTCACCCAAAACATATCAAATTCCGAACTGTCTAGCAGATAAGGATAACGATTTCACCGAATTCCAATTACCTTTGTACGGACTAGTTTCTACAAAAGGCAAAATAGATTTAATCGGAGGACTTATCTATTATCATTTAGATGAAAACCGTCAAAACTTTCTTACTTTGGATATACTGGAAAAAGAAGGAAAAGACTATATCAAAAAATTTAAAGAAAAAATGCTTTTACCCATTCTAAAAGATATATTTAATAAAAAAATATCATTCCAATTAAACAAAAATCTGGATATCTGCCAAAGATGTATTTTTGTAGACCATTGCGGAAGAAGGGTGTAAAGTTTTATTCAAGATTTAAGATTGAAAATTGAAGATTATTTTAGTGAATTTTAAATCTTTAATTTGGAATTTTTAATAAAGAAGTGTTACTTTGTCTTTATTGTTGAGAATATTGAAAATGAAGCTAATACCAATAAAGAGATAATAGCACCAAAGACAAACGCGTAAGTTACGTTCAAATCCCACAAGTATCCTGCAATAAGACCGCCTGGTAAAGCCACCAAGCTAATCGACATATGGAAAGTTCCCAAAGCAGTACCTCTAATCTGCTCCGGCGCCAAGTCTGATACAAGTGCCCTCTGGTTAGAGTCAACTAAGGCGTAATTCACGCCGAATAATAAAAACAATATTATAAAAAACCATAACGACTGCGCGAAAATAAAACCCAGACAGACCAAACCAAATAGGCCGTATCCCATAAATAGAACTGTCTTTCTGCCTATCTTATCCGATAACATACCTGAAGGAATAGCAAATAAAGCATATGAAGTGTTATAAATAATATATAAGATTATCGGGACTGCACCCCCCAATCTACCCGTAAAATACGGTTGGCTTTTCAAAACAAAAAACATATAGCTAAAATTACCCAATGCAAATAAAGTAGCAATTACTATAAAAAACTTAAGAGACATCGGTAAACTTTTAAGCCCAACCCTAAGAGTCATTGTCTTTGGTTCTAAATGTTTTTCTTTTACAAACAAAAGGGGGATTAAGGAAATGAAACTTATAAGACCGGCTATTAAGAATATATTTCTGAAACTGACTTGAAAAGACCAGAACAGAACAAATGCTAAAATGGCACCAAACACGGAACCACTGCTATCCATCGCCCTGTGAATACCGAACCATTTACCTCTGGTTTTCTTGTCCGTTGAAGCGGCGAGAATCGCATCCCTTGGAGCCGACCTCATACCTTTGCCTAATCTTTCAAAGGAACGTAGGACCAAAACCTGTGGCCAGATTGTTACAAAAGTGAAGAGAAATTTACAAAAAGAAGACAGTCCATATCCAAAGAACACAAACGGTTTTCTCCTGCCTAATTTATCCGACCAAAATCCCGCGAACATCTTAAACAAACTGGCTATACTTTCGCCTAAACCGGAGATTATTCCTATGGCAATACCCGCTCCGCCTATATCTTTTATGAATAGCGGTAAAATGGCAAGTATCATATCGCTGGCAGTATCGTTAATGAAACTGACCAGCCCTAACCACCAAACGTTCTTATTGTTTTGGTCCATTGAGGGGGTATTCTAACTAATATGGATTCCTATGTAAATTCTGGGAAATGCCAAAAGACAAGGGAGATGCCGGGAGAAAAAACAGCAATAAAACAAATCTTGGGCAGAGTTCAATTTAAAACCCTGCCCAAGATTCCTAATTAAATAATACGATAGCAATTTTTCTGCTTTATTACATTTCATTGTTTCTGTTTCACCCCCCTTTTTATATTAGACAAATGAATTCAATTTTCCTTTAAGTGTTTTCCGTGCTTGGAATAGGCGCCAAGATACGGTTTTTTCGGGGCAACCTAAAATCCCTGCTATTTCCCTATGAGGCAACCTTTGCAAAAGCGCCAATTCAACTACCACTTTTTGTTTTAAAGGTAATGAACTAATGGCTCTTGTTATTTGTTCGTGTAACCAGCGCTGTTGTTCAATTTTTTCGGGGGAAGCGGAATTATCTTCAATATGGATATTGTCATCTAATGTAAAAATCTGTTTTCTTCCTATTTTATTCAGGTGATTTATAGTTAAATTTACAACGATTCTATAAAGCCATGTTGAAAAAGAAGATTTTGCCTTGAAATTATTAATTTGTTCATATGCTTTAATAAAAGCTTCTTGAGACAGGTCGTCTGCATCGGCATGGTTATTAGTCATCCTGTAAGCTACAAAGTAAATTCGTTGCTTATACTTTTCCACCAATTTGCCAAAAGCATTATTATCCCCTGCTTTAACTTGATTAATTAAGCCAATATCTTCTTCTATTGCCACCATATACCTTTTGTATTGGACAATTTCTCGACTAAATTCTTTGATTCACCAAAAAATATGGATGGAAGGAGTAATCTAGTTTATTGAATATATTCTATTTTCCCGCCCACTATTGTACAAATAGTTTTTCCTTTAAAATTCCAGCCGATAAAGGGGGAGTTTTGGGAGAGGGACTTGATATCTTCTAATTTAAACTGCCACTGTTTTTTAGTGTTGATAATTGTAAGGTCTGCGTCTTCGCCAACTTTGATTTTGCCTTTCTTCAAGTTAAGTATTTTGGCTGGATTGCTCGTCAGTTTTTCAACTGCTTCGGATAAGGTGAGTATTTTTCTATCAACCAACTGCTTCATAATAAGTGGAAGTGTGGTCTGAAGCCCGAGCATTCCAAACGGAGCATTTTCATATTCAAACTCTTTCTCTGTGGAAAGATGCGGAGCATGGTCGGAAGCAATTACATCAATTGTCCCGTCTTTTAAACCTTTTTCTATCGCTTTTATGTCTTCCTTTGTTCTTAAGGGGGGATTAACTTTTGTATTGGTATCAAATGTTCTGACCGCTTCTTCGGTTAGTGTAAAGTGATGCGGTGTTACTTCGCAGGTAACTTTCACGCCTCTTTTCTTTGCTTCGCGGATAAGTTCCACCGAGCGTTTTGTTGATACGTGACAGATATGTAGACGCGCTCCCGTTAATTCTGCAAGCAATAAATCTCTTGCAACCATTATTTCTTCTGATTCTTTAGGTATTCCCGAAAGTCCTAAGACTGTGGAAGTATAACCTTCGTTCATACTTCCGCCCAACGATAAACTTCCGTCTTCGCAGTGGCCTATTATCGCAACATCAAGCATAAGCGAATATTCCATCGCCCGACGCATTAACAGTGAATCTCCAACGCCATTGCCGTCGTCAGAAAAACCAATCGCGCCCATACTGGCAAGTTCAGCCATCTCAGAAAGCGTTGCACCTTTTCGCCCCTTTGTTATTGCAGCTATCGGATACACATTACAATGAGCTTTTTTTGCTTTTTCCAATACAAAATTCAGTGTGGATGCATCATCTATGGCGGGAGTCGTATTGGGCATACAACATATACTTGTAAACCCGCCGTGAACTGCGGCTATACTGCCAGAGGCAATAGTCTCCACATTTTCCCTTCCGGGTTCGCGAAGATGTGTATGCATATCAATTAACCCTGGCAAAACTATCTTGCCTTTTGCATCCAAAATTTTTGCGCCGTCTGATTTCAGATTTTTCCCTATTTTGGAAAACTTTCCGCCTTCAATGTAAATATCTAAAACTTTATCCGTTTTGGAAGATGGGTCAATTACCCTGCCATTTTTAATTAGAATTGCGCCTCTTTTTGCCATCACGGTTTCTTTCCTCCGGTTCTGCGCCCCACAGCCTTGCCTCGCCTTACAGACGAAGCTGACTGCGAGGCAGAGGTTGGCGCCCCTCCGAGTAAAATATAAAGCACAGCCATCCTAACAGCTACGCCATTTGTAACTTGAGCCAAGATAACAGAATTCTTGCTGTCAGCAACTTCAGGGTCTATTTCTACACCTCTATTTATAGGACCGGGGTGCATAATAAGAACATCTTTCTTTGCTTTACTCAATCTTTCCATCGTGACTCCAAAGCGCTGCCTATATTCTCTTAGCGATGGGAAAAAACTGCCTTTTCCCGCCTCGCCGGAGACGGCAAGTCGGGGCTGGTGTCTTTCTGTCTGGATACGCAGAGCCATCAGCACATCCATATCTTCTATTACTTCATCAAGTGAGTTAAATATCTTTACAGGCATATTCTCAAGATACGCAGGTATGAATGTCGGAGGAGCTACTATGAAAACCTCCGCTCCCATTTTATTAAGTCCCCAGATATTTGAGCGAGCAACTCTGGAAAAGCGAATATCGCCTATTATTGCAACTTTAAGACCTTTAAGTTTTCTTTTCTTTTCGCGTATCGTGAACATATCAAGAAGTGCCTGCGTAGGATGTTCATGCGCACCGTCTCCTGCGTTAATTACGGGAACTGATAATTTTTTTGCCAAAAGATGCGGGATCCCGGCACCGCTGTGTCGGACTACAACGGCATCTATTTTCATTGCTTCAATGTTTAGCGCAGTATCAAGAAGAGTTTCATTTTTAAGAACTGAAGAACCTGGTGTGGAAAAATTTACCGTATCAGCAGAAAGTCGTTTCTCTGCCAGCTCGAAAGATATGCGTGTGCGTGTTGATGGTTCAAAAAAGAGATTAACTATTGTTTTTCCTCGTAATGTCGGAACTTTTTTGATAGGACGTTCGGAGATTTCCTTGAAAGAAATCGAAGTGTCTAGAATATGAATGATTTCATCTGGATTTAGTTCTTCAATACCAAGAAGGTCTTTTCTATTCCAGTTCATCAGGGTTTAGCTATTTCTTCTTTATCTAACTTCTGTTTTATTGCTATTACTCCCTCTTTCCCGTCTATCTCTTTAAGTTTTACTTCCACAATCTCGCCTGCATTTACAGTCATTTTCTTTGACACATAATCGGGCTGGATAGGTAATTCTCTCTCTCCTCTGTCGATCAAAACAGCAAGGCGGATAGAGGAAGGTCTACCGAAATCTATTAAAGCGTCCATTGCCGCTCTTATGGTTCTGCCCGTAAAGAGAACATCGTCGACAAGTATAACATTTTTCCCGGTAATATCGAAATCTATTTCGGTTTCACGCACTATTGGATCAGGTCCCACAGAAGTAAAATCATCACGATAAAGAGTAATATCAAGAATCCCTAAGGGAATCTCTATACCAGTTTCCTTTTTTATTCCTTTCACCATCCTGGAAGCAAGTATGTTTCCCCTTGACCTGATACCAACAATCACAAGTTCTGAAAGGGAAGGGAAATCTCTGATAACCTGATTAGTTATAATCTTCCAAGCTTCTGCCAATTCTTTCTCTTCCATCACGTTTTTGCCAATCATTCGGTAAAAATTATCAGAATCGAGGCTAATAGTCAAATGGGAATGCCTTGGGTGCTGTTTTGTTTGACTGGGAAAAAGGAAAATGTTATGCTTTCGCCAGTAAATCGTTTTTGATTTACTCATTTCCCTGGTAGCTCAACCGGTAGAGCGGGTGGCTGTTAACCACTAGGTCGGGGGTTCGAATCCCTCCCAGGGAGCTAATTTTGAGTGAAAATCCCCCTTCCTCAATTTCAAAGGCAAGGAGAGGGGATAATTTTTTAGTATAAGCCAATGCTAAATTTCGAAAATTAGTTAACAATTATCAAAATTTAGGAAGGGGCGAAAAATGAAAATAGGACTTATAGGCCTGCCGCAGGCAGGGAAGAAAACGCTTTTCAGATTGCTTACGCGATACACATTTTCAGAAAAAGATTTGGCTGCCAATAAAAACATAAAAAGTTTTTTCCAAATCAAAGACCCTAGATTTGACCATCTTGTTTCAGCATATAAACCTAAAAAAGAAGCCCGCGGGGGAGTAGACATTGAATTACTTCCTGATTTGGGACAGGATGCGATGGAGAAAGGCGATATATTTAAAGATATTGCCGAATTCGATGCTGTTTGTCATGTAGTTCGGGCTTTCGGCGATGATTCTATTTATCACATAAATGGTTCAGTAGATTTTAAGCGCGATATAGACAATATTAATTCCGAATTTATACTACATGACCTTCTTTTTATTGAAAAAAGATTGGAGCGCATAGAAACTAATTTAAAAAAAGCTAACGCAGGAGAAGAATTAAAAGAAAAAGAACTTTTACTCAAACTAAAAACGCAATTGGACAAGGAACTGCCACTGCGGTTAATTGACTTAACTGCACAGGAAACAAAGATTATAGCCAGTTATCCGTTTATTACGGCAAAAAAATTAATCATCGTATTGAATGTTTCAGAAAACGAACTTGGTGATGTTGAAAATCTTAAAAAACTGGAACAGGAATATCAAGTTCTGGATATTTATATATTGCAAATTTGCGCAAAAGTAGAATCAGAAATTTCCGAATTAGATACCAAACAGGAGAAAGAAGAATTCCTCACAGCGCTTGGGATTAAAGAACCGGCAATAGATGCTCTTACACGCACCTGCATAAAAGCTGTCGACTTGATATCTTTTTTCACGGTCGGTTCCGATGAGGTCCGACAATGGCTGATAAAGGCAAATTCATCCGCTCCTGAAGCAGCAGGGGTTATACATAGCGATTTACAAAAAGGATTTATCCGCGCCGAAGTTATGAAATATACCGATTTTTTAGCGCTGGGACACGAAGACAAGTTAAGGCAGGAAGGTAAAGTTTCCTTGAAAGGTAAAGACTATATCGTTGAAGACGGTGATATAATAAATATCAAATTTAATGTTTAGAAGATTTTGTTTGAGATATAAAAAAATAAGGGGAGAGATTTAGATGTCCATTTTAAAAGAGTTTAAAGAATTCGCTATTAAGGGCAATGCAATAAATATGGCAATAGGTATAATCATCGGCGCATCTTTCGGTAAAATTGTCACTTCTTTGGTAAACGATATAATCATGCCGCCTTTGGGAGTGCTAATCGGAGGTGTCGATTTTAAAAATCTGAAGATAATTTTAAAAAAAGCATATGCAGACATCCCTGCCGTTACTCTCAATTACGGGCAATTCATAAATACAGTGCTTGATTTTTTAATCGTAGCTTTCACTATTTTCCTGATGATAAAAGTCATTAATAGGCTGAATAGACAGGCAGAAAGCAAAAAATTACAGCAAAAGAAGTCCCAATAATAATCAAGAAATAGTTTGAAATACTTTTTCCGTTTTGATAGTATACTGTTGACATCTTGAAACTGGCGGGATAACCTGTTGTGCATGGAATAACCATGGGGAATTGAGATGTCATGATTCACGTCGTCCGCCTGGGCAAACACGAGTTGTTTACCGGGATGGGCAAAACCTTCCAAAGGTCAATAACTCCGGGAATTAAAAAATGAAAAAAAATGCCTGGAGAAATTTCAAAGGTCGTATCTGGCGAAATGATATAAATGTCAGGGACTTTATTCAAAATAATTACACTCCTTATGATAAGGATTCGTCATTTTTAGAAGGTCCGACTCAAAGAACCAAAAAACTCAGGAAGAAACTCGCAAAACTATTAGCGCTTGAGAGAAAGAAAGGCGGGGTTCTTGATATAGACACAAAAACCGTCTCTTCTCTTCTAACTTACACTCCCGGCTATATAGACCGAAAACAAGAAATAATCGTAGGTCTTCAAACAGAACACGTTCTAAAAAGAGGAGTCAATCCTTTCGGCGGGATAAAAATGGTTAAAAAATCCTGCGAAGCTTACGATTATAAACTACACAAAAAGATTGAAGAATATTTTCATTTCAGAACCACACATAACGACGGAGTATTCAGGGTTTACACGGATGAAATGAAAAAAGCCCGAAAGAGCGGAGTAATAACAGGACTTCCCGACGCTTACGGAAGAGGAAGAATCATAGGTGATTACCGCCGGGTTGCTTTATACGGGGTTGATTACCTTATAGAAAAAAAGCGCGCTGACAGAGATGTGATTAACAAAAACCTTATGAACGAAAAAAACATAAAACTGTCAGAAGAACTTTATAAACAGGTTGATTTTTTGGATAAACTCAAAAAAATGGCAAAAATGTATGGGTTTAACATTTCAAAACCCGCTTCAAATGCCATTGAGGCAACACAGTGGCTCTATTTTGCATATCTGGGCGCAATAAAAGAACAAAACGGCGCCGCGATGTCTTTGGGAAGAGTGAGCACTTTTCTGGATATTTACTTCCAGCGCGACTTAAAGAAAGGTTTATTGACTGAAGAAAAGGTTCAGGAAATAATAGATGACTTAGTGTTAAAACTTAGAATGGCAAGACATTTGAGAACCCCCGAATATAACGAACTTTTTGCGGGAGACCCCTTATGGATAACAGAATCCTTAGGAGGCATAGGTAAAAACGGCAGGACCCTTGTAACAAAAAGTTCTTTCAGATTTTTGAATACGCTTTATAATCTCGGTTCTTCCCCTGAACCAAACCTAACTGTCCTATGGTCTAAAAAATTACCTTTAAAATTCAAGCAGTTTTGCGCAAAACTATCTATTGATACTAACTCTATTCAATATGAAAACGACGATATGATGAGACCTCTTTACGGGGACGATTATGGTATGTCGTGTTGTGTTTCCGCAATGAAAATAGGCAAACAATCTCAGTATTTCGGCGCGCGTTGTAATCTTCCCAAAGTTCTGCTTATGGCTCTAAACGGCGGCAGAGATGAGAAAGACGGCAAACAAATCGGGCCTAAAATGCCTATTTATAAAACCAAGAAACTTGATTATAAGCAAGTCCTAAAAAGATACAATGTTTATCAAAAATGGCTCTGCAAACTATATGTAAATACAATGAATATAATTCATTTTATGCACGATAAATATGCCTACGAGAAATTACAGATGGCATTACACGACACAAATGTAGAAAGATTTATGGCTTTTGGAATAGCGGGTCTATCCGTAATTGCAGATTCCCTAAGCGCAATTAAATACGCGAAAGTTAAACCTGTTTACGGCAAAAACAAACTTATAGTGGATTTTAAGGTTAAAGGCGATTTTCCTAAATATGGAAATGATGATGACAGGGTAGATAACATATCAAAAAAAATAGTGACGGATTTTTATAATAATCTGAAGGAAACTCCCGCGTATAGAAATTCAAAACATACGCTTTCAATTCTGACTATAACTTCAAATGTAGTTTACGGTAAAAAAACAGGCGCTACTCCTGACGGCAGGAAAAAGGGCGAACCATTTGCGCCGGGCGCAAACCCCATGCATAAGAGAGATTCCACAGGTGCGCTTGCCTCACTCAATTCTGTCGCCAAGATACCATATAAATGTTGCAGAGACGGCATTTCTAATACTTTCAGTGTTATTCCCGGCGTTATAGGCAAGAAAACATCGGAACAAATAGACAACCTTGTGACAATGATAGACGGCTACTTCATAAAAAACGGTCATCATCTAAACGTAAATGTATTAAACCGGGAACAACTTATTGATGCGATGAAAAATCCGCATAAATACCCAAATCTCACAATCAGGGTTTCAGGTTATGCGGTCAACTTCCATAGACTTAGCAAAGAACAACAAAAAGAAGTTATTTCAAGAACGTTTCACTGCAGTATCTGATGAAATGAAAGGATACATCCATTCTATTGAAACACTCGGCGCACTTGACGGGCCGGGCTTAAGAGTTGTCGTTTTCTTCCAAGGTTGTCCGATGCGATGCAAGTATTGCCAAAATCCCGACACATGGCTCATGAAAGACGGGATTCTAACAGATACAAAAACACTCATCAAAAAGATAGAAAACTACAAGCCTTATTTCGGATTGCTTGGCGGGGTTACTGTCTCCGGCGGGGAGCCATTTATGCAGACAAAGTTTCTTATGTCCCTGCTCAAAAGTCTGGAAAAAAGAAAAATAAAAACCGTAATCGATACCTGCGGATATTACTTATCGCTTACCGTAAAAAATTGCCTGAAATATACTGACCTTGTGCTTCTTGATATAAAACACACCGTTGACGCCAAACACAAAAAACTGACAGGTAAACCTCTCTCAAACATGCTTAAATTTTTCAACTATTGCTGCAGTCAAAGAAAAAAAATATGGATAAGACAAGTAATTATCCCCGGCATTAACGACACGAAAAAAGATATGCAACAGCTTGCATCCTTTGTAAAAAATTGTAAAACTGTCCAAAAGGTTGAACTTCTTCCTTATCACTCAATGGGCAAGTGGAAATGGAAAAAGTTAGGCAAAAAATATTCTTTCCGTGGGAAAAAGGAACCTACTCCTGAAAAAATCCGCGAACTTCAAGCTTTTCTCTCGGGAGAATTAAAATACTTAAATTAAAGTTCAGTAAAATAAAAATTTTTTATTCTTTTCTATTTGAATTATAATATAAACACTTAAACTACGATGAAAATTAAATTCCTTGGTGCGGTCGGAGATGTAACAGGTTCGAGATTTCTTCTTGAAGGCGATAAATCGCAAGTCTTGATAGATTGCGGTTTGTATCAGGGCAGAGGTTCTCGCGCACGCAACTGGGAAAAATTTCCGGCGGAGCCGACAAAAATAGATAGCGTAATCCTCACACACGCGCATCTTGACCATTGCGGTTATCTTCCTAAACTCGTGAAAGAAGGTTTCAAAGGGAAAATATTCTGCACTGAACCTACTGCGGAAATTGTGAAAATCACTCTTTTGGACTCTGCAAAAATACAAGTAGAAGATGCGGAACGCAAACAGAGAAGACATGAAAAGGAAGGAAGAAAGGGGCCGTATCCGGAGGTTCCGCTTTATACAGTGGAAGATGCTGAAAGTGTTTTTCCTCTTATTCAAGCTATATCATATAAGAACCAGACTCAAATTACTGACGAAGTAAAAGCGACTTTTTATGACGCGGGGCACGTACTTGGTTCATCAATGATTGAGTTGGTATTCGATAGTAACGGCAAGAAAATTAAAGCTATATTTTCAGGGGATATAGGCAGATGGGACAAACCCATTCTTAACAACCCGACCACTTTTGATGAAGCCGATTATGTCTTTATGGAAACAACCTACGGCGATAGGCTTCACGAAGAAAAAGGCCCGTCGGTAGAAAAATTACAGAAAATCATTGTTGAGACCGTTGAGAAAGGTGGAAACATCATCATTCCGACATTTGCCATAGAAAGAACACAGGAACTTCTTTTTCATTTGAGCCAACTGTTAAGAGAAAAGAAAATTCCGGCTCTGCCTGTTTTCGTAGATAGCCCCATGGCTATAAATGTTACCGAGGTTTTTAAAAATCATGTCGATTATTTCGACGAGGAAACACGGAACCTTATTAATAACGGCAATTCGCCTTTTGATTTCCCATCGCTAAAGACAACAAGGTCAAGCGAGGACTCTAGGAAAATTAACGATGTGAAAGAGCCCTCCATCATTATGGCAGGTTCGGGTATGTGTACCGGAGGCAGGATAAAATATCATCTTTTAAGTAATATTACCCGACCTGAAAGCACTATATTATTCGTGGGATATCAGGCGAGAGGGACTTTGGGAAGAGAAATACTGGAGCGACCCGAAACAGTGAGAATTTTGGGCGCAATGCATGAAGTCAAAGCGAGAATAGAAAAAATAAACGGATTTTCAGCTCATGCGGACAGGGAGGAGCTTTTGAAATGGATTTCAGGATTTAAGAAAGCCCCCAGTAAAATATTTTTAATACACGGTGAAGAAGAAGTGACCGCAAGTTTCGCATCATTTTTAAAAGAAAAAATTACCAGCGAGATTATAATTCCGGAATATTCGAAAGAATATATTCTTTAAAAAATCCTTAAGTAAAATAAAAAACTAAGTTGCAAGAAAAAATAGAAAAAGCAAAAGCAGCTGCACTACGACTCCTTTCCTACCGCATGAGGTCTTGCAAGGAAATATCAGATAAACTTCAAGACAAGGGTTTTACCCAAAATATTATCCAAGCCGTAATACAAGATTTAAAAAGAATAAATTATCTTAACGACTACGAATTTGCAAAAGCATTCATAGAAAGCCGTCTTATACATAATCCTAAAGGTAAAACACTTCTCCTATATGAATTATTGAAAAAAGGCGTGGATAAAGACACCGTAAATAAGGTATTAGATGAAATTATATCCCGCGAAAAAGAAGAGAATATAGTTAAAGTTTTGGCGCAAAAGCTCTGGCAGAAAAAAAGAAATTTGGACAAAGCAAAAAGAAAGGCTCAAACTTATAATTATTTAGCAAGAAGGGGTTTCCCGGCTTCTCTTATAATAAAAATACTGGAAGAATTAGGAAATTAAAAATTCTTGTAAATATTTAAGATAAAAACAGTGATGCTGCGGAAACTATACCTGCATCTTTACCCAACTTTGCAGGCACTACTTTTACTTCTTTTGCAAGGAGCGAGAAACTCCTTTCGTCTATAACTTTCTTTATTGTGGAAAACAGAATCTCTCCGACTTGTGCGACTCCTCCGCCTATAATAATAACCTGAGGATTAAGTAAGTTTACAAGCCCGCTAAAAAATGCCCCAAGATAGGTTCCAACCTCGACCCAAACCGCTTCAGCTACTTTATCTCCTTTATGATAAGCTTCTGATATTATCTTTGGTATTATGTTAGTAATATCTCCACCGACCATATCTTTTATTAGAGAATCTTGTTTTTTTAATTTTTCCTGTGTAGCCCTGACAATATACTTAGCCCCAACATAACTTTCTATGCAACCCAAGTTCCCGCAACCGCACTTGGGACCTTTATAACAAATCGGGATATGCCCCATCTCAACTGCCGAGTATTTAGT
Source organism: Candidatus Omnitrophota bacterium (assembly GCA_018812925.1). Classification (GTDB taxonomy): domain Bacteria; phylum CAIJMQ01; class CAIJMQ01; order CAIJMQ01; family CAIJMQ01; genus CAZNJA01. The sequence continues at coordinate 410,609 of JAHJCU010000004.1, forward strand.
CCCCCTAAGGAGCTTGCCATTTAATACAACTCCTCCTCCTAAGCCTGTGCCGAGCGTGATACAAATGATATTATCGTAACCTTTCCCTGCACCGAATTTATATTCGCCCCAGGTAATAGCGTTTGCATCATTCTCGACTTTTACAGGAATAGAGAACTTTTCTTCAAATATTTTCTTTAGATTCAAATTATTCCAATCGGGAAGATTAGGAGCCAAAAAAACTTTACCGTCTTCATCTACCAAACCGGGTGTCCCGATGCCTATCCCCAGAAATTTTCCCCTGGAGGAGTCATTGAGACAATTATTTATACTTTCAGACATCACTTTAATAACCTGCGCTCTGCCTTGTCCTTGAGGAGTAGGAAGTTCTGTCTTTTCCAAAATTTCGCCATTCTCATCAACAACACCAATCTTAATAAATGTGCCGCCCAAATCCAGGCCTATAATTTTTTTCATGGTTTATTCCAGATTAGTATGATATTTCAGAAGGTCTTTATCCTGCAACCCTTTTTTCTTCTGAATAAGAATTGTTATTATATCGCAAAATATTAAAAGACTTTGTTCAAATAGATTGTTAAGCGGTTGAAAGGACAGTTTTTCCGTAGGAGAATCCGACTTAATGGATGCCGGTATATAAACCGTCAAATCCGAAATCTTTGAGATTTCAGACTCTTTTCTAGCAGTAATCAAGGCAATCCTCATATCTATTTCTTTTGCTTTTTTAGCGATACTTAAAGGAAAAAGACTCTTTCCCGAACCGGAGGCAATAATGAGAAGATTGTCTTTGGATGCTGTAGGTTGAACAATCGCTCCCACAACATGCACATCCACGCCAAGATGGCCTAACCTCTTGGCAAAAGCTTCTATCATTAATTTAGTTCTGCCTGAGCCAACTACAAACACCTTACTTGCAGAAACAATTTCCTCTACCAATTCGTTTACTTCTTCTACTTTATCTAACGTAGAACTAATCTCTTTTATTACCCGTTCTTTAATTTCTAGAAAATCCATTTTAATCGTTGCTATTTTAGCATACTTTTTTATTCGGCAAAATCACCAGTTGACAAGTTCTCATTCCGCTGGTATGCTCGTATTCTTTCGAAGGAGAAAGACATATGTATTTTTATTAAATCCTACCCAAGAAGTTCTTAAATAGAGTCCAAAAATGACAGATAAAAATAAGATAAAAAAGAAGCTATCCTCTCAAATAATGGGGTTGCTGGACGGGGACATTAAATATAAAACGCTACTTGAAAATATCCCACAGAAGATATTTCTTAAGGATATAAATTCAGTTTATGTGTCTTGCAACAGAAATCTTGCCCGGGGCTTGAAGATTAAACCTGAGGAGATTGTTGGAAAGACAGATTATGATTTTTACCCTAAAGATTTGTCTGACCAATACAGAAAAGACGATAGAAATATTATGCAGTCCGGGCAGATAAAAGAGATAGAAGAGAAGTATACATTAGACGGGCAAGAAAGGTTTGCGCACACTGTTAAGGCACCGGTCAAGGATAAAGAAGGAAACGTTGTTGGCATAATAGGTATTTTCCGGGATATCACCGAGCGCAAAAAAACAGAGCGGGAATTAGAGGAAACCAAAAAGCAGATTGAACTTATACTCAGCCATACAAAAACGGGGTTGGATATCATAGATTCTAAATTCAATATCAGATACATAAACTCGGGATGGCAGAAAGTTTACGGTGATCCAAAAGATAAAAAATGCTATGAATACTTTATGGAACGAAAAAAAGTTTGCTCCAACTGCGGCATACAAAAAGCACTCGAAACAAAAAAACCTATTGTAACAGAAGAGATTCTTGTTAAAGAAAATAATCGCCCCATTCAGGTTACTACCATACCTTTTCAAGACCATACCGGTGAATGGCTGGTAGCAGAGATTAATGTAGATATCACCGAGCGTAAAAAAATAGATGAAAAATTAAAACTATACCAAGAACATCTGGAGGAATTAGTTGAAAAGCGTACCTATGAATTGGAAATGGTTAATAAAAAATTTCAGCAAGATGTCATTACCTGCAATAGAATGAGCGATGAACTGCAGAAAAGTGAAAAACGCTACAGAAACCTGTGGGATGATGCGCCGGTTGCTTATCACACATTGGATACACAAGGCATTATTACGAATGCAAATAAAACCGAGGCCAAAATGCTCGGATATAAGTTAAAAGATATAATTGGAAAATCCATTTTTAATTTCATATTGCCGGAACAACGCGAAGAAGCCCAAAGAAGGTTTCAGGAAAAATTAACCGGTAAGCATCTTTCCAAGGCAGAGCGCAGAATATATGTTAAAAACGATGGCTCAGAACTTTATATGTCAATTGACGATATGTTGGAATATGACAATAGCGATAAAATTACCGGAATCAAAACGACAATGGTGAATGTTACCGAAAGTAAAGAAATGGAAAAAGCCTTACGAGAATCAGAACTGCAATATAAAACGACCATTAACTCCATGAGAGATGCAATTCATGTTGTTGATGCCGACCTGAGAATTATTTTATGTAATAATGCTCTGCAAAAATGGTTAGAGGACATGGGATTCAAAGCAGAACTTTCGGGGAAAATATTATTTGACGTTATTCCGTTTCTTTCCGACAAAGTCCGCAACGAATACAGCCAAGTATTTGAATCCGGAGAAATACTCACAACGGAAGAACATATCAACTTTATAGGAAAGGAATGGGTTACAGAAGTTCGCAAGATACCGATTGAGGAAAACAACAAAATAGTTAGAGTCCTTACAATCATAAGAGATATTACCAAACGCAGGAAAACAGAAGAGACTATCAGACATTTGGCTTATCACGATATCCTAACAGATTTGCCCAACAGAACGCTTTTTAACAATCGTCTCGCCTTAGAATTAAACCGTGCGCAAAGAAATAAACAAAAGGTTTCCGTTATGCTTATGGACCTTGACAGATTCAAGAAGATTAATGATACATTGGGACACAGTTTAGGAGACCAATTGTTAAAAGAAGTCGGAAAACGATTATTGGACATTGTGCGTTCAAGCGATACCGTAGCCCGAATGGGAGGAGATGAATTTATCCTGTTATTACCCGAAACTCCCCTCATTCAGGATATTACCAAAATAGCAAAAAAAATTCTGAAAGAGATTAAAAAACCTTTTTTTATAAGTGGCAAAGAGTTAAAAATTACTACCAGCATTGGAATAAGCGTTTATCCAACCCACGGCATGGACGCCGAAGCACTCATTAAAAACGCCGACATTGCAATGTATCAGGCCAAAAAAGCAGGTCGAAATAAATTCTTCAAATATAAATTAAATCCAAAATAAATAACGGGGAATATTTAGCCCGATTTAGATTTGGAGTAACCCGAAGTTTTAATAACCGCCTTTTTGCGGATTATGATAAAACCGTATCTTGGCTAAAAAAGCAGTAAAGATGGGGTTTTTCAATCTACAGACCTATATTTGAAAAGACAAAATAAAGCGATTAAACCGTCTTTTGGTTTTATTTTTTTACCTTCTGCATATCCGCGTCCGGAGTAACTGATAGGCACTTCCCAGAGCCTGTATCGGTTTTTTAAAACTTTGGCAGTAACTTCTACCTCAAACTCAAATCCGCAAGATTTAAGATCAAAAGATTTTAAGATTTCGGACTTAAATAATTTAAAACATGTTTCGAAATCGGAAAGGTTAACGTTGTAAAGAAAATTAGCAACAAAATTCAACAGTAAGTTTCCCATGAAATGCCAAAATAAAAGAACTTTATGCGCGCCCAAAAATCGCGTGCCGTAAACCACATCTGCCTTGCCATCAAGAATCGGCTTTAAAAGAGAAGGGTATTCCTGAGGATTGTATTCCAAATCTGCATCCTGAATTACAACAAGCCCGCCCGTAACATGAGGAAGTGCAGTTCTAATTGCGGAACCCTTGCCAAGATTTGAGTTATGGTGCAATAATTTGAATTCTTTTTTCTCTTTAATGTCTCTTAAAATTTTTTCTGTTCCATCGTTAGAGCCATCATCGACTACAATTAATTCCTTTTCAATGTTGTTTAAATCTACACTAAAGACCTCATCTATGGCTTTACAAACAGTATTCTTTTCATTGTAGACCGGCATTATTATTGAAAGTTTCATATTATTCGGTTGTTGATGTTAAATTATTGAAGAGATGTTTTTCTTTTAAGATTTTTATAAGTGTCTTTACTTTTTCTCTAACGATTTGCTTGTCTTTCTCTAAAACTTTTATTCTTTCTTTAAGCAACATTTCTTCTTTGCTTGTCCGCACTAATTTAGTGGTCTGTTTTTGGAGTTCTTCGATTTCTTTTTTGAAATCGTCCCTCTCCTTTTTTATTTTTTTATACTCAGAGACAAGATGTTCTGTTTTTTGTGAAAGCTCCACCCATTTTTGTTCAGACATGGTCAATAAATAATAATTGATGCTAGATACCGGGTACTAGATTCTAGTTTAATAGGTTTTTCTTGTCTGTTTCTACGAGTATCAAGCATCTAGTATCAGATTCCTTTTGTTTTAAAATCGGCTTCTTAACTTTAGACCTAATTCTTCTAATTTTTTGATGATTTTATCTTGCAACTGATTAATTTCTTCATCAGTTAATGTTTTTTTATTTGAACGGAAACACAAAGAATAGGACATGCTTTTAAAACCGCCCGGAACTTGTTTGCCTTTATAATAATCAAACAGTTTTATATTCTCCAGCAGCTCTTTGGTCTCTTCCGACATTATATTTTCAATCCGAGCTGAAGAGATATCATCCGGAACTATAAAAGAAACATCTCTTACAACGGGTGGATATTTAGGCACGGCCTCTATTTTTTTCTTTAGCCGAACAAACGGCAATAGTAATTCCATATCAATCTCAGCAATGTAGGTTTTTTCTTTTAACAAAAAATTATCCATTAACACAGAATTCGCTTCCCCCATTACTCCGACTTTAACATTATCTTTCAAAAGTGAAAACGTATATGTTTCGCCAAAAACAGAATGTTTATCTTTATTGTAGTCAAGTTTTATTCCAAGCTCTTTAAAAAACGTTTCAATCACACCCTTTAACATATAAAAAGACGATTTTACGCCGCTATTAATCCAATTCGGCTGTTGCCAATCACCGGTCAATAAAATTCCCAAACGGATATTTTCTTCGGGTAACTTATTTTTCCCATATTTATATATGCTGCGAAGCTCAAAAACTTTTATGTTTTTCTCACCTCTTGAGATATTTTCTTGTGCTACCTGAAGAAGTGAAGGAATTAAAGAATATCTTAAAATTTCAAATTCTTCCGAAATGGGATTATCTATTTTGATAGTCTCGTCCATCATGCCCATTGCGGCTTTTTTAAGCAAATCAACGCTTATAAAAGAATAATTTACGACTTCGTTTAGGGAAAGTCTGTTTAATATGCTACGGCATTTCTTAACAATTTTTTCTTTGTTGTCTTCCTTGAGAGAAGGCCCGCCTGCTCCGAAGCGGGCAGGCATTCTGCCTAAAGGAAGAGATAATGGGATAAGGTCATAATTGTTTATTCGCGCTATTTCCTCTATTAAATCAATTTCTTCTTCAATGTCATTTCTCCAACTCGGAACTTGTACTTTCAAACAACTACCGTCTTTTTTTGTCTCAAATCCTAATCCTTGAAGGATTTTATTATAGGAAGGAATCTCTATTCCAAGCACTCGTTTAATTTCAGAGGGATTGAAAGAAATCGTTTTTTTCGCTATTGTTTTCTTTTTATCGACAATTCCTGAAACAATTTCTGCGCCTGATAATTCCTGTATAAGAGAACAGACACGGTTTACTGCAAACTCAGTGCCTTCCAAATCCACCCCTCTTTCAAAACGATAAGAACTTTCACTTGCAATATTTAAAGATTTCGATGTTTTTCTTATAAGTGTCGACGAAAAATTTGCGCTTTCAAGTAGAATATTTTTTGTGTTTTTATTGACTCCCGCTTCTTCCCCGCCCATTATGCCTGCAAGAGCAATAGGTTTTTTGCTATCGGCTATAACGAGAACCTGCCCTAAATCGAGCCTGCTCCGGTTCGAGGCATTAAAAGAGAGAGCTCTTTGTATCCCGTCTAAACATAAAATCTTTTCGTTCTTTTGGGCTTTTCTTACTATTATCTTTTTGTCTGTTATTTTTTCGTAATCAAAAGCATGTAAAGGTTGTCCTGTTTCAAGCATTACATAGTTGGTTATATCAACTATATTATTTATGGGACGAACTCCGGAAAGAATAAGCCGACGCCTCATCCAATGCGGAGATTCTTTGATGTGGACTCCCTCAGCCATTCTGGCAGTATATCTGGGACATAGTCCGGAGTCTTCAACTTTAACCTCTATCTTGTCTTTTATATTTTCTTTTGTTTCTTTAATTACAATCTTCGGCAGTTTTAATTTTTGAGAAGTTAATGCGGCAAATTCCCTGGCAATGCCCATTATAGATAAGCAATCTCCTCTGTTAGGCGTTATCTTGATATCAACCACAGCATCATCCGTTTGGATTTCATCTGTCAATTCATTGCCTGCTTTGCATTTATCAGGCAAAATCCATATTCCTTGAGAATTATCTTCAAGCTCTAATTCTGCTTTAGAACAAATCATTCCCTCAGACTCTACTCCTCTCAGTGCTCTCTTTTCTATTTTAAATCCGTTTGGAAGAGTGTTCCCGGGCAAAATTACAGGGACCTTTATTGCTTCTTTTACGTTGGAAGCGCCACAAATAATCTGTTTGATAGAATCTTCGCCGACATCAACCATACAAATAGTCAGTTTATCGGCAGATGGATGTTTTTTTACAGAAAGGACTTCGCCTATTTTTATCCCGCGAAGAGTTGCAGATTGCTCAATTCTTTCTACTTCAATCCCCAACTGTAATAATTTTTCGGCAAGTTCTTGGGAAGAAAAAGGAATTTCTATAAACTCTTTAAGCCAATTAATCGGAACTTTCATTTTCGGGTAAATTATACCCTAAAACTTAAAAATTCAAAAATTATGATGTGCAAGAACTCATCTTGAAATTTAAAGGTGGAATTACATCGTTTCTTCTTGGCAGGACTTGACCAAATCATCAATGCCTTTCTGAAGTTCGGGCGGAAGACCTAAAATAGCAGTATCCATAAAACCTCTTACTATGACAGCTTGTGCTTCTTCGGAGTTTAAGCCCCTTGTCATAAGATATTCAATTTCTTCTTTTGCAATTTTACCGACTGCCGCTTCATGCGACATATCTAAATCTTTATTTTTCCCCTCAAGTTCGGGAATGGCATGTATAACTCCTCCGGAAGAAAGAATAAGTCCCCTGCATTCCAAATGCGCTTTTACAAAAGGGGCTTCGCCCTTCAAGTGTCCTCTTGCGATAATCGTTCCCCCGTTCGTTACCGCGCGCGATATTATCTCCGCTTTTGTATTGGGCTTACTTAAAATCACACGAGAACCGACATCTATATGCGAGTTGGGGTGGGCATACAGGATTGAATTAAACCGCGCCGTTGCGCCTTCGCCTATTAAAGTTGCCGTAGGATACATCTGAAGAGATTTAACTGGTTTAAGGCAAATATAATTAGATAAAAACATGCCACCTTCCTCCACAACTGCTTTTGATCGAGGGCGAACGACAACCTCTTCAGCCCAATTATGAATCATTGTAAATTTTACTGTCGCATTTTTCTTTATATAGAATTCGGATATGCCGACATGCGCGCCTTTTTTTACATAAGAAGCCGTCGTGCATCCGGTTATTATGTTCAACTCTGAGCCCTCTTCGGCAATAATAAGATTATGGACATTCTGTAGCAGATTTTCTTTCTTCAAAAAAAGACAGGATTGAATGGGATGCGACACTTTGACACCTCTTAACGCTCTTATAAAATAGCCGTTACGCGAATCTTTTTTCGCTAGAGCTGTATATTCATCTCCATCTTTAGAAACAGCATTCCACCAATATTTCTTTAGCCAATCGTATTTCTTTAAAGCATCGCTTATATTCATTACCTCTAAACCCTTTTGTAAGCTCTTGGCATGAATAACGCTATGGTCTGCCTGTATAAATGTCCCTGAACGACCTTTTTCGGAAACATCTACCCCTGTTTCAATGAGATTCTTTCTATCTGCAACAGAAATCTTAGAAAGGTCTTTTTGATAAGAATGTTCTTTTGTTTCTCTGTCAAATTTATGAATTTTTATTTCTTTATCTAACATATTTTTTTAACCCTCTTTAATAACTTCGGGTTTCTTCCTGTGACATCTTACGCATTCCTGATAACCATGTTTTCGAATCCTGCTTAAAATATCATGTGGGTCACCTACGCATTGAATTTTCTTGTTAGATAAAACACATCCTCTATTAGCATTTACATAATTAAGGATATGTCCCGTGTGAGTAATAATCAGAGCAGATTTATCTTTTCCCAATAATTTACTTATAACTTCGCCTATCAAGACGATATTTTCCAAATCCACGCCTGATTCCGGCTCATCTAGGAGCAAAAGGTCGGGCGATTGGGTTGTAAGCTGTAAAAACTCCGAACGCTTCATCTCGCCGCCGGAAAAACCCAAATTCAGGTCCCTATCCAAAAAATCTTTCATGTTTAATTTGTCAGCCATTTTTTCAATATCTATTTTCTTTTTGGCAATATGACTGATAAGTTCAACCATCTGCCTCATCTTTACACCTCTTACAGTGGGCGGTCTTTGAAGTAAAATACTAATTCCAAGTCGTGCGCGCTGGTCTATGGATAGTTTATTTATGACTTTGCCTTTGAAGATTATTTTACCTTTGGTTATTTTATACTGCGGAAAACCCATTATAGCCATAACAAGTGATGTTTTTCCGGAACCGTTTTGTCCGAACATCACAGAGGTTTGTCCTTTTTCTATACTAAAATTCACTCCGGTGAGAATTTTCTTGCCGGAAATTTCAACATGTAAGTTTTCTATTGACAGCATAGTAGTACCTTTAATAATAAATTAAACTACAAAGGATAGCACACCAAAAAACGAGTAGCAAGTAGATACGGATTTCAACAATTAAATTTTATATTTCTTGAGTTGTTCTAATGCCGTTTTAACAAATTTCCCGAATTTTCGGTCTTTTCTTCTTTTTTCAAGTTTCGTCATTTGGTAATAATCGACTTCTTTTTTTAATTTAAGATAATTTGAATATTTATTCTCATCTAACTTGTTGTATTTTATAGCGTCTAAAACGGCGCATCCGGGTTCACTTATATGGGTACAGTCGCTGAATCCACATTTTTTAGCCAAAGCGGATATTTCATTAAAAACATTTTTTAGCCCCAATTTTGAGTCTACCATTCCTATTTCTCTCATTCCCGGATTATCTATTACAATCCCTCCGTTTTTTAGGAAATACATTCCTCTGCCGGAAGTGGTATGTTTGCCTCTGCCGGTATGTTCACTTATTGTGTTGGTTTTTATATTATCCGTTCCAAGCAGTTTGTTTATTAAAGATGACTTCCCCACCCCTGATGAACCAAGGAAGCAATATGTTTTTCCTTTTTTTATATATGATGTCAATTTATCTAATCCCTTGTCAGCAATGGTGCTTGTAGGAATAACGACTATACTCTTGAACCTGTTGTTTATCTGGGTTATTTTAATATTTAACTCCGCGGGGGGAATTAAATCGATTTTATTCAATACGATAGCAGGCTTTATATTCCCGTCTTTTGCTATGGCAAGACATCTTTCCAATCGATTCAGATTATAATCTCTGTCAACCGACTCTACGGCAAAGGTAACATCGATATTTGCGGCAATAACTTGAGTTTTTGTTTCATTGCTGTATTTTCTCTTCAACATTGTCTTCCTCGGCAATATTCCGCAAATTACGGCCCGCTCGTAGTCAGGTTCGGTAATGGACACCCAATCTCCGACGGCAGGATAATCTGCTCTTGATGAAGCATTAAACATTTGTCTGCCGGTTATTTTAGCCAAGTATTCATTGGTAGTATTTTTTACTATATAAGCCTCTTTGTGTCCGGCGATAACACGCGCAACTGAATAGGCACCCAATCCTAACAGTTTGCGGTTAGATTCAAAAAAAGCGCGATAACCCAAATCTTTTAGTTTCATTTTATGATTGCGTAATTTCTAAAAGATGAGACATTTTCATCTATTTAAAATATCCGAAGCAATTTTATACAAGAATAACAGATAACACAATCATCGTCTTGGTCTATTATTTCCTGACCGACCCGAGGTTGGCGATGATGAGCGCTTGCGTTTATGGGAGAATCGGCCGGGGCGCGAACCACCTGAATGTGGACTGCTTGAATGTAAACCACCCGAACGTGAACTACCTGAACGAGGACTATTTGAACGTGAGTTACCTGAGCGGGAACCGCCAGAAGAAGAACGACCTGAGCGGGAACCGCCTGAATAAGAACGGTTGCGAGAACGTGATGAACCTTGTTGTCTGCCCCCTTCGGGAGAAAATTTATGAGCGCTGGATTGTGGAAGGTCTGCCGGAAGCGGTGAAATCGGAAGGGTTTTTCTTATCAGCCTTTCAATACGCTGCACATCGCGCCGCTGGTCTGAAGTAACAAAGGAAATTGCGTGTCCATTAGCGCCGGCACGGGCTGTTCGCCCGATACGATGTACATAATCTTCAGAATTGTCAGGAAGGTCATAGTTAATTACCAGTTCAATGCCGATTACATCAATGCCTCTTGAGGCAACATCAGTAGCAACTAATATTCGATATTTTCCAGATTTGAATCCTTGAAGAGCCGCACGACGTTGAAAAAGGGAACGATTAGAATGAATTTCGGCAGCTTTATGACCAATACTACAAAGCATCTTTGTAAGTTTACTCGCTCCGTGTTTTGTCCTTGTAAAAATAAGCGTCTGCCCGGGATATTGTTTTAAAAGATTTTCCACCAGACGGGATTTTAAATTTTTTGAAATAATAAAAATTTCCTGAGTTACCTGTTCAACTGTTGTCCCTGTAGGGGCAACTTCTATTCTAATCGGAACTTTCATATATTTCGTAGCCATATTCATAATCGCGTGCGGTATTGTCGCCGAGAAAAGCATAGTTTGTCTTTCACGCGGAAGCGCGTTGAAAATTATTCTAATCTGGGGCTCGAATCCCATGTCCAACATACGGTCTGCTTCATCAAGCACAACAATAAAAACATTTTCAAGTCGCAAGGTTCTTTGCTGTAAATGATCATTAAAACGACCCGGGGTTGCTATAATAACGTGCGGATTTCTGTGAAGCGCTTGTATTTGAGGGCGTATTGCCGTACCGCCGATAATAACTGCCGTTCTTAAGCCCATATCTGCGCCGACTTGGTGTAAGGCTTCGTCAACTTGTATTGCAAGCTCACGCGTGGGAACTACTACCAAACCGCGCCCTCCCGCCTGCTTGCTTCCGCAAGAAGCGGGCAGGTTTGTTTGACTCAATCGCTGGATCATCGGAATACCAAAAGCAATAGTTTTACCGGTACCCGTTTGCGCAATACCAACCACATCCTTACCTTCGATTGCGATTGGTATGGCTTGGCGTTGAATCGGAGTAGGTTCTTTATAATTTAACTTTTCCAGCGTTTTCAAAAAACCGGGCATAATGCCCAACCCCGAAAAACCGGTATTTTTTTGTTGACTGTTTGGACTCATGATTCGCCTATTATAACGCTTTTAGATATAAAAATCTTAAAATAAATAATGCGAATAGTAGATATACCAGCCATGATACCTTGCGGCCCTGGCCAGTAAATAGTTTTAAGGCGGAGTAACTGATAAAACCCACGGCAATACCTGTTGCGATACTGAAGGTAAGCGGCATAACCAGAATGACCAGAAATACAGGAATAGAATCACTGTAATCTTTCCAATCAATTTTTGAAACAGAATGGAGCATCATGCTCCCGACGATAATCAATATAACAAAGGTGTTTTATCAAAACACCTGACAAAATCCGCTATTCGCCATATATAGTAGCGATTATCATCCCTTCTAAAGGAGTCTTGATTAATCCAAGAATTGTCCAATAAATAACAACAGTCGTAGAGACAGTCATAAAAGCGTATGTGGCAAACATACCCGGCAACATTCCGACAGCCCATACACATAACCCAAAGACAATTCCTTTCGTAAATTTATTGCCACCGGGAATGCCCTTATTGATTAACGTATAAACAAAAGAAAGTACTATGCTTAATATAAGGCTGCCTATCATAAACATTGCGCCGGGACCACTGCTTCCCATCGGCTTCCATATATTGATTGGCTCCAATTTATATACCCAGCTAAAAATACCTCCGCAAGTTAACATACCCACGATCGCATTAAAAACAGTTACCACTACTCCAGCTATTACTATTTTCCCTATCTTCATTGCACTATCTCCTTTCTTTGGTCTACCCTTTGCAATCTTCACACTCACTATTGGCATTTGCTATCTCCTTAAAAACTCGCGAATCAAGTTATGTGTCCTCACTTCAGTGGTTTTTACAAACTAATAGTACAAGTTGATGGGTTTATAGATAAGACGACTTTCGAGTTCCGGCGCAGAATTTTTAATAAGATTACGTACCTTTTCATAATGTGATTTAGGTGCGTCGGGGTCAACATGAACCTCTTCGATGAAATCCAAATTTGAAAGCTTATAACTAATCCCCCAACTTTTTTCCCTATCCCCCTTGACTGCTCTTTCCCAGATTGTTTCTGGCCTTCCAGCGGGATCGTCGAAAACGGGATCTAAACCAGGATCTGGCTTGTTCACATAATATCTATCCCAAGATGCTCTTTTCCTGTCTTGCCCTCTATTCCGCCCAACCCTGAAAAGATTATCTCCTTCTTCATCGCCCCTTTCCGCGAAATAGTTGACGTCTTCGTATACTGTTTTCACTACGCGATACTCTTTTTCGTAATAGAATTGTTCACGCTTATGAACCAACGGCGTATGAGGATTTTTGGGGAACATAAATTTAAAACTCTCTTTCTCATAATCCAGATAAACGACATGACTCAGATAGCACCAATCGTCTTCTAAGGGTGTTTGAGACCTTAATCGAGGGATAGAACTTTTGATTGCTATACCCCATTTTTTGCAATACTCTCTGCGAAGCCTGTGGTCATACGGGTCATAATTACACCAGCAACTAACAAAACAAGCTTTACGAAGTTTTTTCCTGAGCCAGCGTAAGAAATCATCCCCGCCTTCTTCATTGAGCTTCGGCACAGTGCCTTCTATAGGATCGCCAAAGATGTCCATTCTCGATAAGAAAAATTTCTTGTCTTTTATTAACGACTCAAATTTGCAGAGATCCAGGTAGCGCCACAACGTATCACTTCCGATTCGCCTTATAACAACTGGCTCGCTTAATGGCCTATTCATTGTCCTTATTCCTTCAGTATTTTATTTACGTTTGTTTATGAGATGCCATACCAAAGGGACCCGTATGAATTCTAACTGTATGACCCAAAAAGAATCCCCTCGGTTCGAATTGGTATCACTGGCGGAGAGGCAGGGATTCGAACCCTGGAACCCTTGCGAGTCACACGCTTTCCAAGCGTGCGCTTTCAGCCACTCAGCCACCTCTCCAGTAAGATTATCTACTGACGGTTATCGTTCAAGATAAAACGGTGTTCGGTTTGCCCCGAGAAATCTGAAAGATTTCCGGGACTTTGGTCCTTGAAATCGCTTGCGATTTCTAAGGGCGAAAACCGATAACCATTAGTTTATTTAACGTCTTTATTGTCTTTACTAGTATCTAGTATCCTAATCTTCTATTTTCCTAACTTCTCGCATATCAAATTAGCTAATTGCAGTGCTTTTAAGCCGTCTTCTCCGCTTACTTTAGGTTGTCTATTATACTGTACGCAGTCAAGAAAATCTTTTAATTCTTCTTTTAAAGGCTCTTTCTTATCTATTGGAACAGGCGTTTTTTTGATGGTATTGCCTTCGCCTTTTTCGAGCATATCTATCGTTTGATTAAAATAATCAAGCGAAATATAAGAATTTTTCTGAAAAATTCTAATTTTCCTTAAAGCTTTTTCACTTACTCTAGATGCCGTAACATTCGCGACGCAACCGGATGCAAAATGTATTCGAGCATTCACAATATCAGCCGTTTTTGAAAGCACCTCTGCGCCAACAGCATCTATTGATTTAACAGGAGAATTGACAAGCTGTAAAATTATATCCAAATCATGGATCATAACTTCCTTAACGACATTTGTTTCCGTGCCTCTGCCTGGGTAAGGACCTACACGATGGCATTCTATAAAGAGAGGACTAGAAACGATTTCGCCTAATTTTATAACGGCCGAGTTATATCTTTCCACATGCCCAACCTGAAGAACCAGTTTGTTTTTTATCGATAATTCAATAAGTTCTAAGGCCTCTTTTTCAGATGAGGTAATTACTTTTTCTACCAGAACGTGTATTCCGTTTTCCAAAAAATATTTAGCTATTAAATAGTGAAATTTAGTAGGAGTAGCGATGCTCACACCATCTACTTTGCCTATAAGTTGTCTGTAATCGGAATATGGCGTTGTGTCAAAATTTGAAGCTATTTTATCCCTTTGTTCGTCTGATGAATCACATACTCCTACAAGAGAAGCATTTTCTATTTCAGAAAAAATCCGCGCATGCCTTTGGCCCATATAACCTACGCCGATAACTGCAACTCGTATCCTTTTCATAATAAAACTCTAAAAGAAGAACTACGGATTCTCGATACCAAATACTGGATTCTCGTTAAAGAATTCTTTTTTTTTGCTTCTACTAGTATCAAGCATCTAACATCAAGTATCAAAGAGATTATCCTCTCCATACTGTTTAAGAACTTTGGTTTCTTAATTTCACTAAAGTCCTGTCAACGCAATGCCATAATCATTGCATGCTTTTATAAGAAATCGTTTTTCTAATACTATGGTTTTCTCCGCTTCAAAAGCTATGACAGAAATACCTGCCTTACGTGCAACATCTAAAGTATTCAAACCTATAACAGGTGGGTGGTCGAAACGGGAATCTTGATTTGGTCTTGCCACTTTTACAGCAACAGCTCCTTCGCCTGCCAATTTTCCCCCGCGCAATATAGCCGCATCCGTTCCCTCCATGGATTCTACGGCAAATACCATTCCTTCTTTCACCACTACAGTGTGACCTATATCAAGATGAGCAATATTCTTTGCGATATTCCATCCCAAACTTATATCAAGGTTCTCCCTGGAAGTGGGTTTTCTCTTACTTAAAACTCTTTTACCAACCAGATTTGACTTCAGATACTCATAGGGACTGATTAATTCAATGTCTTCTTTTTCTAAAATATTTGCTACATGCCACAAGAGAGAAAAATCGCCTTTATCTTCCATTTTATCGAGAAATTGTTTGACTTTGTTGTCAAAATGACGGTTATCAAGTAACAGTTTTTTGTCGATTTTCCCCGAAAAAATGAGTTTATTTACGCCTGATTCTTTTAGGATAGTGATAAGTTTTTCAACCTCGCCGAGATGTAACCAATAAACTTTTCCGCTTAACTTCGCAACTTCTTTTTTGGTTATGCCTTTTAGCGCCAATATTGAAGCATTTTCACGTCTTTTTTTTATTTTATCGATAATCAAAAAAGGTAACTCGCCACCCCCCGCTAATACAGCTATTTTTTCCATTTTTCTATCAAAAATCAGAAGTCAGATTGCAGATGTCAAAAGTTAGTATAGATAGCCAGGGTTTTTAAACTATTTTTTCTGTCTTCTATCATCTGTTTTCTGTGTCCCGATTATTTTGTTATTCCTCTTTTTGATTTCTCTATAAATATGATTATATTTTTTATTTCTTCTTGATTGGGAAATTGTTCTTTTAATTTGTTCAAAGCTTGAGATGTGTTAAGCCCGGTTCTGAATATGATTTTAAAGACTTCCTTCAGAAGGTTAATGGTTTCTTCCGAAAAATTGTTTCTCCTCAATCCTACCGAATTTAGGTTATATATTTTTAACGGGTGGCCGTCTGCCTTCGCATAAGGAAGAACGTCTTTTACGACTTTGGAACAACCGCCTATAATGGAGAGTTTGCCTATGTTTACAAATTGATGAACTCCCACCAACCCGCCCAAAATAGCGTTATCCTCTATGTTTACATGACCACCAAGAGCCGCTGCATTTGCCATTACAATGCCGTTTCCAAGATGGCAGTTATGCGCCACATGCGAGTAAGCCATCAGATAATTATTATCCCCCAAAATAGTCGCCTTACCTTCTTCTGTTGACCTGTTTATAGTTACGTATTCTCTGATTACGTTATTATTACCTATTTTAAGATATGTTTGTTCGCCTTTATATTTAAAATCCTGTGGCGGAGTCCCCAAAATAACACCTTTGGAAATATTGCAATTTCTACCTATAGTAGTTCCTTCATCAATAAAAACATTGGGCTCAATTTTTGTGTTTTCACCAATAATTACATTTTTTGCAATAGTGCTATATGGTCCTATTTCCACTCCTTCGCCCAAACATGCTTCTTCATCAATCACAGACGTGGGATGAATTTTTATCTTTTCTTTTTTAGATTTATTGTTTATATCTATATCAGCCATTTATCTTATTTCCCTTCTCGCACTTAAATATCTGCCCATATTGGCAGATATTGCAATTTATGTTTTGTCAACCAAAGAGAATATGAAATCCGCTTCTGCGACAACCTTATCTGCTACCGTAGCAGAGGCGTGAACTTTACCCGTTCTTTGTTTAAGTTTTGTTATCTCGACCTCTACAAGCAACTGATCCCCCGGCAAAACCGGTTTTCTAAATTTGGCGTTTTCTATTACCGCAAAAAACGGCAATTTGTCTCTTCTTTCGGATTTGCTTAACAGCAAAACACCGGCCACTTGAGCCATTGTCTCTAATGTCAAAACGGCCGGCATTACGGGAAAATCAGGGAAATGTCCCTGAAAGAATTCCTCTCCTCCCGTAATCGATTTAATGCCTACTGCGCGCTTTTTACCAAGTGAAAGAATCCTATCCACAAATAGGAAAGGATATCTATGCGGTAGTATTTTTTTGATTTCTGTTAAATCCATTACTTTCCCCATATCTCCTCCTTCTCGACTTGACTCGCCGTCTTTGGCGAGGCAGGCTTTAATTATTTTCTTTGCCATTTTTATATTTAAATCGTGCCCGCTTTTCATCCCGATTATATGAGTGTTTTTCAAATGTTTTCCGCTTAAATAAAGGTCGCCGATTATATCTAATGCTTTATGTCGCGCAATTTCATTTGGGAATCGCAAATCATCGTTTAAAACTTTATCCTTGCCTATTACAACGGCGTTCTCTAAACTACCCCCTTTTATTAAGCCGTTTTTCTTCAACGCATTTACTTCTTCGAGCAGACAAAACGTTCTTGCGGGAGCAATTTGTTTCGCAAACATTTCCCCGTCTTCAAAAAATACCGAACAGGTATTTCCGACCAGATTCGCTCTTTTGCATCCCGCAAAATTTTCAGGAAATTCAAAAGTATACGTAACATTTCTTGAATTAGAGGGTAGCAGAACAAGATACGAGTCATTTTCGGGGTTTGAAACTATATAAGGACATGGAGGAGTGAAAGTTTCTTTCTTTTTATTGTAAAACTTTTTCTCCGTTTTAAGCAGAATATCTGTCCAAACCTTTGCGCTACCGTCTAAAACAGGGGGTTCGCAATTATCTATCTCTATTAATAGATTATCTACTCCAACTCCTGCAATTGCCGCCATTACGTGCTCAATTATGTAAACCTTGACGCCGTCTTTTTCTAAAGTAGTAGACCGTTCGCTATGATTCGCATAATCAATTTTTGCTGGAATTCGAGGAGACCCAGAAAGGTCTTTTCTGATAAAAACTATCCCGGAATCTTCAGGCGCTGTCTTAAACGTAAGGTTTGTTATTTTACCAGTGTGAAGACCTATCCCTTTAACAGAGACTTTCTTATTGATGCTACATTGAAATTCTTCCATTGTTGTAAATAAGTAGAAAAAGAGTTTAAAATTTATTCATTCTTGTTTTTGTTTATATAATCAATTATTTCTTGTGTAATATCAAGCCTTGTGTCTGAAAATATAAGTTCGTTCTTGTCAAAAATCATAGCATAACCTTGTTCTTTCCCGTAGTTGGAAAGTTTCACCTTTAAATCCTCTATCAATTTATCTATTGTCTGCCTTCTATCGCTGTCTATTTTTAGGTTAAATTTTTGAATATTTTCGGTTATTTGCGTTTTTAGCTCTTCAACTTCTTTGCTTAAATTCCCCATCTCTTTTTCGGAAAGAATCCCCGAATTCATTCTTTTTTCAAGTTCAATAATTTTATTCCTATCCGTATCGATTTTTTCCTGCAATTCGCTCCCTGCTTCTTTTAGTCGTTCGTCTTCTATCTTTGTCTGAGAATAAGAATGATAAATCGTCAAAAAATCAGCAAAGCCCATTTTCTTTTCTGCATCTGCTTGCGCAGAATTCTCTTCGTTTAAGACAGGATATTGCGTAAGACTCTTCTCCTGACTGAATACCGCAATTGCTACTGAAAAAAATATCAACAACACTATCGCAGAAAGCAAGAATTTCGCCTGCCTATTCCGACGTAACATCAAAGTAAGCAGGGGAGTTTGAGTCCCAGTCACACATTGACAAGCTAACTTTGATTTTATGAAAGGGGGAAATTTATTTTTAATGCCCATCCTTAATTGCCTCCTTTGTTTTATTAAGCAGAGAATTAGAAAGAATAACCCATTGAAAAATGGAGCCTGCCTTTATTTTCTTCTATGCCATAACCATAATCTAAGTTAACAGGTCCTATGGGAGTTTGCATTCTTAATCCGATTCCAACGCCTGGGATGAGATCATTAAAATCCATCCCGTCAGGTTCTTGCCATGTATTTCCGATATCATAAAACAATGCGCCGCGTATTGTTTGTTTCCAGATTGGGAAAGTGTATTCTGCGTTGGCTATCAGAAAAGATTTCCCTCCAATTGGGTTATCATCTTCATCTTTAGGTCCTATGCTTCTTTCAGGATATCCCCTTATCGTATCACTACCACCAAGAAAGAAACGTTCATTTATTGGAACATTATCCGAATCTGCAAATTCCTTGGCTATACCAGCTCTTAAACGAAAAGATATTACATGCTCAAGCTCTTCTTTTTTAATGACAGGGAAAAACCAGGTGGCATCTCCTACATTTTTGGTAAAGTTTCTGTCTCCCCCCAAGAAACCACCCGCATATTCAGTTGATATGCTACCCATAAAACCTTGAGTCGGAATAAAGACGTTATCTCTGGTGTCTTTAATAAGATCAACTGTCAGGCTGGAAGTGGTGAATCTGCCCTCTTCGTCCTTTATGGCCTCACTAGCATCTGAAGAGACATCAGAAATCTCGACCCCTTCATGTTTATAAGTCGTATGCAACCTAACATAATCGGTAAGTCTTTTACCCACTCTTATGTTCCCGCCCTGATTTCTTTGGTCATAAATAGGCCACTGGCGCGTTTTGTCATAAATATCAAAACCCAAAGACAAGGGATAGCCTAAGAAATATGGCTCCGTGAAACTCAACATATATTCTCCCGATAACGAACCAAATCTTGCCTTGGCTTTGATTTTTTGCCCAGCTCCTGTAAAGTAAGGCGGATTTCCTATATCAAAATTATTCTGCTCAAGTTGAACAAATCCGACAAGGTCTTCAATACTGGAATAGCCTAATCCAAAACTAAGCGCACCTGTTTTTGTCTCTTCTACTTCAAAAACGAGATCCCTTAACTCCAGCTTATCTGTCGCTTCTGTATACGCTTTTACATCGCTAAAATAGCCTAAATTAAAAAGTTTTTCTCTTGACCTTTTTATCTGTTTTCCGTCAAACGCCTCTCCAGGTTTGATTGTCAGTTCTCGGCGTATTACATTATCTTTGGTTTTAGTATTGCCTGCGATTTTTATAAGACGCACATAAGTTTTTGGTCCTTCATTGATATGATATGTCGTTCTAATTTCCAGTTTCTCTTTATCTATGAGTGGTTCATCCCATATCTGCGTAATAATATAACCCTTTTGCGCATAAAAATTTTTGAGGATTCCGATATCTTCCGGCACGCTGTATGGATTATATGGTTCGCCTTCTTTAATACGGAGTTTATTTAATAATACTTCGGTTTCAAACAATGTGTTCCCCGTAATACTGACTTCCCTAACCGTATAAAGCTCTCCTTCGGCAATCTCTATGGTAATAAAAAGAAGCCTGCCTTCATGTGTATAGTTTAAATCATAATTTACTATTTCCGCATCTAAATAACCAAAGGACCGGCAAACGGCAGCTATCATTTGAATATCTCTCTCAAACTCTTCTTTGCCA
Source organism: Candidatus Omnitrophota bacterium (assembly GCA_018812925.1). Lineage (GTDB taxonomy): Bacteria > CAIJMQ01 > CAIJMQ01 > CAIJMQ01 > CAIJMQ01 > CAZNJA01. Next base: position 430,973 of record JAHJCU010000004.1, read on the forward strand.
AAAATACCTCTTCTAAAAAATTGGGCTGTTTTCGTTTCCATTCTCGCCCGTATTTGCTTTTCTGGAACATTTTTATTGCCCAATATTTTAATTTCTTTTACCCGAGTTCTTGGACCTTCTTCAATATTAAGAACAATATCAACTCTTGTCTCTTCTTCTCTTATTTTTATCTCAGGCGTAATCTGGGTTTTATAGTATCCCTTCTTTTCGTATAATTCTATTATTCTTTTGATATCTTCGTCTAAGTTCTTTTCCCCAAAGATATCACCAGCCGAAATAGCCATAACTCTCCCTATTTCTTCCTCTTTAATCTCACGATTTCCTGTAAGTTCAATTTTCTCCACATAAGGTTTCTCTACAACTGTGTATATAACCTTAATGCCTCCCTCAAAAGGAGTAGATGCAACCGATATATTAGAAAAATAACCAAGCGCATAAATATTCTTTATATCTTCAGATATGATTTTGTCGGAAAGAACTTCTTCTTCTCTTGTCTGTATCCTGGAAATAATTATCATTGTGGAAATTCTTTTGTTTCCCGAAACTTCTATTCCTTTTACTGTGGGAACAATTTCTTTTTCCGGCAAACCAACCTGCTCTGACTGGGTAGGAGCAGGCGAGGATGAATTTTCAATTCCCGTCTCAAGATTATCCTGTTCCAAGACAAAAGGTAATTCATCTGAATTTTCGGCTGCTATTGGAAAAGAAGAAAAAATTGTTAGTAATAGTACGAGTATCAAAATAGTAGGGCTGTAAAAAAGCGATTTTTTAACGATTTTATTTTTCATTTGCGATTTTAACCTTTATTTGTATTAGAATTTTTTCGTTCAACCCCTACTACCGGATCCTGGCGAATAGAACTGACGGATTTAATATAGAACAACTTAAAAATTTTGAGCAAGACCTGTTTTAAATTCTTTCTGTGAACCACCATATCTACCATTCCGTGTTCCAGTAAAAACTCCGCTTTTTGAAACTTATCCGGTAATTTTTGTTTAACGGTTTGTTCAATTACTCTTGGGCCCGCAAAACCTATTAAAGCTCCCTGTTCGGCAATAATTATGTCCGCTAAAAAAGCAAAAGAAGCAGAAACACCTCCCGTAGTAGGGTCGGTTAAAACAGAGATATAGGGTAATGCCTTTTTACTATAAAAACTAAGTGCTGCGGACGTTTTTGCCATTTGCATAAGAGATAAAATTCCCTCCTGCATTCTTGCGCCTCCGGATGCAGAAACAATTACCAATGGGAGTTTCTTTTCTCCTGCCGCTTCTATTAAACGACAGATTTTTTCGCCGACGACAGAAGCCATACTCCCACCCAAAAACGGGAAGTCGAAAAACCCGACAGCCACTTTATATGTCCCTATTACCCCCTCCCCCGTGATGACAGCTTCTTTTAGACCTGTCTTTTCTTGCGCTTCTTTAATTCTCTGTGGATATTTTTTGCTGTCTTCAAACTTTAGGGGGTCAACCGATTCAAGATTGGCATCCATTTCCTCAAAGGTGTCGTCTTCTAATAATTGAGATAATCTTTCTTTTGCAGATAATCGAAAATGGTAGCCGCATTTTGGACAAACCTTAAAGTTTTTTATCAATTGCTCCGTATAAAGAATTCTTGAGCAAGCAAGACATTTTGACCAAAGCCCTTCAGGTATGCCTTTTCTCTTTTTAGGTTTTAATATATATTCTACGCTTCTCTTCCATGCCATATTATTCCCTCGCTTACGCCCGATAGCAACGAGTAGCAAGAGAGTAGAGAAAAGATTTCCCTATACCTGCCTGTCCCGTTGTGAACAAAAGAACCTTATATGACCACTTTCTATTCTCTGCTTATTTGACAAAGCAGTTTACTAAAGGACGAAAGCTATTGTCAAATACCTTGAGCTAACATCCGCACACGGCAACCATTTATTTTCTTTTTCAAAAATATTAAATACCGACGATTTTATTCTAAAATTTTAGCGTTAAAAGCCCACTGCTTCTTTTATTATCTTTTTTACCGTATTTTTCGCGAAATTGCTTCTTGTTTTGTGTTGAGGTAAAACTAAAATAGCAAGCGGGAAGCTTTTAATAATTTTTAAGAACAACTTCTGATTTGTCTGGGCTATATTTTCGGCAATAATAACCATCTCATAGCCTTGGGCACTTAAATTTTTAATTAAATCCTCAGCTTCTTCCAAGTTTTTGCAGTCAAAGAGCCTAAATCCAAGTGATATTAACGGCAAAAGTTCTTTTTTATTCCCCAAAGCCGCTAGTTTTTTGTCTTCCATATCGATTTTAGCCATTTTCATGCGTCAAATGGTCCTATCCTCGCCTTAATTTCTTCTGAGGAAAGATTATGCAGCTTACCAACAAAGATTGTTCTAAGATTTCTAATCTCATTGTTTTTTGAGAAAACATATCTCAAAATAGGCTCATATCCAAAAGCAGTGTATTTTGCACATGACAGATATTTCAAAAGCACAAGACAACACCTCTTTTCTATCTCGTAATCAAAGCTCTTAGAATCCTCTGTTCCTATGCCAGCTAAGATATCATAAGGTGTAAATTTTAAGCGCTGTGACAATTTATCTATTTGCTCTTTATTATAAGTTTCAATGAAAAATGTCTTATCCAGGAACCCCCCATCTATAAATAATTGACTGAATAAATCGGCTTGGGCATTATTGTTTCTGCACCTTATAAGAGTTTTAATATTAATTAAATCGATTTCTGTTTTAAAAAACCTGTTTGCAAACGAAACTTCTTTTGTAACATTCAATATCTGCTCATATAATTTCTTATCCAGAAACGTATCGAAAATCTGCCAATTGTCAGTTTTCTCATACATATTCCATATCTGACTTATAAAATCCCGATATATCTTGGGAAGAGAAGTCAAATCCTGTTCGGCAATTACCTTAATTGCAATCTCTTTTGAGATAAAACCTTCTTTTAACCAGTCTGCTTCTACATTTGTATATTTTGATTTTGCAATTAGTTTCAAATTATGGAAATCTCTTTTATAGAAAAAAGGCATAATAAATTTATAATCTTTAAGAAAGCTTTTAAGTTCTTTCAATGTAGCAAACTCTTCTGAGTCTATCGAATCATCGAAATCGGGCAATGCTATCTTGCTGGCATATGCCGTAGGATTTAATATAGACTGCAATTGCGGCAAATCTTTGGAATCTGCCAATTGATAAAACATTGAGGTTGTGAGAAGTTTTGATTCCCAGAACCTTATTTTTGCCACAGCAAATGTAAACCCGGGGCTTTTTTTAATGCTTACTTTAGGAGATATCATTTCCAAATAATATTCGGCTTATTTTAACCTTTAAGTCATTCCTTTTTTCTTCAATGAGGGATTTAAATGAACAGTTTATTTCTTTTTTGGGCTTTTTTAATATGAAGCCGCCTGTTATTTCCTCTTTGTCTTCGGCAATTTTAATACTACTTTTGTCTTGGAGCTTTTCATTTATTTGCTTTAAAAACTCTTCCAAGGCTACCACTTTACAAAATTGTTTAGGCAATACAATTTTGTTTTCACCCGGCTCTATCACCTGCAAAACCATTCTCTCTATCCACTTCATATATTCTTTAGTCGGGAAATTCTCAAGTTTTTTAAGCGCTTCGTTAAAAACAGCATCAAGTATATCGCTTTTAGTTTTTAGTATATCCTTTGCTTTCTTAACTCTTGCCTCCTGTAGCATATATTCTGTTAACTTTTTGGTGCTTACTTTTACCTCTTGTATATTCTTTGCCTTAAGCTCTGCGACCTCTTTCATTATTTCTTGCTCTATGGTTTTGCATTGCTCTCTTGCCTTTTTTTTAATATGCCAAATGTCTTTTTGGTTCTTCTCTTTTATTTTCTTTAAAATATCTTCTAATGCCATAGTGAAATAACCTTTAAACTCTTTATTAAAACGTAATGTTAACTATAAATCCAAATTCCGGTAGTAATGTCGCAATTCTTATAAACTTATGCCGTTTAAAAAGAATATACTTGCAACTAATCCAAATAAAGCATATGTCTCCACCAATGTAGCAAAAATAACCGCCTGCATAAATGCTTTTGGTTGTTTGGCAATAACTCCTACGCCGGAGGCGGAAACCTTACCCTGATGGATTGCCGAAATGAGTCCTGTTAAAGCTATTGGCAAACAGGCAAATAATATCTGAAGCCCTTGATAAGAGCTAATATCCGGGATAGTTCCTCCCATAATTCCAATTTTCTGCATTACGAGAAAACCTACAACTAGTCCATAAATACCCTGCGTCCCAGGCAGGGCTACTAAAATAAGAAGATTACCAAACTTACCAGGCTCTTCCGAAAGTAGCCCATCAGCAGCTTCGCCGGCAATACCTATCCCTATAGCTGAACCCATTCCAGCCAAAGCAACGGCTAAAGCTCCCCCAGCAATAGATAACCCTAAACCTAAATCCATAACCTACCTCCCTTCGGCCCTACGACCCGTAGAGGCCGCAGACCTTTTAACTTTTGATATTATGTATTTACTTTCTTGGGCAAGCGGTTGAAAAGCTTCCCCTCCGCCCTGAAAAAAGTATGAAAAAAACTCTACAAACTGCAATCTTGTAGTATGAACAAAAGCCCCCAACGTATTAATAGCAATATTAAATAGATGCCCTACAATAATAATCAATAAAGCAGCAAGAATTCCCAAATAAGGAATCTGTTCTAAGGCAATTCCTGCAAGAATGTTTATGACAAGTGCAATAATGCTGGTTGCCAATCCCAAGGCCATAAGACGGGAATAGGAGAGGATATTACCCACAAAATCTTTGGATTTCCATATAAATCCTCCAAGGCTAATCAATACATTTAAAAGAGGGTTTCTGCCCTTCTTGAATAATGAGGAAACTATCATTATTCCAGCTCCCGCAATCATTATAAAAAGAGCTGCCTGACTAAATTTCGGGGATAGGAAACCCTGTTTTGAAATAATCCAAAGAATAGCCCCGGGCAAGATAATAAGATAAGACAACTGGTCAGCAAACGCATCGGCGAAATTTCTGCTTCTTAATTGTTCGTACATTTCGATGCCTATCCCAAGAAGTATATGAACAACACCAAAAGATAGGGCGAGAATAAAAAATTTCATAAGGTTCTCCAAAGGATTGATTATAATTAATGCCTTAAGAACTTGAGGAAGTTCTGCAATCTCTATACCAAACCAGCCTCCGGTAACTATCCCCCAAAAAATTGTTGCAATTCCCCCAAGTAAAAAGAGGCGCAGGAATTGTTTGCCTTGGCTCCCAACCTTTATTTTCTTCATAGCAAGAAGGGTAAGAGTAATAAGAACAATCCCATAACCGGCATCCGTAAGGCATAATCCAAAGAACATAAAGAAAAAAGGCGCTACAAAGCCACTAGGGTCAACTTCGCCAAAATGGGGAAGACCAAAAAGCTTAGTTATTGGCTGAAAAGGTCTAACTAAAACGGGATTTTTAATTTCAATAGGCGGAAATTCCCCCTCGTCAGGGTCAATATTTTCAATGTAAGTGGGATGGGTTTTGTTTTGTAATGTTTCTTTTATTTTGTTCATATCATCTTTTCTTACCCATCCCTGCAATACGAAAGTGGTTTCCGATTCACATAAATGTTCTTTTGCTTTTTCTCTTTGTAATCCAAACAAATACCAGTCGTGAACCATCATCAGTTTGTCTTTACACTTAAGCATTTGTTTTATTTTTTTGAAAAGCTTTTCTTTTTCCTTGAGCAAAGATTCTATTTGCTTTTCATAGGAATCTATCGCGTTAGAAGGTAACTTGTCACATAAAGAAAGATTTAGCGTTTCAAAACCTTCCTCCTTCAACGCCGAGGAGATGTCACCTTCATTCTCTTTCCAATATATCAACATTAGATATGCAAAATCGACATCTGCGGATATGTTTTCCACATAAGTTGCACTTTTTTCACTTAATTTTTCGGTTAGCGAAATATATTTTACCTTTGGACCTTTTAAGAAAAGAGAATTTGTATTTTGGGTTTCTTTTGCCTGGCAGGGAGACCAAGATAGATTTTTAAAAGGGGTAAGAAGAGCAATATCATTATGCATAGACGATATTTTGTCATCAATTTTAAAAATTTTATCTTTTATATCGTTAGTGTTTTTTATTATTTCTTCATAATTAAAATTGCGTGCTGTTTTCTCAAATTCTTGTTTGTCTATTTCCACTCTTGCCGGGAAAAAATTCTCAACAAGCGTCTTGTTCTCGTTAAATTGTTCCAGAAAGGAAATGGTAGATTCTATATGAGTGATTTTTTCCGAGATATGCCTTGCTTCATTTTCAGGGTCATGACCTGAAAAATAATCATCCAACGCGCCTTCTTCGAAGCTTTTTAAATGGATAAATTCGGCTTTTTGCAGTTGCCTAATAAGCGCTCCCTTGTCTTCTTTTAGCCCAATTATCCTAATTTTCTGCATCTTTACTACAGACATCGTTTTATATCCTTCTCATTTTGCATTTTTAATTTTAAATTTTGAATTTATTTAACTATCTCTTTAATAACAATATCTGTTGCTTTTTCTTTGTTTTTTGACGCCAATTGCTCAATTTTTTGTTTTTCTGCTTCCGCTTGTTTTATTATTTGGTCTGTCTCTTTTTTTGTTTCCTTTTTGACCTGCCCCTGCAACTGTTTTGTAAACTTTTGTTTTTCTGTTTCAACGCCTATGATAAGTTGTTCTCTTTGCTTTTTGGCTTCGGCTATCATCTTTTCCGTATCTTCGCGCGCCTTTATCAAGTCTTTTTCGGCTTTTTTTTCAGCTTTTTTTATCGCTTCTAAAGGTGAATTATTCAATGTTTTCCTCTCCGCATTTAAAATAGTATTGTTTCTAGTTTTTAAGACGCCAATTGATTCTGCGTTAACTATAAACCTCTGGTTTAAATTTTAACTCCTATCATTTTCAGTATCCTACTTAAATCGTCATTAGAATAGTACTCTATAACGATAGAACCTCTCTTCCTGCCTGTTTTTAAAATGACTTTTGTTCCCAACGCTTTCTGAAGTTGGTCTTCTATGTATTGAATTTGCGCATCTTTCTTTTCAGTTTTTTTCTTTCCCTGCCCGCTTCGCAGCAGGCGGGTATGCGCAATTCTTTCCGTTTCTCTAACCGAAAACGAGCGTCCTTCCAATAGCTGTTTGTATAATTTTTCCCTTTCTTCCGGCGGCAAGGAAAGAAGAACTCTCCCATGCCCCTCGCTAATCGTCCCTTTCTTGATTTCGTTTTGAATGTTCTGGGGTAACTTCAATAACCTTAATGTATTTGCAACTGACGAACGATTTTTGCTTACGATTTTTGCAACATCTTCTTGAGATAAATTAAATTCCTCAATCAATGCTTTATAGCCTCCGGCCATTTCAATAGCGTTAAGCTCCGCCCTTTGAAGGTTTTCGACCAAAGCTAATTTTAACTGGCTTTTGTTGTCCGCATCCCTAATAATTATGGGAATAGTTTTAAGACCCGCCGCTTTCGCCGCCCTCCAACGTCTTTCTCCGAAAATAATTTCGTAATTATCACCCAAGGGCTTAACTGCGACCGGTTGAAGAACTCCGTCTTCCTTTATTGATTCTATTAGTCCCGTCATCTGGTCGGCATCAAAGTTTTTGCGCGGCTGAAACTTATTGGGAACGACCTTGTCTATTTCAATAAATTTAACAGTTTCCTTTAAAGAAGGAATTAAGGCCTCAAGCCCTCTTCCCAGCGCTCTTTTCTGCATTTCTTTTAACCTCCTTTGCAAGATTCAGATAACTTCTTGCTCCCTTAGAAAAAGAAGCATATAAAATCGCCGGCTTACCAAAACTTGGAGCTTCCGACAATCTGATGTTGCGAGGAATCAATGTTTTAAAAACTTTATCCTGAAAATAGTTTTTTACCTCTCTTATAACTTCTCTGGTCAAATTTGTTCTTAAATCTACCATAACAAGAGCTATTCCGGCTATTTCTAACGAAGAATTAAACGAGTTTTTAATTTGATTTATAATACCAACGATTCGTCCCAACCCTTCCAAAGCATAATATTCGCATTGAATGGGAATAATTACCGACTTTGCCGCAACAAGCGCATTTACGGTCAATAAACCCAATGAAGGAGGGCAATCTATAAAAATAAAGTCAAAATCGTCTTTTACCTGCTCAAGTTTCTTTTTTAGTATAAATTCCCGCGAAGGCATGTCAACCAATTCCACTTCGGCCCCGATTAAGCGCTCATTCGATGGTAAAACATAAAGAGTTTTCATCTCAGTAGGAATCACCAAGTCCTTAATTCCCACATCCGATATAAAAAGCTCATACACAGTGTGAGTTATAATTTTACCATTTATGCCAAAGCCTGCCGTAGCGTTAGCCTGCGGGTCAAGGTCTATAAGCAACACCCTATTCCTACTTATTGCCAAAGAAGCGGCAAGATTAACGGCGGTAGTCGTCTTCCCCACTCCGCCTTTTTGATTAACTATAGCTATTATTTCACCCATCGTATCTAATCAGAGGACAGAAAACAGAAGCCAGACGACAGATATTACAAGAAATTACTAATTCTGCCATCTGTATCCTGTTAGCTGTCTTCTGTTATTAATAATGTTTCACGTGAAACAAATTGTTTTTCAAACATTAATTTATTTTACAACTTCTTTCTGCCGACCGCCACCAAAAGACCGTTTCAATCCGTCGACAATCGTTTCCCCTATCCCTAAAGGCATAATTGTAAAAGAAGGATTGTCTATAGTGCCCGTCAATCTGACCTTTCTTAAAACATTTCCAAAGCCGTCTATTATCGTTCCTAAAGTTTTGGTAATTGAAGTCCCTTTTAAAAGCTCGGACGAAGTATACAGCCCCAATACAAAATTTAATTTCTTGTTCCACCCAATATCACCCTTTGCCGTGATTCTTATCTCTGGGCCCTTGAGAACAGCATTCTCCGTATAAGCGTATCCTTCTGAAATGTCAAAATCCCCGTCAAATGTTGTTAGGGCAAAATCTTTAGACATAGCAGCAAGAGGCGAAAATGTAATCATACGGCCAATCAAACCGACTTTACCAAGCTCGCCCTTTTCAATGTTAATTTTAGCTTTACCAAAAAGACTGGTTGGCTTGCCTAATTCTCCTGAGAAACTTGCATCTGAGAATAATATCCCAGATATAGCCCGCGAAGCACTCCACTGTTGTGAAAGAATACCAATGTCTACACTCTTAGTGTCCATTTTAAGATTAAAAACCGCGGGGGTTTTCCCAAAATCTATATTCCCGCTTACGTATACGGTTCCGCCTGCAATCTGAATTTCACCATTTTTGATAACAAGATTTTTTTCATGTAAACTACAATCAGCTTTCAAGTCCCGAGCAGATAATTTGCCCCATTGAACCATAGAACGCTTTATTTTGGCATCTATTGTAGGCAACCCTCCTTTTACATTTACTATGAATTCGCCGGCTAATTGAGAAAACTCAATTGGGAAAAGAAAATTGTCTGCAAAGAAAGAGACCTTATCCGAAGAAAAAGTTCCGCTTGAAACAGTTTCAACTCCTTTTTCAATTGTTACGTCAGCCGATAAAGATATTTGCCCGTCATACTTTATTCCCGGAGAATGTTTTTCTAATAAGGATTCTAAATTTAAAAGATTTAGGTCTTTTGCATTTATATGGAAACTGCCCATTTCAGCGCAAAAACCCTTTATATGCGTGGAAAAAGTAATAAACAAAGATATGAGAAAAATAACTGCAAAAGTTCCAACTCTTCGCATTGCCTGCCTCGCCAAAGACCATTGGGATCCCTCTGGTTGAACAAGAGACAAGCACTGAGAGGTAGGTAGCGAGTCAAGTCCAGCCTTAATTACACTTTTTTCAACTCTGGACGATTTATCCATGTTTGCGCCAATATATTGATTACATTACCACATAAGAAATATAATACCAATCCCGATGGGAAATTATAAAAGATAAATAGCATAAAAATAGGAAACATCAACATCATCGGCTGAGATGTCCCCGTGCTTCCGGAAACCTTCTGCTGTACAAACGTTACCCCAGTCATTATTATCGGCAGAATATTGATGGCTGATCCAATATAGGGAAGACTGAAGGGCAAAGAAAGGGCATCCGGTAGCGAAAGGTCTTTTATCCAGAAGATGAAAGGGGCACCTCTTAATTCAATAACAGAACGCAAGGTCATGAACAACCCTATAAAAATAGGGAATTGAAGCAGCATTGGCAAGCACCCTCCTGCAGGATTTACTTTATGCCGCCGATATAACTCCATAACCTCTTTGTTCATTCTTTGAGCATCGTCCTTAAATTCCTTCCTTAGCTTTTCCATTTCGGGTTGTAATTTGCGCATTTCTTTCATAGATTTGAAACTTTTTAAGGAGAGAGGAAGAAGAACAAGATTAATAAGAACAGTCAAGAGAATTATTGCAACTCCGTAATTCTTGGTAAGCCTATGGAAGAATTTAAGAATATGGACTATCTGGAAGAAATTGCCAAACTTCCCGTAATCTACTATTTTCGATGTTTCTCGTCCAATCTGATGTAAATTCTCCAGTTTTTTGGGGCCTAAATACATCTGGAAAGAAAATTCGTTTGTTTGCGAAGGGCTAAGAGAAGGTATTGCTACTTTTAATCCTATTGTCTTTTCTTCACTCTCATTCTTGTGTATGTAAGCGCTTTTGACATCTTCATTGGGTATTAAAATTTTCGCAAAATACTTATTCTGCAAAGCCACCCAACCAATTTGTCCATATACTGTTTTTTCCACAATTTTGTTTTGAGAGCCTCTGCCAAATTTCTCTCGTTTTAATTGGTTGTCGACAAAAACTGCAGGTTCAAATTTGGTATAAGCGCGAATGCCATCGTCAATACCCACATCCGGACCACAAGTTATGAGGAAATTATTGTTTTCAAAAACACTGGAGCCAATATTCTCCACTATAATTTTTACGCCTATCAAATATGAATCCGGCTCGAAAACAAATTCCTTTTTAACCGCGATAACACCCGGTATTTCCTGAATTAGTTGGACTTTATCTGATCCCGTCCTTACCAATTTGTAATTGTTTTTCTCCGACCATATTAATGTGTTGTTTTTGTCTATGATTTTCAAGAAAGGGGGTAGGGAATCATGGTAAAGCTCGCTAAAAGATATTAATTCAACACCTTTGTCTTTGGCAGATTCTTTTAGCTGCGAAACCTCATATCTTAATTTTTCTATCGAATATAAAACGGGTGAATTTATATCTGCATCCCGAGACATTGACTGTTGACGAAATTGTTGCTGTGCCTTTTGCAATTGCTGCTCTAATTGTCCAACTCCGACGTCCCTTGTTTCATATTCATTTAATCTATAGCTTCTAATTCCGCCCTTTTCTGAGAGCAAAGCAGTATATAGAGGCAATTTGATTGCAATTTCTTCAGATTGAGCAATTTCGAGCACCGCTTCATTTAATAACCGTTCTGTTTTTTCTTCGCTTTTTTCTTGGCTTTCTTCTAATTGCCCTTGCTTTTTAGGTTGGGGAGCATTAATAAACGAAAAAGCGAAAAGAACAATGATTATTAGAAAAACAGCCAATATTAATCTTTTTTCCATAAAATAAACCTCACTTTGCTTGACCCGTAAAGAAATTTATTTCTAACGGGTCTTTTAACCACGATTACACTCTAATATCATGTCGAAAGAAGATTAGAGCGATTAAAATAATAAGGAATATATAATCTGTTGAAACCTTATATTCCAAAGTCACTTCACTGGATCATAACCCCCGGGGTGAAACGGGTGACACTTAAAAATTCTAACCAATGCGTAAAAAATGCCTTTCAGTGAACCTTTTTTTTCTATAGCTTCATAAGCGTACTGGGAACAACTAGGATAGAAACGGCAACATTTTAATGATAATGGGGAAATACAACGTTTATAAAAAATCAACAACTTTAATAAGACTACCCGCATATCCATATTTAGTATATAGTGACAAAATTTACGGAAACTTCTCTTAATCTTAAAATTTTTAGCTATAAGAGACGATTGCTGGCAACAGAATCTCCGCCTTTTAGTCTACAGAAATTCTTTTTCTACCTTTTTTCCTGCGTCTGGTTAAAATCTTTCTGCCGTCTTTACTTTTCGATCTTTTTAAGAAGCCGTGTGTCCTGCTTCTCTTCCTTTTAGATGGTTGGTAAGTTCTTTTAGGCATCGTTTTTCTCCTTTTGAATTAACGGGGCATTATAAGATAACCCTTCCTAATCGTCAAATTTGATATGATATCAAACAAAAAGAACATAAGAGCTACTTGTGCTTGGGATAAATTCTCTACGCAAGGCATGCAGGAATAAGTTTTTTAGCAGAAGATATTATTCTATTTATAAAAAACAATTTATGCCTAAACTTTAAATTTATTGATATCGACTTCTTTGCCAATAACCATCAAAACGCTATCCGGTTTTATTTTGACATCAGCTTCCGGTATCAAATGCAGTGTGTCCTGAAGCACATCTTTTACGGCAATGACTTCGACATTATATTTGCTGCGCAATCGAAGCTCCTTCAACGATTTCCCAACGAAATTATCAGGAACAGCAATTTCCACTATACTGTATTCGGAAGCAAGCGGAATATGCTCAATAAGATTAGGTACTGTTAACCTGCGAGCTAATCTTACCGCCTCTTCTTTTTCCGGATAAATAATCTCCATTGCTCCTATTAACTTTAATATTTGCCCATGGTCATCATTTATTGCTTTAACTATAATCTTTTTAACTCCCAATTCTTTTAAATAAAGCGTGGTCAAGATGCTTGCTTCTATTTTATCCCCCAAACTTACAATAGCCGCGTCAATATCATTACTTATAAATTCTGATAACGCTTCTTTCTCCTTAACATTTACAACAACTGCCTGAGTTACCTTATCTTTAATTTGTTCAATTTTTTTACTGTTTGCATCTATGGCTAGCACCTGATTTCTCTGTTCAAACAAAGAAATTGCCACATTGTGTCCGAAATTACCTAAACCTATTACCACAAATTGTCCCATTGTAAACCCTCCTAAGTCTCATAACTGGTAAATCGTAATTTTAAATTGCCATTTACCGATTACCAATTACTAATTACGAAAAAATTATCCTACCAATACATCCGCTTCAGAATATTTAAACCTTGCTGGCTTTGGTTTACCCACAAGCGAAAAACCAATAGCCAATGGCCCCATTCTTCCCACCAACATTGTAATAGATAAAACAATTTTGCCAACATCGCTAAGAGACGAAGTTATCCCCATAGACAAACCCACATTACCTAAAGCTGATACTACCTCAAATAAAACATTAAGAAAAGCGGCTTTTTCTGTAAAAACCAATATTCCCGTAGCAAGAACGACCCACAAAACAGCAATAGCACTTATTGCGAAAACTTTATTTACTACTTGCGAGGAAATTCTTCTCTTAAAAAGATTAATGTTTTCCTTACCTGTTAAAAGTGAAAAAAGAAAAATTAGTATTATTCCAAAAGATACTGTTTTAATTCCTGCTCCCGTACCTCCGGGAGAAGCTCCCACAAACATTAACAAAATTATCGCAAATAGACTTGAAGACTTCATAGCTCCAATATCAACCGTATTAAAACCCGTAGTAGTGGAGGCGGATATTGATTGGAAAACAGAATTAAGCAACACTTCGCCTGCCGGGGATGGATTAACTTTTGTTTGTGAAACAAAAATAATCACAGCGCCCAAAAACATAAGCATTACCGACATCAATAGAACAAATTTACTATGGACGGTCAGGATAGGCATCCTTTTTGTTACAATCGCCTTCTTGCCTGAGGCATAGATATCATACAATACAAAAAAACCGATAGCGCCTGCGATACAAACAATATTGACAATTAAATTTATAGCGATATTTGTCCTATAAGCGCTAAAACTTGTCGAAAAAAGACTAAATCCCGCAGTGCAAAAAGCTGAAATTGAATGAAAAATTCCATAATATATCGCCTCTTTCAAGGGGAAAATATTAGTCCAATGAAAAGCCAATAGTGCCGCCCCAATAAGTTCAATAATAAAAGTAAAAACAATCACTACTTTCACAAATTTGAGCATATCTATTGAACTGGGACGCGCTAGGGATTCATTTAAAAGCATTCTGCTGTTAAAAGATATCCTCCCGCCTACACCCAAAATAATTAAAGCAATAAAAATCATATATCCCAGGCCACAAATCTGAATAAGAACAAGGATAACTGTTTGACCAAAAAGCGAATAAAATTTACCCGTATCGGCAACTATTAAACCGGTAGTCGTAACGGCGGAAGTAGAAGTAAATAAAACATCGACAAAAGATTGCGTAACGTTTCCAGATGTTGCAATAGGCAAAGAAAGCAAGAACGTTCCCGTTACAATCATCAAAATAAATCCCATTAATAAAGTTTGGGCAGGCGTAATCCTTTTCCAGAACTTTTGCGAATTTATCATCGTATTAATTCAGAAGACAGAAAACAGATGTTGGAAATTAGATTTTTCTGTCCCCTGTATTCTGTCATCTGTCTTTTGCTGGTCGGGGCGACTGGATTCGAACCAGCGACCTCTTGAACCCCATTCAAGCGCGCTAACCAAACTGCGCCACACCCCGTCACTTCAGAAAACAGAAATCAGAAGACAGATATCAGATTTTATTCTGTTTTTCTGTCCCCTGTATTCTGTCATCTGTTTTTACCTATTCACTATTTCCAATATCGATTCAAGCTCTTTTTTCATAAGATTAATTATATCTTTTGTGTTTCCTGAAATTTCTCCTCTTTGAGCTTCCTTTATTTTCTTTTTTACGCCCCCTGCCTTGTATTTTTTATCATATATTAACTCTTTTATCTTTTTTATCAACTCTAAGTCCGTATTTTTATATCTTCTTTTCCCACGGGAATCTCTTTCAGGGCGGAGGAGATTATACTTTTTTTCCCAATAACGAATTGTATGTGGAGCAACTCCTGTATGTTCGCTTGCTTCTTGAATAGAATAAAATAATTTTGAATTCATAATCTTCCAATAGGAATATATGAAAAGCCCATTCGTTTCATTTTTTGGGGGTCATAAATATTTCGTCCATCGGCTATTATCGGTTTTTTTAAAGATGCCTTGATTTTTAATAAATCCGGGTGTGAAAAATCTTTCCACTCAGTAAGAATAAGCAATGCGTCGGCCCCCTTTATTGCTTCATAAGGACATTTACTGTAGATAATATTGGGGAATATTTTCTTCATATTGTCCATCGTTTTGGGATCAAACGCGCGAATATTTTTAACTTTTCTCTTTATAAGTTCCTTAATAATATAGGTAGCTGGAGCCTCTCTTGTGTCATCTGTTTCAGGCTTAAATGATAATCCCCAGATTGCAATTGTTTTGCCTTTAAATTTTCCGATAACTTTTTCTAGTCGTTTTATAAAATGCATCCTGCGTTCTTCATTTATGTTGCGGACTTCTTCAATTAATTTAAAATTACAACCGCTTTTTTTACCTATGTGTATAAAAGCCGATACGTCTTTGGGGAAACATGAACCGCCATAGCCGATACCCGCTTTTAAAAAGTCTTCTCCGATACGTTTATCAAGCCCTATACCTTTTGCAACCTTTACGACATCTGCGCCTGTTTTTTCGCATAGATTTGCCAACATATTCGCAAATGATATCTTCATTGCAAGAAAAGAATTGGATGCGTGTTTTATAAGTTCTGCCGATTTAATATCCGTCATAAGAATCGGCGCATTTAACGGCGAATAAAGTTGGACAAGATAAGATGCCGCTTTTTGCGAAGATACGCCAATGATAACCCTATCTGGGTGCATAAAATCATGAATAGCAGCACCTTCTCTCAAAAATTCAGGGTTTGATGCAACATCAAATTCTACTCCTTTTGGAGCTTGTTTTTTCAAAGTTTTTAAAATCCATTCGCCCGTTTCTACCGGAACAGTGGATTTCTCCACCACAAGTTTATAACCGTTAAGCGCCTGCGCAATTTGCGAAGCGGTTTTTTTGATTGCCGACATATCGACTTCACCTGTTTTTCGCGATGGAGTCCCGACGCATATAAATATTATTTCAGAAGCCAAAACTGCGCTAATAGTGTCTCCCGAAAACGAAAGCCGCCCTTCGATATAGTTAGCGTGCACCAACTTGTCCAATCCGGGTTCATAGAAAGGGATTTTGCCGTCTTTAAGTGTCTGTAACTTTTTTTTGTCGTGGTCAACACATATTACGTCATGCCCAAGCTCTGCAAAACAAGCTCCTGTAACTAGCCCTACATGACCTGAGCCAATAACCGTTATTTTCATTTATTTACCCCTTTCGTCTCCAGATGTCAGAATACAGAAAAATGCATTTCCATATACTTTATCTGTTATCTACCTTCTGTCCTCTGTCTTTATAAAATATAACGCGAAAGATTTTTGTCTTTCACTATATCTTTTAATTTATCCCTGACGTATTTTCTGTTGATGTTAATTTTTTTACCTTTTAGTTCCGGACCCTGGAAAGAAATGTCTTCCACCACCTTTTCCATTATCGTATGAAGTCTTCTTGCCCCTATATTTTCGGTTTGCTCGTTTACGGTTTGTGCAATAGAAGATAATTCATCAACAGCATCGGTCGCAAATTTTACATTTATTCCTTCGGTTTTAAGAAGCGCCGTGTATTGTTTAATTAAAGAATTATCCGGCTCTATCAATATTCTCTTAAGGTCTTGCTTATTTAGACTTTTCAGTTCAACCCTTATGGGAAACCTTCCCTGAAGCTCCGGGATTAAATCGGAAGGCTTCTTTGCATGAAATGCGCCTGCAGCAATAAATAAAATGTGGTCGGTCTTCGCCATCCCATATTTTGTGGTAACCGTCGTGCCCTCTATGATAGGCAAAAGGTCTCTTTGAACGCCTTCCCTGGAAATATCTGGGCCGTGAGCCGATTCTCTGCCTGCCACCTTATCAATTTCATCAATAAATATAATGCCTGAATTTTCCGTTCTTGATATGCCTTCTTTTATAACCGCATCCATGTCAAGCAGTTTATCCACTTCTTCCTGAATAAGAATTTTGCGCGCCTGTGATATTGCCGCTTTTCTGTTTTTTTTCTGCGGCGACATTGCCTTGCCAAACATCTCTTGGAAATTTATTCCAAACTCTTCTATACCAGAAGAAGAAAAGATTTCAACCAGCGGCATAGCGCTTTTTTTAACTTCAAGCTCAATTATTCTCTCGTCTAATTTTCCGGCTAAAAGTTGCGCCCTCATTTTTTCACGCACTCGTTTTCCCTGTTCCTGCGTTTGCTTGTCATTATCTTGAGTTGTTTTTCGTTGTGGCGGAAGAAGTAAATCTAAGATTCTTTCTTCGGCCAATTCATTGGCTTTAGCTTCGACTTCTTTTCTTTTTTCAGCTTTTACCATGTTGATAGATATATCCACCAAATCGCGCACCATTGATTCCACATCTCTGCCGACATATCCGACCTCGGTATATTTTGATGCCTCTACTTTCAAGAACGGCGCTTGAGCCAAACGCGCCAATCTGCGGGCAATCTCGGTTTTTCCAATACCGGTCGACCCAATCATAATAATATTTTTCGGGGCGACTTCATCGCGTAAATCCTGCGGCAGTTTTTGCCTCCTCCAACGGTTACGCAAAGCAATAGCCACACATTTCTTCGCTTCGTTTTGTCCGATTATATATTTGTTTAACGATGCGACAACTTCTCTTGGAGTAAGAACTTCGCTCATAATTCTGCCACCTCAATCTCTTTATTGGTATAAATACAAACGGTAGAAGCTGTAAGAATAGCTTCCCTTACAATATCTTTTGCATTGAGATTAGAATGTTTAATTAAGACTCTTGCTGCCGCTAAAGCATAAGGTCCTCCGGAACCAATGGCAATGATTCCGTCATCCGGCTCCATTACGTCTCCGTTACCCGAAAGCAAAAAACTTTTTTCCTTATCCGCTACTACAAGTAGCGCTTCAAGTTTTCTTAAGACTCTATCCGTTCTCCAGTCTTTTGCCAATTCCAAAGCAGCTCTTTGTAAATTTCCGCTGAATGCCTCTAATTTTGCCTCAAATCTCTCGAATAATGTGAAAGCGTCTGCTGTTGAACCTGCAAAGCCCGCAAGTATCTTATTCCCATACATTTTTCGTATCTTTTTGGCTTTATGCTTCAAAATTGTATGTTGCAAGGTAACCTGACCGTCTCCACCAATAGCCACCTCACCCTTATGTCTTACTACTACAATCGTTGTAGCGTGCATTTTTTGCCCTCCACCTTTGCCAATTATATCATAAGGAAGAGTTTTTGAGATTGGTTAATGGTTGATGGTATATGGTTTATAGTTTCAACTGCGAATAGTTCTTTAGAAATCGAATAATGACTACGATTTTTAGATTCCCGCGTAGGCGGGAATGACGATAGAAGAAATAGTGAACTAATTATAGCATCCCGCTCTTACCTATCACCACTTCTTCCTCTGTCATTCCTGTGTAAACAGGAATCCAATAATAAAATTGTAATCTTTTAATATAAGATGTGGGGCTATGACCCCGTCTTAATGAAAAGATAAAGCGTGTTTATGATTTAATCAAGGACTATAGTTTATAATAAATGGGATGCGTCCCTAATTTTTAAAATTTTTATTTTTGTCCAGAAAGATTGCTATTATTCCCTCCTTCACCTTTTCTTCTAAACTTACGAATATTTTCGCCAATTTTAGTTATCTTTTTTACTGTATGAGTTGTTCCATTTTTTATATTTTTACCAACTACTTTGATTCCTTTGACTGATTTTTGGCTTGCTAATTTTGCTCCTTTTCCTATGTTTCCCCCTGCAATTTTTGCTACTTTCCCAGTATTTTTAATTACTTTAGTTGATACTTTTTTTATTCCTATAACTGTATCTTTTGCCAGTTCGCCGGCACCTTTTCTTTCCATAATCCAACTGATAATAATGAACAATACTGCAAAAATTATAATCCCAAATAGGGAAATAAGCATTGCTACTAAATATTTAACTGGCTGTTGGGAAATAGCGGCGCTGTCTAAGTAAGAAATATACTTGGCATACAGCATAATCGCTAGGAGTCCTGCCGGAACAAGAACAAGAATAATTTTCATAATCCATTGAATTGGCTTATTGAGTTTGCGAAACCTATTTTTTAAAATGGTGAATATGCCGAACCCTGCAATTATTTTCCATTTATTGAGAAGCCAGTTACCTACTACTATTAATAATGCTAATGGCCCTAATGGTGGCATTTTCCCCTCTTTCATTTAATTTTTTCTATTTTTGTGTTGTGTCTTGCTTTTGCACCAAGGAAGACCAAAAAACGATACAGTATATATGCTACAGTTATGGGAGTGCCAATAACTATCACATAAGGAAAAAGGCCTGCGAAAACTGACACTAACACAATTACAATTGCTATTGGAAAGAGAAATTTCAGGAATATAAAAGAACCGCGAAGGAAGTCCGTGAAATTGCTACCACTCTGTTTCTTTTGCATTTATATTTATCCTTAGCTCATTCTATCATACCAAAAGAATT
Source organism: Candidatus Omnitrophota bacterium (assembly GCA_018812925.1). GTDB lineage: Bacteria > CAIJMQ01 > CAIJMQ01 > CAIJMQ01 > CAIJMQ01 > CAZNJA01. The sequence goes on from JAHJCU010000004.1 coordinate 450,517, forward strand.
ACCTAATTAGTGAGCATAAACAACTATTTTTATATAGCTATTTTTTCGCCTATTTCGAAAGCTTTTTTTAGACAATTGGGTTTTTTGTTTATAGCACCCTTACTGTCAATACCGCAGCATAAGAGTTCTGATTTATAGTCGGTATCAATGGTTACAAAGAAATTTTTTACTATCGCTTTTGCGTTTTCGAAAAAGTCTTTCCTATCGGATGCTTCAACACATATAAAAGCGCCAATTTTTCTCTTCTTTGCCTTATAGGTTTGAAAAACATTCTTCGCAAGCCAAAGACACTGGAATCGGTCTATGAACATTTTTGTCTGCGCAGAAACGCTTCCGAAAAATATAGGGGAAGCAAGTATTAGCCCATCCGCTTTTTTGATTTCTGAGACGATTTTTTGCCAGTCGTCTTTTATAGTACAAACCCCGTCTTTTCTTATGTTTTCGCATTCTTGACAGGGGGAAAACCTAAGCTCATTCAGTATAATTTTTTTAGTTTTAGCTCCTTTTCTTCTGGCGGCTTCTAAAGCTTTATCCAAAAGGATTTTCGTATTCCCCCCTCTTCTGGGGCTACCAAGTATTCCGATTATTCTTTTGGCTTTTTGTTTTCTCATTTTCCCTCTGGAATCTTGTAAAGATTCCGAGGACTTAGTCCCTGAAATTCTACGAATGTCTAGAGGTAATTTTCTATCTTTCATTTTTGATATTTTATATTTGATTTTTAATTTTATATTATCCATCCTCCACCGACAACTTTACTTTTATCATAAAAAACAACAGCCTGCCCCGAAGTAATGGCTCTTTGAGGTTTATTGAATTTCACTTTTACCAAATCTTTATCCATAGAAGAAATTACCGCCTCGCTTTCTTTGCTTCCGTATCTTATCCTGGCTTTTACTTTTAACGGTTTTGTTAATTTTTCTATATCTATCCAATTTAGGTTTTTTGCTGTCAGAGTGTCTTGATATAGTTCTTTCTCTTCACCGATTACTATAACATTTTTCTGCTGAACAATATGAATAACATACATTGGTTTTTTATGAGGTCCTAAACCTTTTCTTTGTCCGACAGTATAAAACGGTATGCCTTGATGTTTACCCAATATCTCGCTATTGCTATTTACAATCAAACCTGATTTATATGTGTCACCAATGTGATTGATTAAAAACTTATGATAGTCACAGCCTGCGATAAAGCATATATCTTGACTTGCCGGTTTATCGTGGACTTTTAATCCTAATTTTTTTGCGAGTTGCCTGACTTCATCTTTCGTATAATCGCCAAGCGGAAAAAGGGTATGCTCTAATTGTTTTTGGGATAGAGGAAAAAGAAAATATGACTGGTCTTTTTTTTTGTCTTTGCCTTTTTTTAGAAGATATCTTTCGTTTTTCCTATCATATCCAACTTTAGCGTAGTGCCCTGTCGCCATATAATCCGCGCCTAAAGTTTTTGCTTTTTGCAGAAGATCTCCGAATTTTATTTCCTCATTACAGACTACGCAAGGGTTTGGGGTTCTCCCTCTTTCGTATTCCAAGCAAAAATATTTTATGACTTTTTCTTCAAATTTTTGCCTATAATCAAACGAATAAAACGGAATTCCAAGTTTTTGACAGACAGTTCGAGCATCTTCTGCGCCTTGACTCCCGCAACATTTTCCGGGCTCCTCGGTGTCAAAAAGTTTCAAGTTTATCCCTATAACTTCATAGTTCGCTTTTACCAATAAACCCGCAGCTACAGAAGAATCCACTCCGCCGCTCATGGCTATAACAACTTTTTTTTTGCTCAACATTTATCTAAATCCGGTAGTTTTTGTAAATCTACAGTTCTCTTGTTTCCCATTTGCAGGGTGGTAGGTGAGAAGTTAGACAATAAGCATCATTATCAAGAATGCGGTAAGGATAAAGAACAGAATAGACATTAGAAGTTTTATTAGAGCGATATTCCCACCTAAAATATCGCTTAAACGAACGGCGGTTGTGCCCCAATATGCCAATATAAAAATTACAATAAGCGGCGCGATAAACATAAGGTTATATATTAGAAGATACGTATAGGCGACGAATCTGTATTCGCTAATACCTGTTGCGTAAACAATCGTTGGCAAATATACCTGCCCTGTACATGACAATTCTAATATTGAAACTATAAAGCCGGTAATAAACGCTGCCAAGACATATCTTCTCAAGCCTGCCTGCTCTTTGATGGTAGAGTGTATCCTCCTCTTTAAGAAATCCGGAAGTTGCAGCCACATTTCCTTGGCTTTTCCTCTCTTGCACTTAAAATAATCTAATAGGCTCAATATCCCAAGTATTAATGTAAATACTCCCACAATCCCGTATATAAACTTGGTGAAAGTTTTAAGGAAAGACAAATAATTTAAAAATTCAAATATTCCTATGCCGATCAAAAAATATGTGATAAATAATGCTGATGTAAAAGCAATACCTACGATGATGATTTCTCTTCCCTTTCTCTTCAAAATTGCGAGGTAAGAAATGAAAAATATTATTGTTGCAAAGGCACAGGGGTTTATCCCATCCATTAATCCTGCTCCTATTATGGCGAGGACACCAAATGAACGCAGTCTATCTACCACATTACCCTCCACCACATCTTTCACTTGCGCTGCTCTCTCTAAAGGCAAGGATGTCCCGTCTTTATATTTATTGATTAATTCGGTTAGTTTTTCTTTGGTTATTGACTCTCCCGCCAGAAAATCCTTGCCGATGAAAATCGCTGGGGTCACCATTCTTTTTTCTTCAGGCACACCGTACATTTCGCATAAGGTCTCGTTTAGCTGCATATTTTCCCTGGTACTTATGTCATATTCCTTAACTACAACGGCTGGAAATTCCTCTTTGATAGGTCCCAAAATACTATGCACGCGCTCACAATCTAAGCATCCTTTTTCAAAAAAATAACCGATTTCTATTGCTTTTTCTGTTGTTTTTTCTACTACCCGGCCAAAGATATGGACTGTTAATTCAGTTTCGCCAGGGCAATTCGTGTATATCTTCACATTTCCTCTGATTGGGCCAGGAGGAACTTCCGGCGCTACACTAAAATCAATCATATATTTTTTAAATTTCTCCAGAGTAATTACTTCTGCGGAAAGATATTTTATGTTGTTTTCTACTCTTAAGACCTCAAAGTTATCGCCTTTTGTAGATATAACAACGGATGATGCTTTTTTTGTGCCGGCTGGGACATTGAAGTCTATACGCTCACGAGATAATTTTATATCTCCCAAAATCCTTCCCTGCACTCCTACCAAAATAGTCTTCCGTCTTTCCAGATTTGTGCTAACATCAATCCTCCCCTGTAAATATCCCGCGGGAGCATTGCTATCCAGCGTAACTTTTACTGAATAAACGTTTTTACCCCATTGTTCTCTTTTCTCAACACTGTCTATTTTTAGGTACTCTTTATCAGTTGTCACTTTATCGATTATAAGTTTTTGTTCTCCCCTCTGGATTATTTCAAATTGCTTAGTGACTTGTTCGTGTTTGGAAACGTTTTCAAATGAAAGAGTTAGAGGCTTAACCTCAACCTCAATCTTGACTTCTCCCTTCAGTTGAAGGTCTATGGTAGGATTGATGGGGTCATTGGAATTGACGTGAATAATCTTGGTTTGTTGCCCTATAAAACCTCCTGTTCGGAAAGTAACTCCTATCTGGCCAAATGCTCCAGGAGCAATTTCCGTATCAGAGGCTTCTGCCTTTGAACATCCACAAGAGGCTTGAACTCTACTAATCTTTAAGGTACTCTCGCCGACATTCTGGAATTTGAAAGCATGAGTTACGTCTTCTCCTTGATATACAAAGCCGAAATCGAATATTGGTTCAGGGAAAGACATGCATGCCTTTGTCGCAGTAACTGTGGCATCTGTTTTAGGTTCTGCTCCTAGAGGAATCGAAATGACTAAAATACAAAGCAAAAACAACATAATGGAGGCAAACACTAAGAGCCCCTTCATTTTTAATCCTCCTTCAATCATATTTAAAATAATTTTATCATTAGTTGAAAAATCTTTCAGCAGATATTTCTCCCAAAACAAGGATTAAGTTTTCTCTTAATCCTGAATCCTTAATTCTATATTGCTTCTACGCTTTTTATCTCTGGGACTTCTTCTTTTAATACTCTTTCGATGCCGGTTTTCAAGGTCATCTGAGCCATAGGACATCCTCCGCAGGCACCCGTAAGTTTCACCTTTACAACGCCGTCTTCGCTAACATCCACCAATTGCACATCTCCTCCGTCTGCTTGTAAAAACGGACGGATTTTCTTAAGAGCTTTTTCCACTTTTTCTTTCATTTTTTTCTCCTCGCCTCGCCGATTTTGGCGGGCTTTTTCTTTAAATAATCATCAATAGCAGATTTTAATGCTTCTTCAGCTAACATAGAACAATGCATTTTTATTTGCGGCAATCCGCCAAGCGCTTCCGCAACTGCTTTGTTTGATAAGGTCAATGCCTCATCTACGGTTTTGCCTTTCACAAGTTCAGTAACCATAGAACTTGTGGCTACAGCAGCTCCACAGCCAAAAGTTTTGAATTTTGCGTCAACGATTACATTATCTTTTACTTTAATGTAAAGCTCCATTATATCGCCACAGACAGGGTTGCCCACATGCCCAATACCATCAGCATCTTTTATTTCACCTACATTCCTTGGATTTTTAAAGTGTTCCATCACTTTTTCACTGTATCGCATGCATGTTTTTCCTTTCAATCTACTCTACTATATTCCAACATCCTATCAATTGTTTTTCTCGCTTTCTGTCTTATCATTTCTTCTACCTTAATTTCGTGTTTCATTTCTTCAAGGGACCAAAGCACCTTCTCCAAACTGTTTTTCTTCATATTTTCGCATATTGCACGTCCGGAAGCCGGAAAGAATTTTTTATCCGGGTTTTCCTTATCTAACCTGTAAATGATTCCCTCTTCGGTTCCGATGATTATTTCTTTGCTTTTTGTCTCCTTCGCATAATTAAGCATACCGGTTGTAGAGAATACTTTATCCGCCAGAGCAATTACATCAGGAGTGCATTCGGGATGGACGAGCACTTCGGCAAAAGGATGCTCTCTCTTGGCTCTTAAGATCTCATCTGCCAAAATTCTAGCATGAATTGGGCAATATCCTTCCCAGAAAATTATTTTTTTGCTTGTCCCGTTAGAAATCCTTGCCTTTGGTAAAGCGGTCGTTTCTGGCGCTTTATTTCTAACGGGATGAATTTGACTTGCAACATATTGCCCTAAATATTTATCAGGGATGAAGATGATTTTTTGTGCAGATAAAGAATTCACTATCTTAACAGCATTTGCCGACGTACAGCATACGTCGCTTTCGGCTTTCACTTCTGCCGTTGTGTTCACGTATGCCACAACAACCGCATCCGGATGTTTTTTCTTTAAATCACGCAGTCCTTCAACATTAATCATGTCTGCCATTGGACAACCGGCGTTTATGTCCGGTATAAGCACAACTTTTTCAGGACAAAGAATTGAAGCGGTCTCCGCCATAAAATGAACACCACAGAATACGATTACTTCGGCCTCCGTTTCAGCTGCTTTCTGACTCAATCCCAATGAATCTCCCAAGAAATCAGCTATGTTCTGGACTTCAGGCAGTTGATAGTTGTGAACTAATATGACCGCCTTTCTCTTTTTCTTAAGGTCCTTTATTTTTTGAATAATAGCATTCATTTTTATACCCTATATTTCAAAATTTCTTCCCCGCTTATTTTCTCAGCATTAATTATTTCCTCTTTATCCTCTGGGAAAATTTTCACGTTTATATTGACCGGTCCGTTTTTGCAATAATAAGCAACTATCTTGGATGCAATTTCTAAGTCCGCATTTTCTCTCTTACCACGGCCGATTGCAACCGGACCTTTTGACTCCGGCTCAAAAATGATGTCCCCTTCTTTGGCAAATTGTAGCAATTTTAAGTTTTCTTTATGGTCTCTACCAACTACTAATTTGAAAGAATCACTTAGACTAAAATATCTGCCGGTTTTCATCAAATTTATGAAATCAGTATCAAGCATATTAGACTTCATAAGATTTTTAACTTTCAAACTAAACCCCGAGTCTGTTAAAAGACATCCGCCTGCCGGGGCACCGTAACCTGAAATATTATATTTCTCTACCAGTTTATATTGTTTTTTACGGGAACGCCCTTCTATGTCTAGAAGTTCTTCCCTGTTTATCCAACCCTCTTTTTCGGGAATACTGGGAGAGAGAAGCTTAGCGCAGAGAGCGCGAACAATTAACCCTTCCATTCCACTTTCTCTTTCTATAAGCTCTATTGATTGTCTGTTTTGACTCATAGGACGTTGCCCCAAGACTTCCCCGGTAACAACAAAACTTGCTCCTAACTCTTTCATTAATTGGTGTGCTTGTCTTAGTTCTAATATTCTACAATCTATGCACGGATTAAGGTTTTTACCATAACCATATTTGGGGAACTTTAACATCTTAAAAAATTCTGCCGATATATCCAACAATCTTAAATCAATGTTCAATATTTTCGCCAATAATTTTACTCTCTGGCTAGTGCCATCTCCGCTAAAAGGGGTTATAAAGGTAACTCCGATAACCTCTATGCCCTGTTCCGATATAACTTTCGCAGCTAAAACACTGTCTAACCCACCCGAAATAAGAGCTATTGCTTTTGTTTTTTTCATCAGTTTTTCCTATACAACGGCGACATTTCCCTTAAGCGCGAAACAATATCCGGCAAAACTTGCAACACATAATCAATGTCTTCCTCCGTATTGTCTCTCCCTAAACTGAATCTTACCGAACCCTGAGCAGTCGCCGGGTCTACGCCCATTGCTTTCAAAACATGAGAAGATTCTAGCAACCCCGACGTACAGGCGGAACCACTTGATACGGCAACTCCCTGCAAGTCTAAGTTTAGAATTATTGATTCACCTTCTATAAACTTGAAAGATACATTTAAAGTATTTGGAGTTCTCTTCTCAGGATGCCCATTCAACTGAATAGAATCTATTTTTTGTCTTAAACCATTCCACAATTTATCCCTCAGGTTTACGATTTTTTTATTTTCCTTCTGCATATCTTGCGAAGCAATCTCTATTGCTCTGCCGAACCCAACTATGCCGGGCACATTTTCCGTCCCGGCTCTTTTGTTTCTTTCGTGATGACCTCCAAGAATTAAAGGTTCTATCTTGGTGCCTTTACGGATATATAATGCGCCAATCCCTTTTGGGCCATAGATTTTATGACCTGACAAAGAAAGAAGGTCAACATTCAATTCGCCTGCATTAACTTTAAGCTTACCCACTGATTGAACCGCATCCGTATGGAAGATAATTCCTTTTTCTTTTGCCATCTTGCCGATTTCTTCAATTGGTTCAATCGTCCCGACTTCATTATTTGCATGCATAATAGTAATGAGTATTGTTTCGCTTATTATTGCTTTATTGATATCAGCGAGGTTTACTACTCCATATTCATTAACCGGAAGATAGGTTACTTTGAACCCTTTTTCTTCAAGATACTTGCAGGGATTTAAAACAGCGTGATGTTCAATGGACGAAGTTATTATATGCCCTGAACCAGAGCAAGCTCGATTCAGGGGATCTCTGCCCTTTTTTTCATTTTTATAAGCCACTCCCTTTATGGCAAAATTGTCCGCTTCTGTCCCACCACTGGTAAAAACTATCTCTTCTGGCTTTGCACCGATAAAACTAGCAACTTTCTCTCTGGCTTCATCAACCGCTTTTCGCGCTTCTTGACCAAACTGATGGATACTTGAAGCATTCCCGTAAATTTTTTCATAATAAGGCAACATAGCCTTAACTACTTCCGGATGAGTTGGGGTAGTTGCGTTATGGTCTAAATATATTCTTGTCATTTTTTCTCTCCTAACGCCTTATAAAAAGCTGCCCAAAAGGGGTCAACTCGGGGATGAATTAATTCTTTTTCTTCCCCATTTTCGCTTACCTTGATACCTTCTTTCTCTTCCACCACAACACCCACAATAGAAGAATTAATTCCTTCTTTTTTAAGAAGATTTATTACTTCGTTTGATTTATTAGGACAACAAGTCAGAAGCAAGGTGCCTTCACTAATAGAAGCATAGGGATCAATTCCAAAATAATTACAGATTTTGATTGCTTCTTCCTTAACAACAATTTTATCTTTTTCTATTTTCATCCCAACCTTACTTGCCTGGGCAATCTCATATAGCCCGCCCCATATGCCGCACTCGGTAGCATCATGCATTGCCGTGACTCCGTCTTCCCTAACGCCGACTTTTACCGCCGTCAAAGCATCTTTCACAACAGACATATCCCAGAATATATCTTGGGCTTTCTTCAGAAAATCACTTCCAAATTCTTTTTCCAAAACTTGAGGAAAAGCCGTGGCGAAGATACCCGTGGCTTCAATAGCGGGACCTTTAGTCACAATAATATGGTCTCCAACTTTTGCCATAGTAGGAGTTATATATTTATCCTTATCTCCCACACTTATCACAGTAGCCCCACCAACCATAGGATAATGACAGCCTTCGTATCTGGCAGTATGTCCGCTTATAACGGATATTCCTAAATTTTCGCATTCTTTATGCATCTCGTCCCACATTAACTCCAGTTGGCTCTTTGTAATCTCCATCGGTAGATTTAAATCAATAGCCATAAAAGTGGGTTTGAGTCCGGAACAGGCCGCATCAGAAGCCAATATATTTATTGCAAACCAAGCAGCGCGTTCCCACCCATACTCCGGGACAATAAAAACCGGGTCACAGGTTATAGCTGCAACTTTATCCCCTATTTCTACAATGCCAACATCTACGCCGTTTTGAGGTCCCACTAAAATATTCTTATTTTTTGCTCCTAATCGAGGGTATATAAACTCTTGAAAAATTTCCGGTGAAATCTTTCCTATATCAGGTAATTCTTCTGGCATATTTACTCCTTTTTAAAAATGCACTTCCATTGCTTTAACCGGACAGGCCGGAATACAGAGTTCACAGGCTATACATTTTTTATCATCAAAATGAACTTTTCTTGTAATAGGGTCCATTACTAAAGCGCCTGTCGGGCAACTTGTCACACAAACTCCGCAATGAGTGCATCTTGCCTCGTTAAAAATTATATCCTGGCTAAGCGGTTGAACCTTAACCCCCATTTTATTTAAATAATCTATCCCACCCTTACAGTCTTCGTCTTTACCTTTTAACTCCAAAATCAAAAGCCCCTCTTCTTTAGGAGTTACATAAGCTTTCAGAATATTAAATTCTAAGTTGTATTCTTTAACCAGTTTGCAGATAATCGGTTTTTCTATTAATCTATGGGGAAACTTCAATACGATTCTTTTAGAAACCATTATCTTCTCCTTCCCAGAAGCATATGAGGAGGAAATTCGGTTCATCCTCTATGCTTTTGGTACGCCTTAAGTAATCGGCCTTTCTTTTAGTGATTGAAAAGTTATACCAGATTTTGGTCCCGGGATAGACCCAACTGGTTCGGATAAAAGGAATTTACCGCTCTTTATCCAATTTTTCAAGGTTAAAGCGATTTCTCGCGCTTTGGAATAACTTGAAAGAGACGCAGTCGGTATTTCTTTACCCTGAACAATAATTTTTCCACTTTTTAGTTGAGCATAATTTACTTCTCCCAAGCTTCCGGGTATAACTTTAGGATATGCTTCGCTATAGTCAACGACTTGGGCAAAAAGATCCTTATCCTTTACCGCCGTATATTGGACAATCTCTTCATTAAGGATAGGAATCGGAATGCCTATTCCCACCGCCAGAGTAACTCCATAGCCAGTCATAGTTATCCCTCTTAACCACTCCTGCTTCATCTGTTTTAAATCGCCTATTATTGCCAGCGTTCCCGCAGGAACACAAGGAACATTATTATCTTTGCGTTTAGCAGTAGGATTATGTTGGGTACCTTGCCATGCAACATAACCAACTCCTCCACCCACAAATATCTTAGTTCCAATACCGACGGTCTTATACAACGGGTCGTTTAAGAGCGGCGATAGTTGTCCTGCACTGCAGAAATTAGCATTCCCTAATTTTTCTTTCAAAATACCCATATAAGTATATATGGTTTTATCCGAAAGATTTACTGCCACATTATAGTTTTGATACACATTTCTCGGATTAAACAATACCGCTTCATTTACATCTTTAATATTTATCCATGTCTCAAGTTTTTTTCTCGGATAGCAGTCCGTTCCGTAGCCGGTTGCAACAAGTTTTATATCCTTACCTGCAACGAATTCTTCAATCACATGACCGCCTCCATACTTAAACGCTCCAGGATAAATTTTATTTTTCGGATCATCATCGGGTAAAGCCGTAGCACCAAGATAAACATCAACGGCAGCGAAACCCCCATAAGCAGGGACATCGTTTAAATAACAAGTCCCTCCGCCGATTTTTATCCTTGGTTTAGAATGCCCGATATTGAAATAGATACCACTTGAACACATCGGTCCAAAGGTCCCCGTAGTTACTACGTCTACTTGTTGGGCAGCTTTCTTGGTTCCTTTTTCTTCAACAATATCAATTATTTCCTCAGCAGTAGCAATTACTGCCTCGCCCTTTTTTATTTTCTCATTTATTTCACGTATTGTTTTAGGCATTGTTTACCTCCTATTGTTATATTATGAATAAAAATAAATCTTCCTTTTTGTCCCAACATTATGCAGGGACAAAGACATGATCCATAACATAACATTCACCTCTCTAATTTTCATTTCTTTCATAAAACTATCCTTGATAAAGTTCCGTTGATAAATATCTATCTCCTAAATCCGGCAAAATAACAACAATTAATTTGCCTTTATTTTCTTCTCTTTCGCCAATTTTCAATGCCGCATAAACAGCTGCGCCTGATGAAATTCCTGCAAAGATTCCTTCTTCTTTGGCAAGTCGTCTGGCAATTGTCATAGCTTCCTCATTAGCTACCTTTACCACTTCGTCAATAATGTTTTTATTCAAAACCTGGGGGATAAAACCTGCTCCAATCCCCTGAATTTTATGGGGTCCGGGATTACCTCCCGATAAAACAGCAGAGTCAATAGGTTCAACTGCAATAGCTTTAAATGATGGTTTTTTCTTTTTTAATACTTCGGCAATTCCTGTAATCGTGCCCCCGGTCCCAACTCCGGCAACAAGAATGTCAACTTTGCCGTCCGTATCATTCCAGATTTCTAATGCCGTGGCTTTGCGATGGATTTCGGGATTAGCAGGATTTTTAAATTGTTGAGGCATAAACGCTTTTGAATTTTTCTTAACAACGTCCTCTGCCCTTTTAATCGCACCGCTCATACCCTCGTTTCCGAGAGTAAGAACAATTTCAGCTCCTAATGCTTTAAGCATATTTCTCCGCTCAATACTCATCGTGTCAGGCATAGTCAGAATAAGCTTATACCCTTTGACAGCACAAACAAACGCCAATGCTATGCCGGTATTACCCGACGTGGGTTCTACAATAACAGCGTCCTTTTTCAACAACCCTTGCTTCTCTGCTGCTTCAATCATGCTTACTCCAATGCGGTCTTTTATACTTCCACATGGATTAAAAAATTCCAACTTAGCAACAATCTTTGCGTTGATGTTTTTTGCTATCTTACTTAGTCGTACTAATGGTGTATTCCCAACCAGTTCGGTTATATTATTAAAAATCTTTGCCATTTTATTACTCTCCTATTAAATATGATACATCTCTATTTTAGTTTCTTTTAATTTCTCTTTTTGTGTCTTTACCATATCTGCTAATGTTACAGAATCAAGAACATCAACTATTGCTTTTTTCAGTTTCACCCAGATATCTCGAGTAATGCAAATCGTTGTCCTTTTACATAATTTTGGATTATCTACACAAGAGACAGGCGACATTGAACCTTCAACCGCCTGAATTATCTCGCTCATTTTTATGTCACTTGGTTTTTTTGCCAAACTAAAACCGCCGTTTCTTCCTTGAACGCTCATTACTAAACCGCTTGACACAAGGACTCTCATAATATTTTCCAGATACCTTTCAGAAATCTCCTGCCTTTTAGCTATGTCTTTTAAAAGGACGGGCTGCTCCCCATTATGCATTGCTAAATCCAACATAGCCCTTGTTCCATAACGCCCCCTGGTAGAAAGTTTCATGGTTTTTATCCCTTTAACAACATTATTATCATCGTTTTAGTGATAATTATACTATGCTATGAATTTTTGTCAACCATAATCAAACGGTTTTCCCTATAACCCCTTGCCAAAACTTATCATAAGAAGTATATTTACTTTCATATTTCCGTTTAGATATTATGATAATACCAAGAAAACATTTGTTAGTATTTATAGTTTTAGCAATAATATTTACAATTATTATTCTGTTAATTTCCATAAACAAACCGGTCAAAAAACTGCTTTTGACAAAAATGACCGAACCAACACTAAAAGAATCCGATATAAAGTTTGATGAATATGTTTATGATTTTGGGCTAGCTAAGGTTGGAGAAAAAGTAGACCATACATTTAAATTCCGAAATGATGGGAATGAAGAGTTTATTATCGATAAAGCGTCTGGATCTTGCGGCTGTACCGCTATTGCCAAACTGACCGAAAAACATATCCCTCCCAACGGAGAGGGAGAAATAAAAGTATCGTTTAATACTGCAGGATATGCGGGGTTTGTCAGCCAGAAGATATATGTCCATTCCAATGTTCCTGCAATCCAACTTAAAATCCAAGGGATTGTTAAAACGGGACTTTCTGTCTATCCTGAAAATATTAATTTCGGTAGTATAGGCCAAGAAAATCAGGAAAGCAGAAGAATTAACATTGCTAAAATAGGCGATGAAAATTTAGAGATTACAGAAGTAACCTCTTCTTCAGATTATATTTCTACTCAAATCACTGAAATACCCCAATACACGCCTGAGAAGACGTTAGATGAATATAATAAAAGATTTGAAGTTCAGGTCGTTATTGCACCTGATATTCCTATTGAAAGATTTAATGAAACAATCACTATCTATACTAACGACGAAACCCTTTCAGAGATAAAGGTGCCTGTTGTCGGCAAGGTCATAAATAGCACAGAGATAGGTGTTTCGGAATTCAATATGCCAATACTTGTCTTCCCACCTTTATTTTTATTTGATTCGCTAAAGCAAGGCGAGATTGCCTCACGGCAAATAAGCATTAAAACAACGAGTGATAACCCCTGGAAGATAGAAAAAATAGAAAATCCTCTTGAAGAATTTCTTTCAATAGCCATAACTACTAAAGTCGAAGGCAAAGAATATGAAATTATTGCTTCTCTAAAAGAGAATGCTCCTGCAGGGAACATCAAAGACAGCATTGTTATTCATACCAATAGTTTAGACCAACCATATATAGAAATTCCTATAAATGTTTCAATAAAGGAATAGCTTCTTAATCCCCTAAGAGTTGACCCCGGTTAGAGATAGGGACCATTGTATCTATGGCAACCGTAAATACTGTGTTTTATTTTTTACAAACCCTTGATATAAATTCATAACCTTTCGTTCTCATCTCTAACGGAGTTGACATATGCCCACCTGATTTTTATAATACGCTTTCATTCCCGCCTGCTTGCTTATGCAAGAAGCGGGCAGGTATTCAAAAATTTATTAAAATTACAGGAGGTTAGAAATGGCTATACGAATAGCGATTAACGGTTTTGGAAGAATCGGGAGAAATGTTTTAAGGTCCGGTTATAACAACTCAAACATAGAGTTTGTAGCAATCAACGACTTAACGGACGCAAAAACGCTTGCCCATCTTCTCAAATACGATTCGACTTTTGGAACTATGCCTGCAGATGTTAAAGTAGACGGCAATGCTATCATGGTTGACGGAAAGAAAATACAAATTTTATCCGAGAGAGACCCAGCAGCATTACCTTGGAAAGATTTAAATATAGACTTAGTTATTGAATCAACCGGTAAATTCACAAATAAAGAAGGCGCATCTAAACACATTGCAGCTGGAGCCAAAAAAGTTTTGATTTCAGCTCCCGCAAAAGACGCCATTGACGCAACAATAGTTATGGGAGTCAACCAGAAGATATATGACAAGAATAAACATAATATTGTTTCAAATGCTTCCTGCACAACTAATTGTCTTGCACCTGTTGCTAAAGTCTTAAATGATAATTTCGGAATAAAAAGAGGCCTTATGACAACGGTTCATTCATACACAAATGACCAGGTTATTTTGGACTTTCCACATAAAGACTTAAGACGCACAAGAGCAGCTGCTTTGAATATCATACCTACCTCAACCGGTGCCGCCAAAGCAGTAGGTCTGGTTATACCGGAACTAAACGGCAAATTAAACGGTCTATCTCTAAGAGTTCCTACGCCTAATGTTTCTATAGTAGATTTGGTATGTGATATAGAAAAAGAAGCAACAGTTGAAACAATAAATGCCGCGTTCAAAGAAGCCGCTAACGGCGCATTAAAAGGCATACTTCAATATTGTGATGAACCGTTGGTTTCACGAGATTTCTACGCAAATCCACATTCTGCCATATTGGACGCTGGTTCAACTTATGTAGTTGACAAAACAATGGTTAAGGTGCTTGCCTGGTACGACAATGAATGGGCATATTCGGTAAGAATGCTTGATTTGGCAAAATATATGCTTCAATAAAAATCAAAAGAGATAAACAAGCGATGAGAAAAGTAACAATAGAAGATTTTGACCTTAAAGGCAAAAGAGTCTTTATGCGTGTTGATTTCAATGTCCCGCTTAAAGAAGGTAAGGTTCAGGACGACACAAGAATACGCGCAGCGTTACCAAGCATAAAGTATGCTCTTGAGAAAGGAGCAAAGCTTATCCTTGCCTCCCATCTTGGTAGACCAAAAGGTAAGGTTTCCGAAAAACTCCGCATGGCACCTGTTGCCCAAAGGTTGTCTTCTTTACTCAATAAAGAGGTAAAAACGACATCGGATTGTATAGGCGAAGAAGTAAAAACAGTTGTCAACAACTTAAAAGAAGGCGAAGTCGTCTTGCTTGAAAACGTGCGTTTCCATCCAGAAGAAGAAGCTGATGACGCAGACTTCTCTAAACAATTAGCATCTTTAGCTGATATTTACATAAACGACGCTTTCGGAACTTCTCATCGCGCTCACGCATCAACTTGTGGAATAGCTTCACTTCTTCCTTCGGGTGTAGGGTTTCTTATGAAAAAAGAAGTTGAATACTTTTCAAAAGCGCTTGAGGCGCCTGAAAGACCGTTTTTAACTATCTTGGGTGGCGCTAAAGTCTCAGATAAAATAGGCGTCATAACGAATCTATTAGACAAAGTTGATTCCTTGATTATCGGCGGTGCGATGGCGTATACTTTCTTGAAAGTGCAGGGCATTAATGTAGGCAATTCTTTAGTTGAAGAAGAAAAGAAGGTGGAAGCAGAAAAAATATTGAAAAAAATTACAGAAAAGCAAATTAAACTTGTTCTTCCCATTGATCATATAATCGTCCAGGAAATACCCGCCTGCTGCGAAGCGGGCAGGAAAGAAGGTGCTGAAACAAAACAAACTCAGGACGCTATAATACCTGACGGTTGGAAAGGCGTGGATATCGGAGAAAAAACCATAGCTGCTGCTAAGATTTTAATCAAAGAAGCAAAAACAATCGTCTGGAATGGTCCAATGGGAATATTCGAGATGGAAAACTCTTCAAAAGGCACCAAAGAAATCGCCCAAGCCATTGCTGAATCTAGTGCCGTATCCATTGTCGGCGGCGGAGATTCTGTAAGTGCTGTAGAGAAATTTAATCTCAAAGGAAAATTTTCACACATATCAACCGGCGGGGGCGCATCCCTGGAATTTTTAGAAGGAAGAGAACTTCCAGGCGTAACCGCCATACCTATTCGTCCAAGGTAAAGGAATAAAATTATGATAACGTTTATAACTATAATTCATATTATTGTGTCTTTGGGGCTAATAGCCGTCGTTTTACTGCAAGCCGGCAAGGGTGCTGGTCTTGCAAATATCTTTGGAGGTGGAAGCAGCGGTATGTTTGCGCCTTCTTCGGGGGGACCAATTGCAAAAATTACCGCAGGACTTGCCATTTTATTTTTAGCCACTTCGCTTTATCTGTCTTTGTCTACAAAAACAGTAAGGCGGTCAGCCATTCTTGATAAAGTTATGACTCAAGAAGAGACTACTGTTCCAGCTACTAACTCAACAAGTGCTCCAACAAGCGGCGAGGAAATTCCATTACAGGAATAAACGGGAACAGCAACGATTAGGCAGGAAGCAAAATAAAGTTTTTCTTTAGTTGCCTGCCCCCCCAAACAACCTGCTTTGCCTAGCGCGAAGCGAAGCGAGGAATATCTTGGTCTATCTTTCCTTGGGTTCAAATATAGGCAACCGCTTAAAAAACATTCAAACCGCAATAAAACTGCTTAAAGAAATTGGTTTTGATATTATAAAAGCCTCTTCCTTATATGAAACCTCGCCTTGGCCCGTTAGAAGAGATAAACCTGCCCGCCAAATGGGTTCGTTGACAGGCGGGTCTCTAAACGGGCTAAAGATAAAAACAGAGCAACCTGATTTTCTAAATCTCGTATTAAAAGGCAAAACAAAATTCTCTCCCGAAGAACTACTTCAAGAAATTAAACAAATAGAAAAAACAATGGGGCGGGAAAAAACAGAAAAATGGGGACCAAGGATAATCGATATAGATATTTTGTTTTATGAAAAAAAGTTTGTTAACACACGGTTGCTTCAGCCCAGTAGAAGTCCACACCAAAGGCGTAGGCGACTTACTTCTAACGGGCTACAAATCCCTCACCCTCAACTTCATAAAAGGGCTTTTGTTCTTATACCCTTAAAAGAAATAGCCCCAAATCTTGTACATCCTGTCCTTAAAAAAACCGTTTCGCAAATGCTAAATGATTTGCCTGCCCGACAAGCAGGCGGGGATGATAAAGGAAGTGTAGTGTTATATAATAAGTTAAAAGAAATATGTTAACAATACGAAAACCGATAACCGGACACCGTCTTTTATTCTTCATGTTCTTGTCCGTCCTTTTTCTTTCCGGCTGCGCAACTGTCTATAACCCTGTTACCAATAAAGATGAATCCACATTAATAAGCGAAAAAGGCGAAATACAGATAGGACAGGAAGCTGCGATATCTTTAGAAAAACAATATGGGCTCGTTAAAGATACAAAACTTAATAAACATCTAAGCAGCATAGGCAATAAAGTTGCAAAAAAATGCGGGAGACCAAACCTTCCTTATACTTTTAAAATTTTAAAAACAGATGATGTAAACGCGCTCACTTTTCCCGGAGGAGCAATATATGTTACAGAGGGATTGCTCAAAGAATACGAAAACGATTCCCAACTTGCTAGTGTTTTGGGGCACGAAATAGGACACGTATGCGCCAGACATATTATTAAAAAAATGGAAGCTCAAATCGGGTATTCGGTTCTTTATGGCATACTGCTCTCTAACAGCAAAAAAGACATACAAAATCTTTCAAATACGGCTTTTAGTCTTTTATCTCTTGGGTATTCCAGACAGGATGAATTCCAAGCCGATGAGTTAGGAATAAAATACGCATACAAAGCTGGTTACGATCCCAACGGAATGGCGGGATTCTTAAAAGTCCTCAAGAAAAACCACAAAAGCAATGCATCTCATATAGATGTCTTTTTCTCAACCCATCCGCATATAGACGATAGAATAGAACGGTCAGAAGAAATAGCGGGGGAATACAAATAAGACAGCATAAATGGTAAAGCGCCCCGTGGAATCTACAAGATTCCCGGGACCAAAGTCCTTGAGATTGCTCAGCAATCTCTAAGGGTAAAGCGTAATTTTTCTATTGTGAGTTATTTGTTTATTACTATTTACGAATTACTGATTACTGTTTACGGTTCTTGAATTACCATTTACCAATTACGAAAAGCACATGAAAATAATTAAAAAACCTTACAAACTTACGGCGAGAATAAAAGCCATCAAAAAAAACGGGAAGACCGTCGGTTTCGTCCCAACGATGGGCTCGCTCCACGAAGGACACATTTCGCTTATTAAAAAAGCGCGAAAAGAAAACGAAATTGTGGTGTTAAGTATCTTCGTCAACCCAACCCAGTTTGGCCCGAAAGAGGACTACAAAAAATACCCGCGGAATTTTTCTCGTGACAAAGCCATCGCTAAAAAAGCAGGGGTTGATATTGTTTTTGCGCCGTCTGCAGAAAACATGTACCCTGAAGGAGTTTCAACTTGCGTAGAAGAAACAAATCTATCTAAAATTCTTGAAGGTGCAATCCGCCCGGGTCATTTTAAAGGTGTTACAACAGTTGTGTTGAAATTATTCAACATCGTCCAGCCGGATATAAGTTATTTCGGTCAGAAGGATTATCAGCAGGCAGTCATAATAAAGAAAATGGTAAAAGACCTGAATTTAGACACCAACATAAAAGTCCTGCCGACAGTTCGGGAAAAAGACAGTCTTGCGCTAAGCTCAAGAAATATATATCTCAACCAGGAAGAAAGAAAATCTGCAACAATTCTTTGTCATTCATTAACCTCCGCCAAGAAATTAATAGAAAACGGTTTGACTAATACCGAAGAAGTTAAGAAAAAAATACGGACAATGATAAAAAAAGAAAAAATCAGCGGCATTGACTATATCGAAATAAGAGAGCTCGAAACACTGCAACCCGTTAAAAAAATAACTGGGAAAGTGGTAATATTACTTGCCGTTAGAATAGGAAAAGTGCGATTGCTCGACAATATGATAATTAAATAGTAGAGACGGACATGAAAGTAGCATTAGATACAAATTGCTTTATCGATGTAAATAATCCAAACTCATCTACATATTCTTCGCTTTCAAAAATCTTTGAGTTAGCCAACAAAGGGAAAATAGAGCTATATATAAGTCGACATACATTAGACGAGTTATCTAAAAAACCTGATAGGGCATATGCACTTGCAAAAACAATAACTATTTTGTCATATTGGCCTGTTGGTTCATGGGACGATCTCGTGGGAACATGGAAAGATTTAACCGGCACTTGGGATGATATCGGTCGCAATAATTTAATTAAAGAAGAAATAAAAAATCTTGCAAAATCTGGTACAAGTATCCGCGATCAAGGTGCATATATTGATTCATTACATTCGAAAATTGAGTTTTTTATAACTTCTGATAAAAAGATGGCAAAATCAAATCCTGCTAAAAGACTTTATGAAAGATTTGGGTTGAAAGTAATAACGCCAAAAGAGGTTTGCGATAAATTTTTTAATTATGTTTAACGAAGAACAAAAGAAAAAATTATTGAGAATTGCTCGGCAAACGATAGAGATTAGTTTCAAAAGTGTGGCTGATTGATAAACTTATAATATGATACTTAAGAAACAGGCGTTCCTATGAATAAAAACCTTCAAACTCTTCTAAAAAATGAACTCTCTCCAATCAGGACTTCGATAATATTTATAATGCTGTTTTCTATTGTCTTTGGTGTTATGTCTTTTATCTTTAGACAAACCAATCAATGGGCATCTGGGTTTTTAGTAAATTTATCAAGTGGGTTAGCTGTAATAGTTATTGTTGTTGTTTCCATTGATAAATTATTACAATCGCAAGAGAACAAAAGAAGACAAAAGGTTGAAAGATGTGCGTTGAGAATCATTAGAGAAGTGCTAGGTAGGTATTTCGAGTTTATTCTCTCTCTAAAGAACGACACGGGAAAAGATATTTACTATGATATTAGATCATCTTTTGACGAGAATTATTATAAAATGATTTCGGAATTTGATTTTTCTACTAAAAGCCAACACATATCGGGTTACAATTGGTATTACTTTGTGCATTATAATAAGAACAATTTATGTAATGGGTTAAATAGTGTTTTGGACAGGTATGTCTCGTTTTTAGATGAGAAATTTATTACTTTAATAGAAGACCTGAAAAAATCTTCGCAATATTTACTCCCCGTTGCAATATTTGATTTCGCGATAAAATCTAGAGAATGGGGAGACCAGGCTAAATATATTTTTAAACAAGAAGGAATGCTGGAACTCTATAAAAATCATATTAACAAGTTGATATCAACCTTAGATTACTATAATTCAAGGGTGGCTGATAATGAAAAGATAATTAAATCGCAAGTAACTTCATATAAAGCAAAAGTATTAAAAAACTAAAATTATGAATCTAAAAGAAGAATTGTTTGGGAAATTGGATTTTAAGAAAATTGGCATAAATCCTGATTTCAAGGAAGATAGCGTCAGGGAAGTAATAATACTGCCCATACTTCGTAAATTAGGATATACGCAAGATAACATCGTCCGCAGTAAGACATTGGAACATCCCTTCTTGAAAATCGGAAGCAATAAAAAAATCCCAATAAAATTAGTGCCTGATTATTCGCTTAAGGTCGCTAATAGTTTTGCATGGGTTCTTGACGCAAAATCACCCGACGAAAACCTTAATGACGATGACAACATCCAGCAGGTTTACTGCTACGCTTCTCACCCTGAAATACGAAGCACATATTTTGCTTTATGTAACGGATTGGATTTTGTTTTATACCGCACACAACAAACAAACGAGCCGATATTCAGATTCCCGATTGACGAGGCAGACCATTACTGGGAAAAACTTAAAATGTTTTTGTCGCCCGATAGTTTTCAAGTCGGGAAAAATGTAGTTTATGAAAGAACTGCCGATTATGTAAGAGCAAAAGGTGGATTTGATTATGCTACTCGACCTTTACTTGAAGAAATCCCCGCGAAAAAACAGCAAGCTAAAAGACATTTTGGAGTTCACGGATATTTTACAAAACAAGCATGGAATGTGGTTGCTGATTATATTAAAAATCTCAGTAAACCTGGGGACTTAGTTCTTGACCCTTTCGGAGGAAGTGGAGTTACTGCGGTAGAAGCAATGATGAATAATAGAAAAGCGATAAGCATTGACATTAACCCGATGGCTGTTTTTATTGTTCAGTCACTTATCGCCCCCGTAAAACAGAGCGAGATATCCGATGCTTTTCAAAGAGTTAAGAAAGAATACTTGCAAAAAGAGCCCAAAACAAAAGAAGAAATACAGAAAGCGTTAAAAAAATATCGTTACCCAAAAGGTTATCAATTGCCAAAAGGTTCCGATGTCGGAACAGTGGAACAACTCTTTAGCAAAAAACAATTGGCACAGTTAGGACTATTAAAATCAATAATTCTTAAAGAAAAAGAAGAAAATATTAAAAATTCTTTATTGTTAGCATTCTCAAGCAGTGTAAATAAGTTCAATTTAACTTTTCACTATACTCGAAGCGAAGGTGGTGGCGACAGTGGAGCATTTAGATATTATCGATATAGAATGGCACCTGAACCCGGCGATTTAGATTTGGTGAAAATTTTTGAAACTAAATATAAGCGAGTAGTGAGTGCCAAAAAAGAAATGGAGTATTTCATCAATAAAAACACCATAAAGGATATCCAAATTAAAAAAGGAACTGCAACGGACTTAAAGAATATTCCAAAAGAAAGCGTTGATTATATTTACACTGACCCGCCTTATGGTAAGAAAATACCATATTTGGATTTATCCGTAATGTGGAATGCTTGGCTGGATTTACCGGTTACAAGACAGGATTATGAGCAGGAAGCGATAGAAGGCGGAGAGAGGGAGAAAAGTAAAAAAGAATACAACGAGTTAATCGCTCAAAGCATAAAAGAAATGTATCGCGTATTAAAGCTTGACCGCTGGATGTCGTTTGTATTCGCCCACAAAGACCCTGAATTTTGGCATTTGATAATTAACACTGCAGAAGCTTGCGGGTTTGAATATGAAGGAGCAGTTCCTCAAAAGAATGGACAAACAAGTTTCAAAAAACGCCAGCATCCGTTTACGGTACTTTCTGGACAGTTAATAATAAATTTCCGTAAAGTCCGCAATCCAAAAGCGATAATGAAAGCGAATCTTGGAATGAATATCGCTGAAATAATTATGCAAACGATTGAGGGGATAATCGCTAAAAACAGCGGCGCAACACTTGAGCAGATAAACGATGAGTTGATAATTAAAGGGCTTGAATTGGGCTTTCTTGACTTGCTTAAAAAAGAATACTCTGACCTTACGCCGATTTTAATGGAGACGTTTGATTACGATGAGAAGAAAGAAGTATTTACGATTAAACACAAATTCAAGACGGGGGTTGATGTAAGATTGCGGATTAGGTATTACTTGTTGAGTTATTTAACAAGAATGGAAAGAGAAAGGCATAACCCTACTTTTGATGAGATTGTTCTTTATATTTTACCTTTACTTAAAAACGGAACAACACCGGAAAATCAAACGATATCAAGCGTTTTGGAAGATATCGCACAACATGTCGGGAATGATTGCTGGAAGTTAAAAAGTGGCGGTGGTTATTTAGAATTAGGATTAGATGCTAAATATGCTTAACGAAGAACAGAAGAAAAAATTATTAAATATTGCTCGCCAGACTATAGAAACATACATCAAAGAAAGAAAAATTGCTAAATTTAGTGAGGATGACCCCGAACTTTTAAAATCTTATGGCACTTTTGTAACCTTAAGAAAAACCGGACGAAACAAAATCATAGACGACGAAGAATCTCTTAGGGGTTGTATAGGGCATATTATAAGCAAGGAGCCACTTTATAAGGTTGTGAGGGATATGGCTATTGCCTCAAGCACCCAAGACCCCAGATTCCCTCCTGTTACCACGGATGAACTCAAAGACATAAAAATAGAAATATCTGTTCTTTCTATTCCTAAATTAATAAAAGATATTAAGGAATTTGAACTTGGTAAGCACGGCGTGATTGTTCAGAAAGGTTTTAATCAAGGCGTGTTTCTGCCGCAGGTTGCCACGGAAACCGGCTGGAGCAAGGAAGAATTCCTATCAAATCTCTGTTCTCACAAAGCCGGACTTTCATCTGATGCGTGGAAAGATAAAGATACAAATATCCATATATTCGATGCGCAGGTGTTTGGGGAAGAATAATTAACAAATCCGCAACAAATAAAGACGGTTTTCGGTTGTCGGTGTTCGCAAAAATTTATTTTTTACGAAAACCGCTAACCGTTTTTTCTGTTACGATAACCTTTTCGTTGCCAGTTGACCTTCTCTCTCTCCTTTAGTTAAAATCCCAATATGGTGGCAAGAATTATCCAAAACAAGCGGGCTTTCTTTGAATATCATATTACAGATAAATTTGAAGCCGGACTTGTCTTAAAAGGAACTGAGGTTAAATCTCTGCGGGAAGGCAATGTAAGTATAGTTGATTCTTTCGCACGAGTTGAAGCCGGGGAGATTTTTCTCTACAATATGCATATTACACCCTACGAAGAGGGTGGGATATTTAATACATCTCCGACTAGAAAAAGAAAACTTCTTTTAAATAAAAACGAGATAAAGAAACTTTCGGGAAAACTGTCTCTTAAAGGATTGACGTTAATACCTCTTAAACTTTATTTTAGTAGTCGGGGTTGGGCGAAGATAGAGCTTGGGCTTGCAAAAGCTAAAAAGCTTTTTGATAAACGCGCTGATTTTAAAAAACGCGACGTAGAAAAAGAAATAAGAAAAGCGGTTAAAAGAAATTGATGAATTTGTAAACGGTAATTCGTAAATCGTAATCCGTAATTTTTTAATTACCATTTACCGATTACTAATTACTAACTACGAATAATTGTGTTATGGAACACAATTATTACATGGGGGTGCCAAGGCATCGACATGGAGCAAGTAGCCAAGGGGAGCATGCCGAGGTTGTCGGGAGGCCTCGTAAAAATACCCGACAAAACACAAAAGCTGAAGAAGTTGTAGCTTTAGCTGCTTAATGCGGCTAACATCCTTATACGTCTTTCGCCTGTTGGGAAATAAGGATGCAAGAAAATGGGCTTACCTTTCGTTCTATGTCTGAAGGACAAGAGGGAAAATCAAGCAGACTCGTTTTTTTCTTATCTTGTCCTTAAGAGAAGAAAGAAATTAAACTAAAATAAGGAACAAGCATGTAGCCGCCTTTTAGGAGCTTCTTTATGGACACGGGTTCGATTCCCGTCACCTCCACCAAAATTATTTCTTCGTGTTACATAACGCGAAAAATTTTGACATAAGCACCAGTTTTACAAAATAATTATAGATATGAAAACAACGCCTCTAATCCGCAATTCAAACAGCCCCATAGGTATGTTTGATTCCGGCGTTGGTGGTCTAACTCTTTTAAAAAGTATAAAGCGTATTCTTCCAAACGAGCAATTAATATATTTTGGTGATACTGCGCGTCTTCCTTATGGAACTAAGTCCCCGAAAGTTGTCCAAAATTTTTCCCTGCAAATAGCAAAATTTTTAGTAGGTTTTAAGATAAAATCTTTAGTTATAGCTTGTCATACCGCTTCTTCGGCCGCCCTTTCTAATTTAAAGATAAAATTGGACATACCCGTGATCGGCGTTATAGAACCCTCAGCGCAAAAAGCCGTAACAACGACAAAAAATCAGAAGATTGGAGTTATCGGCACAAAAACAACTATTGAAAGCGGAAGCTACCAATCTTTTATACAAAAGATAAATCCTAAAATATCTATAACTACAGTTGCCGCCCCTCTTTTGGTTCCACTTGTCGAAGAAGGTTGGGTTAACAAAGGGGCTACGCGAATTATTCTTAAAGAATATGTTGCGCCTTTTAAAAAAGCACAAATAGATACGCTCATACTTGGTTGCACACATTATCCTCTTATAAAACAGCTTTTTCGCCGAGAGCTCGGGCCAAAAGTATTTCTTATAGACGCTTCCATAGAAACAGCTCTTTACTTAAAAAAGCTTCTTAACAAAAAATCGCTAATTAATAATGGTATTTCTACGCCCGATTATCGTTTTTATGTAAGCGATGACCCAGATAAGTTTTCTAGATTAGCTCAGATATTTCTCGGTGAAAAAATCGAAGCAGTAAAACCTGTCGACTTAGAGAATTGGGGCTATTAAATTGGGTGTTTTTTATCCGCTTACTACGCTTATCGCTTTTTAAAAACCGCTAGGTGTAGAGCAGATGATTAATCTTCCCCCACTTGAAAACTTATTGTCATTAGAGTAAAATAGCGAAAAGAGGCTTTACCAGCTGCCTATTAAAAGTATTATTTTTTAAAAAGTCAGACAAAACGATGTGCCTAAAAAGGAAAGAAATTATTGTGGACAAGTTGTTGGTATTAAATCGCTTTTTAGGGTTTTTCCCTACCAAGAGAAAAACAAAACCAGCCCGCCGAAGGCTTTCTTGTTTTGCGTATACGCTTACACCGCCGCCTCTTAACAAGTCGTTCTTTTGTGTGGATAACCTGTGAATAAAAAAGGGTTGAAATGAGTTTATCTAAAGAAATCAGCGTCTGGGATAGGGCTTTATTGGCAATAAAAGACCAAGTTGACGAAAAAAGTTTTAATATGTGGTTTAAACCGCTTAAATTTATTTCGTCTGACAAAAATATTCTTAACATCGAGGCTCCTTCCCAATTATTCGCCGACTGGATTAATAAAAATTATAAGGAAATAATAGATAAAGGGTTGTCTTCTATTACAGATCAGAAAATAAAAATAGATTTTTCTATACGCCGCGAAGTTAAAGGAAGCCAAAAGATAAAAAAACAAGGTCCATCGCTTTTTGATAGACCTAATGCGGGTTTTTCGCCCCGATTAAACCCTAACTACACTTTTGATAAATTCGTTGTCGGGGGTGGAAACCAGTTTGCTCATGCCGCCGCAATAGCCGTGGCCCATTCTCCCGGCAAAGCATATAACCCCTTCTTTATCTATGGCGGCGTAGGTTTAGGGAAAACGCATCTAATGCAGGCAATAGGTAATGAGCTTACCCTGAAACTCGGAGATAAAAATGTTCAATATATTTCCAGCGAGAAATTTACCAATCAGCTGATAAATGCAATACAAAACAGAACAACAGAAAAGTTTCGAAAGAATTATCGCTCTTTGAGCGTGCTTCTCATTGATGACATCCATTTCATTGCCGGAAAAGAAAGCACCGAAGCGGAATTTTTCCACACATTCAACGAACTTTATGATGCCCATAAACAAATTGTGGTTTCCAGCGATCGCCCCCCCCAAGAGATACCCACATTAGAAAAGCGACTTATGTCCCGATTTCGTTGGGGTTTGGTTGCAGACATCCAACCCGCAGATTTTGAAACGAGAATGGCAATTTTACAGAAAAAAGCGTTGTTTTACGGGTATAACGTGCCGGAGGATGTGCTTTCTTATATATGCTCCGGAATTACGGCAAACATAAGGGAGTTAGAGGGTGCGCTAATACGAGTAGTTGCATATTTTTCCTTAAACGGGAAAAGCCTGAACCTTGAAGTCGTGAAAGAACTTCTAAAAGATTTAATAACGGTTAACGATACCAAGAAAACAATAACAATTGATTTAATTAAAGAAGAGGTTAGTAAGGTGTTTAATATAAAGGTTTCCGAGATGAACTCCAAAAAACGGGACAGGCTGATTGTTTATCCGCGCCAAGTTGCAATGTATTTAGTAAGAGAATTAACCGATTTTTCTCTACCCGGGATAGGTTATAATTTCGGCGGAAGAGACCATACGACCGTAATGCATGCGTGCAATGTGATTAAAACAAGGAAAAAAGCGGATAAAAATCTTGACCAGATGATTAATCAGATAATACAAAATCTAAAATGTTAAGCCGATTAAAGATAAGGTCATTTATATTGTTGATAGTGTGGATATTTAAAAATTTTTTCCACACAAAATTTAAAGGTCTAACAATGGTGGAAATAAAGCATTACAACGTTTTCCTTATTACTAACAACACTTACTACTAAGACTGTGTTTTTAATATATTAATATATTAAGAGTAATAATAAGGTTTTATTAAAAATTTAGAATAAGGAGGAAAAATGAGAATAAAAACAACACAAAACGAATTATTTAAAAGCTTACAAATTACTCAAGGCGTTATATCTACAAGAACAACCTTACCAATACTTTCATATTTTCTTTTAACGGCTAAAAACGGGAAAACATCTCTTTTTAGTACAGACTTAGAGGTGGGAGTTAAGTGTAGCGTTTTAGGGGAAGCAGTAGAAGAAGGAACGATAGCCTTACCCGGAAAAAGGACACTAGAGCTAATAAGAGAATTCCCTAAAGGTGATATTGAAATTTCCACAGAAAAAAACAGCACGACGATAAAATGCGCAAAAACACGCGTACAAATAAATACGCTTCCCCCTGACGATTTCCCTGATTTTCCGGAAATTGTTGGACAAAAGGTTAGCCTAAAGGGAGACATATTAAAATCAATGGTTCAAAAAACTATTCTCGCCGTCTCTAGGGAAGAAAGTAGGTACACCCTAACGGGTTTACATTTATCAATAAAAGGCGACAATATAGAAATGGTGGGAACAGACGGACGACGGCTATCTTTAATTGAAGAAACCATTACAGCTGAAGCTGTGAAACAAAAAAAGAGCTGTATACTGCCGGTAAAAACGTGTAATGAAATTGCAAGGATAATGACAGACGAGGAAATCGTTTTAACCTTAGGCGAGAAACAAGTGAATTTTGTCCAAAAAAACATTTCTCTTACCTCGCGGCTAATAGAAGGCGAGTTCCCGGACTATACCAAGGTTATCCCCAATAATTTCCAACAAAAACTAATAATTAATCGGCAGGAATTAATAGAAGCGGTTACAAGGGCATATGTTTTAACTAAAGAGAAAGGCGGTTCCGTAAAGTTTGACATTCAAAAGGATTCTATGATCATCAGCTCTAAGGTTTCAGAGGTCGGAGAATCATCCGAACAGATAATGATTAAAAACGCGGAAAAAGAAATGAAAATAGCGTTTGATCCGGAATATATGCTGGACGCTTTGAAGGTTATAGGAGGTAAAGAGGTTTTTGTGGGGCTAAACTCTACAAAAGAAGCAGCGCTCTTTAGACCCATGGATAACGAAAAATTTGCTTATGTCTTAATGCCAATGGAGATATAGGATGACCCCAAAAGGACCGGAGCCTCTTAGTAAAATTTTAGAGAAAATATGGAAGAAGATAGAAAAACAAAAAGAAGAAAAAACGGAAATTGCACAAGTTTTAGACAAACTCAACTTGGTTTTGGGGAAGAACATAAGTTCCCACGCGAAACCGTACAAAATTTACAAAAAAAAACTTATTATTGTGGTTAATTCTCCCGTGTATTTACAAGAACTTCTTTTTAAAAAAGAAAAAATAATAGAGGCAGTAAATCAAACTTTTGGTAAAGAAAAAATAAAGGAAGTTAATTTTAGGGTAGGAGTGCCTCGTTAGAGATGTATGATAATTTATATCCCAAAGCGTTGACGGGATTATTTCTAATGTAGCTAACGGGCAGATAGTTTTTATATCTAATGGAGAGAACAATGCAAAAAAACGAACAAAAAGATTACACAGCAAAAAGCATTCATGTTCTTAAGGGTGCGGATGCGGTAAGAAAAAGACCGAGCATGTATATTGGAAGCGTCTCTGAAAGAGGGCTTCACCAATTAGTGGAAGAAGTTGTCGCCAATTCTATAGACGAAGCAATGGCAGGATATTGCGATGAAGTAAACATTACTATACACGCAGATAACTCCGTAACGGTTGTGGATAACGGCAGGGGTATCCCTGTTGATAAACACCACGGCTCCAATAAATCCGCGATAGAAGTGGTAATCACCACCCTACATGCGGGCGGTAAATTTGACAACAAAGCTTATCAAGTCGCGGGTGGTTTGCATGGTGTAGGAATTTCTGTTGTCTGTGCGCTTTCGGAATGGATGGAGGCAGAAGTTTCCAGAGACGGCAAAATTTATTCTATGAAATTTGCCAGAGGAAAAGCCACAACGCCATTACAAATTATTGGAAAGAGCCAAAACACAGGGACAAAAATTGCTTTTTGTCCGGATGAAGAAATCTTTACGGTTACAGAGTTTAGCGACGATATTATTATTCCAAGACTTCGCGAATTAGCGTTTTTAAATAAAGGTATAAAAATAAATTTCCTTAATGAGAAAACGACCAAAGAAGAAAAATTCTTTTTTGAAGGCGGGATTGCGTCTTTTGTTCAATATTTAAGTAAGAACAAAGGCATGTTGCATGATAAGCCCATTTATTTTGAAAATACAAAGGATAAAATTATTATAGAATTTGCCATTCTTTTTACGAAGGAATACAAGGAACACACATCTTCCTTTGCGAATAACATTAATACGCACGAAGGAGGAACACATCTTTCGGGTTTTAAGTCCGGATTGACGCGAGCAGTGAACGATTATATGCACAAGCATTATTCAGACAAAGAAATAAAAGCATTGCAGCTTTCGGGGGATGATATACGCGAAGGGATGATAGGTATAATCAGCGTGAAATTACCTGAGCCCCAGTTTGAAGGACAAACCAAAACGCGTCTGGGAAACAGCGAAGTTCAAGGTATTGTTAGTTCCTACACCAACGAAAAATTGGGCGAGTTTTTACAAGAGAATCCACCCGTCGCCCGACAAATAATTGAAAAATGTATTACAGCTGCAAGAGCGCGGGATGCGGCAAGAAAAGCGCGGGAATTAGTAAGAAGAAAAGGTGCGCTTGATTCTGCAACATTGCCCGGCAAACTTGCCGATTGCTCTGAAAGAGACCCCACGAAAACAGAGCTTTTTTTGGTAGAAGGTGACTCAGCCGGCGGTTCTGCTAAGCAGGCAAGAGACAGAAGAACACAAGCAATCCTACCTTTAAAAGGAAAAATTTTGAATGTGCAAAAAGCGCGGATGGACAAAATTATAAGAAACGAAGAAATATGCACCATGATAACCGCCCTAGGCGCCGGCATAGATGAAGATTTTGATATTAGCAAACTAAGATATGGTCGCATTGTTCTAATGACGGATGCCGACATAGACGGATCCCACATTAGAACACTTCTTTTGACATTCTTTTATAGGCAAATGGCACCATTACTTGAGCAAGGGCACATTTATATTGCCCAACCTCCCCTATATAAAGTAAAAAGAGGGAAAAAAGAAATATATGTCCAGAACGAAGAGCAACTCACCGCCTTTGTTATTAAAGGGGCGACAGAGGGAATAACTGTCTATGATACAGTAAAAAAACAAGCCATATCTGAAGAAAAAATCAAAGAGATTATTAAGATTCTACTCCAGGTGGAAAAAATATCGCCGTCGTTAAGACGTAAAGGGCTCACGCTTGAAAAATATCTAAAAAATTGTTCTCCCGAAGGAAAACTACCTTTATTTGGGGTGAAAAAGGAAGACGAAACACAGTTTTTCTATAACGAACAAGAACTGGCTTCTTTTATGGAAAAAGTTGAAGCAGAGATATCTAACAATTTGTCAAAGACTACAGACAAGCCTCCGACATCGTCATCTTTGTTTCAGCAAGCTGATGAGGGCGAGACGACGGGAAGCAAAGAAGCCCTTCAAGGTGGGGAAGAAAACGATGCAAAGACGGAAAAACAAAACGATTTAAACCTTGAGCCTGCACCCAAAAGAACCAACATCTTTTTCGGGTACATGCAGGCAGGCTGGGAAGTTCGAGAGTTTACTGAATCTCGGCAGATTGAAAAAATTATAGCGAAGTTAAAAGAAAATGGCCTAAACCTGAATATTCTTCAGTCTGCCGCGAAGCCCATATATAGAATAAAAAGCAATAGCGAAGAATACATTGTTTTCTCGGGGATAGAATTATTGGAGAAGATAAAAGAATTGGGGAAAAAAGGTCTTTCTATCCAGCGATATAAAGGGCTTGGAGAAATGAACCCCGAGCAACTTTGGGAGACCACAATGAACCCCGAAGAAAGAACGCTTGTGAAAATTCGATTAGAAGATGCGTATGCTGCGGATGAAATTTTCACGATGCTCATGGGAGACGAAGTTGAACCTCGCAGAGAATATATCCAAACCCACGCGCTTGAAGTTCAGAATTTGGATGTATAAGACAAAAAAAAAGATTTTAAGAATAATTGTTTTGCCGGAATGGCGGAATTGGCAGACGCGCTGGATTCAAAATCCAGTGGACCTTAAAGTCCGTGTGGGTTCAACTCCCACCTCCGGCACTCTTTTTTATTGGCAATCGGCATCCTACAGTTAAAAATCGGCTTGGGTTTATTCCTGAACGAGTATTTAAATTAAGATCTTTTTGAAGAACGGGAGCGGTCGCCTCCAGTCCCTTTTTGTTGTTGTCCGAAAATCATTCGGCCGGCGGAAGTTTGCAAAACAGAAGTTACTTCTACTGTCACTTCTTCGCCCATTAGCCCGCGCGCATTTTCCACCACAACCATCGTTCCATCGTCCAGATAAGCTATCCCTTGGTTGGGTTCTTTACCTTCTTTGACTATTCTTATCTTTAATTCTTCGCTTGGCAGAATTACCGGTTTTAATGCGTTAGCCAATTCGTTTATATTAAAGACGGCTACTCCCTGCAATTTTGCTATTTTATTTAAATTATAATCATTGGTAACAATTATTCCGTTTACGGTTCTTGCTAATTGGACAAGTTTCGAATCCACTTCTTTTATATCCGGAAAATCCTTTTCTTCAATCACGACCTCCAGAGAACCGCTTTTTTGCATTCTATTAAGAATATCCAAGCCGCGCCTTCCCCTTTTTCTTCTTAAAGGAATAGTTGAATCGGCTATTTTTTGAAGTTCGTTTAATATAAATTTGGGGATTACTATTAATCCTTCCAGAAAACCTGTTTCCGCAATATCCGCAATGCGTCCGTCTATTATCACGGAGGTGTCTAATATTTTACATTTTTTATCTTCATCTCTGGAAAGTTGTGGAACAAGGAACTTGAATTCGTCTCTTTTTCTCCAAGAGACAGTCATCCCTAAATATCCTAAAGCTAAAGCAATTCCCACTCTTAAAATAAGCGATACTTCGGGAGTAAACGGAAAATTTAAAACAGTGCCCGTGATTAAGTTAGCCAATATAAGCCCTATTAACAGCCCTATTGAGCCGGCAACCAGTCCTTTGGGCGGAGTTCTTCTTAATGCCCACTCAAGAAACAAAATAGCTGTTGCCCACGCTGCTCCCCAAAGCACGCCCCAAACATTAGGCTGAAAAATATTGCCTAATCCCTCTAAAAAATATACCCCCGTTACTATGCAAAACATTGCAAAAAGAACACGAACTACAATTGCAAACATAATCAACCCCCTTTATAAAAAAGTTGATGGTTAATAGTTTATAGCAAAAACAGAAAAACTAGAAACCATAAACTATTCTAATTAGGAAAAAATTTATTAAGCGCAGATACAATATCTCCTACGCCTATACGTTCAATCTTATCCGCCTTTGTTTGTGTTGCGGGCGCGGATGAAGATAAATTCACCTCAGGTAGTATACACTTTTTAAACCCCAATTTCTCTGCTTCTTTTACTCTGGCTTTAATATGGGAAACACCTCTTACTTCGCCGGATAAGCCTACCTCGCCGACAAATAAAATCCCGGGCGGCAGAGGCTTGTTTTTTAAAGAAGAAATAATTGCGAAAATCACCGGTAAATCTATCCCCGTTTCTTCTATTTTAATACCTCCTACTACATTAATAAATAAATCGTATTTATGAAGCGGTGCTCCGAATATTTTCTCCAGGACGGCTAATAAAAGAAGCACCCTGTTATAATCCACGCCGGCTATTACTCTTCTAGGGAAATTCATTGATGTGGCAGTAGTTACAAGCGCCTGGATTTCTACCAAAAGAGGCCTTGTTCCTTCAATAGAAGAGGCGATAACTGTCCCCGGTGCAGGCGAAGGATTGCGCGACATAAAAATTTCGGAAGGATTGGTAATTTCTTTTAAACCCTTCTCTGTCATTTCAAAAACACCTATTTCCTGCGTAGAGCCGAACCTATTTTTAAAAGTTTTTAAAATGCGGAAAGGACCCGTTTTTTCTCCTTCAAAATAAAGGACGGCATCAACCATATGCTCCAATACCCTGGGACCGGCAATTAAACCTTCTTTGGTAACATGGCCTATAAGAAAGAGGACTTTCGAGTTCTTTTTTGCCAGCTGAATCAAATCGGAGGCGCATTCTCTTATTTGGGAGACGGAACCCGGGGAAGAATTAACACCTGACTTATATGCTGTTTGTATGGAATCTAAAATAATCCAATCGGGCGACGTTTCCTCTATGAATTTTTTTATTCTTTCTAAACTAACCTCGCAGAGAATGCTTAAATCCGCCTTTTTGCCAGATTGTGGTGAAAATATTTTTAATCTTTCGGCTCGTAGTTTAATTTGAGAGAGTGATTCCTCGCCGGAAATATAAAGAACCTTTTTGCCTTTTTGTGAAGCCATTGCCGCCGCTTGTAATAAAAGCGTTGACTTACCTATGCCCGGCTCGCCGCCTATTAGAACAACATCGCCTTCTACTGTGCCGCCGCCTAAAACCCTATCGAATTCAGATATACCCGTAGAAAATCTTTTTTGTTCTTGCCCTTTTATTTGGGAAAGGATAACAGGTTTATTTCCCCACACATATTTATCTTGAGGTTGACTTGGAGTTTCTTCAAGGAGTGTGTTCCAACTGTCACAGGAAGGACATTTACCTAACCACTTTATAGATGTATAGCCACAGTTTTGACATACAAAAGTCGCTTTTGGGTTTCCCATATCTACTCATTCTTCACTTGAAAAAGATAGGTCCTCAAATTTCGTGTATTGCTTAATGAAAGCTAGTTTTATAGTTCCGGTTGGACCGTTTCTCTGTTTGGCTATATTTAGTTCTGCTATTCCCTCTAACTCCTTATCGTCGGGCTTATAATACTCTTCCCTTAATAACAGCATCACTACGTCGGCGTCTTGTTCTAACGCCCCGGATTCTCTTAGGTCTGAAAGTATCGGACGGCGGTCATCTCCACGTGTTTCGACCCGACGGGAAAGTTGAGAGACCGCAATAACCGGGATGTGCAATTCTCTGGCTAAACCTTTTAAAGCTCGAGATATTTCAGCTATTTCCTGCTGGCGATTTTCGAAGGCGGTTCCCGAACTCATAAGTTGTATATAGTCTACAATAACAAGAGAAATATCTTGTTTTGCTTTTAACCTTCTTGCTTTAGCTCTTAGTTCTAAAGCATTAAGAGTGGATGAATCGTCTATAAATATCGGAGCATCAAAAAGAACCCCCGCACCTATTGATAATTTGGGCCCGTCTTCCTCCGCCAAATATCCCGTTCTCAATTTATGTGAATCAACCCTCGCCTCCATACAGAGAAATCGCTCTGCCACTTGCTCCTTCGACATTTCCAAAGAAAACATTGCGACAGGCTTTTTTTCTTCCACAGCAACATTTCTTGCAATAGTTAATGCTAAACTCGTCTTTCCCATAGAGGGTCTGCCTGCAATGATTATAAGTTCGGGAGAATGAAGCCCTGAAGTCTTTTCGTCCAATTTTTTGAATCCGGTGGGCAATCCCGCAATATGAAGCTTATTTCTAACAAGTTCGTCTATCATTTCCCCAGAAATGAGGTCTTTTATAGATACAAAGCCGGAGGAAATTTTCTGTTGAGCAATATTAAAGATGTTCTGCTCTGCTTTATCGAGGAGCTTGGAGCCATCTTCTTTGCCGGCATAGCATTTGCCTATGATATCCGAAGAGACCTCAATAAGCTCTCTTAAAACAGCTTTTTCTCTAACGATTGTCGCATAATGTTCTATATTTGCAGGAGTTGGGATTGAGGATAAAAGAGTGCTTAAAAAGGAAGCCCCGCCTATTTTTTCCAACTCGCCTTTCTTTTTTAGTCGGTCGGTAAGAGATATTATGTCTACAGGCTTATCGTCACTATAGAGGTCTAGTATTGCTCTAAAAATCAACTGGTGCTCTTTACTATAAAAATGCTCCGGTTTTAATTTTTCACCTGCAACATCTATTAGATTTTTATCCAGCAGAATAGAACCCAAAACAGCAATTTCCGCTTCTATATTTTGAGGTGGAACTCTATCAACAGAATTTTTCATAATACCTTTCGCTTATTTTATTAGTAACAAAATTTCATCTTAAGAGGATCTCGGTGTTCCAATTAAACTGTTCCAATTTCCTTTTCTTTCTCTTCTAAACTCTTGTTGATTTTTTCTATATAATTGGAAGTCAGGTGTTCAAGTTCTTTTAGTCCTCTTTTTGCGTCATCTTCAGAAATATGCTCTTCTTTTTCCGTCTTTTCGATGTCTTCTTTTGCTTCTCGTCTTTTGTTGCGAATGGACACTCTTGCTTCCTCGGTTATTCTATGGACTATTTTGATAAGTTCCTGCCTTCTTTCACTGGAAAGAGGAGGAATCGGGATTTTAATTACTTCCGCTTCCATTGAAGGCACTAATCCCAAGTCAGCCTTGAGAACTGCGTCTTTAATTTCGCTCATTGCGGCTTTGTCCCAGGGTTTTATAATAATTAATCCTGGGTCTGCGGTTACGGTTGCCAAATGACTGATGGGGGTTGGCGTTCCGTAATAAGCAACTCTAATATTATCAAGAAGCGCAGGCGTTGCCTTACCTGTTCTTATAACACTAAATTCATGGTTGAGATTATCAAGGCAGTGTTTCATCTTTTCTTCTATTTTTTTAAGAATATCTTTAATCATTGTTTAGCGCCCTCCTTTATAATAAAATCAAAAATTAAACATCAAATATTAAAAATACAAAGCAAAAATAAAATATTCTTAATTTTTTACGATTTTTTCTCGGTTTCTCTAATTTCTTTTTGTTTCTTATTTTGATACAGCGCAAGCATTGCTATCATTATAATAATGGGCAACCAAAAAACTTCATAAAGCCGAGAGAGATAGAAACTGCATATAACGAGAAATATAAGAATAATCCATATGATCATATTAATCTTAATCAAAAAAACTCTTTCTTTTGAGACCCTCGTATTTTTTATACTTACAAAAGTTAATACTCCCAACCAAATTACAACTACTCCCCAGTAAATAGTCTTAATCGTTATTTCTGGAAGCGTGATATTAGGAAACAAGTTTAAGTTTATTGTAACCAATAATATAAACAGAAAAATCAATGGGCCTAGTATTTTATTTAATTTTGAATTTTTATTTGTCATTTTACATTTTAACTTTTAATTTTTGAATTTGTTATTAATGTCCCGACTTTTTCGCCTTTTAATATTTTTTTGATGCTGTGAGGGTTCTTTATATCACAAACTATAATAGGAATATTATTTTCTTTACATAAGGATATAGCAGTTAAATCCATTACTTTTAAGTTTTTTTCGAGGACTTGTTGATAAGTTAATTGTTTGAATTTTTTAGCTTTCGGGTTAATCATAGGGTCGCAATCGTAAACCCCGTCAACTTTTGTGGCTTTCAATAATATGTCGACATTTAATTCTACGGCTCTTAAAGCGGCGGCGGTGTCAGTGGAGAAATAAGGGTTGCCCGTGCCGCCCGCTAAAATTACTACATCTCCTCTTTCTAAAAATTTTAAAGCCCGCTCTTTATAAAACAAGGGGCATATGTTTTTTATTTCCAATGCACTCATGATAGAACTTTTGATGCTGTTTTGACGCAGAATATTTTTTAAGTGGAGAGCATTTATTAATGTCCCGATCATTCCCATATAATCCGAAGTATATCTGTCTAACCCCAACTTTTGCGCGTTAAGCCCGCGAACAATATTTCCGGCGCCGATTACTACTGCTATTTCTAATTGGGTATTCTTTTTTATGTCTTTTATTTGGGAGATGAAAAAATTTAAAGGATTATTCGCGGAAATCTTATCTTTAGGATTACCTAAAAATTCACCTGACAGTTTCACCAATATGCGACTGGTTTGCCTTTGCTTGTCTCGTTTTGTCAGCTTCGGCAAGCCGAGGGCGGGACGAGCCGCGGGTCTTGTTGAAGTGGTTCTGCGTAAAAGTTTTGGCATGAGATAATTCTCGCTGATTTAGAAATATTAAAAAGTAAAAAATCTAGTTCACTTACTCCGATGTTACTGCTCGCCAAGATGATAACGAATAAACCGCTTCACTTGGATATTTTCTTTGATCTTACCTATGTGTTCATCTATAATTCCCCCTATCGTCTTGCTGGGGTCTTTGACGAATGGCTGGTTAAGCAGGCACACTTCAGAATAGAATTTTTTGAGTTTGCCTTGAGCTATTTTCTCTATTACTGCCGCGGGTTTATCCGAAGATTGAGAATTATATAAATCAGTTTCCTTTTTAATAACCTCTTCGGGGACATCTTTCTGTGCAATATATTTCGGATTGCTTGCAGCGATGTGCATAGTAATGTCTTTTACCAAATTTTTAAATTCATCTGTTCTTGCCACAAAGTCCGTTTCACAGTTAATTTCTACCAAAACGCCGATCTTGCCGCCAAAATGTATATACGAAGCAATCCTTCCTTCCGAAGTTACTCTTTCCTTTTTTTCCTGTCCTTTAGTAATGCCTTTTTTTCTCAAAATTTCCACAGCTTGCGTTAAGTCACCATTGGCTTCTTCTAACGAGTTTTTGCAATCAACAATAGGAGCATCAGTTTTCGCTCTTAATTTCTTGATAAGTATTAAGTCTATTTTCTTACTCATTTTGCACCTTTACCTTGATCGTCTGCCTTTGTTGATGCAGGTTTCTTGACTTCTTTTGCTTTCTCACTTGTCTTTTGTTGCGCATCCGCCTGTTTTTCTTCGGTTGGAGTGGGCGCAGGGGCATCTGTTTTTTTCTGTTCGGCGCCTTCGGCTAAAACTTCTACGTGAGCTTCTTTTTCATCTTTTTTGAGCTGCTTAATTGCTGCTTTTCTGCCTTCCAAAATAGCGTCAACTATTCGTGTGGTGATTAGCTTTACAGCTCTGATAGTGTCATCGTTTGCGGGGATAGGATAATCAACTTCTCTGGGGTCGCAGTTTGTATCTATCAAACCCACAATAGTTATTCCTAATTTTCTTGCTTCGGCAACGGCTATTTTTTCTCTGTGGGTATCAACGATAAACATACAATCCGGAAATTTTTCCATGTTTTTTATGCCCGCAAAGTTCTTTTCCAGTTTTGCCTTCTCTTTTTTTAGCTTGGATGCTTCTTTTTTGATTAGTGTATCTATTTTCCCGCTTTCTTCCATTTTTTCAAGCTCTTTAAGACGATTCGTGGATTTTTTAAGTGTCTCAAAATTTGTCAGCGTTCCGCCAAGCCATCGGTCAACTACATAAAAAACGTCTGCTCGTTTAGCTTCGGCAAGTATCGTTTCTTGTGCCTGTTTTTTTGTCCCAACCAGTAAAAAAGTTTTACCTTCGGCTGCCAGTTTTTTTACGAAGTCATACGCTTCCTGAAACTTCTTAACTGTTTTGGTGAGGTCGATAATATGTATTCCTTCTTTTTTGCCGTAGATATACTGCGCCATCTTTGGGTTCCATTTGTTTGTCGGATGACCAAAATGTAACGCCACTTCCAATGCTTCAGAAATAGAAATAACCTCTTTCGTCAAGATATATCCTCCCTACCTTTCACTCGCCGCTTGGCGATATAGGCTTATACTTTTTTATTACCAACCTTATCACAATCCACTCAAACGCAATGTCAGAGTTTATAAACGGATTTTGCTTGTTAGAAACCGTAAAGTCCACGATTATATCACAGCTTAAAATTTGATTGCAATTGCCGCAAGAGAAGCGCCGGTCTTTTAGCTTACAAAAAACAGGCAACAAATTTTGGACAGAGAGGCAATTTACGCCTCGAGCCACCCTATTTATCTAAGGCTGTAACTATTATCAATATTATCGAATAACCGATTATGCTTGATACAAGAGCAAGCGGGAACGACCATGTATTTGTATAATGCAAAATCAAAGTAACTACCATAGTTGCAATCACAGGCTTTTCGCAGGTTTTATAAAAAGGAATTTTTATTCCAACTCTTGTAAGATAAAACACGGCAAACCCAAACATGACAGCTAAACTGATAAGTGTGGCAAGACCGATGCCTGCCAACCCATAAACTGGAATAAGGCAAAGGTTTAAAATGCTGGCGTAAAAAATCAATATACCCAAACTTACGACAACCATTCCTTGTCGGTTTATAAATAAAGCTATTTTTAGCAATAAAGAATTGAAATAAATAAAAATTAGACTCCAGACAATAATTTGGAAAGGCAAAACAAATACATTAGACGCTTCAGTGAAGAAAAAAAAGAAAATATCTTGAGCGCGGAAAGCAAGAAACGCAACCAGGGGAAATAAGAAGATAGATATCATCCTCATATTTTCGAATTGTTTGTCTAAAAATGCTTGCCCTGAATCGTCCGCCATTGTATCAGTGGTGGACTGGTTTAGGGATTGTTTTTCATTAACCTCTGCCATAAATATTCCTCCAATTATAAAGGAGATTCTTCTTTGGGGGAGCGCCCCATTAACTCTCCTACTGCCTCAAAAGGTTTTTCCCCTTCCCATAAGACTTCATATACCACGCGTGTTATGGGCATTTCAACTCCCAATTTTTCCGCCAGTTTAAGTGCGGATTTTGTAGCCCACACTCCTTCAGCAACCATATCCATTCCTTTCAACACTTCGTCCAAACTTTGTCCTTTACCTATTTTTTCGCCTACACCTCTATTTCTTGAATGTTTTGATGTGCAGGTAACAATCATATCGCCCATTCCCGCAAGACCGGCAAATGTTAAAGGGTCCGCGCCCATCTTAATGCCAAGCCGCGACATTTCAACCAACCCCCTTGTAATAAGTGCCGATTTAGTATTATCTCCGTAACCCAGCCCGTCAGATATGCCGCAGGCAAGCGCTATAATATTTTTCAACGCTCCGCCGAGCTCCACGCCGACTATGTCCGTATTCGTATATACCCTCAAATTCATCCCCATAAAAATATCTTGAACTTTTTTAGTGTTTTCATGGCTTCCCGCGCAGACTATCGTCGTGGGGATACCATTTGCAACCTCTACCGCAATAGAAGGACCGGACAGAGCCGTTATGTTGACGGGATTAATCTTACCCAAAACATCTTTTGCAACTTCGGACATTCTAAAAAAAGTATTCTCCTCAATACCCTTTACAAGAGATACAAAAATAGTTTTCGCGTCAAAATTTTTTATCTGTTCCAGAGATTTTCTTAAATATTGTGACGGGATGGCAATGACAACTATGTCTTTATCTTTTACGGCTGAATTAATATCAGATGTTAGAATTATTTCATCAGGGAATTTTATTCCGGGCAGGAACTTAATATTTTCTCTTTTTGCCTGCAGAACCTTCAAATAATCCGGAAATTTTTCCCAAAGAGTTACTTCGTGTTTCTTCTTGGCAAGATGAAGCGCGATTGCCGTTCCCCAACTGCCAGCGCCTATAACGGAAATTTTAGTCATGATATTTAATTTCGTAAATCGTAAATGGTAATCGGTAATTAGTAATTTTTTAAAATTACGCTTTACCCTTAGAGATTGTTGAGCAATCTCAAGGACTTTGGTCCCGGGAATCTTTTAGATTCCACGGGGCTATTTACGGATTACCGGTTACAAAAAATAAGCATCAGTTTGTTTTTTTATCTTCTTCTCCCAAATTTATTTTCTCTGCCTTGAATCAACCGCTTTATATTCAAACGGTGACGAATAATTATAAGCACAGTAACTATACAGGAAAATATGATTATAGGTAAAGCAACCTTTCCGCCAATCCCCGCTAACATCAAAATAGGCAGAGATATCGCTGCAACAAGGGACGCCAGCGAAACATATCCGAACGGAATAAACACCGCAACCCATATTCCCAATACGATAAGCAAAGTAATAGGTGCAAGCCCTACAAATACTCCCGCAGAAGTAGCAACACCTTTTCCGCCCTTAAACTTTACCCATATGCTCCAATTATGTCCGAGAATACTTATTATCCCGCCTGTTATTTTTAACATCGGCACAGACATTATATTGTCCGTGAAAAAAGTGGAAATATAACCCGCTAAGAATACAGCCAAAAATCCTTTGCCCCCGTCAAGAATGAAAGCAAGAAACCCCCATCTTGCGTCTAGCACTCTTGCAAGATTGGTAGCGCCGATATTACCGCTTCCTACCCTTCTTAAATCTATCCCTCTGGCTTTCCCTAACCAGAAACTAAAAGGCAGAGAGCCGAGCAGGTAGCCAACAATTATTACCAGTATTAGACTCATATATTCGCTCCGCTTTAACGATGGATGATGGATGAGCGTCCCGACATATCGGGACTAGGACGAAGGACAACTTTATTCTGTTTCGTCCCTCATCCTTCGTCACTCGTCTCTCGTTTTTTTTACTAAAACAATTGCATATCACCCTGAAAAATAATATCGTAATATTCTTTTATGGACTTTAATGAATTACTTGCCAAAATGGTTAAATAATAAGTTGCGACAATAACTATTATAGTTACGATTATTTTTGTTTTCCAGTTAAAGCGGGGATTAAACCAAACCATCGGAAGAGCCAGTGGCCCGACACACAAAAAAGCAACAATTATCCAGGTAGTTCTAAAATACCACGGGCTCTGTTTGGGCTTTTCTGCCAGCATCTCACCGCAGAACCTGCATTTAATCGCTTCGTCCTGAATTTCTTCCGCGCAATAAGGGCATTTTTTCATAAGATTCCCTGAAAGGTGTTAATAAAAATGTACGCCTACCCTTCTTTTTTAATTCACTTGTTGACCACTTTGTTTTTATAAGTTTCCTCTTCTATGTAGAAATTTATGTTTGGATTTTTAGAACTATAAGCTATCTGAATTTTATCTTTATCCGCTATTAGATTGAAGGCATCTTGTCCAATTTTAGCAGTCCTTTTGTACCCTTTTTTATTTACATAAAATTCATATCCTACTGAACATTTTCTTTTTTTATCAACAGACGATTTATACATTTTACTGCGGTCTAATTTGTAACTAATGTCAGCATTTGTAATAACACCGCCAGTATCAAAAAAATCTTCAACTTCGTTTTTATATCTTACATTATCAAGCAGGGCTATCATTAAAATAAACATCACAACAAATAAATGTATATAAACCTTGTTCCTTAGTAGTGCCCATATTTTTTCTACTTTAAATTCTTCTCTCACTTTATCTATTCTAAGAAACCATATAGAGAAAACACAAACTAACATATTAATAATGGGCATAATCCTTGCGGTAAACGTATTTCCTGCCATCCAATTAAACGAGGATTCCGGATGGCTAGTAAGCAATATCAATAAACTAAGTGCATAAACAATTACGAATATCCAGTACATAACTAAAATTATTTTTCTTGCCCTCTCCTTAAAATTAAATAATCCAATTCCAACTAATATAAAAATGTAAGTAAGAATTAGAGTAAATAAAGTTTGGGACGGATATCTACTACTATGAGGAATCATATTTGCAAACCCTCGAAAGGTTCCAATCAACATGGGAATCAACCAAAAACAAGCAATGAGTTTAACAATTATTCGCTTTTTTATAATCAAATAGTTATATAAAAGTTGCCACATTTTCGCCTCCTTTTTCATAAAAATTCTTTGGCTTGGACACCTCATCCTTTAGGATGGGGAGGAAAGCCGAATATCTCCTTATACTATAACAAAGGTGTATATATAATGGTCAGTCTATTCTAATATAAATGCCTCGCCCTTTAGGGCGGGGTAATTTACTCCCCTCTTCTAATCCTTCCCTGTCCGCCTGAATTTTTTGCGGGTGTTTCTTATTTTTATTATTAACGGGATTCCTTCCAATTATTATAAATACTCAGGAAATTCTGCTTTAATTTTATCTCTAATAAATTCTACAAAGGACTCTGTTTCTTTGAAAAGTTCTTCCGCTTCTTTATCGGATAC
Source organism: Candidatus Omnitrophota bacterium (assembly GCA_018812925.1). Classification (GTDB taxonomy): domain Bacteria; phylum CAIJMQ01; class CAIJMQ01; order CAIJMQ01; family CAIJMQ01; genus CAZNJA01. The sequence goes on from JAHJCU010000004.1 coordinate 493,336, forward strand.
TACGCCTGCCCTGTCATAGTCGGCGATGTTTCTCTTTTTTCTGGAACGGTCAAGATAATCTATAACGCTAATATGTTCCTTCCCCAAGATATCTCTTAAAGCTGTCCATGTTGTATAGTGGTGGCTTTCTGTTGCAGGCTTGTAGCCACAGCAATAAAGTAGCGCAAGTCCTGCCTGAAAAGCGGCGTTGTAGGTTATGTTGAATTTTCTGTCTGCCGAAAGGTTTTCGAGCGAAGCGTCTTGAATATCCCTGTTAATCAGATTAAAAATATCTCTTATTTCTTGTTTGCTGGTTTGATGTTTTTTGAGCTTCCCCACGCTATACCAATTCTCTAAGGTCATTTTTCGTTCCTTTCAGGAAAATTTTCGGTTCTTTTAAAACTGTTGTTATAAAATGGTTGTGAACTTTTCTTTTTTGCTTGAACTCTTCAGGCGGGAAAATGGTGCAGTTGATTTCTCTTCTTAATTCTTTTTCCGACTGTATGATTACTTTCTGTAAATCTTTTAGAGTGGCATCGCCGATTATGAATAAATCGATATCGCTGGATAGGTTCTCGCTGTTTTTGGCATAGGAGCCGTAAATAAAAGCGATTTGGATATTTTCGTAGCCCTTAACTAAGGATTTTAATTTGTCGCCGATGCCTGCGGTTTTGAGAATAATACTTTTCAGTTCGGAAAATAACGGGAAATCTTTGTTAACTGAATAATATTTTCTATTAGCTTCTGTTTCTATGTTTAGCAGTCCCATTTTCTCAAGGTTTTGGAGTTCTCTTCTGATGCTGGTATAAGGCGTTTTTAAAAGTGATTCAATCTGCCGAGGATAATAGCTGTTGTTCGCGTTTATTAAGAAAAGCTTAAGCAAGTCTATTCGGGTTTTGGAAGAAAGTAGAGAAGTTAACATGTTTTATTCTTTTACCTTAAAGCAAATTTGGGTTCAAGGATTGAGCCTAATTTGTGTTAATATTAACCTAATATAGGCTCATTATATCTATGCGAGCGTGATTTGTCAACCCCGTTAGAGATTTAATAAGTTGCTCATTATCTATCATACAATATGATAGTTGCTTATCCCGTTAATAAAATATTTAGTGTTTTTTTAAATCTCTAACGGGGTCAATTTTCCCTATCCGCCCGTGTTTTTGTCGTGTGTTTCGTATTTTTATTATTAACGGGATTCCTTCCAACCCAAATTTTTTGTGTAGATGGTGTGTGACAAACCTAAGAAAAGTTTTATCTATACCTGAGGGATTGTTTGTTCTTAGGATAATGTTGTTTGGGCGAGCGTGGTTTTGTGTTAAATCGTAAATTCTTGTTCCCGCCCTTGGCATACGTTTCGCCTTAATCTCGGCCAGTGCATCTGCCAGCTGGGTTCTTGTAATCGGCTTTTTATAGGCAAGGATTATTTCTTTTGCTTTGGTAAGCGCTACCTCAAGGTTTTTGCCTGTTACGCCGGAAGTAAATATGAAAGGGGCGAAGTCAAGAAAGTTAAATTGGCTCTTTACGGCATTAAGATACTCTTCTTTTTCGTCCAAACTTTTTTCGGGCTGGAGGAGTTTACCTTTATTGTAAATATTTTTGGTCTTGCTTTTAGTTTGCTCAGGCGAAGATAGTGGACGCAGGGACGCAGGGATTAAGTCGCTTTTGTTTAACAGGATTATTACGGCTTTTGCGTGTTCCTCCAAAAATGAACCGATTGATAAATCTTCTCGTATAATGCCCATACTCATATCAAGAAGGAAGAAGACCATATCTGAATCGGCTATGGCTTTTTTTGTTTTCTTTACCGCTACCTTTTCTAAGCCTTCTCTGATTCTTCCCTCTCGTCTTATACCGCTTGTATCAAGCAGCATAAATTTATCTTCTCCAAGAGAAAAAGGAATTTCAACGATATCTCTTGTTGTTCCGGGGACATCGTGGACTATTACTCTCTGGCTCCCAAATAGTTTGTTTATTAAAGTGGATTTGCCGACATTGGGATGTCCCACAATCATTACGCTAAAAGGTTTTTGTCCTTTTTTGATTTCCCCTTTTGGGATTTTTGCTGAAATTTTTTCCATCAACTCGTTTATATTGAGTCCGTGTATTGCGGAAATAGATATCGTGTCGGAGAAACCCATTTTATAAAATTCGCCGGAAAGAGCCTCTCTTTTATTACCTTCTATTTTGTTTACGACCAGAATTATCGGCTTACCGGTTTTTCTCAATAATTGGCAAATTTCTTCGTCCCAGTTATGAAGCCCTTCTTCGCCGTCAACAAGAAAGAGCATAAGGTCTGCTTCTTTTATGCTGTAGGCGACCTGCTTTTTTATTTCTTGGGTTAGCGTTTGCGTGTCGTCGGGAATAATTCCGCCGGTGTCTATTAACTCAAAGATTGTTTTGCCCCAGTACACTTCGCCGTAGAGACGGTCTCTTGTTACGCCGGGTTTGGCGTCAACAATTGAAGCCCGGCTTTTTGTTAGACGGTTAAATAATGTGGATTTACCCACATTGGGACGACCGACAATAGCAACTTTTGGTAGCATTTTAAAGAATGTTTTGGGAGTTATGGTTACAACACTCGTTTTTTCGTAATCAGTAATTAGTAATCGGTAAATGGTAATTAAAGAACCATAAACAGTAATTAACTAATCCAAAAAATTTTTAAAGTTACAGTTTACGCTTTACGAGTTACCAGTTACGAAACTTAACAATTATTTAACTACATCCCCATATTTAAAGCCCGAACCTTCTAAAATTTTGGCTTTGGAGAATTTCTCTTCGACTGATGTTACTTCTATTCTGCCTATTCTTGATTCTTCCTTACCCAAAGAAAGTCCGGTTGCGGGGTCAATTAGTTCTTCACCCACACCATAAACAGTATATGTAGTTCCTACAGACATATTCACATCTTGCCCGCCGGAAATATAAACGACATTATTGTTATCAACTTTTACAATGCTTGACTGCCAGGAGACATTTTCCATTTCGCGTACAATGAATTTAACAGCATCTCTAATGGCGTGTCTTGTTGCTTCTCCAAGCGGGGTTTTCCAATATCCTCCGACTCCGAATGCAACATCACCGGAAACACCTCCAAGTGCCATACCTGTAGTTTTTGCTTCGCCTACTGCGCGATGGGATTGAAGAACTTCACCTGTCGAGGTATCATATATTCTTAAATCAAGTGCTACGTGAGCCACACTGCCACCTATGCCGATACCGATGCCTTTTATAGCAATTCCGCCCGCTCCGCCGGATTTTGATGCTTCATATTCGGTGACTGCGCCTCTTATTAAAATCTGCGCTCCGATTAATCTATTAACTTTTGGACCGGTGATTCCGGCTAGTTTTCCTTGTTCCTGTAATCTTTGTTCGCTTAAAATATCTCCTAAATCGGTTCTTTCCACGACTATAAATCTGCCGGTATTGATTAGTGCTGTTGTGAGCATTTCAGCCATCCCGTCACCAAGGCGCGCCTCTCCTCTCCAGCCGGATTTATTCTCAAAGCCGGATACACCTATTCTTTTCTTTATGCCGTGAAAAGGTTCTGGGGCAATTATTCCTTCTTCTTCCTCTTCTGCTCGTATGTATTCTCTCTGGGATGTTGTCTGTGCTGATTTCATCTTCGCAAAACTTGGAACATAAGATAATCCAAAAATTAAAAGGACTGCCATTGACCAACAAGCGAACTTTTTGAACATTGCTTTTCCTCCTTTTTGAAAGTTACGATTATACGGATTTTAACACTATTACACACATTGTTTAAGGGGCAGTCAAATATGAAGCTTCTGTTAAAATCTTTGCTTTCATTATTTCCTCAACAAACTGAAGCGATTTGGGTCTTTTGCCGATGGAATGAAATAAATAATAATGAATTACGCCTTTTACCTGTCCCAAGAGTTTAGGAACAACACTAATCCGCGCAAGAGTTTCTATTTGTGTTTTTATCAGGATTTTCATAAGCGCTATGGTATTGGGCAGAATGTCTATAGAGCGGGTGTCCTTATTATGACAATCCGGGCAAATGATTCCGCCGAGGAGTGGGCTGAATTTATAAGATACAGGTTCTTTTTTACAGCTCACGCAATTGGTGAGTACGGGGCCATATCCCGCCAACCTTAACAGATTTAATTCAAAAAACGGCAATAATAAGCTAGGGAGATTTGGTTCTTTTTCCAGATAAGAGAGACAAGCTAGTAAAAAATCAAAGATTTTTTCGTCTTGGTCCTGTATTAGTTCCTGAACTATTTCCATCCAGTATGTTGCAAAAGACGATTTCAAAATATTTTCTCGTATTCCTATATAAAAATTCTTTTGCTCGCATTTTCCTATTAGATGGACTTCACTGTTTCGACTTTTATAGAATGAGATGTAATCGTGGGAAAACAGTTCCAAGGAACTGCCGAAATATTTCTGTTTTTTTCTTGCGCCTTTTGCAAGCCCTTTTAAAACTCCAAAATCGCGCGTGTAGAAAACCGCAAGTTTGCTGGTTTCTCTTACGTCAAAACTTCTTAAAACAATGCCCTCAGTCTCTTCCATTTCGCAAATTATTCTACTATCTTAATATAAAGATTGCAATTATATACGTCAGAAATCAGATGTCAGAAAACAGAGGACAGAAAAAGTCTGATAACTGCTTTTTGATGGGCTGGAAGGTTTATTTCTAACTGGTTTTGTGATATAAAAAACATTCACATAAGGAGTTGCAGTTGACGCTTGGCGAACTTATAAATTTAAAAGCGGAAGAATTTAGGGACCACGTGGCGTTTGTCCAACCCGGCGAAGCCTCCTTAACCTACAAAGTTTTTAATCAAAAAGTAAATCAACTCGCCAATTTTTTATTACACAAGGGATTAAAAAAAGGCGACAAAGTAGCCATATTGCTCCAGAACTGCCTGGAGTTTATTATTTCTTATTTTGCGATAGTAAAAATAGGAGCTGTTGTCCTGCCTCTTAATAATATGCTTACCTTTGAAGAGTTGGACTTTATCCTCAAAGACGCAAAAACAGTTGCGCTGATTACTTCCGAAACTTTCAAAGAAACAGCCGATGAATTGATGGCAAGAGTGGATTCTCTAAAATTGCAATTAAAAGTGGAAAACTTTGAAAGTGAATGTTTTCAACCTGCCCGTGCTTCTTCGTCGGGAGCAGACGGGGAAAATTTATCCTGTTCGTGTCAAGAAGAAGATGTCGCAACATTGATTTACACTTCGGGGACAACCGGTTCTCCCAAGGGCGTTATGCTGACGCATAAAAACCTTATATCCAATGCTCAAGCGTGTCTTAAAAAAATAACGGTTACGCCAAAGGATAATTTTTCCTGTCTTTTACTTCTGTACCACTCTTTTACCATCACGACTTGTGTTTTGGTGCCTTTGTACGCAGGCGCGACATCGGTAATCATAAAATCCTTAAAAAACTTCAAGGAAGTTTTTAAACAATTGTTAAAAAGTAAAGTAACGGTGTTGATTGCAATTCCTCCGATTTATAGAATTTTAGTTGAAGCAAAAACCCCGTCTTTTCTCACGGCGTTTCCTTTTAGATTGTTCTTAAACCCCATAAGATTATGCGTATCAGGAGGAGAAGCGTTGCCTTTAGAAGTTATGAAAAAATTCGAAGCGAAATTCCACATCCCTCTCATAGAAGGTTATGGATTGACAGAAGCGTCGCCTGTTGTAACGCTATCGCCCATTAAAAAGAAAAAGTTAGGCTCTGTTGGCAAAGCGCTTGAAGGTGTTGAAATAAAAATAATTAATGAACAAGACCAGGAAGTGTCTATAGGAGAAGTAGGCGAGGTTTTAGTAAAAGGCTCTTCTGTTATGAAAGGGTATTACGATAAACCCGAAGAAACGAGAAACGCCATAAAAAACGGTTGGCTTTACACCGGGGATTTGGGGAAACTTGATAAGGAAGGGTTTTTATATATCGTAGACAGAAAAAAAGATTTAATAGTAATGAAAGGATTAAACATTTATCCAAAGGAAGTTGAAGACGCGCTATATACTCATACGAAAATAAAAGAAGCCGCGGTGGTTGGCAAAAAGTTGGAAGACGGTGACGAAGTGCCGATAGCTTATATCGTGCTGCAGGAAGGCGAGAATATAACACAAGAGGAAATACATAAGTATTTACAGCATTCTCTAGCTCATTATAAAATTCCCAGAAGGATAGAATTTAGAAAAGAATTGCCAAAAACACCGACAGGAAAAATCTTGAAGAGATTTCTATAAAATTTTAAAGAGAATGTTGGTATAATTACAATATAAAAAATAAAAAACGGATACTTGATGTTAGATTCCTGATACTAGTAAAAACAGTAGAAACAAATAAATAGAATTCTTTTACGAGCATCTAGTATCCAGTATCCAGAATTGGATTAGTGGGGGAATTATAAATTATGATTAGAGTAAGATTTGCGCCTTCGCCTACCGGATTTTTACACATTGGTGGTGCTAGGACAGCGCTTTTTAACTGGTTGTTTGCAAAACATAATAAAGGTAAATTCATTCTTAGGATTGAAGATACCGACGCCGCGCGTTCCACTAAAGAAGCTGAAGAACAAATCCTAGATTCGCTTAAATGGTTGGGACTTGATTGGGACGAAGGACCTCTAATTGGCGGACCTCACGAACCATATTATCAAAGCCAAAGAGGAGAAATTCACAAGAAATTTATAACCCAATTATTAGGCGAAGGAAAAGCCTATCCTTGTTATTGCACACCGGAAGAACTTAGCGCGCTAAGAGAAGAACTGAAGAAAAAAGGTGAAGTTCCCAGATATAACGGCAAATGTAGAAATCTTAGCAAAGAGGAAACGGAGAAATTAATAAAAGAAGGTAGAAAAAAAGTTATAAGATTTAAATGGACCAAGCCTGTTCTTCCTTTCAAAGACGCAGTCCACGGAGACATAGATTTTTCAGAACATAAATTTGACGATTTTGTCATACTTAAACCAGACGGCAATCCTACATATAATTTTTCGTGTGTTGTGGATGATTATACGATGGAAATAACGCACGTGATAAGGGGCGACGACCATATAACGAACACGCCGCGGCAACTGGCTCTTTATGATGCGCTTGATTTTAAGCCCCCTATATTTGCTCATATACCTCTGATACTTGGTCCTGACAAGACGCGTCTTTCAAAAAGGCATGGCGCGGTGGGGCTACTTGAGTATAAGAAGGAAGGATATCTGCCTGAAGCATTGATGAATTTTATTTCGCTTTTAGGATGGTCACCCGGGACAAATCAGGAAATTATGTCTAAGGAAGAACTGATAAACTCTTTTTCTTTGGAAAGGATAATCAGCCGCAACGCCGTCTTTAATAAAGAAAAACTTGATTGGATGAACGGCTTTTACTTAAAGCATATGCCGACGGAAAAATTGCTTGAACACCTCCTGCCTTATCTGAAAGAAGCAGGTTTCGTAAATGATAAAATAGATACGGATAAATTGACAAAAATAGTGGAACTTTACAAACCACGAATAAGAACGCTTGAGCAGATGGTTAATAACGCTGATTTTTTGTTTCAGGATAAACTTAATTACAATGAAAAGGCGGTCAACAAATTTTTAAAAAGGGATTATGTCCCTTCGCTTTTTGAAAAAGTCGAAAAACGGTTGGAAGAACTACAGTCTTTTAATACGCAGGAAATAGAAAATACTTTAAGGGAACTTGCAGAAGAACTGAAAATGAAGGGCGGCGATTTTATTCATCCCTTGAGAGTGGCGCTCACCGGAAAAGAAGTATCGCCACCGATTTTTGACACGATGGCTCTATTAGGTAAAGAGAAAACCATACAAAGAATAAAAGACGGCAAAAAACTGGTAGCATAGTAGAACTTCTTATGAATGAACTTCACCCCGTTAGAGATAAAAATCACGCACTTTATATACACAGTTTGAAGAACAAAGAGAATAATAAACGATATACAGTTGCTAAAGATAGTTTACGGTTGCCATACACGCAATGGCAACCTACCTGCCCGCTTCGCAGCAGGCGGGTCTCTAACGAGGTAAAGGTAATATCCTCCGCTAAAGTCAATCTTTTCCTTGAAGTTATAGGGAAACGACCCGACGGGTACCACAATATAGAAACAATCTTCCAAGAAATAGACCTGCACGATGAAATTTTGATAAGAAAGAAAGCCGAGCAAGGCATTGATATAAAAGTTTCCCCCTCCTTAAATATAACAAAAGAAGATAATATTGCTTACAAAGCCGCCAAATTAATTCAGCAAAAGGCGAAAAAAAATAATAGTGGTATTGAAATCTTTATAGAAAAAAGAATTCCCCCAGGAAGAGGTCTTGGCGGAGGAAGTAGTAACGCAGCAGCGGTTTTAAGGGGTTTGAACCAGTTATGGCAACTGAATTTTTCTTTGGAAGAATTGGCGGATTTAGGCAGACAACTCGGTATGGATGTGCCCTTTTTCATTTATGGAGGAACCTGCTTGGGAACCCAAAGAGGTGAAGTTATTACACCTGTAGAGAATTTTGCGGGTTTCAGAATTCTTATTATCTGGCCTAATTTTTCCATATCGACTGCCGATATATATAAAAACGTGTCTTGTTGCCTTCCTATTGGTTGCGGGCAGGCGGGCTTGACTAAAAAAAAGAGAAGTGCTAAATTACTTTTAGAAGCTTTGAAAATAAACGACTTTGAAGGAGTAAAAAAACATTTTTTCAACCGCTTGGAAGATGTGGCATTCAAAAATTATCCTCTTCTTTGTCAATTTAAACAACAGATTAAATCCCTTTATACAGGAGATAATATTATTATGAGTGGTTCCGGTTCGGCATTTTTTGCTATTTTGCCCGACGAAGGGGTAAACGAAGAATATATTAAAAAGGAAATAATTAAACTTAAAGGAGGTTGCTATATAGGAAAAACATTGCCCGCCTTATTGCGAGGCAAGCCCGCTGTTTAGGACGGACAAAATCTTCATTACCGGTTATTTAACCCTCGCCTGCCAGGTGGTCATGTCGGGCAGGGATTGCAAAAGGCGTTGTAATTTAAACAACAGCTATAACCGCAGAGGTTATATGGTACAGGAGGTTAAAAAATGGAAATTACAGATGTAAGAATAAAGCTGTCTACAAAAAAGGGCAACAGAGTAAAAGCATTTGCAACCATAACGTTTGACAATGCGTTTGTTGTTCGGGATTTGAGAATAATAGAAGGGCATAGCGGATTATTTGTGGCGATGCCGTCGCGTCCTTTAAAAGACCCGTGTCCCAAATGCGGTTACAGAAATCCTGTGAGAGGCAAACATTGCGCTGGATGCGGTAGCGAACTTACTATTCATAAAAGTCCCGAAGCTGATGATAAAAACTTACATAGAGATGTCGCGCATCCTATAACGCAAGAAATGAGGGATTATATTCATAATAAAACAATCGATGCATATAAATTGGAGATTGAAAAAGGTCCGGCAGAACCTGTCTCAGAGAAGGTTGAAGAGAAGAAACCCGAAGCTAAAACGGGCTTATTCGGAAGAAAAAAAATAAAGAAAGAAACAGAAGCCACACCTAAAGAGGAAACAAAAGAAGAAAAAGGTGTGGTAGAATCTGTCTCGGAGAATATTGAAGAGAAAGAACCTGAAACTAAAAAAGGCTTATTCGGGAGAAAAAAAGTAAAGAAAGAGACCGAAGCCGCACCTAAAGAGGAACCCAAAGAATAAAAAGCAAAAGGATTAATATATTGTCATATCAGTGGTTGGTATGGATATAAAAATTGCCCGGTAGTGTAATCGGTAACACACCAGCTTTTGGAGCTGGCTTTCCTGGTTCGAGTCCAGGCTGGGCAGCTAAATTTTGTGTAACAAAATTTATCCCTAAGCGTGCCCTGCCCGCCAAAATAGTTTATCGGCAGGCGGGGAAGTAAATTGTGGAGTGAAGCGACAGAATTTACAAGCGTTTACGCAAGGGACCATTTTAGTCGCTAATCTTTACCCACACTTCTCTTTTTCTTGGACCGTCAAATTCACAGAAGTAAATTCCCTGCCATGTGCCGAGTTTAAGGCGTCCGTTTTGGATTATTATCTGTCTTGACGAACCAATAAGAGATGATTTTATATGCGCGTGAGAGTTGCCTTCCATATGCGAATAGTTGCCTCTTGGCGGGATTACTTTATCTAAGTTAGAAATTATATCTTTTGCGACCGAAGGGTCGGCGTTTTCGTTTATTGTAACTGATGCGGTTGTGTGCGGAATAAATACGGTTATTAAACCTTCTTTTACTCCTGATGCTCTTACTTTCCCCTCAACTAACGATGTAATATCTATAAATTCTTCCGGTGATTTCGTACTTATATTTATTGTTACAAACATTATTCTTTCTTTTCTCTCCAGTCCGCTATTTTTTCTTCTCTCTTGTAAAGTTCGCAGTTTTTAAATTGACCCGCACAGTAGTTTTTGATGTACTCCGGGTCGTAAACATTTCCTTTGAGTAAACATTTAACCGCTTCTCTTTCTGTTTTCTGAACACCTATAGTTCTATAATTATAAAATCTTCCATAAGTACAACAATTCTCTCTTTTTTCCGGTTCTACAAACATTTGTCTAAATCCTCCGTTTAATTGTGGACTTGGAATATATCACAGATTCACAATGCGCTCAAGCTTTTATTGAATTTTGTTTTTCTGCTGTTAAGAGTTTTGTTAAAATGCTTTCGGATAAGTAAAAAATAAAAACCCAATCCCTAAAAAACATTGATTCAAATTCCGAGTTTAGTCCAAGTTGTTCTGATTTACATATTGGGGATTATAATAGGGACATATATACCTAATGCTTTCCCTGTTCTAATCTGTTTGTTGTCGGTATTTTTTCTGCTGTTAAGTGGTTTTTTTGCCCTTAAAAAATATTTCCTGATACGACCTTTAATTTTGTATACATCCCTCTTATTGTTTTCTATCTCTTACACGAACAGTTGTTTTTATATAGCCAATTCGGATATAGGAAAAGTTGAGAACAAACCGGTTATATTAACAGGATTAATTATTTCGGAACCGGAGATAGAAAAATGGCAGACAAATCTTATAATTAAAATAGATACTATTAAATTTTCAGATTCAGTTAAGGAAGAAGTTAATCTGAAAGGTTGTCGTGTTCTTGCCCAAGTCAAATTCTCCAAAAAAGATATTTTCTACGGTGAAAAATATAAACTTTCGGGGGTTTTACGTATTCCCAAAGATGAGAAGTTTACCCGTTATCTAAAAGGGCAAAAAATTGCCGCGACTATTAACATTAACGATAGAAAAAAAATTCAGTATATAGGCGAAGGCAAAGTAAACCCGCTTATTAAGATATCCTTAAAATTAAAGAAGGTATTGACGGATAATTTGAAAGCATACGTCTCGCCGAATTATTCTCCCTTGTTGGGGGCAATGATGTTTAAGTCAGGCGTTATACCGAGACAAATCAGGGAAATGTTTGCCAAAATCGGCGTTGCTCATGTTCTTGCAATCTCGGGGCTTCATGTTGTGATAATAAGCGGTATTTTCCTGATCATTTTCAAATTATTAAACATTCCCAAAAGGATATCTTTTAGTTTTACTTTTATTCTAATTATAATCTACGTTTTTGTCACAGGTTTAAGAGTTCCGGTCATAAGAGCCGGTTTAATGGTGAATCTATTTCTTTTGGGATATATAATCCGCCGCAAAACGGACATATTCATAGCTTTGGCGACGGCCTGTCTTCTAATTCTTTTGTGGAACCCGTATTCTCTTTTTGAAGCGGGATTTCAGTTGTCCTTTATCACTATTTTAAGCATTGTTTTAATAACTCCGCGGCTTGAGAATTTTTTTAACTTGCCCGTCGTTATTTATCGGAAGCAAAAAGGAAGACAACCGATTTGGCCGTCGCTGTTTTTTAGAAATTCGCTTTTAATTACTTCAAAGATATTTCTTGTTTCGGTTGCCGCCTGGTTGGGAAGCCTTCCTTTAGTGGTCTATTATTTCGGATACATATCTTGGATAAGCCCTGTCAGCAATTTATTTGTAATTCCTCTTGTAACTTTAATTTTAGCAAGCGGATGTGTTCTGTTGTTCTCGATATTGGTTTTCCCTTTTTCATCCCCTTTCTTCGCCGCCGTGGTGAATTTCCTATTGTTTTTATTACTAAAAATATCCGAAATAATATCGTCATGGTCTTTTGTGCAAAGCGAAATTCCTAAACTTGACCTGAAAATCGTATTTATATATTATCTCGCGGTTTTTTTGTTTATATATTATCCAAAAGGGAAGGAATTAATAAAAGGATTAAAGAATGGCAATTCATCAAATTAAAACGAACCCATGCGCTAAAGCACGAGGATTTTTAACGGGGCTAACCTTATTAATTGCAATATTTTTTTCTTCCGTTTCTTTGTCGGAGCAGAACACAGATTATTCTCCTCATATAAAAATATTTTTTGCTGATTCCATAAACCTAAACAATAAACTTGGCGAATATATAGATAATGCCAACGAAAGCATAAAAGCGTGTTTTTATGCCGTAAACAGCAACGAAGTGGCTAATTCTCTGATAAAAGCGCAACTAAGAGGAGTAAAAGTCCAAATCGTTATGGATGAAAGCAGAATATTTGAAGAAGAGTCGTTTTATCCCCAACTTAAAAATTTCGGAATAGCTAAAAAAGATACGCTCACAAAAGGTCTTATGCACAATAAATTCTGCGTTATAGATGGAAAATTGGTCTGGACGGGCTCTTATAATCCTAATGCTTATGCTATTCATCTAAACAATGATGCTGTGGCAGTAGAGTCAAGGCAATTAGCCGAACTCTATGAAAAAGAATTTGAAAAACTATGGACAGGATTTAGAGGCGATTCTTCAGGAAAATGCGGCAATAAAATTCATCTCAATGGAAACGAAACAGTGGAAGCTTATTTTACGCCTGAGGACGGTGAAGTTTTGTTGACGAGAATAATGGAACTGTTACAAAACGCAAGAACCAGCATATATTTTGCGCAATTTACCCTGACTCATCCCGATATTGCGGAAATTTTGGTAGAAAAAGCAAGCAAAGGAATAGATGTAAAAGGTATTATGGAATATGACCAAATCGGCGCTTACAGTAAATACCTGCGGTTTGAAATTATGAATATGGACGTAAGAAAAGATAAGAATTATTTCTTTCCCTTTCACCATAAATTTTTTATTATCGACGGGGAAACAGTGATTACCGGTTCTTTAAATGCCACAAAATCAGCTTTTAAAAAAAATGGGGAAAACGTTCTAATAATCCATTCTATTTCATCGGCTCAAGAATATTTACGATATTTTGAGAATATTAGATAGGAGAACATTTGAAAAAATTAGTGTTTTATCGGAAAATCATCCTACATTAAAAGTGAAGAGGTAAAAAACAATGAAATTAGGTTTATTCGGCGGGACTTTTAATCCAATACATATCGGGCATCTTAAGATAGCGCATAAAGTGTTGGATGATTTTGGATTGGATAAATTAATTTTTATTCCTTCAGGCAATCCCCCTCACAAGGGTGCTGGAGAAATTGCAGGTGCTTTTCATCGACTTAAAATGCTCGAACTTGCAATTGCCGATGAAGCCTGCCTCGCCTTATTAGGCTCGTCAAGGCGGGAAAGGTTTGAGGTGTCGGATATTGAAATCAAAAGAAAAGGCACATCTTACACGCTGGACACCATAAAACAAATAAAAGAAATTTATGGTAAGGATGTGATTCTTTATTTTATTGCCGGGGCTGATATGGCTTTGGATTTGCCTAACTGGAAAGACCCGTTAAAAATACTTGAACTTTCGCATTTTATAGCGGTACAAAGGCCCGATTTTTCCCTTGAAAAACTTAACGAGGAATACCGCAAAAAAATGATTTTTGTTGAAGGAGTGTCGATTGATGTGTCTTCTTCGGATATTCGAAAACGAATTAAAGAGGGTAAAACCATAAAAACATTAGTTTCCGAGGCCGTAAGAGAATATATAGAAGACAATGCTCTCTTCATTTGATTTTTGTCTAAAGATTTAATAAAATACGCTCTTTCAATAGGGGCTGTAGCGCAGTTGGGAGCGCGTCTGAATGGCATTCAGAAGGTCGGGGGTTCGACCCCCCCCAGCTCCACTTTCAACAGAAAACAGATGACAGAGAGATAAATACCCTCCAAAAAGATGGCGGGCAGAGAAAACAGAAAGGAAGAGAAGATACGATGGAAATAAGGATAACACATAAAAAAACGGAAATATCACGGCAATTGAGAGAGCTTATAGAGGAAAAGTGTGCTAAATTGGAAAGGTTCATTAAGGTAACAGGGGAAGTGGATATAGTTTTAAAAGAAGAGAAAGAGTATGTGTGTTTTGCCGAGATAAACCTTCCGATAAAAGGCGCTGTTATTCATGCAGAAGCGGAGGCAGGAGACATTCTTTCTTCTTTTGAGGAAGCATTGAGCAAAGCAGAAAAGCAGGTAAAAAAATATCGGGATAAAATAACAAAACATAAGGACTAAAAATATGATAATAAAAGACCATCTTAATATTAAAGCTATATCTGTAAATTTGAAAGCGGACACGAAAGAAAAAGCATTGCAGGAATTAACGGAACTTTTGCTGACTTCAAACGAAATACAGGAAAAAGATAAGTGTGAAATTGTTAAAGTTTTATCGGCAAGGGAATCAATCGGCTCTACGGGTATAGGATATGGCGTTGCCATTCCCCACGGCAAATGCCCGATTGCTAAAAATGTGATGTTGGCAATTGGTTATTCTAAAAAAGGGATAGATTTCGATTCAATTGACAGCAAGCCAGTTCATTTATTTTTCTTGCTTGTAACTTCTCCTGAACATGGTCAGTTGCACCTTAAAGTTTTAGCGCGGTTATCACGTTTTTTAAAAGACAAGATTTTCAGGGACAGTTTAATTAAAGCTAAAACCCCAGATGATATCTATAAAGTAATAGAAGACAGAGAAAAAAAGGATAAGGTCCAATGAGAAGAAATATTATTGCAGGTAATTGGAAGATGTATAAAACAACACAAGAAGCCGTCCAATTAGCCGAAAGTTTAAAAAAGAGTATTTCTCTTGTGCAAGACGTGGAAGTTGTTGTATGTCCACCTTCCACTTCGCTTCTAAGTGTCTACGAGGTAATCAAAGATAGCCCCATAAAGCTTGGAGCTCAGAATATTTATCCCGAAAAAGAAGGAGCATATACCGGAGAAATTTCGCCTGCTATGATAAAAGATGTCGGATGCGAATTTGTTATTATAGGTCATTCTGAAAGAAGAAAATATTTCCATGAAACCGATGAGTTAATAAATAAGAAAATAAAACTTGCCCTAAGCATTGGTCTTACGCCGATAGTTTGTGTCGGGGAAACGCTGGAGGAAAGAGAAAAGGGTGTTGCTGAAGATACAGTTATAAATCAAATTACTAATGGTTTAGTAGGAATTTCACAAGAAGATATGTTGAAAATAATCATAGCGTATGAACCGGTATGGGCTATAGGCACAGGTAAAACAGCTACTCCTGATGTGGCGGATGGAATGCATCTTGTAATAAGAACCCAACTTTCTAAAATTTACTCTTCTGTAGTGAGTGATAGCATTTCTATTCTTTACGGCGGCAGCGTGAAACCGGACAACATAGATATTTTGATGAGTCAAGAAAATATTGACGGAGCATTGGTTGGCGGCGCGGCTTTAAACAGCGAAAGTTTCAGCCGTATTGTTCAATTTAAAAAATAACCATGAACCACAGAGGGTTCACAGACCTGAACGCCAAGTGGTTTAGTAATAAACAAGGAGGATTAACAGATGTCAAACATATTACAAAATAGGCCGACTTTGAGAACTTTTATGTCAAAAGCGGCGATTGATAGAAGCAGAGCAGAGAAAATTCACAGGATGTTTTATCAGAATGGTCCCGGCTATGGAACCTTTCTTGGACTTCCCTTTGACCAACTGGTAGAACATGGACCAGGTCACGAGTTTAAGTGGAATCGCTCAGCAAGACCTGAAGCCGTAATTGAATTGGCTAATAAGGGCAATTTTTCTTCGCTGGTTTTATCTATAGGGCAGGCGCAAAAATACCAACACGATATAGCTCCTCACGTTCCTCTAATGGTAAAGTTAGACGGACATTTCTATACCGGAAAAGTAAATGATTTAAACTATCCGCGCCACACGATGTTTGGTTCGGTTGAAGATGCAGTTAAATTAGGCGCAACAGCAGTGGGTTTAACTTTTTATCTTGGTTCCGAAGATATAGGAAATGATATTGAACGGATAGCCGAAGTTAGGGATGAAGCTCATAGGTTTGGACTTCCTCTCGTGTTGTGGAGTTATCCTCGCGGACCGCTTCCTGATACGACACAGGCAAATAGTCTTTTGTGGTGTCATTATGCCGTATCCTCCGCAGAATCTCTCGGAGCGGATATAGTGAAAACTAAATTCCCAAGTGTTGTAGACCCTAGTAAGAGAGAAGCATACGACAACTTTATAACGAAGGAATACATGAAAAAAATTCCTGAAGCAGGCAAATATCTGGAACTAGAACCCAAAAAAGAAACACTATTTGAATATGAAAAAGAAATGAAAGCTAAAGGCGAAAAACCAAATTATGATTCTTTGTTGACTTATCAACAGCATGTGGAAAGAACAAAGATAGTGATTGGCGCGGGTGAAAGGACTTTAGTCATTTTCTCGGGTGGTTCTAAGGTAAAAGGCGATGCCTCAAAAGCAGTAACCGAGTCCACGAAAATTATAATGGATGCAGGCGGAGAAGGCAGAATCATAGGCAGAAATTTCTGGGGTATTCCCATTTCGGAAGCATTACAGATGTTGGAAACAGCAACGAAAGTTATGCAAAAAGAAGAATACAGAAGAAAATTCTAATCGCAACATAGTTCCGATTTTCCCTGTGTTTTGCGTTAAGGGGGGTTGTAAAAGAAACTTCTTTTTGTACGTGATAAACCGTCTCCAAGAAGGATAACATGATAGGTGTAGTAATTACTGGGCATGGAAATTTTCCGAAAGGACTTATTTCGACAGCCAGAAAGATTATAGGCGACATTAAAAAGGGTGTTGTGGTAGTTACTACCCGCCTGGAAGAGGAACCGGCAAATTTGCGCGCGAGATTGGACAAAGCAGTTGAAAAGGTTTCATCCAAAGACGGTGTTCTGGTTCTTACTGATGTTTTTGGGAGCAGCGCATCTTCAATGTGTATAAATATGCGTAAAGAATATCCCGTAAGAGTGGTAACAGGGATGAATTTACCGATGATTTTCACATTGGCAACATATCGTAATTCCGCGTTTAACATTGGCGATTTGGCTTCAAAGTTGGAAAAAATTGGCAAAAAATCGATAACAAAATGGTAGGTAAAGAAGAATGATAGAAAAAAACTTAAAGATTAAACATAAATGGGGAATGCATGCCCGCCCTGCCGGTAAATTTATTAGATTGGCAGCTAAATTTAGTTCCGAGGTTTTTTTAGAAAAGGACGGAGAAAAAGCCAACGGTAAAAGCATACTTGAAATATTGTCGTTAGCTTTGGAATATGGTTCATCAGTAAAAATTGTAGTTAACGGCAAAGACGAAAAAGATGCTTTAAAGACAATAGAAGATTTCCTTTCACAAGAAGAGGAATAATAATGCTTATAAAAGGCGTTCCCGCTTCCCCGGGCATAGTAGCAGGCAAGGCGTTTGTTTTAAAATCAGAGGCTCTTGCGATTCCAAAGTATAAAATTCCCCAGAAAGAAATTACTTTAGAAATCAAACGGTATATGGACGCGTTAGCTCGAACGCGAAAAGAATTAGCGGGGATACAGAAAAAAGTAGAAACAGAATTGGGGGAATCCTATCCCGATATTTTTTCAGCGCATCTTTTAATATTAGATGATCCCACCTTAAGAGAAAAAACTATAAAAATCATAGAAGAAAATAATATCAATGCGGAGTATGCAGTTGCGCAAGTTTTGGAAAAAATCGGAAAAACTTTTTCTAACATTGCAGATAATTATCTTAGAGAGAGAGCGCAAGATTTTAAAGATGTCGGAAAAAGAATTCTAAAAAATCTTTTAGGGAAAAAAGAAGAAACTTTGGCGAATTTAAATGATAAAGTTATCATTGTTGCTCACGATCTTTCCCCCTCGGAAACAGCGCAGATGGACAAGAAAAACGTGTTGGGGTTTGCCACAGATGTTGGCGGCAGGACGTCTCATACCGCTATTATGGCCCGTTCTCTAACTATCCCGGCTGTGGTCGGATTGGGAGATATCACTCAAAAGGTAGAAAATGGGGAAAATATTGTTATTGACGGTCATGAGGGAGTTGTAGTTACCAATCCTCAGAAAAGCACTTTGGCGCGCTATCTTAAGAAAAGAAAACTATTGGCTGTTTTAGAAAAGAAATTAAATAAACTAAAAAAAGCCCCTGCTCAAACAACTGACGGACATAGAATTTCGTTAATGGCTAATATTGAAATGCCCAAAGAAGTAGACCTGCTGGAAAGATACGGAGCAGAAGGCGTCGGCCTGTATAGAACGGAATTTTTCTTCCTTAACCGGGGGGATATACCTTCGGAAGAAGAACAATTCCAGGCATATAAATATGTAGCCGAGAGAATTTATCCCCTTCCCGTGGTAATAAGAACTCTGGACTTGGGCGGAGATAAATTCGCTTCCATATTAGAAACGCCAAAAGAAATCAATCCTTTCTTAGGATGGAGGGCAATAAGATTCTGTTTAGCCAGACCGGATATATTCAAAACACAACTACGAGCGATTCTTAGAGCTTCTATGTATGGAAAAGTTTCTATTATGTATCCATTGATTTCCGCGCTCCAGGAATTAAGGCAAGCAAATAAAATTTTGGAAGAAGTAAAAAGAGAACTCAAAAAAGATAAAAAAGAATTTTCCAAAGATATAAAAGTTGGAGCAATGATAGAAACGCCTTCGGCCGCAATAACTGCCGATTTACTTGCAGGAGAAGTGAATTTCTTTTCTATAGGAACAAATGACCTTATTCAATATGCCATGGCGGTAGACAGGATAAATGAAAAGATAGCTTATTTATATCAACCCGCTTCACCTGCAGTTTTGCGGTTTATAAAACATATAATAGATTCCGGTCATCGTAAAGGGGTAAAAATAGCAGTATGTGGCGAAATAGCCGGAGATATAAATTTAACTTTAATGCTTTTGGGTTTAGGAGTCGACGAGCTTTCTATGGGACCGGTTGCCATTCCTGAGGTAAAGCAGATAATTCGTTCCGTTAGCATAGAAGAAGCAAGAAAGATTGCCGAGAAAGCTATGTCGTTTGATTCCACCGAAAAAGTTGTCAGTTATTTAAAATCCGTGAAAGAGCCGTTGAAGCTCTTATATAAAAAATCATAACAATAGATACAAGGAAGGAGAAATATGAACAACGTAGATGATACGAAAACAATAGAGAAATTCGATCAATCCAAAATGAGAAAACTGCTTTACGAATTTCCGCATCAAGGGGAGAAGATGATTGAATTGATGAAAGATATAAACATTCCGTCAGAATATAAAAATGTAAAAAATATTATAGTTTCCGGTCTTGGCGGCTCGAGTGTCGGAGGAGATTTACTGAAAAACTTTCTAAGGGATAAAATCAAATTACCGTTAATAGTAAACAGAAGCTATACTCTCCCTCGCTGGGTTGGCAAAGATACATTACTTATCTGTGTGAGCTATTCGGGCAATACGGAAGAAACGTTAAACACTTATCAAGTAGCGAAGGAAGCAAAGAGTAAAATAATAGTCATAAGTTCTGGCGGAGAGCTTGCGCAGTTAGCAAAAAAGGACGGCTTTGCTTGTATCCCGGTACCGGAGGTTGGGATACCTCCAAGAACAGCCCTGGGGTATCTCTTTTTCTCCCAACTTTTTATTATAAAAATGTTAGGATTTGCCGATATTGAAGACAGCGAGTTTTCCGAAGCTATCCAGACGTTAAAAGATTTAAGGGAAGAAATAGACATTGACATCCCAAAGGATAAAAATATATCAAAACAGTTAGCAGAAGAAATATATCAAACTATACCGCTGGTTTATACTACGTCTGATTATCTGGAAGGGGTGGGCATAAGATGGAAAACGCAGATAAACGAAAACAGCAAGAGTCCTGTTTATTGCGAGTTTTTCCCCGAGCTTAACCATAATGAGATAATGGGTTGGGAAGGCGGTAAAGAGTTAGTCGGGAAATTCTCTTTGATTCTTTTAAGAGACAAAGAGGAATCGGAAAGAATGCTCAAAAGAATAGGTATTACCTTGTCTCTTATTGAAGACAATGTAAGTAAAATGCTGGAAGTGCATTCAAGGGGAGACAAATTACTTTCTCGAATTCTCTCTCTTGTGTACATCGGTGACTATGTTTCTTTTTATCTTGCTATTCTAAACGACGTAGACCCGACAGAAATTAAATTCATTTCGAGTTTAAAAAAGAGTCTGTCTAAATAACAACAAACAAATAGAGCAAATACAGTGAAAGCTTTAATTCTTGCTGCCGGTTATGGGACTCGGTTATATCCACTTACGCAGTCGATGCCTAAACCGTTACTTGACGTGAATGGAAAACCAATGATGGAATATGTTTTAGAAAGAATTAAAGCGGTACCTAATATTAATGAATTCTACGTAGTAGGAAATGGGAAATTCAATGCTAAATTCAAAGAATGGAAGGAAAAACAAGGCTCCCATGAACCGATAAAACTATTGAATGATGGCACGACCGATGATAATAATAAATTGGGAGCTATACGCGATATAGAGCTGGTACTAAGTAATGAGAAAATAGATAGTGATATCCTAATAGTTGCTAGCGACAATCTTTTCGATTTTGATTTGGAGAAATTCTACGAGTTCTTCAAGAGAAAAAAATCATTCTGCATAGGTCTTTTCAGGATAGACGACCCTGTTTTAGTGTGTAGATATAGCAATGTGACATTGGATAAAGAAAAAAGAATCATTGATTTTGTGGAAAAACCGATCAAAGCGTTGTCCAATTTGGTGGCTATATGTTTATATATATTCCCTAAAAAAGGGCTACATATGGTTAAAAGCTATCTCGAGGAAGGCAATAATCCAGATGCCCCGGGTTATTTTATGCAATGGTTGATTGCAAAAGAGAAAGTCTACGGCTATGAATTTGAAGGCAAGTGGTTAGATGTAGGAGATATGAATTCGTATAATAAGGCAAAAGAAGAATTTAAGTCTATTTAAAATTCTTGAGAATTTTTAATAAAGGAGTTGTAATATGAAAAAAGGGGATTTTTTACTGACTTCCGAGTCGGTTACAGAAGGGCATCCTGACAAAGTTTGCGACCAGATTTCCGACGCAGTTTTAGATGAAGTGATAAAACAGGACAAAATGGGACGTGTTGCTTGCGAAACCTTCATAACTGTTGGACTTGTAATAGTTGGCGGAGAAATAACGACTACAGGATATGTGAACCTCAATAGTCTTGTGCGTGGAGTTTTAAAAGACATAGGTTATACGGATTCTAAATATGGTTTTAATTACGAAAACTGTGGGATATTAAATGCCATAGGTATGCAATCGCCGGATATTGCGATGGGCGTAGACAAGGGTGGTGCCGGTGACCAGGGAGCAATGATTGGATATGCCTGCAATGAAAGCAAAGAATTAATGCCGCTACCTATTATGCTCGCTCACAAATTAACTTTAAGATTAGCAGAGGTGCGTAAAAAGCAGATACTTGGTTTTATAGGACCGGATGGCAAGAGTCAGGTCACGGTGCAATATAAAAACGGCAAACCTGTTGCGGTTAAAAGAGTAGTTATAGCCACGCAACATACCGAAGAAATCTTAGATAAATCAGGACAAAAAATTACTAATGCTTCTAAGGAGAAAATAAAGAAAGAAGTTATTATCCCTGTCTTAGGTAAGCTTTATAACCCCAAGGAAACAATATGTTCAATAAACGAAACCGGTAAATTTGTTATCGGCGGACCTCAATCAGATACGGGTATGACGGGTAGAAAACTGATTGTTGATACATACGGAGCAAATATCCCGCACGGCGGTGGAGCTTTTTCCGGCAAAGATTCGACGAAAGTTGACCGTTCTGCGGCTTATATGGCAAGATACTTGGCTAAAAATATTGTTGCGGGCAAATTGGCGCAAGAATGCATGATTCAACTTGCGTATGTTATAGGTTTGAGAGAACCGGTCTCCGTAATGGTGGATACAAAAGGAACAGGTAAAATTTCGGATGAAAAAATAACGAAAATAATTCGCGATAATTTTAATCTTTCCCCAAGTGGAATAATCGATTATCTAAAACTACGCAGACCAATTTTCAGAAAGACCGCTGCATATGGGCATTTTGGTAGAAAAGATAAAGATTTCACCTGGGAAAAGACGGATAAAGCTAAATTATTTGCAAGTAAAACCAGATAACAGGAAACGGGGCACAGAAGACAGGAACAATATTCTTATATCTAATATCTGTTATCTGACAACATAGGGAGGTTTTGATGAGTAATTTTATTGGTGTTAATAAAAAGGCAAGACAAGGTTACGGCTTTGATGAGATTGCTTTGTCTCCCGGTTCTATTACTATAAACCCCGAAGAAGTAAATACTAATTGGCAAATTGGAGATTTCAAGTTTGACGTTCCTGTTATAGCAGCCGCAATGGACGGAGTAGTTGACACGAAATTTGCCATAGCAATGGGTAAATTGGGCGGTATTGCAATCCTTAATCTTGAAGGTGTGCAGACCAAATATGAAAACCCCGAAAAAGTTATTGAGAAAATTATTAAGAGTAGCGGGGCGGAAGCCACGCGTTTGGTCCAGCGTATATACGAAGAGCCGATAAAAGAGAAGTTAGTGGCAAAAAGAATAAAAGAAATAAAGAAGGCAAATGTTCCGGCTGTTGTCTCTTGTATTCCTCAAAAAGCTCCCACTCTGGGCAAAATTGCCCAAGATGCCGGTGCGGATATATTTGTTGTTCAATCTACTGTACTCACCGTAAAACATATTTCTACAAAGTATAAGCCCGTTGATTTACAGAAATTCTGTAGCCAGATGAAAATACCTGTGATGCTTGGGAATTGTGTTACTTATGAGGTTGGATTATCACTTATGCAGGCAGGAGCTTCTGCGGTGTTGGTGGGTATTGGACCGGGCGCGGCATGCACTACAAGAGGTGTGTTGGGGATAGGCGTTCCACAGGTGACCGCCATGTGCGATGTTGCTGCAGCAAGAGATTTTTATTATAAAAAAACAAAAAAATATATTCCGGTTATTGCTGATGGAGGAATGAGAACCGGCGGAGACCTTTGCAAAGCCATTGCTTGCGGAGCCGATGCGGCTATTATAGGTTCGATACTTGCAAGAGCTAAAGAATCGCCCGGAAAAGGTCACCACTGGGGAATGGCAACTCCTCATCCTAATCTACCTCGTGGAACTCGCATATATGTAGGAACTACAGGACCTTTAGAAGAGATTATCTTTGGTCCTGCCCGCACTGATGACGGTTCGCAGAATCTTATTGGCGCGCTTCAAACATCAATGGGCAATTTAGGAGCAAAAAACATAAAAGAAATGCATAAGGTGGAAATAATAATTGCTCCGTCTATTCAGACAGAAGGGAAATTGTTTCAGCGTGTCCAGAGAGTGGGAATGGGGAAGTAACTGAAAACGAGAAACTGGATACCCGATTCTACCTGCCCGCAACCGATAGGCAGGCGGGGACGCTTGATACTAGTGGAAATAAGGAACAAAATTTCGTTAATGAAAATTGAGTAGATTTATTTTTGGAATTTGAGCAGTTTGGTTTTCAATTTCTTTTCTACAACGGATGGGACAAAACCACTTAAATCGGCTCCTAGAGAAGCCATTTCTTTTATCATTTTTGAACTAAGATAAAAATAGTTTTCCGATGGCATCATAAATATTGTCTCTATATCGTTAGCCAGTTTTCTATTAGATAAAACCATCTGGAATTCATATTCAAAATCCGAAACAGCCCTTATGCCTCGCAGTACAGTATTGCATTTTTGCTCTCTTACATAATCTATCAAAAGTCCTTGGAAAGAATCTATTTCTATATTGTTTATTCCCTTTGTGACTTCTTTTAACATATTTATTCTCTCATCAAGGGAAAATAAAGGGTTTTTATGAGGATTTGATGCGACTGCAATAATAAGCGCGTCAAATATACCAACAGCTCTTTTTATAAGGTCTAAATGTCCTAAAGTTGTCGGGTCAAAAGTGCCGGGATAAATTATTTTCTTAATCATATTTTCTCCTAATCTAGAAGATTTTATCATAAATAATATACTGTTTGATTGTCAACTGCCGACTTTATCTTTATAATACGTTTGAAAATGGAAAGAGAATTAATTTTTGCAACGTCTATCCTGTCTTCGGATTTTTCGAAATTAAGGGAAGAAATAAAAAAATGCGAAGATGCCGGCGCCAATAGAATACATTTAGATGTGATGGACGGACATTTTGTCCCTAATCTTACATTTGGCCCCGTAGTTGTGGAATCAATAAAAAAGGTAACATCCCTACCGCTAGATGTTCATTTGATGATTGAAAAACCGTCTAAATATATAAACGATTTTATAAATGCTGGAGCTAGCTTGATTGCTTTTCATGTTGAAGAATATCCGGGCAAAAACTCGCCTATGCCCAAGGATGGCGTTTATCCTCGCACAACCATAGACATGGACGAAGATAAGCTTCAAGAAACTATTCGCATGATAAAAACAAAAGGAGTAAAAGTTTCTCTTGCCCTAAATCCGCCGACGTCTTTTTTTGCTCAAAAATTGTCGGATGAATTAGACGAAGTTCTTATAATGACCGTAAACCCGGGCTTTGGAGGTCAAGCGCTAATTACTTCCGCTATTGATAAGATAAGAAATATAAGAAGTATCTTTTCCAAAGATATAAAAGTTGACGGCGGTGTAAATGAAGATACAATCAGTAAAATAACAGATGCTGGAGCAAATGTGCTTGTGGTCGGCAGTTATTTTTTCCGTTCCCAAAATCCAAAAGAAGCGCTCGAAAAACTTAAAAGTCTGCTCTAAACTCTAAGAACCAAACAATATCCCGTTGGAATATACTTATTCGATTAGGGTTGCCCGCCTTGACGAGCAAGGTGAGGCAGGCGATGCTCGTTTTTTCGTAACTGGTAATCCGTAAATCGTAAACCGTAATTTTTAAATTACCAATTACCATTTACTAATTACGATTTACGAATGTTGTCGGTATCTTTTTATTCCGTATCAAGAATTATCGTTACAGGCCCATCGTTTTCTAAACTGATAACCATATGCTCGCCAAATATTCCAGTTTGCGGAGAAAACCCCTGCTGTTTTAATTTTCCCAAGAACTCCTCAAATAATGCTTTTGCCTCTTTGGGATTTTTCGCTTTCTCAAAGGAAGGTCGCCTTCCGCTATCTGTATTAGCGTATAAAGTGAATTGTGGAACTACTAAAATTTCTCCTTTTATATTTTTCAGGGAGAGATTCATTTTTTCCGCAGTATCTTCAAATATCCTCAAATTTAGAACCTTATCTACCAATTTATCCACATCTTTCGAAGTATCCTTCGCTCCTATTCCTAATAAAAGCAAAAGCCCGTCTTTTATCTTCGCGACTTCTTTATTATTAACTTCTACTTTTGCGCTTTTGACTCTCTGTATTACTGTTCTCATATTATCCGCCTTTGTATAGGATCATCAGCATTACTCCGTTAACGCATACGATGAGATGTTTTAGGGGATTTCGCATCAAATGTGTTGGCGGATAACCCCCGTCGCTTTGATTTGCGACCTGTCCCTTCGGTTAGATTTGCGGTAGCAAATCTGGAGGGAAGCAAATCAGAGGGGGTAGATGCCGAGGTCACGGGCGTAAGCCCGTGAAGTTCCACCTCGAATAATTTATTTCTTGTTTTAGAACCTCTCACCAATCGTATTTTTTTTATTGGGAGTTTTAAAAACGAAGCAAGCGCTTCAGTTACAGCTTTATTTGCTTGGCCTTCTATTGGTTTTGCTTTTACCTTTATCTGGAAACTATCCGGGGATTTTTGAATAACTTCTTCTTTCTTTGAGTTTGTGGTGACTTTTACCTTAATAAGCATGGAGTTATAAGTTTTTCTTTGATTATTTCAATAAAAATTCCAAAATACCCTTTTCAAGCATTGCAAGATTAAAAAGGTAATCGTTATGATTAAAAGTTTCGCGCAAAGGTTTTGTTGTTGTTTTCCAACCCATTCCGTCAGTAATCCAGAAAAATTTATATTTGCCATTTAGAACATCTGATAAATTTCTATATTCTCCAGCTGTAGATTTTAATTTAGAACCTCCACCGCCATAAAAATTTGTCTCAATTATAAATAATTCTTTTCCATTATCAATTGCAAAATCATAACGGCGAGATGATTTATCAACTGGCACATCATAGCCTAATTCATTTTTTATTTTTTTGGCATTAGCCTCTTTTAAATACCTGAAATTATTTTTATCACAAACATCTTTGATGAAAACTTCAACAATATTTTCCATTGCATGACCGCCACGATTTTTTCTTCCATTGCTATCAAGTCCAGCTTCAACTCCAATCATGTAATCAACAAGATTTTTGATTTTCTTATCCGTTATCAAAATTTTTAGTCCAGTTTCTTTTACAAATCGTAAATATTTTTCTATGTCATCATCAGAAATATCTTTTTTAGAAAAATCGTAGTTCTCATAAACAAGTTTCTTATTTTGATAATCAACAAGAATATTAAATTTTTTTTTATTACTTCCGTCTCTAACCACCAAAGCAGGAATAACTTTTACGATATTTGGATTTTCTTTTAGCAAAAATTTAAATTCTTTATCAAAATCATTTTTTCCGATTAAGTAATTCAAGTTATTTAAAGCAAGTTCAATTTGCTTGGTGTTAGTAAAAACCTTTTCCCAATTAACAAAATATGACCAAATCGTATTACTTGGCTTTAAATTTGAAATGAGAAAATCAAAAACTCGATCTTCTGTATTGCAATTTAGCGCTGTTTTGTAAAAAGATAAATTTTTCATAGCGTTATTTTTTATTACGTTTATTTCTCATATTTTTATCCAATTCTTCAAATCTCTTAATTGATAAATCAAGATATTTTTTCTCGTTATCAATCCCGACAAACTTTCTTCCAAATAAATGAGCAGCTAAACCTGCGGTTGAGCTTCCAGTAAACGGATCTAAAACTACATCGCCTTTATTAGTGCTTGCTAAAACAATTCTTTTTAATAAATCAAAAGATTTTTGAGTTGGATGTTTTCCAAACTTTTTTTCAATTGGTTTAGGCGTACTGATTGACCAAACAGACCGCATTTGTAGCCCTGGCTTTTTCAATTGATCTTCTGTCCAATTGCCATTTTTCATTTGTTCATAGTTGAAAGTATGTTTTGCTTTTTTATCCTTTCTTGCCCAAATGAGGGTTTCATGGCTTGCAGTGAAAAAACGGCAACTTAAATTTGGGGAAGCATTTGGCTTAAACCATGCAATATCATTTAGAAAATGAAATCCATTGATTTCCAAGGCAAATCCACATTGATAAATTGAGTGGTAAGTTCCGCTAACCCAGATTGATCCGCTTGGTTTTAGAACTCTCTGGCATGCTTTGGTCCATTCAAGGTGAAACTCAAAATTTTTTCTTGTTCCATTACTTAAATCCCAATCTCCTTTTTTTACGCTAACCATTTTTCCGTTTTGACAAGTAAAACTACCACTAGAAAGGAAATAAGGCGGGTCGGCAAAAATCATATCAACTGAGTTTGCAGGAAGTTTACTTAAAATATCCAAACAGTTTGCATTATAAAGCTTAAAATTCGATTTTTCGTAATATGGTTTAATCATAATTAGTTAACAAGCTTCTGAATTTTTGGCGGAGAGGCCGGGATTCGAACCCGGGGTGGAGTTACCCCCACAACTGCTTAGCAGGCAGCTGCCTTCAGCCACTCGGCCACCTCTCCCGTAAGATTATCTGCTGACGGTTATCGTTCAAGATAAAACGGTGTTCGGTTTACGAAAACCGATAACCATTAGTTTATTTAACGTCTTTATTGTCTTTACTAGTATCTAGTATCCGGTGTTTTGTTTCTTGATATTTCCCAGCCATTCTAACATTTAGTAATTCAAAAATGTATTCAACGCAGATATTTGCTTGATTAACGATAATTAGAAAAAATAAGCGGAATAGGAAAGTCTTCAAGCTTTTTTAAATGCGCAATAACTGTTTGCAGTTCATCCTTTTTCGCCGAGCTGACTCTTATTTTTTCACCTTCAATTTGAGTTTGCACTTTAAGCTTAAGCTCTTTTATAATTCTTATCAGTTCTTTTGCTTTTTCCTTATCAATGCCCATACATATTTCTACTGTTTGGCGAACATGCCCCTGAAATGTATCTTCCGGTTTATTAAATTTTAGAGATTTAAGGGCAATGTTTCTTTTTGCCATCCTGGTAGTTAAAATATCGGTAAGAGAACGCAACTTTGCATCATTATCGGAGACCAAAGTGATTTTTTTCTCTTTGCGGTCGTAAGCGATAGAAGATACACTATTTTTAAAATCAAACCGCTGGGTCAGTTCTTTGTTTGCCTGATTTACCGCGTTGTCCATTTCCTGCAGGTCGACTTCGGATACTATATCAAAAGAAAAATTTGCCATAATTTACTCCTCAAAGGTTTTTGTAGTTTACTATAGTTGTTCTTTTAGAATTTCTGCTATTTTGTTGATACTTTCTTTTCCCTTATTGACATATAATGCCCCTTCAAGAATTTTATTGTCGAACTGGTTTTTGTTAAGACCGGTATGGTAAATGATAAGCGTATTATCATATTGGGGGTCTTTCTTGAGATAGTCGCCCACTGAACCGCCGTGCCCAGTCATCATAATGTCTAATACTGCCGCATCTATATGGGGTTTCTTGGATGAAAGTAGGGCAAGGGCATTTGCTCCATTGGGGGATTCTATTACTTCATAATCAGGAATGGCTTCAAGCATAGTTTTTAATAAAAGTCTGATAATGTCGTCATCTTCCACTAACAGAATAGTTCTTTTACTCATTTTTCACCTCACTTGTTTTATAGGATATAGGAGAAGACGCAAGAATAAATTCGACTTTTTTATTCAGTTTATCCGCGTCCCCGGAGATTATTTTATCAGATAAAGAAAAAGAATAAATCTCTTTTAATCCCTTTAGCAATAATTCTTTTTTCATAATTCTCAAGGCTCTGCCTTTACCTGTTCCACTGCCGTATGTTACGAAAATAGCACCATTTTTTCCTTCCAGTCCGATGCATTTTTTCAAGAATGTGTTGATTTGGGGTGTTGGAGAAAACGCCCAGACGGGACTGCCCACAATAATAAAATCGAACTCCTTCATATCCCATTGGAGCTGTTCGGTTTTTGCCTTTATACGGAAGAGAGCTTTAAATGAATTGGTGAGAAAAGTTCCGAAATTTCCTTCCAACTTTATGCGGGAAACTTGTATGTTTTTCTTTTCAAGCTGATTTTCTATTTCTATAGCGGCTTTTTCTGTGTTTCCGGTTAACGAAAAATATACAATCGCAACTTTCATAATTGATTTACCTCCTCTTCTTAACGTGCAATTATATTACTTATCGTAGTTGTTCTTCAAACTTGAGCGGTTTGTATACAGAAATTACAATAACAGATGGGTTCGGATTCTACGTTGTAAATGAAATGGTTACATTTACGGCATCTTAGAAAGTGCTTTTTGGGAGAATCTTTTTCTAATATTTGATTATCTTTTAACATTCTTACTTCCTTGAACATCCAGCTTAATTCTCTTCCTTGCCACGGGAGCGATTCAATCATTAAAGGTCTTTTGAAATCTATATTTTCTACGGCAGTGAAAAATTCTGCCCAGTTAATTTTGCCGTAGGGCGGTTGCAGGTGCATGTCTTTTGTTCCATCATTGTCGTGAACATGGCAATCAAACATTTTTTTCTTGATTACGTTAAAGGTCTCAAGCACTCCTTTGCCCACATTAGCATGCCCTGTATCAAAACATATACCCAGAAAAGGTGAAGGAAATTCATCCAAGAGCTGTTTTAAAGTTTCAACCCTGTATCCCGGACGCATGGGCAACATATTTTCAACAGCAAGTTTTATATTGAGATGCTCCGCATTTTTGAGGAGTATTTCTAAACTTTTCTTGAAAAGTTTTTCCCTGGAAGAGATATCAGTATCTTTTTTTATCCTACCGCCGGGATGAATTGTAAGGACTCGTGTTTTTATAATGTCCATCTGTTTCATAACCGCAATGTGTTGGTTTATTGTACGCTTTCTTATTATGGAACTTGGAATTGAAAGGTCTTTGTCTTCGCCGAATGGAGCATGAATTGAAGAGATAGTTATGTTTCTTTTTTCTAAATCCTGGTTTAATTGGAAAAGTTTTTGGTGAGTTTTGTTCAATAGAAATGAAGCATGCGCTTCTATTTTATGAATTTCGGCCTTTTGGAGTATTTCTATTGTTTTATAGAATGTTCCTTTTTGGTAACATTCTTCTAATTCAGGAATAACAAGTCCTAATTCCATAAGTATTTTTCTTTTGAAGAAGTTAATATAACTTTAGAAATTGTTGAAGATGCCTATTTTTTTAAATTAGATAATACGGCTTGAGTGATGCCGGCTTCATCCATCCCAAAGAGCTTGTAAAGTTCTTCGGGTTTTCCGGATTCGCCGTAGTGGTCAACGCCTATTTTTATAAATTTTACGATGAGGGATTCTTCTGCTATTACCTGCGCGACAATAGAACCTAATCCTGTTTCTTTGTGGTGGTCTTCGAGAGTGACGATAAGCCCCGTATTAGCTGCTTGTCTTATTGCGTCTTTGTCGATATCAGAAGGGCATGAAATATTCACAACTCTGACGGAATACCCTTTTGTTTTTAGAGAATCAGAAACTTTGATGGCTTTTTCTGAAATGGCTCCGCAGGTTATTATGGAAGCATCGTTTCCGTCTCTTAAAATGTCCGCCTTGCCGTATTGGAATTCATATTTTCCCCCGAAGAATGGACTGCAGTCTTCTGCCAGAGCTATCGGGAGTTTTGACCTACCCATAGCAACGATAAAATTACCTCTTTCTTTGGCTATATATCTTACAACTCTATCAGTCTGATTGGGGTCGGCAGGGACGATAATTTTAAATCCGAACAGATTCCTCATCGCTCCTATGTAATCAATGCACTGGTGTGTTTTGCCGTCTTCTCCAACGTCTAATCCGCAATGGGTGCATATTAGTTTAAGGTTGGAATTATTAATATCGTTTAGTCGGTGCTGGTTATAGGTCTCGTCAATACCGAATACTCCAAAATCAGCAAAGAAGGTTACAATTCCTTCCGTAGAAAGCGCTCCTGCAACTGTGGCAGTATTATGCTCTTGAACGCCTCCTTGTAGAAAATTGCAGGAACAGTTATTTGCAAATGAAGCCGTCTTCACGGATGTGGACAAATCACAATCCAAAACAGCCAAAGGATTTTTGCCGGGCACATTCCCGCCTGCTTGCTTCGCATCAAAGCGGGCAGGGAAATTACGTTTACCGATATCAGCCAGTGCTTTTCCGAATGCGCTTCTGTTGTCTGTTTTTTCCTCAGGTCCGTATATAAATGGAGTGCCTACATCTATATCTATTTTTTCTTCCGGTCTTTTTCCCAGTAACAAAGGATGAATTTTCTCTCTCCTTTTACTGTATTTAGTTAAGTCATCTACAAGCCCTAATTCTTTTATAGCCTGTTTATATTGTTCTATGTTTAACGCTTTACCGTGAAATTCCCATTTATTTTCTATAAACGATATACCTTTGCCCATAGTGGTTCGGGCAATAATGGCAACTAGTTTGTCCTTACTGTGAGCCCCTTCTCTGAGGGCTTCGTAGATTTGCTTATAATCATGTCCGTTAGTCTCCAGAACTTTCCATCCGTCGGCTTCATAATTTGCTTTTATATTCTGAGGCATTACATCATGAATCCATCCCGAAATCTGGAGTTGATTGTAGTCTATAATAACGGTAAGGTTTGTAAGATTATATTTCTTGGCAAATTTTCTTGCTTCGGCAATTTGTCCTTTTGCTTGTTCTCCGTCGCTCATTACCACAAAAACATTCCAGTCCTCTTTCTTAATTCTTGATGCAATGGCAAAACCGCAACCTGCTGAAAGTCCTTGTCCTAAATTACCGGTTGACCACTCTATGCCGGGGACATCTCTTACGACATGTCCTTCAAAAAGAGTTTTCTCGTTTCTGAAACCTGATATCACATCGTCGATATTTATGAATCCTAATCTTCCCAATGTTGAATATACGCCCGGAGAAATATGTCCGCACGAGATTATGATTCGGTCTCTTAGGGGATGGAATGGTTCTTTCGGGTCAACTTTTGCGTAGGAATAAAGAGTAGTAAGTATATCTATTGATGATAATGAACCGCCCGGATGTCCCGAGCCGGCAAGGGTTGTCATTTTAATAATGTCGCCTCTGCAGAGTCGCGCAGTTTCTGCCAAATGTTTTATTTCTTCGGTTTTTAGCCTGCTGTCTAAAAAACTTTTATCTTTCATTAAGGATTTTCTTTATTAACAATTAACAGAGCTTATTTTAATTCAAATCCTTTTTATAATGCTAATGTGGAAATTGATATATTAAAAAATTTACTCTGACTTTTCGCCGCAAAGAAACAGCAGCTTTTTCCATTTCTTATCAATATCTTCCTGTATCTCTGCAAGAAGTGCTTCGTTGCCTTTTTTAAAGAGATGTTTGAATCTGTCTTGAAGTTTTAATAATTTAATTATTGGTTTTTTCTCTTTAGGTTTGTGCGTCAGCTTATATACTCCTTCTTCCACTTCGTATAATGGCCAGAAGCATGTATCTGCCGCCAACCTTCCTATGTCAAGAGTTTTTTCAGGAGCGCATCCCCAACCAAGACGGCAAGGGGTGAGGACATTAATGAAACTTGGACCATCTTTTGAAAGCGCTTTTTGTACTTTTGTTGTTAAATCTCTCCAGTCGCCTACAACTGCTTGGGCAACATAAGGGATATTATGAGCAACCATAATCTCGGTTAAATCTTTACGAGATTGTTCTTTGCCGGGTTTTACTTTGCCTACAGGTGAGGTTGTAGTAAATCCACCTTTTGGAGTGGCTGATGAGCGTTGGATGCCGGTATTCATGTATGCCTGATTGTTATAACATACATAAAGCATTTTATGACCTCTTTCCATAGCGCCCGATAGAGATTGCAGTCCTATATCATATGTTCCGCCGTCTCCACCAAATGTTATAAAATTTATATTGGCATCTACAGGCAGAGTACCTTGTTTCTTCAAGGATTGATATGCCGACTCTATTCCACTACACGTTGCGGCGGCATTTTCAAAAGCACTATGCATCCATGGCATTTCCCATGCAGTATAAGGGAATATAGTTGTAGCAACTTCAAGACAACCGGTAGCACAAGTTACGACCAAAGGTTTTGGAGCGGTCAGAAGAACTTGTCTTGCAACAATACTGGCACCGCATCCTGCACATAATCTATGCCCGCCGGAAAGCGATTCTTTTTCTTTAGATAATTCTTTTAAACTCGGCATTTTATTCTCTTACTCCTATATAATTAATGAGCTTTTCTGTTTTCTCGCCTTTTGCGACATTCTCTAAATCCACATAGACCTTCTGGATATCTTCTACAAAGATATCTCTTCCGCCAAGCCCATATATATAATTTAGTATTTTAGGTTTTTTACCCGCCTGCTGCGAAGCGGGCAGGTCCGAATGAGTATATAGAGAAGAAGCAACTTCTGTACACACGGGACCTGCATATGCATTCATTCCGGTAGAACGGTCTAATACTGCAACAGCTTTTAAATGGGATAATGCTTTGCTTAGTTTTTCAGCCGGGAAAGGTCTGAAAACTCTAAGCCTTAAAAGTCCTACTTTCTTCCCCTGCTTTCTTAAATTGTCTACCGCAACTTTTGCTGTGCCTGCTGTAGAACCAATAACTACTATGGCAGTTTCAGCATCTTGCATCATATATTCTTCAAAAAGTCCGTAACCTCGTCCGAAACTTTTTTTAAATTCCTCATTAATTTTAAGAATAACCGGTTCTACATTATTCATAGCTTCAATCTGTGAACGTTTATGCTCAAAGTAGTAGTCATTAAAATCTATTGCTCCGATTGTGATTGGGTGTTTAATGTCTAATAGGGGATGTGCTGGTTTATATTTACCGATAAAATTCTGGACTTCTTTATTGTCAAACGTATCTACTGCTTCCATAGCGTGACTGATAATAAAGCCGTCTATCGTTACCATAATAGGCAAAAGACTCTCTTCAGCAATTCTTACAGCTTGAATAAGGCTATCGTATGCTTCCTGTGAATTTTCGCAGTAAATCTGTAACCAACCGCAGTCTCTTGCTCCCATAGTATCCGAATGGTCAGCGTGAATATTTATCGGTGCGCTTAGGCTTCTGTTTACTTCAGGCATAACAATCGGAAGGCGTAGAGCCGATGCAATGTATAGCATTTCAAACATCAACGCTAATCCTTGAGACGAAGTGGCTGTCATTGCCCTTGAACCTGCTGCGGATGCGCCGATAGTTGCGCTCATAGCGCTATGTTCGCTTTCAACCGCTACGAATTCTGTATTAACTTCTCCGTCTGCGACATACTGTGAAAATATCTGGACAATTTCGGTAGCAGGAGTTATAGGATACGCAGCTACAACATCGGGGTTTATTTGCTTCATAGCATAAGCCACGGCTTCATTTCCTGTTATTGCAAGTTTTTTTCGCATATATTCCTCTTTCTCAGAATTCTATTCAAGATTGAAAATTGCAGATTTAAAATTCTAAGAATCTTAAATCTTGAATTTTGAATTGTGTTTATTTAATTTCTTTCTCAGATACCATTGTTATCGCTTTCACCGGCTTAACCGGACATTCGGCGGCGCAAATACCACAACCTTTACAATGGTCTAAATCTATTCCATCAACTTTCCCGTCTTTGATTATAATTGAAGAATCGGGACAATAAATCCAGCATCTCAAGCATTGTATGCATTTTTCTTTATTCCATATTGGACGAATATGCCGCCAATCGCCGGTCTTATAATTTTTAGCTGTTCCTGCTTCCAGTATTGCTCCTATGGGCAATTCCTTCCATCCTTTTTTTTCGTCACTCACCTTTGACCTCCTCATATGCTCTCTTAATTGCAAGGATATTGCCTTCTATTAGTTCGGGCTTTGTCCTGAATTTCTTTTCTAATTTTTTCTTTGTATCTTCAAGTACATTTTCTATCTCCAGAAGTCCGCTTACTTTTACTAAAGCTCCCAACATTGGAGTATTGGGAATATCCCTACCTAGGGTTTCTTTTGATATTCCGGATGCATCTATTGTAAAAATTTTTTTCCCGCTTAATCCCATTTCTTTTCTCATTTCTGCAGGCGATGAAGCGGTGTTTATAATTATCACTCCACCATCAGAAAGCCCTGCGGTAACATCAACTGTTGCCATAAGAGTTGGGTCTAAGACTGCCACAATGTCCGGAGAGGTTATCCCGCAGTGCAGAGTTATCGGTT
The DNA here is from genome assembly GCA_018812925.1 of Candidatus Omnitrophota bacterium. Taxonomy (GTDB): domain Bacteria; phylum CAIJMQ01; class CAIJMQ01; order CAIJMQ01; family CAIJMQ01; genus CAZNJA01. The sequence goes on from JAHJCU010000004.1 coordinate 528,921, forward strand.
CATTACTTAAACGGTCAAAGGACTGAACGGGCGCACCCATTCTTTCCGGACCATATTCCGGAAATGCCTGAATAAATTTACCTGCACTCATTGCTGAATCGGCAAATAAAAGCGCTGCTGTTTTTGCTCCTTGCCCGCCTCTTCCATGCCAGCGTATTTCCACCATGTTCTTCATTTTTTGCCCCTCTTCCTAAAATTATATAATAAAAAAAGAGTAGCGAATTTATTTTCGCTACTCTTCTATAATTGTTATGGCTTCCACGGGACAATCGTCTGTTGCGTCTTTCACGCAGTCTTCATGTTCGGGGGCCACTTCGTCAGTTGTTACTTGTGCGACATCATCTGTTAACTCAAACACTTCTGCGCAGTTATCAGAACATAATCCGCAACCTGTGCAGAGTTCTTCGTCGACCTTAACTTTCATGTTTATTTCCCTCCTTTTTTCTCCAACTTTATGACGGATTTAAATTTTACAAAAATTCTTTTCAAATTTTAGAGAATCTAACAAATAGAATTCTTTAAGTCAAGACCCGTTAGAGATTTAAAAAACTTCCAAGTGTTCATTAACCAGATAAACAGCTATCATATTCTAAACTACTTAAACTCGATTTATTAAATCTCTATACGGGTCAAGCCTAATAATAATCCAATCCCATTGCTTTTTTAACAAGGCGTAATGTCTCTTTGGCTTCCGTTTTAGTTTTTTTAGCCCCTTTATTTAATATTTCTTCTACAAGCCCCGAATTGTTTTCAAACTGATTCCTTTTTTCTCTTATCGGAGCCAAAAATTCTTTTAAGGCGTTGTTCAATTTTTGTTTCACTTCAACGTCCCCTACAGTACCTTTTTTATATCTTTCTTTTAATTCCTCGACTTCTTTTTTATTTTTATTGAAAACATCGTGATATGTAAATACGGGATTTCCTTTTACGTGTCCCGGGTCTGTTGGATGAATTCTTGTAGGGTCGGTATACATTTTCATAACTTTTGTTTTTACTGTTTCAGGAGAATCGGAAAGATATATACAATTATTCAATGATTTGCTCATTTTTGCTTTACCGTCTGTTCCCACCAATGTAGCGACGTCTCCTATTAACGCTTTCGTTTCGGGGAACACTTCTCCATATAAACCGTTAAATCTTCTGGCAATTTCTCTTGTAAGCTCCACGTGGGATTCTTGATCTTTGCCTACGGGGACGAGATTTGCTCTAACGACGAGAATATCTGCGGCTTGTATAACGGGATATCCCAACAGACCATAAGAAGGATTTTCTATCTTCAAAGCTTTTATCATGTCTTTCAGAGTCGGTATTCTTTCTAATCTTGATATGCTTACCAACATCGACAAAAGTATCGCAAATTCTGAAATTTCCGGAATTTTGGATTGCACAAAAATTGTGGATTTTTCAGGGTCTATGCCTACTGAAAGATAGTCAAGAACTAAATCTTTTATATTTTGAGAAACTGTGCCTATACTTTGCGGGTCGGATTTTGTGGTGAGTGTATGCAAATCGGCAATTATAAAGAAACATTCATATTCTTCCTGCAGTTTGACCCTGTTTCTTAAACTGCCGACATAATGTCCCAAATGCAGTTTGCCGGTAGGACGGTCGCCTGTAAGTATTCTTTTTCGCATATTCCTTCTCGCCGAAAAGTTCGCGTTGGGATTATATCAATATGAACTTATTTTGCAAGTAATCATTTGCAAATAATTTAAAATACTTTAATATAGGCTTTAAAATGATAACTCAAAAGACATTATCTAATTTTTATCACGAGTTTGGTACGCTAATTCACGCAGGTGTAAACATCCTTCAGGTATTGCGTTCTCTTTCAAATTCCACCTCGCATCCTCAATTAAAGAAGATAATTCGCAGCGTAACAGCAGAGATTGAAAAAGGTGCAACTCTGACCGATGCGATGAAGGTTCATCCTAATGTTTTTTCTTCGCTACAGCTAAGAATTGTAAAAATAGGAGAAAAGTCAGGCAAATTAGACGCAAGCTTATTTAAAATTGGAGATAATCTTGAACGCAACCACAAGATTCAGGCAAAATTGACAACAGGTTCCCTATATCCTGTTTTTTTAATTCACGCGGCGATTTTGATTCCTGCGGTTCCTACACTTTTCTTGGACGGTTTTATGCCTTTTTTGAAAACAGTATCGGGAGCATTAATGTTCTTATACGGTTTTTTCTTTCTTATACTATTAATAGTAAAGATTTCCAACAGAATTTATGTATTGAAAAGTTTTTCGCAGTATTTTTTTGGTTATATTCCTATCATAGGCCCGTTGATAAAAAGACTTGCTATCGCCCGTTTTATGTGGAACTTAAGCGCGCTGCACAGTGCCGGAGAGAATATGGTAAGGGCGGTTAGCCTTGCGGCGGAAGGGTGCGGCAATATCCCTATCACAAATGCTGTTTTCAAAGTTTTACCCGACATAGAGCAAGGCGGAAGTTTAACATCAGCGTTTAGAAAGGTAAGATTTTTCCCTAGTCTTGTGATTGAAATGTTGTCCGCAGGTGAAGAGAGCGGGCAGATTGATGCTATGTTGGACAAAATAGCAGAGTACTATGAGGCGGAAAGTGATGAGATAATAAAAAGGATTATTATTATTCTGCCTATTTTAATCTACCTTGCGGTGGCGATATACATCGGGTCTATAATTATCAAATTTTATACGGGATATTTTAGCCAGATGGATGGTCTCTTCTAGAGCTTTTAATCAAAGCGGGGTTTGACATCGCGAACAATAGAAATTACAATTCGCAACTTAAAATGAAAATTAAAAATTTCTCTAAAAGTAAAAATTTATCTAAGATTTTAGGAATTCAGACATCCACTTTTATATGGAGTGTTGCCCTAATAAACGAGGAAAAAATTCTCGGCGAATATACCTTTGATTCGTACGGACGGCTTTCCAAAATATTGGTTCCGTCAATTGACGAATTGTTAAGTAAAACGGGAATAAAAAAAGAAGAAATAGAAGGCATTGCTGTTGCTAAAGGCCCCGGTTTATTTACCGGAACTAGAATGGGCATGTCTGTTGCAAAAGGTTTATCTATCGGGTTGGATATTCCAGTAGTCGGCATATCCATATTAGATGCGCTTGCTTTTAATCTGTCGTATTGTACCTACCCAATTTGCGCTTTAATATCGTCTCGGGGACAGGATGTATTTTCGGCGTTGTATAAAGTTTCTAATCGGGGGTTTAAAAAAATAGAAAAAGAATCAGTTTTGGATATCCAAAAGCGGCTTAAAAAAATAAGGAAACCGACGATATTTATCGGCGAAGCCGCCATAAGATATAAAGTTCTAATAAAGAAAAAATTAGGCAAATCGGCTATTTTTGCGCCTCTAGCTTTAAATTATATACGAGCTTCGGACATTGCTTTTCAGGCGCGTGGTAAAATGAGCAAAGCTGGGAAACTTTCTTCATTGAATTTAAAAGCGCAATATTTAAGACCCGGCGTTGACCCCATTAGAAGTCCTGCCAACTGATATAATGGCAGGCAGTCGCCTTTGGCGACTTACTTCTAAAGGGGTTAAATAAAAAAGAGAAAATAACAATGAAAAAAAATGTATATACAGAATCGTTAAAACTGCATAAAAAATTAAAAGGCAAGCTGGAAATAATTTCTAAAGTGCCTCTTAAAACAAAAAAAGATTTATCTTTATTATATACACCCGGAGTTGCTAAACCTTCAGAAGACATTGCGAAAGATAAAGATAAATCCTATCTTTATACAGGCAGAGGTAATCTTGTAGCTGTTGTATCCGACGGCTCAGCGGTTCTTGGACTTGGCAATATCGGAGCCGAGGGCGCTATGCCGGTTATGGAAGGTAAATGTCTGCTTTTTAAAGAACTTGCGGGAGTGGATGCGTTCCCTATATGTTTGGATACGCAGGATGTTGATGAAATATGCGAATGCATAAAACATCTTGAGCCGAGTTTTGGAGGTATAAACCTTGAAGACATTTCTTCCCCGCGTTGTTTCTTAATAGAAGAAAAATTAAAAAAGATACTTAGCATTCCCGTGTTTCATGATGATCAGCATGGCACAGCAGTTGTGGTGTTAGCCGCGTTAATTAACGCTTTAAAACTTACAAAAAGGAACCTTTCTCATGTAAAAGCTGTTATTAACGGCACAGGTGCCGCAGGCATAACAATAGCTAAACTTCTTTTGAACACAGGAGTTAAAGATATTCTAATGTGCGATAGAAGCGGAATTATTTATAAGGGGCGAAAAGACAATATGAATTTTATAAAAGAAGAAATCGCAAAAATAACGAATAAAAAGAACCTAAAAGGCAGCTTAAAAGATGCATTTGTTTCAAGCAATTTGTTCATCGGTGTCTCAGCGCCCAATTGTGTCACCAGGCAAATGGTAAAAACAATGGAAAAAGACCCGATAATATTCGCGATGTCCAATCCTATCCCTGAAATTATGCCCGATGAAGCAAAGAAAGCAGGCGCAAGAATAATAGGTACAGGCAGGTCGGATTTTCCAAATCAGATTAACAATGTATTGGGCTTTCCCGGTATTTTTAAAGGCGCTTTTTCCGTTAGAGCAAGCGCAATAAACGAAGAAATGAAACTTGCGGCTTCATATGCAATAGCTTCACTTGTGCCCGCAAACAAATTAAGCGAAGATTATTTTATACCTTCGCCTCTTGATAAAAAAGTCTCCGCTAAAGTTGCAAAAGAAGTGGCAAAGGCGGCGATTAAATCTAAAGTTGCTCGCCTTTCGGCGAAGCAAGCGAGAATCAAAAAATGATAAAAATAAAATCAAGACCGAAATTGAAAAAACCTATATTAATCGCCGCTTGGCCCGGAATGGGCGGTGTTGCTTTCAAAGCAGTTTCATATCTTATGCAGAAATTACCCGTAAAAGAATTCGCTGAAATTCCTTCAACTACTTATTCGCCGCCAACATCAATAAGCGCAAAAAACAATATAATCCAAGCGCCATATTTTCCCCAAAACAAATTTTATTATTACAAGGATGCGGCATTAAAAAACGACATAATCCTGTTTCTCGGCGAATCCCAACCCTCATCTTCCAAACAATATGAACTTGCCCAGGAAATAGTAGCATTCGCGAAAAAACTTAAAGTAGGATTGATATATACTCTTGCGGGAATGCTTATCTATGAAGAAAAAACAGACGGATTAAAAGTCTGGGGTGTTGCCACAGATTCCAAACTTATAGATAAACTGAAAACATACGAAGTAAAACCTATGAAAGCGGCATATATAAGCGGATTAAATGGTCTTCTTTTGGGTGTGGCAAAAGAAGCGGGAATTGCCGGCGCGTGTCTTCTTGCGGAACTGCCTTTTTATGCTTTGCAAATAGAATATACTCCGTCCTGTCTTGCCGCGCTTGATGTTTTATCTAAAATGTTTAATTTAAAAATCGATATGAAACAGATGCAAGCTTCATCCGCCGAGGCAAAAAGACAGATAAAAAAACTTATAGACCATATAAGAGAAAATCTACTCGTTGAAGAAGGAGATGAAGAGCAAGGCGAAATGGAAGGGGAGGAAGAAGAGGACACTTCTAAAAAACTTGAAAAAGAACTGGGCATAAGTTCCGAAATCTCGCCCCAAGTAAAATATAGAATAGAAAAACTATTTGACGTTTCCAAAAAAGACACTAAAAAAGCGTTGGAACTAAAAGCGCTTTTAGATAAATGGGAGCTTTTCAAACACTACGAAGATAGATTTTTGGATTTGTTTAAGAAGGAAAATCAGTAGGAGTTAGAAGGATTCCGAAACTTTTTGAGCCGCTTTTTGTAATTGGGGATTAGCCAAAGCTAAAACTTTCTTTTTGACCACTCTTGAGAAATATTCTTTCTCCGTCTTGTTTAATTTCTCTCCTCTAAGTTTCTTCAAAAATAACTCTTTCTGCTTGGGAGAAAAAACTTGCGACAAGGCATACTCAAGTCCTAATTCATCTTTAGCAGAAAGTAATTCGTTTAATGTTGTCTTTGATTGGCTAAAATAATAATTTTCAAATGCGGTTTTTAATCGTTCTGCGGACATTTCACGACCGCCAACATTGAAGTTTCCGTTGTTCCGGAGTTTTTCTAAGAAATCAGAAAACTTATTTTTCTTATCCTGTGAAAGCGATTTATAAAATTGAACAGCCCAAAAAAATTTCAAGTTAAAGCACCTATAAACCGCTAATGACATTAACATAAGCAAGTCAAAAGATGATTTGTCGGAAGGATTGAAGAGATTGCGATTAACTTCATCATAATTAAATAATTCTTTTTCTGTGCTATTGGCTAATACAACAGGAAACCCTTCCCAAAGGCGAAGGTCTTGTGACTTCACCATATCAGCTAAAGTTAAATTTGCATTCTGGTTTTCTTCAACACCAAGCAAAGAAAAGCCCAACGCTCCAACTCTCTTTAAAAGTTCATCATTTCCCATCGATTAACCCTTCTTTCTTAAACATATTTTTAAAATGCTCGAAATTTTTATTTACTTTATCTTCCGAAATATCAAAAGATGCTGTTTCTCTAAACCGTTTCTCCAAATATTTAAGGTCTATATCTTTCCTTTTGTTTTTTATCAAAAGCAAACAATCTTCTATGTCTATTGTGTCAGCTCTAAATATCTTGCTTATAATAATGTCATAGTAATTCAAAATTCCCAGATAAATTCTGCTAAACTCTTTTACAAGAATATGATTACCTTTTTCCAAAGGCGATTCTAATAATTCCGTAGTATGTATGGCTTTTCCTCTGAATAAATCAAATATAAAACCATCATCTCTTTTCCATCCCCAGCCGCTAGCAGATTTGTAACCTAACTGTTTCAAAGTGCTTGTAAGATAAGCGTGTTCATATACATTCGGCACGATAAGGTCAATATCCTTAGTAGACGGCTTGACGCCCAAAAGCGTAAGCGCAGTTCCGCCGCATGCAATTAGATGGACTTTCCTTTTTAGGAAACTATCCCAAACAGCAATCCTATCTAATAATCCCTGTTTATCTATTCTATATTCCATACAATTATTTGTATATATTCATACAATTTCTTGTATGCAATCATACAATATAGTTTATTTGTTGTCAAGAGCAGAAATTTACCTAATATATTGGTTTATTTTATGAATTTTGTTTGGTAAAGAAAGATAAAAAGCAGGTCAACCTCGCCGAAAACTGGTTTTAAGAAGGAAAATCAGTAGAGGTTATTAATTAACAGTTATTTTGAGGTAAGGGAGCCAGCTGTTTGAAGGGCTATACCTACCGCTGTTATAAAAATACCAAAATAAAAAGAAATATCCGAAATTTTTCTTAGTGTTTCTTTTCTATTCCATTCAGCACTATTTTCTGGTGGAGCAAATATGCCAACACCCAAACTGGTTTTACCCATTACTTGTAAATTGTAGTAGTTAGAGAAAAATGCAAGCAGTAAACCAATAAATAGTAATATACTTCCTGTTAAAATTAACCGTTTAGATTTATTCATGTTCTACTCTTCTCATTCTTACTCCATAACTTCTGGTTTCCACTCTATAATTGGCTTTTGTGCTTTCCACCTTGCTTCACCACTTAGTTCTGGCTTGTAATTCTGGTCAACCATTAATTCAAAAGCTCCTTTAGGGCAAACCATTACCCATAATCTTGGAAGAAATGGAGAAAAGATTCCAGTAACGTAATCTATAATACGAAGTATCATCTTCCAAATGATAGGAATAGATACTTTGCATGTTTTTCATAATGCCTTTTGGTCCAAAAAATTATTACTTCTTCGTTTTGTTTTATTGTTCTTTCTTTGAAGGCTAACCATAAATGTAGAAAATCCATTTTATGAGAAATAAATCCTGTTATTTTCTTGGGTGTTTTCCTACATTCTAAAGTAACAGATGCGTAAGGAATTGCTTTGGGAGCTATTACTCTCCCCCCTTTAATTGAACTTAATAACGGGCAAAAAGAAGTAACCCGGCAAGCTTCTCCATCAATCACGCTCCACTGACTATCTCTAAGGAAAGTAATCCCTGAATCATCTTCAAAAACTATATCTGATACTCGTCCTTTCCCTATACGGAGTAGTTTTAGAATGAGAGGACAGTCGGTTGTTGCATTTATTAAACGGCTAATACTATTGAGATAATTTGGTTCTTTTTCTACAAGCTTCCTATTTGCAGTTTCCTCAATTATTCCAAGTTTTTTCCCCTTATTGACAAAATCTGTAAAAAGGTCCATCCGCACTTTATTTAAAACAACAGCATGAGCTCTTTCCCATCTATCATTTTTCATATTTTTTCCAGTCTATCACGTAATGAATTGTTACACAATTCAAACGTGGCTTTGCGTTTTATTTCTCCACCACGTAAAAAAACTTCGTTTTTAACGTGGTAGGCACGTTTTAATTGCTTCGCAATTAATTACGTGCCATAGCTTTAGCACGCATCTTCTCCGGCATTTTTTCTATGGCGTAGCGGAGAGCGGTGCGTGGCATAACATCTTTGTTTTTCATTACATAATCAAAAACTTCTTTTTGATGTTTGTGACTTGCGACTTTAAGGAGCCAGCCGTAGCCTTTTTGGACCATATCATCTTCGTCAATTAATAAGCTGTCGGCTATTTCAAAAATATCTTTCAGGAACATTCCTTTTCTTGCGGGAAGAATAAGTGTTACAGCGGAGGCGCGTCTTACCCATCTGTTTTTGGACTTTGTCCATATTTTTAGTTCTTTTATAAACTGCGGATATTTTTCTATGAATGTTCCTATAGTATGGTTGCAAAATGTGTCGCACTGCGCCCAATTAGTGACGTGTTTCTTAACCCATTTTTCAAAAGTTTTAAAATCTTTTGGTTCGTAATGTTTATGAAGCGAGCGTGACCAATCATAAGCGATAAAAGATTCTTCCATATATGCGGATTTTAAAAATTCTTCACAGAGAGTAAAGATGTCTTTTTTAGGTTTGTGTTTTATGTGTTGGAAATGTTCTTTGGCTATCTTAACTACGAGAGGAGTCTTAACTCCGTGGGCTTTGATTTTTTCTTTGAAGAATTTTTGGATTGATTTGATCGTTTTTTTGTCGGCGTTTTGTTTTAGTTTCCTGCGGATGTCGGTGATTATATTGTTCATATTTTAATTCCTCCGATTTGGTAATATTATAACAAATATTTTTTTAAAAAGACTTTATGGCGAAGCGAGTAAAATTGACAATAGTCATCTATTCTGGAAAAATATGAGCGGTAAAATCAACTTGAAATTAATTTTCCCCCTACATTTCTCTTATACCCGAGGGGTGATTACGAAGAAATCGTCGGGTAGCGAAATGTAACAGGGGGGACTAAAGGGAGAGATGGCTGAGCGGCTGAAAGCGTCCGATTCGAAATCGGATTTCCTGTAAGGGAACGGGGGTTCAAATCCCTCTCTCTCCGCCTTCGGCGGACACAGTCCGCTAATAGATTAGTACTAAGGAGCAAATTTTACTTATTACTTAGAACTATATTTGCCCCGATAGCTTAGTAGGATAGAGCGCTTCCCTGCGAAGGAAGTAGTGGCCGTTCGAATCGGCCTCGGGGCACTACGTTAACCTTGTTAATGAAAAAGACGTTAGCGAAACTAATGGTTATCGGTTTTCGCCCCTAGAAATTGCGAAGCAATTTCAGGGACCAAAGTCCCGGAAATCCTTTGGATTTCTCGGGGAAAACCAAACACCGTATTGTATTGAACGATAACCGTTGGTAGATAAATTACTGGAGGAGTGGCAGAGCGGTTGAATGCGGCGGTCTTGAAAACCGTTAGATTCGTAAGAGTCTCAGGGGTTCGAATCCTCTCTCCTCCGCCATTGCTTTTAAAAGTTCGCCAGTTTTGGCGAGACGGATGAAAGATGTCCTGCAATTTATCCTCTAGTCGGAATATTGTTCCGATTAAAAAACCCCCCAAAATAAGCAAAAATAGGCATTTTTTACATGTTTTTGCTTATTTTAGTTGATTTTTGTTAAAAAATGTGGTATTTTGTGCATTAATCTAAACAAACTTATAATATATGAATTACGAATTTCGCAGAAAAAAGATAATAAAAAAGTTAAAACGTAAGGGGATAGATTCGTTTCTGACCCGTGAACAGGTTAATGTGCATTATTTATGTCCTTCATTTAAAGGTGAGAGTGTGATTCTTGTAACCAAGGATATTACATTTTTATTGGTGGATTCGCGTTATACCCAACAGGCGAAATTTGAAATTGCGGACGAAAAAGGGATTGAACTTGTCGAAATGAGAAAGCCCTTTCTTAAGAGTCTGCTTAAATTATTTGCTAAAACAGGTGTAAAGAATACGGCTTTTGAAGTTGAGCATACAACTTATGACTTTTTTGAAACACTGAAAAAAAACTGCAGGGGAATAAAACTTGAACCGACGAAAGGTTGGGTTGAGAATTTAAGAATCATAAAAGATGATGAGGAAGTTAAAAATATCCGCCGTGCTTGTAATATCATTGATAGGGCAATGACAACGCTTATAAAAAATATAAAATGGGGCAAGATGAGCGAGTTGGATTTGGCTAATGAGTTGGAATACGGATTAAAAAAGGAAGGTTCGGAACAGTTGCCGTTTTATCCGATTATAGCTTCGGGGAGCAGAACTTCTTTTCCACACGCACACTCTACTAATGAGCTTTTGCGGGAGGGCGAGCTTGTGATTATTGACTGCGGCGCAAGTTGCCAAGGGTATGGTTCTGACTTGACACGCACCATAGGTAAAAATATAATGGACGCGAAGAAAAAAGAGACATATAACCTTGTCCTGAAAGTTCAAGAAACCGCAATAAAAAATGTCAAGCCCGGAGTTAAGACTTCTGATTTGTGTAAGTTAGTACGCGAGATGTTTTGGGAAAAAGATGTTGCGCAATTTTTTATTCACGGACTTGGACATGGTGTGGGGTTAAATATACACGAAGCGCCTTCTCTTTCTTCTCACGGAAGTGTGAATTTGAAAGAAGGGATGGTCATAACTATTGAACCGGGAATTTATATTCCCAATAAATACGGAGTAAGAATAGAAGATACGGTATTAGTCACTTCAAAAGGATACGAAGTGCTTACTGGCTTGTATAAAAATTGTTGGCAGGCTTCTTCTTAAAAAACATTATGGAAACTAGAACTGTTGTTCCCAACCAATTTACTAAAGGCATGTATATTTTCTACAACGGCGGGATTTTTTCTATCGTTGAGTTCCATCATATTAAAGTAGCACAGCGCCGAGCCACTATGGCGGTTAGAATGAAAAATATTGTTACGGGTCAGGTTTTGGAGCCCAGTTTAAGGTCGGACGAGACGATGAAGCAGGTGATATTGGAAGACAAAAAGGTTACCTATCTTTATTCTGATGGGGGCTTATTCCATTTTATGGATACGGAAACAGGCAAGGAAACCTCCTTATCGGCTAAAACAGTGGGTGACCAGAAATTTTATATTAAAGAAGGGGACAGCATATCTATTGCTGAGAGCGGAGGAGCTCCTATAACCTTAAAACTGCCCGTATCTGTTACGCTTAAAATAGTTGAAACACCGCCGGGGTTTAAAGGAGATACAGCTGCAGGCGGTTCCAAACCCGCAATGCTGGAAACAGGTATTACCATTAAAGTGCCCCTTTTTGTAAAAGAGGGCGATATAGTCAAAGTGGATACTCGCACTGGCGAGTATTTAGAAAGGGCAAAATAATGGACCTAAAAGAGTTAAAAAAGATTATTGCGATTTTTCAGAAAGCGAAAATCGCAGAGTTGGAAGTGGAAAGCGAAGGGGTTCGGTTTAAGTTGAAAAAGGAGGTAAAGGAAAGAAAAACTTCTAATCGTAGGGAAGTTCCCGTGGAAGTTATTTCTGTACCTGCTCAACCTTTGGAACAGACTCAGAAACAGTCACAAATACAAGAGCAAGAACCAAAACTTCTAGAGGGGACGCATGAAATAGTTTCTCCGATGATCGGGACTTTTTATTCTTCTCCTGCACCCGATTCTGCGCCTTTTGTAGAGATAGGGCAGGAAATCAACGAAGACGATACGGTGTGTATCATTGAAGCAATGAAGATAATGAATGAGATAAAGGCAGATGTTAAAGGCAAAATTATAAAAATGTTGGCGGAAAACGGTCAGCCGGTGGAATTTGGCCAGCCGTTGTTTTTGATAGAACTTCCGCCCAAAGGTTAACAATTATAAAACTAAAATGGTCAATAACCAAACATCAAGAAACAAGATACAAACAATATCCAATCACCAAATATCGAATAGATATGGGAAAAATAAAAATATAATTTGGTTATTGTTTCTTGTATCTTGATTATTTTAAATAAAAATGTTTTCAAAAGTACTTGTAGCAAACAGAGGAGAAATAGCTGTAAGAGTCATAAGGACTTTGAACGAAATGGGAATCCGCACGGTAGCCGTGTATTCTCAAGCCGATAAAGGTTCTCTTCATACCAAAATTGCCAATGAATCTATATGCATAGGTTCTGCGGCGGCTTCGGAAAGTTATCTTAATATGGCAGCGATAATTTCTGCGGCTGAGATAACAAATGTGGAAGCTATACATCCCGGTTATGGATTTTTGGCGGAGAATGCGCATTTTGCGGATGTGTGCTCGTCTTGCAATATAACTTTTATAGGTCCCTCGGCCGAAGCGCTAAGATTGATGGGGGACAAGGTTCAGGCACGCAAAATTATGAAAAAAGCAGGGGTGCCTGTGACTCCGGGAAGTGAAGATGTTGTTGATAATAAAGAAGAAGCCTTGAAACTTGCTAAAAAAATTGGTTATCCGGTTATTATTAAAGCTGCAAAGGGCGGTGGTGGAAAAGGGATGAGAATAGCTTACAATGACGGAAAGTTTGTTTCTTTGTTTATCGCTTGCCAAAGAGAAGTAGAAGTAGCGTTTGGAGATGCGAGTCTTTACATTGAAAAATTTATGCCATATTCCCGCCACATAGAGGTGCAAGTACTGGCAGACAAAAAAGGAAATGTGCTTACTCTTGGAGAAAGGGATTGCTCAATTCAAAGAAGATATCAGAAGCTATTGGAAGAGTCCCCTTCTCCTGTCGTAAATGCCAAAGAAAGAAAGAAACTTTTCAAATATACGACGGAGGCGGTGAAAGCTATAAATTATACAAATGCGGGAACCGTAGAATTTCTTATGGATAAGGCGGGACAATTTTATTTTATGGAGATGAATACCAGGTTACAAGTAGAGCATCCCGTAACAGAAATGGTTTGCAATATAGATTTAGTAAAAGAACAAGTTCGCATCGCTTCGGGCGAACTTATAGGATATTCTGCCGATTCAACCCAGCCCAAAGGATGGGCGATAGAATGCAGAATAAATGCCGAAGATATCAATGCAGATTTCATGCCTTCCCCGGGTAAGATAACAGAACTTCGTTTGCCCGGAGGTCCTTTTGTTAGGGTGGACACGCATCTTTATAACGGCTATATTATTCCTCCGTATTATGATTCTTTGTTGGCAAAATTAATTGTGTGGGGAAGAAACAGAAATGAAGCTATTGCCCGCATGAAAAGAGCGTTAGACGAATTTATTATAGAGGGAGTTAAAACTACGATTCCGTTTCACAAACAACTAATATCGCATCCTTTTTTTATTAAAGGCGACGATTATTCAGAATTACTTGATAAAATTTTGAGCAGGCAAAGAAAGGTCTCTGGCCTCTAGGGAGTCGGAGAACCAAAAGGAGGTTTACAATGAGAGTGTATAATGGGTTTATGTTGTTTTTAGCTACGGTGGTTTTTATAACGCTGGGAGTATTATTAATTTTACTTAGCTTGGATGTAATTACAGTAGACGCTTTGGTTAAAGATCACAGTTTTAAGATTCTGATTGGTGGAATTAGTTTTGCTCTATTAGGGATTGCGGAAATAATTATAGCTGTACAGAGTTTAAACAAAATGCCGGTAGTGGCGTTTAGCAATCCCTTGGGAGAAGTAAGAGTTGCATATGACGCGCTTGAAGGTTATGTCAAAAGTCTAAGCACGGAAATCCACGAGATAAAAGATGCTAAACCACAAGTAGTTGCAGGTAGAGACGGCATTGAAATCCATGTCCGATTAGTGGTAGAGAGAGATGTCAATCTTCCCGAACTTACCTCTAAGTTTCAGGATTTAGTGTCGAGATATGTTAAGGACGTGATGGGAATAGACAGCATTACTGCTATTAAAGTTTATGTCCAAAGAATTGCGACGAGGAAAGACCGTTCTATCCAAGAGGAAAATTTTTCCAGAGAAGAGAACGCATAAATATCCGGATATAATAATTTTATAGTAAAAAAAGAAAGGCAACTTGTTTGCAAGTTCGCAAGTCCTGTTGTTCTTGAGTTATTACAATCTATCTTAATCTTTTATAAAGGAGGTTTGTGTTTTGTCCTTAAAAAATAAATCCAAAATTACGCCCAGCGTTAAACATACAAAAGGTGTTAATCGCCCATTAGATGTTTTTCCGCTTCTTCCTTTGAGAGATATAGTTGTCTTTCCTTATATGATTGCTCCGCTTCTTGTCGGACGCCAAGTGTCTATAAATGCAGTAAATAGGGCATGGGCAAATAAAAGCAGAACAATAGTTCTTGTTACTCAAAAAAACCCCTCGATAGAGATTATTACGCCTCAAAATTTATATAAGGTTGGAATTTTAGGGAAAATAATTCAGGCTGTAAAAATGGACGAGGGCTATTTAAAGGTTCTTATAGAAGGTCTAAAAAGAGTAAAAATAAAATCTTTTTCTCCGTTTTCCGATAAAGAGAAAGCAGGGACGTCTATGACGGTGGAAGTTTCTTATGAAGACGAGGATACGTTTTATCAGGAAGAAGTTGCTTCGGTTGCCTTTGACAATTCTTCCTTGCATATCGCAAAAGAAGCAATGCTCATTAGTCAGATAAAAAATGAATTCAAACAATACGCTAAACTCAATACAAAGACGTTCTCTTCACGTGCTCCTTTATCGGGGCAAGGCGGTAATGATTATATAAATTCCGTTCAACAGATATCTCAGGCTGGAAAACTTGCGGATATAGTCTCTTCTTATCTTCCGTTAAAAACACAGGCCAAACAACAACTACTTGAAATATTCTCTCCTCATATAAGGTTAACTAAAGTATCTGAACTGTTGAAAACTGAAATTGAAGTTATAAAAGTTGAAGAAAAAATACACGGAAAAGTTAAAGAGAAGATACGTAAAACACAGAAAGAATTCTATCTGCAGGAGCAAATGAAAGCGATTCAGAAAGAGTTGGGAGGAGAAGAAGACCCCGACATTTCTTCTTTAAAAGAAAAAATTCGCAAAAGCGGTATGCCCAAAGAAGTGGAAAAAAGAGCTTCGGCAGAGGTTGCAAAACTTTCCAAGATGATGAGCATTTCTCCTGAGGCTACAGTCATAAGAAATTATGTTGAATGGTTAATCAATATGCCGTGGAGTAAAGAAACAAAGGACAAGCTTGATATAAAGTGGTCTGAGAAAATTCTAAACGAAGACCATTATGGTCTGGAAAAGGTAAAAGAAAGAATTTTGGAATATTTGGCGGTTAGAAAACTTGTTGGCAATCCAAAGGGTCCTATTTTGTGTTTTGCGGGACCGCCGGGAGTTGGTAAAACATCTATCGCAAAGTCCATTGCAAGGGCTTTAGGCAGGAAATTTATCCGCATTTCATTGGGCGGAGTAAGAGACGAAGCCGAAATAAGAGGCCACAGAAGAACATATATAGGCGCCTTGCCCGGTAAAATAATTCAATCCATGCATAAAGCCGGAAGCAAAAACCCGATTTTTCTATTAGACGAAATCGATAAAATGAGTATGGATTTTCGAGGCGATCCGTCTGCGGCACTACTTGAAGTGCTTGACCCCGAACAAAACACTCAATTTAATGACCACTACCTAGATGTTGATTTTGACCTTTCGAAGGTTATGTTTATAACTACTGCAAATACTCCATACGCCATACCTCACTCACTTTTAGATCGCATGGAAATTATTGAGTTCGACGGATATTCGGAAGAAGAAAAAAAACAAATCGCGCTTAAGTTTTTAATATCGAAATTACAAAAATCGCACGGTTTCAAAAAGGGAGAAATATCCATTTCCAATGAAGCGCTCCATAAAATAATAAGATATTATACCCGCGAAGCAGGAGTAAGAAGCCTAGAGCGGGAACTTTCTGCTGTTTTCAGGAAAATGGCGCGAAGAAAAGTGGAAAAGAAATATTCTAATACAAAGAAAAAAAACGGAAAAATAAAATTTCTTGTTACTGAAAAAATGGTAGAAGAACTCCTATTACCTCCGAGATATCATCATCTGATAGCGGAAGAAAAAGATGAAGTAGGGATTTCTATCGGGCTTGCCGTAAGCGAGACCGGAGGGGAAATTCTTCTGGTTGAAGCAACTGTTATGGAAGGCAAGGGAAAACTTGTCCTAACAGGACAATTAGGAGAAGTAATGCAGGAATCGGCTCAAGCGGCTTTGTCGTATATTCGTTCTCATCATAAAGAGAAATTAAAACTCAAGAAAGATTTCTATAAAGATATTGATATTCATATTCATGTTCCCGAAGGCGCGATTCCCAAAGATGGTCCTTCTGCGGGAGTTGCCATGACAGTTGCTATGGCTTCGGCATTGGCTAAAAAGCCTGTTAGAAAAAAAATAGCTATGACAGGAGAAATTACCCTAAGAGGCAAGGTTCTTCCTGTGGGAGGCATTAAAGGCAAAGTTTTAGCAGCCTATCGTGACGGTATTAAGACGATAATTCTTCCCAAAGAAAACGAAAAAGATTTAATAGGAATTCCTGCTTATGTTAAGAAGAATATTAAGTTCTTACTCGTTGAAGAAATCGGTCAAGTTTTTGAAAAAATATTTACCCCGTAAGGAATAGCCAAATAATTTTACCTACAAAAAGAAACTGTTTTAGCCCAAATTAATTTTATGATTAAAGCGATTATATTAGATTGGGGCGGTGTGTTGATAGACAATCCCGTTGCCGGATTTATGACGTATTGTTCCCAATATTTGAAAGTGCCTAAAAAAACTTTCATAGAAACTACTTCCAAATTCTACGAAGATTTTGCAAAGGGCAAAGTTACCGAGAACGCATTTTGGAAAAACGTATGCTCTTACCTAAATGTTGCGGTCCCGTCCGTTTCCTCTCTCTTAACAGAAGCGTTCAGGGCTGTGTATTCGGAAAAGAAAGAGGTCTTTTCAATAGTATCTTCTCTAAAAGATAAAGGATATAAAATTGCGCTTTTATCAAATACAGAAATGCCTATGGTGAATTTTTTCCGTGAAAAAAATTATAGTTTTTTTGATTTGACGGTTTTCTCTTGCGTGGAAGGGGTTATTAAACCCGATAAAAAGATTTATGAGATAACTTTGGATAGATTAAAAATAAAACCGCAGGAAGCAGTTTTTATAGATGACAAAGAAGAAAATATTCTCTCTGGGAAAGATGTGGGAATAAATGCAATTCTTTTTAAGAATCCTCAGCAGTTCAAAAAAGAACTGTTATCTTTATTGTGATTTTAATATTTTCGTTTTATCAATAATTTTTCTATATACGGAAATTTATTGAATAAAATATCTTTTAGCATATCGTAATTCTCAAGCGCGGGACTTTCTTTTAATAAAGCCTCAGCATCTTGTTTTGCTTGCTCAAGCAGTTCTAAATCTTTTATGATATTGCCCAGTTTTATTTCAGGGAAACCATGTTGTTTTGTGCCGAGAAGTTCGCCGGGGCCGCGTATTTCAAGGTCTTCCTCCGCAATTTTAAAACCGTCCGAGGTGGAAGTCATTGCTTTTAGACGTTTTTTACCTTCTTCTGTTTTTGGATTAGATACCAGAATGCAATAAGACTTGTGTTCGCCTCGTCCTATTCTGCCGCGCAATTGATGAAGTTGCGCCAATCCAAATCTCTCGGCGTTAAGGACAACCATTACGGTTGCTGATGGTATGTCTATTCCAACTTCTATTAAAGATGTTGCCACAAGGATATCAGTTTTTTTATTGCGGAAAGCTTTCATTATTTTTTGTTGCTCTTCTTTTTTTATCCTGCCGTGTAAAAGCGCAAGTTTATATGATGAGAAAACGTTTTCTTTTAGAAATTCAAAAATTTCAGTAGCGGAATCCACTTCTAATTTTTCCGATTCTTCAATGAGAGGAGTAACTATAAAAACTTGTCGTCCTTTATCCAATTCTTCTTTTATAAAATCATAAACTTTGTCTTTGTCTTTTTCGTCTATCCAAAAAGTTGAAGTTTGAGCCCTGCCTGCAGGCAATTCGTTAAGCGTAGATATGTCCATATCTCCGTATAACGCCAAAGCCAATGAGCGGGGAATAGGAGTCGCGCTCATTACCAATATCTCGGGTTTATGGCTAAAAATATCCATAAAATGCGTTCTTTGCAAAACGCCGAATTTATGCTCTTCGTCTATGACCGCAAGCCCCAAATTTTTAAATTCGACATTTTCCTGCAAAAGAGCGTGTGTCCCGATTAAGACATCTATTTTGCCGTCTTTTAGTTTTTTAAGAATTTCTCTTCGTTCTTTTTGTTTTTGCCCTGAAACAATAAACTCTATTTCCATTCCCAAAGATAACGCGAATTTTTGCAGTGTAATATAATGCTGTTCGGCTAAAACCGCCGTAGGAGCCATTATTGCTGATTGATAACCGTTATCTTTTGCAAGAATAATTGCCCCAAGGGCAATTACCGTTTTCCCTGCACCGACTTCGCCGTGCAATAATCTCATCATGCGAGTAGTCGAAGTCATATCATCTTTGATTTTATTCAATACTTTTTTCTGCGAGTTTGTTAAGGAAAACGGCAGGATTTCTTCTAATTTTTCGAGCAATTCGCCTTCGCTCTTAAATGTTGTTTTTTTATTTTCCTTCTTCATATTTCTCATAAACACAAGGCCCAACTGTAGAAATAAAAATTCTTCATATATAAACCTTGTTCTGGCTGTTTCTTTATCTTCTATGCTTTCGGGAAAATGAATGTTTTTTGTGGCTTTTTCAAAACTCATCAATTCTTTTGAATTTATCAGGTTGTCGGGCAAATACTCATAAAGAAAACCATCTGATTCTTTTAAAATTGTATCTACTAAAGTTCTTAAATAACGCATGCCTATTTTGCCGGTAAGAGGATAAATAGGAACAATTCTGCCCGTATGAACGGGATCGTTTTTTTCTACTAATTCAAATACAGGATGAACTATTTGTTTCTCGCCAAACCCCGTTACTTTGCCCGATAAAATAATCTCTTTGTCTATGGGCAGAAGTTTTTTCATGTATGGTTGGTTAAACCATACGCAGACAATCCTGTCAGTTCCGTCATCAACAATAGCTTTTGTTATGCGCTTTCTCCTGGCAGTAAATACATCGTCTCTTACTCTAATTTCTCCTTTTACGGTTACATAATCTCCAAAATTTACCTTTGAAATGGGAGTAAATTTCGAGCGGTCTTCATAACGAAGAGGAAAATGCGTCAATAAATCTCTAACCTTAACAATTTCTAAATTCTTAAGATAAGAAGCTCTTTTGGGCCCTACGCCTTTTACATACTGAATAACTCTTTCCAAAAAAATTAATGATTTTGATTCGTTTAATAACTTTTTCCCTTTCTGGAATATTTTCTCCCGTTTGTCTATGTTCTGCGAAGCATAATCTTTGAAAATAGTTTTTAAACTTTTTAATCTTTTTGATGAACAGGCTGGTTGTGGTAACTCCAACACTTTTTCCAACCAATGATTTAGGTAATGACTAAACGAAGGACTGCAGGAATGATTATTGAAATTATATTTCTGTTCAAGCTTGAATGGACGTTCTAATAGAGAAATTATTTCTACAACAGATGGTTGATTAGACATCTTACATATTGAAACTTTCTCCAAAATAGAGTTTGCGGGCGGTTGGGTTATTGAGTAATTCTTTCGGGGTCCCTTCGCAGGTTATTTTGCCCGAAGAAATGAGATATGCTCGGTCGGTAATTTTTAAAGTGTCTTTTACGTTGTGGTCTGTAATAAGTATGCCGATGCCTTTCTCTTTTAATGAATTAAGAATATTTTGTATATCTTGAATCCCAAGCGGGTCGATTCCTGTAAACGGTTCGTCAAGTAGCAAAAAATAGGGTGATAATAGAAGAATTCTTCCTATTTCTACTTTTCTTCTCTCACCTCCGGAAAGAAAGTAAGATAAACTGTCTTTTATTATCGTAAGCCCCATTTCTTCCAGTGTTGATTCCATTTTTTTTTGTTTGTCTTCTTTACTTATGGGTAGGAATTCAAGTATTGCATTAAAATTTTCTTCCACAGTCATTTTCCTAAAAATGGAACTGTCTTGCGGCAGGTATCCTAACCCTTTTCTTGCTCTTAAATATAAAGGCAGGTTTGAAATATTATGACCGCCTAAATATATATCACCCTTATCAGGTTTGTATAATCCCACCATCAATCTAAAAGTAGTTGTCTTGCCGGCGCCATTGGGACCTAGTAGACCGACAATTTCGCCTTTGCTTACTTTTAGAGATATGTCCTTGACTATTGGTTTTCTGCCTAAAGATTTAACTAAATTTCTGCCTTCAAATTGCATATTATCCCTTTTATTAAGAATTGAATGTTAAATAGAAACGAATTGAAATAGATAGAAATATGTTGAAATAAATTGTTACTACGTATATCTATTGTATCTCTATGTATATCCACCGTATTTCCACGTATATCATGTATATCTATTGTATTTCCACCATGTTTTCATTTATTGGTTCTTCTTCGCTTTCGGTCTGTATTTCTCCTTTAACCCCTTTTGTTATATTAATAATTTCTTTTCCCGTATCAAAACTAATTTCTTCTCCCCTAAACATCGCCTTATCGGAAGAAATCCAGGCGGATTTTTCTAAAAGTATTAAGTCTTTGTCGGGATATATTTCTATTATCTCTGCGCCACATTTCTGTTTTTCTCTTATCAGGTCGGCATTTCCTTCGGCTGTTATCTTTTCTACTTCGTCTTTTTCATCAAAAAATATAGTCATTTTATCCGCAGTAATATTGCCTTCTTTGGATATCATGGTTGCGTTGCCGGTAAATATGGCTGTTTTTGCTTCGTATTCCCATCTTAAGGAATCTGCCGTAATCTGGCGTTTATATAAACTCTCGTCATTTATTTTAGAAACCTCTTCGCCAAATGTTATTGGTATAGCGCTTAAAATAAAGAAAGAAACAAATATTAACCCCGCAAAGAAACCAGCCTGCTTCTTGGTTACGAGTAAGTAAAATCCTAACCGTCTCAGAGGAATTACCTTATTTAAATGATAGTTTTTTCTCATTGTTTAATTGATTTGCATTGTAACATCTTTATTAATAGTCATTATATCTCCGGATGGTGAGAATTCTATCCCTTCCCCGTTAATATTCCATTTTTCTGCTTCTATTTCTACTTTGTCCTGCGTATGCATAGTTTCGGATATAGAGTCCCACGATAGACTGTCGCATTTTATGTTTGAATTTAAATAGCCTATTATTTGGACGTTATTTTTTAAATAGATTTCATCCTTCTTTTCTGCCTCGCCAACAGTCAAATTCTCTACTAAAACGTTTTCTTTCACTACTCCGTCATCTGCTTTTATTGTAAACGGGTCTTTGTCTTGGGGGTAAAATTTTACTTTTACTCCTTTAAGCGTTTTTGCATTTTCATCAAATTGCGCAGAATCCGCCTCAAGCTCCCATTTAATAATTTCTCCATCCATTTTTTTTGCTCTGAATCCTTTGGTCACGGATTGGGCAAAAATTGGCGATAGGCACAGAGGCACAAAGAAACAAAGGCATAAAAGCACTTTATTAAAGATTGCAAATTTAAGATTAAAAATTCTTAGAATCTTAAATCTCCCTCTGGAATCTTGGAAAGATTTCGAGGACTTAGTCCCTGAAATTCTCTGAATTTCTAGGGGTGAATCTTGAATTTGGAATGGTATTTTATTCACTTTTTATGATTTTTGAATTTGGAAGAATTGCCCCTACAGAAATAACGAACCTCATTGCGTCTTCTACCGATATATCAAGGGGCATGACATCTGCTTCCGGCAACATCAGCAAAAATCCGCTTGTTGGATTTGGGGCTGTTGGCAGAAAAACACTTACATGCGGTTCTTCACTCTTACCGACAATCCCATTTTTTATAGTCGATGTTACAAATCCTACTTGATATATACCCGCGTGAGGATATTCTAACAGAACAACTTTTTGAAGAACTTTTAATCTCTGGCTGAAGAAAGTGTGAGACATTTTCTTTGCTGTCTCATAAACCCATTTTACAACCGGAATCCTATGTAGAATTTTTTCCGTTAAATCTAGAATTTTTTTCCCGAAAACATTTCTTGCGGTAACACCTATCATAATTATTGCAAAAATACTTAAAAGGATTATGCTTATTGACCAGAAAGCTTTTGCGAATAAAGATGTCTCTGTCGGCAGTAACGTTAGAGAAGCTGCGATAATCTTTGATACAAAAAACCATAAAATCCATAGGGTAATGGTTATGGGAAGAACGATGAAAAATCCTGTTAAAAAATTATTTCTTAATCCTCTTCTTATACTTCCGCCCTCTTTTTCTTCCATTTTATACTCCTTCAAAAATTTTTGTTCTTTTACTTTTTCTCTTTTAATGACGTGAGAATTTTTTCCTGTTTAGCCCACATCTTTTCCTTTGACTTAGATGTGTAGTCGGTCTCTCCCAAAAGATGCAAAACACCGTGTATTACCAGTCTTGCAAGCTCATCTTCTATTTTCTCCTTATATGTTTTTGCTTGTTCTTTGGCTTGTATCAATGAAATTGCTATGTCTCCAAGATATGGCGAACGTTTTTCCCCGTAAGGAAAAGCAAGCACATCCGTAGGTTCATCGGTATTTCGGAACTTTTTATTAAGTTGGCGTATTTGGTGTTCATCTGTTATAAGAACGCCTAAAGATTTTTTTTCTTTACCCATAAACGATAGGGTTTTCTCGCCGGCTTGGAGTATTATATTGCGGTATTTGTTTGCTTTTTTATTCTCTTGTATTTGAATGTCCATTTTCATCTTTCGTGTCTTTTCCCGCGTCTGTTTCCTCGGAAGACGGATATTTGATTCGGCTATGGAAAGTTCCCGTAAGAGATTGAATCAAACTTTCCTGAATCACGTGCAAATCATTAAAGTTAAGTTGAGATTCGTCAAGTTGCTTTCCCAGGAGTTTTTCATTTGTTAACTTTTCTACCAAATGTCTTATTCTTGCGGACGATGGGTCCTCAAGTGTGCGGGAAGCCGCTTCAATCGTATCTGCCAACATTACAATTGCGGCTTCTTTGCTTTGAGGTTTGGGACCAGGATAACGGAAAGAATCTTCATCAACCGTATCGTTGGATTCTTTTTTCAAGGCTTCCTGATAAAAGAAAGAAGTAAAAGTTGTGCCGTGATGTTGATTTATAATATCCCGAATTTTTTGAGGCAGGCGGTATTTCTCTGCTAATTGAACCCCTTCTTTTACATGAGAGATAAGAATTAAACTCGAAAGCGCAGGGTTTACTTTTTCATGCCTGCTCTTGGAGTTTAAGCTTAAATTTTCCACAAAGTATGGCGGGTTTTTGATTTTTCCTATGTCGTGGTAATAAGCGCCCACTTTTGCAAGTAACGAGTTTGCTTTTATTTTTTCCGCCGCCGCTTCAGCTAAATTTGCAACCATTAAGCACGACTGATAACTGCCTGGAGCTTTTTCTCTTAAATTAACCAATAAAGGATGAGTCAAGCGTGATAATTCAAGGAGCTTGGCTTCGGTAATTTTCCCGAAAAGGTTTTCTAAAAAGGGCAATATTTCCAACGCTAAAAAGGCTGAAACCAAAGCGCTTCCTATAACGTATAATCCCTGTATCGCAATGTTTTTGGCGGTCCATCCTTGTGAAAGCCCCCAACTTATTATGAATACTGCTCCAATGCTTCCTGCTACAATCCCCGTTTTAAATAAGTCTCTGCGTTTGTGTATAAAAGGAATACTCAAAGCAGCTAATCCGCCCATCATTATAAAAGTAAAAACAACGTCTATTCTGAAATTTGATATAAATCCTATTAGTCCTCCCAAAATTATTATACAGGCAAGCGCTTCACGTCCTCCAACTAATGAAGCAATAAGTATCCCCGTTAAAACTGCCGGAATGCTATATTGCGAGATTGTTGTTTTGGAAATTCCGTGTGCTATTAAAAGTGTTCCGAAATTGATTAAACAGAAAATCAAAAATTTAAGCGGATGCTTTATAACCGAAGCATTATATTTGGAAAGATAAAACAGTGTTAAAAATAAGAATAGGAATACACATAAAGCTATCCCCGCGATTTGCGGCAGGTTTGCATTCAAATCCTGCAATAAGTTCATGGATTTTAAAACAAGCCCGAGCGTAACTATATAAAAAATAATGCCGATTAAGCATGTGTTGACCTTACGCACATATTCCAGCGGTTTCCTGAAATATTTAAGCCGTTTCTTTATAGTAAGGTAAATTTTCCTTTTTATTCCGCTTTTTGGGCGGACCAGCTTTGCATCAACTTGTTTTTTTGTTTTTTTGTTTTTCATAGGCTCTTATAATATCCTGCACCAACTTGTGTCTGACAACGTCTTTTCCCGTAAAATATGCAAAGTCAATGCCCTTTATACCCTTAAGGATATGTTGAACTTCTACAAGACCCGAAGCAGTGCCTCCGGGTAAATCAATCTGTGTAATGTCTCCCGTAACTATAACTTTAGAATCAAATCCCAAACGCGTCAAGAACATCTTCATCTGTTCGGGCGTGGAATTTTGAGCTTCGTCCAGCACGATAAAAGCATCATTAAATGTTCTGCCCCTCATATATGCAAGCGGTGCTATCTCGATTATATTTCTTTGCAAGTATTGATGCAATTTCTCCGTTTCCAACATTTCATATAAAGCATCATAAAGCGGACGAAGATACGGATTGATTTTTTCCTGCAGGTCTCCTGGCAGAAACCCCAATTTCTCTCCCGCCTCAACGGCAGGACGCACCAAAATCACTCTGCCGGTTCTATTATTTGCCAAATAATGCACCGCCATAGCCATTGCAAGATATGTTTTCCCCGTTCCCGCGGGGCCTATTGAGAAAACAATTTCGTTTTCCTTTATAGATTCGATATATCTCTTCTGGGCGGGATTTTTGGGAACGATATGTTTTCTTTCGGTGGGAATCTCTATCCTGTCTTGTATAATTTCCTCCAAATTGCCTGCTTTATCTTTATTTGTTTTTTGCATCGCAAAAAGAATATCGTCCTCTGTTATGTCCTCCTTGTTTTCAGATAACGACAATATCTTGTCTATAAACTTTTTGGCTTTAGACACCTGCGCAGGTTTTCCCTTGAGAGCTATATCCTCGCCTCGGCCTATAACGACGATATCAAATTCCTTTTCTAATAGATGTGACAATTTGTCGTTTCTGCCAAGTATCTTTAAAGTTTGCTCTTTATTGGCAAGAGAGATTCTTCGAGTGGTTGTTTTCCGCATCTGTTAATAAGATATTAAAGAACAGACAGAGAGAAGTCAACTGTATAAATTTTAAGCCCACATTGATTAAGCCTTGTAATTGGTAACTCGTAAAGCCTGCCCGCTTCGCAAGCAGGCGGGCGTAATTCGTAATTTCTTAAGTTGTCTTTATTGTTTAATTACTATTTACCAATTACCAGTTACCCTTTACCCGTAGTACTCCTTTTGGAGTGCGAAGTCCCCCCTGTTAGTTTTGCCTTGCAAAACTAGGGGGGATTATATCCTCGCCACCACCAAATCGCCTACCTGCGATGTGGTATATCCCATTTTACCCGCGCCTAATGATTTCAATTCTTTGCGGACGATATCTATTACCGCGTTCTCAATCGCTTTTGCCGCTTCCGCTTCGCCCAAAGTTTCCAACATCATAGCGCCTGCGCAAATTGCGGCTAACGGGTTAATAACATTTTGACCCGTATATTTCGGAGCGCTTCCGCCGATTGGCTCAAACATAGAAATGCCTTCAGGATTGATGTTTCCGCCTGCGGCAATTCCCATTCCGCCCTGAATCATAGCGCCCAAATCGGTTATGATGTCGCCGAACATATTATCCGTAACGATAACATCAAACCATTCGGGATTTTTAACAAACCACATAGTTGTCGCGTCAACGTGAGCATAATCGGTTTTAATATCGGGATATTCTTTTGCCACTTCGTTGAAAGTTCTCTGCCATAAGTCCCAGGCAAAAGTTAAAACATTGGTTTTACCGCAAAGAGTTAGCTTTTTGCCTTTATTCCGTTTTCTTGTCACCTCAAAAGCATAACGGATACAGCGCTCTACACCTTTTCTCGTGTTATAGGAAATCTGAGTCGCTACTTCATCCTTAGTTCCTTTATTCTGGAACTCACCCATGCTCTTATAAAGCCCCTCTGAATTTTCCCTAACAACTATGAAATCAATGTCTTCGGGCTTCTTACCTTTTAACGGACAAAACGCCTCGTTATAAAGTTTTATAGGACGCAGATTTATATACTGGTCAAGCGAAAATCTTAAATTCAATAAAATACCCGTTTCCAATATGCCCGGTTTTACATCGGGATGACCTATTGCGCCCAGATAAATTGCCGAATATTGCCTTAATTCCTCTATATCTTGTTTATCCAGTGTCTTGCCGGTCTTTAAATACCTTTCACCGCCAAAATCAAAAGTTTTTGTTTCGTACTCAAAACCAAACTTTTTACCGGTTGCTTCAAGCACCTTCAAGCCTTCATTTATTACCTCTGTCCCCGTTCCGTCACCGGGAATAACCGCTATTTTGTATTTATTCATTTTGCTCCCCTTTTAGTTTAAGGCCGATATTATGAAGAATAAATCCTTTTCAGTCAAGCCCCGAAGCACTCCTGTAGGGAGTGCGAAGTCCCCCCTGTTAGTTTTACTTCATAAAACTAGGGGGGATCATTCCTCCTGGTATCTAGAATCTGGTATCTAGCATCCCCGCCTGCTTGCGAAGCGGGCAGGTAGTATCTAGCATCCAGAATCTAGGATTAGAGGTTTGATGCTCAAGATGAGGAGTTCGGGTTTTATTTAACTCTTTGTTTTCTCTTTTTCTTCCTTTTGCTCCTCTTCCTTAAACTCTTCCTTTTCTTTCAAAAGGTCTGTTATTTTATCCGAATAGATAGCAAAACTATAATCTTTAAACAGAAAGCTTTGAGTAACAATGCCTATTAACTCAGCATACTCGTTAATTAAAGGTCCGCCGCTATTACCGAAAAAGATAGTAGCATCCGTTTGAATGTATTCATCACGTAAAGCAGAAATAATCCCTTCTGTGAACGTATTAGTCATCCCGATAGGAGTACCCAAACTATAAACTCTATCACCTACATTTTGATATTTTTTAGGCGAAATCTTAATTATTCCCACATATTCTTCCGGTATCCTTGCCCTTAATAAAGCCAAATCCCTTTTTCTGGAATAAAAATCTAAACGCGCATCAAACCTTGCGCCTGTATAAAGTTTAATTTCGTAATTTTGCGGTTCTTTAATTTTAGATTTTCTACTTTCAATAACATGCTTATTTGTCAGAATATAATAATCGTTTTCGCCTTCTCCTATAATAGAGCCCGTCCCCTGAGAAACTCTTTTATCGCCTTCCTTAACATAAACCGTAACAACCGATTTGCGCATACTTGCATAAATTTCTCCGGCAGAAAGTTTTTTTCTTCCCGTAATATCCCACTCTGATAACACATTAATATTTACAGATTCTTTTTTGATATTTTCTCTCAATAGTTCTTTAAAATCTTTCTTGCTAAATGAACGAGGGAGGAACAATATAGCTATCCAAATAACCATACCTATAGCTACGAATATCTTTAGATTTCTTTTTATCTTTACCCCTTTATAAATCCGTGCTTCTTTTATTCTATTACGATAATATCTGTTTTCTATTCCGCAAACCTTTTTTAAATCCTTCAGAAACTTAATGTCAGGGATATCCAAAACCTTATCGCTGGTAATTATTCCGAAGCATTCTTCAAAGATAAACTGTTTATCATCCTTTGATAAATCCTCAATCTCGGATTCCAATACCTTCAGATTTATATCCTGCGTCTGAAGTTTTCTTAACAGATTCTTGCCTTTCTCATCTTCAGCGAATCTTTCTATCAAATTGCCGACATAGTCTCTCTCCTGCTTACCCATTTTCTCATTTGCCCACAAAGCAGCAGCACAAACCTTAAAAATCAATATCGTTTTCTTATCCATTTTATTTAACAATAATCTTTTGAATTTTAGAGAGAACCTCTGATTCTTTGCTCCGGGGGATAAATAATGGCACAAAATCAGCATCTAAAACCTCTGCCATTCTGGCAAGTCTTGAAATTGTAGCTGACCAAATTCCGTTAGCTCCTAAATCTCGCGATATATTACTTTTACTTGTCCCCATTACTTCTGCCAATTTTGAATATGTCCACCCCTTTCTCTCCAAAGCATTGAGAATTTGGACCTCAAGCTCAAATGCAGGATATTCCTTTTTAAAACGTTGTCTAAATTTCTTATTGAGCATCTTCTTCTCAAAAAGAGTTTTTTCTTTATTCTTATTAACCATAATATGTTCCCTCCTTTACTCTTTTCAGATAATCTTTTTTATATTTTATAGCAACTTTAAGTTTTTCTTTATCTTGTTTATCCATCTTCTGCGAATGTTTCCGATACGCATTTGTAATAATTACTTTGCCGCCTTTATACATAAAATTAAATAGCCTTTCATCTCCCGGCTTAAAAGCATAGATTTTTTGTGTGTTATCCTCAATCCTATACATAGTTGCGGGTAGCTTTGTCCCTTTCAAAGAATCTGCAAGATATTTAACCATATAAAGAAAACGGTCTTGGTCTTTTTCCTCCATATCTTGAAAATATTCATAAGCAGGTATTTTCCCGTCTTGTGTGTAATACCATTCAACAATATAAGTTGCTCCCCTATAAATTACATAATCTAGGGTATATTTTGGCATTGTTATTTTTTATCAAGAGGAAGTTATCATAAAAGATAACCTTTGTCAATCCGCCATTGAAGCCTTGGCGAGATTGACCTCGCCGATTTGTAGTGGCGGGTCAACATAATCGTGAAAAACTCACTAAAAAACACCAATTTTCACGGTTTTGAGTTGCAAATCTTCTTTAAAGGCTTTTGCAGTATAGTCTTTTTAAATTCTCTAAGTATGTTAGAAAGAACGACTTCAACTATATTCAGCGTAATTGAAGAAAACAAGCATTTCCTTCAATTAGACGGGTTCGGAACAATTAACAACTTAATATAAGGTAGATAGTATCCAGTATCTGGTATCTAGTGTTTAGCATCTAGTATCTTGTATCCAGAATCTAGCATCCAGCATCTATCGTCCATCGCGAAGTCCCCCCTGTTAGTTTTACTTCATAAAACTAGGGGGGATAGCTGTCCCTATTTTCAAAAACTGACCTTCTCCCCCTTCAAAATATCAGGCAGGGGCTTGGCATCTATACGCATTCCACCGTCATGTTCTATATAAATAGTATAAAGCAGCCCCGGAATAAACTTCATCCCGGGCGCTTCTATCTGTGCATTCTTTATCCCCACCCTCTTTGCCTCTTCCCCTTCCAGAGCATACTTCCAGAACTTTTGCCATAAATCTTTCTCGAAAATCTTAGTTATCCCTTCAATCTCATATCCCGAAGGGACCTCATTTATCTTATTTATCTCAAAAACTTCAGCTCCGTTATCCTTAAGAGTAAACGCTTTCAGAAACACATACGCACTTTTCCCTTTAAGAGCGTCTCCCTTCTTTACATAAAAATCATCAAACCTTATAACCATCGACTGAAACTGAATGATATTCCCCGAGAAAGTAAAATATTTAGGCGGAAGCGCCTTCATATTCGTATCATATTCCACAAACTTAATAGTCGTATACGTCTTCTTCTTTGCGGGGTCGGACTTAACATCCACCACCATAACCTCCGCAATCCTTGAATCAGCAGTAAGCCTCTGGATAATCTTCTTCAAACTCCTGTTTTCAATAATTGATTGAATAACGTGGAAAGCTACAAAAGCAAGAACAACTACAACTATAAGAGCAACAACCTTCGTTATAAATTTTCTCATTTTATTATTGTCTTTTACTAGAATCCAGTATCCAGAATCTGGTATCTTTTTCAGTTTTTATCTGTTACTAGTATCTGGTATCTAGAATCTAGTATTGAGTATCTATTTCCTGTCCTGTTTGGCGATATAGTATAAAATGAAAACGGTTACAAGCCCTCCAAAAAACAACGACAGCCAAAGCGTCGATTCTTTATTCATCAAGGGTATCTTGTCAAGCAACATCCACAAACTTCTAAATATCAACACACTTACAAGTATTAAAGCTACTTCCGCTAAAATCAATTTTTTATGTGTCATTTTGTTAACTCCCGTAGTACTCCCATTGGAGTACGAAGTCCCCCCTGTTATATTTCATAGAAATATAACAGGGGGGATTTTCTCTTCCACTAGTATCCAGAACATTTTAAATGGGATGTGTCCCCGTTTTTAACGTTTGCCTTCTTTTGTGCTTAGCTTGTATCTATTTAACTTGCGTAGACACTCATCAAGAGCTAGGTTAAGCTTTAAGCCTTCTGAAAAAGGAATAATTACATTTAATACTTTAGCTTGATTAGCAATATTAGGCTTAACTTTGGCAATCGAACGACCCCCAAAACTAAATCCTTTCATTTTAGCCATATTCATCCTCCTTTATTTTTTCTTTTTCCCGAATATACCCTTCAGTGCTGTGCTGATTTTTGTTTTTGCAATGATTTTTTGTTCATACTTGGGCAGTTCTTTTTCCTTCATCTCAATATCAATAAGAAGTTTTTGTCTTTCCCGTTTGCGCTTTTTCTTTTCGATAACTTTCTTTAAACTTTTGTATTTTATTTCTCCGGGGTCAGTTAAAACCTGATTTTTCTGCCAAGATTCCCATTGTTTAGAAACAATACCAAGATAGTCATCGAGCCATTCACACACAGGCCCCTTTGTACTTTCCGGAAGATTAATACTTGCAAGGAAAACAGGATAATCCAAGTTGATGTCGGACAAATTAAGACCTTCCTTATCTTTTACTGCTCTAATTTTCCCTACATAAAGAATAGACATTTTCATACTAGCTGTTCTACTGCCACGTTGAGCTTGCTGTACATCCGTACCTACTTTAAACACCCCACGTGGCAAACTTATAATTGCCAAAACCTTACAATGTTTTGCCACATATTTACGTAAAATTTCATCTTGCGAGTTAGAGAAGAACCCTTCGGGAAGTATAAGACAGATTCTACCGCCCACTTTGGCAGAGCGTATTGCTTGTTGAATTGAAAAATTATATTCTGAGAAACTGTCTGACCTTCCATTTAAATCTAAATCTGTTTCTAAATTTGCTAATACTTTGTCAATATCTTTTCTTTCTTCATTAGGGTACTTGTTACTTCCTGAAGGATTGCCGATAACTAAATCCCAATCGTTGCCATAGTAAAAAAGTCCATTTCTACAATAGACCGGAATAGAATCAATGTTGTCTTTACCAAAACATCCAAAATAAATCGCTAAATAGGTTTTTGCAATCACGTAAGGCAAAGAGTCAATATCTATTCCCGTGATATTATTTAAGCCGATGTTTCCCTTATCAATTACCGCAGATAAAAAACCGCCACTTCCACATTCAAAATCTAAGACCTTCCACGTTAGCTTTATATTGACTAAATTTACCATAAAGGCAATCACGCACTGTTCTGTCATATATTGATTAAGATTGGTTCCTTGGAACGAACGTAAGACAAAACGCCTGAATTCTCTGGCGTTATCAGAATTCAAAGAGCCAAGTAAATCATACTGACCAAGGAGCTGACGGACATGAGATTGTCTATCTTTATAAGAATCCAGCGATACATAAGGGTGCCTACTGGTATAATTTTTGGGGTTCTCTAAATAACTAAGTATTTGAGAAGCTACATTAAAAATAACATCTTTCGTAATCAATTTCTTCAATTTATATATTGCCATTAGTTCATTAAGAAACTCTTTACTAAAATCTTGAGGCGTTAAGACTGCTGGCCTATATCCTGAGGACAAGCCATAATGAGAAAGAACATCAGAGAATGGAAGTGCTATATCTAATTTTTCCAACCAATCTTTGAAATCTTGGCCTGCAACTTCAAAACGATAAATGTAAAAATTTATATTTTTAGCAACAGTTGTAATGACAAAACGCGGACGCCTGCCATCCTTAGAATAGTTGGGATTGTTAGTAGGAAAATTCCTTACATATGACAAAGCTTGCTCTTTGGCATTTTCTTCGGACTGTCCTTCCTTTTTTGCTTCAATTAAAACAAGCGGAACTTTATCCCAATAATATACAACATCTGGCTTCTTAGTGCCTGAACCAACTTTTATAGGCACCTCATCTATTTTTACATGTTCGTGGTCTTCAGGTTTAGGATAATTATAAGCTGAAGCCAAAATAGGTAACCAATATTGAACCAAAAAAGAAATTTCTGGCCTTTGACCTTTAGGGCTCATACAACATCCTCTTTTTCTCCACGGACAACTGCTTCGGTCTTAACAACTAAATCTTTGAGCATTTTCTCAGCTGTTTCTATATTCTTCTTATAACCTTGTTCGTCACCTTTTGCTTTCGCTTCCATAGCCTTATCGTGATGCTTAGACATTTTTTTATATTCGGTCTCTATGTGTGACTGAATGGGATTTGAAATTATGGGTACCTTAATTTTTTTTAAAAAACCAGTGCTCAATTTAGGTGAAGCAACCCCATGCATAAATTGATTGATCTGTTCTTTAGCAAAAAAAGTTTTCATGAATACCGGAATATAATATGGATTTATGCCATTAAATCTAGCAACATATAAGTCACCTGTGCAAGAAGTTTTTGGTGCGTTTTCTATTATCAAAGTGCTGCCGAGTGTTGCGCCAGAATACGCTATGATTACATCTCCATCCTGCAATTGAGTATGCTTTAGACGCTCATATGCATTTTTTGAACAATAATACTGTTCTGCATAGTTATAACCTGTATCTAAAAATTCAGTAACCCTAAAATAAGCTATCGCTTGGTTTTTTTCGACCTTTTCTCCTAGTGATTGTCTAACATGATCGGGGAATACTAAACTTTTTCTTGGTAAGAAATCACTTAACGGTTTTATTTCAATTACTATTCCCTCGAAAATATTTTCTCCGCGAGGATGCCAATAATATGGGTCCCATCTACTATGTGGTCTTTCTTCGCTCAAGTCCTTTAGTGTCTTATCTATTCGCACCATTGCTATTTCGTTACCCTGAGAATCATTTACTACTTTCACTAAATTGTTTTTTGCGGAATTCATTTTGTTAACCTCCTTATAATAATCAGAGACATTAGGTAAACTTTCTAATTTATTAACTACGGAGAGAAAAATTTTATAATCTTTCGATATTCTTTTATCCTCTTTTGGCTTAGTCATAAAAAGTATGCTTGTCTTAGCTGATGTGCCAGCGTCCTTAAAGGTCTCTCTTGGCAGAGAAACTATAGCATTGACTATAACCTTTTGGGCAATAAACTCTCGTACGTAATGAAGATTTGAATTACTTAAAATCCCATCTGGGATAATGATTGCAATGTGCCCTTCTGGCTTACAAAGCTGAATAAATCGCTCCATAAACAATATCTCAATAGGGAACTTTTTAAGTCGTTCCCCCTGATTTCTGGTTAAATTTTCAGGCATTTCATCAAAAAGAAATACCTTGCCATTTTGTTTATTGCCATTTTGCTTTAGTGACCTACGCCATATTTCATATTTTAATAGTGCGTCATGTAGTTGTGGTGTTATTTCCTGTATTCCTACTCCGCCATATGGTGGATTGCCTACTACTAAATCATATTGATTTAATCCGCCTCTTTTATATCTTAAAACCTTTTCAGGCAATGGCAATAACCCGTTCTGATGGTAAAAATGAATATCCAACTCTGCTCTTGAGCCAAATGACTTGAGTAGGTTTATTTCTATCCATTTCTCTTTAACTTTTTCATCAAGGTCTACCCCAAAGACATATATCGGCTTAGTCATATCTTTATCTAAGGCAACTTTAAGAAAAACTCCCTCTCCGCATGCAGGGTCTATGATAGAGGGAATTTTTCCTTTCTTCCATTTATCTCCTTTATCTAAGTGGACTTTAAGCATATCATAAATGAATTCCACTACTATTCGCGGAGTAAAAAATTGGCCTATTGCCTTTTGTCTACTAAGTTCTTGTTGTTTTTGCTCTGTCATATTAAATAACCTTAAATAGAGTAACAGCTATTAATTCTTCTTCGCTCTTTAATTCGAATTTTTTCTCTAATTCCTCGTAATCTTTTTGTTTCAATTCGTTAGCTTCTTGTTTTAATTTTATCTGTTCAAGACGTAGTCTATCAAGCCTTAGTTCAATTTCCTGTATTTTCTTATGCAGTTCGCGGCGTTCAGTGAGGTCTGCTGAATTATCGCGTCTGCGGTTGAGTTCTTCTTTTTCCCCTTCTGATTTTTTAATTCTATCATCAACTCTTAAACTATAATCTTGGTAATACCGGTTTATCCTGTCAACTTCTCTATCGTAAAGACGTTCATTGCGACGTTTGTATTTACTCAATACTTGTTTTTTCCAATCTTCCCATAAATTTAATACTGCATCTTCTTCTAAAGGCGATTCATCAATTTTTCCCGCCTGCTCTTCAGCTTCCAATGTTAAGAGTTCGTCGGCTATTTCTAAGGAAACTGGTTCGTAATTTTTTCCTTTTTTTATAAATGTCATAGGGGCTAATATATCCTCTTCTTCTATACCGATAACCTTTAATTTAAAAAGATAGATTATACCTTCTTTGTTTACAAGTGGCTCGATTAATGTATATCTTTTACCTGAATTTGAGTATTGAAAATTATTGAGAGGAATAGGTGTTGTGTTAAGTTTTAAAGATTCATTCATAGCTTTAGAGGCTATCTGGTTCTCTTTATTCATACGAATATATTTCCCAACTTCAATATCCTTCAGTTCTCTGAAAGCCAATGTTTTTTCAACTGTTCCTTCTTTAAAATGATAAAGCGTTTCTTCTTTGTTTATGCTTGATAATTTATTTGGTCCATAAAACAATCTGCAGAGCCTTAGTAACTCTTGGTCAAATTCAGATAAACTTTTATTCATCTCAAATTTTGTATGTTCAAATAATTCCCTGACCGGTTCATCAAAATATTCGGTGAGTTGCTTCCTTACGTTTTGCATTTCATCTGTAATCTTCGATCGAATCGATTCTTGGAGTTTATTAAAAGCTTTGTCTATTTCCTCTGAAGTCCTACAGGTTTGATAAATCTCTAATATCTTTTTTTCAAAATCAACACCCGATTCAAGCAATCCTAACACCTCATCAGAAGAACCGAAGAGTCCATCAAAAAGATGTAATTTATATTGTAGGAGTTCTAAGACTCTCTGGTCAGCTCGATTTTTTGTATTTAAAAAATTTACTGCAAGGACATCGTATTTCTGGCCATAGCGGTGACAGCGTCCTACCCGTTGCTCAACCCTCTGGGGATTCCATGGTAAATCGTAGTTAATGACTATATTAGCAAATTGAAGGTTTAGGCCCTCTGCACCTGCTTCGGTAGATATAAGAACAGCTTTATTGACTTGAAAATCATATACTAATGCTTGGCGAATGTTGACTGTGGGAGAGCCCTGTTCTGCAGATTCAGGGAATTCTTTACACCATCCTCTATATGCTTGTATTGCCTCTTGTGAATTATTGGAACCATTGAATATAGTATAAGTTATGCCCTCTCGCTCTAAGAGCTTTCTTATATATTCCTGTGTCCTTCTAGATTCTGTAAAAACAACCGCCTTTTGGGGCCACTTTTTATCTCGTGCTATCTCAAATATTTTCCCCAACGCTTTTATTAAAGCTTTGCCCTTTGAATTTTCTTTGATTTTGATTGCTAAATCATAATAAGATTTAAGTTCGTCAATTTCTGCCTGAATATCATCGTCACTGAATAAAGCCTCATCAACTCTGGTCTTACCTTTTTTCTTTTCCTGAATATTTTCAACTTCTAATTCCTCAGATTCCTCTTCTAGCCCTTCATCTTCAACATCGTATTGATTAAATAAATTCGTAGGTGTTTTTTTATTTAATCGATATGTTTCGCGCAATTCTAATTCTTTTTGTAAAAACGTTATAAGGTGTTCTAGTGTCCCAGCTATAGCAAAAGATGAACTAGCTAATAATTTTCGATATACTAAAACCATAAGGTTTCGTTGAGTAGCTTGAATAGCTGCTAAAGTAGGACGTTGTAAATATTCTGAAACTTTATTGTATAGCTCTATCTCTTCATCATTAGGAGTAAAATCCTGAGTGAAAGTTTTTCTTTTCGTAAACTTCACATAATCAGTGACCTGTTTCCTTAGAGTTCGTGTCAAAATCCCGTTGACTTTATTTTCTCCAATTTTCTCATCACCTTTAAGAAGAAGGCGTAGTTCTTTTAATTTAGCTTGTGATAATTCATTGTTTTCCGTGAGGGGTTCTACAAATCGCTTTTTAAAACTATATGACGTACCCAATAATTTATCGTCAATGAAGCTTGCTATGCCGTATAATTCCATCAGATTATTTTGTAGAGGTGTAGCAGTGAGAAGAAGTTTTCCGGTATTCTTAATAATATTTCGTATTTCCCATCCCATTTTCGAAGCGTCTCTGCTTTTATAAACATTTCTAAGTCTATGTGCTTCATCAATTACGATGCAATTCCATGGCTGTTTTTCAATTAGCCCTTTTTTCTTATACGCAAAGTGAAGTGAAACAATAAAAATCCCTTCGTATGTTAAAGGTATTTTATCCCCTGAGTTAACTTTCCCCCCAAAGATAGGGCCATCTATTACTTCGGAATTCAATCCGAAATGATTTGAAAGTTCATCTTGCCACTGTTTTCTTATAGAAGCAGGACAAATTACTAAAATTCTCCGCTTTCCCTCTGCCCATAGTTGGGAAAGGGCAATACCAGCTTCAATCGTTTTACCTAATCCTACCTCGTCAGCTAAAATAGCACCTCTTTGAAGCGGACTATCAAATGCATACATTGCGGCGTGTATTTGATACGGATTTAACTGAATTGATGATTTGGCTAACGTGGAAGACAAGCGAGTTATATTACCCGCCATCTTTTTTAAAGATAACTTTTCAGCAAGATACCTCTGGACAAAAATATTACTCAAGTTTTTCTATTGGCTCCCTCGAAAAACCTCGTTTGAGAATTTACTTAAATTCCCCCTATTATATTCTCTTTTTCCGAATTTGGGAACTAGAAGATAGATTCTAGATTCTGGATACCAGATACTAGATACTAGATACTAGATATTAGATATTAGTAGAAACTTATAACAGCAGTTTAGGGAAGAGTCTACTACTCTATTTGTTTTTAATTTCTATTTCTGATTTTGAGTAGTTAAACTGAATTTTGAAAAGATTAAAGAAACCGTCTTGCCCTAAAGCGCTAAGAGGAGTATCGTAGCAAAATCCGGCATAGCAGGGATGTTTCCATCCTCCGACCTCTATTTCTATCTTGTGGAAATATGCAATCGTCGATTGGCCTGTTATGCCTCTATAGGAATTTTCCTCTCCGGAAGTTATATCTATTCCGAGTTTTGCTCCTATTTCCGCATTAAACAAACAGTCATCAGCACCTGAATCAATAAGGGCATATATATCAACAAAGTTTTTTTGGTAACGGAGGCGTATTGGAATGAGAGGCTTTATTATTGATTTGCGGTTCGGGAAAGCATTGTTAGATGCAACAGGTATTCTTTGGTATTTGAACTTCATAATACGATGCTTTCAAGAGAGGAGGGAACTTGTAAGAAAATAGGATGTTTTTCTCCTTTTCTTGCGGCTTTCTGCGAAGCTTCTTCTAATGTTTTACCTACACCCATAACTTTTGTTTGTTTAGAATCTACAGCTACCCATTTACCTAAATTATCTCTATATGTTTTCTCAAGTTTTAACCTTTGTGCCATTTTCTACCCTCCTTTTCTGCCACCAAGAAACAATATTGTACTAATTTATTAAAAACCTTTCAAATGACTTATTCCTAAAAGCTGAATTGATAATCCGAGGAGTTTTTTTATTTCCCCTATTATATTCTCCCTTGTGAACAAACGCAAAGACTGAAGACGGTTTGCGAAAAAGATGGAAACGGTTTGCGTTAAAGATTATTTACGATGACCGAAAACCCAGAACCGTTAGTTTATTGAGCGGTTCTCCCACCCCCCATTCCAAAGGGTGTGTTTGATTGGTTTATTGATTGGGCGCGTTTTATGAATTCATCGGTATTTTTAACACCGTACTCTTCGGCAAGGGTTTTCCATTGGTATGAGTTATATGCCTGATTAAGTTCGCCTAAGGCGCGCCACTGTTCGCCCATTTCTTGACGCAGACGCTCGCGTTCTTCTCCTTCGGCGTTTCTTGCTTGTTCCTGAATATCAAATATGTTGTCGTATACGCTCTGCATTTGTTCGAATATACCCACTTCGTATTCTGTTTTTGCTTGTGTTATACGGCTATCAAGAACCTCATAGGTTCGGTCTCTCATGGTGTTTCTGAATTCTTCCATTTGTTCGGGTGTAAATCTCGGCGTTCTTGGGTCTTCGGGCTCGTCAGAGGATTTGAGGCTTTCCTGTAAAAGTTCGTTGTAGGATTCGCTAAGCATTGCATATTCTTCTGTTAATTTATTGTATTCTTGTTCTCTCTGGCTTAGGGTTTGTTTGGATTGTTGTATATCGTTCCTATTGCCTAAGTCCATTTCTTGTAGTGTTATGAGGTCTTTTAGTTGGGTTTTTAGTTGGTTGGATTGCGATTCTAATTGTGAAGCCATTAGTTCAAGGTTGGTTAGTTTTGTCTGAAGGGCTTTGTTTTTTTGTTTTAGTTCGGATACGACGGAAGTACGGGAATTTTTTACTGTTCTTACTGCTACGGTGACTGTGGCAATTACCGCTAAGACTGCTACGGCGATTGTAATGTAAAGTCTAAAATTCTTTTTCTTTTTCATTTTTACGTAGCACTCTTCTGGTTTTATCAGAAGAGTGCGGAGTCCCCCCTGTTAGTTTTGGGAAGCAAAACTAGGGGGGATATATTCTCCCAAAACTGTTAATGAATTATATTCTACTCTTTGGGTGTCCCCATTGCCACCCGCTGATTTTTCCAAAATCAAACCGCGGGTGCAGGTAGCGAATGCAAAACTATGGGGATCCCAAAGTTTACTACTCAAGATCCGCTTGTTCACTTTTGGTGAGACGAGGCGAGATCTCGCCCACCATCTATGATGGTTAGGTGGACTTACAGCTATAGTTTTTTATACACGTCACCTCTTGGAAGAATTGCCAAGACGCCGACTTTTTTATCGGCAACATTTATTTCATATACAATTCTGATTCCATCGGTATTATATCGCCATTTACCTTCCATACCTTTGAGACGTTTTATTTTCCCCGGCAGATAAAAAGGATTTTCTTCTAATTGTCTGAAGGCTTTTTCAAGTAGTTTGGCAACATTTGAGGGTACTTTTTGGTAGTATTTAGCGGGTTGTTTCTGGATGATAACCTGAAATTTATTCACGCTTTATATCCTTCCAGTTAATACCCTCGCCTTTATGAAAAGCTTCGCTTGCTTGGGAAATTAAGGCAAGTTCTTCTGCGGTAAAATCTTCTTCTACTTTTTCAAGGACGGATTCTCTTATAATTCCGGAAATAGATTTGTATTCTTTCTGCGCAACTATTCTTAATTTTTCGTAAAGGTTTTCGGGTAAGCTGATATTTATTCTTTTTAGCACAGTTTTCATTTTTTGCGCCTCCTGTACAAAAAGTGTATCACTATGATATTTAGTTGTCAATCGTAAATACTGAAAAAATATCCCCCCTACATTTCGCTCCCCGATGATTTCTTTGAAATCAGGACTCGGGGACTTTGGAAATATAACAGGGGGGACTAAGGGGCACAGAGGCGCAAAGTTTAAACTTACCACTTACAACTTAAGACTTAGAACTGTAGTTCAAGAGTTATGCGTAGACTTGTTTGAGGTATTTAGTATGGACTTTTTGAAATTCGGGAGAGGCGAATTTTTTGCTGATTTCTGACAGGTATTTGCTATCTTTTAAATTTAACATTTCAACCCCTAAGAGTTGCCGCGTTCATCTAAGTCAAGGAATAGTTTGTCTTTGTATTCTATGGTTTTGGCGACTTTGCCTTCTCTTATTTTGATATAAACTATTTGTTGGTCGGAATCGTATTCTATAAACATTTTATTTTTCTTCTCTCCCTTTTCTTAAGCTGCTTGACAAGATAGAATTACCTGCTATAATTGTCCTAGAATCACGATGAGGGGACACACCTAAGGTTTTGTCCGAAGGTTAATGCCCCTCTTTTTTTATTTGTTTTTTCTTCCTAGAAGGTTTTTTATATCCCAACTTTTTCTTTAGATTATTCATAAAAGCAATATTTGAAATGAATTTTCTTAGGAGAGAAGAGTAATTGTTCCAATCAGGAACAAGCAACTTCAGTAATTTATTCTGCTTTTTAAGATATTCAACCAGACAATGAAAATCACCGTCTCCGGAGATAATAATCGCTTTGTCGTAATTGGGATATTCAATCATGGTGTGTAAAACCAATTCTGCGTCAACGTTACCCTTTACGCTACCGTCCGGTAAATAAAGAGTAGGTTTGAAAATCAAAATATATCCTTTGTCTTGTAAAGCAGTATACAAAGACTCATTGCCTGCAACGTAGCCAATAAAAAGGAATGCTTTCGTAACGCCGTATTTATCTTTTAGGTATACTCTTAATCTCTTGAAATCAAGTTTCCAACCTTGCTCCCGAATACCAAGGTTTAAGTTTTGGCTATCTATAAATGCGTAGTTGTTTTGTTTTTCTATCATCATTGGATATTACTTATTTTTCTTCTCTCTTCTTATTCCAATATTCTCCTCTCAAAGTTGTTAATGAAATAAATTTAACTCTTTGGGTGTCCCCATGGCTAGTTTTCCTGAAGAAAACTATGGGGGATCTATTTTTCCTTTCTTTTCTCCTGCCAGTATTCTCTCGTCTCTCTGATTTTTTTCTGGATGGACTCGTTGGTTCTGCCATAGGTTTCACTGATATTTTTTGTGACTTGGCTAAAAGACCTTTTAACGGTTGCGCCTGCGGTTTTTATGGTTTTCCAGCTGAGGTTGCCTGCTAATATGGTTACGGTAAGAGAGATTAGGAATAATACGCCCAGTATTATGAAGAATTTTCGCATATATTTTTATCTCCTTTTGAGACGATAGTTTTTATTTTGGCTAATACTTTTTCTGTGAACTTTATAAATTCCACACATTCTTTTTCTGTAACTTCAATGCCGCCGGAATAGAAATCAAGGTTTCTTTTGGAACGCATTAGGTTGCCCATTGCCATAATAGAATCATCTTTTAAAATTCGGGATATTTGTTCTATTATTTTAAAATGATGACCCGGGATACTTTTTACTTTTACCTGATGGAAACTTAATAAGGCAATGCCTGACTTAATTAGGGCGGTATATACGTAATTAAATTTTACATCTAAGATTTTATCTTTCTTGGCAATATTAATATCTTTTGTGGCGTTTTGGAAATTTTTGCTGATTTGTTTTTCGGTAAAATTAAATTGGCTGAAATATTTATCGTCAAATTTCATAGGTTTATTCTAATGTGTTGATTTTTTAGAATTCCTGTTATGAAAGGATCCTTGTTTTTAATTTTTCTATTGTATTCCTTCTCATCAATATTAACAACGTTTATTTCTCTGTTGATTTCTTTCTGTAATTTGTTTAAGTTTTTCTGAAGTGAGGCAATGCTGTGGCTTCCTATAATTAATAAATCGATATCGCTATGAGCATCCATGGTGTTTTTTGCATATGAACCGTAAATATAAGCATTTTTTATACCGTTAACATCTTTTATTGTGTTCTTTAAGTTTTCTTCGAACCCGATTGTTTTAAGAATTATTTGTTTATATTCGTTGTATAGGGGGTAACCTTTGTTTATGTGATAAAGCTTCAGGTTGCCTCTTTTCTGGCTTTTTAGGACACTCTCTTTCTCCAATTCTTTTATTTTCTTCACCAGATTGCGCTTATCAAGAGCAAGATTTCTTGACAGTTCGTTTACATATAGACTTTCTTGAGGGTTAAGGAAAAAATAGTTTAAAAGTTTTTTTGTTATTTGGGATTTTAATGAAATCATTTGACATCCTTAAATTACACCGATAAGTGTAATCTATTACACCTGTTTTGTCAATAAACTATGATTTTGGGGATGAGAGTAAGAGTAATTAGGAATAATACGCCCAGTATTATGAAGAATTTTCGCATATATTTTAAAGTAAAGAATAATAATTCGTAAACAGTAAATAGTAATCGGTAAATGGTAATTTTAAAAATTACGCTTTACGAATTACCCTTAGAGATTGCCGAGCAATCTCAAGGACTTTGGTCCCGGGAATCTTTCCCCTAGAAATTTCTGCGAAATTTCAGGGACTCAGTCCTCGCAATTTTTCAAATTGCAGAGGGTAGATTCCACGGGGCGAGTTACTAATTACTATATTCAGACCTTAATACTTACAACTTATTACTTATCCGTGTTTTCTTTATCACGAAAACCGGCCTGAATTTCTTCGGCGCGTTGCAGGAATGTGTCTGTATCTGTGACGCCGAATTCTTCGGCGAGTGATGTCCATTGATAGTCGGTGTATTTGCTATATAACTCGCCCAATGTAATCCATTCTTCGGCGATTGCGTTTCTGATTTTGGTTCTTTCTTCGCCTTCTGTGACCCGGTATTGGTCGCTTAATTTAAATATGTTGTTGTATCTTTGTTTCATGTCGATAAATATATTTGCTTCGTATTCTGTTTTTGCTTCTGCTATGCGGTTATCAAGGGTTGAGTAGGTTTTTGCTCTGATATTTGTTCTTACTTCTTCCATTTCTTTTTGTGTGGGTTGTTTTGTTTGTTTTGCGTCTTCTTCGGATTGAATCTGGCCTGGATTGGAAATACTTTTTTTCAACAGGTTGTTGTACGTCGCTTCAAGTGAGGTGTATTCTTTTGTTAACTCTGACATTTCAGAAACGGAATTTTGCAGTGCTTTGTTTTTGGTGATTAATGCCACATCGCTTGCGACCACTCCCAGACCGAGCAGACATATGATGATATATAATACTAAATTTTTTGGATTTTTCATTTTCTCCCTCCCAAAGCCGTTAATGAATTATATTCAACTCTTTGGGTGTCCCCATTGCTAGTTTTACATTCGTAAAACTATGGGGATCCCAAAGTTATTATTACATTATATTCCTCTGGGAAATGAAGCGCAACTATGAACCCCTATACTACGTAGAGTGTAGGGCACAGCACGTAGGGTTCACGGCGCAGCTTAGGAGAAGAGTCTGAGATAGTTATCCGTAATCCGTAAACGATAAAGAGTAAATAGTAATTAAAACAATGACTAATAACAGAAAAAATATATTTTAGATTAGTTAATTACCATTTACTAATTACGAATTACCAATTACAAGACGTAACCGTTATGTTAAAATCAGTGCATTATGGAGGATATAAAACGCAAATTACGGGATTTCCTAAATAAATTGGAAGACCTTCGGGGGTTTCTTTGACTTAGAAAAGAAGACAAAAGAAATCAATAAGTTAAGCAAGGAGCTTGAAAAGGAAGGATTTTGGCAGGATGTTGAAAATGCAAGGAAGGTTATGAGGAAGCTTGATTCTCTAAAGGAAACACACGCCAAGTGGGATAGGTTGCATAAAGATATAGAAGATGCGGGCGTTCTTTATGAATTGGCGAAAGAAGAAGATGATAAGGGAGCTTTGAATGAGGTTTCGTCTTCTGTTGCAAGGATAGATAAGGAAATAGAGAAATGGCAGTTGGAGGTTTTGTTAGCAGGCAAGTACGATAAGCTGGGTTGTTTCCTTTCGATAAAACCGGGCGCCGGTGGTACGGAATCGTGCGATTGGGCGCAGATGCTTTTGCGGATGTATACAAGATGGGCGGAACGGAACAATATGGCGGCGGAGTTGGTGGATGTTACCGCGGCTGAAGAGGCGGGTATAAAATACGCAAGCTTACGGTTTTCAAAAGAATTTTCTTACGGTTATTTGAAAGGTGAAAAGGGTATACACAGGTTGGTTAGGGTTTCTCCGTTTGATGCTGCGCACAGGAGGCATACCTCGTTTGCGTCTGTTGAGGTTATACCTAAAATCGATGAGGAGTTTAAACTCGACATAAAAGATGTGGATTTAAGGATAGATACTTTTCGTTCTTCGGGGCCGGGCGGACAGCATGTTAATATGACTGATTCTGCGGTAAGAATAACTCATGTTCCAACAAAAATAGTTGCTCAAGCTCAATCGGAAAAGTCGCAACATCAGAATAAATTTATTGCTATGGAATTGTTGATGTCGAGGCTTTATAGTCATTTCCAGGAAATAGAAAAAGAGAAACAGAAAAAAATATTCGGAGAAAAGCAGAATATCCAATGGGGCAGTCAGATACGAAGTTATGTGCTTTATCCTTATACGCTTGTTAAAGACCATCGTACCGGAACCGAACAAACGAATGCTGATAATGTTTTGGACGGGGATATAGATCCTTTTATTTTTGATTATTTAAGAGGGAATAAAAAAGAATAATGAATGGTAATTTACAGTCCGTAAATTG
Source organism: Candidatus Omnitrophota bacterium (assembly GCA_018812925.1). Lineage (GTDB taxonomy): Bacteria > CAIJMQ01 > CAIJMQ01 > CAIJMQ01 > CAIJMQ01 > CAZNJA01. The sequence continues at coordinate 573,749 of JAHJCU010000004.1, forward strand.
TAATTAGTAATTGGTAAATAGTAATTAAAGAACCGTAAAGTGTAATCGGTAATTAGTAAATAGTAATTAAACAATAAAGACAACTTAAGAAACTACGAATTACGCCCGCCTGCTTGCGAAGCGGGCAGGCTTTACGAGTTACCAATTACAAAACTTATTTTTTAAACTGGATGACCAAGGATATGGAATATATAAAAATAAATTCTTCAATATTGGAAGAGGATGTTATTTCAAAAGTAAAGATGGTTTTGAAAAATGGCGGAGTAATTGCTTTTCCAACGGATACTGTATATGGTTTGGCAGGGGATTTATTTAGCGAAGATGCAGTAAAAAAAATATATGAAATAAAGGGTAGGGATTATTCTAAACCTTTGCCTGTGCTTGTTTGCGATATACAAAGCGTGGCTTTATATGTTGAAAAAATTCCGGATTTTGCGTATAAGTTAATGGAAGCGTTTTGTCCGGGATCTTTAACGGTGATTCTTAAGAGGAAAGTAGGACTTGATATTTCTCTTAAGACGGATACATTAGGGTTTAGAATTCCGGATTATCCAATGGTGCTTGGTTTACTTAAGGAATATGGCCCTTTAGTTTGTACAAGTGCTAATATTTCGGGTGGAAAAGACGCTGTAAACGCGGATGAAGTCAGTCAATATTTTGACGGAAAGATTGATCTTATTTTAGACGGGGGGCAAACAGTTTTGCAAAGACCCTCCACTATTATTGACTGTACTTCAGATTCGCCAAAAATAATCAGAGGGGGTAAAATTACGCAAAAGGATATTAAAAGGGTTATAGGAGGGAAGAGAAATATATCCCCCCTAGTTTTATAAATGCTCCCCTTTGTTTTCTTCGAAAACAGACCAAGGGGACTTCGCACTCTTCTGATTTAATCAGAAGAGTGCTTCGGGAGGATAAAAATGAAAGAAAATATTTCCATAGCTTTGGGAAGCGACCATGCAGGTTTTAAATATAAGGAAGCGATTAAGAAACATTTGATCCAAAGGGGCATTGAAGTATTTGATTTTGGTACCAATTCGGACCAACCATGTGATTATCCGGATTTTATCAGACCTGCGGCTGAAGCTGTGGCTAAAGGAAAGACAAATTATGGCATTGTGCTTGGTGGTTCGGGTAATGGCGAAGCTATGGTTGCCAATAAAGTCAAGGGTATACGATGTTCTTTATGCTGGAGTGATGACACTGCAAAGTGGGCGAGAAGCCACAATAATGCGAATGTTCTTGCAATTGGCGAGAGGACTGTTTCACTTGTTCTAGCGCTTCAGATTGTTGACACATGGCTTTCAACTGAATTTGAAGGCGGAAGACATGAAAGAAGGATTAATTTAATAAGCGAAATAGAAAATAAATTCTGTTAGAGGTATAATAAAAAATAAAAATGTAGAATGGATATATAGAAATACAGTAGATATATTTGGAAATGTATGGATATATGTAGTAGGACAAGTTATTTCAGTATATTTCTATGCATTTCAATCGTATTTCCAATATATTTAAACTAAGAGGTGAAAATGGAGCAGAAAATATATTTGAACGGTGAGTTTGTTTCAAGGAAAGACGCAAAAGTTTCCGTTTATGACCACGGTCTTCTTTACGGAGACGGTGTTTTTGAAGGATTAAGAACATATAACGGCAGAATATTCAAACTGCAGGAGCATATGGACAGATTATATAAATCTGCCAAATATATTTGTCTTGATATACCGCTTACAAAAGAAAAACTTACTGTAGCTATTATAAAAACAGCGCGTATAAACGGACAAAAGGATTGTTATATTAGAGTTGTAGTAACTCGGGGCGAGGGTGATTTGGGGCTTGCTCCCGAAAAGTGTAAAAATGCGACGGTATTTATTATTATAGATAAGATAAAACTGTATCCTGAGAAACTGTGCAAGGAAGGCATTGAGATAATTACCGTTCCCACGCAGCGAAACAGTTCGCAGAATTTAGAACCGCAGGTGAAATCCCTGAATTATTTAAACAATATATTGGCCAATATAGAAGCAAAAAATGCCGGTTTTAAAGAAGCGATAATGTTAAATAGAGAAGGATTTGTAACCGAATGTACTGCGGATAATATTTTTATAATTGAAGACGATATTTTAAAAACTCCTTCCACTCATATGGGCCTTCTTGGCGGGATAACAAGAGGAGTTGTTATGGAAATTGCAAAAAAAATGTCGATTGAAGCAAAAGAAGAAACAATTTCCAGATATAATCTGTTTGGCGCGCAAGAATGTTTCCTTACCGGTACTGCGGCTGAAATAATTCCCATAGTGAAAATTGACGGCAGAACTATAGGTAACGGCAAGGTTGGCAGTATCACTAATAAAATCCGCAAGGCTTTTAAAAAGTTTGTAGATGCAGACGGGACACCGTATTTATAAGAAATACCAGAAGGTAGAAAACACCTGCCCGCCAAATCTTGGCAGGCGGGGAGGACAGAAGACAGACGACAGAGAACAGACGAGTTCTGATTTTACTCGAACGGAGTGAGGGAAAATGTATAACAGATTTACCGAAAGAGCAAGGAAAGTTTTGGCTTTGGCAAAGGAAGAAGCCCGAAGGCTGGGGCATGACTTTGTAGGCACGGAGCATATCGTTTTAGGAATCCTAAGGGAAGGTTCAGGCGTTGCGTGTGCCGTTTTACAAAGAATGAATCTGCAATCAGATTTAATTAAAGAAGCGACCGAGGAGATAACGGGTAAAGGACCCAATGTTCTTAATTTTGGAGAGATATCTTTTACGCCAAAAGCCAGAAGAGTTTTGGAATTGGCAATGGAAGAATCAAGGAATCTTGGACATAGTTATGTAGGTACAGAGCATTTACTTCTTGGCATTTTGCGGGAAAAAGAAGGTATAGGCGCACAGATTCTTGGAGATTTAGGTATAAGCATAGAAAAAACAAGAGAAGAAATCGTTCAAATTCAAGGTGGATTTATCTCTTCTGCTACTACTGCTCAAGATCCGAAATTGCCTTTTGGCGGCGGACAAGCATCGGCAAAGGGTGATTCTTTTAATAAAAACAATTCATATCAACAGCAGAAAAAATCTAAGACCTCTGCTTTAGATGTTTTTGGCAGGGACATTACACAACTGGCAAGAGAAAACAAATTAGACCCTATTATCGGCAGGAAGAAAGAAATAGAAAGAATTTTACAAATTTTATGCAGAAGAAAAAAGAATAATCCCGTACTTATAGGAGATGCGGGAGTAGGTAAAACGGCAATCGTAGAAGGGTTGGCGCAGGCAATTGTTCAAAAAAATGTGCCTGAAGTTTTAATGTTTAAAAAGATTTTTGCTCTTGATTTGGCTTTAATGGTGGCGGGAACGAAATATCGGGGACAGTTCGAAGAAAGAATAAAGGCGGTCCTTAATGAAATAAGACAGAACAGCAATATAATTATATTTATCGACGAAATACATACTTTGGTGGGCGCAGGCGCCGCAGAAGGCGCTATTGATGCGTCTAATATATTAAAGCCTGCTCTTGCGGGAGGAGAAATGCAGTGTATTGGCGCCACAACGCCTAACGAATACAGGAAATACATAGAAAAAGACCCCGCATTAGAGAGAAGGTTTCAGCAGATTATAGTTCAACCTCCGTCTGTTGCCGAGACCGTAGAAATATTGAAAGGGTTGAAAACAAGATATGAGAGCCACCATAAGGTTATTATTCCCGACGCTTCTATATGGGCGGCATCTCTTTTTGCAGAACGTTATATATCCGAAAGATTTTTACCCGACAAGGCGATAGATGTAATAGATGAAGCTTGTTCAAAAACCAAATTATTCAAAAAGAATCCGAAAAGTATATATCCCGAGCTGGAAAAGAAGCTGTCTTCTATTCAAAAAGATAAAAACGAGGCGGTAAGGTTGCAGGACTTTGAAAAAGCGGCGCAACTTAGGGACAGGGAAAGGGTTCTTAAAGAAGAAATAGAGCTAAAAAGAAGAGTGACTGTAGAGGTTAAAGATGTGGCTGAAGTCGTATCAAAATGGACGGGAGTTCCCATACAACAGCTTCAGGAAGAAGAGAAGGATAGATTGCTTAATATGGAAGAAGAAATACATAAAAGAGTAATCGGACAAGACGAAGCGATTGTAGCTTTGGCAAAAACTATAAGACGTTCTCGGTCGGGACTTAAAGACCCTATGCGTCCTATCGGAGTATTTGTGTTTCTTGGTCCCACAGGCGTAGGCAAAACCGAGCTTGCCAAAGCATTGGCTGAATTTTTATTTGGAAACGAAGATGCGTTGATAAGACTGGATATGTCTGAATTTATGGAAAAATTTACTGTTTCGCGGCTTGTGGGCGCGCCGCCGGGTTATGTCGGTTATGAAGAAGGCGGTGGACTGACTGAGAAGATAAGAAGAAAACCCTACTCTGTTGTTTTATTGGATGAAATCGAAAAGGCGCATCCGGATGTGTTCAATATCCTATTGCAAGTAATGGAAGACGGAAGATTGACCGACAGCCTGAATCATACGGTGGATTTTAGGAATGTAGTTTTGATAATGACTTCAAATATAGGAAGCGATATGCTGACAAAAGGTTCGAGTTTGGGTTTTCAATCTTCTCCTAACGATACGGCGGACTATCATCAAATGAAAAGTAAACTGACTGATGAATTAAAAAAAGCTTTTAAGCCGGAATTTTTAAACAGAGTGGACGAAACTATAGTTTTCCATTCGCTTTCCAAAAACCATTTAAAACAGATTGTAGAGATAATGCTCGAAAAGGTTAAGGTTCGGCTAAAAGAATATAAACTGGATTTAAAGCATACATCTAAAGTCAATGAATTCTTGATTAAAAAAGGTGCCGACAAAATCTACGGCGCGCGGCCCTTAAGAAGAGCGATACAGAAATTTATAGAAGACCCACTTGCAGACAAGATATTAAAAGGCGAAATTTCTTCCGGGGCTAATGTGGAAATTTGCGTAGAGAACAATGAATTGAAATTTATCAGCAAAAATTCTTTAAAGAAAATTACTCGCTTGTCTCGTCAATATCCAAATGACATCAACACAGGAAAACGCACCCGGCCTGTTAAACGAAGATCCGGGAAAAAACCATTAATGACCACATAACCGGCAAGTGACTGCCATCAAAACATTGGCGGTCTTTTGCTTTAAAAGTGAAAAATCTCATTAAAAATATAATTCTTTTTATATGTTTTATTATATTTTCCACCACTTTAGCGTTATGTCAACCTGCGAAAAATCCTGCAAATTGGCAGTTTAGTTTGCAGTGGGAAAAGATTGCGTTATCTGAAGTCCCGATTCCGGATACAAGAATAAAAATCATAGACGGATATGCTAATGTATCTTTTTTATTTTATAAGTCCGACTTATCCGATGAAGTTCTCTTAAGCGCCGAAGGCAACATAGAGCAGGGTAAGATTTATGTACAGCAATGGGATGAAGAGATTAGTGAAATTAGCGGCGACTTTATTATAAAGGATAACCAACTAAAGGTAAGCCCTTTAAAGGGTAAATTTAAGAATACTCCTTTTGATGCGGAAGCAATTATAGAACTGGTTTCACCATATCCTTTTGATGCAAAGGTCAAAGCAAAAGGTGTTATGTTGGAGGAATTGTCTTCCTTTTTGCCTTTCTTGAAAGATTACGTTGCACTTAAATCGCCTGCAGAAGCACAGTTTAATGTCCAAGGTGTTTTGCCTGCCGGATCTATAGAATTTGAAGCGATTTTACAGGAAGTGGTTTTGTATTCGGTTCTGATGAGCAATATGAATATTTCTTTTGTTTGGAGTGACAATAAGATTATGTTGAAAAAGTTTTCTGCGGATTTAGACGAAGGGAAAATTTCCGGAGAAGGGGAAATAATCTTAAATCAGAAATGAAAGAAGATAAAGGTTAAAAGGTAACGCCCGCCTGTTTACGAAATGGGCAGGAAACCCGTGTGCGTTAAATTTTGTAAATGGTAATTGGTAAATAGTAATTTTTAAAATTACGGATTACGATTTACCCTTAGAGATTGCTAAGCAATCTCAAGGACTTTGGTCCCGGGAATCTTTTAGATTCCACGGGGCAAGTTACCGATTACGAAAAAATAATACAACCTATACTTTATTCTTTAGTTTAAGTCATGACCTACAAACAGTCTCTTGCTTGGCTATATGGTTTAGAAGGGCATGGAATAAAATTAGGTCTTTCAAATATCAAAAAACTTCTTGAACATTTTGGGAACCCGCATCTTTCCTATCCCGTTATTCTAATTGCCGGCACAAATGGTAAGGGTTCTGTTGCTTCTTTTATCGCCAATATATTGCGTGAATCGGGATTAAAAGTTGGTCTTTATACTTCCCCCCATCTTATAACAATAAGAGAAAGAATCAGCATACTGCAAAATAAAGACTTGCTCGCCTACGGCAAGCAGGCAGGCAAACAAGATATATCAAGGATAGCATTCACTCAACTTGCAAGTGAATTAAAGAAAGAAATTAAAAAAATATTCGATTGTCCTCCTTTTTCTCGCCCAACTTTTTTTGAAGTATTGACTGCACTCTCATTCATATATTTTAAAAAAGAAAAAATAGACGTGGCAGTTTATGAAGTTGGTTTAGGCGGACGGCTTGACGCCACAAATATTACCGAGCCGTTCCTTTCCGTAATAACTGTAATTGGGATGGACCATACAAATTATCTGGGAAAAACGCTTTCGTCTATAGCAAAAGAAAAAGGAGGTATCATCAGGGGAAAAACCCCTTTGGTCACGGGCGCCGACGGTGAAGCGCTGGATACTTTGATTGAACTTGCTAAAGCGAAAAAAGCGCCGATTTTTATATATGGGAAAGATTTTTCATTAAAAAATCATAAGGAAGAAGATTCGCACCAGCTTTTAAATATTCAGGGAATAAAAGATTTTTATCCGAATGTTTTAATCTCTTTGAAAGGTAAATGGCAGCATATCAATGCAAGTTTAGCTGTTGCCGCATCCGAAATTTTATCTAAATGGCTCCCCATTAAAAAAGAACACATATACAAGGGATTAGAAAAAACTACCTGGTCCGGAAGATTGGAGAGAATCGGCGAACGACCGTCTTTTATTCTTGACGGCGCGCATAATCCGCAAGCGGCAAAAATCTTAAAAGAAGAAATTATAAAAATAAAATCGGCGGGTAAGAATATAAAAATGATTTTTGGTGTGTTAAAGGACAAAGATAGAGAAAACATAATGAAAGAAATTTTTCCGGTGGTAGATGAAATTATTTTAGTTAAGCCCAACACTAAAAGAGCCGTGTCTTTGAGTATATTGAAAAAAGAAGGCAAAATTTATAACAAAAATATAACAACAAGCATAAAGCTTGCATCAACAATAAAAGAGCTTAAGAAAAATAAAAAAGATAAAAATATTATATTAATCTGCGGGTCTTTATATTTGGTAGGCGAAGCAAGAAGTATACTGCTGAAGAAGAAGCAGGAATGATCCCCCCTAGTTTTACTTCATAAAACTAACAGGGGGGACTTCGCACTCCAACCCTGAACCACGTAGGATTCAGGGCAAAGACAGGAGTGCTTCGTTAAATGCCTCAAGGATAGTTTATTGTTTATGGCTATTTTGACAAAATGAGGAAGTATTGCTAAATTAAATAAAAGATGATTTCAGAAAAAGATATAAAGAGAATAAGTCGGCTCAAGCAGGGTTTAAAATGGTTTAAACCATTTTGTGTATTATTTTATTTTTTATGTTTATTTACGATTGCTACGAGGATATATGACATTTATGACATTGCTAACTGTAAGAGGTTATCTAAAGAAAGCATATTTTATTTAATAAAAATTGGAGTTTCTGGAGCGACATCTTTACCACCTGATTATTCATTCCAAAATTATGAACTTCTTATCTTTAGTTTAACGGGAGAAATTATTCTTTTTTTGATTATTATTATTACTTTCTCTGTGATTTTCTGGACAACTTTATCTGTTAATAAGTTCGCTCTACATCTTTGGGACCACATAAAAGAGATTGAATCAAAAGATAAGGAAACTAATTAAGTAGTTTAACGAAATCCGATAACCCATAGTCCCCCTGTTAATTTTAAGTCTTAACTTTGTGCCTCCCCGCCTGCTTGCGAAGCGGGCAGGTGTGCCTGTTTCTCATCAGTTGCGCGTTTCTACTTCGCTATCATTGTTCTTACTCTATCGGCGGCATTTTCAGCGTGTTTGGCGATTTGTCCGATAAGGTTGCCCAATTTCAACAGATGATATACGGATAACGGGTCAATAGAAAGGTTAAATGCTTTCTTTGCGAAAACTTTTCCTATCTGGTCATCTTCCCATTCTTTTAAGTGGACTTCTTTGATGTTTTCTTTTATCTGGTCGCGCATTTTATTTGAGCTACTAAACGAAACTATATCTTTTACGTGTATTATCACTTTTTCATACGACTCAATGCATTCTATAACTTTATAAAGATGGTTCAATAAATCATCTTTTATTTCCGCAGGAACCTTTGTTTGCCTAAAATGCAACCATACGACTGCATTTTCAGCAAAATCCAGAATTGAATCCTGCTCGTTTAAAAGTCTTAAGAATACGCCTATATCCACCGAAAGAAGAATTTGTTTCGGCATGTGCGCTGTGATATTGCCCTTTATAATGTCTGCTTCGTGTTCTAATTTAATAATTTCTTGGCTTAACTTTTCGCTTTTATCGTAATCACCTTCGCAATAAGTTGTTATACAATCTTTTAAAATCGCCATGCCTTCTTTTGTCTTTTGAGCATGTTCTAAAAGTTTATCAAATGGGGAAACTCTTAACATCCCCAACATAGGAATCCTTGGCATAATAATACCCCCTTTTTTATCTTCCCTAAACCGGAATTTCTCTAGTTTAGGGCTTAAACAACCTCATTAAACCTAAATATACTGGAATAGTCAATAAAGCGGTAACAGGAACTGTAAGAAACCAGGAATAAACTATTTTCTTTAATAATCCCAAATCCAATGTGTCTAATCCTTTTGCAAGTCCGATACCGACAACAGCTCCCACAACCGCATGTGTGGTGGATACGGGCATACCTAATTTTGAAGCCAAAAGAACGGATGTTGCTGCTGCAAAATCTATAGTAAAACCTCGCGTGTTACTCAATTTAGTAATTTTTTTGCCTATTGTTTCCATAACTTTGTGGCCCCAGGTGCTTATACCTAAGGAAATGCCTATCCCGCCAATAGCCAAAAGCCATATAGGAACTTCAACTTTTGAGCCGATAGCTCCGGTTTTTATTATAGAATAGATTGCTGCAACAGGTCCTATGGCATTCGCCACGTCATTAGCTCCGTTTGATAGAGCCATATAACCTGAGGTCATAATTTGGAGTCTTCTAAAAATACTTTCTACTTTGCCGACTTTCTGCGTAAATCTCCTTATCCAGAACCAAAATAATAAAATAGCTACTATAGCGACCAATACAACAATGAAGAATTTGCCTTGCAACATAACGCCTAGGGAAGTTCTGAACATGAGAGAAACTAATATGATAGTAACTGTAATAGTTATAATAAATGGAGATATTATTATGGCTGCTCTTTTTCTACTCTTCGCTTTAAAAATAAATTTCACAAGGAATTTGAAAATCAAAAAAGCCATTACTCCGGACAATATAGGTGAGGTTACCCAAGATAACGCAACGCCTCCGAGTTTTGGCCAGTTAACGGCATCTACACCTCCGCAAATCAAGCCAAACCCTATTAGCGCGCCGACAATAGAATGAGTGGTAGATATAGGCCAGGATTTCCATGTCGCGAAAGTAATCCATACGCCTGCGGCAAAAAGCGCAGAGATAAATCCGATTATTGCTATTTGAGGGTCTTTTATAAAAGTAGGGTCTACGATTCCTTTTCTTATAGTATCGGTAACATGCGAACCTATAAATGTCGCGCCAACCATTGTAAGGATAGACGCTATCACTATTGCCTGTTTATATGTGATAGCTTTTGCGCCTACGGCTGAAGCCATCGAATTGGCGACATCATTTGCGCCGATATTCCAGGCAACATATAATCCCATTAAAAGACCGCTAACGAGGAGAATAAAAGATATATCCATTTTTTCGAGGAGTAGTTTGAATTTTAAAACATTTTATCACAAGAGATTTATAATTTCTTAATATTCTTTTTTGCAAGAATAATTAACAAAACAACCAGATAAAGGGCATTAAGATATGCAAATAAATCCCCAAATCGTGTATAGAAAGTTTTGGTGTAAGAAGGACTAATCTGATTAGTTGCAAACCCCTTTACTCCAACTGCTCTTCCGTTCTCATTCAATGTTTCGATAGGTCTTCCGTATGAATCTATAAATCCGCTTATCCCGTTATTTGCCGCTCTGATTAATGGTCTTCTGTTTTCTACGGCTCTAAATACGGAATGCGTAAAGTGTTGCCATAAAGCGGGTGATTCCCTGAAGTGAGCGTCGTTTGTAATGACCACCAGAAAGTTAGCGCCTTTATTAGTGAATCTTCTTGCTAAATCCGGGAACAAATCCTCAAAACATATTAGTGTTGCAAAGTTATTGGGAATTGGTAATTGTCCCCCCTTGTTTTCTTTTTTATCCCCTCTGTTTTCTTTGGAAAACAAAGAAGGGGGGAGAACAACATGCAGGGGGGATTTCAGATTTCGGATTTCAAAAATAGTATAATCTTTCCCTTCACTGAAATTGCCTATTTGTGGAAAAACATCACTCAAGAAAAATAAGAATTTTTTAATCGGGATATATTCTGCGAAAGGGACAAGATGGATTTTATTATAAATTTGATCTATTTTTCCATCAGGCATAATAAGCAATGCCGAATTATAATCTCTGTCGCTTTTCCGATTCACTACTCCCATCAACAGTGGTGTGCTTGAGTAGTCGGTTAGGCTTTGTACTTTTTGAAATAAGGGACTGTGGATATCAACATAATCCGGGTAGGATGTTTCGGGCCAGACAATAAGAGAAATCCCTTTTTCTATGCTTGCATAAATACTTAATTCGGCATAAATATTTACGATATTTTCCGCGTATTCTTCGTCCCATTTTATATCCTGCGCAATATTCCCCTGAACGACGGAAACTTTAATCTTTCTGCATTCGCATTCTTCGTCTAAAGGCGGCACATATCCCCATATACTTATAGCTATTATTATTATTAAAGCCAACAGTAAATTTCTTGCCTGCTTTTTTGTTTTTGTCCCGTAAAAAAACTTGCTCGCTTTAACGAATTGAGACGAGTTTTTAACGGGATTTGCGAAAATGAAGTCTGAAATTGCCGCATTGAACATAACAATCATAAACGAAACGCCATAAACACCGGTTATCGAAGAAATCTGTATCAGATGTATATTTCTCCATTGAGAATAACCAAGTAAAGACCATGGGAAACTTACGAACAGGTAAGTTCTTGCCAGTTCGAAAATAACCCAAAGGGGCGGGGCGATAAAGACCAGAGGATACTCTGTTTTTCTTGTTAAAAGTTTAAGAAACAAACCGAAAAACCCGAGAAATAATGCGAGGTAAATAACCAAAAGGCAGTAACCTAGAAAAGTTACATAAACCAGCCACCAGATATGATATGCCCAAAAAACCAGCCCGGCTAAGTAGTAGAAAGTAAATATTTTTCTTGGCGATGATTCTTTCCCGTTTGACGGAATTTTTTGGGAAGGCCCGCCTGCCTTGCGGAAGCGGGCAGGCAAAAGAGAGAATAGAGGTATTAGAGCGAACCACGCTAGAAACGAAAGATTAAAAGGAGCAAAAGAAAATATTAAAAGAATAGCGGAGAATGTTGATAAAACAACGGGAATCACATCGTTCTTCAATTTTAACATTAGTTTATCCTCACATAAATATGTCGGAGGTGAGGACGGGTTATTATAACATCAATAGAAATTTCATAAAATTTAATATAGAATTAGCCAAATAGAATAAAGAGAGATATTTATGGGATGGCAAATAAAAACAAAAGACGGCGCGCTTTACGGTCCTGTCGATTCGGAAATCTTAAGGCAGTGGATTCAACAGAAAAGAATCTTAGAGGATGATTTTGTTTGGTCCGAAGATAAAAAGCAGTGGGTGATTATAAAATCCGTTTCACAGTTGCAGGACTTATTTAAAGAAGAGAAGGTTCCTCCGGCAAATAAGAAGAGGGTTCCCAAGGTTAATATTCCAACGCCCAAAGATTTATCCGAAACTCTTTATGATGATAAAAAGACGCTTACCGACCAACTAATAGCCGATGCCTGGCGTGCTATGCTTGCCAAAGGAATATGGTCTATTATGGGCGCGATTTTCCTAACGGTAATAGTGGCTATGGCGGGGTCTATGCTTTTAATGGGGATTATTCGGAATTTCCCAGTCAATGTCATCATAAGCAATTTGATAACAAACTTTATTTGGTACCTTATTGTTGCCGCTTTAACTTTAGGATGGTCGGCATATTCTTTGAGAATAGCCCGTAAAGAAACGGTTAATGTCGGCTCGATTTTTGAAGGCTTTAGGGGGCAATATCTCTGGCACGCTCTGGGAGGTTATTTATTAATAGCTTTATTGACTGCTCTTGCAAGTCTTGTTTCTTTTGGGATTTGGGGATTCTATCTTACGTTTGCATATCTTCTCACCTACTTCTTCATTTTTGATGAAAACAAGGGACCTTGGGAAGGGATGAAAGCAAGTTACGATATTACCAAGGGCTACAAGTGGAGAATTCTGGCGGTTCAGACAGTATGCGTGCTTTTCGGAATACTCTTTCTGGGTATCGGTCTTATTGTGACTATGCCTCTTGCAAATATAGCAATCGCATCTCTTTATTATCGTATCCGAACGGGCCGCATATCCGAAAAACATTTACAAACAAGTCCTGCTGAATACTTAATAGTTTTAATTCCTATTATAGCGATAATTGTTTTTATTATATTAACGTTCTCAGGTGTTCTTATAAAGCAAGTGCCTTTATTATTACCACAGATTGAAAATATTTTTAAAAACCTGTCTGTAAAAATCTAAAGGAGGAAATTGTGGATATTAAAAAATGGAAGGTAAGGACAAGAGACGGAAATACTTACGGTCCCGCAGATACGGAAACAATTAAGAGATGGATTGAAGAAAATAGGGTTTCCATAGAAGATGATGTATCTCCTGCAGATATTGAAGAATGGAAAAAACCTGCTGAAATCAATGAATTCGCCACAGCTCCTGCTAACCAAGTGAAAACGGATTTTTTACTTCCCCCGGCGCAAGAGAGAACATTAACGACACAAGTAGTAAGTGACGGATGGGAAGTGCTTAAGGCGGATATGTTCCCTATTATCGGGATTTTTCTTCTTTATGTAGTTGTTGTTATTGCAGCTAGTATTGTGCCTTTTATCGGGAGATTTTCTCAAATTTTAATTACAGGTCCTTTAGTTGTGGGATTGAATTGGTATTGCTTGGGCAAGATAAGAAAGCAAGAGATTGGTGTTTCTGCTTTATTTGACGGATTCAAAATATTTTTCCCGGCCCTTGGTGCATATTTATTAATAACTATTTTTACCGGTTTGGGAATGATACTTTTGATAATACCTGGAATTATATTAGCTATGGCCTATTCATTTGCCTATTTATTCATGATAGATAAGAATATGGGTCCTTGGGAAGCTATGAAAGCAAGCTTCGACATGACCAAAGGTTTCAGATGGAGAATTCTTGCTATAAGCATGCTTTGTTCTCTCATAAATATTTTGGGGCTGTTATGTTTGGGTGTAGGGATTTTAGTAACAATTCCTCTTAATATGCTTGCTATAGCGGCTCTTTATCAACGGTTAAGCACTGGCAATATTCATGAATCTCAAAAACAAACTGATGTTAAGGAGATTCTTTTAGGAGTCATATTGCCGTTGATATTTATTTTAGGTATTCTTGCCGGAATAATGGTGCCTGCATTGGGAAAAGCGAGAAATGTTGCAAGACGTGTTTCACTTGACAGTCCGACGCAAATAGATGCGGCAATCTCAGTTTCACTTGACAACCCTACAGAAATAATGGAAGTTGATGTAAAAAGAGCGATGTCAAATGAAGGGCAAGCATGGGTTGGGACTATTAGAACAGCCGAAAGAGTGTATTTTGCAGAGCATAATACGTATACTGCGAATTGGGCAGATATAAGCGGAATGATTGACTTAACCGGGAACAAATACTTTACTACAGCCCCAACTTTAACGGCGACTGCAACTACTTTTACTGCTACTGTAAAAGGTTCAGGGGATGCAGACGGTATTAGTGTAAAAATTGACCAGGATGGGACAATAATCGTCGATGGTTTATAGAGATAAAAAATATGAGCGAAGAATTGGGATTGGTTCTTATAACCGAAAAGTCGTTAAACCGTTCAATAACGGGTCATATAATAAAAGATATTTTTTCGCGCGGAATAAAGCCGTTGGAACTTCTTGAAGCAAGGATGTATGCTCCGAGTGAAAAATTGATTCGGGAATATCTTAAGTTGATAGTTGACGAGCCGTTTAAAGATTATCTCAACAGAGAATATATAGAAAAAAATAAAGGTCCCTCCCGGAAGAGGATGATGCTTCTACTTTTTAAAGGAGAAGACGCTATATCACAGATAAGAGGCATTGTGGGGCATATAAGCAGAAGAATCGACGGAACATTACGCAATTCATTTGCGGAATTTATTGAAGATAAAGACGGCAAAATCATAGGTTTTAAAGAACCCGTCGTAACAATTATTCCCGAAGAAAGATGCGCGAAAAATGTCATAGGTCTTTGGGCAAAATATAGCCAGTCGGACGGTGGGATGCTTAGTGATTCAATTGACTGGAAGATGTTACTTTCTAAATGGGAAATATATGAATACGAAACGTTAAAATATAGAGACGGCATTACTTCCACATTCAAAGAAATGCTTGAAAATGTTCAGCAAACGCTTGTTCTTATCAAGCCCGATAATATCTATACAAAATCGCACAGAGTCGGCGCGATAATAGACGCTCTGGCAGGTCCCGGTTTAAAAATGATAGGTGTTAAAGCGGTGAATATGTCCGTAGAACAGGCGCTTGAGTTTTATCGACCGATAAAAGGAAATTTGATAAAGAAATTCGGGGAAGAAAAAGGGACGGCGGAATTTGCAAATATTGTTAAGTTTATGACGGGAACCTATCCGCGAGAAATCAATCAGGAGACGGAAAGGGAAATACCTGTTAGCAAAAAAAATCAGTGTTTAGCATTGGTTTACCAGGGCCCTTTTGCGATTAGTAGGATAAGAAAAAAAGTCGGAGCTACAAATCCGCTTGAGGCGGAACCCGGCACTATAAGGAGAGAATTCGGACACGATATAATGAAAAACGGTGTCCATGCTTCCGATTCCCCTGAAAGCGCAGAGAGAGAATTAAAAATTATTGATATTCCGGGAACGTCTCTTCAGGATATAGTGAACGAAAAATTCGGGTAATTTATTTACAAGACGAAGTCATGTTTTAATCCTGCAACAATTTTTTCGGGAATATATTATCTAATCCGAATAAGTAGAATGGGTCTATGGTTTTCTTGACTCTTGCCATTTCCATAACGCCTTCTCTGCCGTACATCATAGCAAGGTATTTATGTTTGAGTTTGCCTATGCCGTGTTCTGCGGAAACAGTCCCGTTTGCCTGCACCGCTTTTTTTACCGCTTTGATGTAAGAGGCAATTGCTTGCTCTTTTTCCTGCTCGTTTTTTGGGAAGAAATTAAAATGCAGATGATTTTCTCCTATATGTCCGAAAATAACATATTCGACTGCCGTTGTTTTCGCCATTTCGCGATAGAAATAAAATAATTCGGGGAAATAATTTTCAGGCACAGCAATATCAATAGCAACTTTAGTTTGTTTTATTTCTCTGAAATATTCATTTATAAGTTCTGGAAGTTTATGTCTAAAATCGATGAGTTTGTTATAATCGCGCGCATTGTCACCGAACCAGGTATCTACAACGGAATATTTTTCTAATATCTCAAGCCATATATCCATTTCTTTTTTCTCCTGTTCTATATATAAGGCGGTTTGGCAGGAAGGGATATTTGGAAAAGCTTTTTTCAGGATTCCCAAACTATTAGCGTCAAAATATTCTATGGAATAGACATTCAGTTTTTTATTGTTTTTTATGCTGTTAATGAGTTTAAGGATTCCATTGTCTTTCTCTAAACCCGTTAGAAGTAAGTCGCCAGAGGCGACTGCCTCACCTTTGGTGTGGACTTCTAACTGGTCTAAAAAAATAATCATAATTGAACGCGGAGGAAGCGCTGGTATCAACTTTAACTCAACTTCTGTAATAATACCCAAAGTTCCTTCTGAGCCGATAAATAAATCAATCAAATCCATCCCTGGTTTCGCAAAATAACCGGCGGCATTTTTGATGTTTGGACTTCTATATGCGGGGATTTTTACTTTAAAAAACGGCGAAGTAATTATGCCCTGTTCGTCAGCGATATATTGTCCTCTTCTTATGTCTAAAATATTTTCTGTTGATAGGGCGACTCTTATTCTTTCGACATATTTTCTTGTTGCGCCGAATCTATAACTGTATTCACCAGAAGCGTTTGTTGCCACATTACTTCCGATAAAAGCCATCCTTTCGGTTGGAAACGGAGGATAAAATAATTTTTTGCTGTCCAACTCTTTCAAGAAATAGTCTAAGATAACACCCGATCCTAAAACCGCCTTAGAATTCTTTTTATCGATTGAGATGATATTATTCATTTTCTCAAGCGATATAATAGCGCCGCCTGCGGGAATTCTTCCCCCTACTGTTCCTGTCCCTGCTCCTGATGCGGTAAGAGGCGTATTATTTCTTCTTGCTTCTTTTATTGTTTGTAAAACTTCCGCCTCGTTTTTGGGGATATAGACTGCGTCCGCATTGCCGAACTTCAAATTGGATGTGTCTTCCAAATAACTTATAATCTGGTCAGCTTCTTTTTTTATAATCATATTAAGTTGCTATTATAATAAACTCAATTTAAAATTGATATAATTACAAATATCAAGGAGAAAATTAAAATGCCCAGGATTGGAATTATTGGCGGAAGCGGTCTTTACGATATTGAAGGATTAAAAAATAAAAAATGGATTAAAATAAATACTCATTTTGGAGACCCTTCCGACGAATATTTAGTCGGAGAATTAAACGGCGAAGAAGTGGTTTTTCTTCCCAGACACGGGCGCGGCCACAAAATGATGCCCTCTGAATTGAATTACCGCGCGAATATTTTTGGGATGAAAAAACTGGGAGTGCAGTGGCTTATATCTATTTCGGCTGTCGGCTCTTTCAAAAAAGAAATAAAACCGCTTGATATCGTTGTCATAGACCAATTCGTTGACCGAACAAATCAGGCAAGAAAGATGACCTTTTTTGGGGACGGAGTTGTGGCGCATATTGCTTTTGCCGAACCGATTTGTTCCGTTCTTTCGGATATCTTATATTCTACGGCTAAAAAACTTGCAGTCAAAAATAATATTACGGTTCACAAAGGTGGCACTTATATAAATATGGAAGGACCCGCATTTTCCACCGAGGCGGAATCGTTTTTATATAAAAGTTGGGGGATGGATGTAATCGGGATGACGAATATGCCCGAAGCAAAATTGGCAAGAGAAGCGGAAATGTGTTTTGCGACATTAGCTATGGTTACCGATTATGATGCTTGGTATGAAGAGGAATCTGTAGTTACGGTTGATGTGATAATTCAGAACTTGAAAAAAAATATTAAAGTGGTAAAAGACCTTATTGAAGATGTGGTTCCATTAATACCAAAAGAAAGAAACTGCCTCTGTGCAGATGCTTTGAAAAATGCGATCATTACCAGCGCAGATATTATCCCGGAAAAAAGAAAAAAAGAACTTCAGATTATCATTGGTAAATATATAGTTTAGTTTCAAATTAAAAACCTTTTGTTTTGTTAATATCCTATTAGTCTGTTAAAATCCTTTTTCGATGATGGAAGAGAAACAAATCTACGAACTTTTTAAAGAAAAGAATGCGCTTCTGGAAGGACATTTCCTGCTTACCAGTGGTTTGCATTCCCCTATGTATTTGCAATGTGCTAAGGTTTTGCAATATCCTGATATAGCTCAAAAACTATGCAGCCAACTGGCGCAAAATTATTTAAAATCTAATATAGATGTGGTAGTTTCTCCTGCAGTAGGCGGGCTGATTGTCGGGCATGAAGTTGCGCGGGCTTTAAAGGTAAGAGCTATCTTTGCTGAAAGAGTTGACGGGAAGATGGCTTTTAAAAGGGGATTTGAATTAAACAAAGAAGACAATGTTCTTGTGGTTGAAGATGTGGTAACTACAGGCGGGTCTTTAAACGAGATTATTCAACTTTTAAAAGAAAAAGGATGTAATATTGTAGGTGTAGGCTCGCTTGTGGACAGAAGCGGCGGCAAAGTTAAATTTGAAATAGAAAAAATATCGCTTCTAAATCTTGATATCCAAAATTATCCGAGCCAATCGTGTTCTTTGTGTGATAAGAAAACCCCGCTTGTCTATTTGGGTAGTCGCGATAAAAGCACAAAGTAATACAATTATTTTAAAGTATGCTTTCTAAAATATATTCTTCGGCGGTTGTTGGTATAGAAGCCAAACTAATTGAAATAGAAGTAGATGTTGAAAGAGGGCTTCCCGCAATCAACATAGTAGGCCTGCCTGATACTGCAGTAAAAGAATCTAAGGACAGGGTCAAATCGGCTATAAAAAACTCGGGGTTTGAGTTTCCAAATCGCAAAATAACAATAAATTTGGCTCCGGCAGATGTAAAAAAAGAAGGGGCCGGTTTTGACTTGCCTATTGCGCTTGGAATTCTTTCTGCAACCGAACAAATTAAAAACAAAGAAAAACTTGCTTCTTATATGTTTATCGGTGAGTTAGCTTTGAATGGCATGTTAAGAAACTCTAAAGGTGTTTTACCAATAGCTATATTTACCAAAGAAAGAAAACATTCTCTTATAGTCCCATACCAAAATCGTTTTGAAGCAGGAGTAATTGAAGGATTAAAGGTATATCCGATAAAGAACTTAACGCAATGTGTTAAATTTTTAAATGATGAAGAAGAAATAAGCCCTGTTCATTTCGACCTTGAAGAGATTTTTAAGAAGGCCCGTTCGTATGCAGTGGATTTCTCTGAAGTTAGAGGACAGCATCATATAAAAAGAGCGTTGGAAGTTGGCATTGCAGGCGGACATAATATGATTATGATTGGTCCTCCCGGCGCCGGAAAAACGATGCTGGCAAGACGGCTTGCTACTATAATGCCTGACATAACACTTGAAGAATCTATTGAAACAACTAAAATTCATTCGGTTTCGGGATTGATTGCGCCTAATAGTCCTTTGGTTGCCATAAGGCCGTTTCGTTCTCCGCACCATACAACATCAGATATAGCGCTTGTTGGTGGAGGACAATATCCTCATCCCGGAGAAATCAGCCTTGCTCATAACGGAGTGCTTTTCTTGGATGAGCTGCCGGAATTTAATCGGAACGTTTTGGAGGCGCTACGCCAGCCGCTTGAAGACGGAGAGATAAATATATCCAGAGCAAGTGGTTCTTTAAGTTATCCTGCCCGTTTTACATTGGTCTGTGCAATGAATCCTTGTCCCTGTGGCACGGAATGACAACAAACTGGAATCTGTCACGCTTCTTGGAAGAGGCAGA
>JAHJCU010000012.1 GCA_018812925.1 Candidatus Omnitrophota bacterium
GACGTGGCGCCCCTTGCCGCAGTGCTTGGTCGCCGACCGCGCCTTGGCGGGCTTGAACGTCCGGCCCTTGCCGCGCTTGTACTTCCTCGACAACCCCTCGAACATCGCGACCTTCATGTGGATCTCCTCTTCTGCTTCTCGCCTCGGTGGAGGGGTTGACTACCGCTTCTTCTTCGGGCCCAGGAGCAGGAACGCGGCGACGCCTGCCGCCCCCAGCCCGATGAGCATCGTGGTGTTGAAGGGCGTGGTCCCGGCGGCCTTGGCCTTGGCGGCTGCTGCCGCGGCGGCGGCCTGCGCCTCGGGCGTGCCGGTCGCCGGCGTGTCGTTGCCGGTCGCCGAATCGACGTAGGGCTTGACGGCGTCCACCGCCGCCTTGCCCCAGTTGATGTACTTGTCGATGGTGGTCCCGCCGTCACCGCCGGCCGAGGCGCACGAGGCCAGTTCGTGGATCGACTTGTTGTTCAGCATCTGCTGCCAGCCGGTCATCGCCCAGCCGGCCTGCGTGAACAATCCGTCATCCTGCAGCGCCGCGGCCAGCGTGGTCATCATGCCCAGGTCGTACCGCCGCAGGGAGGACCCGCAGAACCACTCGCTCAGGACCAGCAGCATCCCGTCGTAGGTCTTCGTGCCGGCGGCGGCGAGGTAGAGCTGGTCCCAGCTCTGGAGCACCGAGGCCGCGCCGAACCCACGCAACGCCGACTGTCCGCAGCACCTGCTCTTCTTGACGATCATGGTGCGGCCCTTTCAGATCACGATGGCGGTCAGCCAGCGCCCGCTGGGCGGGTCCCAGCCGACGTTCGCGTAGTCCACGGTGGTGTCCATCCCGAGCCACTCCCGGGGGTTGTCCGAGGGCTTCAGCTTGCCGAACCCGACGCAGCTGTAGACGTGCTCGTAGTTCTTGGACCCCTTCGGCCCCCAGGCCCGCAGGCCCGTGCGGAACCCGACCGCTCCCGCGAGCGCCGCGCAGAGCGCGGACTGGTCGTCGCAGTCCCCCGAGCACGCGCCGTTCTGGCACGCGGCGATGAGCTTCTGGGGGGAGATGAAGAAGTCCGCGTCGATGGGGTCGCTGACGTAGCGGACGCCCTTCGCGAGGGACTTGATGCGCTTGTCGCCGTGCTTCACGGCGTTGTAGATCGCCTGCAGCTCGCACTCGTCATCCCGGGCCGGGCAGTCCTGCACGATCTGCCGGGCCAGGTGGACGACGGCTGGGTTGGTGGTCGCGCGACGGGTCACCTGCGCGAGAAGCGCGAGGGCCTGTTTCTGGCTGGAGACATCCCTGACAGCGAAGGGCACGTTCTGCTCCGAACCGGAGCCGGTGACCGACGCAACGCCGCGATACCCACCTACCTACGCCCAGATGCACGATCCGTCAACTGTCAACCTACAAAAAAGAACGGCCCCGAGAAACTCACCGGGGCCGTCCTGGTTGTTGGTCGCGACCTGGGAGGAGCACGATCCGAGGAGAAACTTAGCAAACCACCTCGGGGCAGTCAACCCCATCTTGCCGTGACGGGATGTCACGCGCGCCTACAGCGACGCGAGCATCTTGTCCATGCCCTCCAGCACCTCCTCTTCGAAGATGCCGCGCTTGACGCCGCCCTCGAGCACCGACTTCATCACCTCCCGGGCGCGCTCGGTGTTCAGCGGCACCTCGAGCCAGTCCTCGCCGAGGTTGCCCACGAGGACCTGCCTGAAGTCCGAGTCCGCCTCGATGTACGCCTTCATGATCGACGGGTCGCTCAGGTGGTCGAGCACGAACTCCGCGGCGACCTGGGCGGCCACGTCGGTGTTCCGCACCTGGTCCACGAACCGCTCCAGCACCGTCGGCTCGGCGGCGCGCAGGACCTCGGGCTCGGCGGGCACCGCCTCGGCCATGCGCGGCTGCGGCGGCAGCTGCGGCGGCTGCTGCTGCGGCTGGACGGCGCGGGCTGCGCCGCCCGAGAGCGCCACGAAGGCCTTCACGCCCTCGCGCACGATCTTCAGCGCCTGCGGCTCCTCGGGCTCACGCTGGTTGCCCGCGAGGCCCATCTCGACCATCGAGTTGAGCACGTTCATGGTCGTGCTCGCCTGGACGGCGAAGAGCTCGCTCATGTTGCTGAGGACCTTCGCGCTGCTGTCCTCCTTGGTGAGCAGGGTCAGCAGCTGGGGGTCGATGACGGGCTTGTTGGTGATGGTCGCGAGCACCGCCGCCATCGCCTTGCCCTGCTCCGCGGTCGCCTGCGCCTGCGCCTGCGCCTGGCGCTCGCTCGAGGCCAGCTGCATCTGCAGCGCCTGCTGCTTGTACTCGCGGTCGCTCTTCAGGAACTCCAGCAGCAGCGGCGCGAGGCTGGTCATCATGTCCGCGCGCGGCTCGACGGCGGGGGCGGGGGTGGCGGCCTGCCGGCGGCGCTCCTCCTCCACGCGCCGGCGCTCCTCCTCGTTGCGGCGGCGCTCGTCCTCGAGCTTGCGCTCCAGCGCGGCCACGCGCCCGTCGGACTCCCGCTTGGCGGCGTCGATCTCGACCTGCGCCTGGCGGGCGAAGAGGGCCTGCTCCCGCCGCTGCATGTCGGCGAGCTGCGCCGCGATGGCGCTCTCCACAGGGCGTCCATCCCCGGAGAGCACCGGCGCGACGTTTCGCGGCGTTGCGTCGGGCCCCCCGGGGATGGACATGATCTGGGGGGTCTGCTGGTTCTTGGGCACCGGCTTGGGGAACACGCAGATGCGCGGGCCCTGCCAGTTGGCCTCCTCGACCACGGCGGCGTCGGGCTCGCGCGGCTGGCCGTCCACCTGCACCGGGTAGGGGCCACCGACCATGTTCGCGATGTTCGCGACGTGGTAGGCAGAGAGGATGAAGAGCCCGCCGCCCGCGATGCGCGGCAGCCAGGTCTCGGGGCTGGAGAAGTGCTCGGCCTTCGCGCCGTCGAGCGTCAGCACCTGCTCGGGCATCCCGCCCGAGGTGCGCCGGCGCTGGACGCGGACGCGGAAGTCGTCCGTGCCGGTGTCCTTCGCAGCCTTGGCGATGATCGCGAGGATCTCGTCGGGGGTCGGGTTCTTGTTGACGATGGGTTCCATGCGGATCTCCTAGGGCTTGGGGGGAACGGCGGGGGTGGCGGGCAGCAGGCCCTGCGCCTGCATCCCGTGCTGGACGAGCGCGTGGAGCGCCGCGAGCTGCGCCGCCACCACGTTGATGGTCTGCGGCGTGAGGCAGAGCGCGCAGCCCGCGCCGGCGGGGCGTCCTTCATCGTCGGTGACGGGCACGGCGGCCATGCATGCCTCGCCGAGGCACTCGGAGGCCGCCACCGAACCGACCAGCTCGGCGGCGCGCACGGTGAGGGGGCAGTACCGCACGGGGCGGGGCGGGGCCACAGGCCCGCCGGAAATGCTGTGGATCGTCATCTCAGTCCTCGGAGATCCAGCCGGTCGCCCGGCCGAGTAGGTAGCCGCTCGCGCTGGTGGCGAACCCCAGCAGCGGCGCGCTCGCCCACTGGGGGTACCCGGCCGGGATCAGCCAAGGCCAGAACCAACCACCCGCCAACCCCAGCCAGAAGCCGAGGCAGGCCGGGCACTCGATGAGGGTGATGAAGGCCTCCAGCTTCCCGGACTTGTAGGCGAGCGCCACAGCCGCCAGCCGCTCGCGCACGCCGAGGCTCACCTTCGCGTGGCCGACGGTGTAGCAGAGGCCGAAGGCGACCAAGAACCAGAAGCCGAGCGCGATCACTCCTCCTCCTCCGTGTCCAGCTCCTTGCCTTTGCGCTTGCGCGGGATGTTGTCCTCGGAGTCCCCCTCGTCCTCGATGGGCTCAGGGGCCTCGCCGCTCTTGGCCTGGTCCCACACGCGCTGGAGCTCGGCCTCGTCCAGCATCCCCTCGTGGCGCCAGACCGGCGTGCCCTCGACCATCAGCAGGTAGGCCGGCGTGCCGTTGGGCTCGAACCCCGCCACCTCGGGGCTCTTCTGCGCGTTGCGCCGCAGGATCATCAGGTGCGGGTTCTTCCGGGAGAAGCGGGCCAGGGGCGGCTCGGCCGAGGCGCAGGCTGGGCACCCGGTCTGGTAGATGAAGTAGAGGCGTGCGGCGGGCGGGATGGGCATGGACTACTCCTTCTTCCGGGGGCGGGCCCCGAACATGACCTCGCGCTCCTCGAACGTCAGGCCCAGCCGCGGGTCGGAGAGCAGGTAGGCCTCGAGCCTGCCGGCCCGGAACGTGAACCGCTCGTAGACGAGGGTCCGGCGCTCGTACTCGACCCCGGCGGCGTTCTTGCGGCGCTCGAGGCGGTCGAAGTGGACGAGGTCGAAGGTGCGCTCCTCGGCCTCGCGGGCGAGCTGGAGGGCCTGCTCCCGGTCCTCCAGCTTCGTCGGGTTGAGCAGCTTCACCTCCCGCTTCGATGCGGGCATCGGGGAGGCGGGGGCGGTCGGGGCGACGACCCCGGCCTCGATCAACTTGTCCTGCATCGTGTTCATTTGGAGGCCTTGACGATCTCGATTGCCCCGTAGATCAGGACGCCCGTCGCCGCGGCGGTGACCACCGCCCCCACCGAAGCCCCTACCCAGAACGCGGTGGAGGCCTTGATGGTGGGCTCGGGGCAGGAACCGCCGGGCTTGAGATCGTTGGAGGAGGGGAACAGGCACGTCGAGGCCTTCGCCTCTGCCTGGAGCAACTCGGTGTACCGCTTCTCGGTCAGGTGAAGTCCATCGACGGGAGCGGGGGTTCCCGCCAGCGCCGGCCAGACCTCGGGCGGCGCGACGGTGGGGGTGACCTCGGCGGTGAGCGCCACCGTCGAGGTCGCGATGCGCGCGGGGGCCGCGGCGCACCCGCCGAGGACCACCACCAGAGCCAGGACCCCTGCGCGCATCATGCCCGTCACGCCTTCTTGCCCAGCTGCGCGAGCGCGGCCAGCCGCGCCTCGGCCGGGAGCGCGGAGATGTCCCCGAGCTTGTTCTGGAGCTCGACCAGCGGGTCCTTCACCGCCGGAACCGGGGGAGCCTGCGGGTCCTTCACCGCGACCGGGGCGAGGCCCGTGGTCACGGCGTCCACGATCAGCGAGCCCACGCCGCGCTCGGCCTGCGTCTTCGTGTTCCAGATGGTCATCAGCTCGTGGAAGCCCGTCGAGCCGAGGCCCGACACCAGCGCGATGAGGATGGAGAGCCCGATGTTGGTGCCCATGACGATGTTCGAGAAGACGCCGCCGACGATGCCGAGGAGGATGGCGATGGCGGGGCGCAGCCACCAGCCGATGTTCTGCCTGGCGAGGAAGTCCGCGATGGGCTGGTACTTGAGCACGTTGCTCAGGACGTTGACGAGGGCGACGGCGCCTGCGAGCCAGCCCGCGGTCTTCCAGGTGGAGATGGTGCCGAACACCTGCTGGACGAGCTGGTCGAAGGTGACCGCCGGGTCCGCGGTCGCCTGCGCCAGCGCGAGCGCGGGCAGGAACAGCACGAAGGCGAGGAGGAAGAGGGAGAGGGTGCGGAGGAACGTCTTCAGCATGGCGGGGCTCCTTACTTCTTCGGGTTGAAGATGGTGAGGGGGACGCGCGTGGTCCGGCGGCGGACCTGACCCTGCGCGGTGGTGAGGATCGAATCGCGGATGTTGTCCGACTCGGTGAGCGACTCGCGGTCCTTGGGCTTGAAGCACTTCGTCAGGTCCTCGCCCTTGGGCCCCGGGTAGGTCGGGCACCCGCTGTTCTTCATCACGATGATCGTGTCCCCGACGATCTCCGGGATGGCGCGGCAGAGCCCGAACTCGCTCATCAGCTCGCCCTCCACGTCGATGTCGCCGTCCGGGCCGAGCGCGGCGGAGCCGCTCCCCAGCACCTCGGCGCGCAGGAAGTTCACCTGCTTGCGATCCTCCAGGTCCGGGGAGAGCTCCATCCTCTCCTTCCAGCGCCGGAAGGCGCGCTGGTCGAAGTGGGCGCAGAGGTAGCACTGGTGCGCCATCCCCGAGGCGAAGGTAAGGGCGTTCCCCTCGAGCGTGACGCCCGAGCCGTTGCCTAGGGCCCCGACGACGTTGGCCTGCTGGCCGACCGACACCGGGATGGCGGTCTCCATCCGCAACTCGGCGGGGCGCTCCTCCGCGTCGATCTGCTTGCCGTTCTCGTCGCGGTCCGCGGTGCTGACGTGGACCTCCTCGTTCGTGATGACGGGCATCAGCCGCGCTCCTTGACTGTGGGGTTCAGGCCGAGCTCCAGCTCAATCTCGCGCTGGAGCTCGTCCGCGAAGCGGTGCGTCTTCGTGAGCAACCACTGCTTCGTCTTGAGCATCGTCTGGATCCGGTCGAAGCCGACCAGGATCTCGGGCAGCGTCTCCGGGTCCGAGCTGGACAGGCCGACGGTCACCAGCTCCCGGATCGTGTCCCGGAGGGTCCCTCCGACCCCAGCCTGCTGCAGTGCCGAGTGGTAGAGCGCCACCTTGTGGGCCAGATCCCGCGGCAAAGTCATCTGGAAGGACTTCTGGAGAGCCTCCAGCGCGGTCGGTTCCTGGGCGGTTGTCTTGCGGCGAGGCATGAAACTCTACCTACGCCGTTCTTCGAAAACGTCAAGCCTCTTTACTTCCCCTCTAAGGAAGGCGCTTTTGGGGCCTGTGTTTTCAAGCACTTGCGGTTGGGGTTTACTCAGAAAAGGGGCTTGTGGTAGCGTCCGGGCGTCCGCTTAGGGGGCAAAAAGTAAAGGAGATTTACATGACGCAGTTCTTGAGGGGCAGCTTTTCGGTCGGGGACACCCCCGGCCTCGACCACGAAGAGCAGCAGCGGCGGTGGGACCAAACGTTCGGAAAGAGGGAGGAAAAGCCCGCAGAGCCGGTCACGCCGACGACGATCCACAAGCTGGTCTGCGGGGGCCCGGACAGCGGACGCAACCTCTGTGACAAGGCGGAGGGGGGTTCGTTCGCCAGCTCGGCGTGGGGCGTGACGTGCCCCGCCTGCCAGGCCCTGCTGTTCACGGACCTGCTGGCGGTGATCACCCGGCTCGACAAGGCGCTGGAGCGGATCCAGATCGGAGCGGACGCGGGTTCGGAGCGCATCAACTCTCCCAGCCAGATGCTCGACCTCCTCATGTTCATCCAGGCCTCCGCCGAGAAGGCTCGGGAGGACTCCACCGAGGACCTACGAAACCCCAACCCGAGGAGCACCTGATGGACCAGAAGATCATGACGGTGGAGTTCTACGGCGACCAGCTGCAGGTCGTCGGCAACACGCTCGAGGACGCGGTGCTCCTGCTCAAGCCGGCCTGCGAGGCGCTCGGGATCGACGCCGAGGGGCAAAGACAGCGCCTGAAAACGGCACCTTGGGCTGGTGCCTGTGTGACGCAGGCACCAGACGCGCGCGGTCGCGCACAGGAGCACTTCGCCATCCCCATCAAGAAGGTCCCGATGTGGCTCGCGACCATCGACGCCAGCCGCCTCGCCAACGAGCAGGCCCGGGTAAAGCTCGTCCGGTACCAGTGCGAGGCCGCGGACGTGCTCGCCCGGCACTTCATGGGCGCGCCGAAGGCCAGCGCCGGCCCGGACCCGCGCATCTTGGAGGCCCACCTGCTCTCGGAGAGCATGAAGAACTGGACGGAGTTCTACGACCGGCTGGGCCTCCTCGACTCCAGGCGCCAGTTCGCGCTCGCGGACATGGGCGAGCTGGCCTTCCGGCGCGGCCAGCGTGCGCTGGGCGGTGGCTCCGAGCGGAAGCTGCTCCCGAAGGTCGGGAGCAGCACGGTCCCGGTCGGCACTGTCTCAGACGAGGACCGGACAACCGCCGAGATGATGTACGAGACCGGGCGCCTGGAGCCGGCCGAGGTTTCGGACTGGTCCTCCTCCGCCGGGCGGTGGCTCGCCGCCGCGTGCCGCCGACGCTACGGGGCTGACTGGGAGTTCGACAAGACCCTGCAACGCATCGACAATGTCGGACGCCCCGTCAACGTGTTCGCCGCCAAGGACGTGGCGTGGCTGCGCGCGGAGCTCGACCGCTACATCCTAACGCTCCCTGAGCGGAAGGCCCGCAAGGCCCGGAGGAAGTCATGACCGCCTGCTTCGTCCGAGGCTGCACCGCCGCGGTGACCGGGAAGTGCAAGAGCTTCGGTCCCGGGTGCGAGGCCCACCTAGCGCGCTGGGCCGGGAGCACGGCCCGCACCATCACCCGGCTACCCCTCGACCCCGACAGCCCCGGCCGCGCCGCCCACGCCAAAGCCTCGTTCTTGCGCCTGGTCGAGGACGAGGAGAAGATCGACATCGAGAAGCGCAAGGCGCGCGAGGCCGCGCGCGAGAAGGCCAACACCCCCATCCCCACGAAGGAGACCTGATGGCGACCCTGATCCGGCTGACCCCCTGTGACCACCCCGAGGAGAAGAGGCTGGTGAACCTCGACTACGTCGTGGAGATCCTTCCTCTCTCAAAGCCCCCCGGCTGCTCCCTGTACTTCTCCTTCGAGAACGACCGGGCGCCGGGCTTCGAGGGTACGAACGTCCTCGACGTGCAGGAGACCCTCGACCAGATCCAGGCCCTCGCGAGGATTGGGTGAAAGCCGAGGACACCTTCCGCTGTCCGAAGCTGATGGCGACCATCACCCGCAACGAGTGCTACGCCCGGCAGATCCGCGGGAGGCAGGCGCTCAGGGAGAAGAAGATCACCACGCCGGCGAACGACTACTGCGCCGGCCGCGAGTGCGGGCTGGGGAAGTTCCACGCCCGCTTGTTCCAGAAGAAGGTCCTGCTGTTCACCTCTCACGCGACCCGGCGAGCCGGCCTGGTGCGGGAGTTCACCTTCCGGCCCCGAAAGAAGATCTGATGGACAAGATCAGCCTCCCCACCCCACCCGCCAAGGTCTCCCTGCCCGACCCCATCGCCGTCGCCCTCGCCTCCGTGAAGAGCATGGTGGTCCACGGGCGCAACGCGAAGGAGCACGAGCTGGAGCTCCTCAACAAGATCCTCGGCATCGTGAAGGTCACCGACCCCGAGCTGGTCGCCCAGTACGTCGCGGCCACCGAGGTCCTCGCCACCGCGATGAACGCCAGCGAGGACATCGTGGACATCCTGAGCGGCGAGAAGTCGCCGGACTAGCTCTGGCACCTCCTGACGTGAGAAGGGCCCCGGTGACGGGGCCCTTCTCGTTGCGGGGCTACGCGGGCTCTACGGGCGGCGTGGGGGGCAACTGGAAGCCGACCTCGGGGCGGCCGGGGGTGTCCCGGTGGATGTTCACCTGGTGGATGCTGCCCTCGGAGAGCAGGCGACGGGTGACGGAGCTGACGGTAGCACGGCTCCAGTTCGTGGCCTCCTCCAGCTGCCGACTGGACTGCACGCCCGAGCGCGAGAGCAGCAACAGCACCTGAGCCGCACGCTGCTCGTACAGCGACCGGATTTGCAACCAAGCCTCGTTCCCTCCCCGCAGGCGGTAGTACATGGGCGGGCGTCCCGGTTTCTCCGTAACAGCAGGCCCGACCTCGCCGTCCAGCAGCTGGGCCTGGCGCAGGTGGCCCAGCAGATTGCTGACCGCCGCGGACGAGATGCCCAGGCGCTGTCGGAGCGCGAAGGACGTGATCCCCCGCTCCCCCGCCTGCGCCAGCAACTCCAAGGCCCGGTCGCGCCGCGTGAGCATCCGGCGAGAGGGCGCGTCCGACCCTCGACGCAAAGCCTCGCGGATCTGAGGAGGCACCGACTCATCAGCGAGAGCCTCCTCCAGCAGGCGGTAGACCACAGCATCCCAGGAAACGTGGTCGCGTTTGGCGCGGGCGTGCAGCCGTTCGTACAGCAGCCCATGACGCTCCAGATCAAACAACAAAGTAGGCACCAGATCCTCCTTGCAGGGTTCAAGAACCAAACTACTAGGCCCAAAACGGACGGTACTTATGTCTAGTAACAAAGTCAACCCGAAGCCCGTCGGAGGCGTCTAGAATAAAACCCAGTCCACAACCCTGATAGTCCGGTTCCCATAGGCGAAGCGCACATACACCCCGTTGCGGGTTTTATCCTCTAAACCCATAGGAGATTTTATAAGTGGTACACTAATGTTAATAAGCAATACGTTTCTCTTAATATAATATATAAGGCTTATATTCTGATCCATCTAGGTTTGGAGCCTTTACCCTGCATGTGGGTGTGGATGAAGTCGGTCCTCTGGCACACCTTGTGCAGTGCCTTGTCACCCTTCCCCTCTGCCACGCCGCCGTGCTAAAACCTCCCCCGGTTGCTGGTTCCAGTCCCTGGGAGGGACGCTGCGTGCCCTTGATCTCCGTCGTCCAGTCGAAGGAAGACGCCCGCCCGTTCCGCCTCGAGGTTTCGTGGGCGGAGCTCGTCGTGGACCTCACCACCCCGCGCCGGTGCGCCTGCGCCATCGCCTCCTGCGCCCGAGCCGACTGCGCGGAGAAGAACGGGCCGGGCTGGTGCCCCTGCACCTTCGCGGGCGACCGCCGGCTGAAGGCAGGCGTTGAGCAGGTGACGTTCCTCGTCGCGGACATCGACCACCAGCCCCCGGGCAACTACAACGCGCTGCTCGAGGAGGCGGGCATCGCCCACGTCGTCCACTCGACCCACTCGCACCGGGACGACGACTGGTGCCTGCGTGTGGTGGTGCCGCTCTCGCGCCCGGTGACGCCCACCGAGTGGCCCCGGTTCCGAGCGGCGGCGCTCGCGCGGTACCA
The DNA here is from genome assembly GCA_018812925.1 of Candidatus Omnitrophota bacterium. Taxonomy (GTDB): domain Bacteria; phylum CAIJMQ01; class CAIJMQ01; order CAIJMQ01; family CAIJMQ01; genus CAZNJA01. The sequence goes on from JAHJCU010000012.1 coordinate 10,586, forward strand.
GCTCCCCGCGGACGAGGCCACCAAGGACGCCTCGCGGCTCTACTACCTCCCCAGCGCCTCCAGCGACGGGCCCTTCCTCGGGTTCGAGGAGAAGGGCAAGGTGCTCGACGTGGACGAGATCCTCGGGGCCCCCGCCGTTGCGGGGCTCGCGCCCACGCCCCCGTCCAAGGAGCCCGCCCCGAAGCCTGCGGCCGCGCCCGGCGTGCTGAACCCGCGCAAGGGTGTGGCGGACATGGACTGGCTCCGCGCGACGCTCAAGCGCCTCAAGGACGACGCCTCGCAGGCCCTCGCGAACCTGATGCTCGCCGGCAAGCCTCTGGCGGTCGAGGGGGGCCGCGAC
>JAHJCU010000013.1 GCA_018812925.1 Candidatus Omnitrophota bacterium
GCGGCCTCGGCCTTGGGCTTGCGCGTGCGCTTCGCGGGCGCGGCCCCCGGCGTTCCGGGTGCCGGCTCGGTGGTCGCCGCGTCCGGCGGGACCACACCCTCGGCCACGTCCGTGATCACGACCTTCACACCGCTGGGGCTGACGACGGTGCTGGTCACCGGGGCGATGGGGGCGACCGGCGCGGGGGCGGCGGGGGTGCCCAGGGGGTACACCGCGGTATCCGCAGGCAGGCGCACCACCTGCCCCTTCGCGTCCTGCAGGATGCAGAAGTTCAGCGTGTACGCCATGAACTCGAGGGGGTCGGCCCCTCCGAGCGCGAGGGTGTACTTCTGCCCCGCCTGGGCGTTCTTGACCGGGATGCCCCCGGGGGCGCTGGTGGGGGCGCTGGTGGTCTCGGGGGCGTTCGCTGCGGTGTTCAGGGCCTTCACGCGGTCCATCAGACTCATGTGGAATCTCCTACCCGGCGACGCCGGGCACATCCCTGCGAAGGAGCAACCGCCATACGACCCGCAGGCCTCGTCGTTGGCTGGCACATCGGTGGGATTCGCCATCCCGGCCACTTCCTCCATCTCGTGGACGGTGCTGCAGAAGCGCCCCCAGGCCGCCTCGACCTGCCCGGCGTTGAAGGGCGCCACCACGGGCTCGAACCGGCGCGCCCCGTGGGTCTGGTAGTAGTAGTGCCTGAACTCGTAGACGCTCATCCCGGGCCACTTCAGCCGCGCGAACTGCAGGTACGCCGCCGACTGAGGATCCTTCTCCAGCTCCTTCGCCGTCTTGGCGTACCGGGCGATGGAGCTGCTGGTCTTGTGGTCGATGACCACCACCCGGCCGCGGGCGAGGTCATTCAGGTCGATCAGGTCCACGAAGCCAATCACCGGGATGCCCTCGTCCCCGCTGCCTAGGCCGGGGACGACGAGCCTAGGCTGCTCCTCCAGCTCGCGCAGGAGCTCTGGGGGGATGGCCGGCGGGGCCTTCACGCCGAGGCCCGGCAGGGGCTGCTCGGGCCGGATGAAGTAGATGGGCCACTCGATCTTGAGGAGGCTCTTCGGGACCGGCAGGTGCTCGATGCCGACCAGGGCGATGGGGCCGAGCACGTTCTCGCCGGTGGTGAGGTAGTGCTCGATGCTGGCGTGCGTCGCCTTGCCCACGTCCTGGCTCTTGAACTGCCTCCGCGGGAAGTGCATCACCTTGTCGTAGTACCAGGCCCTCTTGCATCCGCCGGTGACCGTGTCGAAGGTCTTGACCTGGCTGGGGCTGACGTACTGGAGGACCCCGTCCTCGACCGCGTGGCACGCGGGGCGCCCGTACCGCTCGGGCTCTTCGACCTTCTTCATTGCTGCCTCGCGTCCCTCGTTTCGGGCTGCTTCGCCCGTCCTGCTTCGCACCCTACCACGGGGGTCTGACACTCGCCGCGACAACGGTCAACACGTTTACCGCCACTGCGCCGCGGCGTCAACCCCATTACGGCTTGGCTTCCACCCTGCGGTCCCACGCCGTGACCACCTTGTTGTCGGACGCGAGCCGCTTCTGCAGGTAGTCGAGGTCGCCCACCTGCGCCTTCTGCGCCCAGGCGACCAGCAACCCCGGCTGGACGCGGTGGAAGGTGAGCTGCCGCTTGTTCACTTGGGCGCGCACGGCCCCGTTCGAGAGGTTGGTCAGGGCCCGTCCCACCCGGGTGGCGCTGGGGAGCGGCAGCGATGGCACCAGGTTCTCCCAGTTGGCCTTCCCGAAGACCTCGGTCGCCACCCAGATCTGGCCGTTGCCGACCTGCACGAGGTCGTTGCCGGCGTAGCCCTGGCCGGGGTGGGACACCCACTTCGTGAGGAACTCGGCCACCGACGAGGTGACGCCGCTGGCGGTCACCAGGCCGCGGTGGAACTCGGTCTGCCGGCCCTCGACCAGGAACCGCCCCGTGCTGTTCACCGGGCGCGTCCGGGCGAGCCAGAGCGCGTGCCGCGCGATGCCGTCGTTGTCGAGCCACTCGGAGTTCACCACCTCGGGCGTGATCTCCTCGAGCAGGTAGTTGCGGAGCCGCTCGCTCGCGTCCGGGTTCGAGGTGTCGAGGTAGAGGAAGCGCCCGGCCACCGCCTCCAGATCCGCGTTGGTGAGCTCCTCGCCCGTCTCCAGCAGCCGGTCGTTGTTGGCGCAGATGATGAGGCGCACCGCGCCCCGCAGGTTGCACGTCGCCATGAACTTCCGGTTCAGGTTGCGGGTCGTGGTGCCGATGAGCCGGCGGAGCACCGTCGTGATGCCCTTGCCGTCCTTGGGCAGCGACTCGTCGGCGACGACCAGCGGGCACACGGTGAGGACGCTGTTGAAGCCGCCCACGACCGAGTCCAGCTCGGACGGGCCCCCTGCGGTCCAGATCTTCGCCAACCCCTGCGAGAGCAGAGACTTGCCGGTGCTCGGCCCCGAGTGCAGGTAGATGGCGCAGGTCTGGCGCGAGAGGTTCGTGTAGGTCGCCACCCAGTCCAGCAGCTTGTCGGCCTGGTCCCCGCCGAGCATCTCCAGCCACTTCTGGATGTCCGGGTTCTCCTTCGGCGTGAGCGGGCGCATCGGGCAGACCGCCTCGTGGAAGGTCTGGGTCGCGGCGTCGTAGTAGCTGCGCTGCAGCGCCAGCGAAGCCTCGACGTGCCGGGCCACCGTCGAGTAGTCGCGCAGGATGCTCTTGGGCGCGACGTAGACGAGGTTCCCATCCTCCTTTTTCTGGTAGTAGAGCGTCACGTCCGGCGCCCGCGCCAGGTCGCGCAGGATCGACACCTCGAGATCGTCCCGGCTGATGGGCGGCTGGTACTTCCCCTCCGAGAACACCCAGAACGCCTTGCCTGCGCTGACGATCCAGCGGAAGTAGAACTCCGACGGGTCGCAGCCCTGCTCGCTGGCCCACCGCGCAACCTGCTGGGGCGTGTACGGGGCGGTCGGGTCGTCCGCCGGTTCCTCCCGCTCGTCGGGCTCCTCGGGCGTGCCGGCCGCGGCGGCGGCCTTGCGGTACCGCTTCTGGATCTCCTCCTTGAAGGCGGCCTTCTTCAGGTCCGAGACCGACCGGTCCGACAGCGACCGGAGGAGCTTCGACTCGAACGCGGGCATCCAGTCCGAGTAGCCCGACGGGGGCTCGCCGGGGAGCGCGAGGACCGACGCCCGCGCTAGCTCCAGGAAGGCCTCGATGGGGGTGCTGGTCGGCAGGCTGAACGCCAGGATGCCTGCGAGGCGCTGGAGCGCGGCGTCGCGGCCCCCCTCGACCGCCAGAGGCTTGCCGGCGAGCATCAGGTTCGCGAGGGCCTGCGAGGCGTCGTCCTTGAGGCGCTTGAGCGTCGCGCGGAGCCAGTCCATGTCCGCCACACCCTTGCGCGGGTTCAGCACGCC
>JAHJCU010000005.1 GCA_018812925.1 Candidatus Omnitrophota bacterium
GCATGGTTGTCCCTGCGGTTTTTTTACTCACCCGGAAAAAGAATGCAAATGCACACCGTATCAGATACAAAAATACCGTTCCAAGATTTCAGGGCCCTTGCTTGACAGAATAGATATTCATATTGAGGTCCCACCGTTAAAATTCGTAGAAGTTTCGGATAGTAAAGATTCGGAAGAATCCAAAGATATAAGGCAACGCATTAATAGAGCAAGAGGTGAACAATTTAAGAGGTTCCAACACAAAAAATATTACTGTAATGCCTTTATGAGCAACAAAGATATCAATGCTTACTGTAATGTAGAAGAAGAAGGTAAAAATCTATTGAAGCAGGCTATGGCAAAATTAGGACTAAGCGCAAGGGCATATCACAAGATACTAAAAGTCTCACGAACAATCGCCGATTTGGAAGGTGAAGATAGAATTAAATCTTCACACATTGCCGAAGCAATTCAATATAGAGTGCTTGATAGAAATCTTGAATTATAAATTTTTTTTGTAGAGTTGATTTTTTGAAAAATTTCTTATAACATAGCGTGAAATTTTAAGAAAACAGGTACATAAAAAAACACTCCTGCAAAAGAGTGTGGTTTTTCAAGGGGAGAGAATATGAAAGCAAACGGCCGGGAACGCAGAAGACATGTAAGATTGCGATTGGATCTTCCTATGCATCTTCAGTGGATAAATAAAAACGGCATTGTATCCAGCAAAAGTTGTAATAGTTCAAATGTGAGCGCGGGAGGCGTCTATTATAAGAGCAAGAAAGAACTTCCTTTAGATACAGATGCTACAGTTGTTTTTAATTTACCTGTTAATGATTTGGCCAACTTTAGAGTATTGAGGACTCGGGGTAAAGTTATTAGAGTGGAGAAACCTGGGACAGATAGAAAGGGAATAGCTTTGGAATTTTTGGGGGAATTAAAATTCTCTGCCGTTTATAACGATTGATGTTACATGTAGGTCTTCGATTTTTTTCTATTCTACAATCCAACATTAAATGTCTCGTTATAATCCGCTTGTGGTTATAACTCCTGCTTGATTTATAGATATAGTAATTCCGGATGCATCTCCTGCCCCGATAACGGTAGCTGTAAAAACAGCGCCACTTCCCGTACCGCTTGCGGTAAGGGTTGGGGGGGCTGAACTGAAGTATTTCTTGTTACTTATTTCAATGTTGCCTTCTATGTCAATCCAATTGGGAGTGTATTGATTTTTTTCGGCAAAATATATTCTTTGCGCCGTTCTTATGGCCCCGACTAAAGCTTGCCCCTCAGAAGCCATTACTCTTCTTACGCTTTGCCTAAAGATAGGAATAGCCACAGATGATAAAATCCCTACTACAATTACAACCACAAGAAGTTCTACAAGAGTAAACCCTGTAAGAGACAACTTGTAACATTTTATTTTAATCTCCAACGAGGAGAATCCTTGTTTTAGGATAACTTTGTCGATTTTATTCATTCCAAAGCCAATTATACCTGACTTATATAATAAATTTCAAAGATTTTCTTTTCATCCTCATCTGTTTGCTTGCGCAACAAGCGGCAGGGATAGTCAGGCAGAGGTTTGACCCCGTAAAGAGATTTAATAAGTTGCGTATCAGATATTAAATAGTGAGATGATTTTTCATACGGTTAATGAATATTTAACGTTTTTTCAATCTCTATCGGGGGTTGAATATCCTTCTCTTATTCACTATAATCTAAATCGGAACGCAGAAATCTTTATTTTTTAAGATGGGATAAATGCGTGACGATTATCCCGCAGAGTATAGGAAAAATATCGAAGAAATTTTTCCTATATTTTACGTTGCGGGACTCATCAAATAAAGAAACGATGTGTTCCAGATTGGTGGCTATTGTGTAATGGTAGCACAAGAGACTGTGGCTCTCTTTGTACGGGTTCAAATCCCGTTAGCCACCCCAGTAATCTCTCTCTCGTTTAGAGAGTAGAGAGGATAGAAGCCATAATTGCATCAAGCGATTATGGCTTTTTAAAACTGCGAGCGGGGTCAAGAGTTAGAGCGTCAATTTCTTCATATTTCCCAACAGTACCAAGCTTTTCTTGGAGTGTGTGTAAAATCGTTCCCCAATGCTCCATATCTTCTCCAGAATATCGCCATTTATCTCTGATCCCATGGCTGTTTCGCGACAGCCTTATTCATGGCCGTACTTGGTAATATTGAGGATTGGAGATTGACTGTCACGAAAATCTATCTCTCGTGACACTTAGATTTGAGATTGGTTTTTTAAGCAGATTTTAGTAGAGAATCCCAGATTTGTTGCTGTTTTTCCCAGTCTATCTCGGAGATAATGGGGCGGAGTTTATATTCAGGAATTCTGGATAGATTCTCATCTTGAGAGAATATAATCTCTTCTTGAATCTTGGGTGAGATGTTTAGCATATTAGCGATCTCACAAATCTTTGGAAGCGGAATACCTGACCATTGAACGAGTTGTCTTAGACTGCATTTCTTTTCTTTCAAAATCTTTTCTATTTGATGTGCAAGGATAAGGTTTCGTCTTATGGCTGGTTCTTTGGTTATCTGTCCATCTTTGCGTTTATGGTGTGGAATTCGTTTCAGTTCATTGAGTTTTACATCGAAGCTGTGACTTCTACCATCCTTTTGAAATAAAATCTCAAGTGTTCCATTATTCGCATCATAACTTACCTGTTTGACCAATGATTTAATTATCTGGATTTTCTCCCCTAATGCAAGATTATCCCAAACGGTTGCTTCAAGTTTTGTTTCCTTTTCAATTTGTCTTAAGCATTCAATAAACTTGTTTTCTATCACCTGGGCTGCAAGAAGCCTTGTAGGACAGCTCTCATATCCTCGTTTCTGTGCATTCATGCAAAGATAATATTGATATCTGTATTTCCCCTTTCTGCTATAGGCCAAATACATGCTGCTATTGCATGCCTTACAGTAAAGTATATGGCTTAATAATCCAATATTCTTTGTAGTGCTGTTTATTTTCTTTTCTCGCCGGTTCTCTGTAAGCATTTCTTGAGCTTGATTAAATATATCATCAGAAATTATTCTTTCCTGTTCGCCATCATATATCTTGCCGTGATAGCTGACCTTGCCAATATAGAATACATTCCTTAATATTCGTTGAATACTTGTACTAGTGAATTTAACATTTCCTAGTTTCTCATCTTTCAGTGTAGTGAATGTTTTAGTCTTGCAGCCTTTGTTATTTAAATCTATAGCTACAGATAGAAGTGAGCGTTTTTCAATGTAAAGTCTGAAGATTTCTTTTACGAGTTGGGCTTCTTCTTTATTGATTAAGAGCTTATGATTAATTCTATCCAAATCATAACCTAAGGGTGGCCTTCCACCAATCCATTTACCTTTCTTCTTGGCAGCACCCATCTTGTCTCGGGTTCGTTCACTGATAATCTCTCGCTCAAACTGAGCGAAAGAGAGAAGTATATTCAAAGTAAGTCGTCCCATCGAAGTGTTGGTATTAAATGCTTGGGTTACTGAAACAAATGCAACATTCTGTTTATCAAAGAATTCTAAGAGCTGGCTGAAATCAAGAAGTGAACGTGAAAGTCTATCAACCTTATATACTAATACACAATTAATCTTACCTTCTTTGATATCAGTCATGAGTTTCTGCAGGGCAGGACGGTCAGTATTTGCACCTGTATAGCCGGCATCATCGTACTGTTCTGGTAAAATCACCCATCCTTCTGATTTCTGGCTTTGAATGTAGTTCTCTGCAGATTCTCGCTGGTTATCTAATGAAGTAAACTCCTGCTCCAGCCCTTCAGAAGTAGATACACGTGTATATATGGCACAGTTAATCTTTTTCTTTTCTTGTTTGGATTTCTTTTCCATCAAATTTCTCCTTATAGATTAAAGAATAAATAGCCATTCCAATGTGCTCCGGTTATTTCTTCTGCTATCGCTGAAAGTGACTTAAACATCTTGCTGTTAAACTCAAAACCTTTTTCTAAGACCTTTACCTGGTATGTTGTCCCTTTATAGTTCTTTGTTATAACGGTCCCAGGAATAGGTATTCGTTTGTCTTTTAAACTGGCTACTATAGGCTTATCTGGTTTTAGTGCCTTATTGTTGATAGGGTCATATTCTTTAATAAGCTCATTTATCCGATCCTTGGCTTTAGCTGATAAGCTGCCCTTTTCAAGTTCTTGCGGTTTATATGCGATCTTGCGCCAAAGATAGGTCTTATGGGTTCCAGCAGTATCTTCGCCATATAGCTCCTTATATTTCACAAGGAGTGCTTCGGCTGGGGCGTTTTTAAGCGCTACTATCTGCTGGGAAATAGCTATTCCTTTTGCCATTTTAGCCTCCTTTCTTGCACCTATATAGGGCCATAAAACGAGAGGTATATCAAGGCAAATAGAGAGGTATTTGGGGTTGACTTGTTCCAGTGGGAACGAAAGTTAGGATCAAGCCTCATCCTTTAAGGCTGGGAGGTTAATAAAATAACTCAATAGGTAAAGATCAAAAATTCTGACTTCTCTTTGTCAATCATTTGTTAGGGGAATATAATAAAAAATATTATTGCGAGAATTTAGGTAGATTTTTATTTAACTAAATTTACGAAATGTTAATGTATACTCCTTTTTTTTACCATTGCTTCTTTCTTTACGTATATGCACAAAAAATCCAGCCTCTACCCAAGCAAATGCCTGAGAGTGCCCACTTTCTGGAGAGTTTGACCACCATGAATGAATCTTTGCACTAGACGGCAAAGAAAAGCCAAGTATTCTGTCTATATCTTCCTTTCTCAATTCGATGATATTCTTTTCTGATTTTTTAAAATATTGATACAACTTGAAATATTTATGTTCATTTTTCATTTTTAAATAATATTTTATTAGATCGGAAGAGAAATTTGAATTTCATTATTTACTTCTACCCTTTCCTTAGCCTGGCATTCTATCTTTAGTAAACGCGAGGCAAAAAATTTAATAACTTCGACGTTAATCGAATTGCCCATTTGCTTATAGATAGTTTTTTCATTCACATTAAACCTAAAGTCATCTGGAAAACTCTGGAGACGCGCAACTTCTCTAGGAGTTAATCTTCTACGCAACTTTCCAACAATAGACGTTTGAGTAATCGCTACCAAGCCTGGGAAATATGTCGGCCTTTTTACTCTAATCCCTGACGGCCTTATTTGGATAATCAGTTTCCACAAGTCTCGCTCTGAATCCTGTGCCTGCCACTCGAAACTTCTTCTGCTAGGCTTAATGTTTTGAAGGTTATGATGTTTTTTAAGCCATCGATCAATAAAATTCTTATTGCGTATATAAAATTCCCGGTTTTTCCGCAGAAATTCTTGTTTCCATTTTGGCAAGTCTGAGTAATCATATTCACCCTTAAATTCATCTGCCCAAATAGGAAAGCCAGGCAAAGGCCCTTTTATTCCTTGAGCAAACTCATTCCAAGTATCAATCAATTTGATTTCATCCTTAGAAAGTGCATAAGGAGCCAAATTTACATTTTCGCCTTTCTTATGCAATATATCTTCTATGTTACAGGACACTGAGCGCGATAAGCCCTTAAAGTATATCCCACTATTTGGCGGTAGGTCTTTTCTTTGGGCCAAAATGATAACTCTCTCTCTAAATTGAGGAATGCCTAAAAGATGTGGACTAAAAATAATGGGGGGATTCTGGAAAGAATACCCTAAGTGATTAAGGTTATCTGAAATAACTCTCCAAGTATTTCCCTTGTCATGCCCAATCAAATTTCTAACGTTTTCAAGAATAAGATATGATGGGCGGCATTCCTTTATAATCCTTACGATATCTAAAAAAAGAGTTCCTCGTGTATCATCTAACCCTAGACGATCTCCAGCTTTTGAGAAAGACTGGCAAGGAAAGCCCGCGCACAAAACATCGTGACCAGGGATATCTCTTTCGTTTATTTTAGTGATATCTCCGTATGGCTCCATACCAAAGTTATCTTTATAAACCGCTCGACACGAATCATCAATATCGCATGCAAATACACACTCACCTCCCAATGAACTAAGTGCTAAGTGAAATCCACCAACACCACAGAAAAGGTCAATAAATTTAAACTTTCTTAACATAATATTTTTTATCCATTATATACAATTTTACTATACCAATTTGAAGATGCCAATTCCCAAAAGCAATATCATTGCGGTTGATTTAACTTATTTAACCTTTTTATTACTAAATTGGCTTGCTTTGTAGGATTACTTAATATGTCTATATCCCAAATACGTAATACTTTCCAGCCCATTTTTCTCAGTATCTTATTATTTTTAGAATCCCGTTTTTTGTTTCCTTGAATCTTTTTATCCCAATATGCTCCCTTAGAGCCTAACTTAAAATACTTAGGATGGCCGTGCCACCAAACCCCATCAACAAAAATTGCTAGTTTATTTCGCTTAAAAGCCAAATCTGGCTTACCCGGCAAATTTACAACATGACAACGCCATCCCCTAACTCCCATCGACCAAAGAGTTTTTCTAAAAATAATTTCTGGCTTTGTATTTACACTTTTAATACTCGACATTACTCTATATCTAGTTTCTGGATCTAGTTTGTGCTTTTTTACCATAATATATTTTAGCAGGCATTTATCTAAAATATAAATTTCCTGGGGATATTGATATGTTATCGGCGAGAATTAAAAATAAAAAATCCAAAGATATTGCCTTTTAGCACCTTATTTAGAGATTATTTCCCATCCCACAACTCTTCCTTTTCCACCAGCAGGATGACGATACGCTCCATCAAATAAACAATGAATGCCGGAGCCTTTTACCCAATTTTTGCGACTAAGAAAGTCGTCAAGCATCTCAACAATTGGCTCAAGTGAATAAGTGCCATTTACTGGGTCAACGCTTTCGCAAACTTTTTTTACTTCTTGAACAATAGTAGGCGTAATACCTTGCTGAAAACATTTTTTTTCAGCAATTGCACAAGTATTAAAGTCATACTCAAAACCATATAAAATAACTGCCTTTTCTTGAGCAAATTTACTTTCCCTAAGCCTTTCAACATCATGTATCAGGCTTCTGTCTTTTAAGTAGGGCGATAGTGCCTTTGCTAAACCATAATCATTGTTCTTTCCGTTATTTCCAACTAGACCGATATATTTATATTCAATTGCCCACTCATAATTTTCAGTGCGCTTAGAATTGTTTGTATTAAAGACAACATCACAATGACCTTTTAGAGTATCGTAAGGATAATGTAAAACATAATCACTCTTATTTTGAAAGTCTTCTGGAAAAGTCTTGTCCCACCAATCAAACAATTCCTTAATAAATTGGACTTCACCAATAGTTTTGACGCCCGGCAAATATGTTTCATGTGTTCTCCGATTTGACTTAACCGTTTTAGTTATAGAGTCAACAGCAACCAAGCCCTCAGTTGTTTTTTTTACTATTTCCGCAAGATCCATAGAATCTCCTCAATTTGCATTTATCTATATAATTAATTTTTATTATCACCTTCAATGGAAGGCAGAATTTTATGAACACTTATATTTAGTACCTTCGCAATCTTATAAAGATTTCTTATGCCAATATTCTTTTCTCCTCTTTCGATTTGCCCTATATAGGCACGATGAAAGCCTGCCTTTAAGGCAAACTGTTCTTGTGTCCACCCCTTTTTTGTGCGTAATTCCCTAATATTAATTCCTAATTCCTGATTTATTCCTTTCATTACAGCCACCAAACAATATTATATACAATACTACTTATGAGTCGACTGCCTAAAGGTAGTATTGATCTGTTGATATCTCTATTATTTATTGGTAGCATAATAAAAATAAACTAATATAGTCGCATCTTGCCTACCAGCGGCGGGCAGGCATCAACACATTAAGAGATGATAGCTAATTACAAAAGAGTGAACAGAAGTGTATTATTGAAAGACCTTATCCTGTTGATAACTTAAATAGTAAACCGAACACCAAGTTTTTATTGTTTGCTAATCCACTATTGGGGGAATATAAGAGATTTTAACAGAAAAGTGGTTATTGGAAGAGTTGGTTCCAGTTCTCTAATAGAGCTTCTTGTGGTAACATTATCCTAATGACAATTTGGCATATAATTTTTGCATGAAATTTAAAAAGAGACCTTGGGAAAATGAACCGCACCTTATATTTCAATTATATTGAAGAAAAGCTTAGTACACTTGCTTGTAGAATTGATTCAAGAGGTAAATTAAATATTTTAGATCTACATGTTCACTCTGAGAATTTCTATCGAGATTTCTTCAACAAATTGTTTGGGTGGCAATTAGACAACTTAAACAAAAAATTGCAAAATGTAGAAGCTATTGACCTGGTTGATCATGTTAATAAATTAGTCATTCAAGTTTCAGCAACCAACACCGAAACTAAAATAGAATCTGCTCTAGCCAAAGGGATAATCAAAAAATACCATGATTATACTTTTAAGTTTATTTCAATTTCTAAAGACGCTAGCAACTTAAGAAAAAAGACATACACAAATCCTCATAGTATTAATTTTATTCCCCTAAGCGATATCTTTGATACCAAATCAATACTAGATAAGATATTTTCATTGACTGTTAATGAACAAAGGAATATCTATTCTTTTATAAGAGAAGAATTGGGTGGAGACGTCGATGTTGTTAAGTTAGATTCGAATCTTGCTACAATCATAAATATTTTGTCAAAAGAAGATTGGGACAACCAGGGACAATCTATTTCAATAAACAGTTTTGAAATTGATCGCAAGATTACATATAACAATTTGAATGCTGCGAGGTATATAATAGACGATTATAAAATTCATTACAGCCGGGTTGATAAGAAATATACCGAATTTGATGCTTCAGGTGTAAATAAAAGTAGTTCTGTCTTAGCAGTAATAAGAAAAGAATACATTGAAAATTTTGATGTAAAAAGTGCGGATGAACTTTTTCTTATTGTCAGAGACAACATTTATAAAAAGATACTTGAAAGTGCTAATTATGTTCCAATACCAACTGAAGAATTGGAGCTTTGTGTAAATATTCTTGTCGTAGATGCTTTTATAAGATGTAAAATTTTTGAAGATCCTAAAAATTACAATTATGCTGCTACCTGATAATATACATCCCGAACATAGTATTTATTATAATGGCGCAATTGTTTTACAAGTTTTGCAAGATCAGACAAAACAAAACCTATTAGACTTATATCAGAATGTAAAACAAAAGCGGGATATGACATTTTCTGTTTTTGTATTGAGTTTAGATTGGTTGTTTTTATTAAATGTTGCAGTAATAAACAATAATGGAAAGGTTGAATTATGCTCTTGAAATCATTAACTATATCAAGTGATGATAAAATAATTCGCAATATTACTTTCCGAAAGGGAATTAATTTGATTGTTGATGAAAGTAAAGGACAAATAACTGGTAATAACGTTGGCAAAACAACGATTTTAACGTTAGTAGATTTTTGTTTAGGTGCAGATCCAAAGGATATTTATGTTGACCCTGAAACAAAGAAGGATGAATATCTATTGGTAAAAGAATTTCTCATAGAAAACGAGGTTTTAATTACACTTGTTCTCTCTGAGAATTTAGATAATGAAAAATCTAATAAAATTATAATTGAAAGAAATTTCTTATCCAACAAAGATTTAATTCGTAGAATAAATGGGAAAAATTTCACGGAAGAAGAATTTGAAATAGAACTCCAAAAATTAATATTTCCAGATTATCTTGCTAAAAAACCTACATTTAGACAAATTATATCTCATAACATTCGCTACAAAGACTTAAATATTAATAATACTTTGAGAACGCTTGATAGGTATACCTCTTACGCAGAATATGAGACTTTATATTTGTTTTTATTGGGGTGTGAATTCAATGAAGGGCATTCCAAACAGGGAATTTTATCAAAATTAAAACGGGAAGATACTTATAAAAGCAGGCTTGAAAAACATCAAACAAAAACAGCTTATCAAACTGCACTTACTATTATTGAAAGCGAGATTCTTGAACTTAATAAACAGAAAGCTAACTTAAATTTAAATGAGAATTTTGAAGCTAATTTAGATGAATTAAATAAACTTAGATATAAGATTAATAAAACAAGTTCCGAACTTAGTAAATTAAATATTAGAAGGGATATTATTCTTGATGCTAAAAAAGAATTGGATTCCAGTAAATCGGAGATAGACTTACAGCAATTAAAATTAATTTATCAGCAAGCAACTAATCGGATTAGCGGAATTCAAAAGACATTTGAGGAATTGGTTAACTATCATAATCAGATGATTGTCGAAAAAGTAAAATTTATTACAAAAGAATTACCTAGTTTAGAAAAGGATATCCAAAGCAGAAAGGAATTTTTAATGAAGTTGTTGTCAGAGGAAAAATCTTTGACTTCTGTCATTAGTAAGAGTGATTCATTTGAAGATTTGGAAAACTTAATTAGTAAATTGAATGGAAAATTCAGACAAAAAGGAGAGTATGAAAATATCATTCGACAATTAGAAGAAGTAGAGGGCAATATTAAAGAACTAAACAATCAGCTAAATGAGATTGATAATGAGTTGTTTTCAGACAATTTTGAACAGATAGTAAAGACTCAGATTAATAAGTTTAACAAACATTTTGCTTCTATTTCTAATGATTTATATGGAGAGAAGTATGCATTAAAGTATGATATTGTTACTAATAAAAAAAATCAACGCTTGTATAAATTTAGTGCTTTCAATGCAAATATTGGCTCAGGAAAGAAACAAGGCGAAATTTCCTGTTTTGATATTGCATATACACTATTTGCAGATGAAGAAAACATTCCCTGTTTACATTTCTTGTTAAATGACAAAAAAGAATTAATGCATGATAATCAGTTGGTTAAAATTGCAGAACTTGTTAACCAAAATAAAATCCAATTTGTTGCTTCCATTCTAAAAGATAAACTTCCCGAAGAATTAAATAATGAGGATTATTTTGTAGTTAAACTTTCCCAAAAAGATAAGCTATTTAGGATAGAAAATTATTCAGAACTAAGTTGAAAAAACTATATAGAGATCACATACAGTATAACCAATAAAAGTTTCAGCATACTCAAACTCAAAACAGGATCACATCTTACATTAACACATTAAGAGATGGTACCGGATTAAAAAATGAGGAAATGGTGACAAATGACAATGATTGTAGGTTGTCATTTTAAAGATGGCGCTGTAATAGTTGCTGATTCAAGAGTAACATCAAAGGAATTCCCAGCTGGCAAAAAGATTTTAAGCGATACAGCTCAAAAGATTATTCCTTTAGGCCTTAAATTAGCAATCGCTTTTGCTGGGGATGTCCCCTTAGCAAATGACATTATTTTTCAGATAAGAAAGCGTATTACAAAAAACAAACGTTTAAGAATACCTTCGAAAATTGCAACTGATCTGCCTAGAGTGGCACAATATTGTTATAGAAAATATAAAGAGACTAATAAGAATAGAGAATGGTCTGTAAGTTTACTTCTAGGAGCAATAAATCCCAATGGCACGATATTATTATGGGCATATGAATCACCTTCTTTTAATATAAAGATAATTAGAGATGATTTCGTTGTTCTTGGGTCGGGGGCAGTAGTTTTCTCATATTTGAAAGAAAACTACCCAAGAATTAGTAAGACACCCAATGTTCTTAAAGACAGGGCCAATCAATTGATGATAGGGTTAGATTCTGAATTACAAAAACATGGTATTGATACTGTTGGAGGTCTTTTCCAAATCATATTACTTACGACTCAAGGTATAAGCCCAATGACTCATGGGTTTATGGATCTAGATCCGAGAAGCCCTGGTTATGCAAAGGAAATAACAATCCAAAAAGGGAGATGGGTTCAAACTGATCTTAAGACAGCAACAGAAATTAAGTTATTTTCACCCTTAGAAATTACAAGGATCACACAAAAAGAAGAACGGTTTTATGATTATGAAATGCCCAAAGGGGGCAAAAAAGAGCCCTTTTGGTATCTTAACTATTTCATAACATGTCTTAAAACTGAGAGAGATGTTCTAAAAACAGAATTTGAGGGAGTTTTTGCCCAGTCTGCAGCTGTCAATTACCCTATCTCTATACCGATAACGGCTTCCCTAGGTTTTTGGGGTTCTGCTGGAGATCATGAGTTACTATTTCGCTTGGATAGTAGCACAGAAATTACGACTATCCATAAAAAAGCTATTCACATAGAATATATGCCAGAACAGTTTGAAATAGATAGTGTGCTGATGTTGAAGATTAGTGAGCCAGGTCCTGTTTTTCTTGAATGTTTAATCGATGGACAATTCCTTGGTCGTAAGGCCCTTTACTTTGGCAAATTAGCACAGTTGTCATTTAAAAATGAAAAAGAATCTTCTCTTTTCATCGAGCAATCTTTGAAAGAATTTATAGAAGAACATCGAAAATGTAATGATAGTATTCTCAATAATAGGAAAGCGATTCTTGATTTTTATGTATTATGCGAAGACTGTAATTGTGTGGGGACAAAATACACATTTCTGAAAGAAATTAAGGCTGTTTATTGGAAATCATATCCTCTATCTTTAAAATTATTCATAGCAACTGCATTAAGATCATGTAAGGGTGAGCATTCTATTCATATAGACCTGGTTAATGCAGCAACAAGGGAAACATCAAAAGTAACATCCACACATTTTACTTCTACTTCAGACTGTATTGTAACTCCAATTCTAGGGGAATCAATTGTCAAAATCCCTAACCCAGGATTATATTTTTTAAATATTCACGTTGATGATGAATTTGTTGGGAGCATTATACTCCCTGCTGAAAACGATAAACCAAAGTATTCTTATTCTTTACTGAAAGAAGATCTTTCTCGTATTCAATCAGGAGAACTTTTGGCTTTATTAAAAAGGGCTCCCTTAAAAGGCGAAAAGTCTTTAAAATAGTAGGATTATTCTTGGATTAACCCCCGTTAGAATTTTTATCTTCTTACGAGTAAAATAAACATTCATAAGTTTCAATTACCAATTAGGTATACTCTAGGATGAAAAGTTAAAATTGCTTCTGATTTTGGGAAAAATAGAAAGGATTCTAGTCTTTATAAAGCATTTCTTATATGAGAAATAAACTCCTCACAAAATCCAATTATGTAATCGGTCTACAGTGCCCTAAATACCTGTGGACTAAGCTTTACGAAAAAGAAAAAATCCCCCCTTATGATGCTTCTACATTGCATAGGTTTGAAGAAGGACATTTGGTTGATAAATTCTCAAGAGACTTCTTCCCTGCGGGTACTGATATTCCTACTGAGGATTTTATGGGTAATATCAAGCAAACCAAGGAACTTCTTGCCCAACGTAAATTAATATTTCAGGCAGGTATTCTACACGACCCGATCTATTCAAGAATCGATATCCTAAATCCCACTCACCATAACGTATGGGATATTATCGAAGTTAAAAGTTCGACTAAAGTAAAACCCGAGCATTTGGAAGATGTTTCTTTTCAGAAATATTGTTGCGAGAAGTCAGGATTAAAGATTGGAAGATGTTTTCTTATGCATGTAAATAATGAGTATATTAAACAAGGCGAAATTAACCCTAAGGATTTTTTTAATTTAGAAGACATTACTGCTGAAGTTAATGCAGCAATGCTAGGGATAGAACAAAGAATCGATAATATGCTTAAGACTATTGGTTCCGAACAATCTCCTGACATATCTATAGGCAAACATTGCAATAACCCATATGAGTGCCCTTTGAAAGGATCTTGTTGGAATTTTCTACCCCCAGGGCATATTTTTGAATTATATTATGGTGGTAGCAAATCATTACAATTGTTTGGAAAAGGCATTCATTCTATAAAAGATATTCCAGCAAATGTTCCCTTAACTGAGCGACAAATGATCCAAAAAGAATGTGAATCAACCGGAAAACCTTATATTTCTGAGATCAATATTAAAACATTTGTGGATGGACTGGATTACCCATTACATTATTTAGATTTTGAAACTTTTGACCCCTGTATACCAATTTTTGATGGTACAAGACCATATCAGAAAATTCCCTTTCAGTTTTCATTACATATAGTGGCAGATGAAAACTCTAAACCCCGGCACTATTATTTTTTAGCTGATGGCGTTAGTGATCCAAGACCTAAATTTTTATCTTCATTAAAAGATGTACTTGGTAATTCGGGAAGCATAATTGTTTATAACCAGGTCTTTGAGAAAACCATCCTAAAAGAGCTTGGAGAAGCTTTCCCGGATTATAAAGAATGGGTAGGGGATGTTTCCGATAGGATTAAAGATTTGTTAGATGTTTTTAAATCTTTTGATTATTATCATCCTAACCAAAGAGGCTCAGCTTCCATTAAGAGCGTATTACCTGCATTAACCCAAATAAGCTATGAAGGAATGAATATATCCGACGGTGAATATGCCAGCCTTTCTTTCTTAGAAATGGCTTATAGTAATATTACCAAAGAACAAAAAGATAAAATTAGAGAAGATTTAAGCCAGTACTGCAGTTTAGATACAGAGGGTATGCTTTTGATTGTTAAGAAACTAAAAGAATTAACAGAAAAATAGAAGGTATATTATGTCAAAGAGTAAAATAGGTAATGGATATGGTAGTGAATGTCATCTACTTCGATATTTAGGGAGACATCGTTGTCTTCTGGAGAAATACATTCTTGAAGAAATCAATTATGAAACAATAAACTGGCTTGATTTCAATTTCGATTGTCATGCTGAATGGAAAGATGCAGAGCTAAAGGGTATGGATTTCTTGGGGGATGATCTCTCAATTCAGAAGGATTGGTCTAATTTTTGGCCCCAGAGTAGAGGAATTCACAACTGGGATGCAGTTGGCAAAATCACAATTAAAGGTAATAAGGAATGGCTACTTGTGGAAGCGAAATCCCACATTGAGGAAATAGAATCTTCCTGCGGTGCACATAATGAGGGAAGTATACAAAAAATAAAAAACGCTTTTACCCAAACCCAAAAGGCATTAGGAGTATCAGAGGAACATGATTGGCTTAATGGATATTATCAATACGCAAACCGTTTGGCAGTATTATATTTCTTGGTTTCACATGGGATTAAAGCTCAATTGCTTTTCATCTATTTCCTCGGCGACAAATTTACTGGACGTAAATGTCCAAAGACTAAAGATGGGTGGAAATTGGCTCTCAATAAGCAAAAACAAGCTATAGGTTTGCCTGAACGTCATATGCTTAACGACTACATTCACGAATTGTTTATTCCTGTCTGTTTAAGCTAAATAAACTCTACAAATTTTTTCATACCAAATCTCCAATCTAGTATAAAATCTTTTTCTTCTGCCTTAAAATACCCCTATTTTTGATCCTCGCCCCCTTTAAAATTCAAAAATTCGGAGAAAATTTTTAGCGTCTCTGCAACTTGATTTTCCTCAATAATGAATTATCACTTACTATGATTTGGGTATGTTTTTTCTACTCATTTTTCAATCGTCTTTTCCGTGTTTTTACTGGTTTTAGTGGCTACGCAATTCGGTTTTCGCTCTAAAAATAGGTTTTAACGTGGACTGTAAATAGGCTATTTTTACCAAGTTAAACCTCCCTAAAGTGCCTCAATGTACAGCGTCTGGGCATTTATAGGCCAAATAAAACGACTCTACATATGAATATTTGGGTAGGAAATGGGTTTGAAATTAAAAATGGAAACTTAAAATAAAAAGGAGGGGAAGATGGAAATAAGAAAAGTGGGTATTTCTGAAATACGGCCAGCGGCACACAATCCACGCAAGGATCTTCAGCCGACCGACCAAGAATATAGGCAGATCGAGGCAAGTATTGAAGGGTATGGACTTGTAGAGCCCTTAATCTGGAATAAAAGGACTAAGAATCTTGTGGGAGGTCATCAAAGATTCAAAATCCTTGTGCGTAAAGGTTATAAAGAAATAGAAGTAAGTGTAGTCGACCTTGATTTAGAGAGAGAAAAGGCACTGTCAATAGCTCTCAATAAGGTGCAAGGAAAATGGAACATGGATAAACTATCAGTTTTAGTGGATGAGCTGACTAAAATCCCTGATTTTAATATTGAATCAATCGGTTTCAGTCCTTCGGAAATCAGCCAACTATTCGATAGATATTTAGAGCCTAAAGACGCAGACGATTTCGATTTTGAAGGAGCTCTTAATTCTATAAAAGAGCCTGTTACCAAGAAGGGTGATTTAATAGAACTAGGCTCGCATAGGATTCTTTGTGATGATTCTTCTAATCCAGAAAACCTAAAACTATTACTAGCAGATCAGCAAGTTAGCCTTTTAAATACCGATTTTCCGTATAACGTCGACTACTATGGAGGTAACCGTCCGCATGCTAAAGGTCGCCCTAAAAAATCTCGCCAATGGGAACGCATCTATTCCGACAACATGCAACAGGATGAATATGAGGCTTGGATGCGTAAAGTACTCGAAGGTGTCAAAGCGCATCTTAAGCCAGGTGTTGCAATATATATTTGGCAGGGTCATCGACAGATACCCCCAACATATCAAATATTACTTGAGCTTGGGTTTCACATTTCTTCAATAGTGTGTTGGCTCAAAGAATCTGCAGCCATTTCATACGGCGACTACTCATTCAGGACGGAACATGCACTTTATGGCTGGCTAGAGGGCGCGTCACATTACTTTGCCGGTAAACCGGGTGAATGTAACGTCTGGGAAGTAAAACGAGACCTGACCAAGAATTACCAGCACCCAACTCAGAAACCGGTCGAGCTTGCCCAACGCGCAATAAGCAACAGCTCTCAACGTAAAGATATAGTTTTAGATACTTTTTTGGGATCGGGTTCAAGCTTGATTGCAGCCGAGAGTTTAGATAGGTATTGTTACGGTCTTGAAATAGACTCTCGCTATTGCGATGTAATTGTTAAACGCTATATTGCCTATGTCGGCAAGGATAAAGTTCCCAGCGATCTCGTAAAACGTTATATGAAGGAGGATTAACAATGAATACTACCAATAATAACAAATCTGAAAATTCGGCTCTGCAACTACTTCAAGATATTAAATCAGGTACTACCGATCCAAAACTACTTGATAAACAGACCCGTCAACAATGTATAGAAACCCTTTTGGGAGAGGGTTACAGCTGTTCCCAGATAGCACAAATATTTAAACGTAGCGAAAAAACTATTTCCCGCGACCTTGGAGACATACGACAAAAAAATTCACTGTCACCTAATATTCAGTTCGCAAAAGAGACAGTCGGTGAATTAGCGACTAAAGCACGCATACATTCCAGTTATCTCATGCGTCTTGCACGTGACAAAGATTCACCAACTGGCAGTAAGGCAGAAGCGGAGTTTCTTGCATGGCGAGTAGTGAAAGAACTTGTAGAGAAACTCCAAACGCTTGGTTTTCTACCACTTAAACCACAAGAGATATCGGGTGATATTTATCATCATATCGGTATAGACGAAAGCAGTGAGTCACTGGAAGAAGCAAAGAAGATGCTCTCTGAAATAGAGCTCGTTGCAAAAGACACAAACACTTTCAGCCCAGAGCTTGCCGAGAATATAAAAGCCCTCAGTGAACGTATCGAAAAAGCAGAGATTGTCTCTGATGTAAAGAAGGTTGTTGAAAAACAAAAAGAAACACAAGAGGAGAAAATCAAAAATGAATAATCTATCTAAAGATATAATTTCACTAAGACGAAACGAAGCTGAAACTTCTATATATGCTTTTGCAAAGTTGTATCTTCCCGACCATTTAAAAATTAAACCCTCCAAAGCACATCTTGAAGTGTATGATTTGCTACTGCAGGCTACTCGTGAAAAGAGTAAGAAGATAGCTATAGCTGCACCGCGTGATTTCGGCAAATCCACCATGATAACTCTCATCTATGCGATTTACCTTATCTGTTATAACAAAGAGCGTTTCATAGTGATTATTTCCAACGTAGAGTCTCAAGCGCAGAAAACACTTGAGAATATCCGCAAGGAACTGACAGAAAATGAGAGATTACAGGAGGATTTCCCCGAGATATTCGAAAACGAAGGAAGACCAAAACCGCCACGCTGGACACAAAGCGATATCATCACTAGAAACAATATTGAAATACTGGCCCTTGGCTATAACCAGAAAATCCGGGGAAGGAGACACGGTGCATATCGCCCCGGGCTCATAATATTAGACGATCTTGAACCGGATGCCGGCTGGTCTTCACCCGAGATGGCATCCAAGATGAAAGACTGGCTAAATAAAGCTGTTTTCAAGGCGGGATCCGAGACTACAAATTACATATTTATGGGAACAATATCACATTGGATTTCAGTGCTCGGGGAATATTTACAAGAAGATTCTAACCCCACATGGATCAAACGCAAATATAAGGCTTTGATAGAATGGCCTTCTCATATGAATTTCTGGGCTAGATTCTTCAATATAAGAGACTCCAAGGAACAGTACAAAGGTAAAAAAGGCATTGAAGGAGCAAATCATTTTTACAATGACAACAAACACATCATGGATGAAGGTGCTGTACTTCTTTGGCCCGAGAAATGGGACCTTTTAAACCTCATGCAGATGTATGACGATAATAAATTCAGCTTTGCCAGCGAAATGCAGAACGACCCATATAATTTGAGTGAGATTACATTTGATGTAGATAACTTTAGTTATTGGACTGATGAGTATCCTACAGTGGATGTTCTGTTAAAATTCTTAGGCAGAGATGTCCGATTCTATGGCGCATGCGATCCTGCTACAGGTAAGAGCAGATTTACAGGCGATTACTCGGCTATAATTATACTGGCCTGTAAGGGTGGATTTTATTATGTAATTGTGGCTGACATTGCCCGAAGAACTCCTGACAGACTCACCAAGGATATAATCGCTTACGCAAAGCGTTACCCGTTTAGCAAGTTCATAGTAGAATCGAATAATTTTCAGGAGCTTATGGTGCAATCAGTCGAGAAAGAAGCTAAAGATGCAAGGGTCTCCCCACGAATAGAACGGAAAAATAATAATACAAGAAAGACAGACAGGATATTCTCTCTGTATGATTGGGTCAAAAACGGCACTATAAAATTTTCAAAGAATGACAGGTTGCTCTTAGACCAATTCCGTGCATTTCCACAGCAGGGCAAGAGCGACGATGGCCCTGATGCGCTTGAGATGGCGTTTAAACATGCTCAGAAAAGCCCCCAGATTGATACAAGGGGTCTGTCTATATTAACTCCCATAGTCAACAACTGGACACCGAGGAACGATGGTATGACTCCAGCGTGGCTTTTAAAGGACTATAAATAAACCTTGCTATTAGATGATATCTATGGCTATATATAGGACAAAAGGAACCTGAACCAGTGGTTTATAGACACCTTATAAATTGACAAATATGCCATATGCTATTAATATGAATACAGTTTTCGGTAGAATTGCAAAAAAGAGCTATGGCAAAATTCAGGAGCGAAGTACCAAAAGGGTTATTTAGAGTTCCCATATCCATAACGAAAGATATGGAGAAATGGTTTCAGAGTTTAAGTACGAAGATGAAATCATCAGGGGGCTATAAACTACCCAGGTCCTATATTGTAAGGGCAATTTTAGATGCTGCCATGAAGCTTGATATAGATGTGTCAAATATAAAAACAGAAGAAGAGCTTGTTAAAAGAATTCTTAAGGCAATAAAAAAGAAGAAATAAACAATTATAAATGAGGTTATTTATTTTTTTTAAATATATGAAAGGCACAATTGGACAATACAGGGGATAATGATGACTAAAAAAGAGTGGACAACAGTCAACTTAAATAAAAGGCAAATATGTTTTCTTGACGAAATATCCAAAAAGTCTAAATTCTCAGGAGGAAGGAAGTTATCCAGGACTGCGATATTAAGAGCAATTTTGAAAGCAGCAAATAAGCTTGATATTGATGTAAGTGGCATAAAAACGGAAAAGGAACTGAAAGAAAGGCTGCTTGAATCTTTTAAAAGGAGGGGAAAATGATTAATAGATACCAAATAATCTATAAAGGTAAAGTAGTTGCGTTTAGTTATATACACGACCATCACTTTTTAAAAGACCATTCAACTGCTGTAGTAGTTCCGATTACATATAAGGGGAAATGGGAAGATGCAACTCTTAAAGTGACCTATAAGGACTTAATACATGATATGTTTCCTAACAGTGTCAAAGAAGAAGACCAGATAAAGAATCTTCTTGGGCGATACCGTGCTGAATGGGGGAAAAGCGCAACAATGAAAGAAGTCGATGAATGGGGGCACATAAGGCCACACAACTAAAACCTTTAATTATTTTCTCTTAGAGCTAATATGAAAACAGAAAAATGGTTTTTGAGGTTTTTACCCATTTTCCTATTTTGCTTTGTCCTTTCTTCTTTATCACTGGTGCATGGGAAAGTGCCAGTGGATAATAAATCCGCAGAAGGACTTTACTCTATAGGACTTTCTTATTCTAAAGTGGGGAACTATGCGGAAGCTCTTCCTTATTTTGAAAAGGCAGTTAAAAAAAATCCTAACTATGCGGATGGGTATTCCCAAATTGGATATTGCAATCAAAAACTCGGCTATTACACGAAAGCTGTTGAAGCATATAAACAGGCGATACGTATCAATCCTGATGATGCTGATACGCGCTATAATCTAGGTTTAATTAATTACAAGTTTAATCGTTATACAGAAGCCAGTGAAGCATATAAACAGGCGATACGTGTCAAACCTGAGTTTGCTGAAGCATACAACAATCTGGGTATGGCTTATGACAAACTTGCCTGGCGTACAGAAGCTATTGAATCCTTTAAGCAGGCAATACGCATCAAACCCGATTATGCTGAAGCGTATAACAATTTGGGTTTTGATTATGACAATCTAAGCCGTCACACAGAAGCAATCGAATCTTTTAAGCAAGCGATAAGTGTCAATCCTAACTACGCTGAAGCGTATTACAATATGGGTTGGACTTATGAGAAACTCGGCAATTACACAGAAGCCAGTGAAGCATATAAGCAGGCGATACATATAAACCCTGGGTATACTACTATGGCGCAAAATCATATTGAGCAAATCATCCATTACACAGAAACCAGTGAACTCCCCCAGAAAAATGAAAGTCCTCAAGTAACAGCTGTTGAAAGAATCGGAGATGCTGAGATTGCTCAAGTTGCACAACCAGTGCCTGTTAAAAAAGTTGGAAAGATCGAGATTGCCCAAGTTGCGCAACAGAAAGAAGTAAGTGGTTTTCAAGATAAGGATAAAATCAAAAATCCGAGGCTTCTTGAAGAACCGAAAACAAAAAATCAGACTCCTGAACAAGTGATAAGTATCAATCCTGATTCTACTGAGGCACAAAACAATTCAAACTTAGATATGGTGTGGTTTATTGTGATCGCGTGTGTAATTGTATTACTAGTATTTGCAGGGAATCTTGCTTGGTATCAAGAGAAAGGGTGCAAGATTGATTTCTGGGTCGTTGTAAAATCATTGGGTAGAGCTCTGTTGCAAATTGCTGCAGTATTAACAGTAATATTCTTGATTATAGCATTTATATCATGTTTGATAGATCAAGAAGAGCAAAAGAAGAAGAAAAAAGAAAAAGAGAAGGAAGCCATATTGAAAGAATATGTTAAGGGGACTGCCAAGAGATAGAGAATCTGCTTAAACTCCTAAAATACAATCTTATCGTTGTTTTCCCTAATCATCATGCAGCAAATCTGTCCTAGACTCTTCATACACAGGATAATGGCCTGATTTGATAATTTTGCTTCACAATTATATTTTACATCTTTTGAGGAAGTTAGAGTAAAGGATTAAGCTAAAGATCGTGGTACAATATTTCTTAATAGGAATGGAAATGAAAGATAGTTAAAAGAAAACCACTTCTAACTAAATGTCCCAATGTCCTGTGGAACAAAACATTTTTGTTGCTTTATCTAAATATAATTCTGCAGTTGATGAGAATTATCTTACGGAGTCATTCGTATTCCTGCTTAACTCTTTATTAAAGCATGATCCTTCAGCCTGTTTGGATATTCTGCGAAAACTTTGCGTAGAAAACAATGAATTTAATTTTTATGATGATGAAGCTATTTCTATAACTACCCAAAAATCAACCGAGAAAGGAAGGCCAGATATTACGATATCTGCACCTGGGAAAAAGATCTACATAGAAGTTAAGCATGATTCAGGGTTAGGTTATCAGCAAATAGAACGTTATAAAGCTGCACTTGAGCAATCAAAAGCATCAATAAGGAAGGTAATTTTATTAACAAGATTTGCTATTGATCTTGATGAAGAACAAGGGAAACCAGATAAACATGTTAGATGGTTTGAAATTTACAACTGGCTTTTAAAAGTCAAAGTAGATAGTTCAATAAATAAATATCTAATTGAAAATTTTTTAAAATTTTTGGAGGTGAAAAAGATGAGTATGCAAAAAATTACGTCGGAGTATATAAATGGAATACCTGTTTTTAGGAACCTTATAAATATGCTTGGTGTAGCCATAGAATCACAAAAGTTAAAAGTTGAGGCATCTGGTGGGTGGAGATGGATGGGGTTTTATTTTGATAAAAATAACGAAAATTTTTGTGGTGTTTATTATGATAATCTATCGAGAATTGAATTTGATTATCATTGTAAGAAGAAAGATGTGCGAAAATTTTATCTTAATCTGGAAGAATTACATTTTTTTCTTTAAATAAGGATGAACAACTAGAGCAAATAACTAAATTTATAAAGGAATGCTATAGTAAAGTAAATTCTCTATCGCAAACTAATTAAGAGAAAGGAGAATTCATGAGTGCAAGCATAGGATTAGGTGTTGCAAGTCTAGTTCTAGGTATATTGGCGTGTTTAACCTGTTGGATTCCCTTCTTAGGTATTTTGGGAATCCCTTTGGCCCTAATAGGTATTTTATTGGGGGCAATAGGTGTCTTGGTTGGTTTTGTCCAAAAAACCGGGAAAGGGTTACCATTTAGCGGAATTATTGTATCAATAGTGTCTATCATCATTGCTTTTAGTGTCATTGGTAAAACAACAGAAATAATCACAGCCTCAATCAAGGAATCAAAACAGACCAAACAAGAAATAATTCCTATGGGAAAAGATGAAAAAGCAGAAGTTGATAATATTCAAACGACAGAGAATGATACTCCTAAAAATGAACCACAAATAGAATGGGCTCCTTATAATGTATCTGTTAAACAAAGTGATGTATCAGTCAGAGTTACTAGTGCCCAGATAGGTAAAATAAAAATTAAAGGTTTATTTGAAACAAAAGAATCAAAAGATGTACTATTAAGTATTGAACTTGAAATTACAAATACATCTGATGTGAAAAAATGTGAATACAAAACGTGGAATGGCATGGAAATGTCATTCGAGAGGGATTATGGTTCCTTACAAGACGAATATGGTAATACATATAAACGAATTACCTTTGGTATGATGGAGCGTCCAGAAGGTCAAATATTCCAGGAATCAATATATCCAGAAAAATCGATTAAAGATATACTAATTTTTCAGGTTCCAGTTGAAAAAGCAAAAGAGATAAGATTAGAATTGCCTGCTAATAATATTGGAGGCGAAGGATATTTCAGAATTGCAATTCCAACAAGTTTTATCAAACATCAGTAGTCATATATGATTGCTATAGTGATAACCGTTATTTTTGTAATCACTGCAATTGCTGGTATTTTAGGGTTCTAGTTTAGTCCTATAGGAGAGCGCTTTCGGAAGTGATGTTCATATCGCCCGGTGCAAAAATTATACACGTGCTTTTATTGGGTCCATCTCTTAAGAATGGAACCAACTTCATCTTTTGTGCTCCTGCTCTTTTTTAGAGATTTTTTACCATTCTCTTTCTTTAATTGTCTTATTCTCTAACCATTTATCTATTTCCCTCAAATCAAACCTCACTAATCTTCCAAGCTTTATGTAAGGTATTCGTTTCTGGCTCACCCAAGAATAGAGAGTGCTCACCCGAATGCCTAAATATTCAGCCATTTCAGTTATACTTAACAGCTTGTTTTCTACCATTATCATGACTTGGGGACTATTCTATATCTTTTGAGATGATTTTTTAGATTCTTCGCCATGGGTTACCTTAAGATAATCCATAATTTTATAGCCCTTTAAATGCTTGAGAGGATCAACAAATTTATACCAAGGTTCCAAGTGATACCAATCCTTGCCATCTATCGTTTTTTTGACCATATGGGACTCTGTTAGTTTCTTTGGCGGCAAAATATCTTTATTGTCTTTGATAAGGAAAATTTGAACATGCGGTTTTCCTGTTTGGCTTGGAACGATCCGGGGCTTCAAGATGCCTTGTTTGACGAACTGTGTTAATAATCGTTTATTAATATTGAAGCAACTTTCTAAATCGTATTTTGAATACCAGCCATCTTTGTGCTTTGCGGCGCTTGCCGGGATAATTTTTTTATCAATCGCTTTTTGGCATATAGGACATTTGATGCCATACTTGTCGTACCATGCCTGTTTATCGGAAATCGACTGACTGCAAATAAAACAAGTATATCCGGCGCCTTCTAAATAAAAACCTTTCGGATTTTCTTTAAGTTTATTTTGTCTTTGTTGTTCTTTAATGTCACAGTCAAATAGGACCTCAGCAAACCTAAGCAAATTATAGGCTCCTTCTGAAGCCTCTTGCCAAGAGACTTCTTTGCCGGTCTTTTTCTCCAAGATGTCTTTAAATTCTTGAATTAATTCTTTAGATAGGGTTGCCATAATTCTCATTATATTATACCAATGTCCAGGTGTAGAACAGTGGACATTCCTATCTCTTTATTTCTACGATAGTTACGCATTTTTCAGCCAAAAAACACAGGACAATTAGGACAAATTAAGCGAGTAAATACCTCTCAAAATAGCCAAATTCTTGATAATTCCTATATAATAGTTATAATAACAAATACTAAATAAAAGAGAGGATTCCCTTATTGCTTAATCAGTGGGACCCCAGTAATCTCTCTCTCATTTAGAGAGTAGAGAGGATAGAAGCCATAATTGCATCAAGCGTTACGATGGTGACGGCAACAGAATCGGTAAAACAGTGGATGGAGCGAAAACAAAATATATCAACGATGTTGGGCTTGGGCTTGTTCAGGTGCTGATGGAAACAACTGATGAAGATACGGTTTTGGCTACTTATAATTATGGAAACGATTTGATTTCTTCCATAAACCATACACTATCAACCATAAACTATTTTCACTATGATGGTTTGGGAACAGTGCGCCAATTAACCGATGACGCAGAGGCGGTTGTGGCGGAATATACTTATGAAGCATTCGGAACATTAATTGCAAGCACAGGTGCTACAACCAATGCCTACGGCTTCACAGGGGAACAGCAGTTTGGAGAGGCGGATAACTTGGTATTCTTGAGAGCGAGGTATTATGATTCGAGGATAGGGAGGTTTATATCAAGAGATCCGATTGGGTATCGAGGAGGTATTAATCTATATGTATATTGTGATAACAACCCAATAAATTTAATAGATCCATACGGCAAAATGGGAGTAGTTGGGAGTATTATTTCTATTCCTCCAGGAGTAAGTAAATGGTTAAAGGGGGTTCAATTATTTGCATGTTCTGGTTGTTTAGGATGTTTAGCGGGGACAGAAATTGGGTGTATAGGAACTCCAAATTGGGATGAGTGCGTAAGAGATACACTAAAAGATTATTGGGATGATGTACAAGAAGCATCTAGCAACCCAGGATGTGCTACGGGAAAGAATTATCATAGCCTTGCGTGTGTAGGACTTTGCGCTGCTTGTATACCAAACCTATTTCCAACTTTCCCCGGATTATTATAAATATCATGAAAGAATCTAATCCTCTGAAAGCTAACCACATGTCACCGAGCGAAAAAGGTAAATCACTTTCATCGTTAGTAAATCTGTTTTTTGGTTTTTTATTTATCATTCTAGGTATGCTTACTATATTATTCAAATATCCTCTATTGCCTAAAATGCCAGCAGAAGGTAGCTTTCTTTTCTTTATCGCTAATTTTTTACTTATAACAGGATTAATTGCTGAGATATTAGAGAAAGTAATACTAAAGTCTTTCTCTTGGTGGAATTTGACTAAAATTATTACAGGTATAGTATTACTTGAAATTTGGATATATATGTTTGGTATAAAATAGATATATAAACGATGTCGGGCTTGGGCTTGTTCAGGTGCTGATGGAAACTGACGACACCGGGGATGCCGTTCTGGCTACTTATAATTATGGAAACGATTTGATTTCAGCTATAAACCATACACTATCAACCATAATAAACTATTATCATTACGATGGATTGGGCAGTGTGAGACAGCTAACCGATGACACAGAAGCGGTAGCTGCAGAATATACTTATGATGCTTTTGGCAACTTAATCGCTTCTTCGGGTAGTGGAGAAAATTCCTACGGCTTTACTGGGGAACAGCAGTTTAATGAGGCGGATAATTTGATTTTCTTACGCCATCGTTATTATAGTCCATCTATTGGTAGATTCATAAGTAGAGACCCATTTCATGGGTGTATCGTATCACCAATAACACGCAATCGATATCCTTATTGTATGAATAATCCTGTAAATTTTATAGATCCCGCAGGATTGCTTGCAACACATGGTAATTGGTGTGGCCCTGGTCACAGTGCAGGCGAAAGTGGAAAACCATCAGAAAGTGATTGGACAGCTAATAATGCTGTTGATTGGCTTGATCAGATATGCAAAGAGCATGATGCATGCTTTCAAGGAGTTGACCCAGCGACTGGTAAAAGTGAATGTACAGACGACAAAAAGAATAAGAATAAATGCAATGAAGAAATGTGTGGTAAGTTATTGAGTCCTGTGAATATAGTCCGTGGTGCAACTGGATGGGGTTTAGAAAACAAGCTTACAGGTAGAACAACTTATACAGCAGCAATTGCCGCATTTTGTTTCCCGGGAGGAATAACGCCTTTTTGGTAAATAGGAATGATGAAAAAAGCTAGATTGGGAATTTTAATTTTGGCAATACTTGCAGGACCAATTCTGTTTTTGTTGCAAGGTAAATGGCAATTGCTTATTGTCTATGAGATTGGAGGCTTTTTAGGTTGTATTATTAGTCACAATTCAGTTAAGAGATACTGGCATGCTGTTTGGGTATCAATCCTTCTTGCAACAATTCTATCCTTCATTGGTGTTTATATCTATAACTTTGTCATTTCGGGGAATCATACAAGACTTATAACAGCATCTTTATTAACATTGCCCTTTTTAATATTTTTATTAATTTCTATTTTGCCGTTTACATTTGTAATAACTTTTCCAATGTCTTTGTTGGTTGGCGATATATCCAACAAGAAAATCAGAGAGGAAGTCCAAGCAACAAAACATAGAAACAAAATATTCTTACGAAAACTTGAGATTAAGACAGGACTTAAAATTTTTGGGGGTTCTGTTGGTATTCTTTTTGTTGAGTTTGTATGTTTTTTTATGTGGGCTATGGCTTGTCAAGGATTTATTGGGGAATGGATTAGTGTAGTTGAGTCTATAGTTAAACATATTATGATACTTACAATTGGCATTGGGCTAATTGGATTTATATCTGCTCTTTTAGATAAAATATATAAGTCTAAAAACATTGGTTGGATAATATTTATATTTCTTCTATCAGTAATTATTACTTGGAATATATTCAATATAATAATGGTAATAATAAGATATATTTTGCATTAACAATAAATAGGGACAGCTGTACTAGCTCAGTAATTCGGTAACTTTTTGGCATGATAGAATAAACCAAAGGAGGTCCTAATGCAATACTCTCAGCAGATTGTTATAAAACGTTGGATCGGCCGGTGCAAAAATTATACACGTTCTTTTAACTCGATGATTACCAATGTCCACCCATTTAAAATGGACAATATATAAGTGTCTATTTTTAAGGTAGTTAGGAGGTTTATAACCCCCAAAGACTGGACAAATAGGCGCCCGGTGCAAAAATTATACACGTTTGTTTTTAAGTGAAAAAACAGGTATTTTTTAAAGCAGCTATCTTGCTTTTCTTCTGTTAATTAACTTGGTAGTTTTAAGACGTCTATCAAGTTTAACTTTTATGCTTACCAAGACAGAATCATACCCGTAAGTTTATCTTCTTTATCTTTACTACTTCATTTCATCCTCGATAATAATGTCTGATTAACCCTCCCAGTTTTGATTTACATCGGATATTTCCACCACTCTTTCTTGGTGTATATTCAAGCGGCATATTATCCATAGAAGAATGTGGACGTGTTGTGTTGTAATAGGTTACATATTCACTTATAAGGTATCTTAGATGTTGTTCTCCAAATACAATGAAATGATTTAAGCATTCCTTCTTTATAGTTCCTACCCAGCTTTCAGCATAAGAATTCATGTTGGGTGACATAAAGGGAATCTTTTGCACGGTAAAGTCATCATTTTTAAACAACTCATCGAATTCTCTTGAGAATTTTGTGTCTCTATCTCTTATTAACAGCTTTTTCCCATTTTTGTCACAAGAGAGAAGAGGTAGGATATTTTGAGTCTGTTTATTTACTCATTCCTGGTTAGGATATCCAGTAGCTCCGGTAACGTAGACTCTTCTTGTTTTGATATTTATAAAGAATAGTACAAAAAACATCTTTGGTTCTAATGACGTTAGCACTTGTTTGGTAAAGAAATCACACGCCCAGAGGGTTTGGAAATGCCTTTTGACAAAACTATCCCAGCTATCCCTTGACCTTTCAGGGGCAGGATCAAGGTTATTTTCCTTTAAAATGTTCTTTATGCTGGTTTTTGATAAGCGGTTAATGCCTAGTTTCTTTAGCTCGCCCAAGATCCTGACATAGCCCCATGCATTCTCCTTGGCCATTTTTACTACTAAGAGCCGAATCTCTCACGGGGTCTTAGGCCTACCGCGTTTTTTGGTTTTTTCAGAATCCTTTTTCCGTTTATATCTTCTAATCCAAAGTAGAAAGGTCTCATATCTTACAATAGAGATTATATTTCTAATATCTTTTCCAAGAGGAGCACCAAATTTTACAAGTTTTCTTCTTTCAATAGGTGTTGGACGTATACTTCTGCCAATACGCTTACGTAATATTTCATTCTCAACCTTTAGGTACTGGATTTGACGAGTTAAATTCTCCTGTGTCATTCTGCCCAGAAAAGACAAAAGTTCACTGAATACATTTCTTTGATTAAACTCCCAGTAAGAAAGCATAGTTTTCTCCTTATATTATTTGATAAACCTTGTTGAAAACAAGTTGTTCGGGAGTATAATATCACTAGAAAGGTCATTGAAGAACGATTGATTTAACTTACCAGAGAAGCGTATATAATTTTTGCACACCGTGCGCAATCCATTCACCAATCTGCTTTAAAGTACAGTTTCTTTCAGCTATAATGGTTTTTGTTGAAAGGGGGTTCTGATAAATTGAACGAGAATCAACCTATACGACGGGGTGATAAATCCTTGGCGGTCTTCCTATCGGTTATGAAGAGAACGGCCACGGTATTTAAGAATGTCTTCCATAGTTTCCCTTTGCACAGCCTGTCTATAATTTTCTTTACCCTCGTCACCGGCCTCCTGCCGGTTGTTAATCTCTGGATTTCCAAGCTGCTTTTAGACAACATTGTGGCCTATCTTTCTGCCTCCGGCAAAAGCGAATTATTAGAACCAGTGCTGCTTATGCTGGGATTGCAAGTGGGAGTGGGAGTGACGACCATACTCCTCACCCAGGCAGATTCTTATATCTCCACAAAGCTATCGCAGCTAATCACCTTTAAAATGGAGCAGGAGATTTACCAGCATTGCTTATCCATGGATTATGAGTTTTTTGAAACACCCAAACAGCAAGATAAGCTTTTCCGGACCCAAGCACAGTCTGCAGGAGCATCAAACAGTCTTTTCAGCACCGTCATCTCTATCGTCAGAAAGATAGTGACCATTATTTCTTCGGGCGTGGTTTTATTCCTGTTTAGTCCTCTTCTGTGTCTCGTCGCCGTTAGCATAGCCATTCCCAATCTTATTTTAAATATTAAATTAGCCTTTGAAAATTATGAACTCATAGAAAAACGCTCCGAACGAATCCGTAAGACAGGCTATGTTGCTTCTTTATTATTGTACAAGAATTATGCCAGAGATAATATATTGTTCGGAATTGGAAATCATTTCTTTAATATGTGGAAAAGCCTTCAAAAAAAGACCTTATCCGAAGACTTAACTATACAATTGAGGAGAAATAAGTTCGGCGGTATAGGCGATATCATAAGCCATATTGCTTATTTTGGTTCATATATTTACATAGTATGGGCAACAGCAAAAGAAGCAACGGGCACTATCGGTTCGGTGGTGATGAACGTGGGGCTTTTTGTCAATGCCCAGGGACACATCCAGGGAATTGCCGACGACTTCGCCAATTTATATAGCAATTCTATTTTCCTCAATGATTATTATAATCTTCAGCAGGTGGAATCTAAAATTGAACGGCAGAAAACTGGCCTTCCCCTTAAGGGCAGGGTTGATTCCATAAAATTTGAAAACGTCTCCTTCAAGTATCCCCAGTCCGAAAGATACGCCTTAAAGGATATCTCCTTTGAGATTAACTTGGGAGAGTGTGTATGTCTTGTTGGCGGCAACGGGGCGGGAAAGTCAACCATCATTAAGCTAATCCTGCGCTTATACGATCCTACCTCGGGGAACATATCGATTAACGGGAGAAATATTAAGGATTATTCAACCGATGAGCTGAGAAGGATATTCGGAGTGCTTATGCAGGATTTTAGCCTTTATCTACTCTCCGTAAAGGAGAATATCATTGTCGGCGATATAAAAAAAGCGGATAATGAAGCGGAGCTACACAGGGCTATCGATTGTGCCGGACTCGGAGAAACAGTTAAGGCTTTACCCCACGGAGAGGCTACGATATTGGGGAAAATGTTTGGAAATGGTGAGGATTTATCCATTGGGGAATGGCAAAGGTTGGGCTTGGCAAGAATCTTCTTCCGTAATGCCCCCCTTATCATCCTGGACGAGCCCACCAGTGCCCTCGACCCCCAAATGGAATCCACTGTCCTGGAGCATTTCCGCAAAATGACTGTGGGAAAGCTATCCATTATTGTATCGCATAGGTTCTCCAGCGCAAGAATTGCCGATAGAATAATTGTTGTTGATTCCGGTAAGGTAGTGGAAACCGGGACCCACGCCGAATTAATGAAAGAGAATGGTCTTTATTCCCGGTTGTTCCGCATTCAAAGGAAGAGATATGTAGGGGACGAGCCCAACGAGGATTAAATCTCTGCCCAGGGAAAGTGTTGCCTATGTGGTCAGCCAGCACATTGAGATGACATTGCGCTACGCTCATGCTACTATGGAGAAGAAGAGATGGTACATAGAGATTCTCAATATGGACACCAAGCCCCAGATGGCTACCGGTCCGGCCCAAGGTAATGAAGAAGCCATCTCCGGATAGCTCCCGCAGGGGAGAAATTGTCAGAATTGAGGTGAAGATTGACGAGGAAGATATTGCCGTCAGGCTCCTGGACATTATCCGGGAGGAAACCAAGGTAGTTATTGACCTATAGGAGGTAGAGATTATCACCTCCAAAGCTATCCGCATCATCCCCAGTCTAATGTAGTAGTAGAAAGGTTTAACAGAACCATTCAGGAAGAGTTCGTATATTGGAATGAAGAATTGTTAAATGATAATATTGCTTTTAATAAAAAACTTATGGAGTATCTGACTTTTTATAATTTGGAAAGAGGACATAAATCCTTGAATTACCAGACACCTTTAAAATACCTCATTAATCACTGCGGTTTTTCCAATATGTTATGGACTCTTACAACTACTTGACAAGAATAAAGGATTGAGGTATAATAGACAAACCAAAGAGGAGGTGGGATAAATATGATTAGGTCTATAGATAGGCAGATGGCTTCTTTAGAAGTGTCAGTGTCAGGGTGTAGTTGCGCCTGCGCTTGTAGTTGCTCTTGTAGCTGCGACTGCAGCGGTCTTCTCAACATCTCTTTTATAACCGAGGCAGCTTGCAGCAGTGCTGACGCTTCTGGAAGTAGAGCATATCCACGTATGAGGAACAGCGGCACAGTCCGTGAGGCGCATGGGACAACAGTCCTTGAATAATAGTAAAGAAAAGAGATAAAAATAAATAAGCCAAAGAGGGGGTGAGAAAGAATGCTAAAGATTGTACCTACTACTCAGCCTACTACTCAGCCTGCGGTGATAACGTGCGGGTGCGGCTGTCAGGGTAGTTGCTATGGTGCCTGCGACTGTAGCGGTTTGTTCGTCATCTCCACTATAAGGTGCGCTGCTGTAGGAAGTATGGCAGAGAGCGGTGTCGATAGCAGTACCGGTAGCAGCAACCGCAGAGCTTATGGTGGCGGGACCCGCCCTTGGATATAAGTGAGGAAGAGAGATAACAGTGGATAAGAGGACAATGTTTTATTTCCCCCTTATCCGGCCCATTAGGGCGTAGCAAATAAGCAAAAGCAGGAAAGCTTCCCACAAGAATAGGGTCTGTCGTCCCTGACAGGATAGGAGATTACACGCAAAATGCCTTTTATTCACAAATTTGAAACTGAGAAGGCAAAATACATCTACGATGCTCCTACCTCCCAGATTTTAGAGGTAGATAAGGTGACCTTTGCCATCATTGACGATATTGATATCCTATCCGAAGATGAAATCATAGCCAAATACGCTCCCCACTATCCTCGCCACCTTCTCTTACAAGCTCTGAGAGACTTGCAAAAGGCGCGGTCTGAGCAGAATCTATTCTTGGACCATCATTACCAATCAGTATCCGATATACCCCTCTACGCGGACTATACTCCTCATCCTAAAATGCTTGTTCTTCAATTGACAGAAAAGTGTAATCTGAGATGCTGTTATTGCCTTAGCTCTTATCGAGAAAATTCATCTCTGGATATGACTTTTGCAACCGCAGCCGCGGCAGTCACTTACTTTGCAGAGATTGCTAATGGGGATAAGTTAGCGATACTTTTCGGCGGCGGTGAACCCCTCCTTAAATTTCCGCTAATCAAAAAAATAGTTGCCCATCTTGAGAATCTAAGACCGGGGAAGTCAAAGCTATATTACCTGAGCACAAACTTGGTGAATCTTACCGAGGAAATGATTGATTTTTTCCTTGAACATGATTTTATGCTTCAGGTTAGCCTGGATGGGCCCAAGGCTAAGCACGATCGCTATCGAGTTACTCCGGATGGCCAGGGAACATATGAGACGGTGGTAGGCAACCTCATGAAGCTGAAAAAGAGGTCAGCGGATTATATCCGCTCCAAGGTAAAATACAGTTGTGTGGTAGCTCCTCCCTATGACCCGGCTGAGATTATCCAATTTTTCTCTTCTTTTGAAAGACCATGGGCTTACAATATCAACATGGTTTCGGGAGCGGGAACAACCTTCTTCCGGGATTACTGTCGCTCTACGGATAGTGTATCGCTTTCAGCAATTCCCTTTACCGAAAAGCTGAGGGAGGTCTTGGGAAAGCATGACGGGCGCGGAGAAGAGGACATTTTATACGGTATGGTTAGCGATATGCATGGCGGATGGTTGGCGCGTTTGCACGAGCGACGAATCTTGAGTCACCCTGTTCTCTGGACGAACCATTCCGGCCAGTGTCGGATAGCCACCGAAAAACTCTGCGTTGATGTCAAGGGACGTTTTTTCCCCTGCGAGAGGCTTATTTTCAATAGGGATTATATCATCGGGGATGTTGACAAGGGGGTGGAGAACGAGAGCATCATTAAGGTCTGTGAGAAGTTTGATAAATTACGTTCGCACCGGTGTCGAACCTGCTGGGCCGTGAGGCTCTGCCCTTTTTGCTTACAGGATTTAATGTTTTATGAGGATGACCAGAAAAAACTTGATGCTATCTGCGATGAAGTGATGAAGCCCTTAGTGCATGAGCGGTTGCGGTTGTACTGTTCCCTTCTGGAGGAGAACCCCAAGGCTTTTGATAAACTCAGTTCCAGTGGCGATTTATGAGGGAGGCGGGAATGTTAATCCATAAGTTTGAAACGCAGGATAAGAAGTACATATATGACGCAGCTACCAACCGTATCCTTGAGGTTGACGAAGTAATTTATGAATTGATTGAGGATTACGGATCACTGTCATCGGAGGAGATGATAGCCAAATACGGGAGCAAATACGATTCCCAGCTCATCTCCAAGAGGTTCGCCGAAATAGAAAGTATCCGCAGGAAGCAGGGTTGCTTCTCTTTATCCGGGCCTGATGTGGGGTTCCTCATGACGCGCCCAGCGGCGGCCCAAAAGCTGGAAAGCACCTGCTCCACAATGGCAATTGAAGTTACGGAGCAGTGTAACTTACGGTGTACATATTGTGTCTTTTCCGGCGGATATCTGGAAGGGAGGGCGCATTCATCTCGCAAGATGAGCTTTGAGATAGCCAAGGAGGCGATAGATTACCTTGTTGAGCACTCTTACCAAAGCGGAGACGATTTTCTTTCCTTGAACTTCTATGGCGGTGAGCCCTTGTTGAATTTCCAGCTAATAAAGAAATGCGTGAACTACTGCGAATCCCTCAAGACCAAGAAACCCTGGCTTTTTGGCTTTACCACCAATCTTACTATATTAAATCCCGAAATCCTGAAATTCTGTATAAAACACGGCATCGCCATCACGGTAAGTTTGGACGGGCCCCGGACCGTACACGACCGTTGCCGAGTAGACAGCAACGGCAAGGGCAGTTTCGATAAAGTAATGCAAAATCTGGAGATGATAAGGCATTATGATAAAGAATACTTCCGGACGAAAATTCTTTTTAATATCGTTCTCTCTTTGCCTGTTAACTGGTTGCAAATAAATGATTTCTTTACCCGGGAACAGGGTCTTGAGGGCAATCCTCTAAGTCTTTCAGATGTTGAGGAAGGCAATGAGAGTTATTTTTCTCAGTTCCCTGAAGCAGATTTTGGTTATGATGGATATGATGAGCTGCGGAGAAAGTTCTATGAGATGGCCATTGCCGGCAAATTGTTTTCCCACGCAACAAAGACAAGAATGCCCAGAAAGGGGACCACGGAAGAAATTCTCTCCTCGGCAACGGGAGCGCTAACTTTCTCCCAGTTTACCGCCCCCCTTCTAAAAATGGACAGGCGCCCTATCTTCCCTGGTTGGCCCTCTCACAAAATAGGGCACAGCGGGCCCTGTCTTCCCGGGGACAGGAAGCTGTTTGTAGATGTGCGGGGTCGGCTCTATCCCTGCGAAAAGGTCCCTTATAATGACCTTTTCTGCATTGGGAACGTGAAAACGGGAATGGATACGGATAAGGCCTATGACCTCATCCAACAATTCTACGAACTGAGTGCAGCTGAGTGCAGTCAGTGCTGGGCTTTTCGGTTATGCGGTCAATGTATGGTAAGGGCGAGCGAGAAGAATCGTTTCAGCAGGGCTAAGAAATTGGCACGCTGCGGGCAAGAGAAAGCGGGCCTACACCAAAGATTAATGCTTTATTGCTCTATCCTGGAAAAAAGGCCAGACGCCCTTGATGACAGGGGAACAGTATCTTTCTCATAAAACCTATGTGGTCAGCCAGCACATTTTCTTGACAAGAATAAAGGAAAGCCGGTATGGATACTCTTCAGAACCAAAAGGGAGGTGAATAAGGTAATATGGACATAGAGAGAGAGATTGAAGAAGTTTGTAAAGAAAAATGGGTTAAAGCTGCAAGCAGGGTCAAGAGTTAGAGCATCAATTTCTTCGTATTTCCCAACGGAATCAAGATTTTTAGGGACTGTGTGTAAAATCGCTCCCCAAGACTTCATATCTTCTCCAGAATATCGCAATCTATCTCTGATATAGTCATTATATCTTACAAACACTTAAATTAATCATTGGAACTTATATCCATTTCCAGAAATTTGCTTTTTGAAATTTGATATTTTTTACCATAAACTTCTATTAATATATTATCCCCGGATTCCAGCTTAATATGTAATTTATCTCTGGTAATTGTTAAAAGAAAACGACGCTTTCTGGCATTGATTCTAAACGACAGCCTTTTCCATGCTTTTGGCATACGTGGATTAAAGCTGATTATTCCGTCATATATCCTAACCCCCCCGAAACCCATAATAACAGGTATTAAAGAACCGCCCATGGCAGTAATATGCAAGCCATGAATAGTATCATTATTATAATCATTTAAATCTAACCTCGATGCTCTTTCATATAAATTATAGGCCTTATCACCATAGCCTATTTCTGATGCAATAATTGAATATATACATGCAGATAATGAAGATTCATGCATTGTCCGAGGTTCGTAAAAATCGAAATTATCTTTTTTCTCTTTAAGAGTAAAAACATCATCAAATAAAAATAAACCCAATACGACATCTGCTTGTTTAATCATACAGGAGCGGTTTATTCTATCCCATGACCAATGCTGTACAATAGGAAGCATTTTCTTAGCAATTTTGCTTGCAAGAATATCTTCCATTTCAAGATACCCGTCAAACTGTATATATACATCTAATTCTTCATTTTTGTTTATATATAATTTCTTTGAGATATTCTCCCAATCATCAAATTCTTCTTCCGTAAAATTATATTTTTTACAGATTTCCTTATACTTCTGCCTGTTATAACCCTTAAGCCAACCTGCCTGTTTATAAGCGTAATCCAATACCCATTTTGCCATAAAATTCGTATACCAATCATTATTGACATTATTATGAAACTCATCGGGACCCGTTACTCCAAGTATTACATAAATATCTCTATCTTTCTTATAAGTAACCCTATCGGCCCAGAACCTCGCAACATTCCCAATTACTTCAAATCCATAATCCGCCATATAATCATAATCATCCGTTGAACGAATGTAGTTATAAATCGCATAAACCATAGCGGAGTTCCTATGAATTTCCATTAGAGTAATTTCCCATTCTGCATGCCCTTCGCTGCCATCCAAAGTTATCATAGGATATAAAGCACCCTTCAGTCCCAAAAGTTTCGCATTTTCAATTGCTTTCTGTAAATGATTATACCTGTATAAAAGTAGATTTTTTACTACTTCCGGTTCAGTATGAAGAAGATACGGAATACAAAAAATCTCCGTATCCCAATATGTTGAACCGCCGTACTTTTCGCCGCTAAATCCTTTGGGACTTATATTTAGTTTTTTATCCTCTCCGGTGAAAGTAGAATTTAGCATAAACAGATTATACCGGGTCGCTTGTTGCGCAGATACATCTCCGTCTATCTCTATATCCATTTCATCCCATTTTTTCCTCCATAACTTCTCTGAAACAGATAACAAATCATTAAAGCCGTAACTGGTAACACTCTCTAAATTTTCTTTTGACTTCATCGCTACTTCCGATTTTAAAGTGTTCAGGGAGTTATAACATGAAACATATTTTTCAATCTCTAATGTCTTCCCTTCTTTTACATTCATTTCAAAACGATGACCAATGTAACGGTCCTTTATTACCGGTATTAAAGGAACATCCTTTAACTTCTTATTCTCATATATTTTTACATTCATGGAACTTGCCAGATGAAATTCTGTCTTCTTTGTTTTAACAACTAAAGTCCTGTCGTCCTTGCTGACCTCCTCCCATAATGTCTCTTCTTTACCCTGTGCATCTTCATTCTTTATAAGACAATTCATGTAGGGTTCCGATCCAATGTGAGCTTCATGATTTAGAGGAGTTAGACTGTAAGAAATTGCCAGTAAGTTTTTATTATGGATTGAAAGAAAACGTTTCACTTTAACAATGATCTCACGCTTTAACTCATCAATAATTAAAAAAGATCTTTCCAGCAAACCATTTTTCATATTCAGAACCATTTTGAAATTCTTAAAATTAGTATGGGCTAAATCCAACTTATTTCCATTAATAAATATTTTTATCCCAATAATATCGGTAGAATTTATTACCACATTATTTATTTTGGGATATCCTATTTTATACCAGCCATACAGGGATTTATCCGGGTAATATATCCCAGCATGAAAGAACGATCTTAAGGTTTTTCCACTATACCCTTCCTCAAAATTTCCGCGCCCTCCCATGTATCCATTAGATAAGCTGAAAATACTTTCGGTAAATAAATTATCTTCAGGATAAAATCCATTCTGTACTATATTCCATTCATCGCCTTCCATAATGTTCTTCATGAAAAACCTCCGACTAAACTGATTTCTTTTATATTAAATTCTGTAAGATCTTTTATACAGATATCAGCTTTATATAATTCCTTTTTATTTCCAATACCTACCGAAAACATATTGCAGGCATTAATAGCTAATATACCTGCTATCGAGTCTTCGACTCCCACACAGTTTATGATTGCAGCATTTATACTTTCTGCTGCTTTAATAAATATTTCAGGATCCGGCTTACTCTTTAAAATACTTCTGCTATCGACCATATAATCGAAATATTTTTCAACTTTTAAATTTCTAATTACATATAAAGAATTCTTACTTGCTGAAGCCAATACTATTTTTATATTATTGTTCTTAAGAACTTCAAAACATCTTATCGCCCCCGGAAGCAAATCGGACGGTGTCATTTTACGTACAAGTTCAAGATAATATCTATTTTTTTCATCAGCCAGTTCGATCTTTTTCTCTTCTGAAAATTTCTTCTTAGTTAGAGTTAGTATTAAATCCAGAGACTCCATCCTGCTTACACCTTTTAATTTTTCATTAAATTCATACGTTAAATTTATTCCTATTCCAGAAGCTATTTTTTTCCAAGACTGATAATGAAACCTGGCCGTGTCAGTTATAACACCGTCTAGATCAAAAATTACTGCTTTTAATTCTCTTGCCATAATCTAACTCTCTTAAAAATAATATTTACCATTTTAAAGTTGATTAGCTTTACAGCTAAAGCCTAACATCTCTCACAATTATAATCTTTGTTAAAAGCCAGGGATAGTCTATATTTATCTGATAAATAAGAGAGTAAGCACGATTAACTCTTGTGCTTACTCTCTTATTCTTTTTATTGCCCAAAAAACTGCTTTATAAAAAAACATCAATTATTATATATAAACTTTCTCTGTGTTCTTATCAAACACATGTATTTTATTAATATCCACATATAAGGTTGCCTTCCCACCACTCCTTAATATGGATCTGGGGTTAACTCTAGCTGTTACCAGTACTCCCTCAATATCAACATATACATAGATTTCCGAACCCATAGGCTCTGTAACTTCAACATTTGCAGTAATCGTATTATTCGCAGGGATATTCTGTACAAAATAACTATCTTCTAAATCTTCGGGTCTGATTCCTATTACTATTTCTTTTCCTATGAGATTATTATCTTTAATTATTTTCCTAACCTTATCAGTTGTGTTAAGTTCAAATATGCCGCCCTTTAATGTCATTCGGTCAGTTATAGTAGCATACAGGAAGTTCATTGCGGGACTTCCTATAAATCCAGCTACAAACATATTGTTTGGATAGTCATATACTTCCTGGGGTTTACCAGTCTGCTGCACTATTCCATTTTTCATAATAATTATCTTATCTGCCATGGTCATAGCCTCGGTCTGGTCGTGGGTTACATATATTATAGTGGCATTAAGTCTCTCGTGAAGTTTTACAATTTCTGTTCTCATCTGGACTCTAAGTTTTGCATCAAGATTGGATAACGGCTCATCCATTAAAAATACTTTAGGGTTTCTTACAATTGCTCTTCCTAAAGCAACTCTCTGTCTTTGTCCTCCGGAAAGCTGTTTGGGTTTTCTCTTTAATAGATCTTCAATTTTTAAAATTTTTGCCGCTTCATGTACCATTTTATCAATTTCCGGTTTTGGTGTTTTTCGCAGTCTTAATCCAAAAGCCATATTGTCATAGACATTAAAATGAGGATAGAGAGCATAGTTCTGGAAAACCATTGCTATATCTCTGTCTTTTGGAGCAACATTATTGATTAACCTGTCTCCGATGTAAATTTCACCTTCCGTTACCTCTTCCAGTCCTGCAATCATACGCAACATGGTAGTTTTTCCACAACCTGATGGTCCTACCAGAACCGCGAATTCCCTGTCTTCAACGATGCTATTCATGTTATTAACAGCAACTACATCATCAAATTTTTTTGTTAGATTCTTTACGACAACCTTCGCCATTTTCTCTCCCTTTTTAATTTAATTGTTAATCAATAAAAGAATTTATTTCGTTTAAACACAAAGTATGAACGTAACACAGATATTTGCTTTATTGTTCTTTAACTCACTATAAAACAATAGACTATAGTATTTATTACTCCTTTAGCCCACCTAGTGTAAGTCCGCCGACGAGAAATCTTGATAGGGCTATAAAAAGCAGGACAACGGGTATACAGGTTATAAGAGCTGCGGCTGAATATACACCCCATTTCGTAAGGAATTCCCCCTGTAAATATACCAATCCAACAGGTAAAGTCATTTTATCTGACTGAGATACGATAATTCTTGCAATAATAAATTCTGACCATGCAGCCATAAAAGAAAACAGCGCTGCTATAGCTAAAGCCGGTTTGGCCAAAGGTAGAACTATTTTTATAAATGTATTAAAGAGCGAACACCCATCTATATAAGCACTTTCCTCAAGAGACCTCGGTATGGTATCAAAATATCCCTTAAGCAGCCATATGCAGAACGGTACTGCTGTCGCAACATATGGGAACAATAAGCCTGTCAAACGGTCCTTCAAACCCATCTTATAGAGTATTACATAGGTTGGCAGCAGCAACATAGGTGCCGGAAACATCTGTGTAATCAGCACAACAATCATACCAGGCTTACGACCATAAAATTTAAACCTTGAAAATGCATATGCAGCAGATGCAGAAAATATTACACCAATTACTGAAGTCGCTGAAGCTACAATGAA
This sequence comes from Candidatus Omnitrophota bacterium, assembly GCA_018812925.1. GTDB lineage: Bacteria > CAIJMQ01 > CAIJMQ01 > CAIJMQ01 > CAIJMQ01 > CAZNJA01. Next base: position 40,904 of record JAHJCU010000005.1, read on the forward strand.
ACTATTTTTAATCCAAATCAGTAAATCATTACTAACAAATGCTTCTTTATAATTAGCAAAAGTCCAATCTTTTGGAATAATCCTGAAACTTGTCGAAAACAGATTATTAGCCGGCCTAAGAGATATCGAAAAAACATTCAGCAAAGGATAGAGAGTTGCAATACAGAATAGTAATAAAATAAAATATGTGATTCCTATAAAAGCAAGCGAATCGTCACGTTCAAAATAATTATTTTTCCAAACTCTAACCCGACGAAATCTTTGAGTTTTCACTTTATAAACAATCAATCTTTGAATACCAATCAGAATCAGCAGCCCAAGAATACCTGCTCCCATATAGAGTATAATATAAAATCTTGAAACTCTGGCTTCCTTGAATATAAAATCATTTAAGGAAGCATATGTATCGATCTGGATGTTATTTTCACTTATGATGCTATCTACGATTTCTTCTCTTTTTATTAAAAGTTTATAGCCTTTAACATCTGTTCCTTTGATTTCCCTATCAACAATTTCCGCTTTGATTGATTTAATATCTTGCTCTAATGCTGCCACTTGCTCTGAGTCTGCTTCTTCAGCCTCTAAAAGTGCAGTAAGTTCCTTTCCCTGATTTTCCAATTGTGTTCTTAGATCACTGACATCAACACGCTTATCAATATAACCATGCATTTCATCAAAAATATACTTTTCAAGTTGAATGACAGTTTCATAATCTTCTTCCATTTTAAGAGTAATACCAGTCTCGCCATATTCACTTATATAACTTTGTATAGCTTCCAAGTCTGAAATCTCTGCTTCAAGTTGAATAAGTTCTATTTTATTAAGTTTAATTACACCTTTATCATATTGAACTTTTTGAAATTCTTTTTCCTTCAATATGTCTTCAAAATTTTCAGTGCTATATTTATTATATGTCTCTGAAATACTGCTTAATTCCTTACTTTTACGCCTAAAGGAATCTCCGATCTCTAAAGCGTAATTAATTGTTCTCCCAGTATTGACGCTGCCTTCGAAATAATAAACAATGGGCACCGGTTTACCTGTATATTTCAAATCAGGCCGATAAACCATACCGAGTATTAACCCTATAATTATTCCGAACAATATGATTCCAATCCAAGATTTCTTATTTTTAAACATTATTGCACACTCTCAGTTCCCCGGATAAACCTCATAAATGAAATTAAGAAAGCCAGTAATATTAAAAAGACCAACACCGAATATGCTGATGCATAGCCGTATCTATAAAAATTAAAACCTTGCCGGTAAACTTCTGTTACCAGTATTTGAGATGCTTCATTTCCGTATCCGCCTCCTACGCTACCTGCTAATATTAAGATGACATTTAACATATTAAAGGTCCAAACTACACCTAAAACAATAGCAGGTGCCAGTATAGGTTTTAACATAGGCACAGTAATATTTTTAAATTTTTGCCATCCTGTCGCACCGTCCAGATTTGCAGCTTCATAATAAGAATTCGGAATAGACTGAAGCCCGCCTAATACTATCATCATCATAAAAGGAAACCCTAACCAAATATTGGTAATGATCGCTCCTTTAAAAAGCCAGGCAGGATCTGTTAACCAGGGAATTGGATATTGATTGATAATACCTGCAAAAAATAATTCTCTTCCAATTCCTGTTTTGTCCAATAGTATACTTATTGCTCCGAAATTTATATTAAACATCCCTCGCCATGTTAATGCCGCAATGTACTGCGGCATTGCCCAGGGAATAATTAAAAATATTCTGAAAATTGCTTTTCCAGGAAGTTTACGATTCAACAAAACTGCCAATGCGACTCCAATCACCACATGGAATGTAACATTTAATACAGTCCATATTACCGTTCGCCATAAGGTTTTAAGGAAAGCCATATCCTTGAATATCTGTAGGTAATTCTGAATTCCTATAAACACAGGATTCTTAAAAGTACCTAAACTCATATTTGTTAAAGATAACCAAAATCCATAACCTAATGGGAAAAAGGATATTAATACAATCGCAATAAATGCGGGCAATAGATACAAATAAGGCTGATATTTCAAGGCTGAAAAGAAATCAAACCCTCTTCCTCTATCTATGTTATTAGGATTATTGGAACGGCTTGACTTCCTTCTAATTTTACCAATACTAATATTTTTTTTATTAATGGTATTCACTTTTCTTCTCTTCAATTTAAAGTGTTTGCATCTTATATGAAATTTCAGAGAGATATTTATTTGTCTCTCTGAAATTTTTTAAAATCTAATGTTTAACCAATTATTTCTCTGCTGGAACTTTTACTCTAATTGTAGCAATAGCTTCTTCAGCTCTTTTCTGCATCGCTGTTGCAGCTTTAGCTGGATCTTTCCCCGAATATATAACTGCTTCCAGTTCCGGTCTAATAGCATCCCATATGCCTCTCGTTTCAGCAACGATTGGCATTGGTACTGTGTTCTGGATGGTTGAAATTGTTGCTTGTTGTAGCACATTGCTTTTAATCTCATCCAATTCTAAAGCTGCTTTGTTTGTAGGTGCTTGAGAATTAGCTAAAGCGAATTTGGCATTGTTTTCTGCTGTTCCTACAAAGAAGTCAAAGAATAGCTTTAATGCATTTACTTTGTCCACATCTGTAAGATCTACATCTTTTGATACACTATAGCCTTTTGTTGAAGCATAGAATGTCATGTTATTCCCACCGGGCAAAACTGGGCCTGGTGCGATGCCAAGATCAATTCCTGCATCTGTATAACTAGTCCACGACCATGCGCCATTTAAAATAAATACTGCATTTCCTTCTTTAAAGGCTGCATCTGTAGTATCATAATCCATTCCTTCAACACCAACTCCGTCTACTTCCCTGATATCCAATGCAAACTGTAAAGCTTTTACCATTGCTTCATTGTCAAGTGTTGGGTTGTTTTCGTCATCCATTACATCTCCTCCATACCCATTAAAGAACCCTACGAACCAGTATGGTTCTTTTTCATTGTACATAAAGCCATATAGTCCGTTGTCAACATCCTGAGTTGCAGTAGCAACTTCAACTAATTCTTCCCAAGTTGCCGGTGCTTCTTGAACATAAGCTTTATTGTAGAGCAATGCAATTTGATTACCATGGATATCTGGAATAGACCAATTTTTACCATTTACTTCACCATCTGCTAAAGCATTTGCAGCTATTTTAGCCAGAAATTCATCGGAAACAATTCCAGTCACAGCCTGTATAACATCTGCTGTCAGGAAAATACCAATGTTATCACTTGGTCCGTATACTATATCTGGACCACCGCTTGCTATAGCAGAATTTAAGTAATTCGTTCTTAAGTCTTCTGTAGCGTAATGTGTACGTTTGATTGTAATTAGTGGATACTCTGCTTCAAAGTCTGCTTGAACTGCATCAAAAACTTTTTGAGCAGCGGGTTCCATTTGTTCCCACACCTTGATTGTAACTGGATTTTCTGCAGGAGCTTCTTCAACTGCTGGAGTTTTATATCTTATCAGATATCCTACCATAGAAAAGACTACAATCATTGATACAACTAGTATCCACAAAAGTATTTTCTTCATTTTCGTATCCTCCTTTTAATCGTCTATTTTTTAATAAAATTATTTAGCGTAAATCGCAAAGGATTTTGGAGGAACAGCATCGCTAGTCATATCAGCGCCCACTACAACACTTCCGGAACTGACGTCAATCTTTTTATAAGTGTCTCCAAAAACCTGATCATAGGTACCTTCCGTTGCATTGAAAATTACTATTATGTCCCGCCATCCGGCAACTTCGGTATTATCCTGAATACGGTAAATTGTAATACCTGCTGTAGAAGCACAGGTTACTTTTGAGTTGATATCTTCTGCCGTTTGCAAACGAAATGCTTTTCTTGCCTTCCTTAATTCAATCAACCCTTTATACACATTTTTTACATCCGAAAAAGTAGTTATATAAGAATAATTTATACCATTTACGGTGTCATCGGAGGAATAACTGTTTTCATCTCCACTCTTGGTTCTCATAAATTCCTGTCCGCCGTTAAAAAATGGGATGCCCTGTGCAAGAAGAACAAATGCGCCACAAAGTTTTACCTGTGCTTTCACCAGATTTTGTTGTGCTGGTATCAGTTCTGCCCAAGCTACCCAGGATGCACCACTTGTACCTACGACTGCGCAAATATCCAGTTTATCAAAAAGAGTATAGTTATCATGAGATTCAACATAATTGATGGTTTCATTCGGTGAAGTTGTAAAATCATCAATGGAACCCATTAACCCTTTTACGATTGCTGCGTCCTTGTATACCCCCTGTACATGACCTGATTCAAAACCACCGAATTCTGCACCTTTTATGGTATTTCGAAAATTATCGTTAAATACCGCCATACCGGTTCCTTTAACTTTTGATTTTTCATTCAACCCATTTATAACTTCACTTGTTCCGCCAGTCCAGGGTTCGCCATAAATGAGTATTTGCGGATCAATTGCCTTTAGGGAATCTGTAATTTCAGTAAGAGTCTCTACTTCATGCAAACCTGCGAGGTCAAATCTGAAACCATTGATATGGTATTCATTAACCCACCACTTTAAGGAATCCAGCATAAATCTTTTAAACATTTTTCGGTTGGAAGCTGTTTCATTTCCGCAACCGGATCCGCTGGAGTAGCTGCCGGTTGTAGAACTCATCCGATAGTAGTAATAAGGTACGGTCATGTCAAAAAGAGAATTGGCCCCGGTACCTGCGGTATGATTATAGACAACATCCATAACAACAGCGATGCCTTCATCATGTAATTTATTGATTAATTCTTTAAACTGTTTCACTGCCTCTTTTCCATCGGTTTCATTACCTACTACATAACGCCCCTCGGGAACATTGTACTGATAAGGATTATAACCCCAGTTATAATTAGTATTTGAATCCGTTTCGGCATAATCAAAAACAGGCAGCAGCTGGACATGGGTAACGCCCATATCTTTCAAGTGATTGATGAATGTATCCGATATTGCAAGACCTCTGAACTTCCCTTCATTCAGAGGTGATGATAAATCGGGATTATAAACGCAAAAATCCCGTATGTGCAACTCATAAATTACCGCATCAACCGGATCACCGGTAAACGGATTGGTATAATTAACTTCCCATGATGCCGGATCAACGGCACTATCAGTCCAATCGACTATTTGACCGGCGCGGGAATCGGCACTGGCGCATTTTGCGTAAATATCGCAAACCTCATAAGTCTCACCGAGGTTTGTAATTTGATATTTATAATATTTATTGAGTAAATCACCTTTTACGGTAACCGCCCAGACACCTGTTGCTGTATTTTTTGTCATGGTAGTTGTTGTCCCATTGGCATCATTTAATGCATTTGCTTGAGTATCAAAGATGATAACACTGACACTTGTGGCAATAGGAGACCACACACGGAATTCCGTACCGGCAGCCGAATAGATATTTCCTAATTCATAAGTGTCATCAGGAGTTGTCGCATCCAGCAGGTCGCTTGCTATAACAGCCCTCTCTCCTTCAAATGCAATTGCAACTTCGATTTTCGGATTATAAGGTTGTCCGTAGACATAAGTTCTCGTATCGCCTGAGATAATGACAAATTCATTGTAGTTTATCGTATCGATTTCACGGTTCAGTTCCCCGTCTTTTGTCCAGCCGCTGTCCATTCTTGGTATCACACTTGACCCTTTCGCACCTACAAGCGTTGTATCTGATCTTGTGAATTTTTTATAACCCACACCATTGGTTTCATCCAAATCTTTTGTCATAATGCCGTTTTCCCAGTTAAGTGCCCCGTCTCCACCAGGGAACGCCCAGAGCCAAAAGCCCCATGAACCGTAATCACCATCCGGTCTGTAATAGTATATGACTATTTCATCTTCACCTAGCGTAGGTGCCAGTTCATCATGAGCCGGAGTTATATTGTCCAGAGCGGGATTGGACAGCTGCTCTATGGTACCGTGTTCTACTTCACCTGTAAAATTGACGTCTGCGCCGGATATTTCTTCATTTGTCAAATCACTGCTTTTAGAAGTGCAACCTGTAGTAGTCATCAATAAAATAAAAATGATAACATAAACATAATATTTTTTAGACATTTTAAGTTTTAAGCCCCTTTTTTCAAAAAATTATTCATAGTTTATCATCAACTTAGTATGAGTGAATTAAATCAGACTATATATTCAAACAAAATGTCGAACAGCAGATATATAAAAAAACCAATGTAACAAGAAATTAACTAAAAACAACTGCTGAAAACTTCATTTTATCGGTTAAAATGGTTTATAATAGTGCTATATTATAGTATAAGTAAATATTAAGCAAACACCCGCATATAGCTGAGGTGAACACGGCAATAATAACTGGTATGCAGTTAATCATTTATATTATGACCAAACTCTATCCAATATTTATTCGGACATAAATAAATATATAAAATTAAAATTCACAGAAATAAAGTTTAGTTATATAATGCAGTAATTGTTGAATTAATATAATTTAATAATAATTCAGAGGAGGTATGTTTTATGGATAAATTGCCTAAAGTAGCTTATTTTTGTATGGAATTCGGGCTGCACGAAGACTTTAAAATTTACGCAGGAGGACTTGGAATTCTAGCCGGCGATCTATTGAAGACGGCCAAGGATTGCAAATTCCCTCTGGTGGGTGTGGGAATTTTATGGAGACAGGGCTATACCAAACAGTTAATAGGTAAAAATGGTAAACCCTGTGATTGTTATCCCGAATATTCCTATGACTTTTTAGAAGATACAGGTGTTACCATAAATGTCAGAATACGCGGAAGACAGGTAAAATGCAAAATTTGGAAATGCACGTGTTTTAATAATGTTTCTCTATACCTTTTAGATACCAATATTCCGGAAAACAATGAACCTTGTCTTACAGGTCAGCTTTACGGATGGTTCCCCGAAGAAAGAGTTGCACAGGAAATGATACTTAGTATAGGTGGTGTTAGGGCTCTAAAAGCTTTAAAAATAGATGTTGACGTCTACCATTTTAATGACAGCCATCCTGTTCCAGCAGGCATTGAATTAATCAGAGAAAAGATGAAAAAGGATGGGATGAACTTTAAAGACGCATGGAAAGAAACCAGAAAACAAATAGTATTTACAACACATACACCTGTTATAGAAGGAAATGAAGTCCATGATCATAAACTTCTTAAGTACATGGGAATGTATAACGGTCTCACTTATAACCAGATGTCTCAGATTGGAGGGGACCCATTCAGCATGACTGCTGCGGGATTGAGGCTTTCAAGAAAAGCCAATGCTGTTGGCAAGCTCCATGGAGTTACGGCAAAAAAAATGTGGGCCAATATCCAGGGTGCATCGGAAATTATATCAATAACAAATGGTGTACACAATGGAACCTGGCAGGATAAACGGATATTGAAGGCATATTCTGATAAATCGGACCTGCGGGAGACTCATTTATTGCTAAAAAAGGAAATGCTTGAAGAGATATATAATAGGAACAATATCAGGCTTAAAGAAAATACATTAACAATAGGATTTGCAAGAAGAGCTGCGCCTTATAAAAGAAGTGACCTGATATTTAAAAGACCAGAGATAATCGAACTTTTATTGAAAGGCGGAAAACTGCAGTTAATATTTTCGGGAAAGGCATATCCAAACGATTTAACAGGGAAAAAGATAGTTGCCAATTTATACAGTATGACAAAGCTCTATCCTAAGAATATAGTATTTCTGCAGGACTATGATATCAAGATTGGTAAAATCCTTACAAGAGGATGTGATGTATGGCTCAATAATCCCATAAGACCCATGGAAGCAAGCGGAACATCAGGCATGAAAGCAGCAATGAACGGGGTTTTGAATCTAAGCGTTCTTGACGGTTGGTGGCCGGAAGGCTGTAAACATGGCGTAAATGGCTGGCAGATAGGTAACGGTTACGAAGGAGAGGATCATGAAAGGAACGACTCAGAATCACTATATAAAGTTCTGCTTGAAGAAGTAATCCCGACATATTATGACAAAAAGGATAAATGGGTCAGTATGATGCGTTCGAGTATAGAGATGTCGAGTTTCCAGTTTTCCGCAGAAAGGATGTTAAAAGAGTACTATAATCTGATGTATATTCAATAGATAATGGATATCATACAATTCAACAACATCAGTAAAATATATAAGGTTAAAATAAAAAAAGAGGTGGTTATTAATGGCAAAAGATACTATTAAAGAATTACGAAACAAAATTATTTATGAAGTTTATGTTAGAAATCATGGAAAAACCGGTACGTTTAAAGATGTTTCAAAAGATTTGAACAGGATTAAAGAATTAGGTGTAGATATCATATGGTTTATGCCCATTCATCCAATTGGTAAAGTGAACCGGAAAGGGAATTTAGGATGTCCATATTCCATAAGTGATTATGCGAAGGTTAATCCTGAATATGGGACGGAAAATGAATTTAAAAAACTGATAGAAGAAATACATAATCATGATATGAAAGTTATGATTGATGTAGTTTATAACCATACTTCTTATGATTCAATATATCGTGATAATCATCCTGAATTTTTTTATAAAACATTAGAAGGTAATTTTGGTAATAAGGTTAATGAATGGCTTGATGTTATTGATTTGGATTATTCAAATACTGATTTATGGAAAGAACAAATTAAGACACTCAAAAAATGGGTAAAAATGGGTATCGATGGGTTCAGATGTGATGTTGCTTCATTGGTACCGGTTGAGTTTTGGGTTGAGGCAAGAAAACAAATCAAAGAAGTCAATCCTGATATAATATTGCTTGCCGAAACGGTTCATCCTAAATTTTTAAAGCGTCTCAAGGATTGCGGTTTTTATGCGGCCTCGGACTGTGAAGTTTATAAGGCATTCGATATAACTTATGACTATGATACACATGATGAGTTTTTGGATTATTTTAACGGAGCAGGTTCTTTAGATAAGCTTTTAGAGAGAAAAAGAATTCAAGAATATATTTATCCTGAAAATTATGTCAAATTGAGATTTTTAGAAAATCATGATAACCCTCGAGCAAAATCAATAATTCCAAATGATGAGTTGCTTAATGTATGGACCGGCTTTTTTTTCTTTGAAAAAGGTTCTGTTTTACTATATGCAGGTCAGGAAGCAAAAGATTCAAATGCTCCTTCTTTATTTGATGTGGATAAAGTAAATTGGGAAAACCTTTCCGGTGATTATGTTGAATTGATTAAAAAATTATCTATTATTAAGAAAGAAAAAATTTTTGCATATGGAAATTACAGGATCCATAAACCCAATGTAAACGGAGTTATTTATGCAACATACACATATGAAAATAAAATTATGATTGGTGTTTTTAATGTTGAAAGTAAAGTAGGCGAGCTTGACTTGACAGCAGAACCTATTGAAAAACCAGGAGTATTAAAGATTAAAGATGGCAGGTATGTAAATGAAATAGATGGATATGCTTTTGAAGTTAATAATAATAAAGTAAAATTAATATCAAAACCAATAATATTTAGTGTAGAAAATAAATAAAATAATCTTAAATTACTCAACTAGTGTTAGATAGTACGGAGTGAATATATCATAGATAAATTAATTTATTTGCATTATAATTTCAACTAAACCATAACTTCGCATGATAGTTTCTTGTCATCTATAACAGCGAACATGTGTTAGGACGGAACATATGATAATAAAACTGCCGGAAATAAAATTTATTCTATGCTAGTAATTTTTAATAAAAATGACTTGAAAGTATATTTTGCTTTTAATAATAGTAATTCAATATGAACCACATTAATTATTAAGGAGATGATATGAAAACGAATAAATTGTTATCAATAATTAAAGTAATTTTAGCGTTACCAATAATATTAATGCTTTGCAGCTGCTCATCTAATGACGTTTCTGTTAAAGATGTATCCTCTGCTAAATTCAAATCAAGTTCAGACAGTGTCGAGGCTGGACAAATACTAGAACTTTCATGCAAAGTTGATCTGCCAAAGGGAATAATCCCTGAATTTAAATGGAGCGCCAGCAAGGGTGAAATATTAGAGACTCAAATTAACGGCGAAGCGGATTTTGTTGCTCTGGAAGAAGTAGGAAATGTAATAGTAAATGTTACTGTTACAGACGGCGAGAATACTATTACCAGGTCAAAGATTATTAGTATCCTGGAAGTAGGAGCAATGGAAACAACTGCAGATGTCCTAATTGAAGTCGATACCAATACTCTAAGGGGCGTATGGGTAGATAAAGAGCATCCAGAAGAAAATTTTGTTCCACCATTAAGAATTAAAGGAACATTTACGTATGATACCGAAACCTTAAGAGCAACAAGCGGGGGCAACTGGCCTAATTACGATATGTATGATGATGGAACTCATGGGGATACAGCTGCTGGGGATGGAATTTATTCTATATTAATGATTTTTGAAAAAAGTGATTCAAAAGTATATTTTGCTTTCGATGACGGTAATCCATATAGAGTTCAATCGGAAAGTGCTATTGCCGAAAGATTAAAACTTGCCTGGATTGTATTGGATGAGTTCCCTGATGATAATTCAAATCCGGTATTTACTCCGGATAAAGACAAGGTAGTAAAATGGGATGAGGAAATGGCTGAAAAAGGCAAAATATATGAACCATATTAATAACTAATTATTAAGGAGACGATATGAAAACGAATAAATTGATATCAATAGCTAAAGTAATTTTAGCATTACCAATGATATTAATGCTTTGCAGCTGCTCATCTAATAAATTACCCGGCACAGCCAGCGGCGGTCTTGCACTTGAATTCATTTATAGTGATGGTTCCTCCCTTTATATGAACCCAAAAGAACCTACTGAAAATGATATTGTCACAGTAAAAATAAGAACAAAGAAAGATAATGCAAGTGAGGTATATCTACATTATGACACTGATGCTGCAAATTTTAAAAGTATAATAATGAGAAAAGGGAAACCGGTTGGTGAATTTGATTATTATTTTGCCCAAATACCACCTTCAAAGGATATTGTGTATTATTACTATGAAATTAAACAGTATGCAAATAGAGCTTACTATTCGAGAATAGGCGTTGAGGATAACGCACCGGAGAGTTCATTCCAGTTCAAAATAATACCAAATTTCAAAACTCCGGATTGGATGAAGGGTGCGGTTTTATACCATATATTTCCGGATAGATTTTTTAACGGCGATACCAGCAATGATGTTGTTGATAATGAATATATGTACGATAACTGGTCGGCTGTATTTGTTGATGACTGGAATCAGGTACCGGATAGCACCACGCCTTACGATGAAGGCAGTAATAGGACAAGAGAATTTTATGGCGGTGACCTAGAGGGTGTTATTCAAAAACTTGAGTATTTAAAGGAATTGGGAATAGATGGAATTTATTTTAATCCGGTTTTTGTATCTCCATCAAATCATAAATATGATACACAAGATTATGATTATATTGATCCGCATCTCGGAGTTATTGTTAAAGATGGAGGAGAAGTTATTGACCCTGAAGAAGATCCAAATTATGAAAATGGGGTTATGGAAAATGCTTCAACCGTAAATAAAGATGCCACAAAATACATAATAAGAACAACATCAGAAGAAAATCTTGAAGCTAGCAATGAAAAAATGAAGGAACTAATTACCAAAGCTCACGAAATGGGCATAAAAATAATTTTAGATGGTGTCTTTAATCATTGTGGTTCATTTAATAAATGGATGGATAGAGAGAACATTTATCCTGATAGTGAAGGACCAGGAGCTTATGAATCAGAAGGTTCTCCATTTATTGATTATTTTGCGTTCGGTGAGGATACATGGCCGAATAACGAGACATATGAAGCATGGGCAGGCTATAAAACATTGCCAAAATTAAATTTTGAGGGATCAGATAATCTGGTAGAAAAGATTATGAGTATTGCCGGAATGTGGGTTGGACCAGAGTATAAAGCAGATGGATGGAGAATTGATGTTGCAGCTGAATTAGGACATTCTCCTGCATATAATCATGAATTTTATAAAATGTTAAGAGAAAGAGTAAAAGAAGCCAACCCGGAAGCTGTAATTTTGGGTGAGGTATACGGCAATGCGTCATCCTGGCTTATGGGTGACGAATGGGATACAATAATGAACTATGATGCCTTTTTTGACCCTATTAGCTGGTATTTAACCGGTCTCGAAAAACACAGTTACAGTTATGATGGAAATTTACATAACAATGTAGAAGCATTTGAAGCAAGTCTGAGAGAGAGGATGGCAATATTACCCTATCCATCTCTTGAAACAGCTATGAACCAGCTTGATAACCATGACCATTCAAGATTTCTAACAAGAACTTCAAGCCAAATAGACGAAGATAGAAACAGAAATAATATATCCCATCCGGGATCAGCTGACGAAAATATTAATAAGGGTATTCTAAAAGAGGGTGTCATTATGCAAATGACATTACCTGGTGCACCTACTTTATATTATGGCGATGAAGCTGGAGTTTTTGGCTGGACCGACCCGGATTGCAGAAGAACATATCCATGGGGTAGTGAGGATGAAGAATTATTATCATTCTATAAGGATATAATTTCTATACATAAAGAATATTCATCAATAAAAACCGCTTCACTGGTTTCTTTATATATGAATTCTGATGAAATTGTATATGCTTATGCAAGGTGGGATTTAGACAATAAAGTAATTGTTGTTGTTAATAATAATTCAACCGAACAGGAAGTATACATACCTGTATGGCAAATTGGTCTAAAATCAGGAAATACTGTTAAGCAAATCTTTAGTGCTGATGAAGAAACCCATAGTATGATGAATAAAAATATAAAAGTCATTAATTATAATGATATAGATGGGGTCATTAAGGTTAATGTGCCTCCTTATGGCGGTGTGATATATGTGGACGGCAGAGGCTCTGAAGAACCACAAGCAATTGTAACTGACGGACCAGTGATAAAAAAAGTATCACCAGCTGATAATTCGAAAAATGTATCATTGGATACAATAATCACAATTGAATTTAGTGAGGACATGAATACAAGGGATATATTGGAAGCGTTTACAATAGATCCGGCTATTGAAGGTAAATTTGTATGGAGCGGTTCAATTGTTTATTTTATTCCTGAAGATGGTTTCTTATCCAATACTACATATACTATAAAACTTGATAACAACATCGCAGCAGTAAACGGGGGAATACTGTTAGAAGAAGAAAAAGAATGGACGTTCACGACAAAGAATTAACATCCAATAATAATTTATAACATAAAACAGGGGCTTAATACCCCTGTTTTATTTATTGTATCTAATAATTTTTTGCCTTTATGTAGCATAATAAGTATTCCAATTACCCTGTTGAAAGGAGTTCAATAATGAAATTTGGAAAAGGTTGCTGGAAAACTTTCGAAGAAGGTATCGAAAGAGAATGGGCTGTCACAAACAGTATTGGCGGTTACTGCAACAGTTCTATTATCAATGCCAACACCCGAAAACACCATGGCTTACTGATTGCAAGTCTACATCCGCCGATCCAAAGAACTCTTATTCTTTCCAGAATAAACGAAATGATTAAATTAGCCAGCCGTTCCTATGACTTTAATACCACTAAACGTCCGGATTGTCTTGAGGAAGGTCAAAAACATTTACAACGCTTTATTTACGAGGATTATCCTGTCTTTCGATACCAGGTGGAAGATTTTTTTATGGATAAAACCATTGTCATGGAACCTGGTAAAAATACGGTAGTTATTCAATATAACCTGATCAACGGTCAGTCTGACGCAGAATTAGTATTTACACCTCTTTTTAATTTCAGAGATCATAATGAATGCATTCGAATAGATCAGCTTAATTTTAAGACTGCTATAGACAATCAAATCCTGAAATTGGTCCCAAAAGCCAATTCCAACATACAGATTCAATTTTACAGTGAAATCGGCGAGTTCCGGCCCAGGACTAAAATTTTTGATGAAGATATGACCTATCCAACCGAAATTGCAACGGGTATGAGCGCTATTGATAATCATTATACTCCTTATGATGTGGAAATAACTCTCAAGCCCTTTGAAAAAATTACCTTTTCAATGATTTGCAGTATCGAAAAAGATATGCCGGTCAATGGTACCGCAATTATTAATCAATTTTCAAACCGCATACAAGACTTGATAAAGCTATCAGACCAAAAGGATCCTTTTGCTCAACAATTGATTAAAGCTGCCGATCAGTTTATTGTCTATAGAAAATCCACTGGTTTAAAAACAATCTTGGCTGGATTTCCCTGGTTTGCAGACTGGGGACGGGATACAATGATTGCTCTTCAGGGTTTGACTCTGGTAACAAAACGGTTTAAAGATGCCAGGGAAATTCTGGCAACCTTTGCTCAATATGTTCAAAATGGTCTTGTTCCAAATATGTTTCCCGATGATGGAAGCGCCCCTCTCTATAATTCGGCAGATGCTTCCCTGTGGTATTTTAACTCTGTCGATCAATACTTAAAATACTGCCCCAAGCCTGAATCTTACGACTTCATTCGAAAAGAAATCTTTTATAGACTCAAGGAAATTATACTGGCTTACGAAAAAGGCACTTTATTCTCAATCGGTATGGATGAAGATGGGTTAATAAAAGCCGGTTCAGGTTTGGACCAGGTCACCTGGATGGATGTTCGTGTCGATAAATGGGTCGCTACACCTCGACACGGAAAACCTGTTGAAATCAACGCTCTATGGTACAACGCTTTAAAGGTAATGGAGAATCTATCAAATACATATAATGAGGACCCGGCGCACTACCGGCTGTTATCGGAAAAAGTAAAAAAGGCGTTTAACCAAAGATTCTGGAACAAATCCACCAATTGCCTGTATGACGTCGTAGATGAAAATGATTCTAAAATCCGTCCCAATCAAATCTGGGCAGTATCTTTGCCCTATACGATGTTGGATGAAAATCGGTCCAAAAAAGTTGTTCAGACTGTTCTAGCACATCTATATGCCAGTTATGGTCTAAGAAGTTTATCTTTTATGGATCCGGAATATAAAGGAATTTATAAGGGCCGATTAATAAATCGGGATAAGGCCTATCATCAGGGAACTACCTGGGCCTTCCCTCTTGGAGGTTTGATAACAGCTTATTGTAAAGTTCATCATTATTCAGAGGAAAGTATTGCATTTGCAAAAAGGCTGATTGAACCTTTGGAGGACCATCTGCAGGATGGGTGTATTGGTTCTATTGCAGAGATTTTTGATGGAAATGAACCAATCATTTCAAGAGGTTGTTACGCTCAAGCATGGAGTGTCGGCGAAATACTGCGGGCATATTCCGAAGATATATTAGGAAATAGACCCCGGTAAAAAGATTCATCTTTGTATTAGAAAATACAATGAGATGAATCTTTTTATGTCAGCTCTTAAAATTATTTAAAGATCAAAGTCCTCTGAGCTGGAATCTGAATCCTATCTTCTCCTTTGAAATCCATATTATTGCTTGAATAAACAAGCTCTTCAACGGACACCGTAAGCTCTGCCATGGAAAATTCAATGGGCTCTTTAGACGAATTATGAATCACGATTCTTTTTTCATCCTCAGTCTCGACCGGTGCAAAAATTATACACATGCTTTTTGAAGTGATAAACCAGGTATTTTTTAAAGCATCAATTTTACTTTTCTGCTGTTAATTCACTTGGTAGCTTTAAAATTCTGCCCAGAAAAGACAAGAATTCGCTGAATACATTTCTTTGATTAAACTCCCAGTATTTCAGCATCGGTCCCTTCTTAAATTAATTATGAAGCTTTACCGAAGTTCGTTAAAAACCATATAATTATATGGTACAACAATCGCCAGATATAATATTTGCACCATGCGCTTAATTGGCTACCAATATTAAAAATCAAAATATCAACACCACCGAAAAACTACCATGAAGGGTATAAATTTCATACTATAATAATTTATACCAGACGTTCATGCTCTCAATCTTTCCCGAGATATTAGTATTGTTAACAAGCGTTCCGCCGAACTGATAATGATGCTTGGCGAAAGTGATATTCATGCCAGCTGATAAAGCCCTGGCGATAGTATAAGCAACCAGAACACCTTTAACTACCAAATTCTTTTCCATGTTCTGCAGGAGTCTTTGTGCGATTCCCTGGGACCTGTATGGCGGCAATGTCGCGAAATCAGTCATTTCAGCGTTCTTTTGCTCTTTGTCAATTTCAGCAGATGATATAGAAATAATCTGCCCCTTTTCACAGGCCACATAATAATCAATATTATCGCTCATGGTGCTTGATATATACTCAGGATCAAAAATCGGAAACGGATACGAATCAAATACTTTCTTAAATACAGAACACATCTGGCCAACGTCTTCGGGAATCGCCTTGCGGATTTCATATTTAAAATCCTCCTTAAAGAAATGAGCTGTACCGGATTTTTCTTTGGCTAATTGGATAATCGCATCGATTTTCTGTGGGGATGACAAAACATCTCGTCCATTAAAAAACTTGGACATAAAAAACCCGTCTTCTCGACCCTTAAAAAAATTAGGGATATGTGCTTCTTGTTGAAACTCGAAATTTTCAAAATCATGCCTGCGCTTTTCAGGAACCTTAGCAAAAATTTTTGAATAGGCGTTGTCTTTTACTAAACACTCCAACATCTTAATAATGCCGGGCATGTCTTCCTCGTTCAGCTTCATCAAATAAACACGATCACTTAATTTTCCATGCTGAACTTTAGACTTTCCGAATACTTCTATTTTGTCCCATTCCATCATCAATACTTTAAGATTTTTTATTACGCCTTTTTATACGTTCTGTACCTTGCGGTGTTAATGAAGTCGTATCGTTATAGTCATCAATCAGTTTACGGATTCCCACAGCCTTATCTTCATGTGCGCCTTCCAGATTCAACTGTAATTTACAATCATCACATTTGCGATCACAAAAAATCGGCTCATAAGAGTCCGGCTCTTTATACGTACAAATAACGCCTTCATAATTTCTCAGAATCACCTTATTTGTTGACCAGGAAATCAGATAATTGGGCATTACCGGGATCTTCCCTCCGCCCCCTGGAGCGTCAATCACATACGTTGGCACAGCCATTCCCGTTGTATGACCGATCAAATTTTCCATAATCTCAATCCCTTTACCTATCGGTGTGCGAAAATGCATTAGACCTTCTGAAAGATCACATTGATATAAATAATAAGGTCGCACCCGATTTATTAGCAATCGCTGAACCAATATCTTCATAATGCGCGGACAATCATTAATACCAGAAAGCAATACTGTTTGATTTCCTAGTGGAATTCCGGCATCAGCCAATTTACGCAAAGCTTCTCTCGACGATTCAGTAAGCTCACGAGGGTGATTAAAATGCGTATTAATCCATAGAGGATGATATTTTTTCAACATTTTTACCAGGGTGCTTGTGATTCGATATGGAAGCACAACCGGCATACGCGTTCCGATCCTTATAATTTCTACATGCGGAATCTTACGCAATTCTGAAAGTATCCATTCCAGATAATCATCCGAAAGCATTAATGGGTCCCCTCCGGATAATAAAACATCCCTGACCTGTTTTGTGTTACGAATATATGCCAAACCTTTTTTGATCTGCGCTTTATTCGGAATATAATCGCGATCCCCAACCTTGCGTTTACGCGTACAATGCCGACAATACATAGAACATAAATTACTAACTAAAAAAAGCACTCGATCAGGATATCGATGGGTAATTCCTTTTACTGGCGAATCATGATCTTCTTGAAGAGGGTCTGACATTTCGCTTGGGCATGAATCCAATTCATGAATTGACGGGAAAGACTGCATGAAAATTGGATCATAATCAACATTTTTAGTATCAATCAGTGATAAATAATACGGCGTAATGGCAATTGGAAATTTTTCGACAGTCTTTTTAATCTGCTCCCGACGATCCTTTTTTAATTTCAGGCCCAATAGATTTTCAGCTGTCTCCAAATCCCGCACAGTATGCGCAACCTGCCATCTCCAATCAAACCAATTGGATTTTTTCTTCGTTTTTCGGTCAATAAACGCCTCAATACGTTGCCGATTGTTTTTTTCACGCATAATAACACCCCTTTACATGTAAATTTATGATTAAAATTTATGAACAATCAGATAACAACAATTTTAAGAATTTTTATCCGACTAAAGGCAGAAAAAACGGCTAATCATTATCAGCCGTTTTTTTTTATTGTTGAATATATAATAAAGTAATTATTGAAATTTGTCAAAACAACAAGCATGTTAGAGGTGCGGGGATTGAGCCGGAAGAAGACTTCACCGGCTAGCAATATTAAAATATCTCCCAAGGGTAGATATAGTGGAGAATCTGAACAGCTACTCAACCAAATCAAACAAAATCAAAAGGCTTAGCCATGGATAAATACAAATAATAGTTTGGAAATTTCTCTACCCTTTCCATATTCTTACCTATTAGTTTATACCTATCTTTCTCACAGTTAAGCACTAATGTCTAGTTGCAAAGAGATGGACAGTTCTATCTCTTTATTTCCCCGATACTTACGCATTTTTTAGCCAAAAAAGACGGGACAATTAAGACAAATTAAGCGAGGAATTACCTTTCAAAATAGCCAAATTTCTTGATAATTCTTATATTATAGTATAATAATAAACAGCGAATAAAAGAGAGGATTCCCTCATTGCTTAATCAGTGGGACCCTGATTTTTTGCCAAAAGCAAAAAATCATCCCCCCTGTTTTGATTTGGAATTTGATGAGGTAAGAGCATAGCAAATTTAAAATCAAGGGGGGATTACAAAATACCCAGACATAATATTTATACTGTGCAATTTTTTTATGAAGTACAGAAAATTCGGAAAACTTGATTATCAGATATCTGCGTTGAGTTTAGGCTGTATGCGTCTTCCTACACAAGACAACAAATCTCGTAGCGGTGAAGTAGATGAAAAAGAGGCTGTGCGGCTAATTCGTTCTGCAATTGATCGCGGCGTGAATTATATTGATACCGCATATCCGTATCACAATGGTAACAGTGAAATCATTACAGGCAAAGCTCTTGGCGATGGATATCGAAGCAAAGTAAAGCTGGCGACAAAATCACCGTTGTGGTCTGTTAACTCGCCCGGCGACTTTGACAAATTCCTTAACGAACAGTTAAAAAAATTGCAAACCGAACATATCGATTTTTATCTACTGCACGGAATTGACAAAAAAAGGTGGGACAATGTCGTGCTCAAATTTGACCTTCTGAAAAAAGCCGAGGCAGCCATAGCAGACGGAAGGATAGGACACCTCGGGTTTTCGTTCCACGACAATTGCGAATCATTCAAACTAATTGTTGACGGCTACGAGCATTGGGATTTTTGCCTGATTCAGTATAACTATATGGATATTGAAAATCAGGCAGGCACTAAAGGCCTGCACTATGCCGCATCTAAAGGACTTGCTGTTATTGTCATGGAGCCCTTACTAGGCGGCAGGCTTGCGAACCCACCTGCTGAAGTGCAGAAAGTGTTTGAAGAATATGGCACTAAGCGTTCTCCTGTACAATGGGCATTACAATGGTTATGGAATCAGCCGGAAGTCACCTCAGTGATTAGCGGCATGAGCAGTATGCAGCAGCTTAATGAAAACCTGCAAACAGTCGAATCGCTCAGCACCCAGTCACTGTTACCTGAAGACATGGAATTTATCAAGCGAGTACGCTCTGCATTCTTAAAGCGGGCTGTTGCTCCCTGTACGAAATGTGGTTATTGTCTCCTCTGTCCTCAGGGTGTGGATATCCCCTGGATTCTGGAACTCTATAACAGCGGTATTATATATGACGATATATCCGCCTCTCATTTTGCATACACGCATTTTGTTCCCGAAGCCAATCGTGCTAATGTCTGCACACAATGCGGTCAATGCGATGAAAAATGTCCTCAGGGAATCAATCCCAGCAAACTGATGCCCGAGATTCATGAAAAATTAAAATAATTCCCGTTTAGCGAGAAACTACCCCTTGAAATAGTCAAAGTTCTTGATAATTCCCACATTATAGTTATAATGACAAATACTAAATAAAAGGAGACTATTTCCCATGAATCCCGAAGATGTTAAAAAACAGTTAGATAATGTTGAAAGTTCATTGTCTAATTTACAGCGGAGAGTGGATAGCTTGGAATCATTAATGAGAAAGAAAGAAGTTGTAGAGCCAGCAATCGACATAGCAGAAAAAAATACTGAAAAAACTGAAGCAATTAGCTCTCCGCCGATTAAAGCTCCTCCTATCAGAAAAGATGAAACAGTTGTTATCGCAAGAAAAACTTCTGATATGGAATTAGATTTTGGGAGGAATTGGCTAAATAAAATAGGCATTGTTGTTTTGACATTAGGCATAGGATTTTTGATTAGTTATACCTTTAAGTATTTTGGGCCGTTTCTAAAGATTGCCTTCGGTTATTTAGTAAGCGCTATTTTATTTTCTTTTGGGTTTAAATTAGAGAACAAAGAAAAATTTATTAATTTTGGTCGCGTTCTTTTGGGAGGCGGATGGGCTTTGGTTTACTTTACAACTTATGCTATGCATCATTTCCAAGCTTCTCGGATTATACAGAATCAGATAATGGGGCTGTTTTTATTAGCTCTTGTGGTTATTGGTATGATGATCCATGTTTTAAAGTATAAGTCCGAAGGGATGATGTCGATAACACTTTTTATTGCGTATTTAACGGCGACCTTAGGACAGATAACTAGTTTCACAGTTATCAGTTGCATGCTATTGGCATTAGTGATTTTTTTCTTAGTTTATAATTTCAAATGGGTGAAAACCTTCATCTTGGGTATTATCTTGACCTATGGGATTCATTACGTCTGGGTTATGCCAAATATTGCTGCTTCAACTAGTCAAACTGTTCTTTTCGGTATGGTAACTCCTGACTATAATCTTTTAATGAACTTAATTTTCCTAACAGCATATTGGTTGGTTTTTTCTGCAGGAGCTCACATTGCAAGAACATTTGAAAAACCAGAATTAAATGAGCTTATTGCTGTGACTAATTTTGGGAATATTGCTTTATATAGCATTCTTGCCTATCCTTTAATTCTTAAACTATTTTATAACCAACGGTTTGCTCTGGTTCTCAGTGTGGGGGTGGCGTATTTAGTCTCGGCTTTGGTGACGAAGAAAATAGGGCGCGAAAAGTTGTATTTCAGCGATGTTATCGCCGCCGTTTTTATCATTACAGTTTCAATCCCTTTGAAATTTTTACAAACCTCAACTCTGCTTATATGGTTGATAGAAATTCCGTTTTTATTGTTTGTCGGGATACATTTCAAGGAAAAAATATTTCGCTATCTAAGTTATGTTTTATCTGTGTATATAGCTTTCTGGTTAGTCTTTCTATCATGTTGCGGAAGAATGGCGAATGTGCAATTCTTGGGTTTTATTTGGACATGGTATGAATTTATGTTCCTTTGGGCAACTATTTCGATGGCGGCGTGTTTTTGTCTAATGCAACGTACAAAAATAAATTTAGAATTTGACAAAAACGAAGAAGGCATTGACCATATTTTTTCTACGGCTTCATTTATTTATCTTACATGTTTGCTTTTATCAATTATAAAACAACCGTGGATAGCTTTGATATTGTCTGTGGAAGGTCTTGTCTTATTAGGTATGAGTGTTATTTTGCGTCTGAGACGTTTTAGAGTATATGTTTATTTAGTTTTATTGATTGCGGCTGGCGTCTTTATAATAGAAAATATTTGCACTCCTTCAAGTCTTTTAAAATGGGGTATCATCGGGGCTAATGTCCTGATGTTTTTTGCGATTTACTTTATTATGAAATATCTTAATAAAAGCAAGAGGATTATTTTGCTCTTTGAAAAGGAAGAGCATCTTGTTTTCTGGGCGGGAATAATACTGTTGATATATGCAATCTTCCAATATTTTAATCTACAATGGATTTCACTGAGTTTGGGTATTGCAAGTGTTTTAATAATATTAATAGGAATCCTTGACGAAAATAAAACAGAACGTCTGGGAGGATTATTGATGCTTGCTATAACCTTAAAAAGAGTCATTTTCGTCGACCTTGGAGGATTGGATGTCATATTTAAGATTATTACTTTTATTGTATTGGGTGTTTTGTTTGTGGGTATTTCTTTTCTCTATAACCGGTCTAGCATAGGTCAAGGAAAAGACAAAGGGATGTTTGCTCCATAACTAAGGACAATTTTATTGAATATTTTAGACGAGAATTTTCTTTTTAATAATTAAACATGAAAAAATCACAAAATCATAAAGAATATCTTATTTCCGGTATAAAATCCTGGCCTGAAGAAGACAGGCCTCGTGAAAGATTATTGAAAGAAGGCGAACATAAATTATCCAATACGGAACTTTTGGCAATTTTATTAAGAACAGGGGTAAAGGGAGACAGCGCAATAGATTTGGCAAGAAAGATTTTGAAGAAATTCAAAACTTTCAGGAACATGTCTCATACCGATATGTCTGCGTGGAAAGAGTTTAAAGGAGTCGGGAAAGCAAAGATATCTCAAATAAGAGCGGCGATAGAAATTGGAAGAAGGTTTAGAGAAGACGAGGTAAAAGAAACCAGACCCAAAATAAGAACTTCCAAAGATGCGGCGCAGATTCTTATGCCGAGAATGAGGGATTTAAAGTATGAAATTTTTAAAGTTCTGCTTCTTGATTCTCAAAATATGATAATAGACATAGCGGAAATCGAACAAGGGACCGTGAACGAAGCAAATCCTATAATAAGAGAGATACTGCATAGAGCTATCGAGAGTTTTGCTTCGTCAATTATATGTTTTCATAATCATCCATCCGGAGACCCAAACCCAAGTGCGGAAGACAAGAATTTTACCCGTCAGTTTATCCAGGCAAGCAACACCCTTAATATAAAAGCGGTTGACCATATAATAATTGGCGATGACAGGTATTTCAGCTTTGCGGATGAAAAATTAATGTAATTTTGCGACGGTAAAACCTATCAAATGTTTGATATCAAAAATTGTTGTTTGTGATATAATCCCGAATATAGAATTTTAAAATATCGCTTCTAAAACCAGTCCCTTTTATCTAAGGGGTAAATATGTAAAGGAGGTATTTATGAAAATTGCAACTTTTATAGTGTTGTTGTTTTTGGTTTTGGTATTTTCGGGTTGCGCTACAATGAAAGCTCCTGTTAGCGAAAAAAATTTAAAAGGTGAAGTTGACCGATTGAGACAGGAAAATGAAACGCTTGCAATGCAAAGAGACGCTTACAAGATGAGTGTTGAGCGATTATCTCAAGAAACCAAATCAAAATTAGACAGTTTACAGAATTCTCTTTCTCGAGAAAAGAACAGAACGATGGATTTGGAAACTAAAATTACGGCTTTATCAAGCGAATTACAGTCTTTAAAAGGCATAGCTACAACCGAAGTAAAAACTGCATTAGTAACGGATGATTTTACAAAGAAAGTCCAATTAGCGCTTTACACCGCGGGTTTTGACCCGGGGAAAATTGATGGGAAAATGGGTCCGCAGACAATTCAATCTGTAAAGAATTTCCAAGAAGCAAATGGACTTAAAGCTGATGGTGTTGTGGGCAAAGAAACATGGGACAACTTACAACAATATCTGGATATGAAATAACTTCAAAAGAATTAAGCGGTAAGTTGTGAGTAGGCAGATTTTTAAAAATCTTTTGAGTTTTTAAATTATCGTATAAAGTTTTTTCAGTTTGAGGTTTTGTGAATAAAAAAGACAAGAGATTGGGGTATGAAAAACTTGTAGCTATCCTCGCCCCTGAAAAGAATTTTTTGGGTAAAGGATTTCAAGAGGATACCTATCATTATTTGGTATCTCTGTCGTGGTCTCTTTTTATTTTCTGGACTATTTTGTTCCTGTTACTTGTAACTCTTCTTTTCGGCTTGTTTTATTATTTCACCAATACTCTCAAATTGGGTTACTCAAATGTTTATGGAACTTGGGTTAGTGTTTGGGATGCGTTATTTTTCAGCATAGCATCCATTACTACGCTTGGGTACGGCGATATAAGAGCAGTGGGGTTAGGTCGAGTTATCGCGGGCTTGGAAGCTGTGGTCGGACTTATGTTTATGGGTGTTTTTACCGCTTTGACTTTTGCAAGATTGAGTCGCGCTCGCATTAGGATACATTTCAGCAAAAACATCGCCTTTGATGAACATGAAGGCGTTGCCTCACTTTTATTTCGCGTAACGAATTTAAGAGCAAATGATTTGGTGGGAGTTCATATTAATTTTTATTTTATGAAGATTATTCCCTTAAAAGACGGAACATTTACGAGACGTTGGTATCTTTTAGCATTGACTCCTCCGGACATGCCGGTTTTTTCTTTTACTTGGAAAGTTGCTCATCAGATAAAAAAAGACAGTTACTTTGATGGGAAGGATTGGGAAGAAATTACTAACAACGAGGGAATCTTTCTTGCTATATTAAAGGGATACGATATAGACCTAGCTACGGAATCTATGGTCTATAACGTTTGGGCGGCGGACAGCGTTATTAAAGGTAATCTTCCTGAGCTTTTGTCGAAAAGCAAAGAGGGAAGGCCCTTATCTATTTCTTTGGAAAAGCTTGACGAGATTATACAGAAAGAAATAAATGTGGATGTTCCGAAAGAAAAAAGTAATTCAGCTTAGCAGAAACGAGTCAGAAAATAATCATATTTTAAGTGAAGGAGTTATGATTAAGAAATTTTTAATTTTTTTGTTAATCCAAGGTTTGGTTATAAGTTTCCCTTTTGGAAGTTCTAGCGCTCCTGTTCATGTCCCTGGCAGGCCTTTGCTTAGCGTGCAGATTGATTCAAAAAACCCTGCAAATATTACTTTTGAAGGGGATTTTGTTACGGATAGAGAATTGCAAAATGATGCTCAAATTACTCGGTCCAATTGGGCTACTTTGAAGGCTACAGGGATATTCATGAATGATAGGGTTCAACCGTATATTTTATTGGGCACTTTATTTGACGGAGAATTCAAACAAGAAGTTGATGGCGTAGATATTAAATATATAACAGAGGATGCGTTTACTTGGGGAGCAGGAACTACGATTTTGGTTCATAAAATAACGGATAGATTAGGATTGGGGCTGGATGTAAAATATCGCCAAACTAACCCGGATGTGGGCAAGGTTAAAATTGATGGTGTTAGTTTTTCCCGAGATGATGCCAATGTATCTTTAGGTTGCAATTATCAGGAATGGCAAGCGGCTTTAGGTTTGAGTGGGCTGACAGAAAATTTCATAGGATATGGCGGAATAAAATATTCGGATGTAAAAACTTCACTAAAGACAAAAGCAGGCGGCATAGATACTGAAAAAATGTTAAATAGCGCAAATAAAGTCGGAATTTTTTTGGGTTGCGAATTTATATGTACCGAAAATGCAACAATTGGATTGGAGGGCAGATTCATAGACGAGCAAGCTTACACTTTTTTTATGACAATTCATTTTTAGAGGTTTAAATATATTTTTCTATATAGTGCATATGGAAAGAATATAAATTATATTAAGGGCTTGACAAAATAAAATTATCTGTTTAGAATCTCGCAATAATATTATAGGATATAGTTAAATTGGTATCAGTAAGAATTAGAAACAGAGGGGCAGAAGGCGGAAACGATTTCAAAACCGTGAAGGGAGAAAGTTGGATTTCCCTCGCGGTATTTTTTTATCCGCTTTTGTAAAATTTCTTGTCTAATTACGTGAATGAAAGCTTGAAATATCTGGGCTATGGACAGATGTTACTTTATATATGAAAGGGCGAAGGGTATCTGAAGCTTTAATAGATTAGTAAATATTATGTGCCGCGGATTGTAGAGGCGGGGCTGTATATAGAAAAAAGGGAGGTGACAGAAATATGGCAGTAGGAACAGTAAAATGGTTCAACGAAAAGAAAGGGTATGGATTTATTACCCCTGAAGACGGAAGCGAAGATTGTTTTGTGCACTATAGCGCTATTCAAGGCGCCGGGTTCAAAACATTGCGGGAAGGAGACAAAGTTCAGTTTGAAGTCACAAAGGGCGAGAAAGGTCCGCAGGCTTCAAATGTAACTAGAGAATCAGATTAGAAATGTAAAATGGCGCTCTCTTGGGATGAGCAATAACTCTAATTATGGGTATAGGGTTTCGGTTTTGGAATCATACATTTATCTAAGAATAGTTTAGTTTTTTTAGATATCGTGTTCCAACGGGCTTTGGAAGAAAGCACCTTCTTAGTGAAAACCTCAGCGGTCCTGCCCGCTTCGATGCGAAGCAAGCAGACGGGTAATAAGAAATTCTTCAAACCTCTTGATGCTTTTATGCGCCCTGCCCGCTTTGAGCAAACCCTTGGCTTCGCCCAGAGGCGGGCAAGCGGGAGGTTTGACAGTTGTTTTGGCATTTAAGTAGAATGTGCAATTGGGGCAGTAGCTCAGCTGGGAGAGCGCATCCTTCGCATGGATGAGGTCGCCGGTTCAATCCCGGTCTGCTCCACCGTAACAAAAAAATATAATGGATAGTTTAGTTAATAAACGAGTCTGTGTTTGAAATTATTCGCAAGTTTTGCAGGTCTTATATCAATCTTATTTATCCGCTGAAGTGCGTTGTTTGCAATTCGCTTTTTTCTGCGGAAGAATCAAACAACGAATATATTTGCTCGGGTTGCTTTAAAAAAATAAAGTTTGTCATTACTTCTATATGCGAAAAATGCGGCAGGCCGTCCAATTCGGCTATTTGTTCCAAGTGCAATAGAAATTCTAAGATTTTTTTTAACAAGGCTTTTCACGTTGCCATATATGACGGAGTATTCAAAGAACTTATTCATCTTTTTAAATACAGCAAAAATGATTATTTAGATAGATTTTTGGCGGGATTTTTTACGGAAATAATTTTCCAAAAACCGTTTTTAAAAGAATCTGATTTTATCGTTCCGGTTCCTTTGCATTGGCATGAGAAATTAAAAAGAGGTTATAATCAGACTGAACTTTTGGCTTGTGAAGTGAGTAAAAAAACAGGCATACCTGTTTTATCCAACAAATTGATAAAACACAAAAATATTTTTTCTCAAACCGCGCTTTTGGGCAGGGAGAGATTAAAAAATATAAAAGGAGCTTTTAAGGTTAAGAATCCTGGGATTTTAGAGAATAAGAAAATCCTTCTCATAGATGATGTTTTTACGACCGGCGCAACTGCAAACGAGTGCGCAAAAGAGCTTCGGAAAGCCAAAGTAAAACAAATAAACATAATAACGCTTGCCTGTAGTGGCGAGATTTGACATATAATCGACACAATACATATAATTCCCATTTATTGAAACTTAAAGTTGGATAATATGAATGGAGAAAAGATGCTGACAGCAGTTATAGAAAGAGACCTGATTATACCTGAACTTCAAGCCAAGGATAAGGAAGGCGTGATTAAAGAAATGGCTTCTAAATTCAAAAAAGCGGAAATAATTAAAAATGAGGATGTATTTATAAAAGCCGTAAATACAAGAGAAGCATTAGAAAGTACGGCTATAGGAGGATTTATAGCTATACCGCATGCCCGTTCCGATACGGTAATGGAACTGACTGTCGCTTTGGGGAAATCCTCTCAAGGAATTGAATTCAAATCTTTAGACAATAAACCAGTTCATCTGATATTTATGATAGCCTGTCCTCCCAGCGAAACTAAAACCTACCTTCAAGTTTTAGCATGCATTGCCAGACTTTGTAAAAATGAAAAGATTAGGAAGAGACTCATAAAAACCAAAGATATGGATAAAATAATGTGTTTTCTTGAAGGGTTTAATATTGGCTTCGGCAAACCCGAGCCGGTAAAATTAAAAAACGATAAAACGAAATACACCGGAACCGATTCCAAGAAATGACAAGATGTGGACACGAAGCGTTTTTTTTAATACAATATATTTGGCTATGCGAATATAAGGAAGTAATAAAATGCGACAATTAACAAAAGTTTTCAAAGCTTTATCTGACGAAACGAAATTAAGAATTCTAAAAATTCTTCAAGAGCGAAACGAAATCTGTGTCTGCGAAATAATGCAGGCGTTAAATATTTCTCAATCAAGAGCATCGCGAAACCTGGGAATTCTTAAAAATGCGGGTTTTATTACTGATAGACGCGACGGTTTATGGGTTTATTACTCCATAAACAAAGAGAAGGTGAACGAGTATCACATTGCTATAAATAAATTGATAAAAGATTGGTTAAATGATGAAAAAATTATTCAAAAAGATAGAGAGCGGCTTAAAAAATCTGTGAAATTAGGTAAAAAAGAAAGATATTAATATTTAGCGACATTTATTAATTGGAAAAATTAGGATATTAGATATGAAAGAATGGAAGAAATTTCTGTATATTGTTGCGATATTTTTAGGATTTTTCTATTTGCCTATAGAGAATTTGCGTTTTACCAGTGCAATTTTCGAAGCTCTTGCGCTTGTTAAATGGTATGCTCGACAGCATGTGATTTTGTGTCTTGTCCCTGCATTCTTTATTGCCGGCGCCATCTCTGTTTTTGTAAGTCAAGCATCGGTAATGAAATATTTCGGCGCAAAGGCAAATAAAATCCTTTCGTATAGTATCGCTTCGGTTTCAGGGACAGTTCTTGCGGTATGTTCATGCACAGTTCTTCCTTTATTTTCCGGCATTTATAAAAGGGGAGCTGGATTGGGTCCCGCGATAGCTTTTCTTTACTCTGGACCTGCCGTAAATGTTTTAGCTATTATTCTTACCGCGAGAATTCTTGGTTGGCAGTTGGGTTTGGCAAGGGTGTTCGGCGCCGTAATTTTTAGCGTTATTATAGGTTTATTGATGCACTTGATTTTTTTGAAAGAAGAAAGGATGCGGTATTCAGCAGGCGATTTAAATTTAGGGGAAGCAAAAGAGCCCCGTTCTTTAGGGCAAACCATTCTCTATTTTGCCTCAATGGTTATATTTCTTGTGTTTGCCAATTGGGGAAAACCGATTGATGGCGGTCATAAGATATGGTTTTTAATTTATCAGTATAAATGGTGGATTGCTGTCTTTTCTATAATCAGTTTGTTCATAATTATTATTAAATGGTTTAAAAAAGGTGAATTAAAAGAATGGACTTCTGCGACATGGACTTTTGCGTTACAGATTATGCCACTTTTACTGGGTGGTGTGCTTATTTCCGGCTTTCTGCTCGGGCGGGTAGGGCATGAAGGCATTATCCCTTCCCGTTTTATAGAATTACTGGTGGGCGGAAATTCTATAAGAGCAAACTTTTTCGCATCAATTGTTGCCGCCTTCATGTATTTTGCCACACTTACGGAAGTTCCTATCCTTAGGGGTTTAATAGGAGCAGGGATGGGAAATGGACCCGCATTAGCGCTTCTTCTTGCAGGACCTGCGTTAAGTTTACCGAGCATGCTGGTTACAAGAAGTATTATTGGAACTAGAAAAACAGTTGTGTATATTTTTCTTGTTATAATTATGGCAACATTAAGCGGAATAATATTCGGCTCTTTCTTTTAATCAGAACGCAGAAATCTCCGTCTTACGTTGTGGGAGTTTAGTATGGGGAAATTCATTTTTTTAACAGAGAATAGTTTTTAATACTATAATTGTGAAAATAACTAAAAAGGAGGGATGCGTTATGTTCTCAAAAGCATTAATCGCTACAGATCTTTCACCTGTTTCTTTTGTTGTAGTAAAGCATCTTGGCGGGCTGAAAGCGCTTGGAACAAAGGATTGCTTGCTTTTGCAGTGTCTAGGATTAGGGGAACTTCCCGGCATTGCTTTCGGTACGATAAGGGATTTATTAATATCTAATCTTGCGGAACAGAAAAGAATTCTTGAGAAACAGGGATTTAGAGTAAATACTGAGGTTGTTATGGGTAGCCCTCAGGTGGAAATTAACAAACTTGCTCACGAAAAAAAATATCCTTTGGTGGTAGTGGGCTCTCACGGTAATACACTTGCCTCAGAAATTCTTCTTGGCGGAGTGTCAAGCGCTGTGATTCATCACGCAATTAAACCGACCCTTTTGATTCGCATTAATATTGATAATAAGAAGAACTTTCATTTGGGTAAATCCGATTTCCTGAATCATGTGCTTTTCCCGACGGATTTCTCGAAGAACGCAGACAATGCTTTTGCGTATTTGCAAAAAATGGTTGAAAGCGAAGCAAAACGCGTAACGCTTTTACATGTTCAAAATAAAACCCGCATCACTCCTCATCTTGTCCATAGATTAGCGGAGTTTAATAAAATTGATATGGAGCGTCTTGAAAAAATGAAAGAAAAATTGACGAGTAAAAGCAAAGCATCCGTAAATATTCAAGTGGACAGCGGCTATCCGATGACGGAAATAATCCGACAATCAAAGAAAAACAAAGCGTCTCTTATACTCATGGGCAGCCAAGGGCACGGATTTGTTAGTGAAATATTCTTGGGTAGTGTAAGTCATAACGTAGCCAGAAATTCAAAGGTGCCGGTTTTACTTATCCCGATGACCCGTTAATCGAAACGCAGTTCCGATTACCCCGTAGAGTATCGGAAAAATATCCCTGCCCGCTGAAACAGTTTGTTGGCAGGCGGGGAAGAAATTTTTCCAATGTCTTACGTTGCGGGGTTCATCAAAGGAACAAAATAAAAAAGAGGTTTCTCCCAATGAAAATTGAAATTTTAGGGACAGGATGTCCCAAGTGTAAAAAACTAACAGAACAAGTAGAAGAAGCAGTCAAGGAGCTTGGCATTTCTGCGGAAATTGTTAAAGTGACGGATATACAAGACATTATAAATTATGGTGTTATGATGACGCCGGCTCTTGTTATTGACGGTGAGGTGAAGTCAGCTGGCAGCGTTCCGTCTCCTGAGGAAATAATAAAACTATTAAAGGAGTGAATGTGAATAGATTATTTTTAACAGGATTATTTATTTTTGCTTTTGTTCTAAGTTTTTTAGATATGTCTTTTGCTGCAAATGAGGAGCAGGTTATTGCGTATTATTTCCATACAAATTTTCGCTGTGTTTCTTGTCACAAGATTGAGACGTATACAGAAGAATCAATAAAAAAATATTTCAGTAAACAAATAGAGTCTAATGAGCTTATTTATAAAGTGGTTAATGTCGAAGAAAAGGGAAATGAACATTTTATGCGGGATTATCAACTTTATACAAAATCAGTCGTTTTGTCTTTGGTGAAAGATGACAAA
Organism: Candidatus Omnitrophota bacterium; assembly: GCA_018812925.1. Lineage (GTDB taxonomy): Bacteria > CAIJMQ01 > CAIJMQ01 > CAIJMQ01 > CAIJMQ01 > CAZNJA01. Next base: position 72,125 of record JAHJCU010000005.1, read on the forward strand.
GAGATAAAATTTAAGAATTTAGATAAAGTGTGGAAACACCTGAATAATAAGGACGAGTTTTTTGAGTATATTAAAGAAGAAACACAAAAATTTCTTAACGAGATGAATTCAGAAGAAAAACAATGATTGCATTGCTTTCAGCATTATGGTTAGGCATTCTTACCTCAATAAGTCCTTGCCCTTTGGCGACAAATATTGCGGCTGTTTCGTTTCTTTCCAAAAAAATTAATCATCCACGCACGGTTTTGTGGTCCGGATTGGCATATACGTTGGGAAGGATGACGGCATATGCTGTACTTGGTGTAATTATTATTTCTTCTTTAGCCGGAGTTCCGGTTGTTGCTAATTTTTTGCAAAAGTATATGAATAAAATTTTAGGTCCTGTTCTTATTATTGTTGGGCTTTTCCTTTTAGATGTCCTGAAATTAGATTTTTTAAACTTTTCAATATCAAGTGAAAAACATAATAAGCTGGCAGAAATGGGTATCTTCGGTTCATTTACCCTGGGTGCTGTTTTTGCGCTTTCTTTCTGTCCTATATCAGCAGCGCTGTTTTTCGGAAGTTTAATTCCTCTGGCATTGAATAATAATTTTGGCATAACATTTCCTTTTGTATACGGTATTGGGACAGGATTACCTGTTGTTATTTTTGCAATAGGTATAACTTTTGGTGTTCATTCAATAGCGCACTGGTTTAAGCAGGTAACTAAACTTGAAAATTATATGCGAAAAGTTACCGGAGTTATATTTATCCTAGTGGGAATTTATTTCCTTTGGTCTCATATTATAGTTAATTTTATGTTAAGAGGGTGACCAAAAATGGAACGAGTTATTTATGAAAAAAAACTGAATATTTTCGAGAGATATCTTACTCTATGGGTATTTATCTGTATCGGGATAGGTATATTTCTTGGTAAATTTGCGCCCGGAATTGCCAGGACATTAGAAGGCATTGCAATAGCCAATGTTTCTATTCCCATTGCGATATGTCTTTTTTTCATGATGTATCCAATTATGGTGAAAATAGATTTTGCGGAAGTAATCAAGGCAGGGAAAACGCCGAAACCGGTTTTGCTGACTCTTTTTATTAACTGGATGATTAAACCTTTTACGATGTATTTTATAGCGACGTTTTTCTTGGGTTATTTATTTAAAAATATCCTGCCGGGAGTGGAAATACTTAAAGATGGAAATACCGTTGAGCTATATCGTTCGTATATATCTGGTGCGATACTTTTAGGCATTGCCCCATGCACGGCTATGGTTTTGATGTGGAGTTACTTGGCAAAAGGCAATAGCGGGCTTACTTTGGTTATGGTTGCCGTTAATTCTTTAATGATGCTTTTTCTTTACGCCCCGTTGGGAGGATTTCTCCTTAGGATAAATCAAATGCCTATTCCTTGGATGACGATTGTTTTATCTGTGATATTTTATGTCGCTATACCGCTTGCTGCAGGTTATTTTTCCCGAAAATGGATTATTAAATATAAAGGGAAAGAATGGTTTGAGAGAAAGTTTTTGCGGTTCTTAACTCCTGTTTCTATTGGAGCTTTGTTAGTAACGCTGGTTCTTTTGTTCTCTTTTAAGGGTGACGTTATTGTCGCTCAACCGCAAGTTATATTTTTGATTGCGATTCCGTTGTTTATCCAAACTTGTCTTATTTTTGCGCTGGGATATATATTGGCTAGGGTTTTAAAATTGAAATATAAAGACGCTGCTCCGGCTGCAATGATCGGGGCGAGCAATCATTTCGAAGTAGCGATTGCAACGGCTACAATGCTTTTCGGTCTTTCTTCGGGCGCGGCATTGGCGACAGTAGTTGGTGTTTTAATCGAAGTCCCGGTAATGCTTATGCTTGTCTCAATATGCAAAAACACCCGCCATTTCTTTTCTAATAAATAGTATAATATATCGGTTTTCATCCTAACATCTTTAAAATTTCAAAAATATGATTGTAGTAACCGGCGGGGCAGGATTTATCGGTAGCGCTATTGTATGGGCGCTTAATTTGAGAGGATACAATGAAATCCTGATTGTTGACTTACTTGATAAGAGTAAAAAATGGGAAAATCTTGCTTGCTTAAAATTTTCCGATTCTATTGACAAGGATGAATTTATTGAAAAATTATATCAAGGAAAATTCTGTGACAAGATAGATGCAGTCATCCATATGGGCGCTGAAAGTTCTACGACTGTATATGAAACTGATTATCTTATGAAGAACAACTATGAATATACAAAAAAATTGGCGATGTGGTGCATTAAAAATGACAAGAGATTTGTGTATGCTTCATCTGCCGCCACATACGGAAATGGTGACGAAGGGTTTTGCGATGAACATTTGCAACTTGAAAAATTAAGGCCTCTAAATCCTTATGCCGATTCAAAACATCTTTTTGATTTATGGGCATATAGGCAGGGTTTGTTGGAAAAAATAGCAGGATTAAAATTCTTCAATTGTTTTGGTCCCAACGAATATCATAAAGAAAGTATGAAAAGCATGGTGCTTCAGGCTTTTGAGCAGATTAAAAAAAACGGAAAAGTTAAACTTTTTAAATCGTTTAATACACAATACAAAGACGGAGAACAATTGCGCGATTTTATATATGTTAAAGATGCGGCGGATATGACGTTATTTATATTTGAAAATAAAAAAGTAAATGGTATTTTTAATATCGGCACGGGAAAAGCACAAAGCTTCAACGAACTTGTGAATTCAGTCTTTGGAGCCATGGGAAAAGACAGCAACATAGCATACATAGACATGCTGGAGTCAATAAAAGATAAATACCAATATTTTACCCAAGCCGATATGGGGAAATTAAAGGATGCAGGATATATAAAGAAAACTCATACACTTAAAGAAGCAGTCTATGATTATGTTAAGAATTATCTGTTAAAAGATAATTCTTATCTTAAAATAAACAACATTTCTTTTAGTTGAAACTAAGCCATGAAACAGATGAAGTGGATTAATAGTTTAGGAATATTTTTAGCAATTTTTTTTCTTACAGGATGCGGCGCCGCGCGCATAAGAACTTCCGCTGACCGTGAAGTTTATAAAATATTAGAAAAGAAAACAAAAGAAGTTACCTCCGAAAAAATCCCATGGGATATCCGGTTCCAATCAATACAAGAAACACCTTCCGAAGATACTCCTTTAACGCTTAAAGATGTTTTGATTATAGCTACAAAAAATAACCGAGATTATCAATCGGCAAAAGAAGACGTTTATCTGCAAACATTAGCTTTAATTTCCCAAAGATATAATTATAGCTTGCGGTATGGAATAGACGGGACAGTAACATGGGAAAAAGATAGTTTAGGGACAGAAAATGTAAATGCAGATTTAAATTTGAATCTTGTAAAATGGTTGGCTCAAGGGGCTCAAATAACATTTAACATTGCCCAGGAGTATCTCAAGTATCTAATCGGGGATACTGACGGAATTTTTCAGACAGTTGTCGGTTTGGATATTCTGCAACCATTATTTAGAGGTGCCGGCAGGAGTGTTGCTCAAGCAGGTTTAATTCAGGCAGAAAGAGACGTAATATATCAAATAAGGTCTTTTTTAAGATATCAGCGAGGTTTTTCTGTAACTGTTGCAGATAAATATTTCACTCTACTGGAAGTAGAGAATAATCTTGAAAACTATTCTAAGAATTATATTTATTTAAAACAGACGAGAGGAAGGATAGAGATGCTTTCTGAAGCCGGTAGAGCTACTCCTATTGAGGTGGATCAGACAAGGCAGGATGAATATAGAGCGTATCAAAGTTGGCTTTCTGCTAATAATAATTATCAGAAGTTATTAGACGAATTTAAAATATTTTTAGGTCTTTCTCCTGAAATAAAAATTTCTCTTGAAGCTGAGGGGTTGGAAACATTTTTAGAAGAGGGTATATCCGAAATTAAAGTTGAGCCGCAAGAATCTGTAAAATTAGCTCTTGAGAAAAGGCTTGATTTAATGACAGCATATGACCAATTGGAAGACAGCAAAAGAGATGTGCACGTTGCCTTAAATGCATTAAGAACAAGACTTGACTTAAATCTTGGCGTTGAAAGTAGAACTCCTACAGGAGATAAACCCAGTTGGGAATTTGAGGAGCCAACTTATACCGCAGGATTTAATTTGGAACTTCCATTAAACAAAGTTCCTGAAAGAAATGCTTATATACAAGCTTTAATTAGTTTTGAAAGAGAAAAAAGGAGTGTTACTCAAACAAGAGATGAGCTCAAACTTGATATCTTAAATCTCTGTCGAGATTTAGAAGAGTTATATCAGACATATATTATTCAAGACAAAAGCCTTAAACTTGCAAGTAAAAGAGTTGAAGGAACTGATTTGTTGCTTCAAGCAGGAAGAGCAACTACACGAGATTTGTTGGAAGCTCAAGAATCGTATCTTAACGCAAAGAATTCCTTATCAACGGCAATTGTAAACTATTTAGTTTCTTATCTGGAATTTTTAAGAGATACTGAAACTTTAGAAATTGATGAGGGTGGAGTATGGAAAGGAGACCTCTATGAAAAAATCAGTGGGGAAAGAGACTAAATCTCATATCCGTTCGTTTATTAAGACAGCGCTACAGGGTAAAAATAAATTCTTCTTGGCGGGCGGAATTGTTTTTATATTTCTCTTGCTATTTCTTAACGGTTTTATTCACGGGAAAAAAAGGATAGAAGGACTAATTAGCTATGAAGTAAAAAGACAAGGTCTAGTTATATCTGTTGTAGAAGGAGGAAATCTCAAGGCACTGCGTTCTCAGAAAATTATTAATGAAGTCCCTGGTCAGCGGAATATTCTAGAGGTAATTGACGAAGGAATACTAATCACTGAAAAGGATGTTCAGGACAGCAAAATCCTTATGAAACTTGATTCCAAGGATTTAGATGACCGCGCAGAGGAGTTAAGGATAACTGTAGAGAACAGTTTGTCGTCTTATACGCAGGCACAGCAAAATCTTGAAATACAGAAAAAACAGAATGACAGCGATATTATACAGGCAGAATTGAACGTCAAGTTTGCGAAGATAGATTTAGAAAAATATTTAGGAGAGAAATTAGCTGGTGAGCTTATTATAAATGAGAGTGAGAATATAAACTTTTCAAAGTTGATAGCAAATCCGCAGTTGGAAGGAGAGGCTCTTAATAAGAAAAGGGAACTTGAGAATAGTATAGACCTTTCAAAAGAAGAAGTCGCTCGGGCGAAAGACAGAGTCCAGTGGAGCGAAAAATTATCCGAAAAAGAATATATAACAAAAAGTGAATTGGATGCAGACAGATTTTCTTTGCAACAACAAGAGGCCTCTTCAGAGAATTCTAAGTTAGGATATCAACTTTTCCTGGATTACGACTTTCCCAAACAAGTGGCGTTACTTCTTTCTAATTATCAGGAATCTCTAAGAGAACTTGATAAAACAAAAGCCAAATGTGGATCTGAAATTATTAAAGCAGAATCATATGTTAGAAGTAGCGAAGCAGCTTATTTAGGAATTAAGAATAATCTTAGTGAAGCGGAACAAAATATTGTCAAATGCACAATCAGGGCAACACAACCAGGGCTCGTTGTCTATGCAACAAGCAGTAACCCTTGGCGTTCACAGAATCCAATTCAACCAGGTACTACCGTGTACGACAGGCAAGATTTATTGAATCTTCCAGATTTCAGCAGTATGGGAGTTGAAGTAAAGATTCATGAATCTTCAATAGAAAAAATAAAGGTTGGGCAAAAAGTCCTTATAAAAGTAGATGCTTGTAGTGGGAACCAATTTACTGGAGAAGTGAAAAAAGTTGCACCTTTGCCAGACGCTACTTTCAAATGGATGAACCCTGATTTGAATGTTTATCTCGTTGAAATTTCGCTTGATAAAAATGGGCAGAATTTTGATTGCCTAAAACCGGGGCTGTCTGCAGAAGTAGAAATCATGATTGAGAAATTAGAAAATGTTTTGGTGGTTCCTTTAGCAGTCATATCACAAAGAGAAGGAAAATCCACCTGTGCTGTTCTTAGAGGAAGTAGGATTGACATTAGAAAAATCGAACTTGGTAGTAGTAGTGAAGATATGGTAGAAGTAAAAAGTGGATTAAAAGAAAGGGAAATCGTAGTAATATTGTCCGGTGAAATGGGAGAACAAGTTAAAAAAACGCCCATGGCTGAAACAGGAAAATTTAAGAGCGAAGAGACAGAGAATATGCCGACAGAACAACCCCCAACGACGAATACAACAAGACCTGAAAATAGCGGAACAGGTAGACCTAATCGATAAAGACAATGAAGAAGGAAATAATAAACCTTGTCGATATTTGGAAAGTTTACAGACTTGGACCAGTAGATGTTCCCGTGCTTAAAGGAATTAACCTCTCCATAGAAACAGGCGAACATTTATCAATTATGGGTCCCTCCGGAAGCGGCAAGACAACTATTTTGAATATTCTCGGATGTCTTGATAAACCCACAGAAGGACAATATCTTATGGAAGAAAGAAAGATTTCCACTTTATCAGATGATGAACTCTCTGAAATTCGCAGTCGGAAAGTTGGTTTCGTTTTCCAGACATTCAACCTCATTCCTCAATTAACCGTATTAGAAAATATAGGCATTCCACTTTTTTATCAGGGAGTTGATGAAATTACCATTAAAGAGAAAGCTTTTAAATTAGCAGATATTGTAGGTTTGGGAGAGCGTATTAAACATAGGCCTTCGGAACTTTCAGGAGGTGAGCGCCAAAGAGTTGCGATTGCCAGAGCTTTAATAAACCAACCCATTTTGATTTTAGCCGATGAACCGACGGGTAATCTCGACAGTGAAACCGGTAAGGAAATCATGGACCTGCTTATTCAGTTAAATAAAGAAGGCAAAACGCTCGTCGTAATAACTCACGACCCGAAAATAGCAGGTTACTCTCAAAAAGTAGTGCGGCTATTTGATGGGGAAATCGTAGATGAAAATTAATATTCTTCATATTATAAGAATAGTAAAATTTGGGGGGAAGAATCTGTGGCTTCACAAACTTCGTTCTCTCCTTACTATGCTGGGAATTGTTTTTGGAGTTGCTTCTGTGATAGCAATGCTTGCAATTGGAGAAGGCGCAAGTTTTGAAGCAAGGGAAAAAATTAAAGAACTTGGAAGCAATAATATAATTATCCGAAGCGTAAAACCACCAAGCGAAGCTGCAACTCAAATGACTTCTTGGCTTGATGTTTACGGTCTTGCTCCTTCAGATTTCAGAAAGATTTCGTCAATTCCTTCTATTGAAAATATTGTCCCTACATGGGAAATTAAAGAAGAAATTTGGCGTCTCGCCAAGAATACTCCGGGAAGAGTTGTGGGTACAACTCCCGATTATGCGGAAACCACCAATATGAAAGTTGAAAATGGTGGAAGATTCATTAATGAAGTCGATATGGATACGAGTAAATCGGTAGTTGTAATAGGTTATTCAATAAAGAATATCCTTTTCCTTGGAGTAAATCCTATTGGTGAGAAAATAAAAATAAAGAGTAATTATTTCACCGTTATCGGTGTGGTGAAGGCGAAAGTATTTTCAAAAGGGACAGGAAGTTTCGAAGCCGAAGATATTAACTTTGATGTTTATCTTCCCTTGAGTACAGCAAGAGCTTATTTTGGAGAATTCGACGTTAAAATGCGGACCAGACAGATGAGCTGGGTAAAGTTTCATCGCTTCATAGCGAAAGTTAAGGATACTAATAAAATCATGTCAACTTCAGCATTGATAAACCAGATTTTAGAATCAACTCACAAAAATCCGGATTACGAAATCCTTGTCCCCTTAGAATTATTAAGACAGGCGGAACACACAAAAAGAATTTTTAGTATTGTTCTTGGTTCTATAGCAGCGATTTCATTACTTGTTGGCGGGATTGGAATTATGAATATTATGCTGGCAACGGTTACAGAACGAACCAGGGAAATTGGCATAAGAAGGGCGCTTGGAGCCAAAAGAAGAGATATTATCTATCAATTTGTTACAGAAGCCGTAATCCTTTCGGCTACGGGAGGATTTATTGGTGTGGTTATCGGTGTTGTAATTCCAGCAATAGTTTCCAAATTCGCAGACATGGTAACAATAATTACTCTATGGTCGGTATTGTTAGCTTTCCTTATTTCGGTTGCGGTAGGACTTACTTTTGGTATATATCCCGCTAGAAAAGCTGCGCTCTTAGATCCAATTGAAGCGTTGAGATATGAATAGCAAAATAAAAAATTTAAAACAAAAATTAAAATCAAAAATAAGAAAGTTAAGGAGATAAAGACCTGCTCGTCCACTCACGCGTGGCAAAATCGTTCTTATTCTTGCCGGCGGCGGAGCTAAATCTTTATCCCAGATAGGCGTTTTAAAAGTCCTTGAAAGAGAAAAAATTCCTATCGATATGCTCGTGGGATGTAGTATGGGCGCAATTGTGGGAGCTCTTTTTTCCATAGGAGTTCCCGTGGGAAAAATAGAAAGTATAATCCTGAATTTTTGCCAATTCAAACAGATAAAAGAAATAGAAAGAACATTTACCTCGGAAGCAGAAGGTATACAGAAAATTGGAGAATTTGTGAGGGATTTAAAAAGAAGTTATAGCCCAACTTCCTTTTCTAAAAAAAGCTCTTATTAAAAGCAACACTGAGAAAAAGAAACTTAGAAAATTAGTTTTGCCCCTTTTTTATTGAAATAAGACTTACTGCGTAGATTTATTTTTTGCAGGTAGAGCAGCCTTTTGGCTCGCAGGATGAAGAACAGGAAGAACTTTTTGGAGGGCTTTCAGTTTTATTTTCTTTCTTCTTATAATCCGTAGCGTAAAACCCGGAACCTTTGAATATCAGCCCCGCTCCCGCTCCTATCAATCTTTTTACTTTACCGTTGCATTTCGGACACTTCTTTAAAGATTCTGCTGTCATGCTGTGGAACGCTTCAAATTTGTGTCCGCATTTTTTACATTCGTAGTCGTAAGTAGGCATTTTTTCTCCTAAAACAGCAGGGCAATATACCATTTCAACTTCATTTTAGTCAAATTCTGCCACGAAATTGACTCATTTTAAAAAACCGCTTATAATGCCAAGTCATTCGGGCCATTAGCTCAATTTGGCAGAGCAGTGGACTCTTAATCCATTTGTTGCAGGTTCAAGTCCTGCATGGCCCACTAAACTAAGAAAATGATACTTGATGCTAGATTCTTGATACTAGTGGAAACAAGTAATCAGACTAAAACCCAATAAAAGCGGAGAAAAACTAATTCTATAAAGATTAAAAGTATCTAGACAAAACAAGTTTTGTAGTTACCCAACACCTATTTCAGAGAGAAATCCTACCAATTTATTTGTGCATAAATATTTTTAAAGTAAGACAAAAAAGCACTTGACATACTTTTTATAGTATAGTATACTTTCTATCAAAAGGAGGAAATTTAGATGACCACAACAGTTGTAACCACAAAAGGGCAGATAGTAATACCTTCAAAAATTCGCAATCGGCTAAAAATAAAAAGAGGGACAAAACTTTATATAGAAGAAAACGGCACGGAACTAATTCTTAAACCTGTCACGCCCGAATACTTCGGAAGAATAGCCGGAGTTTTATCTACTAAGGGTAAATTGTCAAAAGCGTTATTGGAAGGACGCTCAAAAGACAAAGGAAGAGAGGGCTAAACTATGACGAGCATTCTTGATTCTCACGGACTTTTAGCATTCTTGGAAAAAGAACCCGGATTCGAAAAAGTGGAATCTCTTTTTGTAAATGCGGTTGCAAAAGACAAAGACCTGCTGATGACTTCGGTAAATTGGGGAGAAGTTTATTATATAGTTCTCCGTGAATGCGGAGCAGAAAAAGCGCAGGAAATAGAAAGAGTAATAAAAACCCTGCCTATAGAAATTATTGATGTTGACATAACCCTTGCCAAACAAGCCGCTTATTTCAAAGCCACAAAGAAGCTCTCCTATGCGGATTGTTTCGCCGCCGCTTTAGCAAAACAACATAAAGGAGAAGTCGTAACGGGTGATAAAGAATTTAAAGCAGTAGAGGATGAGGTAAGAATTGCATGGATAATTTAAATTTATTATTAAAATTAGTAAAAGCACAAGATGAGGAAGAAGTTGGCAATATAATTACTTGCCATCCTGTATTGTCAAAAGAGGAGAATTGGAAACCACTTGCTGGGGAGCGCTCAAATATCGGTTTTGCTCATGCTCAACAAGCAAGTCCGATTCCCGCTTTAATAGAAAAACCAGTCAACTCGATAGATGCTCTTTTAACAAAGGAATGTATTCTAAGGGATATCGATCCTGAAGAACAGAAAGCCCCCTCTAGTATTCAAGAAGCTGCTGAAAAATTTTTCGGTATAGAAAGAGGGGATTTTACTGAAATTACAGACAAGCGATTACGTGAGGTTGCAGAAAATATTCAGATAATCGCTGACGGCACCAGACGAAACCCAAATATAATAATTTATGATAATGGAGAAGGACAGCATCCATCTAATTTTGAAAAAACTTTTCTGTATCGTTCAAGAGAGAACAAAATCAAAATAAAATTTGTTCAAGGGAAATTTAATATGGGCGGGACTGGAGCATTACGTTTCTGCGGAGCAAATAAATATCAACTTATATTATCACGCAGACATACTTCGTTATTAAATGAAAATCTAGGCCTTTATGGATTTACTTTAGTAAGATTTCATAGAGTAACTACTGTGGGTGAATATAAAAGCCAGTGGTATGAATATTGTGTCGATAAAACTGGGGATGTCTTTTCTTTTTCATCTGAAGAACTAAATTTGGGTCTATTCAGAAGGAAATTCCAATATGGGACTTACATAAAACTTTTCAATTACGATTTACCAGATCGTTCCGATATAAGATTGGGACTATGGAGAGCATTCAATCGCTACTTATATTATCCAGCTTTACCGATTCTTTTATATGAAAAGAGAGATTATAAAGGAGGACATGGGGACCCAACAAAACTGATGCTTGGAAATAAAATGAGAATTATGAAAGACGGAAGGGAGCAAAAAGAGACATCCTTCCCTTTAGAGATAAATTTTAAGAATTTTAAGTTCCATGGAGAGGTTACAGTTTTTAAAGATGAGGTTGATAAGAATGAATTCGTAGAAAAACTTGCTGTGATATTTACAATAAATGGACAAGTACATGATTATTTGGGTAGTTCTTTTATTGCTTCCAAGAACGGCGCTAATTTACCATATTTAAGTAACTCCCTTTTAGTTAATATCGATTGCAGTAATATATCGCCATATATTCGCGATGAGTTATTTATGTCTTCTCGAGATAGAAGGGCTGAAACAGAGACGAAACGCGAATTAGACTATGAGATAGCAAGGGAATTAAGAGACCTCGATATTTTACGGCAACTTAATGAGAAAAGAAGAGATGAAAAAATTTTCAAAAATCCTAAAGACGAGGACTTTCTAAAAAGAGTAATGAGCAGGTTAATTAGTAAGAATGAAGAAATTAGTAAACTGTTAGGACTTAATGGAGACATTGCTAGTAATATTATAAAGAAAACGCTACAAAAGAGAATTGAGAAGCAAGGCGAAATATTTAAACCAAAACGTTATCCTTCTTTTGTAAGATTTAAAAAGATAGCCCCCGGTAATATTAAAATGCTACCTCAAAATGGCGAGTGCAAATTGTTCTTAGAAACAGACGTAGAGAACGAATACCTTATAAGACCACGAGACAAAGGAGACTTTAAAATTACCTTTGAAAAACCCCATTTAGGTGTTGGAGGAGAAGGAAGAGAAAAAGGTTCAGAAGAAGAAGTTTTTGATGTCAATATTGTTGGACCTACTCAAGGAGAAATAAAACTAAGAATAAAAACAAAAAAAGAGTTACCAGTAGGCACAACTGTTAATATGAAAATAGAATTGTCTTCACCCGATGGACCTCATGTGTTAACAGCTTTTATTAAAATTGATAATCCAATCAAAGAAGCACATGAAAAAGAAATTGAAATTAGAAAAACTTATCAATTGCCAGAAATTATAGATGTATATCGAGAGAAAAAACAAGATATTGATACTCCAATTTGGAATAGTAATGATTATAATTGGACTGGAGAAGACATATGTAAAATTTGGCAATCAAGTGGAGAAAATAGTCTTGTTGACGCAGTAGCAATAAATATGGATGCTAATTCCCTTCATGACTATATAAGAAAAAGAAAATTAACGGACAAACAAATAGAGAGCACTTCAAGATTATATCGGGTAGGGATTTATTTAATCTCTTTAATAACATACTTCCAACTTTCTCAACGAGAAGGTATTGAAGACAAAGAAGAATTGGCTTCTTATCTGATGAAGGGTGTAGGTAAGATTATAATTCATGTCATAATTAATGACGAAATAATTAAAGAGATAGATAAGGAATAAAAGGAGTTGTATCTTGTATTGAGCAGGGCAGGCTGATACTTCCTTTTTGCAACTTTCAAGTCTGGTATTTGGGGAAGACAGATAACTGAAGGTTTGTCAGAAAGGAGGTGAAAGCCATGGTTAATTGTAAGAACGATGCTCCTGGAATGAGGGGGTATCGTTCTAGGAACCAAAATGGCCTACTGCGTGACAAACGTGATGATACTCATATGGGCACCATTGAAGCGCAGTATGGTCATGATTTCGGGGTTCGTTCTGATATGCTTTTGGGAAATTACCTAAAGCAAAGAAGAATTGCTTCTCTGAATGATTTAGTTAATGGTAAATAACCATAACTAAAGGTGTATCAGACTGCCCTGCTGTACAAAACAGCGACTAATCACACAAAAATGTATTTATAAAATAGCGCTCTCTTCCCCTTTTTACATTCTCTATTATGTGGTAAAATTTAACACTTGCCGAGGTGGCGGAACTGGTAGACGCGCATGGTTGAGGGCCATGTCCCTTTATTGGGATGGGGGTTCAAGTCCCCCCTTCGGCACTAATTTTTTTGTCATTGCGAGCGACTGAAAAGAGCGCGGCGATCTCATGAGATTGCTTCACTTCGTTCGTCTCTAGAAATCTGCCCTCTGCAATTTGAAAAATTGCGAGGACTAAGTCCCTGAAATTCCTGCGAATTTCTCAGGGCAATGACATTTCTCCGTAATCAATCTTTTATACAAAAAATAATGAAACTTTCCGATTTTAATTACGAACTTCCAAAAGAATTTATTGCGCAAGAACCTGTAACGCCAAGAGACAGTTCCAAGTTAATGGTTGTTGACAGAAAAAACAAAACCATCCAGCATAAAGTCTTTAGTGATATAGGTGATTTTCTTAATAAAGGCGACCTCTTAGTAATAAACGATGCGAAAGTATTTCCTGCTCGATTGTTAGGTAAAAAAGAATCTACCGGAGGCAAAGTAAATGTCCTGCTTATTGAAAAAGAAGAAGGCAAGAGGTGGAAGTGTCTTGTTCAAGGTTCCGGCAGGATAAAAATAGGACTACGGATGGTATTTGGAGACGGAAAGTTGAAAGGTGAAATAGAGAATTATAACAGGGGAATATATACTGTAAACTTTGCCCTGAACCAGAACGAGTTCGATTCAGGGTCTAAATATGAAGATAATTTCAGACAGATTTTAGGAGAGATAGGAGAAGCACCCATACCCCCGTATATTACAAAGAGAACTGATACTTCGGAAGAGAGATATCAGACTGTTTATGCAAAAAAAGATGGAGCTATCGCGGCGCCTACAGCAGGTTTTCATTTTACGAAAGAATTACTTGAAAGGCTGAAAGCCAAAGGAATATCAATTGCGACGATAACACTCATAGTAGGCAGAGGTACTTTTAATCCCATAAAAACAGAAATCTTAGAAGAACATGTAATGGACGAGGAATATTTCGAGTTAAGAAACGAGGAGATAGAGAAAATAAACAAACAAATTGAAAGAAAAGGCAGGATAATTGCTGTGGGGACTACAAGTGTAAGAACTCTCGAAAGCGCATTTAAGAATGGCAAAATAAGCAAAAATATGGGAAAAACTTCGCTCTTTATTTATCCGGGTTATAAATTCGAAACCATAGATACACTTATTACTAATTTCCATCTTCCCAAATCAACTTTACTATTGTTAACTTGCGCTTTTGGCGGAAGAGAACTGATATTAAGAGCTTATCAAGAAGCTATCAAAAAAAATTATCGTTTTTATAGTTTTGGAGATGCAATGCTTATATTATAAAAATTCGAATTTCGAATATCGAAGCACGAAACAAGCGCGAATGACAGAAATTCAAATAACCAAAACAATAAGTTTAGAAAATTAGGACATTAGAATTTTGAATTTGTTTCGGATTTCGTGCTTAAGATTTAGGATTTGCTTTAACGGGTCAGATTGACGAGGAGCACGTATTTTAGTAAATTACTAACTTACAAAAACAAAATCAGGAGATTTAACAAATGTTATCTGATTTGGATATTGCTCAACAAGCAAAAATGCAGCCTATTAGCGAGATTGCCGACAAGTTAGGAGTGCAACAAGACGAGTTAGAATCTCACGGCAATTATATGGCGAAAATAGACCTTAATATACTCAAGCGATTAGAAGATAAACCTAATGGTAAATTTATAACTGTTACAGCTATAACCCCTACACCTTTAGGAGAAGGTAAAACAGTTACTAATCTGGGCTTAGGGATGGCTCTTTCTAAAATTGGCAAGAAAACCTGCAATGTTATTCGCGAGCCTTCAAAAGGTCCGACTTTTGGGATAAAAGGCGGTGCCTGCGGAGGAGGATATTCGCAAGTTGTCCCAATGGAGAATATAAATCTTCATTTTACAGGAGACATTCATGCAGTAGATACGGCTCATAATCTATTAAACGCCGCACTTGATTCCCATCTTGCCCATGGCAACAAGCTCAATATTGATACTAATTTCATAACAATAAACAGATGTGTCGATGTAAGTGACAGGGCTTTAAGAGATATAGTAATTGGTTTGGGAGGAACAGCTAACGGTTATCCGCGTCAGGCAGGTTATGATATTACCGTAGCAACGGAAACCGCAGCCATACATTCCCTAACTAATTCATTAAAGGATTTGAGGCAAAGATTGGGAAGAATGGTGGTGGGATATACTTATGATGGAAAACCCGTAACCGCGGAAGACTTAAAAGTAGCCGGCGCAATGACTGTGTTGATGAAAGACGCTATAAAACCAAACTTGGTGCAGACGCTTGAAAATACTCCCGCCATAGTTCACGGATTCCCTTTTGCCAATGTAGCTCACGGTAATAATTCCGTTATAGCTAATCTTGCAGCGCTTAAGTTGGCTGATTATGTTGTTACTGAAAGCGGGTTTGGCGCTGACTGCGGAGCGGAAAAATTAATTGATGTAGTTTGCAGGCAGGCAAATTTGAAACTTGACTGTGTGGTAATTACTTTGTCCATAAGAGCTTTGAAGATGCACGGCGGTGCTTTTGAATTAAAGCCGGGACAGAAATTAAACAGAGAACTCGTAGCAAAAGATAATATGCCTGCCTTGGAAAAGGGCTGCGAGAATTTAAAAGTGCATATAGAAAATATGCGTAGTTTCGGTATACCTGTTGTAGTTACTATCAACAAATTTACAGACGATAAACCTCAGGAAACGGATTTTGTTAAGAAGTATGCTGTTGATAACGGCGCAAGTTTCGCTGTTCCTATAGACCCGTGGGCTAAAGGAGGGGAAGGATGCTTAGAGGCGGCAGAAGCTATAGTCAAAGCCTGCAGTATGCCTAACAATTTCCATTTCCTTTATCCAGATGATTTATCAATAGAGGAAAAGATAGAAACTATTGCCAAGAAAATATACCGCGCGGATGGCGTCGATTATTCTCCGCAAGCAAAAAAGAGAATAAAACTTTATACAAAATTAGGTTACAGCAAGTTACCGATAAATATGGCTAAGACACATCTTTCTATTTCGCATGACCCTAATTTAAAAGGCGCGCCTAAAGATTTCCGTGTGCCGGTAAGAGATATAAGAGCTTCGATAGGAGCGGGTTTTCTATATCCGTTACTTGGCCAGATGCGGACAATGCCGGGACTTCCTTCTCGCGCTGCGTATATGGATGTGGATATCGACAGTGAAGGAAAAACATTAGGACTGTTCTAAGAAAGTAAGAAGTTCAATGAAGAAGACTTTAGACATTAGACTTTGGACTCTGGATTTAAAAATCTTTTTTTGGGTAGTCTTAAGTCTAAGGTCTTTGGTCTATAGTCTATTCGCCAAAGGCGAATATTAAAATTATGAAATCAAGCGAAATTAGAACGGAATTTCTTAGATTTTTTGAAAAGAAAGGGCATATTATTAAACCTCCTTCTTCTTTAGTACCGCAAGATGACCCTACGCTGTTATTTACCGGCGCGGGAATGAATCAATTCAAAAAAGAATTTTTAGGGGTAGGTGATAAGAAATTAAAAAGGGTTACGACTTGCCAAAAATGTTTCAGAACTTCGGATATAGAGATTATAGGCAAAAGCCCCTTGCATCATACATTTTTTGAAATGCTTGGCAATTTTTCCTTCGGTGATTATTTTAAGGAAGAAGCGATCCAGTGGGCTTGGCAGTTTGTAACAGAAACCTTTAAGCTGTCGGAAGAAAGCATCTGGATTTCTGTCTACGAAGATGATGAAGAGGCTTACAGAATATGGAGCAAAGAAATAGGTGTTAAAAAAGAACGGATAGTGCCTTTGGGGAAAAACACCAACTGGTGGGATGCAGGAGAAACGGGTCCTTGCGGTCCATGTTCAGAAATAATTATTGACAGAGGGAAAGCGTTCGGGTGTGGTAAAAAAAGTTGCGATATAAACTGTGATTGTGGACGCCATCTTGAACTCTGGAATCTTGTATTTACCCAATTCAATAGAAAAGCAGACGGAAGTTTGGAACCATTGCCACAAAAAAATATCGATACGGGAATGGGGTTGGAAAGAGCATCGGCTATTATGCAAAAAATGGAAGATAATTTTTTAACCGATGTTTTTTCTCCTCTTGTTCAGTCTATATGCGAAAAATCGAAAACAAAATACAATAAAGAAAACGTAAGACCCATAAGGATTATTTCGGATCATATAAGAGCGATTGTCTTTTTGATTTCCGACGGGGTTTTCCCGTCCAACGACGGAAAAGGTTATGTGCTAAGAAGACTTATCAGAAATGCCGCAAGGCAGGGAGAAAAAATAAAGCTCAAACTTCCTTTCCTATATGAATTCATTCCTACCGTAATAAAAACAACGGCAGAGGCATATCCTGATTTAAAAGACAGGAAGGAGCATGTCGCCAAAGTTTTAAAAAGCGAGGAAGATTCCTATAAACGCACTCTTAGGGAAGGTTCTAAAATTTTGGGAGAAATTTTTCAAAAACATAAAGAGAAAAAACAAAAGGGCATATCAGGAAAAGAATTATTTAAACTTTATGATACATACGGTTTGCCTTCGGATTTAGTTGAAGAAATTGCACGCGAGGAAGGTTTTGAAGTAGATAAAAAGGGATTTCAGAAGGAAATGGACTCTCAAAAAATAAAGGGACGGCTTGCATGGACAGGAGACACGAAAACTTCCGACAAAGCAACGCTATATGAACACCTGTCGGAAAAATTCGGCTCTACAAAATTCGTAGGTTACGAAAAATTACAATGCGATACTGAAATTCTTTCTATTGTTCAAGACAGTATTGATTATAAGGGAAAAATCGGTAATGCAGAAGTGGGATTAATTGTCGCTACGACTCCTTTTTATGCGGAAATGGGTGGACAGGTTTTTGATATGGGCAGTTTTCAGACGAAAAAAGCAAAGGGAAGCATAGACAATGTGTATTATGGCAAAGAAGGATTAATAGTCCATAGCGCGAAAATAGAAGAAGGAGAGATAGAAAAAGGAGAAAAAATACATTTAACGGTAAACAAACAAAGAAGACAAAATATCGCCTGCCATCATACCGCAACGCATTTACTTCAATATGCTCTGCGAACCGTATTGGGAAGTCACATTCAGCAGTCAGGTTCGCTTGTTGAGGAAAATTACTTAAGGTTTGACTTTTCACATTTTTCCCAGATTACAAAAGAGGAACTTGCAAGAATAGAAGAAATTGTTAACGAAAAAATAAGAGAAATTATACCTGTAAAAATAGAAAATTTATCGCTTGTAGAAGCCAAAAAGAAAGGCGCTTTAAGTTTCTTCGGTGAAAAATACGGCGAGCTTGTACGGGTGGTTTCGGTTGGTGATACAAGCAAGGAATTCTGCGGAGGAATTCACGTAAATAATACCGGCCAAATAGGCATGTTCCACATATTAAGTGAAAGTTCCATAGGCAAAGGATTAAGAAGAATTGAAGCTGTTGCCGGACAGCCGGCATATGTATCAATCAGAAATAAACTGCATTCTGTTGAAAAAATATCTTATCTTTTAAAAACTTCCCCGGAAATTATAGAAAAAAGAGTTCAAGAATTGCTTGACCAGCAAAAACTTCTTTCAAAACAGATAGAGGTATTATCGGAACAAACTTTACTTGAAAAGATAAACAATGCGTCGGATAAAGCTAAAACTATAAACGGAATAAGCGTTGTTAATTTAAGAATAGATGGAGTAAGAGCAGATGCTTTAAGAAGAGCCGTTGATATCTTGAAAGACAAAATAAAAAACTCCGCTGTTGTTGTTTTTGGGTCAGTAAAAGATAAAAATGTAATATTTGTCGGGGGTATTACTACTGACTTGGTGGAAAAAGGGTTTAACGCAGGAACAATAATAAGCGAAATTTCCAAGATTGCGGGCGGAAGCGGCGGAGGTAGAACCGAGATGGCAACAGGCGGAGGCAAAGATATAAGTAAATTGGATAAGGCCCTGCAGGAAGTCGAGAATATCATAAAGAAATTCAAAGTTTAAGATTCTCAATTCCTTAATAATACAATAATAACATGCTAATCGTTGACGGATATAATGTGCTTATGCAAATGGGGTTAAGAGACAAGACTTTAGAAGTAAGAAGAGACCATTTCATTAGAATATTAAACATTAGGAACAAGATGTTCGGTGGGATAACGGTAGTCTTTGACGGGAAAGAAGAAATTGAAGGGTCTTACATAAAAGCAAGAACACCCGTAAAAGTTATTTATACCAGAGGTGAATCTGCAGACGACTGTATCAAATCAATGATAGAAAAATCCCAGAATCCACAGGCAATAACAATAGCAACGGATGACAGGGAAATCAAAGATTTTGCAAAAATGCATTTTTGTAAACTTATATCTTCGCTTGACTTAATAAGCAAAGTTTCCCCCGTTAAAAAAGAACTTCCTGAAGAACCCGAAGAAAACAAAGACGATTTTGTGAATAGCGTCAAAGCAAGGGCAATTACCGACGAACTGAAAAAAAAGTGGCAAATGTAAATTCCAAATCACAAATAAATTATTTTAAAATAGGGATAGGTGACGGTTAGGGTTTACGTAAAGCTTTTTAAATTCGAAGCACGAAATTCAAAATACGAAACAATATCGAATGACTAAAACTCAAATGACAAAAACATTAAGTTTGGGAAATTTGGACATTAGGATTTTGAATTTGTTTCGTGCTTCGATATTAGGATTTCGGATTTTATAATATTTATCTATATTTAAATTCTACATACCTTATAAAACGGAATAATCCGTGCGTATCTTTAATCCCTATTCTATTAAGCGCGTAAAGGTTGTCGTTCTGCTTTACTATGCCTCTTTTTGTAGTTAAAGCGCATTTATAGCCGACTTCTTTTAGAATCTGTTGCACCCCAGAATTGAAGTGTCCGTATGGATAACATAAAAAATCCGCTTTCTTACCCAGTTGTTTTTCGATTATCTCTCTTGAAATAACGAGTTCTTTTTTTATCTTTTCTTTATCCAGTTTAGGTAGGGATGGATGTGTATGAGTATGCGGCTGAAAATCTATACCGTAATTCGCCATTTCTTTTATCTTATCCCACGAGAGTAGCGGCTCTTTTATAGTTTCCTCACTATTTATCCACCCGGACAAACCACCGATATCTTTTGTTATCAGAAAAATAGTCGCGCTAAATCTGAACTCTTTTAGAATAGGGAATGCGTAAGTATAATTGTCCTCATATCCGTCATCAAATGTGAGAATAATAGATTTTGAGGGAAGTTTTTTTGTACCGTCAAGCCAATTGAGCAATTCATATAAGCTGATGGTCTTATAACCGCGCCACTTAAGATACCTCATCTGACGGCGAAAATTATATGGTGTAACATATAGGGCTGATACTTTTGCCTTAGGATTTGGCTGGCTAATTTTGTGATAGAACAGAATCGGGACTTTCATTTTTTATTTTTTTATGCGTAATATTGTGAGAACCTGCCAAATTTTCAAAGAGAGGAAGTCTTCCAAAACGCGCAGGAAGGGGGACATTATCTCTTTTCAAAGGAAGGATTACGGTAATTTCGGTACCTTCATCTAATTTACTTTTGAATTTTATATCTCCGCCGTGAGCTTTGATTATGCGATATGTTATCATCAGACCCAACCCCGAACCTTCCGTTTTTGTCGTGAAATACGGTTCGAATATTCTATAAAGATTATTTTCAGCAATACCGATCCCCTCATCTTTGATTACTACTTCAATTATGTCGCCTCTTAAAAAAGTGGATATATAAATATTTCCGCCTTTAGGCATTGCTTCTAAGGAATTTTTAAAGATGTTCAGTAACGCTTGTTTTATCTGAATACGGTCAAGAAGAAAGGAAGGAATATATGGAGAAAAGCTTTCTTTTATTTTTATATTATTTTTTTTAAACTCGGGTGAAAAGAAAGTGACAAGCTCTTTTATTATACTTTCTATTGCTACTTCTTCCAATTTGAGAAGTGAAGGGCGAGATGCTTCAAGAAATTGTTCGACTATTTTATCCAGTCGGTCTATTTCTTCTCTTATAGTTTCCACAAAACCGACAAGTTTTTCCTGGGAATTAGCAGATAATTTTTTGATTTCCTTCTTTAAAAGTTCAAGATGAATCTGAAGAGAATTTAAAGGGTTGCCGACTTCGTGTGCAACACCAGCTGCAAGTTGTGATAAAGTCGCAAACCTTTCTCCGCTTGCCCTTTCTTCTTGAGTTTTTCTTTCTTGAGTAATGTCATCTATTATTATAATCCCTCCCAAGGGTTTCCCTTTTTTCGATAAAAGGGCTAATTTGCTCATTTTAAGCAAACGGTGGCGGGGTTCTGAGACCTCTACTATTTCGTCTTTGAATTCCTTTTTGCTTTCCAATATCAAATGCGCTAAACGTTTGTCATAGAACGAAAAAGAACCAAACAAGTCGTTTATATCAATAGACATTATCTCGTTAAGACGTTTATTTATATATACAGCGTTATTGTCAAAATCTAAAACGAGTATTCCTTCTGTAAGAGAATTGAAAATATTTTCTAAAAGACCTCTTTCCCAAAGAAGTTCGCCTATATACTGGCGAATTTCCCCTTTGTCTATATTCTCTATCTTGTCTATTAATTTTTCCCAAAATCTTTCCAGAATCATATTTTTTAAAAACTCACGAAATACATAGAAATATGTTGAAATACAGTGGAAATAATATTGTCATTTTAAAAATCTAAATTTTTAACAACGTATCTCTATGTATTTCTATTCTATTTCCATGTATATTCACATTCATTCAAGTAATTCTTCTCTGTTATCCAACAAAACTGTTATGGGACCTACTGCAGTGTTGGCTTTCATCAAAATGGGTAATTTTCTCTCATCATCGGTCAACCATATTTTAATGTCACTTATTTTGGTCGAGGAAATACCCAATGTAACATCTTGTGTCGCAACATCAATCACAATAGTATCGAAAGTCTTGCCGTAAATTTTCAAAGGTTCTTTTGAAACTGCCTGCACTTTTATGGGATAGATTTTCTTTTGAACTAACACAGGCACAATAACGCTCTCACTCACTTCCCATTTTTTCAAACGAATTAAGAATAAAGCCGAGAGAGGATTTTGTAAGCCGGGTTCTTTTGCTAAAAGTTCCACAAAATCCGTTTTCTCTTCGTATTTATAATTTTTCTCCTGCTGTTTTACTTCCCACCATATCGGCAAGATTTCTTTCGAGTCTAGAATTGCAAGCGTGGAATATTCATTCCTAATTCTAAAAAATATATCCGCTAAACCTACAGTTTTTAATTGGGACTGAAAAAAATAAGATTTTTGTTCCAAATCCGGTAAAGGAATTTTTTCGAAATCTATTGTTGATTTGCCGCCTATTATGCCATTCCATCTAAGGGAAAATTCCAATTTTTCAGTGTCTTTTGAAAAAATCTCTTCCCCGCCTGATGCGAAGCTGGCAGGGGATTTTAGTTCAAAGTTCCCATAAAGAAAAAAGAGCATGCAGACAATAAGGGCAAAAAATATTTTCTTTTTTTTCATATGTTTATATCTCCTTTCTTGTTGTAGTTTTCCCATCTGTCGCTTGCTTTTCCTTTTTAAAGTAATTTAAGAGAAGGTTGATATCAAGCAACGGGTTATTTCTCATATTTAACTTTTTCTTTTTGTAAGATAATATGTTTTTGCCAAATTTTATCATTTCTTTTTGGGTAGTCCAACCTATAATGACCGCCGCGGGATTCCTTCCTTATAAGAGCGGATTTTACTATCAAAGAAGATACTGTAAGCATGTTTTGAAGTTCCCACCCTTTTGGGGAAGAAAATTCTTTTGCAAGAACATAATCCATCCAAAATTTTATTTTATCTTTTACTTCCTTTAGCTTGTCTTCTTTTCTTTCAATTCCTACATCTCTGGTCATATAACTCCTTAAAGAATTTTTAATATCTTCCAGGTCAAGATTGAATGGCAACTGAGAAGGATGGTTCTTGATATAGATTGATTCTTTAATTTTTCTTTTCTTCCCAAGAGTTTGTCCTGCTTCTTTGCCCGTCCTATAACCAAAAACTAATCCTTCTAATAATGAATTTGAAGCCAGGCGATTTGCTCCGTGAACGCCGGAAGAAGCAACTTCTCCGCATGCAAAGAGATTGTTTATAGATGTCCTGCCTTTTAAATCTACTTTTACGCCTCCAATGGTATAGTGAGCAGAGGGGCGAACAGGAACAAGATTTTTACCTACGTTTAATCCTACTTTTTCGCATATGTTTACCAAGTTGGGAAATCTTTTTCTCACCTTGTGATAAGGGATACTTTTGACATCAAGATATACATTTGGTGAATCCGTTAATTTCATTTCCTTTATAATTGCTCTGGATACAATATCTCGGGGAGCCAAATCGCCGGAAGGATGATATTTAAGCATAAATTTTTTCCCGTATTTATTTCTTAAAACGCCGCCTTCGCCTCTAACAGATTCGGAAATCAACAATCTTGAAGTCCCTGCAACATATAAAGCAGTAGGATGGAATTGGATAAATTCCATGTCTTGCAATTGTCCTCCTGCTCTATAAACCATAGCAATACCATCGCCTGTAGCAACGGCATGATTTGTAGTTTCCCTGTAAACTTGACATACGCCGCCTGTGGTAAGGATTACTTTATCTGCCAAAACAGAAAATAACCCTTCTTTAGCGGTAAACATGTACGCCCCCAAACAATGATTATCTTTGACAATCAAATCAATGCAAAAAGTATTTTCCAAAACTTTAATATTTTTTAAATTATGGACACAGGAAATAAGAGTCTTTTCTATTTCTCTTCCTGTTGCATCGCCCTGAGCATGAATTATTCTTTTTAAACTATGACCGCCTTCTTGAGTAAAAAGAATTTTTCCGTTTTTATTATCAAAATTGGCGCCGCCGTCTATTAATTCTTTTACTCTTTTGGGACCTTCTTTTACCAAAACTTCCACAGCTTTTCTTTTACATAATCCGTTACCAACGTTTAATGTGTCTTCTATATGTTTTGCGTATGTATCGCTCTCTGAAAGCACAACGGCAACTCCTCCCTGAGCTTCACTAGTATTGCAGTCGGGAAGTTTCTTCTTGGTTGCTATAACTACTTTTCCGTATTTGGATGCAACAAGTGCCGACTCAAGGCCGGCAACGCCGCTACCTATTATGAGAATATCGGTAGTGATATGATATGTTTTTAATTTTTCGGGATTCATTAGAGATTCCAATTTAACCTCATTTCATTCGGTTAGACTTAAGAAGACAGAAATCAGATGTCAGACTTTTGTTTTCTGCCCTCCACATACTTTATAACTAGATAATGGCTTTTTTAATACAAGAAGGGAGCTTTGGGAAACCTTTTAGATATTTTTGCCTTTCTAAACGCAGCGCTGAGACAGCTTTTTTAATATCATCTGCGCCGTAGAAATTTTCAAGTTCATATTTATCTAAATTGACATTTTCTATCACCTTGGGCACAAGAATTTGCCAATATCGGCTTTTCACCCATTTAATATCTCCTTTAAAGATAGCTTTTCCTACACGGGAAAGATCCTGGTTTTCTATTTTTTTGGG
Organism: Candidatus Omnitrophota bacterium; assembly: GCA_018812925.1. GTDB lineage: Bacteria > CAIJMQ01 > CAIJMQ01 > CAIJMQ01 > CAIJMQ01 > CAZNJA01. The sequence goes on from JAHJCU010000005.1 coordinate 96,563, forward strand.
CCTTGATTTTCTCTTCTTTTTGACTTCTTTACTAAACGATTCTCCAACGCTACCTGTATTGATTAAATAAGTTTCAACCTTTTGTTTGTTATTTTCTGCAAAACTTAAAAATCCTTCCGCTTCTTCTTCGGCGTTTCCTATCAAATAGGGATTGCTTGCCGGGTTTCTAATAATCTTGCCGTCGTAAACGGATTCACCCAACATAAAAAGAGCGGATGCTTGTTCGAGTTCGAGTTTGCAAATCGGCGGAACAACTGTATTGAATTTTGTCATAATAAATATTTTCAACCCGTCCAGTTTTTCTATTGAAGACAAATTAAAATTTTCTTCGCTCAAAGATTTTTTTTCGGATAAAGAAGCAGGATTTGACCGCCCTACATCTTGTATTTGAATTAATGCTTGACCATTATCCGTAACAGTGCTGTCCTGAAAATCTAATCTGCCTTGATGGTCAATAATGACATTTTCAAAATTTGTTTTTCTGTTAAGCGCAGCTCTGTAAAGAAGAGGATTTAAATGAGATTCCAATCCTTGAGCTTTTACCAAAAAAGTTTTTTCAGCGCCAAGAACCTGATTGTGTTTTCTTATAAATAAGATTCCATCTTGCAATGGTCTTGCATCTTCGCCTTTGGCGTTTAAAGAAAAATTGTCGTTCAAATAAGCTGTTTTACCGGTTTGAGACGGACCAACAAAAATCACCGCATAATTTTTGAACTTTTTTTCTTTGCTATAGTAATGCGTAACGAGTTTACTTGCGCCATAAAGAACCTGAAGCCCGTTTGCTTTGGCAAACCATGTAGCCATCCGCAAAAAGCTAGTTCTTATCTCGTCAAAATAATCACTCCCAAGCACATATGTTACGCCCATTTCCGGAAAAACGATTGTTTGTCTCTGAGGCCATTCTGGAATGCAGATAAGGTGAAGTTTTAACGCCCGTTTTTTTTGCGGATTGAATAAAGACTGGCTCCACAAAAAAGGCAATTTTACGCTTTCTTTTTTGTGAAGCGATGTGAATAATGTACAGTGCAAATTAAAATCTTCGTTATTGCATATTTTCTTTTCGACACATGTAAAAGGCACTTTCTTTGCGTAATGGTGAATTTTTGCCAGAGTTGAGGGAAGTTCTCGAAGAATACGGATCTGGGAAGGATTTAGATTTTTCTGCGCAACATCCTTACCTCCGACATAAACGGTTAACGGTAAAGAGGAGCATTGCGTATTTGAGGTGAAAGCCAAACTGCCATGTTGAGTTCTAATCCCATAGTTGGCTGCAAACTCTTCCAACTCATAGTCATCTACATGCCTTAAGTTGGGCTGATAATAAAAATCTTTTATTTCATTTGCTACGATATGTAGAATCTTTTCTACTTCCATCGAATTGGACTATAGTGTATCATTCTTAAGCGTCGATTGTCAACCCCGTTAGAGATAAGAAATGCCTTTAGGCGTTTCTATATCTACGAGATTTCCTGCCTTAATTATATTACTTTTATAGCTCTACATTAACTAAGTTTTTGACAGATTAACATCTCTAACGGGGGTTGAATTATTCGTTATTTTAGGTTAAAATTCTATCCAAATAAACAAAATAAGCGCAAAAATTTCCTAAAACAAGAGGTGGGAAGATCATTAATTTCAAGAAAATTGCTCTTATAGGAGCTTTAGCGGCAGAGGAAAAAAAAGCAGAAGATATAGTTATCCTAAACTTGCAACCCCTTACTGTTCTAACCGATTATTTCGTAATTCTTTCCTGCGAAAGTCAGGTCCAAATTAAAACTGTTGCCGGTGCAATAACCGACAAGCTGTCCCAAAAAGGTATCAAAGCAAACCATATTGAAGGTACGCCTGAAAGCAAATGGATACTTTTGGATTACAACGGAGTAATTATACACATCTTTCATAGAGAATTAAGGAATTACTATCAGTTGGAAAAAGTGTGGGGTGATGCAAAGAACATAAACTATAAATGAAATACATAGAAATATGCCCGCTTGCTTGCGAAGCGGGCAGGATAGATATACATAGAAATACATGGCATACAGACAATTTATTTCTATTTATGTTTGATATTTAATTATGAATCCTCGAGAAGAAATAATAAAACAGTTAAAGAAAATCACAAATCTAAAAGAAATCAATTTAGAAATTCCTCCCGAAGGTTTGGGGGATTACGCTTTTCCTTGTTTTGTTTTGGCTAAAACCTTTAAAAAAAGCCCTATTCAGATCGCTCAAGATTTAGCAGGTAAAATCAAACCTACCAAACTTATCGAAAAAGCGGAAGCCAAGGGTCCATATCTGAACTTTTTCGTCAATAAAACAATTATCGCAGAAGATATCCTGAGGAAAATCATAAAAGAGAAAAATAAATTCGGTTCAAGAAAGCATAAGAAAGAGAAGATACTCGTTGAGCATACAAGCATAAATCCAAATGCTTCACCTCATATAGGAAGAGCGCGAAACGCTTTGCTTGGTGATTTTATCGTGCGTCTTTTAAGATTTCAAGGGTATGATATCGAAACACATTATTTTGTAAACGATATCGGTAAACAAATAGCAATGCTTGTTTTGGGCGCGGAAGACAAACAAAAAATAACGTTTAATGATTTATTAAATCTCTATATCAAAATAAACGAAAAAATTGAAAAAACTCCGGAATTGGAACAAAAGGTCTTTGAATTATTAAAGAAACTTGAAGAAGGTGATGAGAAAACAAAGAAACGATTTAGAGATATTGTAGATATTTGTGTTAAAGGCCAGGTAAAGATTTTTCGGGAACTGGATATCAAGTATGATAAATTTGATTACGAGTCAGACTATCTTTGGACAAAAAAAACAGTTCAAGTTTTAAAAGAATTAGAAAAAACGGGAAAACTGTTTATGGACGAGGAAGAAAGATATGTGCTTGACCAGAAAGATTCCAACCTTCCTATGGAAAGTCCTTTCTTAGTCCTAACCAGAGCGGATAAAACAAGCTTATATCCATTAAGAGACCTTGCGTACCATATTGATAAGAAAAAATCCAAAAGCATTATTGTTCTTGGAGAAGACCAGAAGCTTTATTTCCAACAGCTAAAGGCGGCTTTAACATTGCTGGGGAAACCTTCTCCTCAACCTGTTTTTTATTCTTTTGTCCTCTTGGAAACCGGGAAAATGTCAACAAGAAAAGGCAACCTTGTTTTGTTGGAAGATTTTATGAAAGAGGCATTGCAAAAAGCAAGGGAAGAAATAAAGCAGCGACATAACAACATTGACGATAAAGACGCAAAAAAAATCGCTTACGGAGCAATAAAGTATTCAATCTTAAAAGTTACTCCGGAGAGAAATGTAACTTTCAGCTGGAAAGCGTTACAGTTTGAAGGAGATACGGGCCCATATATTCAATATGCCTGCGCGAGAATAAATTCAATCTTGAGAAAATACGAGAAAGAAATAGACGAAAAAATTGATTTTTCTTTATTAAAAACAGATGAAGAAAACAATTTAATAAAACTGTTATCTAATTTTAGTGAGATAATAAAAGAATCGCAGAGAACGCTCAAACCAACAATAATCATAAATTATATCTACAATTTGGCACAGGGCTTTTCCAATTTTTATATAAAGTGTCCGATATTAAAGGCTGATGAAGGGCTCCAAAAAGCCCGTATGCTATTGGCAAGTTGTGTTAAACAGGTTTTGGAGAATGGATTAAGCATTTTGGGTATAGAAACGCTTGAGAAGATGTGAAGCTCCACGACTCCAATCCATGCTTTATGCTATAAGATTTCGTGGAGCGGAACCCCGCATCGTTTCGAACCATTATTGGTTCGGAACTGGTGTGCGGGTAGATTCAAATAATAATTGTATCTATAAGTCTTCTTGGTTTTAAGATGGAAATATGAATAAAACCCTCAATATTCTGTCCCTCGGATTAAAAGATTATCAAGAAACATACAAAATCCAAAAAGAGCTTGTCAAACAAAGGGCTGCAGGACAAATCCCAGATACGCTGCTCTTGGTAGAACATACGCCCGTTTTTACAATCGGCAGAAATGGTGGTAGGGAAAATATATTGGTCTCCTCTATAAAACTAGAAAAAGAAGGGATAAATGTCCATGAAACTGATAGAGGCGGAGACATTACTTATCACGGTCCGGGTCAAATAGTGGGATATCCGATAATCGATTTGAAAAACTACGGGAAAGATATTCATCTTTATTTGCGAATGCTTGAAGAAGTGATTATAAAATTACTGGAAAAATTTAATATAAAAGCCAAAAGAATAAAAGGGATGACAGGTGTCTGGGTTCGCCCCGTTAGAGATAGGTCGCCATTTGGCGACCGTACGGAAGTGCCAGAGGCACTTCTTAGCTCTAATGGGGTTGATGACAAGAAGATTGCTTCAATCGGCATAGGAGTAAGCAGGTGGGTTACTTATCACGGATTTGCACTCAATATAGACCCGAATATAAAACACTTTGCTATGATTAATCCCTGCGGGCTTGGTAAATCCGTTACTTGCATGAAAGAACAATTAAACGACAGATGTCCTGAAAGAAAGAAAATAGAGAGTAAATTATTTGAAAGTTTTTCGGAAGTTTTTTCCAAAAGAAATCTTAGTATAGTATAATTAAACATTATGAACGAGAAAAAAATAGACTTAGATGATTTTCTTGGCATAATGCTCAAAGAAAATGCTTCCGACCTTTATTTCAAAGTCGGAAGCGTACCCTACATAAGAACAGGTAAAGGCGTTCAGCCAATTTCAGTTCAAAATATTTCTTCTGCGGATATGGAATTAATATCCCGGAGGATAATGAATGATGGGCATAAAGAAGCTTTTAACAAACACAAAGAATTGGATTTGGCTTATAGTTCTCCAAAATGGGGACGCTTCAGAGTCAATATGTTTTTGCAACGGGGAGAGATTGGGATAGTTTTGAGAGAAGTTAAGAGAAAAATATCTACATTCCAAGAGCTTAATCTGCCAAGTGAAGTGCTGAAAAAACTTTCTTTGGAGCCAAGAGGTTTGGTGTTGATTACAGGACCCGCAGGATGCGGGAAATCCACAACACTTGCTTCAATTATAGAGTTTATAAATCAGAACAAGGAATCACATATAGTTACAATAGAAGACCCTATAGAATTTTTGCACGAAGACAAGAAATCACTCATAAATCAGCGGGAAATAGGAACAGACACTAATTCGTTTGCGATGGCTTTAAAACACGTTATAAGACAAAGCCCCGATGTTATACTTATCGGCGAGACGAGAGACACTCCAACAGCGGAGGCGGCAATAATGGCAGCAGAAACGGGACATTTGGTTTTTTCAACTTTGCATACTATTGATGCGCCGTCGACTCTAGAAAGAATTTTGAATTTTTTCCCTCCACATATACAGCCGCAAATGAGAGTTCAACTTGCTTATGTATTAAAAGGAGTCATTTCTCTAAGACTATTGACTACTTTAAAAGGCGAAAGAATTCCGGCAGTTTCGGTTATGATTCCGACCCCGACAATCCAAAAATTGATATTAGAAAACAGACTTTTAGAAATACGGGAAGTGATGGAACAAGGAGAACTTTTCGGAATGCAAACTTTCACTCAGGCGCTTTTAAAACTTTATAAAGAAAGACAAATTTCACACGAATATGCAATGCAAATGAGTGATGCTCCAACCGAATTTGCCCTTAAAACTAAAGGTATTTTTAGAGGAACTAAAGAAGAAATACTGTAAAAAAGAGAAGGAGAAATCAAATGGACATATCGGAACTTTTAAAAGAAGCCGTCCAAAGAACCGCTTCGGATTTGCATATTATCGCCAACGCTCCGCCCGTTTTTAGAATAAACGGTGAACTTATTTTATCGCAAGATTATCCGATTTTGAAATCCGAAGATACCAAAAAACTTATCTACGGGTTCCTTTCTGATTCACAAAAAGTCGTATTTGAAGAGAAGAAAGAATTAGATTTTTCAATAAACATTCCAAAAGTTACACGATTCAGAGTAAATGTCCATATGCAAAGAGGAAATGTGGAAGCCGCTTTAAGAATAGTGCCTTTGGCCATTCCTGTAATAGAAGAACTTAATTTACCTGAAATTGTAAAAACATTAATTAATAAACCCAATGGCATAATTATAGTCACGGGGCCTACGGGTATGGGGAAAACCACAACTTTGGCAGCTTTAGTCGATAGGATAAACGAAGAAAATAAATATCTTATCATAACCGTAGAAGACCCTATAGAATATATCCACACAAACAAGCAGGGGGTAATCAAACAAAGAGAGGTTGGTTCCGATACCTTGAGTTTTGCGAATGCTTTGAAATATACGCTTCGCCAAGACCCCGATGTGATAAGTGTCGGCGAGATGCGGGATTTAGAAACGATATCCACGGCGCTGACTGCGGCGGAAACAGGACATTTGGTTTTGACAACGCTTCATACACCTGATGCTTCGCAAACTATAGATCGTATAATCGATGTATTTCCTCCTTATCAACAACAGCAGATAAAAATACAGCTCTCGGGATGTCTTCAAGCAATAATATCTCAGGTATTGCTTCCCCGTGCGGACAAAGAAGGCAGAATTCTTGCAACAGAAATACTCGTTGCCACATCGGCAATACGCGCATTGATACGGGAACAAAGAACCGAACAGATTCCTTCAAGCATTCAAACCGGCGCGCAATTTGGGATGCAAAGCATGGATAAATCATTAAAAGAACTTTATCAAAAAGGGTTGATTACTTATGAAATAGCATTATCTCATGCCAAAAACCCTTTGGATTTTAAAAAAATGTGATAGATAAACAGATGACAGAAAACAGACGACAGAAGGCAGAAAAAATTCAACTATTATCTGATTTCTGTACTCTGACATCTGACTTCTGAATTTAAACATGATTGAATCTAAAAGAATTTCAAAACTGCCTACTTATATATTTGCAAGATTAAATAAACTTAAGAGTGAGGCAAGAAAAGAAGGTAAAGATATTATCGATTTAGGTATGGGTAATCCCGACCAGCCACCTTCTCCCAAAATAATTGCCAAACTAATCGAGACGGCTCAAAAAAGCAAAGTCCATGGTTATTCTACATCAAAAGGTATTCCCCATTTAAGGGAAGCTATTACAAAAAGATATGAAGAAAAATACGGTGTAAAATTAAACCCTGAAACAGAAGCTGTTGTTTGCATAGGGGTAAAAGAAGGATTTTCTCATCTTGCGTTAGCTATATTAGATGAGGGTGACACTGTAATAGTCCCTACGCCTACCTATCCTTCCCATATTTATCATATTGCTATTGCCGGGGGCAATCTTGTAACAACGCCACTGTTAGATGAGAATTCTTTTATCCCCGAATTAGAGCGTACTGTCAAAAAAAGAGCCCCGAAAGCAAAAGTTTTAGTTATATCTTTTCCTCATAATCCAACGACAAGAACTGCTTCGATAGAATTTTTCGAAGAGATAGTCAAATTTGCAAAAAAACATAAATTGATCGTAATACACGATTTTGCTTATGCAGATATATGTTTTGACGGTTATAAAGCTCCTTCATTTATGCAGGCAAAAGACGCGAAAAAAATAGGAGTGGAATTCTATTCTATTTCCAAGACATACAACATGGCTGGATGGAGAGTAGGATTTTTGGTTGGCAATAAAGATATTGTTGGCGCTCTTATAAAAATTAAAAGTTATTATGATTATGGAATATTTACTCCGATTCAGGTTGCCACTATTCAGGCATTAAATGGTCCGCAGGATTATGTGGAAAAAACTTTAGAGAATTATAAAATAAGAAGAGACGTCTTAGTTAACGGCTTTAATAATATGGGTTGGCATGTAGAATTACCCGAAGCAACAATGTATGTGTGGGCTCCGCTTCCCGAAAAATTCAAAAAAGAAGGTTCTTTGAATTTTTCAATTCGCCTTTTAAAAGAAGCCGATGTAGTATGTTCTCCGGGTATCGGATTCGGCGATAACGGCGAAGGATTCGTAAGATTCGCGCTGGTAGAAAACGAACACAGAATAAAACAGGCAGTAAGAGGAATAAAGAAAGTGATACAAAAATAATATTCAAGATTAAAAATTTAACATTCCAGCTTCTCTAAATCAGAACATGAAAAATATTATAAGTAAAAAAGATGTAGAGTATGTAGCGAAACTATCTCGGCTCAAATTGAGAGAAGACGAGATACCAAAATTTACACATCAGTTAAACACTATACTTGAATACATAAAAAAATTAAACGAAGTTGATACATCTAAAACGGAACCGACTTTGCAGGTTGTACCCCTTGTGAATGTTAGAAGAAAAGATGTTCAAGTGCTGTCTTCCACGGTAGAAGACGTGCTCAAAAACGCGCCTGATAAAGAAAGAGGATATTTTAAAGTACCGCCAATCATAGAATAACGATATATGGAATTATACAAACTAACTGCTCACGAGCTTAATAATTTGCTTGTAGAGAAAAAAGCTTCTTCCTTTGAGATTACCACGAGTATTTATGAACGCATAGAAAAATTAAACAAAAAAATAAATTCCTATATTACACTTACTAAAGAATTAGCTCTACAAAAAGCCGAAAAAGTAGACAAAAAAATCAGTAAGGGTGAGAAAATAAGCTCTATCTCCGGTATTCCCATCGCAATAAAAGATGTTATCTCGACAAGAGATATCAGAACTACCTGTGGTTCAAAAATACTTTCGAATTATATCCCTATCTATGACGCAACAGTGATAGAAAAATTCAAAAAAGAGGATGTCATAATTTTGGGTAAAACGAATATGGACGAATTCGCTATGGGTTCTTCAACCGAAAATTCTGCATACGGGGTCTGCAGGAATCCTTGGAATACTTCTACTATACCGGGCGGTTCTTCAGGCGGTTCGGCGGCTTGCGTGGCGGCCGATTTTGCAATTATGTCATTGGGGTCGGATACAGGCGGTTCTATTCGTCAGCCTGCAAGTATGTGCGGGGTTGTTGGATTAAAACCCACTTATGGCAGAGTGTCGCGATATGGACTTGTGGCATTCGCGTCTTCCCTAGACCAGATTGGCACATTTACGAAAGATATAGAGGACTGTGCAATTCTTCTGAATATGATAGCAGGACATGACCCGATGGATTCAACTTCTGTTGTAAAAGAAGTCCCAAATTATACTCAGTACCTAAAAAATGACGCCCAAAAAGTAAAGGTCGGAATTCCTAAGGAATATTTTGTCAAAGGGACGGATAAAGAAGTTGAGAAAGCGATTTTAAACAGTATAGAAACTTTTAAAAAACTGGGAGCCGAAATCGTTGAGGTTTCATTGCCTCATACAGAATACGCAGTTGCTGCATATTATATTATTGCGCCCGCAGAAGCCAGTTCCAACCTTGCCCGATATGACGGAGTGCACTATGGGTTCAGGACAGAAAACAGAGGACACCTGCCCGCTTCGCAGCAGGCGGGGAAAACAGAGGACAGAAAAATTAGCAGTATTGTCGATATGTATGAGAAGACGCGTGATGAAGGTTTCGGCGAAGAGGTAAAAAGAAGAATAATGCTCGGAACATACGCTTTATCTTCAGGTTATTATGAAGCTTATTACCTAAAAGCATTAAAAGTGAGAACACTGATAAAAAACGATTTTGATAAGGCATTTAAAAAATGTGATGTAATTGTTACGCCAGTTTCTCCGACACCTGCATTTAAAATAGGAGAAAAAATTTCCGACCCGTTGCAGATGTATCTTTCGGATATATTTACAATTCCCGTAAACTTAGCCGGACTTCCCGCTATTTCTATCCCTTGCGGATTTTCTAAAGGCGGATTGCCGATAGGTCTTCAAATTATAGGTAAACCTTTTGATGAAGGACAAATTTTACGGACTGCTTATACATTTGAGCAGAATACGGAATACCATAATAAGAAACCGAAAATATAATAATAATTCAAGATTCCAGATTTAAGATTCCCCTAGAAATTGCGAAGCAATTTCAGGGACTGAGTCCCGGAAATCCTCCGGATTTCTCGGGGCAAAATTCGCAAGAATCTTTAATCTTGAATTTTCAATCTTTAATGGAGATTATGACATACGAACCTGTAATCGGTCTTGAAATACACGCTGAACTTGCTACCGAAACGAAACTATTTTGCGGATGCTCAACAAAATTTGGTTCTCCGCCGAACTCGCAAGTTTGCCCCGTGTGTATGGGGCTTCCAGGTGTGCTTCCCGTAGTAAACGAAAAAGCGGTTGAATATATGATTAGGACTGCTTTAGCGCTCAATTGTATAATAACACACCTAACAAAATTCGACAGGAAGAATTATTATTATCCCGACCTTCCCAAAAATTATCAGATTTCACAACAATATCTGCCTTTTGCCAAAGACGGATTTCTTGAAATTAAACTTGGCGATAAAATTAAACGAATCGGCGTGGACAATATTCATCTTGAAGAAGATGCGGGTAAGAATATCCATCTTGAAAATGGGCAAGCATCTTTGGTGGACTTAAACCGCACGGGTATACCTTTAATAGAAATCGTAACGAAACCGGATATGAGGAGCCTGGAAGAAGTTGAAGTGTTTATGAATAACTTAAGAGACATATTACTTTATATCGGGATTTCTGACTGTAAAATGGAAGAGGGTTCTTTAAGATTTGAAGCAAATATATCAGTAAGAGAAAAAGGCGAAGATATTTTGTCGCCAAGAGTTGAAATAAAAAATCTGAATTCTTTCAAAATTGTTCTTGCGGCTATCAAATACGAAGTAGAAAGACAAAAAGAAACACTTGAAAAAGGGGAAAAGGTTTCTCAAGAAACCAGATTATGGGATGAAGAAGGGCAAAAAACACACCCGATGCGCAGTAAAGAAGAAGCGCACGATTACCGATATTTCCCCGAACCGGACCTTCCCCCGCTTTTTATTTCGGATGAAGAAATAGAAAGAATAAAAAAGGAACTGCCTGAACTTCCAAATGCGCGCAAAGAAAGATTCGCAGTTGAATATGGCTTGACAGAATACGATTCAAACATACTCATATCAAACAAAGAAACGGCAGACTTTTTCGAAGAATGCTTAAAAGAATTCAATCAGTCCCGCTCCGACAACATCGGAGCAAAGGAAATTGCCAACTGGCTTATAGGACCTGTTGCGGGATATTTAAACGAGCATAACATTACTATTACTGAAAGCAAACTCACTTCTGAACATCTCATTTCACTGCTTACACTTGTTAAAGAAGGGAAAATCAACCAAAATACTGCCAAAAATATACTCACGAAGATTTTTGAAAAAGGCAAACATCCGCAGGAGATAGTTAAAGAGAACGGTCTTGCTCAAGTAACAGACGAGGAAGAGCTCTCCCAAGCAGTAGATAAAGTCCTTAAAGAAAACCAACAAGTAATAGACGATTTCAAGAAGGGTAAAACAAATGCATTCGGTTTCTTAGTCGGGCAGGTAATGAAATCAACCAAAGGCAAAGCAAATCCAAAAATAGTTAATGAATTACTTAACCAAAAACTGAAGAAGTAATAAATCCTGAAATGATTAATAACTAAACACCAATTATTAGGAACGGTAACTGTAACACCCGCCTGTTTGCGAAGCGGGCAGAAAGCTCGTGTCGGTAAATTTCGTAATTCGTAACCCTTACCAACTAACGATATTCAATTATCTTGGTTATTGATTTGTACAGGGTCTTGACAAAGAGGGAATGATATGATAAAAACAATTTGATTTCTAAAAAAGAAAAGGAGGTTAAATATGAATTTGTTGAATAAAAAGTTTGCTGGCTTTACATTGATAGAATTGTTGGTTGTTATTGCGATTATCGGAATCTTGGCTGCATTGATACTGCCGGCATTGAATAGAGCAAGAGAGAATGCCAGACACGCTGTCTGCTCAAGCAATCTAAAGCAGATTGGTCTTGGAATGCACCTGTTTGCGGGTGACCATAATGAGAGTTTTCCGATGGGTGACGTGACTGGTGCTTCTACTACTGTTTTCACCAGTGCCACAACAAAGGGTAGTTTTGCGCGCTTATGGCCTGATTATATTAAGCCTTTTAGGACATATATCTGCCCGAGTAATATTTTAGCTCAACCAGCTACTATTGTTGGTAATGCGACTACAGGATTTCTAAATACAAGTGCTGCAACCTGCCACTATGCTTATAATATCGGGTTTAATGAATCAGTCCGGTCCGATACTGTCCTGGCTATGGACCAGACATACAACGATGGTAATGCTATAAATACATCACCCTATTGGATTACCACTCCGGTGGTTGGAGTAAACCTTACGACTACAAAGGGAGCTGGCTCCCAATTTCTTAACCATACTACCGATGGTGTCAATGTGCTGTTTGTCGCTGGTCATGTAAAGTGGATTAAACCTGTAAAATCAGGCATTAATAAGGTGCTTTCTACAACTGATCTACCCGGATTGAGTGGCACCTCAAATGACACCTTAAATCCTGATAATGATTGATGATATTTAATGAATAAAATGGATAACTTTTTTCGTGTTGGAGGTCTGACTTCTTATAAACACGGTAAAGGTAATGAAGCCCGTATCGGTTAATTTACGTAACTCGTAATTGGTAATTAGTAATTTTTAAAATTACGGATTACGATTTACAGATTACCGATTACAAAAAAATGGGCATCGTAACCCTAACCAGGATAACGTTTCTTAAAGAAAGGAGATGAAAAATGATGATGAGTAGATTAAAGGTTAAAGATACAAGATTCCGCAATCTGCAATCTGAAGTCGGTTTTACCCTCATCGAGCTTTTGGTTGTGATAGCGATTATCGGGATTCTTGCCGCACTCATACTTCCGGCATTGATCCGAGCAAGAGAATTGGCCCAAAGGGTTTCCTGCGTTAGTAACCTAAAAGATATCGGTCTTGCGATGAATTTATACGCCATGGATAATCAGGAACACTTTCCGCATCGCCTATATATGGACGTAGTCTACCTTGGAAGCTTTTCTATGGCACAGTTATATCCTGATTATGAAAGCGATTGGGCCATCTTCGTTTGCCCTTCTTCCGATCAAGTAATAAATCCAGTAGTAGGAACTGTTGAGGAGCAAAGATACGAATTTTTCTCCAGTAATTCGCCTTCTAACCCTAATAAGTTACCACATTGCTCCTATGCTGTGCAGGCTCATCCTGAAATCCTCACTGAGCCACTCACACAAATGCATTTTAATTTGACAGAAGGAAGGTCTGTTGTATGGTTTATTGACAGAGCTCAACCAAATGGTTATGGTATAAGCCCAATAAACAATCACTTTGGTCACAATTTGGTAACTGTTGGCACAACAAATTACATTGTGCTGGGTTACAATGTGAAGCCTGCTCCCAATAATCAGTTCGCCAGCCCTACCCACGGAGCTGAAGGAACGAATATCTTGTTTTCAGATGGCGGTGCAGGATGGGTTAAAACTAAGCCCATTATGGTTGGTGCTGTCCAGCGCTGGGGTATATCTAATAATGATGTCTCTACTTTAGCCCAGTATTGGAAGGCAGGTTGGGAAAATCTCTTTTTCCAATATGTCTGTCAGCCCAATGGATAATTAGAAAAGAAAGGTAGGGAAAATGGGACGGTTCTTTTAAAATAGAGTTGTCCCCTTTTCTATTAGTTCTTGTCATTGAGAGAGAGCGAAAGCAACCGAAGTAATCTAAAAAGCGAGATTGCCTGCCCGCAAAGATTTGGCAGGCGGGCTTTGCCTTTGGCTCGCCCCTAGGAATCTGGAAGATTTCAGGGACTTTAGTCCTGGAAATTCGTACGAATTTCTCAGGGCAATGACACTTATTTTATTTGTATTAAACATTGGACATTTCATTAAGAACTAGAAATTGGTAATTAGAAATTTAAGTAGAGCAGAACCAAAAGTTCATAAATAGGCAACTACAAAGCAAGACAGTTTAGAGAGAGCCGCTTTTCTTTTCATATTACATTTCCGCAATTGTAAATCCTATTAAAATTGTTATATAATTCAATTTCTAAAGCCGCCGGGATGGCGGAATTGGTAGACGCCTGGGATTTAAAATCCCATGGACCTTAAAGTCCGTGCCGGTTCAAGTCCGGCTTCCGGCACTGTATGATTTTGGATTTCAGAATTCGGATTGCGGATTACAAATTTTCTATTCCGAAATCTGAAATCATAAATCCGCAATGGAATGGGGCGATTAGCTCAGTTGGTTAGAGTGCCACGTTGACATCGTGGAGGTCAGAGGTTCAAATCCTCTATCGCCCACTAACTAAAAAGGATAAAAGAATTAGCCAATACGATAGAAATAGTGATATTGGCTGTTAGGTATTTATGAAACAGAAGCCACAAGATTCCTCACTTGAAACATATAGGCATAGTACTTCTCATATTCTTGCCTATGCTGTAAAAGAACTCTATCCTGGGGTAAAATTAGGCATAGGTCCTGCTATTGAAGATGGTTTTTATTACGATTTCGACCTTTCCCACAGGTTTGTTCCCGAAGACCTCGCCAATATTGAAAAGAAAATGCAGGAGATTATAAATTGTGCTTATGAATTTGTAAGAGAAGAATATTCCAAAGAAGAAGCCATTGAAATCTTTAAAGCGAAAGGTGAGAAATATAAAGTAGAGCTTTTACAAGAAATAAAAGATAAGCAAGTTTTCTTCTTTACCTCAGGCGATTTTGTTGACCTATGCAGAGGACCGCACGTTGAATCAACAGGTAAGATTAAATCTTTCAAGTTACTTCGAATCTCGGGGGCTTACTGGAGAGGCAGCGAAAAAAATCCTATGCTTCAGAGGATATACGGCACGGCATTTTACAAAGATAATGAATTAAAAGATTATTTGAATAAATTGGAGGAAGCTAAGAAGCGAGACCACAGAAAAATCGGCAAAGAATTAGACCTGTTTTCTATTCAAGAGGAATCTGGTTTAGGGCTGGTTTTGTGGCATCCCAAAGGCGCTGTTATAAGAAGAACTATAGAAGATTTCTGGTACAAAGAACACGAGAAACGCGGTTATGACATTGTATATACTCCGCATATTTTAAAGAGTAAATTATGGCAGAAGAGCGGACATACCGAATTTTACAAAGAGAATATGTTTCCCACGTTGAAGTTTGAAGATAGCGAAGAAGAATATACGCTTAAACCGATGAATTGCCCTGGGCATATTCTCATATATAAATCTTCCAAAAGAAGCTATCGTGAGTTACCGATAAGGTATGCAGAACTTGGAACAGTTTACAGATACGAAAAAAGCGGCGTGTTGCACGGATTGTTGAGGGTGAGAGGTTTTACTCAGGATGACGCCCATATTTTTTGCACGCTGGAACAGTTAAAAGATGAAATATCAGGCGTCGTTGATTTTGTTCAGTTTATGCTGAAAAGTTTTGGACTAGATTATTTCGCATTTCTTGCAACCCGTCCTGAAAAATTTTCAGGAAGCTCTCAAGATTGGGACAAAGCGGAGAATACTCTAAAAGAAGTTCTGGAAGAGAAAAAGATTGATTATGAAGTGGATGAAGGCGCTGCGGTATTTTACGGTCCCAAGATAGATGTAAAGATAAAAGACGCTTTAGGGCATTTTGAACAAGGTCCTACTATTCAATTTGATTTTAATCTACCGAAGAAGTTTGATGTCACTTATGTTGGAGAAGATGGACAGGAACATAATGTTGTGATGGTCCACAGAGTTGTTTTGGGTAGTATGGAGCGTTTTTTTGGAACTTTGATTGAATACTACGGCGGGGCATTCCCTATATGGCTGTCACCTGTCCAGGTTAAAGTTCTTCCCATATCTGAAGATATTCTGCCTTATGCTAAGGAAGTATATTCCCAGATTAAATCAGCCGGGATAAGAGTTGAAGTTGATTCAAAAAATGCGACCTTAGGTTATAAAATCAGGGAAGCTGAAAAGGAGAAAACCCCATACATAGTAGTGTTGGGTAAAAACGAAGAAAAGGAGAAAACGCTTTCCGTAAGGAAAAGAAAAGAAGGGGACAAGGGGAAAATCAATATAGAACAGTTTATTAATAATATTAAAAAAGAAATAGAAGATTATACATAACTAATAATGTTATATTAAAAAAGGAGTGAAAAATGAGTGTAGTTGTAGAAACAAAAATCGGAGAAAAGAATCTTATTATTGAAACGGGGAAATTAGCCAAGCAGGCAGACGGCGCTGTAGTTGTCAGTTATGGCGACACTGTAGTTCTTACCACCGTTGTAGCGCGTGAACTGCAGGATATACCTCCATACTTTCCTTTATTTGTCGATTATAGAGAAATGACATATGCTTCGGGTAAAATACCCGGCGGGTTTTTCAAAAGAGAAGGCAGGCCTTCAGAAAAAGAAATCGTGACATCAAGAATGATAGACCGTCCCCTAAGACCTCTTTTTGCTGACGGTTATCTGGAAGAGATTCAGATCGTTTCTAATGCTCTTTCTGCGGACGGAGAAATTGACCCTGATATACTAGGAATTATTGGTGCTTCAGCGGCCCTGGCAATTTCCGACATACCCTTTCCTGCTCCTGTAGGGGCGGTTAGGATAGGTAAAATCGGAGATAAATTTATTGTTAATCCTACCTATAAACAAGTGGATGAAGGTGGATTAGATTTAGTAGTTTGCGGTTGGGGTGATGGCGTGTCTATGGTGGAAGGCGATGCAAAAGAGATATCCGAAGAGGTTATTCTTGAAGCGTTGAAGTTGGGACAGGAAGTTTGCGGAGAAATTTCATCTCTTATCCAACAGTTGGTTAAAAAAGTAGGAGTTTCTAAAAAAGAAATTAAAGTTGTTTCTATTCCCGAAGAACTGGAAAAAGAAATAGAAGATTTTGCTTCAAAAAGAATTGATGAAACAAAAAAGATTGAAGTTAAGAAAAAAAGAGTAATGCAGGCGAAGCTGTTGAAAAAAGAATGCGTAGAAAAATTTGGCGAGACGTATTCCGAAAAAATTGTGGAAATGGCTTTGGGAAAATTAGAGCAGAAGAAATTCAGAGAGAAAATAATTAATGAAGCTGTAAGGTCAGACGGCAGAAAGAGAGATGAAGTAAGACCCATAACATGTGAAGTTGGTATATTGCCAAGAACGCACGGCTCGGCTGTTTTTACCCGAGGCGAAACGCAGAGTTTGGTAACTGCAACGCTGGGGACTTCGGAAGATGAGAAAAGAATGGATGAACTAAGAGGTGAATCTAAGAAGACATTTATGCTTCATTATAATTTTCCGCCGTTTTCGGTTGGAGAAGTCAAACCCATGAGGGGTCCATCCAGAAGAGACATAGGTCATGGCAATTTAGCCGAAAGAGCTTTGAAACCTATGATGCCGGATTGGGAAGACTTTCCTTACACCATAAGATTGGTATCCGATATACTTGAGTCCAATGGCTCTTCTTCTATGGCTAGCGTATGCGGAGCGTCGCTTTCCTGTTTTGACGCGGGTATTCCTCTTAAAAAAGCGGTGGCAGGTGTGGCATTAGGCGTTATAAAAGAAGGTAAGAAATATGTTCTTCTTTCAGACATTGCAGGAGCCGAAGATAAATACGGCGATATGGACTTAAAAATAGCCGGAACCAATGAAGGAGTTACCGCTATTCAAATGGACGTTAAAATAAAAGGTATAGAATTCGATATTTTGAAAGAAGCATTTTTGCAGTCCAAGCAAGCCCGAAAACACATATTAGACATAATGAATAAGACAATTAGCTCTGCTCGTGAATCGGTTTCTGTCTATGCTCCGCTTATAACCATTATCGATATTAATCCTGAAAAAATCGGGGCTTTTATTGGTCCAGGTGGTAAGAATATACGCAAGATTATTGCGGAAACAGGAGCAAAAATAGATATTGATGATGAGAAAAATAAAGTGATTGTAGCCGGAGTAGATCAGGAAAGCACAAAGAAAGCTGTAGCATATGTTGAGGCATATACGCATGAAGTCAAGGCAGGAGAGATATATGACGCAACAGTGACTAAGGTTATGCAATTCGGTGCTTTTGTTGAAATTCTTCCCGGACAAGAAGGTCTTGTCCATGTTTCTGAATTGGATTCAAATTTTGTTAAAAACGTTGAAGATGCAGTCAAGGAAGGCGATAAATTCAAGGTGAAAGTTTTAAAAATAGATGAGAAAGGGAGAATAAATCTTTCTCGAAAAGCAATGCAGGGGAAGGAAACGAAGGACGAGAAAAACAAAAAACGAAAAAAGCGTCCATCGTCCTAGCGAAGCGGTCGTCTGTCGTGTGTCATTTCACTTTTTACTATGATGGAACTGAAAATAGAGAGAACAGAAGAAGCTAAAAGGATTAATCTTCCTTTGCCGTTATATCAGCACGAAGGCGATGCCGGGTTTGATTTAAGGTCGGCAAAACAGTGTGTAATCCAAAAAGGGACAAGACAAACAATTCCCACCGGTATAAAAATAGCAATTCCCTCGGGCTATTTTGGTCTTGTAAAAGACCGCAGCGGTTTAGCTTCCAAACACGGAATTCATACGCTTGCGGGAGTCATTGATTCCGGCTATCGGGGCGAAGTTGCGGTTGTTCTCCACAATTTCGCAGAAGAAGATTTTACTATTGATGTGGGAATGAGAATTGCTCAGCTTTTAATTGTCCCGGTTGTTTGTGTGAAAATAAAGGAAACTTCTCTTGACGAAACTTCCCGAGGTGCAGACGGCTGGGGAAGCACAGGACATAAATAAAAGTTTAACAGTTATTCATGTTAAAATTGCGAATAGAATATGTTCCATAAGCAAATTGTAATAATTGACAATAAGGAAATTGCCGCCGGTTATTTTGTTATGGAACTTATATCTTCCCAAATAGCCCAAAATTCATTCCCCGGACAATTCCTCCATATAAAATGTTCTTCCGATTCCCAACCCTTACTACGCAGGCCTTTAAGTATACACAGAGTAATAGACAAAAAAACAATAGAAATCTTATACAAAGTGGTAGGCAAGGGCACTCATTATCTTTCCGAAAGAAAAAAGGGGGGGGAAATAGATTGTTTGGGTCCCTTGGGAAACGGATTTGAACTACCGAAAACCGAAAACCCCCTTAGAAATTCTATGGAATTTCAAGGACCAAAGTCCCGGAAATCTTTCAGATTTCTCGGGGGGAAACCGAAAACCGAAATTTTACTTGTTGCTGGCGGAATAGGGATAGCGCCTTTATTTTTTCTTATAGAAAGGATAACGAAAACCGATAACCTCCTTAGAAATTCTATGGAATTTCAAGGACCAAAGTCCCGGAAATCTTTCAGATTTCTCGGGGGGAAACCGATAACTGTATTTATTGGAGCAAAGACAAAAGATGAAATTTTATGCGCTAACGAACTTAAAAGTTTGGGAGTAGAATTACACATCGCCACTGAAGACGGTAGTATGGGATACAAAGGATTAGTAAGCGACCTCTTGAAAAATAATCTGTCATCTGTCATCTGTCATCTGTCATCTGTTGTTTACGCCTGCGGACCGAAAGCAATGTTGAAAGAAATCGCTCTTATATCTAAAAAACACCAAATTCCCTGTCAGGTATCTTTCGAACAATTTATGGGATGTGGGATAGGTATATGCAATGCTTGTGTTATTAAAACCAAACATGGATATAGGCGGGTTTGTAAAGACGGTCCCGTCTTTAAGTCGGAAGAAATTGATTGGAATAAAATATAACGAGATTTCGGATTGCAGAGTGCGGATTGCGGAATGAAAAAAGTCCGAAAGAAAATATCAAAATGAAAAATAAACAAAATCTTTCAGTTAAACTCGGGAATATAAAACTTCAAAATCCTGTTATCTTAGCTTCGGGAACCTGTGGATTTGGTGAAGAGATATCGGAGTTTCTAGATTTAGGAAAAATCGGAGCGTTAATTACCAAGACAATCACGCTCAAACCTAAGGAAGGCAATCCTCCACCCAGAATTGCAGAAATCGAAGGCGGTATTATAAATTCAATCGGACTGGAAAATCCTGGAGTAGAAGTATTCATAAAAGAAAAACTGCCATTTTTGAAAAAAATAAAGATTCCATTTTTTGTAAGCATATCAGGCGAAACAGACGAAGAATTTGTAGAACTTGCAAGAATTTTAGACGGGCAAAAGCAAATAAGCGCAATAGAGCTTAATCTATCTTGCCCGAATTTGAAAAGAGGTAGGAATCTATTCGGGCAAGATCCAAAAATAACTTATAACATTATCAAAAAAGTTAAAAAAATAACATCTATACCGATTATTGCCAAACTTACTCCGCAGGTAAAAAACATAACTGAAATAGCACTTGCCTGCCAAAAAGCGGACTGCGATATCATATCTTTAATAAACACAATTCCTGCAATGGTAATAGATTTAGCAACAGGAAAACCCTTCTTAGGCGGGATTACGGGTGGACTTTCAGGCCCCGCAATAAAACCTATCGCATTAAAAATGGTTTATGATGTAGCAAAAACGGTAGATATTCCGATAATCGGATGCGGCGGAATAACAAGCGGCAAAGATGCGATTGAATTCATGCTCGCAGGCGCGTCAGCCGTATCTATCGGCACCGCAAGCTTAGTGTCTCCTGATTCTTCAATAGAAATAATAAAAGAAATAGAAGACTATCTCGTCCGGCACAAAATTGATTCTTTAAAAGAACTTGTGGGCAGCATTCACAAGTAAGCCTCCCAAAATTTTCTCCGTTTCTTTCCCCCTAACCCCTTGACTAACAATATTTAGTAGTGTATTATTACATTAGTACACTGATGGAGAGATAAGCAATGTATATCAAAATAAATTCTGAAAGCGGAGTGCCTTTATATCTGCAGATTACCAAGCAAGTGAGATACCTCGTGGCATGCGGCGCTTTAAAATCAGGCGATAAATTGCCTACGGTTAGAGAGTTAGCTATTCAACTGCGAATAAATCCTAATACGGTTGCAAAAGCATACCGCGAGTTGCAGCACGAAAAAATAATCGACAGCAAATGGGGAGAAGGTAATTTTATCTCGGAAGAAGTAAAAAAGGTAACCGAATCTCAGAAGGGAAAAATCATCTCCGAAATTCTGGATAACGCAATCCGGCAAGCAGTGGATATCGGTCTTTCAAAAGAAGAACTAACCAAACTTTTTTCTCAACAACTTAAAATAACAAAACCGAAAGGAGCGGAAAAATGAAAGCTCTAATCTGGAAAGAATGGCGGGAACAGCGGATTTTTCTACTTATGGCTGTAGGACTTCTTTTGTGTATTGCTATTATAAATATTGTATATCTTAATATTCCTTCTCAAGTTGCTACACAATCTTTACATGAAGAACTTTTGCGTAGATTAGACAATATTAATTATTCTAATCTTTTTTTAGGCTGGGTAATTCTGCCAGCGCTTTTTGCTTTTATTTTAGGAGCAGTCTCCTTTGTAAAAGAATTTTCAAACAACACGCAGGATTTTCTAATTCAAAAACCGATTACTACGGCAAAAATATTCTGGGTAAAATTCTTCTTTGGTATTTTTCTTCTTTTATTTATTATTCAACTATGCCATATAGTTCTATGTGTCCCTTATTCTTCTTTCAAGATGCAAATGTCACTTCCTGATTTTCAATATCCTACTCCCCTCATTATGTTTTATTTACTATCTCTTTTAATATACTCTTCTACATTCTTTTCTTCTCTGTTATTAAAAAAAGAATTACCTGCAATACTTTTATCGCCACTTATAATAGTGTTTGGGCTATTATGTTTATTACCCCTTTATCTAATTTCATTTATTATTCTACCTTCGGAACAATTGCAATTTCTATTCTCAGGAATAGGGGACGACATTACGTTTTATTATTTCCCGACTGCCATTTTGTTAACAAGTTTTGCGCTATTTGGCTCTCTGCTATGGCAGAAGGCAATTTCGAAAGGAATTAAAGCAACTAAGATATTTTTTACCGTTACAGGAATAATTTTCGGAATTTATTTTGTGACGTATACGATTTTAAATATTTCTGCGGGATTGGAATTATCCAAAACACTTAAGCAAGTAAAAGCACAGGGGATAAAAATGACACTGGAAGACATAATCCCGCCGCCTGTTCCTGATGAAGAAAACGCCGCTTTGGTTTATCAAAAAGCTTTTGATTTAGTGGAAGAATTAAATAAGGAATATAAGGATAAATGGGAATACTTGCCTTGGGTTTATAATACTAGATATTCTTTTGATAGGGAAGGAATCTATTATTATAACAATGATGGTAAATTGGAAGAGTTAACTCCAGAACAAAAGAAAGCTTTTAGTCAATTGTTATTTGAAGATACCGATTCTATTAACATTTTTTCTTTAATAGAAAAATCTGTTGATTTTCCTGCCTGCCGTTTTGATATAAAGTATGAAGACGGCCCGGCAATGTTATTACCTCATATCCAGAAGATGCGGCAATTGTCAAGATTTGTAGCGTTTCGCACATATCTATTAACCGATGAAAAGAAATACCAAGAAGCTTTCAATTCGGCTTTTGTCGGGCTTAAATTAGGAGAATCCCTAAAAGATGAACCTTTTCTTACACATCAACTTGTTAGAATAGCTTTGAATGGAATTGCTGCAGCATCCTTTCAGCCAATTATCAGCATCTCCCCCGAAGAGATTTCGATTAAAGATTATCAGAATTTAATTGCGGAAATAGACAAAAAAGAAAATAAATTAACAAAAGGATTGGAAGCAGAATTGGCATTTATAAATACCTTTATATTTAAAAAACTACTAACAGGTAATCTAGAAGAATTATATGAGGGGGGTATTTTTGGAGAACCGGGGTCAACAACATCAAAGTTGTTCTTAATATTCTATAGTTATCTTGGAAGGCCCCTGCTAAAGCAGGATTGTGCTTTCTATGTACATTATTTAATTGAATCAATGAGTTTATCTCGTCTACCTTATTACCAAACGAAAGATAGACTTTTAGAATGGGATAAGAAATTTTGGAGAGATAGATGGCAATATAAATATTCAATCAGCGCAATGGTTATGCCTGCATTGAATCGCTGTCAACTTAACCAAGCTCGGGATAATGCCCAGCTTGACGGGTTAAAAATTGCTCTAGCTTTAAAAATTTATAAGAAAAAGAATGGTTCTTATCCTAATAACCTTACGGCTATTGTTCCAGATATTATTTCAGAATTACCACTTGACCCATTTACTGGTGAAAACTTTATCTACAGAAAAGAAGGGGAAGGTTTTATTGTATATAGTGTTGGAGAAAATGAGACGGATAATAACGGCGTATAC
This sequence comes from Candidatus Omnitrophota bacterium, assembly GCA_018812925.1. Classification (GTDB taxonomy): domain Bacteria; phylum CAIJMQ01; class CAIJMQ01; order CAIJMQ01; family CAIJMQ01; genus CAZNJA01. The sequence goes on from JAHJCU010000005.1 coordinate 119,788, forward strand.
GAGCCAAAATATCGGCTACAACGTCGGCTACCGTTCTTAAAGGGAGAAGAATATGATGATATTGTCTGGAAGTGCAAAGAATGATTGCCAGGAGGTGAAAAATGACAGAATTTGCGATTGAGACAAAAAATCTAACGAAAAAATATACTCTCCACAAAGAAGCAGTTAAGAATATTTCTTTAAAAGTCCCCAAGGGTTCCGTGTATGTATTTTTAGGAAGGAACGGCGCCGGGAAAACTACTACTATCAGAATGCTTTTGGGATTACTGCAAAAAACATCTGGCGAAATTGAAGTGTTAGGATATGACCCCGATAAGGAACCAGTTGCTATTAAGAGAAAAGTTGGCTACGTTGCGGATAACCAAAAGATGTATGATTGGATGAGTATCGGGGAAATTATTAACTTCACTCGTTCTTTTTATCCTGATTGGGATGACGAACTTGAGAGAAACCTTCTTGAGCAATTTGAATTATATCCAAAGATGAAATTAAAAGACCTTTCAAGAGGGATGTACAGCAAAGTTGCGCTTCTGCTTGCTCTTTCACATCAACCGGAACTTTTAATTCTTGATGACCCAACATCAGGTTTAGACCCGGTTGTAAGAAGACAATTCCTGCAGGGAATAATTGAAGTAATACATCAGCAGGAACGCACCGTATTTTTCTCCACGCATATCGTTACCGAAGTAGAACAAGTTGCCGATTGGGTGGGAATTATTAACGATGGGGAACTTATTCTTTCTCAACCTATGGAAGAATTGAAGAATTCGGTTAAGAAGATTCGACTTATATTTGAAGATAAAGTACCGAAATCTGTCGTATTTCCCAACATCTTAAAGAAAGAAACAAGCGGGCACGAAATGATTTTTACAGTCAAGGATTTTGGTCCTGAAACGCTAAAGTCATTTACGAAATTTAATCCCAAAAACACTGAAGTTCTTGATTTAAACTTAGAAGAAATTTTTATTGCATTGGTCGGGAAGAACAAAAATTAATTTCCTGTCTTTTTCTATCTATTATCTGCTTTCTGTCTTCCCCGCCTGCCAGTCTTTGGCGGGCAGGTGTTCTCTGTCGACAAGGCTTACAATAGAAATGCAGGCAATACCTTCGCCGTTACCTAAAGCGCCTAAGCCTTCGGGCGAAGTGGCTTTTATGTTGATTTTGTTTCCGGGAATTTTAATGATTGAGTTGAGGCTTTCTTTTATTTGTTCTCTGTAAGGGGAGACTTTGGGCTCTTGAACTATAATTGTCACATCTAAATTATTCACCGCAAGATTTTTCTTTTTCATTATTTCCAATACTTTCTCCAACAGTTTTAAAGAAAAGATATCTTTATATTCGGGGTCAGTGTCGGGAAAGTGTTCTCCTATATCTTTCTCGCCCATAGCGCCTAAAATGGCATCGCAGATGCAGTGAGTAACCACATCGGCGTCGGAATGCCCCAACAATCCTTTTGAATTCGGTATTTGAATACCGCCGAGGATAAGTTTGCGTCCTTTTTGCAACTTATGAATATCGTAACCTAGCCCTATTAACATAGTCATAATAAAATTAAATATCAAAAATCAAATATTAAATATACATATAGAAATTTAAAAAGATAAAGCAAGCCAAATAAAATTTTATTAGTTGTCTTTTTTAATATTAAGCATCCCGTATCAAGAATCTTGTTTTTTATTTTGAATTTTAATATGTCATTTTGCATTTTACATTTTGATTTTTGCATTTGTTCACCAGTTCCCTATTTCAAAGATAGCTTCGGCAAGAATTAAATCTTCCGGAGTTGTTATTTTTACATTGAAGGAGCTTCCTTCCACTATTTTTACAGGATGAGGCAGTCTTTCAACAACGCCCGCATCGTCCGTGGCTTGGAACCCCTCTTCTGCTGCCTTTTTATATGCTTTCATTATCAAAGAATATCGAAAAATCTGAGGTGTTTGCACAAGCCATAACCCTTTTCGGTCCTGTGTAGATTTAACCTCGTTTTTTTCGTTTACATTTTTCAATGTATCTCTAACGGGTATAGCGCATATAACCGCACCGAATTTTCCTATATGTTTGATTATATTATTAAAGACAGAAGCCGTTATAAAGGGCCTAACTCCGTCATGGATTGCAACTATTTGTGTTTTTTTATCCAAACTTTGCAGTCCGTTTACAACCGATTCGCTGCGTGTTTCGCCTCCGGCTATTATTTTCTCTACTTTTTTTATATTGAACTTATCAATTATTTTCTCCTTGCACCAGTCAATTCTGTCTTCACTAACTACTAAAGTTATGGAATCAACTGCTGGAATTTTGGATAAATTGATTAATGTGTGAGCCAAAATTGGCTTGCCTTCTAGGGGCAAATATTGCTTGGGCAGGGAATGGTTCATTCTTGTGCCTTTTCCGGCTGCCGCGATAATCACCGAGATTTTGTCTTTATCCCGTAAGAATTTCTCGTTTGATGACGGCGGGGAACTCATAACTTCCGAATCTTTTAACTTTTTCACCCCTCTGTTATTGGAGGGAAAATTCCAACGGGATTTATCCATTTTCCATTCTTTCCTTTACTTTCATAAGACGAATAAAATTTTCTCTTTCTATTTCGGATAACCTGAAAGAAATATAAGAAATAGTTTCTTTTATATCGGGTATCATTTTATATTCCAAAGCGTTAACTTTCCTTCGCGTTTTTTTTATTTCTTCACCGATTAATAGAATCGCCTTTTCTACTGAAGCCAATTCCAGCATTTTAGGAGTTATGTCCTCTAAGATTCTCAAACACGAATCAAGTTCTCCCGTAGTGTTGCTTACACCGTATTGCATTAAATTCAATTTAGAGTGAGCCCCTTTTTTGATACGCAAAAAAGGCAGTCGCAGATTAAATATCGCTTGTTCTTCTTTTTCAATTTCTAAAATATCGGTGCGATTAATTAGAGCTTCACCTATATCGTTTAATTGGACTTGTCCTCTTGCCAATATATAGAAAGAGAGTAGCTTAAGCCAATTTTCTTCAACTTCATCTCTTAATGTATCTCCATTTTTTGCAAAACTCAAGAATTTGCCGACAAGTTCATCTAATTTATCTCTAAGAAGTTTGCAACCGCGTCGAGCCAAATCCAATCTTTTGCGCAGCAGCAAAAGCTCCATTCTTGTGGCGGAAACATTAAGTTTCATATTTTTATTTGAGATTCCAGATTTAAAATTAAAAATTCGAGAATCTTTAATCTTCAATATAGTATTTTATTTTTCAAAAACATTAACAAAAAATCCCGTAGGAACTTTTGGATAAAAATATGTGGCTTTACCGGGCATCCTTTCTTGCCGATTTGCTACGAGTTTTACTTCTTCCACCTTTGTAGGATTTAGGAGAAATGCTATCTGATAAGTGCCGTTTTTAACTAAATCTATGGCCTTATATCTATCAACTTCATAGGCAAGACGCAAAGTATCTTGAAGTTCCTTTTCTTCATATCCCAAGATGTGGGAAAATATTAAAGAATGTAATACTGACACGTCTAAATGCTTCCACGCAGGAGAATGCTGCTGCATTTTGCCTAATAGTTTCTTTTCATTTTTGGATACGAAGAGCAATGTTTTGATTGCGCCGTTATCGTTATGTACTACGCCGAAAGCGTGTCGGCTATGCCCTTCTTCTCGGATAAGTTTAAAGCTTTTATCTATATCGTTTAGGGGAAGTTCTTTTATAAAGAAAAAGTCACAAGCTTTATTGTTAAGTTTTTTCCAATCATCTAGGCTAAAATCTTTTAATAGTCGATGGGCAGGAAAAATCTTTAAACTATCATCCTCCATAGGAGAAATATAGGCCAAAATCCATCTATTGTAATCCTTCTTATTTTCTTTCCAAAATTTCAGAGCCGTTTCATATCTATGGTGACCGTCTGCGATGTATAATGTTTTTTGCTTTATTATTTCCTTAATTTTATCATTGGTTTGAAGATTGGAAATTCTCCATAGGGTATGTTTTTTGCCCAAAGGATGAGGGAATCCTTTGGGAATATATTTAGAGTTTTTTCTTTCCAACGGAACAAAATCGGCAAAAGTAGACTCTTCTTTGTTTTGTTCAAGCGATTTCATTACTTCATTGTTTTCATCCGAATAGATTAAGAATATCGGCGAAAGGTTGGTGCGTGTGGCGTTTAAAAGCTTGAATCTATCTTCTTTTGGAGAAGAAAGTGTATTTTCATGCGGCAGAATTTTCCCGTCCGCGAAATCCTCAAGTCGTACAAGAGCAAAAAATCCTTTTCTTAATAAATTCTCATTATTAGCCAGAAAATGCTGGTGATACAGGTAGAAAGAAGATTTATCTCCTTTCATAAAAATCCCATCTCTTAACCATTCATTTAGCATAGAAGCAGAGTGTTGGTATTTATCCTGATTTGTGGTTTCTTTTGGAAGAATGAGGTTGATAATATTATGCTTTCTTGCATAATATTCCTCTCTTTCCTCAATAGGAATAACATCGTACGGAGGCGCAATAACTTGCGAAAGACTTTTTATCTTATTGGGATTATAAAAATATCCGTTAAAAGGTTTTATTTCAGCCATTTTTAAAAGTGATAAATCTGAAAAGGTTATGTTTTTTCAATTTTCGTTTTTCCGTTCATATAAGGACGCAGGACTTCAGGAATAAGAATTGAGCCGTCCTCTTGCTGGTAGTTTTCTAATATTGCGATAACTGTTCTTGCCAAGGCCACGCCTGAGCCGTTTAATGTATGTAAATATATCGGCTTTCCGCCGCCTTTAGGTTTATACTTTGCGCTTATTCTCTGCGCCTGAAAATTCGTGCAGTTTGAGCATGAAGATACTTCTAAATATCTTTCTAATCCGCTTGCCCAAAGTTCGATATCGTAACATTTTGAGGCGGAAAATCCCATGTCGCCGGTGCAGAGTAAAATTATGCGATAAGGCAATTTTAATTTTTGAAGAATATCCTCGGCGTTTTTCAACATTGATTCAAGTTCGTCAAAAGAATTTTCCGGTTTTACAAATTTTACCATCTCTACTTTATCGAATTGATGAACCCTGATAAGTCCTTTCGTGTCCTTACCGTAAGAACCCGCTTCTCTCCTGAAACAGGGAGTGTAGCCGGTATAATATATCGGCAAATCTTCTTCTGGGAATGTCTCGCCCGCATGCAGATTAGTTAATGGAACTTCTGCCGTGGGAATGAGAAAATAATCCTCTTTCTCAATATGATACATATCTTCTTCCAATTTCGGCAGTTGTCCCGTGCCTGTCATGGTAGCGCGGTTAGCCAGAAACGGCGGCGATATTTCGGTATATTTATGTTCTTTTGTATGAACATCCAGCATAAAGTTGATTAAAGCTCGTTCCAATAAAGCACCCATACCTTTGTATAAAGGGAAATTGCTGCCGACAATTTTCAGAGCTCTCTCAAAATCGATAATATCCAAATCTTTTGCCAACTGCAGATGGTCTTTGGGCGAAAAATTAAACTTAGGAATTGTTCCCCACTGGCGAATCACTTTGTTGTCTTTAGCGTCTTTGCCGACTGGAACCGAAGAATGAGGGATATTAGGAATAGTTAGTAAAACGGGATTAACCTTATCTTCTATCTCTTTGACTTGTTTATCAAGTCCTTTTATTTGTTCCGAGACATCTCTCATCTCATCTTTTAATTTTTCGGCGTCTTTGCCCTCTTTAATCAACTTGCCGATATCATCCGATTGAGTATTTCGTTGATGTTTAAGAGTTTCTACTTCGCTAAGCAGTTTTCTTCTTTCTTCGTCGGATTTAAGCAATTCATCTATATTTACTTTCATGCCTCTATCCCTCATCGCTTTTTTTACTACTTCAGCGTTACTTCTTATATATTCCAGTTTTAACATAATTTACCTCATCGGCACTTTTTAAAAAAGTTCAGCCCTTTATCACACCCAAAGGTTTCATTTTTGCTACTTTTTGCGATATCCCTGCCTTATGAACTATATCCACAACCATATTTATATCTTTATACGCTTCAGACATTTCTTCTGCAAGTGTGTTTTTGTTCCTAGCCCTTACTGTAATGCCTTTTTCTTCCATTTCCCTAAAAATCGACCTGCCTTCGGCAATCTTTATAGCCTTATGCCTGCTCATAGTTCTTCCAGCTCCGTGACAAGTACTGCCCCATGTTTCTTCAAAGGCTTTTTGTGTACCGGCAAGTAAATAAGACGCTCTTCCCATATCACCCGGAATTATAACAGGTTGGCCTATACTTTTATATTTTAATGGGATATCAGGATGATTCGGCGGAAAAGCTCTTGTTGCGCCTTTGCGATGGACGCAAAGAAGAGTTTCTTTCCCATTGACCTTATGTTTTTCTAACTTGGCAATATTATGCGCTACATCGTATATCAGTTCCATACCCAAATCCTGCCACTTCTTGCCGAAAAATTTTCCAAAGGTTTCTCTTACAAGATGCATAAGTATCTGCCTATTGCACCACGCATAATTAGCCGCAGATGCCATAGCTGAAAAATAATCTTTTCCCTCGGGTGAATCTATGGGCACGCTTACGAGTTGTCTGTCGGGGAGTTTAATTCCGTATTTAGATACTACTTTTTGCATAATTCTCAAACTATCGTCGCATATCTGATGACCCAGTCCTCTTGAGCCGGAATGGATCATAATCGTAATTTGGTCTTTTTCTATCCCGAAAACTTTTGCTTTTTGTTCATCATATATTTCATCAATCTTTTGTATTTCCAGAAAATGATTGCCTGAACCTAACGTGCCGCTTTGATTTTTGCCTCTTTCATAAGCCCTGGGGCTCACTTTATCCGGATTAGCGCTCTGCAAACATCCACCTTCCTCTGTATTTATTATGTCATCTTCTACGCCATAACCTTGTTTTACTGCCCATTTTGAACCATCTTTTAGAAGTTCTTTTTCCTGTTGAGGCGAAACTTTTATTTTGCCGCCTATGCCTACGCCGCAGGGAATATTAGTAAAAAGAGCATCCATTAAGGCAGGAATTTTATTTTTTATATCTTCTGTTTTTAGATTGGTCTTGAGTAAACGAATCCCACAGTTAATGTCGTAGCCTACACCGCCGGGCGAAATAACTCCGCCTTGTTCTGGGTCTGTTGCCGCAACACCGCCGATAGCAAAACCATAACCCCAATGTGCATCAGGCATAGCGAACGAATGCTTAACGATTCCCGGAAGACATGCTACATTTGCAACTTGTTTCATTACTTGTTCTTTTTCAAGAGACTGCATCATTTTTTCATTGGAATAGATAATTCCCGAAACGCGCATTCCTTCGACATATCCTTTGGGTATTTCCCATCTATAATCGTCAATTTTCTTAAGATTTGCCATATTTTTATTGAGATTTTAGGGATATTATATCAGACCCACCTGTTCACGAAAAGAAGAGGGGAATTGAGAAATGCCTTGATATCTATCTATTAAACTTTCTTATCTTGTTTTAAAACTCTGTAAAAACAATTTTTATTATTTCAAAAAATTATTGAATTTTTTTAATAATCCTTTTTGATCGTCCATCTTACTAAACTCTAAAAGCCATTTCCCAATATATTTAAAATCGATTTTATTTTTGTTCTTGGTTAATATATTTTTCACATCTTCTTCGTCAATGGCTCTGCCCGCAAACATTTTGTGAATAATAACATCTTCGCAAGAAGCGAATTTTACCGGATAGCCATCAATTAAAACTTTCTTTGCTTTTTCTATGGCCTGTTTCTCATACGGCATAAAAGAGAAAATAAAATCTATTCTTATTTTTAGTTTGCTTTCTTCAACGGGCAAGACATTAGTGCTTTTTGCAAAACCTTCGGGATTTTTAGGGAGAAGCTCGAAGTTTAATTTCTTGCACAGGTTTTTAATTGAAAGAAATTTATCTACATCAATACCTAAAGTTATATCTATATCCCGTGTTAAGCGAGGTGTTCCGTATAGTAAAACGGCTTGACCGCCGATAATCATATAAGGGATTTTTTCTTTATCTAACTGCTGTGCCGTTTTTCTTATTAATTTTTCAAACATTTAACTTTTATTTGGAAATCTTAGAGGTATTTCTGCGGGGGTTTAATGCTCTGGCAATTCTCAAATCAGTTTCTATACCATCTAATATATTCTTGGAATTGATAATGTTTAAAGAAACCGCTTCTTTGTGAAGGGCTTCATATATAGACAAAGCTTTTTTGTAGGAAAGATTTTCGTTTTTGATGAGTTGTTTGTTGAATTTGTTTAATTTAATTGTATTTTTTATCATCTTTTTTGTTTAATACATCTTATATAAACCTCTTGTTTGTGTCAAACGGCATATGTTAAAAAGATGCTTTAAAAACCGCTTGAATTTTGATATAATTTATCAAAAGAATCAATGACCAAGATACAAGAAACAATAACCAAACAATATCCAAATTCCAAATTCAAATAACCAAACTATTTGTTTCTCTGAGTACTTGCTTTTGTTTAGTTATTTGGTGATTAATATTTTTAATTTTAAATAGGAGGACTAAAAGAAAATGCCGGAAATTATCAAGCAGGTAAACATCGAAGAAGAGATGAAAACGTCCTATTTGGACTATGCTATGAGCGTCATAGTAGCGCGCGCTTTGCCTGATGTAAGAGACGGCTTAAAACCTGTTCATAGAAGAATTTTATTCGCTATGCGTGACTTGAGCCTCTTCCCTAATCGTCCTTTCAGGAAATGCGCTAAAATCACGGGCGATGTATCCGGAAATTACCATCCTCACGGCGCAGATATCGTATATCCTTCGCTTGTTAGGTTGGCCCAAGATTTTTCTATGAGATATCCGCTTGTAACAGGACAGGGAAATTTTGGCTCAATTGATGGCGACCCACCTGCAGCTATGCGTTATACTGAAGCGAAAATGTCGCATTTAGCCGTAGAAATGTTGGAAGATATAGAACAGGAAACAGTAGATTTTGCTTCCAATTATGACGGAACTTGTCTTGAGCCGGTAGTTCTTCCTTCTAAAATTCCAAATTTGCTTCTAAACGGTTCATCAGGAATTGCCGTTGGAATGGCAACTTCTATTCCGCCTCATAATCTAACGGAAATCACTAAGGGTTTAGTGTTGCTTTTGGAAAATCCCAAAGTAACTACTGAAGAAATTATGAAACTTGTCACAGGTCCCGACTTTCCCACAGGCGGAATCATTCAAGGGAGAAACGGTATAAATGACGCTTATTCGACAGGCAGGGGATTAGTAAGAGTTCGAGGTAAAGCTTTCATAGAAGGAGAAGAAGACGAAAAGCGAAAGATAGTTATTTCCGAAATTCCTTACATGACAAATAAGGCGCGGCTTGTAACATCAATTTCCGAATTGGTAAGAGAGAAAAAAATTGAAGGAATATCAGATCTCAGAGACGAATCCGATAAAGACGGAATGAGAATCGTTCTGGAGATAAAAAGAGGTAAAGAACCGCAAGTCGTTTTGAATAAACTTTATCAGCATACTGCTCTTCAAACGACTTTTGGAATTATTCTTTTGGCATTGGTCGACAGAAGACCCAGAATCCTGCCGCTTAAGGATGTGATGGCGGATTTTCTATCTCACAGAGAAGAAGTGGTAAAACGGCGAACCGCCTTTCAATTAAGAAAAGCAAAAGAAAGAGCGCACATATTAGAAGGGTTAAAAATAGCGTTAAAAAATTTGGACGAAATAATTAAACTCATCAAGGGTTCTCAAAACGCAGAAATCGCAAGAGAGAACTTAATCAAATCTTTTGACCTTTCTCAAATCCAAGCCCAATCGATTCTGGATATGAGATTGCAGCGGCTTACAGGTCTTGAGAGAAAGAAAATAGAGGAAGATTATTTGGCTGTTATAAAAGAAATCGTCCGACTTGAATCGCTGCTTGCTTCGTCTGTTCAAATAAGAAGTGTAATCAAGGAAGAATTAATCTACCTTCAGGAAAAATACGGTGATGAAAGAAGAACTAAGATTGTGGATGCACAGCCGATGTTAAACGATGAAGATTTTATTGAAGAAGAAGACATGGTTGTTACGATTTCTAAACAGGGTTATATAAAACGTCTTCCTCTTAACACTTATAGGACGCAGGGAAGAGGCGGAAAGGGAATTATCGGCGCCGGCACCAAAGAAGAAGATTTCATAGAGGATATATTCATTGCGTCAACTCATGATTATATACTCTGCTTTTCTAATTTGGGGAAAGTTTATTGGATAAAAGTATACGAAATCCCGCAGGCGGGAAGATTATCAAAAGGACAAGCAGTAGTAAACTTTTTGAAACTTCCAGATGAAGAGAGAATAACCGCGTTTTTATCGGTTAAAAATTTTTCCCAAGAGGGATATGTTTTCATGGTAACAAGACGTGGCAAAGTTAAAAAGACACCTTTGTCAAATTTCTCCCATCCGCGCACCACGGGAATAATAGCATTGGGATTGGAAAAAGATGACGAGCTTATAGGCGTTGACCTTATAAAAGGCGACGAGGATATATTAATCGCGACCAAAAACGGCAGAGCGATTCGATTCTCCGGCAAACAAGTCCGTTCTATGGGAAGAACAGCAAAAGGAGTTCGAGGTATAAGACTAAAACCCAAAGACGAAGTTGTGGGCAGAGAAATAGTAAAAGAAGACGAATCGCTTCTTGTAGTCACCAGCAAAGGTTTCGGTAAAAAATCTACATATGAGCTATATCCAAAAAGGGGTAGAGGCGGAAGTGGTGTAATTAACATAAGACAATGCAAGAGAAATGGTGAAGTCATAAGCATTGCCGGAATAAAAAAGACCGACCATATGCTGATAGTGACACAAAACGGCAAGATTATCCGAATGGATAGCGCTTCGATGAGAAATATCAGCCGCAACACAATGGGTGTGCGTTTGGTGTCTCTTGGCGAGGGCGATTGTATCTCATCCTTTACGATTGTTAAGGAAGAAGAAGTATGATTTTTAACAACGGTTATCGGAAAAGAGAAAGACGGTGTTCGGTTTTCGCAGTAACGATAACCGAAAACCTATAACCGTTTTCTTTTTTTTGAAATGGGTACCTACCACCTAATCGACCACACTGCTGACATCGGCATTTTTATTGAAGGGAAAGATTTAAAAGACCTGTTTTCAACTGCTGCTTATGCGATGTTTTCGCAGATGTTTGATTTGGATAAGCTCGAAGAGAAAGAAAAAAAGAAAATAGAACTTGAAGGCGCGAATTTAGAAGACTTGCTCATTAGATGGCTAAATGAGTTATTATTTCTTTCGGATAGTGGTTATATATTCAAACAATTTAATATAGAAATACTGCAACAAAACTCTCTTTCCGCAACTGTAAAAGGCGAAAAAATAGATTTTCAAAAAACATCTCTAAAACAACAAATCAAAGCCGCAACTTATCATCAGTTGGAAATCAAAAAAGCGGATTCAGGAAACTTGCAGGCAACAATTATCTTCGATGTGTAATCTTCAAACTTACAACTTATAACTTTTTTTACGTTCCCATATCCCAAGAAGCAAGATATTCCTCTTGCTCTGGAGTGAGAACATCTATGGCGGTATTCATAGATTCCAATTTAAGCCGGGCTATTTCGTCGTCAATTTCTTTGGGAACGGGATAAACCTTGTTTTTAAAAGTCCCCGCCTTGTTCTTTATATACTCGCAGGAAAGTGCCTGATTTGCAAAACTCATATCCATAACCTCGGAAGGATGGCCTTCGGCACAAGCTAAATTGACAAGCCTTCCTTCACCTAAAAGATGGATTTTATTGCCATTTTCTAAAGTATATTCATCAATAAAACCTCTGATTCTTCTTTTTCCCTTCGAAATTTTTTCCAATTTTTCGATATCTATTTCAACATTGAAATGACCTGAGTTTGATAAGATAGCACCATCTTTCATCGCCATAAAATGTTCTTCTCGGACAACATGTAAATCCCCCGTAGCAGTTACTATGACATCTGCAGTTGGGCAAGCTTCAATAAGAGTTTTCACTTCAAATCCATCCATAATTGCTTCCAACGCTTTTAGGGGGGAAACTTCGGTAACAGTAACTCTTGCACCCAATCCTTTAGCGCGAGAGGCAATTCCTCTGCCGCACCATCCATACCCACATACGACAAACCTACTTCCTGCTAAAAGTTTATTCGTAGCTCTCAAGATTCCATCAATTGTACTCTGTCCTGTACCGTAACGGTTATCAAACAGATACTTGGTATTAGCATCATTGACTGAAACGAGAGGATAGGGGAGTTTTCCGTCTTTTTCCATTGCCTTCATCCTAATAACACCTGTCGTTGTCTCTTCACTTCCTCCAATCATATTAGGAAGAAGTTCTTTGCGGGATGAATGCAAGGTTGAAACTAAATCAGCACCGTCATCCATAGTATATTGAAGCCCGCTATCCAAAACTTTTTGTATATGCTGATAGTAGGAATCTCTGTCTTCACCCTTAATAGCGAATACGGGAATCTGGTAATCTTTCACTAAAGATGCAGCAACCTCATCTTGCGTGGAAAGCGGATTTGAAGCGCAAAGTTCAACAGATGCGCCGCCCTCTTTTAACGTAATCATTAAATTTGCAGTTTCACTTGTTACATGAAGACACGCCCCGATTTTCAAATCTTTAAGTGGCTTTTCTTTTTTGAATCGTTCTCTTATCAATGCAAGAACAGGCATTCTTTTATTAGCCCATTCTATTTTTAACTTACCTTCCTCGGCAAGACTGATATCTTTTATATCATAATCCATCATTTACTCCTTTTATTGATTAAACAATAATTTTGAATTTGATTTTTAACACAAAAGATTGATGTCTGTCAAAAGGACATCTGATTATTATTTCCTGTAAAATTTTTTCCATAATTCACAAATACCTTAGCCATAATTTTAAAATTGTAATTTCTGAATTAATCCTATCCCTGCAATTGAAAGAACGGTTACGGTTATACCCGCAAGTAGTATACCTATAAGAATTGCTATAACCGAATATTTGAATCTGATTTTGAAAAGCATTGCTGCTACGCAACCTGTCCAAGCTCCTGTTAAAGGAAATGGGATTGCAACAAAAAGCGCCAATCCTATTGCTTCGTATTTTTCAACTATTTTCGCTTTTCTCTTTGTCCTTTCAAAAAACCAGTCGAAAAATTTCTTGAATGGTCTCCATTTGCTTAAGAATTCGCTGGCGGGTTTCAAGAAAAGAAGAAGAGGTATTACCGAAATGAAATTTCCCAAAACCGCCAAGAAAAAACTTTTTAGAACCGAAAAATTATAAAGGGCAAGCCCTACGGGTATTCCTCCTCTTAATTCTGATATCGGCAATGCAGAAATAATCATTACGATTAATTCTTCCGGCAGTCCTTGTAACACTTGAATTATCTTCTCTATCATAAAAATTACTTTTATTAAAGATTACCCCTAGAAACGCATAGCATTTCAGGGACTAAGTCCTCGGAATCTTGCTAAGATTCCAGAGGGAAAATTTAAGATTCGAGATTTTAAGAATCTTTAATCTTCAATCTTGAATTTTGAATGTTTATTTATCCCATCCGTGTTTTCCTATTAAGGGCACAAATGTGCATCCACAAATTGTTTTTGTTATTAATTCTCCTTTTATTTTTTCCCCGAGGATTAAATCTTGAGAAAAGGGCCCCCCTATTGGAATGACGATTCGGCCGTTTTCAGAGAGTTGTTTAATCAAAGGTTCTGGAATTTTGGGCGAACCTGCCGTTACTATAATGCCGTTATAAGGAGCATATTCGCTCCAACCTTCACTTCCGTCGCCCACTTTCACTTTTATATTCTGGTATCCCAATTCTTTAAACATTTCTTCAGCTTTTAAAGCAAGAGATTCTATTTTTTCCACAGTATAAACTTCTTTTGCGGTTTTGCTTAAAACGGCCGTCTGATATCCCGAACCTGTTCCAATCTCCAAAACTTTTTCGTGTTCTTTAAGCCGAAGCAATTCTGTCATTAAAGCTACCATATAGGGTTGAGAAATAGTTTGTCCTTCTCCTATGGGAAGAGGAAAATCTTCATATGCGCACGACCTTTGTTGTTCTGAAACGAAAAGATGTCTTGGTATTTGCCCCATAACTTCCAGGAGTTTTTCGTCTTTTATTCCCCTTGTTTTTAGCTGAACTTCCACCATATTTTCTCGTAATATTTTGTAATCTTCTTTATTAAACATAATATAGTCAATAAAGAATAGCAAGTAAAAATAAAAAACTATCTTTATCTTTTTTATAGATTTTTCAGGACAAATCTAAAAAATCTTAAAGTATCAATAAACGGATTGATTTTGCTTCTTTTTGTAGATTCTGCCAAATAAACTGTGGAAATGGGAATTTCTTTGATTTTGAAACCCTTACGCGCGGCTTTTATTATTACTTCGGATTCTATTTCGAAATTGGAAGTGGAGAGCTCTATTTTTTTAAGCGCATCGGTTGATATGAGCCTAAAACCTGACTGGCTATCAGAAACACTAGATCTGCTCAAGACAGAAGTAATAAAAGAAGTGAAATGATTTGTAGCATATCGTATAAAGGGCATACCCGCCTGCTTTTTGGAAGATGGCAGGTCTTTGCATTGCATCCCACCACTAATACGATGGCGGGCAAGCATCCTTGAACCGACCACAATATCAGCGTCGCCTTTTTTATATGCTTCTATAAAATTGGGGATTTCACTATATTTATGTTGTCCGTCACCGTCTAGGGTTATAACGGCGCCGTAATCTTTGCTTTTTATATAAGAAAAACCTGTTCTTAATGCAGCGCCTTTGCCTTTGTTTTTTTCATGCCTTAGGACAATTGCGCCTGCTTTTTTGGCTTCTTCATATGTATTATCAACTGATCCGTCATCAACCACAATTACGTCGGAAATTCCTTCTACTTCGCGAATTTGTAAAATTAGCTGCCCTATTCTTTCTTTCTCGTTATAAGCTGCAATTAACGCGCATATCTTCATAATATTTTTCCGCCTACTTGTTTTGCATCAAAGCGGGCAAGGAAATAAATTGCCTTTCTACTATGTATTTCCAAGTATTTCCACATATTTCTACCGTATATCTATTTTATTTTTTGTCTACCAGACCTCTTCAAAAACACACCATTGTTCGGGATAAAGACGGACATATTTTTCTATTACCGTAGCTATTTTCTGCGTGTTAATTCTGATAAATTCCTCTTTATCTTTACATCTTTTGACTTGTATTGGGCGTTCAAAATGAAGCGTGTATTTATTGTTCTTGTTCCTTATTGTAAATCCGGGGAGAATAAGCGCTTGGGTCCAGTATGCCAAAATAGCAGGACCTTTAGGGAAATATGTTTTTCTACCAAAGAATTCTACCTCTACCCCAGTAGCTTTATTTGCAGTTTTATCCCTTGTGTTTTTTGAAAAATCAATATTTCTATCGCCGAGTATTGCCAACACTTCCCCCCTTTTTAATCTTCGAACTCCTTCTATTAAATTTTGCCCTAGAAATATTGATTTAAGCCCCTTTGCCAAGCGTTGTTTAAGAAATATATTATTTATCGCTCTATTACGCTGTGGCAAAACTATTGCCGAAATAGGATACCCCATTAGTGAAAGAATCGTGCCGCCTAACTCCCAATTACCGATATGCGCGGTTAGAGCTATAATTCCTTTGTTTTTTCTATAAGCGTTGTCAAAGTTTTCTTTATTTACCGTTTTCACCCATTTCTTCCAGTTATATTTGTTCAGTTGGGAAATAAAGAGAAAATCAGCCAAATATTTGGAAAAATTATGGAACATATCTCTCGCGGCATTATATTTTGCTTTTTTCGACGGAATTTTTCCAAAATTAGAAAACACTGCTTTCCGGTTTTTTCTGTGAAAAAGAAAATACATATCGGAAGTTCTTAACCCTATCCAGTACTTAAATGGAGTTGGGAAAGAAACGGCCACAAACCTAGCAAACAGATACAATATATACTCTAACATTTCTTTAAAAGTCGTTCTTCGGATTTTCCTGAAAATTGCAGGAATATGTTTCCATAGTTACGGGTTTTTGCTAAAATGGATTATAACAGCAAAAGGAATCTAAATCCAAGACAAATGTTGGCAAAAAGCTATACAAAGAAATAATTAAAATTCTTTATTTCTTCAATTTCAATGAGTCAAAATATTGAAAGAATGCCAGACAAAAAAGATAAAAATTATCAACATCTATTGCAAAATAGGAAATTAAAAATTGCTTTCTATTCCTGGTTCAAAACAAGAATTATAGGCACTTTGGTCAATAGGTATTTAGATATCCAAGCCGAGGGGCTGGATAATATCCCAGAAGGACCATGTATACTTGTTACACACCATTGTTTATATTTCGACTCGTCTGTAATTGCTTCTACGATTAAACGCAAAATACACGGATGGATAGACGAAGACGCTTTTTCCAAACCGGGTGTGTGGCGATTATGTAACTTTCTTGAACAAGTCCCGGTTAAAACAGGCGGTCAGGCGTCACGGGAAGATTATAAAAAAACAAAAGAAATGAGCATTATGTGGCTTAAAAATACAAAGGATCTTATCGGGTTGACTAATGACGGTGCCTCAAGGTATCTCTTTGATGAAACGGGAAATATATTAGATCTTCCTTCCAGAATGAATCATTCAGGAGCTGCAAGTTTAGCAATGGAAGCCAATGTTCCTGTTATTCCTACAGCTTCTTGGATTTCCCAAAAACATCAAAAGGAACTGTTTGTTTCAAAGGGGTTAAATAGTATAAAATACATGGAGAAGCAAAAAAAAATCCCTTATAAATTTTTCTTTTGTAAACCTTTAAATCCTTGCGAATATACAAATAAAAAAGATTTAAAAGAAGATATCAGAAAAAAACAATTGGAAGCTTATCGAAAACTTTCGAATAAAACCCCGTAGGAAAATTCCAACGGGGTAAGAATATTTAGACGCAAAAATATGAAAATCACCAAAGCTAAATTACTAAACCCTATCTGGAAAATCTGGTATTCGTATATAAGTAATTTGGATAGAAAAGGAGAAGTAACTTTTCTTAATTATGGCTATGCGGATGACAAAAATATTGAGTTTAAGAAAGAAGACGAAATCAACAGGTATTCCGCTCAACTTTATCATCATGTTGTCAGTTCCGTTAAATTGTATGGATTGGATGTTTTGGAGGTCGGATGTGGAAGAGGAGGCGGAGCTTCTTATGTAGCCGGATGCTTTGTTCCTAAATCCGTGACGGGGCTTGACCTTTGTAAAGAATCTATTAACTTTTGCAAGAAACATTACTTTGTCAAAGGATTATCTTTTTGCCAAGGTGATGCCTTGAATTTGCCTTTTGCGGACAATAACTTCGATGCAGTTGTAAACGTGGAATCTTCCCATCGTTATCCTGATATGGAAAAGTTTTTAAAAGAAGTTTATAGAGTTCTAAAAACCGGCGGATATTTTCTATTCGCAGATTTAAGAGATGAGCAATCAATAGGAACTCTAAGGGAACAATTAAATAACTCAAACATGAAAATTATAAAAGAAGAAGTTATCACACCTAATGTTCTTAAAGCATTAGAATTAGACCACAAAAGAAGAATAGGACTTATTAATAAATTAGTGCCCAAAATTTTCCATTCGCTAACCAAAGAATTTGCAGGGACAAAGGAAACAGGACTATATAAATCTTTCCTGACAAAGAAAAAAGAATATCTCTACTATGTTCTGCAGAAAGATTAATCACTTTTTCTTTTGGAGATAAATTTTTCCACTTCTTCAAAAATTTCTTGTCTTTCCTCATCCAATACAAACCATTTTATATCTTTGTTTTTCCGAAAATATGTCATTTGGCGCTTGGCAAAGTTTCGCGTGCTTGTCTTAACTTTTTCTTTTGCTTCTTCCAGAGTAAAATTGCCGTTTAAATAATTTGCAACTTCTTTATAACCTAGTGCCTGAAACGAAGAAAGTTCCGGATTATATCCTTGTTTGATAAGAATTTTTACCTCTTCTACCAATCCGTTATCAAACATGTTATCCACTCTCATATCTATTCTTTCGTATAGTTGGGGTCTTGGTCTTGCAATACCTATTATGAGACAGTGATAATCCTGAATTTTACTTTTTACTTTCTGAATTTCGGACATCGGTTCGCCCGTAAGCTGATAAACTTCTATGGCGCGGATTATTCTATTTAAATCATTAGGATGAAGCTTTTTCGCTGATATAGGGTCTATTTCCTTTAATAGTTCATGCAAAAAAGCGCTTCCCTTTTGAGCCGCTTCTTGTCCTAATTTCTTTCTAAGGGCAAGGTTTGCTTTAGGCATAGAAGAGATGCCATAAACCAGGGCATCAAGATATAACCCGCTGCCTCCTGAAATCAAAGGAGTTTTGCCCCGTTTGGCTATACCCTCAATTACTTTGCCGGCGTCACACGCATATTCTCCCGCGCTGTAATGGTAATCCGGAGAAACGACATCAATCATATGATGGGAATATTTTTCCCTATCTTCGGATGCAGGTTTCGCTGTTCCTATATCCATACCGCGATATATCTGCATGGAATCACACGAAACAATCTCAAGAGGGAATTTTTCCGCGAGTTCATGGCTAATTTTTGTTTTGCCGACAGCAGTTGGGCCTATGAGGGCAATTAGCTTTATCATGTGTGTATTATACCCCAGCCGTATACATTGACAACTTTGTCCGTATGGTGGTGTAATGCTTATGAAAAAGAATTTTAGACAAATTTAGGCGGGATTTACGTCTTTAATATGACTTTACAGAGAACTCATCAATGGAAAAACAAATAGAATTAAAAATAAAGGAATTGCTTCTAAAAAATGATTCTTGTGCCCTTGAAATTATATACGATAATATCGGAAGGAATCTCTATAAATACATGTTATCTATTCTATGTTCGCACACCAAAGCGGAGGAAGTTATGCAGAACTTGTTTGTAGCAATAGCCGAAAAGCGAAACCGTCTTTCAAGAGCCCGTAATTTAACAAGTTACATATTTGCTATGGCAAAAAATCAGGCAATGGATTTTTTAAGAAGCGAACCCAAAAACGAGAAAAATATTGAAGATTACAAAAATATTATTACTGTACGAGATAACACAACCGACAAACTAAACGATGAAGAAATTGAAAAGATTACCAATGCTTTGTTTTTTTTACCACTAAAGCAGCGGGAAGTTATCACTATGAAGTTCTTTCAGGGTATGACGTTTGAAGATATTGCTAAAGCACTAAATATCTCTTTAAATACTGCCGCCAGCCGTTACCGTTACGGTATAGAAAAATTAAAGGGTAAACTCAAGGAGTTGGGAAATGAAATATAACGACATTGAAAAAGAGCTTTCTCATTTCACGCTCAAAGAACCTGAACATAATTTGAAGGTTCAAGTCTTGCGAAAGGCAAGAACAGCTTGGTTCGAAAAACAGCCGGTTCCCGTTTTTACTTTCAGATTAATAAGAAATTACGCTTATGGTTTAGCAATGCTTCTCTTAATTAGTATAGTGAGTTTAAAAATTGACAATTCTCTTACGGATAAATTAATTGGCGGAAAAACCACATTAGTTGCAAAAACTATTGAAAAACCCAATGACATTGGGAATTTGTGTTCCGATTTAGGGATTGACTGCAAAACTTATCAACTATTTGCAAATATGGTTAAGACAGGAGAAAACAAGACTGGACCAACAGCATTAGAACAATTAGAGCAGTTAAAAAAAGAATTTAACCTGATAAATGGAGGATTGTCATGAGTAAAGGGAAAAAAGCTTTAAAAGTAATAGGTATTATATTCGGTAGTTTAATCGCTCTGATTATTGTGGTACATATTATCCTTAACATTGTATTCGGTATTCAGCTCCGCAATAAAATTGCTGAATTAAAGGTGCAGGGCATGCCCATGACCATTGCTGAAATTGTGCCTCTACCTGTTCCCGATGAAGAGAATGCGGCTCTCCTCTATAACAAAGCATTTATTCTTATGACAACTGCAGAAGGAGGAACACCTTATATTCCTAATAAAGAACGTGGCACAAAGAATAATGTAATTAAAACCATTACAGATGTTAAATCTTTTTCGGATATTTCCGAGTGGACCGATGAACAAAGAAATGAAATTCCCCAGCTAATCAACTCCAGAGATATGCAGTATATTTACGAGCTTCTTGAAGAAGGTTCCCAGAAACCTAAATGCAATTTCAATCGTAATTATGAAGATGGACTTGGAATGCGTTTCCCAGATCTTGAATACATGCGAGATACCGAGAGATTACTCTGCGCGAAAGCCTTGCTTCAAGCAGAATCAGGTAATACAGGGAAAGCATTTGATACGCTTATTGTCGGATTGAAAATTTCGAACCATCTAAAAGATGGGTTGACTTTAATTGAGCAATTGATAAGGATTGCCTGTGACGGAATTATAATAGAATGTATTGAGAGCATTTCGGACTCAAAGGGCATTTCACCCGAAAAAGCAAACTTGATAATGAATGAACTCTCTACCCATGAAGGCATTGAGCCTTTTATTAAATGTATGGATGGGGAAAGACTTTATGGGATATTGGTATTTGAACAAATATCGAAGGGGGAAATATCGTTAAGAGATATGATGGGAAAAATACATGGAGAACTTCAGGAAAACGCTTTAGTTTTTTCATTATTTAATATTCTCTACTATAGACCAATAATGAAAAAAGATTTTGCATATTACCTAACAGTACTATCTAAGATGCAAGATAATTATAATATCCCATACTATGAGTATAAGAATGCTCAAACGATTCCTTTTGACCAAGAGTGGCAACAGGCCAGACAAAAATTCTATATTTTTACCGCAGCCCTCCTACCAGGACTCGATAGAGTACGGGATTTGCAAGAAAGACATCAGGCAAATATTGGAGTATGCAGAGTCGGGCTTGCTTTGAAACTACACAAGGCAAAGAACGGAATTTATCCCGAGAAGTTGGAGGGTTTAGCGCCTGAATTTTTAAGAGAGATTCCTACCGACCCATTCAGCGGAAAAGGTCTCATATATTCCCGTTACATCGGTGGATTCAAGCTTTACAGCTTGGGTCCTAACATGCGGGATGATTATGGGACACCGAGAGCAAAAGAGCAGGATGCTCCAGCTAATAAGGATTATGATATTGTCTGGGAATCTGGCTCTTGATGCTAGATACTGGATTCTAAATGCTCGATTCTATTTACCCCCCCCCGCAACAAAGAGAAGTCATCAACATGAAGATTTTTCAAGATATGACATTTGAAGATATTGCTAAAGCGTTAAATATCTCTTGTAATACCGTTTCAAGCCGCTATCGCCATGGCATAAATTAAAGAACAAATTAAGAGGACTTGAAGTTGTTGAACATAACCGATTTACTTTTTTATTACATCTAAGACTAAACTCTCATACCTCCCTAAGGAAATTATTTCATACTCATGCATATTTTCTTCGGTGACATCTTCCATTTTTTTATTGGCACTTAATAAATTTACTGCCTCATATTTTCCACTTTTAATTCCTGCATCGTAGAGATTCAATTTAATATCTTTTGCCTCTTTATCATCAAAATTGTGGATAAATAATAAACCTCTATCATCATTAGTATAAATATATGCGTAGATTTTATCGTTATTAGCGCCTACCGACCTTATTTCGCCATTATCTATCAATTCCCCGTATTTATTTCTTATTCTAATGAATTTCTTGTAATGGTTAAGCAGCGAGTCTTCTTTAAGTTCCTGAGAACTGACATTGATACTTATGAAATTATCCTGTAATTTTTCCCACGGCTTACCTTTAGTAAAGCCGCCGTTTTCAGTATCATCCCATTGCATAGGTATTCGTATTCTCCTATGCTGCCCCCTGCCTGTCATGCCTATTTCTTCACCGTAATAGATAAAAGGAGGAGTGCCTTTCACTGATAATAATAAGCTTGCTGCAAGTTTTAACTTTTGTTCATCCCCATTTAATTCTGAAGCGATTCTATTCTGGTCATGGTTGGTAAGAAAAGGCGAATAAAAATTTATGGGCGCATTATAGCAATTCATTTTATTTAAAACATTCTCGATTTCTCTATAATCATTGGATTTTATAGAATTTATTATTGCAGCAGCCAAATCAAAATTGAAAGCATGGTTTAACTCGTTGCCTTCCCCATAATATTCCGAGACAATTTTATTGTCAGCCCAAACTTCGCCTATTAATATACAGTCTTTATTTATACTCTTTGCATAGCTTGCAAGTTCCGTTAAAACTTTGTGGGTCTGTTTTAAATCCGCCTGACCCGATACTCCCCCGCTCTCTTCTATTAAATACCTGACTGCGTCTAATCTAAATCCATCTATTCCTTTATTAAGCCAATACCTTATAATTCGTTTCATCTCTTCTATTACTTCTCTATTTTTATAATTCAAATCTGGCATATCGACGGAAAAAGCCGAATAATAATAAGAGCCTTTTTTGTAATGCCACACATCTTTTGACTCGCCGCCTCCCCAGGGCTTCCACCACCCTTGCGGCATAGTGTCTTTCCATACGTACCAGTCTGCCTTCGCTAGCACATCCGAAGGCAACCCTTTCGTCTTTTTTTTACTTTTTCTTGCCCTGCAAGAATCCGCAAACCAGCGATGTCTTGAGGAGGTGTGATTTAAGACTAAATCTATTATTACGCTTATCCCTCTTTTGTGAGCTTCAGCTACAAATTTATTGAAATCCTCTTCGGTTCCATAATCACTTTCTATTTTGTAGTAATCAACAACATCGTATCCGTGGTAGCTTGGCGATTCCAGTGTCGGCATAAGCCATATCCCTTTAATTTCTAAGTCTGTAAGTGTTTGGGGATTTCCGTCATTTAGATAATCCAATTTTTCAATTAAACCATTAAAATCGCCTATACCATCGCTGTCAGAGTCGTAAAAAGAGCGGACAAAAATTTCATAGAATACCCCTTGATTGGCTGCCTCTGCAATTATTGATGCAGCGACTAAGAAAAATATTGCAAGTGCACAACTTATAATTCTAAATCTATTTCTTCTTTTAAGCATAGTCCTCCTTTAACACCGATATTCTATGTTCTTATTCAAGTCCGTGAGGTGGTTAGGGAAATACAACCCAAGGCTCCCCTTCAATAAAATTTCACCTTTTTATTCGCAGGTGCAAAAATTATATCCACCAATATAATTCAATTGAGATGATATGTTATCATACTACCGCAATACTGCACTTCCAATAGATGTTGGACTTGCTTTGAAAATCTATAAGGCAAAAAATGGAAATTATCCGGAAATATTAGGTAAATTAGCACCTAAATTTTTAAAGGAAATTCCTATTGACCCATTCAACAGTGAAAGTCTTAAATATTCCAGTTATATTGGCGGTTTCAAGCTTTACAGTTTTGGACCCAACATGCAGAATGACTTCGGAACTCCGAGAGCAAAGAGGGGAAATGTTCCAGCTTCTACGGATTATGATATTGGATGGGAATCAAACTCTTGATACTAGTAAAAAATATTAAAAATAAATCTTTAACGAGAATCCCCGCCTGCTAAATCTTGGCGGGCAGGCAGAATCTAGTATCAGGTGTTTTTTACTTTCTTTACATTCAACGGACAGGAGAACGTATGTTCTGACTGAGAATCGCTTTTTTCTTCTGTTTTTCCAACTTCAGTTATTTCCTCATCCATACTATCCGCAATGTATCCTATAACACTCAAAACAGGGACAGTATCACCCTCTTTTTTTAATATTTCCCTTAAGAATCCGTCATACAAAGATTCAACTTCTAAAACTGCTTTGTCGGTCATAATTTCAACCAGGACTTCGCCTTTTGTTACTTTGTCGCCTTCTTTTTTGCGCCATTTATCGATAGCTGCTTCTTTAATTGTTTCTCCCAATTTCGGTATTATAATTTCTTTAATCATTAATGACCTCCTTAATTTAATAATTGTAATTTACCTATTTAAATTTCAAAATGCAATATCTTCATTTTGACAAAAGTTCTTAGTATTGTAAAATCACACTACAATGAAACCTATAATACAAGTTGCGCTTGATTTTATTGAATTAAAAAGAGCCGTAAAACTTGCTCATGAAGCGGTTGGAGGCGGAGCTGATTGGCTTGAGGCGGGAACTCTTCTTATAAAAAGTGAAGGGATGGATGCGGTTAGAACTCTAAGAAAAGAATTTCCGAATTACACCATAATCGCAGATATGA
Organism: Candidatus Omnitrophota bacterium; assembly: GCA_018812925.1. GTDB lineage: Bacteria > CAIJMQ01 > CAIJMQ01 > CAIJMQ01 > CAIJMQ01 > CAZNJA01. The sequence continues at coordinate 143,970 of JAHJCU010000005.1, forward strand.
AAATCGCGGATACGGGTAGAGCCGAAGTCGAAGTTGCGGCTAAATCAGGGGCGGATATCGTTTGTGTGCTCGGTGGAATTTCTGACAGTACCATAAAAGAGTGCATTGAAGCAGGCAGGAATTATGGCGCTAAAATCATGGTTGACCTTCTTGAAGTAGAAGATTTGGTAAAAAGAGCAAAACAAGTTGAAAGTTGGGGCGCAGATTATTTGTGTATACACACTCCCATTGATGCGCAAATGAGGGGAAAAGACCCTTTTAAAGATTTGGGAAAAATCAGCAAGGCAGTAAATATACCTATTGCGGTTGCTGGCGGAATAAACAGCGAAACTGCTTCTAAGGCAGTCCAAGCAGGTGCTTCTATAATAATTGTCGGAGGAGCAATAACAAAATCTGAAAATGCAAAAGAAGCGACACGGATTATTAAAAAAAGTATAAAAGATAAAAAACCTGTAAAAACATCTCTATATAAAAGAATTAGCGGGGAGGACATAAAAGATATTTTTTTTAAAGTATCTACTTCCAATATATCCGATGCGCTTCATAGGGGCGGTTATTGCAGAGATATAAGACCTATACTGGAAAATATTAAATTGGTAGGGAAAGTTTTTACGGTAAGAACGTACCCGGGTGATTGGGCAAAACCGGTGGAAGCAATAGATAAAGCGGAAAAGGGAGATGTTATAGTAATTGATTGTGGTGGGGTTGGTCCTGCGGTATGGGGAGAACTTGCATCATGGAGCGCTAAGCAAAAAGGCATTGCAGGCGTGGTGATAGACGGGGCAATAAGAGATGTCCCGGAAATAAAAAAGTTTAAATTTTCGGCATTTGCAAAAATAATTACTCCACAGGCAGGCGAACCGAAAGGATTCGGAGAAATAGGAGTTGGCGTTGAAGTAGGCACAGTAAAAGTTTTTCCGGGGGACTGGATAATAGGAGATGATGACGGAGTAGTAGTAGTTCCTCAATTAAAAGCCACCGAAATAGCTAATCGCGCAATGGATGTGTTGGAAAAGGAAAACAGAGTCCGCAAAGAAATCAAAGAAGGCAGCACGCTTTCTCAAGTAACAGAGCTTTTGCGTTGGGAAAAAAACAGGCGAACGTAATCTTGTTGACTTGTCTAATGAAAGAGGTATAATGCAAAAAGGCGTTTGCGTATATGTAATTTGCGATATTTTTATTTAGACTATCCGCCTTGCTGAGAGGCGAACAAAGCGGGAGAACTTAAAATTAAAAGACTTTTGAATTTTTCAATATAAAAAGGAGGAAAGATTATGAAAAGCGGAATTTTAAAAATATTATTGGTTGCTTTTGTTTCTGTTTTTATATGTGTAACGGTTTTTGCGGCAACACAGACTGAAGAACAAGAAAATCTCATACTGAAAATAAGGGCGAGGTTGCAGGAATTCGGCTGGAGAGCCAGGTATTATCAATCCGATGATACAGATATATGGGGAAATCGGGGTATTGGAGTTGGGGGTTATATAGTGGGAACGCCTCCGGGAACCGAAATTCCGCAAATGGCTGTTGCGCCGCAAATGCTTACCGAAACAGAACTTCAAATGCTGAAAAACGAAATTTCACAGTCCCTGAAAACAGTTCAGCTCCAAAAAGAACAGACAGAAGAACTTGAATATTATCTTTCCCAGATAGAAACACAATTGGCGGCATATAAAGAAAATTTCGAGATACGCGGCGGGACAACTTATATCGTGCAGAAAAATGATTCGCTTTGGAAAATTGCAAGAAAAGAATATAACGATGCTAACAAATGGCCTCTTATTTATAGAGCTAACCAAGACAAACTCGAAAATCCTAATCTTATATATGCGGGGCAGGAATTGCATATCCCACAGTTAAAAATAAGAAAATAGAGTTTATCCCAGGATTCCAAATATTAAAGAAGAGCATCTGATATTGGTTTAATGGATAAAGTCAATAATTTGGATTTTGGTTAATTTGGCAACAAATTTCTAGAAAGATTTTGATATTATCGTGGAATTGAAAGGCCTGGTTGTGTTAACGGGCGTTTAATCCGTCAGTGTTGTTGGTCTAATAGTGGAAATGTCAGCTTATATAATAAAGTTGGGAAAATACAAGGAGGCTTTCAATGCAAGACCGACAGGTATGTCAAAGTACACCCTATTTCACATTGGTGTGGTGCTCTTCGCAACATTCTTGAGATTGGGGTCTCTCGTCTCATGTGCCCAAGAGTCCCTCCATTACGAAAGGCAGGGGGAAACTAAAATCGTCGTGGGCGAAGCACGCTTCACGGTAATCGCTCCAGAATGCATCCGAATGGAATATTCCAAGACCGCCAAATTTATTGATGCCAGGTCCACATTTGCCATCAACCGCAAGGCGGCGTTTAAGGATTTTAAAATACTCCAGCAAGGCAATAAGACTATAATTGATACTGGCAAGCTCGAACTCATCTACTCTCCTGATGGCAATCCCTTTAATCCTCAGAATCTGAAAGCCTACATTAAGAAGGGGAAAGAGACCATAGAGTGGGTCCCGGGGAAACAAAACCAACAGAATCTTGGCGGCACCATTCGCACCCTGGACGGAGTGAGAGGCCCGGTTGACCTTGGCGATGGACTGCTTGCCAGGGACGGCTGGTATTTGCTGGATGATTCCCAGAGCTGTCTCTTCACCGATGACTGGATAGAAGCCCGTCCGCAAGACAGTGGAACCGACTGGTATTTGTTTGGTTACGGCGATGATTATAAGGCTGCACTTAAGGTCTTCACCAGGATTGCGGGAGAGGTGCCGATGCCGCGTAAATATGTGTTGGGCGCATGGTATTCCCGCTATTGGCCCTATAGTTCTGAGGATTACCGCCAGATTGTAGAAGAATACCGCCAGCAGGATTTCCCGCTGGATGTGATGGTCCTGGATATGGACTGGCACCGGGCTGGATGGACCGGATGGTCAGTGAACCGTGAATTGCTACCCGATTTTGAGGATTTGCTGAAGTGGTTCCACGAACATAAACTCTTTGTAACCTTAAATGTCCATCCCGCTGATGGTGTTGGTCCGCACGAAGACACTTATGAGGAATTTATGGAAGCCCTGGGTAAGGACCCTTCCACGAATGAATGGCTACCCTTTGATGCGGGCGATAAAAAGTATCTGGAGTCGCTTTTTGAACACACGCACGTGCCGCTGGAGAAAAAGGGTGTGGATTTCTGGTGGCTTGATTGGCAGCAGTATCCATTTACCCGAAGTATTCCGAGTTTAAGCAATCTGGCATGGTTAAATCACTTCTACTATCAGCATACGGGCAAGAATAATCAACGGGGACAGTCTTTTAGCCGTTGGGCAGGCTGGGGCGACCATCGGTACCCAATTCATTTTTCTGGCGATGCGGATACTAGCTGGTCAATGTTGGCATTTGAAGTGCCGTTTACCTCCACCGCCGGGAATGTCGGTTGTTTCTTCTGGTCTCATGACATCGGAGGGCATTGGGGCTCTCGCAATGAGGAATCTTATACGCGCTGGGTACAGTTTGGCTCTACCACTGCTGCTTTGCGTTCGCATTCAACCCGTTCCCCAGAATTAGACCGCAGACCATGGAAATATAGTGAACAGGCAGAAGATTCTATGCGCATTGCCTTTCATCTGCGTTCACTCTTATTTCCCTATATCTATTCCAGTGTCTGGCAATCTCACAGAGAATCATTACCTCTTAACCGACCGATGTATCTTGAGTATCCTGAGGAGGAAAAAGCTTATTGTAATCCTCATCAGTATTTCTTTGGCGATACATTTTTGGTTGCGCCAATCGTATCACTTGGAGCAGGACCAAATAAAGTTGCCACGCAAACGGTCTGGTTCCCTGAAGGCATGTGGTACAACTGGTTTACAGGCGAGAGATATTCGGGTAATAAGGAAGTAATCGTTGCCGCGGACATTAATGAGTTCCCGTTCTACGCAAAGGGAGGGATGCCTATTCCCAATCAGTCCTATACTTCCCGTATGACGACTGAGCCATTGAAGGAACTGGTTATCCGTTGTTATCCCGGAGAGGATGGTAAAACCGGGAATTATTCGCTTTATGAGGATGATGGCTTCACGAAGGATTACCTAAAGGACAATTATGCCCTTACCACCCTAAGCTATATGCGTAAAGGGAATATCGTCACCGTTAAAGTGAGTCCGGTAAAGGGCAGCTATAATGGACAGGTAAAATCTCGGTCTTACATTATTGAACTACCTTGCACTCGCAAGGCTGAAACTGTCAAAATCAACGGCAAGTCAACTCGTATTATATATGACGAAAAGACCTATACTAATCGGATTAAAGTTCCCATTCGGTCCGTCAGCCAGCCAGTCACGGTAAAAGTTAAGGTTGAGGAGGCAAATTTCGATGACTTTCGACATAGAGCCGCTTCACGTCGTTTGCAGGGCTTACTGGGAAAGACAACTAATCAATCTTCACAGGATATCATAGTTCAGTATGCGCAACAAAATAATCCCAACGATGCTGTTCTTGAGACTTTGCTGGCCATAGCTGGGATTGGCGTGAAAAAGAGCAAGACGGAATATCTTTATAAAGGGCCGGAGAGGACTTGTCTTTACAATGGCTCTGACTTGATTGATGGCAATACCTTCGGTGTTACAATCACTGATTATATCGGCGAGGGGAAAAAGGTAATATTTTCTCAGGATTATAAGGTAAGAAAGCCTTCTTCATTTTGTATTCCGGAGATTCCTTTTTTTCCCAAGCCACCATGGGTAGGGGCGCACAACAGTCAAATAATGCAGATAGACTTCAAAATAAAAGGCTATCCTATATCACTCTACAAAACTACTGCTGGGAAAGGTGGTCATTTAAGCAAATGGAACATTGTCGGACCTTTTGAGTTTGACAAAAATAAAAAACTTTCCGAACAGAAATACGGGCCGGAAGAAGGTCAAATCGATCTATCAGTTAGTTATAAGGGAGCTGACTACAGGGACATTCAGTGGCAAAAAGCTGAAATCAATGAGGACAACATTGTCAATTTGATAAAGTACTTCAAATTTGACGATAAAATTGTCTACGCTGTCACTTACTTGCATTCCGAAAGAGAACAGGAAGTGGTTCTTAAAATAAACTCTGATGATGGAGTTGAGGTCTGGCTCAATGGCGAAAAGATTCATTCAATGGATGTAGGTCGGTCAATAGCTCATGAACCTGATGTGGTGAAACCAACCCTGAAGAGCGGAAACAATATTCTATTGCTCAAGGTGTCACAGCACGGGTATGAATGGGGGTTTAAGGTGGAAATCGAAAGTTTTTATCCGACCAAAGAGGCATATAGTGAGTTCCATTAGGATTTAGATTATACTAAATACGATTAATTAATGCGCTGAGCGGGGTCTTTCTCCGATACATTCTCTTTTCCCATGCCGCAAGCCGTATAAGTCCTTTTGGGAAGGCATAAAGATGTGCGGATAATTTGGGGATTATTGAGAAATTCCTACCTTTTATTTAGATTTTTTGTTCCAACTATTTTGTATTTCGCTCTTAATTTTCCTATAACTTTCCTCCAAAGATTCGGGGATAATTTTAGTTCCACCTATAACGGGCATATAATTCGTATCCCCTTCCCATCGGGGAACTATATGCAGATGCATATGCTCTGCCACACTTGTTCCCGCACATACCCCAAGATTCATGCCAATATTAAAACCTTGCGGATGATACACTTTCTTCAATATCGGAATTATTCTTCTGGCAAGCAAAAAAATTTCATTTAATTCCTCATCGCCTAAATCTTCTAAATTTTTTATGTGCTTGATAGGGACTATCATAAGATGCCCGTTGTTATAAGGAAACTTATTTAAAATTATAAAAGAGTGTTTTCCCTTATAAAGTATCAAACTTTTCCTCGTATCTTTTAATTTTAAATGTTGACACAGGAAACAACCTTTTATCTTTCCTACATTTGCTACGTATTTGCCTCTCCAAGGTGCCCATAAATTTTCCATGTCAATATTATACTATAAATCTGTTGGTAAAAATTGAGTCAGAATATGCTAAAATACTATCGAAATGGGCAATATAAACGAATTCTTAGTTAGAGAGTTTTTTGAGATATCGGGATTTATAGTCAAAGCTAATCTCAAATTTGTTCCTAAGGGTAAAACATCCAGAAGGGGAGTAGACTTTTTTGTTGTAAACCTCAATACAAATCAAACTAAAGAATTGACAGAATTTGTATTAGACGGCGAATCTGCTAAGTTAGTCCATAACGCGATAATAAGGATTGAACCCTGGCATACCGATAAATTTTACCCTTCTGTTATTCAAAAAGACGAGGGACTGATTGATTTCTTAAGTTCTGAAAATCTAAAAGAAGCCCAAAAAACATTAAAAACAGCTGATTTTAAGAAAATTTTGGTGATTTCCAATCTACCCACTAATAAAGATATGCGTGACAAATCAGAAAAACTTCTCAAGGCAAAAGGTGTAGACCATCTGATAACTTTCCCTGCTATGCTTGCCTGGCTTATAGAGAATATCAAGAGTAATAAAAATTACTACAACGATACTTTGGAACTTTTAAGAATATTGAAACACTATAAACTATTTAAAAAACCGCAGTTAGAATTATTCAAAAAATAATTTTGCGGGAAAATAAAGAGGAAGTTTTTGCGGTAATCTTCTACAAAATATCTTCTAATTTGGATAAAAACATATGAATCCTATTGTTCTTGGTTTTGACCCCGGCATAAAAGTAAGTGGTTACGGAATAATTACGAAAGATAATAATTCAAAACTTACGACTATTGACTATGGAATAATTGAAAATACTTATCCTGAGTCATATCCTTTGTATCTGGAAAAAATCTATGATAAAGTTGTTCAGTTAATAAAAAAGTTTAAGCCTGGCAGTATTGCGGTAGAAGAACCTTTCATTTCCAGAAACCCTAACGCAGGTTTGAAAATCGGACAAATTGTGGGAGTAGTTGGGTTGGTGGGAATAAAAAAGGGGCTTAGGGTTTTTGGTTATTCCGTTCTTGCTGTAAAACAAGCGGTTACCGGATATGGTAGAGCTGAAAAACAGCAGGTACAGGATATGGTGAAAAGAATGTTATCTTTGAATGTAGAATTCAAGCGTGTTGATATTTCAGATGCTTTGGGTGTGGCTATTTGTTGCATGAATTCTATGGATTGGGATAATAAAATAAAAAACAACATTTAAAATTTAAGATTGAAGATTCTAAGAATTTTTAATCTGTAATTTTCAATCTTTAATAAGATAAACTATGATAGATTCCTTGCGAGGTAAACTCGCTTACAAATCTCCGACTTATATCAGAGTAGATGTTAATGGGGTGGGCTTCGGATTAAATATTCCCGTTTCTACATATAATTCCTTGGGAGAAATAGGTGTAGATATTAGTCTTTTTACTTATCTTCATGTCAGAGAAGATATGATGCGTCTTTATGGGTTTAAGACGGAAGAGGAGATTAAAACTTTTAAAATGTTGATTTCTGTTACTTTGATAGGTCCGCAATTAGCATTGGGTATTTTATCTTCCATTTCATCAGATGAATTTAAAAAAGCAATAATCCAAGACGATTTTAATAGACTTGACGCTATACCCGGGGTCGGGAAAAAGACCGCCCAAAGAATGGTTATAGAGCTTAAAGAAAAGATTTCTTCTGTGGGAGGGATATTGGACAAGACAGAAGGATTAAATGAAGCGGAATCATCGCTTATAGAAGAAGCGGTACGCGCGCTTATATCTTTGGGTTGCAGTAAAAAAGAGGCGCTTTTATCTATAAAAACTTCATATATAACTATTAAAGACAAAAAGCCGTCTTTGGAAGAACTTATTAAATATTCTTTAAAACACTTATAAAATGGCAAAAGAAAGAGTTATAAATCCGAAACCTACGCTTGAAGACAAAGAACTGGATAATGAACTGCGACCTGCATCTTGGAAGGATTTTGCGGGACAGGGAAAGATTAAGGAGCAGCTGTCCATATTTATAAAGGCGGCAAAAGATAGAGGGGAAGCTCTTGACCATATTCTTTTTCACGGGCCTCCGGGATTAGGAAAAACCACTCTTGCCAATATAGTCTCAAGAGATTTAGGTGTTAATATTAATTCGACATCCGGTCCCGTTATAGAAAGACCCGTAGACTTGTCGGCACTTTTGTCGCGTTTGAAGGAAAAGGAAGTTCTTTTCGTAGACGAGATACACCGGTTGCCTCATACGGTAGAAGAAGTGCTTTATTCGGCTATGGAAGATTATAAGTTAGACATAATGGTTGGTAAGGGCCCCTCGGCGCGCGCTATAAAACTTGAACTTCCGCATTATACTTTAATAGGAGCAACCACTCGCACGGGGCTTATTACTTCTCCTTTGAGGGCAAGATTTGGGATGATAATTCGCATAGGTTTCTATAATGCCGGCGAACTTGCTCAGATAGTAAAAAGGTCTGCCAGAATTTTGAATATTGAAATAGATGAAGAAGGAGCCTGGGAATTGGCCTCAAGAAGCCGGGGCACTCCTAGAATAGCAAATAGACTTCTTCGTAGAGTAAGAGATTACGCTCAAGTAAAGGCTAACGGTGTTATTAATAAAGATATTACAGCAAAAGCGTTGGAACTTCTGGGTGTAGATGAATATGGTCTTGACGAAATGGATAAACTTTTGCTTAAAACATTGGTGGAAAAGTTTAACGGTGGGCCTGTGGGAATAAAGACATTGGCGATATCTTTGGGCGAAGAAGAAGATACTCTCCAAGAAGTATGTGAAGCTTATCTTATTCAGCAGGGTCTTATAAAAAGAACCGCGCAGGGAAGAGAAGCCACGCCGTTATGTTATGAATGCTTGGGAATTGTTAAAGCAAAATCAAAGGAGCAGAAAAAACTTTTTAAATAAAGGGGGATTGTTATGCAAAAAGTTAAAATTTTCATGAGTTCAGCTACAGGAGAAGGTCTTGAAGAACTTGAACAAATTATAAATAAATGGATTGAAAAAGAGAAAATTGAAATTAAGAATATTTCCACCTCGGTGAGACTTATACCGTCTGGAGAAAGAGCAAGTTTAACATCTGAAATAACAGACCAATTTATAGTTTGCCTAACCTATGAAAGCAAATAATAATCCGGGCAAATTTTACGTCACTACACCTATTTATTATGTAAATAGCATTCCGCATGTAGGGCATAGCTATACCACAATTGCGGCTGATGTTTTAGCGCGTTCTGCTCGTCAAGAAGGTAAAGAGGTATTTTTCCTAACGGGAACAGATGAGCATGGAGAGAAAATAGCCAAGGCATCTGAAGCTGTTGGAAAAACCCCAAAAGAGTTCTGCGACGAAATTTCCGCAAAGTTCAGATATGTATGGGATAAGCTAAATATATCTTATGATTATTTTATCCGCACTACCGATAAAAAGCATGAAGACGCGGTAAAAAAATTCTTAAGTAACCTTCATGAAAACGGTCTGATATACAAAGGCAAATATGAAGGGCTTTATTGTCGAGGATGCGAAAAATTTCTACAAAAAAATGACATAGTAGAAGGTAAATGTCCTCTGCATTTAACAGAGCCGGAATTACTAAAAGAGGAAAATTATTTCTTTAAACTAAGCGATTATAGAGATAAACTTATAGAATTGATAGAAAATGACACAATAGAAATACTCCCTATTGCGCTTAAAAAAGAAGTTTTAAGTAAGTTGATTTTGGGGATAGAAGATATTAGCATTTCCAGGCAAACCGTTCAGTGGGGAATAAATCTTCCGTTTGATGATTCTCAGACAATCTATGTCTGGATAGACGCTTTAATAAACTATATATCGTCTATAGGATATGCCGATGACAGCAAGAATTTCTCAAAGTGGTGGCCTGCGGATGTGCATTTAATGGCTAAAGATATATGTTGGTTTCATGCGGTTATCTGGCCCGCGATGCTTTTGGCGGTTGGAGAAAAAACGCCCAAAAAACTTTTTGTCCACGGTTTTTTTACCGTTGAAGGGCAAAAGATGAGCAAGTCATTGGGCAATATGATAGACCCTTTGCCTTTAGTGGAGGAATACGGAGCAGATACTTTGCGATACTTTCTTTTAACTGAATTCCCTTTTGACCACGACGGAGATTTTTCTATCAGGAGACTTGAAGAACGTTATAATAATGACCTTGCAAATGATTTGGGCAATTTGGTTTTGCGCATATTGACGATGATAGAAAAATATTGCGAGGGGAAAATTCCAGCTGCAAATGATGAAGCAAACAATATTAAAATAAAATCTATAAAATTAGATTTATCCGCACAATTGAATATTCGCAATCGGGAAATCGAAGCTGCGGAATTTTCCAAGGTATTGGTCAATATAATGAATTTGATACGGGAAACCAACCGGATTATAGAAGAATACGCTCCCTGGAATTTGGCAAAACAAAAAGATACCGATTCTTTAAATACACTTCTTTATTATTTGGCGCAACGACTTGCAACGATTGCAATATTGATATATCCCTTCTTGCCGAACACGAGCGAAGTCATATTTAGACAGCTTGGACTTGAAGTTCCATCGGCTTTTTCAATTAAAGAAAATTTAATAACTCTTTTGCCGAATAAGAAAATAAAAAAAGAAAAACCGTTATTTCCTAAAAAATGAGAAAAGATAAACCGATAATAGTAGCTTTGGATGTTTTTACGAGAAAAGAGGCACAGCGCTTAGTAGAAGATTTAGTCGAATATGTTTCCATTTTCAAAATCGGACATCAACTTTTCTTAAAAGAAGGAATGGATATTATCCATATGATTCAAGATAAGGGCGCAGAAGTTTTCCTTGACTTAAAATTCCATGATATCCCAAGTGTTATATCAAATGCGGTAGAAGTGGCTTTTAATGAAAAGGTTTATATGTTGACTCTGCATTCTTTGGGCGGCAGAATGATGCTTGAGCAAGTTGTAAAAAAAGTTAAAACGTTATCTTCGGAAGGAAAGGGCAGGACACCGATACTTTTGGGCGTTACCATCCTTACGAGTTTAGATGAAGAAAAACTAAAGGAAATGGGTTTTTCTTTGCCGATGAAACAGCAGGTTCTAAAACTTGCCAAAATTAGCGAAGAGTGTGGTTTGGGCGGAATAGTTTGTTCCGGTGAAGAGATAAGTTTGATAAGAGATAATACAAAAGAGAATTTTATCATTGTTACCCCGGGAGTAAGACTGGAGAAGCTACCTTCAGACGACCAAGAAAGAATAATTGCCGTTGAAGATGCAATAAAACGCGGAGCGGATTATTTAGTTATGGGTAGAAGTATAACGGAAAGTAAAGAACTAAAAAAGAAACTGGAATTGATTTTGGAGAAATTAAATAGATTATGATATAATTCCACCCTAATAATTTAATAAGGAGTTTTTAATTATGCCTTTTACTAAGGAAGATAAAGCGAAAATAGTTGAAGAATTCGGTAAAGACCCTAAAAATACAGGTTCGCCGGAGGTGCAAATAGCAATTATTACACAGAGAATAAACACTCTTTCGCAGCATCTTGCGAAATTTAAACATGACCGCACATCCAAAAGAGGATTACTGCAATTGGTCGGTAAAAGAAGAGCTTTACTAAATTATTTAAAAAAAGAGTCCGAAGCCCGATATTTGGAAACGCTTAAAAAACTTGGTCTTAGAAAGTAAATCTTAAAGAAAACCTTGCAAGCAAAAACACAAAGAGTTCGAATAAATAGATGGATTAGGGCAGAAACGGTTAGAGTAGTAGGACCCGATAGCAAACAGATAGGCGTTATGCCGTTAAATCGTGCTTTATATATTGCTAAAGAGTTGGAATTAGACCTTGTGGAAGTGGCTCCGGAAGCTAAACCGCCGGTATGCAGAATAATAGATTTCGGAAAATATAAATACGAACAACAAAAGAGAGAGAAAAACCAGAAGAAACAACAGAGAGTACAGCAGATGAAGGAAATGGTTTTTAGGCCTTCCATCGGCGAGCACGATTTTGAAGTAAAAGCAAAACACATCAGAGAGTTTCTTGAGGATGGGCATAAAGCGAAAATAGTAGTGCGATTTAGAAGAGGAGAGATGGCTCGTAAGGAAAGAGGTAGTCAGCTTCTCGCGAAAATACAGAAAGGGATGGAAGATATAAGTAAAGTTGCAAAACCTTCTTATATGTTAGGCAAAGCACTAATGATGGTTCTTGCGCCTATAGAAGTTAAGAAAGAGAAAAATGCCAAAACTGAAAACAAAGAAATCGGCGGCTAAAAGGTTTCGTCGTTCTGCTTCCGGAAAAATAATAAGAAACAAAGCAGGAAAACGACACTTTTTAAGCAGTAAAGGTACAACGCAGAAAAGAAGATTAGCGCAAAAAGATACAGTTGATGCGTCAGACCATAAAAGAATAAAAGAGCTGATACCTTATAAATAAGGACAGATGTCAGAAAACAGAGGACAGAAAAATCTGGTTTTTGTTATCTGATTACGAACAGGGTGAGGAGTAAAGATGTCTAGAGTAAAAAGAGGAACAATAAAAAAGAAAAAAAGAAGAAGAATATTAGGCAAAGCAAAGGGATATGTTGCCGGCAGAAGTAAACTCTATACCGTGGCAAAGGATGCTGTTCAAAAAGGACTTGTCTATGCCTATAGAGACAGAAGAACAAAAAAGAGAAACTTCCGCAGTTTGTGGATACAGAGAATAAATGCCGCTACAAGAAGCCAGGGCATAACCTATTCGCAGTTGATTGACGGCTTAGCCAAAGCCAATGTCGAAATAAACAGAAAAATGCTGGCAGAAATGGCAGTCAACGCTCCAGAATCATTCTCTGCATTAGTTGAAATTGCGAAGAAACATATTACCGTAAAACCTGCTAAGGCGAGTTAAGGATGACTCTGGAAGTAAAAAGTTAGAAGTAAAAAGGTAAAACCACAAGTTAAAAGTTAAAACAAGAATTAGAATAGAGTCTTAAGATACACTTGGATAATTTTTACAACACCTTCAAAACAAGCCTTAATGTCTTCTGAGCTCCATTCTTTTATTTTTTCTCCTGGTTTCGGAGCATGACGAATATCAGCATAACTTGCGTTAGCAACTTTCCCTATCAAATTCCATTCAGTATTACATCCTATAATATCTTTAGCTTCTTTCTCACCGCCATATTTTTTTTCTAAAACCTCAATGATTTTATAAAGATAAAAGAGAGCAACATCATCCTGTTTTAAAGCATTATCATGGTATTTGAGTACTAAATTCGCCGTATCGTCACTTTCTATGGTTTGGATTTTAATACGAGTAGCTGTAGCCAATTTTTCCTTGGCAGGTTCAAATTTTTTATCCAGAATCTCTCGTTCGTTTTCTAATTTTTGCATTTCTTCCTTGATTTTTTCTTCTCCGAGAGATAAAAAAAGATCAATTATATTTACCTTCGATTGGGTCTCATAAATTTTCGGTATCACTCTATTAAGAAAAGTAGCTATGATTTCTTCATTAGATTTATATTCAGGCAGTATTATCAATTGTCCGTCTCCTATCTCTAGGGAGATACCCAAAATCTCACGGTTCATATTATAAAAAAGAAGAGCCCCACCTTCTCTTATTCTTAGTGGAACATTAATCGTCTGCAAAATAGGTATTTTTAAGCTGTCTTTTACAACTAAGGGAGAAAGATAATGATTATTGAGGAAGACTAATACTATTACCAGCAAGTGGTTTATAGTCTTTTGTAAACAATATTCCAGGTATAGATGGGATCCAATTATAAGCTTCATTTTGTTTTTTTAAGTCATCAACTATCCGATTGATAAAAATAAGGAAGGTGGCACCACGATAAATATGTCTGGATAAATTACTCAAGCTATATTCAGGTGTAAGGTCGTGAATATCACTACTTGAAATACAACCATGTTCATTCCTTGCAAAACAGTGAGGATCATATACAAATACATCCTTCTCATATACTTGACACGGCAAATTCCTTATTCCGTTACAAAAACCAATCGTACCCGAATCGACATCAAAACCTTGGTGTTTAAGTTTCTCAGTTAAGCTACTTGAACAATCTAGTAATAAAATACTTGGTATCATAATTATCTTTAACTTTTACAATAACACACTTTTGTTTCACCATTATATTCCCCCACCAGAAAATTGGCAATCAATTAACAACTGGCAATTGGTAATTAGTAAATGGTAATTGGTAATCTTGAAAATTACGGGTTACGGTTTACGAATTACCAGTTACGAGACTCAACTTTATGACTGTTACCATTTTCCAAAAGGTTTTAAGTCTTTAGTCTATAGTCTAAATTAAATACTATTTGTTACTTCTTCCCCTCGTTTCCCCTTCTCGTATTCTCTGATGTTTTCTATCGTGGTATCGGCGATGTTCTGAAGGGCTTCTTTGGTAAGAAATCCTTGATGGCTTGTGACTATCACATTATTGAAAGTTGTCAGGCGGGCAAGAATGTCGTCAACTAGTATACGGTTGGAAAAATCCTCAAAGAAGTAATCCTGCTCATCCTCATAAACATCTAATCCTGCATAACCTATTTTTCCGTTTTTTAATCCGTCCAAGAGCGCTTTGGTATCTATTAATGCGCCTCTTCCCGTATTAATCAGCATGACCCCCTTTTTCATTTTTTTGATTGTTTTTTTGTCGATTATATGGCGGGTTTCTGGAGTAAGCGGTATATGAAGACTGATGATGTCGGATTCAGCCAAAAGTTTGTCCAATGGGACAAAACACACGCCTGTTTGTTTTTCAAGTTCTTTATCTCGGTGTCTTGCATAAGCAAGTAATTTGCATCCAAACCCGGCGAGAATATTTATGAGGCACTTTCCTATTTTGCCGGGACCTATAATTCCTGCGGTTTTGCCGTGAATATCAAAACCAACCAGCCCGGCAAGTGAAAAATTACCTTCACGGATACGGTTATTGGCGCGGTGAACCTTGCGGTTAAGTGTCATCATTAACGCTACTGCGTGTTCAGCTACAGCATATGGCGAATATGCGGGGACTCTTGCTACAGTTATTCCGAACTGTTTACATGCCTCTATATCAACGTTATTGTATCCGGCAGAGCGCAGCGCTATCATCTCCACTCCCATATCTTTAAGTTCCTCAATTACACCCTTATTCACAATATCATTTACAAACACGCAAACTATCTTACAGCCGGCTGCCAGGGAAACGGTTTTTAGTGAAAGGCGGGATTCGAAAAACTGGATGGAATAATTGTATCGGTTCTGTTTTTTGAAGATTTCTTCCATGTAAGATTTTGAATCAAAAAAAGCTATTTTTAAACGCTTGTCAATATTACTAGAAAGTAATTTTGCCACTACAGATGTTTCCCTATGTAAATGTTTACTTAGATGCGCCAGCAGGCCTTTGGCAAGATTGTTATTTTGGTTGAGTAGTTTTTGAAAAGTAGCATGGTCAATCGTCCATACTTTGGTTTTAGTGCGAGTATGAAGTGTTGCTGAGCGCACTGTTTTCCCAAATAAGCTCATTTCCCCGGCTATATCGCCCTTTTGCAAAACAGCAACTTGAATTTTAATTTCCTGTTCGCCTTCTTTCAAAACTTCTACCTTGCCGGATTCTATAACCAACATACTATCGCCTTTTTCTCCTTCGCGGTAGATGTTTTTACCTTTATTGAAGACTATTGGTTTCATCCTATCCACGAGCAAGCGCAGTGTTTCATTGTCCACAGCGGAGAAACAGTCCGCTTTCTTAAGTAGTTTCAATAAGTTTGCCTTATATTCCATTTTCTTTCTCCATTTTTTAATTTTGATTTTGTTGGTGTTGCAAGAACAAAGAATTTTACTCTCATGTAGCGGATAGGTCAAAACAATCACTGTGAGTTTGGGCTAAGAATTTAAGATAGTTGTAAGTTTTAGGTTTTAAGTTCTAAGTTACTACTTAAAACTTATCACTTACGACTTATAACTTGTTTCCCCTTTCTTGCTTCTGCGATATTTGTGATGTTATACTTAGACAAAATAGTTTATAGTTTAGGGTTGAGAGTTTATAGCTAGCCAACAAAATCAACAAGATAAATGAAATATGTTAAACGAACTTGAAAAAATCAAGAAAGAATTTTTAGATTCGATTGAAACTATCAAAGACAGCAAGACATTAGAAGAGTTAAGAGTTAAATTTTTAGGAAGAAAAAGCGGTTTAACCTCTGTCCTTCGTTCTTTGGGGACACTTATTCAGGAAGAACGTGTTTTAGTTGGTCAGAAAGCAAATGTTTTACGCAAAGACATTGAGGCTCGATTAGAGGAAATAAAGCATAATCTTGGTCAGAAGACGGGGAAAGAAGTTTCTATTGACCATACTCTTCCGGGTCTTCCTTTATCACTTGGCAAAGAACATCCCATAACAAAAACGATTCGAGAAATAGTGGATATTTTTTCTCCTTTGGGATTTCAAGTGGCTACAGGGCCCGAAATAGAAACTGATTATTATAATTTTGAAGCTTTAAATTTCCCACCTGAGCATCCTGCAAGAGACGAACAGGATTCTTTTCAGCTTTTGGGCGGCAAATATTTGCTTCGTACCCAGACTTCTCCGGTGCAGATAAGAGTAATGGAAAAAACTAAACCACCTGTAAGGATAATTTCGCCTGGCGTATGTTATAGAAGAGATAATCCAGACGCTTCACATTCTCCGATGTTTCATCAGGTAGAAGGTTTAGCCGTTGATACGGATATACATTTTACCGACTTGAAAGGTGTTTTGTCGGAATTTATACATCAAATGTTTGGCAAGGAAATAAAGATGCGTTTTGTTCCGTCATTTTTTCCGTTTACTGAGCCGTCGGCTGAAGTTGCTATTTCCTGTATTATATGCGGCGGAAAAGGATGTTCGACTTGCGGAAGGACAGGATGGCTTGAGGTTCTCGGAGCAGGTATGGTTCATCCGAATGTTTTTAAGAAAGTACATTATGATCCTAAAAAATATACAGGATTTGCCTTTGGTATGGGAGTAGAAAGAATAGCAATGCTGAAATATGGTGTTGGCGATATACGTCTTTTTTATCAAAATAATTTACAGTTTTTACGTCAATTTTAATCGGCCCCATTTAGAGAATTGGAAACTATATTTACTTGCCATTAACTTCATAATCTTGTTGGAAACTAGATTTTCTGTTGAGATTGTATTCCTAATGGGGTTGACAAACATGGTATAATCTCCCGGAAAGAAGAGTGAAATCGGAATGCTAAGAAAGTTGAAAGCTTTAATTTTAGTTTTAAGTTTATTCGGACTGATTTGTATTCCTAACATAAATTCTGCCAAGGTTTCTTCCACTCCAGCCAAACTCGCAAGTTTAGATTCGGATAAAGACGGTTATAGCGATTCATGCGAAGTTTTACACAAATCAGACCCACAAGATAAAAAAAGCATACCCAAGCAAAATATCACAATCAATGTGCCTTCAGATGTAGAAACAATCCAAGAAGCAATAAATGTATCTATCGACGGTGATATTATTATGGTATTCCAAGGCAAATACCAAGGCAATATCAATTTCAACGGCAAAACAATCACTCTGCTTTCCACCCTGCACCAGTCCGCTACCGAACCAATGGCGGACGGTTCAGGGCAAGCAGACTCAAATGCTACGAATTTAACTACTAATACTATTATTGAAGATATTCAAGGCGCAAACGTTATTACATTCAACAAGACAGAAGATACTAATCCAGTGCTTAAAAAGCTTACAATAACCCCCACCATAGAATCCGAAACTACTGAACCCCCACCTCCAACTATACCTATGCAATTTGAAAATTCCACTACTCCAACTGTCATTTCGGAAATAAATACCACCGCAGATGAAGAGCTCATTATCTCTTCCCCTTCCACCGCCCCCGATGAACAGCTTATTGATTCAGAGATAGCGACATCAGATACAGAACCCTCACTGGAAGTAATAGACCCTGGTTCTCCAGTGGGAGATACAGTAATTATAAGTGTAACCGCAGTTGACCTTGAAAACTTCTATTATGTGTATCTATATTGTGACGGTAGCCAGATTGGCTTGGATATAACAGAACCATTAGAATATAGCTGGAACACAATTCGTTTCACTAACGGCACCCACACTCTAAAGGCAAAAGCTTATCATAAAGTTCTCGGAGAATATATAGAATCCGTACCTATTAATGTTACAGTATATAACGAAACTCCCGATGTCCCTTCTGTAACAATAACTTACCCCACCGAATCTCATACTGTTTCGGGTTCCATCCGCATCCAGGCAACTCACAGTCATCCTGATGAGATGACCAGATTAGCCACTTATTTCTATGTAAACGATGAATATCTTGGCCCCAGCTTCAGTTCACCTGCCGGCAGGACTTGGGCAACCGAATACTTCTCTGATGGCGCATATATCGTAAAAGTTATTTCCTACTTTTGTGACTCAGGATTAAAATTCAAAATTAAATGCGAAAATTCGGTTGCTGTCACTGTAGATAATACTGCCACACTAAATCCTGAAGTAAATATAGATAATTTAACAGATGGACAAGAAGTTAGCGGCACAGTTACAATTCAAGCCTCAGTAAGCGACCCTGCCAATATGCGAGCCGTCATCTGCTATGTTAACGGCGGATGGATAGGATATGACTCTTCATCTCCTTATCAATTTACCTGGAATACCCAAGATTTAGAAAATGGAACCTATACAATAAAAGTTATGAATTATCACAGTAAATCTCACCTATATTATGAAAAAGAAATAACTGTAAATGTGGATAATTCTAATCTTGATAGTGATAACGATGGTATGCCCGATTGGTGGGAGATTTTATATGGCCTTGACCCATACAATCCCGATGATGCAGATGGCGACCCGGACGAAGACGAAGTTACCAACTTATTGGAATATATATATAACACTGACCCAACCAATCCCGATACGGATGGTGATGGGCTCTCAGATGAATATGAAATCTACGCCTATGGCACCGACCCCAATAATCCCGATTCTGATGGGGATAGTGTGAGTGATGGAGACGAAGTAAATCAGGGAAGCGACCCTGCAGACCCTTCAGACGAAGGTCAACCGCCCGCTGTGGAAGATCTTTTATCCTTATTGGAAGCAGCTTATAATGTAGGAGATTTAGAAGGGATAGCTTTAAATGCAGACAAATTAATGAAACAGGGCTCAGCGGCTACTTCGCTGTTGACAGCAGTTCTTCAAGATGAAGAAAAAGACCTTGACTTCCGCGGAATAATTGCAGAGATAATCGCAGAGGCAAAAGACCCAGATTCCGCAGATGCCTTAATTGAAATCTTGGAAGATGTAAATCAAGACACATATATCAGGGCAGAGGCGGCATACGTATTAGGAACAACAGGAAGCGATACTGCTCTGGCTCCTTTACTTAATGCTCTGAATAATCCCGATGTAGATATAAAATCTTCTGCCGCTTTAGGATTGGGGTTTCTGGGCAGGCAAGAAGCAATCACTCCGCTCATTATCCTTTTAGAAAATACGGAAGAAGAAGCAATAGTTCGTGTCCGCTGCGGTGAGGCATTATCTAATCTTAAAACCCTATTAGCCCTAGATATATTTATAAATACACTGCAGAATGATGAGGATGAAACAATTAGAGGACGTTCTGCTTTATGGCTTGGTTCTCTTGAGCATTCCGACGCAGTTCCGGCTCTAATAGAAGCTGTAAATGAAGATAGTAGTCTTTACGTAGCCGACAACGCTGCCATCGCTTTAGGAATGATAAAAGACCTTTCCGCCGTAGATACTCTGATAAATGCTTTAGACAGGGGAGGACTCCTTAGAATAAATTCTGCAGAGGCATTGGCGCAAATAGGCGATTTGAGTGCTGCCCAACCAATAGCCGATGCAATAGAAGACGAACAAGACCCATGGGGAAAACAAAAATTAATGGAAGCATATGAACAATTAACAGGAGTAGAGTATCAGCCATGAGAAAAATACACAACCTGATAATAATTATATTCATAGCAATATTTATATCAGGTATTGTCTATTATCAAGAAGTTTTTTCATTAGAACAAATGCCTTCCGATGAATTAATAGAACAACTTAAAGATAAATCTAATTCTAAGCGGTCGGATATAATATCCACTTTAGCTTTTAAGGGAAATGAGAACACAATTCCAGCGTTAATAGAAATAATACAAGATAAAGATGAAAAAGAAGACATTATACTTAATACAATTTTAGCCCTTGGTTTGTTAAGAGCTAAAGAAGCTGTCCCTGATTTAATTAACCTTCTGGACAGTGATGACCCTGAAATAAGAGGACAAGCTATATTGATTTTAGGAAGCTTTAGGGATAAGAAAGCTTTGCCTGCCTTAGAGAAAATTAATGAAACCGAGAAAGACGACAAAGTCAAAGAAAAACTTTTGACAACCATTAA
This sequence comes from Candidatus Omnitrophota bacterium, assembly GCA_018812925.1. GTDB lineage: Bacteria > CAIJMQ01 > CAIJMQ01 > CAIJMQ01 > CAIJMQ01 > CAZNJA01. The sequence goes on from JAHJCU010000005.1 coordinate 164,358, forward strand.
CAAAATAAAAATGGGAGAAAAAGAAATTAAGATTAATTCTGATGTAAAAAAGAAAGTTGATGAGATAATTCAAAGATTGTCAGCTTCTATGATAGATCCTTCTCAGGCTGACCTTCAATTATACAACGAGGTTCAGAAATTATCATCAGAAAAGGGCGCAGAAATAACGCCTTACTTGATCAAGAAGACTGATGAAATCTGTGAAGTCATTGAAGATTATGAAGGTGCAGGATGGATGGTGATACCTATAATGAGTATTATAGATACGGTTGGCAAACCAGCTCTCCCTGCACTTCGATCTGCACTCCAAGATAAAACATTAGATAAGAAAACCCACTTGTTCATAATGGAAGCTGTAGAACATTTCACAAGCGGAGAAAAACAATCAGAGAGATAACGATGAAATTTAATAAGAATTTTTGCCTCTTAATAGGGCTTTATCTTTTATCCTTCTCTCTTTATGCAGTTTATGGTCAGTCTGTAGTATTTGAGAAGGGAGATGCTATATATTATCAAGGTGCAAATATTGTGACTGCAAATGAAGGACATGCAGGTGTTTTTTATGGTTGGCCCTTTGCATTTGGGGGTGATCCTAGCAATAGAATTATTCCACTTACTCCAATAGAAGAAGCAAATCCGCAAAATCTCTCTCAATATGCTACCGTAGAAGCACTTGGCGGAAGCTATCCTTTTGTAGGTAAGAGTAATATAGCAAGTTTTCTATCTCGTGGAGCTACATTCTGGGGAGTTCATACTGCGGATTTAACTTATCTTCAACGAAATCAAATAGTGAATACAGCTAAGAACCAATTAGGTTGTAAATATCACTTCTTTTGGGGTTATAAAAGTCCAGGTGTTTCTTTTAGGTGTGATGGATTAGTAGAATATTGTTATGAGCAGGCAGGTGTAGATTTAGTGCCCGGAGACACTTGGAATCCTAAAACTGCTTTACTACCATGGAGACATTTACTTACTCCAAAAAATCAGATGAATTCTCCTCTTTTATCCGGACGCAGTTTTGCTGAATTAGAGACATTAGAATTAGATAGCATACTTCAGAATAATGAGCAGGTAGAGCCTGATAGCAACGGTGTATATTATGTTTGCGATAGACCAGGTCGTCAGGATGTAGTGACTATAAAAGTAAATGCAGATGGTGGTGGTGATGGTTCCGGAGTTAGGATGGCTGATTTCTGGGTTGGTAAACCTGATGACACACCGGATATATTTGAAGGAAATGATGGCGGTAAAAGAATAGAAATAGATGATCATAAAGAAGCAGTCGGTGGTATTTATAAAGCAGACTGGATTATTGACGATTTTGGACTTGGCGAATACACCCTCTACATCTTAGCCTATGACCAAGCAGGGAATATGGGGGATGTTATGGTGCAGGTGGAAATTATAGAAATAGCACCAATATCTGCATCAGTGTCAGGAAAACAAATAAAGGGTGAGGGCGGACAGTCGCCTTTTTGGTTTTCCTCGTTTAATCAGGCCTGGGATTGGGTTGTTGAAAGATATGGAATGGTGGATTGGCATGACACGGGTGGAACAATAATAAATTGCGCGGGAGGGATGATGCATAGAGATGCTCCTCCAGAAAACCCAGAATGGCCAGAGTGGAGAGCGACACTTGGAGCAGGAAGAGCATATCTAACTTTTAATTTAGCAGCATATATGACCGAAGAACAATTTGTTGCACTTATTGAATCGGCACAAATAACCATCCAATGTTATAATGATGCCCCAATCGCAGTATTGGGCGGAAGATATATTGTAACTCCACCAGGCATTACAGTTGGTGCAGAAGAAGGCACAATAAGTATAAATATACCCAAGTCATCTTTACAATACCCAACAACAACAATTTTAATATCGGCAGATGAGAGTGTAGTGACAGGATTAATACCTCCGAATGGAGGTGGGGGGGTATGGTCAAGTGCAAATGGTTCCTGGCTTGAGTTAGCATCAGCAAAAATGGAGTTTTTTTACTAAAAAGCGGTTATAGATAAAAGCTCTAAAGGTAAATTTACCAATTAAAATTTTCCTGTTATAATTTGCACACAATTAAATATAGTATTTTCTTTCGGAGTGAGGAACACCGTGAAAATCGGTGACAGTCCCGCTACTGTAAGAGGAGGACGAAAGCTCTTAAGTAAGCCACTCTCCGATGTTATGTCGGAGGGGAAGGTCAGAGCAAGTAGGTTTAATTCCTTAAGTCAGGATATTCGCCAGAAGAAAAAATCGCAGACTTTCTTCGTGGAAAGAAGGTGTGATTTTTATTTGTATAAAAATCTATAAAACCTCCTCAAACTAAGTTAAGTCTTTGCAATAAGTCATAAACGAGGAGGTTATGATGAATTTAAGGATAGATAAATTCCGGATTCAAGATTTAATAGGGACTGGTTTTACCCTAATAGAACTGTTGGTTGTTATCGCTATCATAGGCATCCTCGCCGCAATGCTTCTGCCCGCTTTAAATCAGGCAAGAGAAAAAGCAAGAGGAGCTATATGTAAGAGTAATTTAAGACAGTTGTATATGGCTTTTATGTTGTATTCCCAAGACAACGATGGCTATTATTCTCCCACATATTGTTCTACTTGCATATCTGAAATCGGATGGGATTTTGCTACTGATGATTGGATTAATTATAGATTGGGCATTATTGGAGATTATTTGCAAGAAGAAAAGATATTTGAATGTCCTTCAAGAATGTCTTTGGCGTCAGCTGATAGACCTTTTACCGGGTATGCTTATAATGCCACACATATCGGGGGGGGATATTTCGACTGTGCCGCATGGGGAATTTCCCAGGCAGATGCTCCAGTAAAAGTGACCCAAGTAAGAAACTCTTCTGGGACAATTCTTCTGACTGATAGTGCTCTGTGGTCAACTTTCACGAATGAAACGATTGCCAATAATTATCTTCGTGCCCCTTTAGATGTTTACTATTATGGACCAAATGTTCACTTCAGACATAGCGGATTTGCAAATGTGAATTTTTGTGATGGTCATGTAGAGGCAAGAGGAGAAAAACATAATGTAAGTATTAATGATTCTACTTTGGGAGATTTGTCTGAAGACGATAGTTTATATGATTTGGAATAACACCTTATTCATCACGATGAAACAATTTATAACGGTTAAGTATAATCTGAAAAAATTAAAAATTTTAAGACCTTTACCAATAGTAACGGGGTTCACTTTAATCGAGCTACTTGTTGTTATCGCCATCATCGGCACCCTCGCCGCAATGCTTCTGCCCGCTTTAAATCAGGCAAGAGAGAAAGCAAGAGGGGCAGTATGTGCATCCAATCAAAGACAGGTTGCTTTAGCGATGTTTATGTATCAAGATGACTGGGATGGATATTACCCCCCAGCTGCTGTGGATATTGTGTCTCCTAATCTTCATAGGTGGCATGGTGTGAGAAGTAGTCCTGGATTACCATTTGACCCTACAAGAGGTCCAATATATCCCTATCTTGGAACAGGTGAGATTAAGAAATGCCCATCTTTTATAGATTATCTGAGAGGTTTTGAAGCAGGATGTGGAGGATATGGGTATAATGCTCAATTTGTAGGCGGTACTCCAGGCAACTTTGAACTTTCTGCAAAAGCCTCTCAAATAAAGAACCCGTCTCAAACTATAATGCTTGCTGATTGTGCCTTTTCTTATGACTATTTGGAAGAAGATGCAAATATTATTGAGTATTCTTTTGTGGAAGCGGTTTTCTGGGTAGTTTATGGCGGTAGTCCAATACCAAGCACTCATTTCAGGCATATTGAAAGAGCTAATATAACATTTTGTGATGGACATGTTGAGTTAAGAAAGATGGATTGCTGTCGTGGTGGAAACTGTGAAAATGAAACAGGATGCAAAGCCAATTATATCGGCTTTGTAGGAACAGACAATACTCTTTATGATAGAGAATAAAAATAGGGTTTCTATTTGGGAAATGAATTGTTGTTAAAAACTATTTAAGATTGTAAAATGAGTCCTATGAACAAATTGCAGAGACTTCTAAAAAAGAAAAAAGTGTTGGTTGCCGATGGCGCTTGGGGAACTGAATTAATAAAGAGAGGTCTTGCAGTCTCAGATGTCCCCGAAGTATGGAATTTGGAAAACCCCTTTTTTGTAAAGGAAATTGCAAAAAGTTATAGGGATGCCGACGCGGATATTATTCTTACTAATACATTTGGAGCGAACAGATTGAAGTTAAATAGAACCGGTTTTAAAGGTGATGTTAAGGAAATAAATAGGATAGGAGTCGAATTGTCAAAAGAAGAAGCAGGATCATCTTTAGTTTTTGCTTCTATCGGCCCGACAGGGGAACTTTTAAAGCCTTTAGGAAATTTTAACGAAGCCGATTTTATAGAAGTTTTTACCCAGCAGGTCAAGGGTCTTGTGGAAGGTAAAGCTGACGGAGTAATAATTGAAACAATGAGCGATGTAAAAGAGGCTTTATGCGCTCTTGAAGCAGTTAAGAAAAATTCATCGTTGCTTGTCGGCGTAAGTTTTAGTTTCAATAAAGGGCATAAAGGTTTTGCAACAATGATGGGTTTATCTGTTGAGCAGGCAGTTAAGGCTGTTTTAGAAAAAAAGCCCGATATAATAGGCGCAAATTGCGGTTCGGTTACTATAGAAGACATGATAGACATTACAAGGATAATGAAGAAATTTACATCTTTACCGTTATGGATAAAATCTAATGCAGGGCTTCCGTTGATCAAGGATAAAAAGACTATTTATCCGCAAACTCCCGAAGAAATAACTTCTTTTATTCCTGACCTGATAGAAGCAGGCGCAAAAATCATCGGGGGTTGTTGTGGGACCACGCCCGAACATATAAAAAAAATCAGAGAAAAAGTAGACCAGTATTTTGAAAACAGCAGGAGGAAATAGCATGTTCACAGTAATTGGCGAAAGAATTAACATGACCAGAAAAAGAATAAAAGAAGAAGTCTGGAAAAGGAACGAGGAATTTATCGTTTCAGAAGTGACCAAACAGGAAAAAGCGGGAGCTACTCATATCGATATTAATGCCGGGGGCGATCCTAATAAAGAAGTCGAAGACATGATTTGGTTGACTAATATCGTATCCAAAGCTACGAAGTTACCTTTAGTATTTGATTCCACAAATGAGAAAGCAATTGAAGAGGGGCTTAAGCTTTGCAATAGAGAAGGAACTATAATTAATTCTATTACAGCAGAAGAGAAAAGAATTGAGAAGATTTTGCCTCTGGTGAAAAAATATGGGACAGCTATTGTGGTTTTAACGATGGATGATAAGGGTATGCCTTCAGATTCTGACAGGAGAATAGAAATTACAAGAGGAATAATAAAACTGTTACAAGCCGAAGGAATTTCACAGGATAAAATATATATTGACCCATTGATTAGGCCGGTATCCACGGAACCGAAGCAGGCGCAGTTTATTCTCCAAGCGGTAAGGATAATCAAACAAGAATTTTCGTCTGTTCATATTTGTGTCGGTCTTTCCAATATATCTTTTGGATTGCCTCAAAGGAATAATTTAAACAAAGTTTTTCTTGCCATGTTGATTGAAGCCGGTTGCGATGGCGCAATTATCGACCCGACAGAGGCGGATATGATGAATACACTTCTCTCTGCGCGCGCAGTCGCGGGTTTAGATGAATATTGTATGGAATATATTACGGCTTATAGAGAAGGCAAGTTAAAGTAATTCTTCAAGAATGACTAATTCCTCATTTCCAAGAACTAATATGCAAACTAAAGGCTATAGTCTATGGTCTATAGTCTATGTTTTGTATTTTATCTTTTACATCTTGATTATTAATTCTTCTCTCTTTGCTCAAGATTCAAGTCCGAAAAGAATAATCTCTTTAGGACCTGCGATTACAAGGCAACTTTCACTTTTGGATGTAGAGGATAAAATTATAGGTGTTACGACTTATTGCAATGTTCCAAATCTTGTTAATACAGAAAGAATCGGAACCGTTCTGGAAGCCAATGTAGAAAAGATATTAATACTTAATCCTGATATTGTTTTGGCAACAAATTTAAGTAATCTCAAAACAATACAAAGATTGAAAAATCTAAAGATAAATGTGGTGGTTTTAGACGAAGTTAAAAACTTTAACGGGCTCTGCGAACAATTTTTAAAATTGGCGCAACTTGTAGGCAAAGAAAAAATTGGCAGAGCAATTATTTCTAAGGCAGAAGAAAAATTATCAAATCTTTCACAGAAAAATAAAAATTTATCTAAACAAAAAGTAGTCGTCCAAATAGGAGCCAATCCGCTTTGGATAGTTACGAAAGATTCTATGATAAACAATTTCGTTTTATTGGCGGGTGGGATTAATGTGGGTCCTATAGGGGAAAACGGGCTTGTCAGCAGAGAATATATAGTTAAACAAAACCCAGATGTAATTATTATTATAGATATGGGAATATTGGCAGAAGAGGAGAAAGGGACTTGGTTAAAATTCGACACTATAAACGCGGTTATACAAAACAGAATCCATATATTGGACGCTTACGATATCTGTAGTCCTACACCGTTAAGTTTTGTCGGGACTTTAGAAGAATTATTTGAACTTTTTTATCCGGGAATAGAATATTAATATGCCAGTATCTAATGGGATTTCCCAAAATAGGAAGAGAAAATTAGTTCGTTGGGCGAGTTGGATATTTATTATGCTAATTTTCGTTTTAGTCATAGGCTTTATTTCCTTGTGTATTGGCTCCGGAGGGCTTTATTTTAAAGAAATAATATCCGGTATTTTTACAAAAGGCACGCCTGAATTTAGCATTCTTTTTGATATTCGCCTGCCCAGAATAATTCTTGCTTTTGTTGTTGGAGGGGCATTATCTTTGGCAGGTGTAATCCTACAGGGAATTTTCAGAAATCCTTTGGTTGAACCATATACTCTTGGAATTTCCGGCGGAGCGGCTTTAGGCGTAACCTTAAATATTGTTTTTGGCATAGCAAGTATTTTTGGGACGATGTCCATGCCCATATCAGGTTTTTTAGGAGCTATTGTTGTAATTATCTTCTTGTATTCTTTAAGTATAAACAGAAGAATACTTAAAATGCACGAACTTCTTTTGTGTGGGGTAATGATAAGTTTTGTGTGCTCTTCAATCCTTATGCTTTTAATGGCTATTTCCAAAACCGAAAATTTACACGGCATTATATTTTGGATGATGGGTTCTTTGGAACAACCAAACATAAATTTAATATGGATGACTCTTTTTGTATCCATCTTAGGCTTAATTGCTTCTTATTTTTTCTGTTTTGATCTTAACGCTTTACTTTTGGGAGAAGAAGAAGCAACTCATTTGGGAATAAATGTGGAAAAAACAAAAAGAGCCCTTTTTATAATAGCTTCTGTACTCACGGGGGTTAGCGTGTCTGTTGTGGGAATAATCGGATTTGTGGGGCTTTTAGTTCCGCATTTTGTAAGGATGTTTGTCGGCAATGATTATCGTATTCTTAATATTTCTGCTTTTATTGTAGGCGGAGGGTTTCTTATATTTTGTGATACTTTGGCAAGAATTGTTATTGTTCCGTTAGAATTGCCTGTAGGAGTGATTACGGGAATATTGGGTGGAATTTTATTTATTTATGCAATTCTAAAGAAAAGATTGATTTTTGGATAGGCAATAAAATGTTAGAAATAAAAAATATTTTTTGTGGTTATCCTGAGGGATTTACTCTTAAAAATGTCAGTTTTAAGTTAGAGAAAAAAGAATTTTTAGGCATTGTAGGTCCTAACGGTTCCGGAAAAACCACTCTTCTTAAAACAATCACACGACTTCTTAAACCTAAAAAAGGCGAAGTTATTATTGACGGGGTAAATATAGAAAAAATGAAGTTCAAAGAGATTGCTAAAAAGATTGCCGTTGTTCCGCAGATTTTTAATATGGAATTTGACATAAACGTGGAAGAATTTATTTTCTTGGGCAGAATCCCCCTTAAAAGCACTTTTCAGTTTTTGGAAAATAAAAACGATGAAGAAGTGGTTAAAAACGCAATGGAGTTAACAGAAACCGTTAAATTGAAAGAAAGATTGGTCAATAGTCTTAGTGGTGGCGAGATTCAACGCGTTGCGATAGCACGCGCTTTAGTTCAAGAGCCGCAACTTCTTTTGTTAGACGAGCCGACTTCACATTTGGATATAGGGCATCAAATTAGAATTTTGGATTTATTGAGAAAATTAAACAAAGAGAATTTGTTGACAATTGTGGCTATTTTCCATGACCTTAACCTTGCAAGCGAATACTGCAACAGATTATTACTTATGAAGGAAGGCAAAACTTATTGCATCGGTAAGCCCGAAGAAGTGTTAACTTATCAAGCTTTGGAGGAAGTCTACGACACACCGGTTATAGTTCAAAAAAGCATTGTGTCCGGAAAACCCTATATATTAGTTGTCCCTCATCCCGAAGAATATAAGCAATCAATTTAAGCGGAGAAAATAATTCCCCCATTTTGTTGAGTCCTTAAGTCTTATTTTATCTATATGTTGTATTAAATATTCGCAAATCTTTTTTTTGGTTTACACAAAAAAACATGAGCACTTGACAGATTGAAAAGATATTCTATAATTGTGGTGTGGAGTGGGGAAAAGTGGGGGATAATGCTAAACAACTTTATGGGGAATATCGGCACGCTCTTGACGAGAAAAGTCGTCTTTTTATTCCTGCAAGACTTAGAAAAGCTTTTAAGAAAGGGGAAAAGCTTGTTCTATCAAGAGGGCTGGATGGATGTCTTTTTCTTTTTCCTCAGAACGAATGGAGGAAATTAGAAGACAAAACCAAAACCTTGCCCATTACCGCCCGGGATGCTCGCACATTTACACGTCACCTGTTTTCTGGTGCTTCCTTGTGTACTATTGATACGCAAGGAAGAATTCCTTTCCCTTCTCCGCTAAGAGAATATGCAGAAATTGTCAAAGAAGTAGTTATAATCGGAGTTTCCAATAGAATAGAAATATGGGCAAAGCAAAAGTGGGAGAATTATTTCAAAAATACAGAAAATAAAGTCGAAGATATTACCGAAAAATTGGAAGAATTCCGAATTTGAATTAGAGATGGATGCCCGGTTGTAGTTTTAGGTTATTTAAACAATGGACGAATTATTATTCAAAACCGAAAAGCAAGAACCGGGAGCTAAAGAAGTTGTTCATATCCCGGTTCTGCTTAAAGAAATTTTACAATATTTACAGTTGAAAGAGGGCGGAATTTATGTGGATTGCACAATAGGCGAAGGTGGACATTCCCAAAAAATTTTAAAAAATATCGGCGAAAAAGGTTTCCTTGTGGGGTTGGATAAAGACGCTAAATTGCTGGATATAGCAAAAAAAAGACTTGCAAAAATAAGCAAAAATTTTGCATTGATAAATGATGATTTTTTAAACCTTCCTTCCCATCTTAAGATGCTCAAACTTAATAAAGTAGACGGTATCTTATTTGATTTTGGGATTTCTTCGTTTCAGCTCGAAAATTTTTCAAGAGGATTTTCCTTCAAGAACAACGGGCCTTTGGACATGAGATTTGATTCATCGTCTTTACTAATTTGCGAAGAGTTGATAAACCAAGCCAACTATGAAGAACTTTATCAAATCTTGAAGGATTTTGGAGAAGAAAGGCGGGCATCGTTGATAGCCCGAAGGATAATTCAAAAACGCAAAGAAAAAAGAATAAAAACCACTTTCGAATTGGCAGAAATAGCTAGCAAAGCTCTTGGCAAGGGTAAAGGAAAAATAGACCCTGCTACAAGAACATTTCAGGCATTTAGAATAGCTGTGAATAAAGAATTAGAGTCAATAGAAAAAATATTGCCTCAAATTCCTGATTTATTGGCGGATGGAGGCATAGCTTGTGCAATTTCTTATCACTCCCTAGAGGACAGACTGGTTAAAAGAGCTTTTAAGGCAGCGAAAGAAATGGGAACGATGAAAATTATTACAAAAAAACCGATTAGACCTTTATATGAGGAAATAATCAAAAATTCCCGCTCGCGTTCTGCGAAATTACGCGTAGCAGAAAAAATAAAATTTGTTAGAAAGTCTGTAAAAGAGATGGAATTTATGCCGTATGAATTGTCAAATTAAAGTAAAAAATGAGAAAAATAACAAAAGGAAAAACAAATCTTAAGGCAAATAGTAAAACTTTTCTTGCGATTTTCTTTGTTTTGGCAATTGCCCTGTTTATTGTTCACTTGCGTGTTCTTGTAAACAATCTACAATATGAAATTACAGGAAAGAGTAAAACTAGTAAAAAATTATTGAAAGATAGGGAAATTCTAAAAAAAGAATTGGAATTTTTAAAATCGCCTTCAAGGATAGAAAAAGAGGCTCTGCGTAACGGCATGAATTTTCCTAAAGATTGGCAAATTAGAACAATTGATGTTCAAAGCCAATTAGATTCTTAAGAAAATTTATTTCTAACGGGGTTAGAAATAAAAACTTTTACAGACAAAGAAAAATGATCGTAAAAAGAAAGCTTTACTTTGTTGTTGTTGTTGTCATGTGTACGCTCTTTTTACTTGTTTTAAGGCTAGTGGCTTTACAGATAGTTAACGGAGATAATTTTGTTAGGGATGCGGAGAATTTACACAGTACCACTATCAAAACGCAAGCCGCTAGAGGAAGGATTTTTGATAGAAACGGCAATCCTTTGGCTTTAAATGTTCCCTCTTATGAAATTTTTTGGAGAAGAACTTCCAATGTAATTAATAAAGAAAAATTAAAATATCTTTTCACCCTTTCAGGTCAAGATTGGTCAGACATAGAGAAAAGAATTGATGGCGGAGCGAATTTTATATATTTTAATCGCTCTGCCGATGAAGATTTTTTGAACTTGGTCAAGGAAAATTTAACAAGGGGAATAGAGTGGAAAGAGAATAAGAATAGAATTTATCCTTGCGGTGAATTGGCTGCTAATATCGTGGGGTTTGTTGGCTCTGACCACGGATTGGAAGGCATTGAAAGAGACTATGAATATTATCTCAAAGGAAAATCCGGATTTAAATTGGCACAAAGAGATGCGAAAGGAAATATCCTTTATACATTGGGCGGGAAAGTGGCTGTTCTTGAGCCGGGTTATGACATCTATCTTACGATAGATAGAGTTCTCCAACATACTGTAGAAAGAGAACTTGCGGAAATCCAACAAAAATTTGATCCTACATCAATCGTTGCCATTATTTTGGAGCCGAAAACCGGCAAGATTCTATCATTGGCGAATTATCCTTCCTATGATCCGAATAGATTCGGAGAATTTCCTACGTCTTCTTTCAGAAATAGAGCCATAGCTGACTTTTATGAACCGGGCTCCACATTTAAGATAATCACGGCTTCTGCTGCATTGGAGGAGAAAATAATCGATCCCAAAGACAGGATATTTTGTGAGAATGGTAGCTATCAAGTTGCCGGACATACTATTCGTGATGTGCATCCTTACGGGTGGCTGACTTTTAGGGAAGCTTTGTTATATTCTTCGAATATAGCTTTCACGAAAATCGGGCAGAAAATGGGAGAAAAAGAATTATACAAGTATCTAAAGAAATTTGGTTTTGGAGAAAAAACGGGGATAGATTTAGAAGGGGAAGTAAATGGATTGTTGCGGGATGTAACCAAATGGTCAAAACTGTCTATAGGTGCAATTCCTTATGGGCAAGAGATAGGTGTTACGCCTTTACAGATAGCTTCTGCGGTAGCTGCCGTAGCTAATGGAGGGGTGCTTGTAAAACCGTTTATAGTGAATGAAATTGCAAACGAAAATGGAGTGATTATTAAGAAAAATTCTCCGACTGTAAAAAGGAGGGTAATTTCTAATGATTCCGCAAAGCTTTTAACAAGTTTGCTTGTTGATGTTGTAGAAAATGGAACCGGCAAAGCGGCGATTGTTAATGGATACAGCATAGCAGGGAAAACAGGAACTTCCCAAAAATATATTCCCGGGGAGGGATATTCCATGACAAAATATGTATCTTCTTTTATTGGATATGCTCCTGCCAATGATCCTCAAGTATTGATTTTGGTAGTGGTAGACGAACCAAAAGGCGCTTATTACGGCGGACAAGTGGCTGCTCCCTCATTTAAAAATATAATGGAGAAAACTTTAAGATATTTGGAAATTCCGCCTGACAAAATTAGTTCAGAAATGGCAGGTTTACAATCAATTGTAAAAAGATAATAATTTCAAGAATTTGTCGAGAGTTTTATTTGTTACTTCTAACTAACACCAAAGAATAAATTTATGCAACTTAAACAACTTCTAAAAGACATATCCGTAGAAAAAATAATAGGTGATAAAGATATCAGTATTAAAGGAATATCCTCTCATTCGGCGGAAGTAAAACAAGGATATGTGTTTGTGGCTTTAAGGGGAAAATCTCGCGACGGTCATGATTTTGTGTCGGAAGTAACAAAAAAAGGCGCTGTTGCAGTTGTAATAGATAAGAACTTCAAACTGCCTCTTAACGGCATAACTTATATTTATGTTCAAGATACACAGGAAGCTCTTGCTAAAATCGCCGATAATTACTATGGTAGTCCCACAGACCATATGAAAATTATAGGAATTACGGGAACTAACGGAAAAACTACTGTTTCCTATCTGATTGACAATATTCTCAAATCGCATGGTTTGGTTACAGGAAGAATAGGGACTATTGATTATTGTTGGGGGGGAAGAGTGATACCGTCTTCTCATACAACTCCTCCACCTATTTTTTTGAGTGAAATCTTCAATAAAATGAGGACAGATAAAGTAAAAACCGTAGTGATGGAAGTATCTTCTCATTCTCTTGTGCAGAAGAGAGTAGATGCGGTTCAATTTGATTCCTGCATTTTTACCAATATCCAAAGAGACCATCTTGATTACCATTCCACGGTTTCAGATTATATTTCATCAAAGAGAAGACTAATAGATTTACTTTACTCAAGTAGCAAGCAAAATAAATTTTTAATTATAAACGGCGATGATGAAGTTTTAAAAAGTTTTCCTATTTCAAATTTGCCGTGTATTTTTTACGGTTTAAATAAAACAAACAATGTTTACGCCTCAGAGATAGAATTTAATTGGAATAGCACAACATTCAATCTAAATTCACCTTGGCATAAAGGCAAAGTAGAAGTTCCATTGGTCGGTAATTTTAATCTTTATAATGTTCTTGCAGCAATATCTTTTGCCGGCATGGATGGTTTGAATATAAATACGGTTATTGAAAGTCTTAAAAATATCAAACAAGTAACAGGACGTTTCCAAGTATTTAAAAAGAACGGAATAACGACAATTGTGGATTATGCTCATACTCCGGACGCGTTAGAGAAAGTAATTGAAACAGCCAGAAAGCTTACGAATGGGAAATTAATAACGATATTTGGATGTGGCGGAAACAGAGACAAAGGCAAAAGACCTATTATGGGAGAAATTTCATCGAAAAAATCGGATTATACTATCATAACTTCCGATAATCCTCGCTCTGAAGACCCCTTAGAGATAATCAAAGATATAAAAAAAGGAGTTTCAGGCAGTAACTGGTGTATAGAAGCCGATAGAGCAAAAGCTATTGAACAAGGAATTAATATGTTAAACAAAGGCGATGTTTTACTCGTTGCCGGAAAAGGACATGAGAGTTATCAGGTCCTAAAAGACACTGTTATCCCTTTTAGCGATATAGAGATTGTGAAGAGGCATTTTATTTCTAATGATAGTAAAAAAGATTCTAATTAATCACATGAATCTCAAAATTTCTGAAATTCTTAAAGTAACAGGGGGAAGAATATTTCTGACGGGATGCAAGCAGGATATTCTTGAGAGCAATATTATAGGCATATCAACTGACTCGAGAAAATTGAAGAAAGGAGAAATGTTTATCGCTCTTAGGGGCGATAAATTTGATGGAAATAATTTTGTTTTTGAAGCTATGAAGAAAGGCGCAATTGGAGTAATAATATCTAAAACCGAGGTCCAATCCAAAATTTCTAATTTCCGAAAACTTATAACTAATAACCAATTTATCATCCAAGTTTCAGATACTCTAAAAACCCTGGGGGATATTGCAAAGTTTTATAGGAAAAAATTCAATATTCCATTGATTGCAATAACGGGTAGTTGCGGTAAGACAACTACAAAAGAAATGACATCTGCATTTCTTTCTACAAAATTTAAGGTTTTAAGAACAAAGAAAAACTATAATAACCTTATAGGGTTGCCCCTTACTTTATTTAATATTAACAATAAACATGATGTGGCGGTGGTTGAAATGGGAATGTCGCATACGGGGGAAATTAAAAGATTGGCAGAAATAGCCCGACCGGATATTGCGGTTATAACAAATATTGGTAAAGCGCATAGAGGATTTTTTAATTCATTGGAAGATATTGCAAAAGCCAAAGCCGAAATTTTCAAAATATCCCCGCAACCAAAAATTTCTATATTAAATCGGGACGATAAGTTCTTTTCTTATTTTGTTTCTAAAACAAAAGGGGAAATAATTACTTTTGGGATAAATAAAAAAAGCGATTTCCGCGCGGAAAAAATAACTTTTGATTCTTTTGGAAGAGCATCTTTTTTTCTGAACGGTAAGATAAAAATAAAAATGCCTTTTCCTGGTAGAGGGAATATATACAATATCCTTACATCGCTTGCTATTGTGTCTTCAATGGGGGTAGAAATAAAACAATCTGTTTCTACCTTGCCAAAAATCCAATTGCTGTCAGGCAGAACAAATTTTTATAAAGTAAATGGAGTGCATGTTCTGGATGACACTTATAATGCAAATCCTTTGTCTTTTATTAATTTACTTGAGATCATTGAGAAGGTTAGAATTAAAGGAAAAAAAATTCTTGTATTAGGAGATATGTTGGAATTGGAAAAAGATGCGCAAAAAGAACATATTACAGTGGGAAAATTGATTTCTGATTCTTCTATTGATATTCTAATTGCTGTTGGGACAGAAACCCAACTTACAGCTGAAAATATCTCGGCAAATAAAAAAGTATGGCATTTTTATGACAAACATGAGGCAGAGAAAAAACTTAAGAGTTTATTAAGTAAAGGGGATTTACTGGCAGTAAAAGGGTCGCGTTCCATGGGAATGGAGAAATTTTGCCGATTTTAAAAATTAAGATATATTTGAAAATACAACAGTGGATGTATAGTGGAAATATGATGAAAATACAATAGAAATACGTAGTATGCAGACAATTTATTTCCATCATATTTCTATGATATTTCAAGGTATTTCATTTATATTTATATAGTGGAGGGATTAAATTGTTTCTTAAATTTTTAAATACACTTGTAAATTTATTTTCGGGTTTTAATGTAATCCAGTATATTACTTTTAGGAGCGCTTTTTCAGCAGTTACAGCTTTTTTGCTTGCGGTGTTCTTAACACCCTTTTTAATTAGAAAATTAAAAAGCAAGAATATTGTGGATATGAACGCGCGGGAATACTGCTCCACTCTCAACGCTTTACATAAAGATAAACACGGCACGCCGACTATGGGCGGAATTATCATTATTTTATCTTTTCTGGTTTCTATTTTATTCTGGGGGGATTTGCAAAATCCTTATATCTGGCTTGTCATTATTTCAATGTTGGTAATGGGGGCATTGGGATTTGTTGACGATATTTTGAAAATAAAAAACAAAAGCAGTAAAGCTCTATCTATAAGAAGCAAACTAATAATTCAAATTTTGCTCGGACTTGTGGTCGGGACATATCTTTATATTTATCCCACCCATCCTGTTTACGGAACTTACTTACAGTTTCCATTTTTCAAAAATTTAATCTTTGATATGGGAATATATTATATCCCGTTTGCTGTATGCGTAATTTTAGCAACATCAAATGCGGTGAATGTAACAGACGGTTTAGATGGATTGGCGATAGGTTCTCTTATGATATGTATAGGCGCGTATGCGGTTATATCGTATTTGACAGGACATATCGAGTTTGCAAATTATTTACAGATTCTCCCGATTGCAGGAAGCGGAGAATTGGCAGTTTGTTCTACTGCTTTGGTTGGCGCTTCTTTGGCATTTTTATGGTTTAACACAAAACCTGCCCAAATTTTTATGGGTGATGTCGGGTCTTTACCGTTAGGTACGGCTATCGGCGTAGTAGCTTTAATAACTAAACAGGAATTATTGCTTTTTCTTATTGGCGGTGTTTTTGTTATGGAAATACTGTCGGTAGTAATTCAGATTATATCCTATAAAATCTGGCGTAAAAGAATTTTTAAAATGGCGCCTATACATCATCATTTTGAAAAATTGGGATGGCAGGAATCTCAGATTATTGTTCGATTTTGGATTATAGGGATAATACTTGCATTGTTGAGTTTGAGCACGCTTAAATTGAGATGATTGATTTAAAAGATAAAGAAGTTTGCGTTCTGGGGTTGGGAGTCAGCGGTTTTGCTGCGTGTAAGCTTTTACTTGCGCAAAAAATCAATGTGAAAATATCGGAAATCAATGATAATCCAAATACAAAAGACAAGCTAAAAATACTACAAGATAAGGGGGTTAAGTTCGAAATCGGCAAACACTCAGCGGAATTTATTTTATCTTGTGACTTAATTGTAGTTTCACCGGGTGTTAGGTTTGACCTGCCTATTTTAAAAAAGGCAAGGCAAAATAAAATACCCGTAATAAGCGAAATCGAACTTGCTTATCAGTTTTGCCCTTCCAAAATTATTGCGGTTACGGGGACAAACGGTAAAACTACTACCGTAAAACTTATCTCTCATTTGTTAAAGGAAAAGTTCAATGTATATGAAGGCGGCAATTTAGATATCCCTTTTGAAGTCCCATTTTCTTCCTTTGTTGAAAAACTTTACGGCGAAGATATAGTTGTTTTGGAAGTAAGCAGTTTCCAGCTTGAAAACATTTTATATTTTGAACCGTTTGTTTCTATAATGCTTAATATTACTACTGACCATCTTAATGTTCATAAAGATATGAATGATTATTTATCTTCCAAAGCTAAAATTTTTTCCAACCAGAAAGCAGGAGATTTTACGGTTATCAATGCCTCTGACCCATATCTTTTAAAGATGAAAGATATAATACATTCTAATCTTTGCTATTTCTCTTTAAATAAAAAGGTTCCTGAAGGAGCGTATATAAATCGGGACGAAATAATATTTTGCAAAGACGAAGAAATAGAAGTGATTTGTAAAAAGGATGTTTTCCCTTTACTGGGAGAACATAACTTGGAGAATTGCCTTGCTGCTGTAGTTGCCGCAAGAATTTTAGGATTGAATAAATTCGAAATAGAAAAAGGGTTAAGAAGTTTCCAAAACATAGAACACCGATTGGAAGAAGTGGGAGAAATAAAAGGCGTTGAATTCATTAACGATTCCAAATCTACGAATGTCGCATGCTTAGAAAAAGCGCTTCTTACATTTAAAGCGCCTTTGTTTCTCATCTTGGGTGGCATAGACAAAGGCAATGATTATTCTCAGATAGGAACACTTATAAAAGGTAAAGTGAAATCGATTTTCGCAATTGGTAAAAGTAAAGAAAACATTGCAAAAGTTTTCAAAAACATTGTTGATGTTATCATCAAGGAAACATTGGAAGAAGCAGTAGAATGCGCGTTAAAAAATGCCAAGTCTGGCGAAAAAATTCTCTTTTCCCCAGCCTGCGCTTCTTTTGATATGTTTAAGGATTATAAAGATAGAGGCAAACAGTTTAAGAAAATTTTTTCAAGATTGAAAAAAAAATATGAATAAAACAAATTTCATGTTGCTTATGGTGGTTGTTCTGCTTGCTTGTATTGGGCTTATTATGGTTTATTCTGCTTCTTCAGCATATGCAATGGACAGATTTGGAAGCAGTTATTATTTTTTTCACAGGCAACTTTTATGGCTATTTATTGGTGGGATGGGACTAATCTTTACTTATAATTTGCCGTATAAAAAATGGAAAGCTGCAAGCAAGCCATTGATAATTGTTTCAATATTACTATTATTGATGACTATTAGCCCTTTGGGGCATCAAGCCGGAGGCGCTAAAAGATGGATAGGCTTTGGTGGTTTTCTTCTTCAACCTGCTGAAATCGCGAAACTCTTTTTTGTAATATACATAGCGGAGTTCTTATCAAGAAAAAAAGTAAAAGTGAAAAGTTTTTGGCAGGGATTATTCCCGCCTCTTTTGGTTCTTATAGTTTTTGTGGGTATTCTTTTACTTCAACCGGATTTCGGCACAGCAGTACTCATTGCTGTCCTTACTTTTATTCTTTTCTTTGTGGGAGGAGGCAGTCTTATCTATCTGTTATCACTTTTTTCCCTTTCCTTGCCGATTGCTTATTATCTTGTATTTAATGTTGGATACAGAAGGGAGAGGGTTATGACTATTTTAAATCCTTACAAGGACCCTCAAGGCGCAGGTTTCCAACTTATACAATCTATTATTGCTATTGGATCAGGTAGAATTTTTGGTAAAGGGATTGGCGCTTCAAAGCAAAAATTGTTTTTTCTGCCTTCTTCATATAATGATTTTATTTTCTCCATAATAGCGGAAGAATCGGGGTTTATAGGCGCAACGATTATAATTTTGCTCTTTGTAGTTTTTGTTATTCTCGGTTTTAGAATCGTTTTAAAAGCAAGAGAAGCAAAAGATGACTTTGCAGTTTTGCTTGCGTTGGGGATTATTCTGCTAATCTCCATACAAGCTTTTATAAATATTGGAGTAAGCACGGGGATTCTTCCTACAAAAGGTTTATGTCTTCCCTTTGTATCGTATGGAGGCAGTTCTTTGGCGGTTAACTTGACATCTGTCGGTATTCTTCTTAACATTGGAAAGTCTCATTAGTAATATTTTCTATAAATAAATATCTTTATAAAATAAAGAAAGGGAGATTGGCATGAAAAATAAGAAAATAACGGACTCGGAAAAAAGAAAATATTTAAGGTTTGATTATCCTTTTTTCATTCGTATAAGGAAGAAAGGGGGAAAAGGGGGACTTAATAGAAAAGAGCAATCTGTTATAACGTTCAAAGAATTCAAAGAAAACAATATCAGTATATCCAAGAATATATCCGTAGAAGGAATCTGTTTTACAACAAGCAAGGATTATCCTCTCAATACTCTTGTGCTTTTGGAAGTTTTTAGCCCCACTAGGAAAGTGCCATTTAACATGTTAGCAAAAATAAGATGGAGAAAAGAAAGAGTTATAAAAAGCTCTTTAAAGTGCATCTATGATATAGGAGTGGAATTCTTAAAAATAGATGCGGATGGTGAATTCCACGATTTACTTGAACAATTGGTAAACAGCAAATTAGAAAAGATTCTGTTGTGATAAAGTAGAAAGGAAAGATAATTAATATTTGTTTAATTTTTGCTAATTTCTACTATCCAACTATGAAGAGGAATCTTTGAGCAATAAGATAATAATAGCGGTTGGCTCCACAGGTGGGCATTTTTTCCCAGGTTTGAGAATAGCCTGCCATGCAAGAGAAAAATATGGCATAGAGTCCATATTTTTAGGTCCTATAAAATCAAAATTTCAAACCATACTTAAAGCTGAAAATTTCCCATTTGTTAACCTTTCTATTTCTCAGGCCAAAAAAAACATAATTACAACAATTTTTATTTATTATATGACTATGGTCAGAGCAATTGTTAAATCTTTTATCTTTCTTTGTCGTGCAAGGCCAAAACTTGTAATAGGAATGGGAAGCTTCGGAAGCTTTCCTGCTTGTATATCCGCTTATTTGTTGAAGGTTCCTTTATTCTTACATGAACAAAATATAATCCCCGGTAAAGCTAATAAATTTTTAGCTAAATTTTCACACAAGATATTCCTTGCTTTCCCTGGCTCTTCTTTCCATCCTGCGAAAACTTTGGTGGTGGGAAATCCCGTTGTAAAATGCGAATTGGATTTAGATAAACAAAACTGTTATAAAAAATTCGGGTTGGATACGGATAAGAAAACTCTGCTTATTTTTGGCGGTTCTCAAGGCGCTTTTTCTTTGAATACTTGGGTTGTGAATATATTGCCTCAAATCGCAAATTTTAAAAATTGGCAGGTAATTCATATTGCAGGGGACGCGGATTGCAAAAGAGTTAAAGGCAAATATATTAATTCTAAAATACATTCTATTGTTTTACCTTTTTTATTTCCGATGGATTGCGCCTATTTGATATCGGATTTGGCAATTGCAAGAGGCGGAGCACTTTCCCTTTCCGAGCTTTCTTTCTGGGGGATTGCGTCTTTGATAGTGCCTTACTCTTATGCTAAAGATAACCATCAGGAATATAACGCTTTCTACTTTCAAAAAAAGGGGGGAGCACATCTCTTAAAAACAACAGACGTCCAAAACGGTCGCATTCCCAAAATTTTACAAGAATTATTAAAAGATTCCAATAAACTTGAACAGATGGGTAAGAAAATGAAGGGAATAATGCGAAACGATGCTTTAGAAAGAATATGCGAGGAAATATACAAAAAATACCAATGACAGCTAATCAATTATCAGTAAATAATTATAAATTAAGAGGTCCAATTCACTTCATTGGTATAGGTGGATGTTCTATGAGTGGAATTGCGTATATTCTTTTCAAGAAAGGATATAAGGTCCAAGGGGCAGATTTGCAGGAAAATTCATATACAAAAAGACTTACGGAATTAGGAATAAAAGTTTATATCGGACATAAGAAGGATAATATTAAAGATGCGAAGGAAATAGTTTATTCCAACGCTGTTTCTTGTGGCAACGAAGAACTTGTACTCGCTAAACAAAAAGGATTGGAGATTTTTCCCAGAGGTCAGATATTGGCAAGTCTGATGAACAGTAGCGCAGGGATTGCCATTTGCGGCAGTCATGGCAAAACAACCACATCTTCCCTAATATCTTTTCTATTTTTACGCGCAGGACTTGAGCCCACGTTTATTGTAGGCGGCAATGTGATAGATTTAGACACGAATGCGCATGTCGGTAAAAGCGAATTATTTATAGCCGAAGCCGACGAATCTGACGGTTCATTTTTAATGTTATCTCCTCTATTCGAAATAATTACCAATATAGAAGAAGAACATCTGGATTATTATAAAAATTTCGAGAATCTCAAAAATGCTTTTTTGAAATACATTCATAATATAAAAAACGGCGGTTCGCTTATAGCAGGAGGAGATGACGAAATCGTAAAAAATATTTTAATGTCGCATAAGAAAAATATTAAGGCACAAATTATAACTTATGGCATATGTCCGACTAATTTGATTTATGCGTCCAATATCCATACTGATAACGGTAAAACGTGTTTTGAAGTTAATTTCAAAGGTAAAAATTTAGGCAAAATAAAAATGTCTTTATTGGGGATTCATAATGTAAAAAACGCTCTTGCTTGTATAGCAGTCGGGCTATTAAACGGAATTAAATTCAAAGAAATAGCAGAAATATTACCCGGATTCAGAGGTGTAAGTCGAAGATTCCAGATAAAAGGCAGATACAAGGGTGCCTTAATTGTGGATGATTATGCTCATCATCCTACCGAAATAAAAGCCGCAATCCAAATGGTTGAAGAGTTGAAACCGAAGAGAACAATAGCCATATTTCAGCCGCACCGATATACAAGAACGCAGTATTTTGTTCGCGAATTTGCCAAAGCTTTAAAAAAGGTCGATGTCCCGATTCTTATACCTATTTATGCCGCAAGTGAAAAACCAATACCAGGAGTCACTTCGCGACTTATTTGCGAGCATTTGGAAAAACTAGGGACGCCTGCCTTGCATTTTGAAAACAAAAAAGAAGTGGTTGCTTATCTGAAAAAGACAATTCAACCTAATGATATTGTTTTAACCGTAGGCGCAGGAGATGTGTACAAAATAGGTGAGGAATTGTTGGGGAAAAATTGAAATTTTCAGATTTTAGCAAAAAACTTTCCGGGTAATTGTTTTACAATTCCTTTTAGTTCCAGTGATAATAGCACAGACAATGCTTCCGAGGAACTCATTTTAGTTTCTTTGATAATCTCTTCGATCTGTGCTGGCTCAGAAGAGAGCAAGTTATAGATTTTATTTTCTTTTTCTTCCAATTTTATTTTTGGTTTTTCTTCTGTTTTCTCTTGTGTCTGCCAATCTATTTGGGGCATAAGTTCGGATGTAATATCCGTCCATCTAGTAACAAGTTTAGTTCCGTCTTGAATGAGTCTATGTGTTCCTTGAGTGTATTTAGAATCAATTTTCCCGGGTATGGCAAATACATCTCTACCTTGTTCTAATGCAAGATTCGCGGTAATTATCGCCCCGCTTTTCTCGCCCGCTTCGACGACAACTACACCTAAAGATAATCCCGATATTATTCTATTTCTTCTTGGGAAATTAAATCTATCGGGCGCAGTATTCATTGGAAATTCGGAAACCAAAACCCCGCTTTGTGCTATTTCTTCGGATAATTTTTTGTTTTCTCTCGGATATATAAAATTTAATCCGCTTCCTAAAACCGCAATAGTTCTTCCCTTTTTCTTTAAAGCGCTCTGATGTGCTGATGTATCTATCCCCCGCGCCATTCCGCTAACTATAGTGAAGCCGGCTTGAGTCAAATTGCCTGCTAATTCCGATGTTATGCTATTACCGTAATAAGTTGCTTTTCTTGTTCCGACAATGGCTATGGGCATTTTATAATCTTGCTCTTGAAATTTTCCCTTTACATATAAGAGTAGGGGGAAAGAAGAAATATTTTTAAGAAGAGGGGGATAATCCGAATCTTGAAAAGTAATAATTTCAATACCTAATTTTTCTATCAGGGAAATTTCCTGTTTTAGGTCTAACCATTTCTCTTTATTCCTTATTTTTTCTATTAAGTCTGTTCCGATTCCCCCAACAGATGCAAGCTCTTGGTCTGTTGCTTTAAATATGTTTTCCGGCGAACCAAACCTGTCAAGAAGAGCTTTGCCTTTTACCGGTCCAAGACCTTGAATTGCATTAAGATAAAGCCAGCTTTCAATGTTTTTCATTTTAGAATTTATACTTATTTCTCATTTAAACATAATTTCTAATGAGATAAATTTGGTTTTGCGTCCAGAGTCAAAGAAGAGGTTTTGCCTTTTTTAAACATCCAATAAGCCAAACCCGCAATCATTGCGGCGTTGTCCGTACATAATTTAAGTTGATTCGGAAAATAGACTTTTAAGTTATTTTTATTTGCCTCCTGTTGCATTTTAAAGCGTATTCTTGAATTTGCGGCAACACCGCCGCCTACGATTATTGTATTTGTTTTTTTGTATTCCGCGGCAAGAATAGTTTTTTTAACGAGCGCATCAGCTATTGCTTCCTGAAAGCTTGCGGCTATATCGGGGAGTTCTTTTTTTGTGATTTTTCCTCTTTTTTCCACATATCTTGAAAGTGAGGTTTTGAGTCCCGAAAAACTAAAATCGAAAGGATTTTTCATTTTAGCGCGAGGAAATTTTATTGCGGAAAGATTGCCTTTTTTGCTTATTCTGTCTATAACAGGCCCGCCGGGATAACCTAATTTTAAGATTTGTGCTCCCTTATCAAATGCTTCTCCGCAAGCGTCGTCTCTTGTTTGTCCAAGAAAAGAATAGGTCAGAAAATCTTTAACATAAAAAAGCGAAGTGTGCCCTCCGGAAATTACCAAGCCGATATACGGGAACTTTATTTTAGAATCTTCCAGAAAATTTGCGTAAAGATGGGCTTGGATATGATTTACTCCGATAAGCGGAATGGATAAAGCATATGAGAGCGCCTTTGCAAATTCGACGCCTATTAACAATGAACCTGCAAGTCCGGGCCCGTATGTTACTGCTATTGCGTCTATTTTGTTTAGCTGGATATTTGCTTTATCAAGTGCTTCTCTTACGACCCAACCTATGCTTTCTAATTGTTCACGCGATGCAAGTTCGGGGACGATACCGCCAAAAGGAGCGTGAATTTCGTCTTGGGAAGTTATTATATTAGATATAATTGTTTTTCCGTCTTTTACAATTGAAGCGGACGTTTCGTCGCAGGACGTTTCTATTCCAAGTATTAACATATTTTAACTATAGGTTGTCGGTTTTAGGTGTTCGGTGTTCGGTAAAGAACAAAAGCATATTAATAACTATCTCTCCACAGTTTGTTTTCATCCCAACTATTTATATCGTCAGCATTATGTCCTAAACCTGTGAGTTTATCTTTACCTTTAGAGTAAATGTAATAGGGGAGTTCAGGAACCTTGTCTCCTATTAAAAAGCCCACTTGTTTATTAGTTCCGTCAATATCAGATCTATTATTAGTGTAATAGTAATATTCTCCACAAGGGTCTTTTTCTATGTCTTTTATGTATGGACCATGCCATTTAGAATCACCAGTAATATCTGAATCGGGAATAGAAGCATTAGGTTGTTTACCTGTGAGCCTCCAAATCAAGACATCTATAGATACCCAATCAGAATGGGAATTTTCAGGATATTTCCCAGTATCATTTTCATACATAGCAATAGCATTTTCTATTGCAGCAATGTCTGCTTCTGCTCTAACCATTTTGAATACTGGACGTGGTGTGCAAGTTGGGATAATAATTATCAAAAGTATTACGACAGCTGATAAAAGAACTAGCCGTAAAATAATATCCAAAAAGAAAGAGAGCCATTTGTTTTTAAGTGTAAATCTCAAATTTTTCATCTTCATTTTTAAAGTTCCGCTAACCGCAAACCGTTATTTTATTTAACGTTTTTATTGTTCCAACAGTTCCGAAACAGGAACTATTTTAATTCCTTCGGCTTCTATTTTAGGGAGCGCTTTTTTAAGGGCGTTTAATGTTGCGCGTCCGGGATGCGCTATCCCTACGGCTTGTCCGTTTGATAATGCTTGAGAAATCAATTCATCAATTTGTTGGGCTATATATTCTTCGTCTTTTTCATTGTCGAGAAATATATCTCTTTGAAGATATTTCAATTCTTTTGCGAGTGCTATTTTTTTTGCGCTGGGATTGGATGTTGTAACACTATTAACAAAAAACATTTCTTCTTTTTTTATAATATCTAACAATTCAGATATTATTTCCTCTTGCCCCATACCTTTGGAACCTTCATGATTATTGACTCCTACGGCGTAAGGAACTGTCTTTAAGTTTTGCATAAAAGTAGATTTAATTTCTTCTTTATTCATCCCTTCGGTAATTAATCCCTGAATTGTATTGCGATTAGTATATATGGATTGGAGAGGTTGGTGTAACAGCACTTCAAATCCCAATTCGTGAGCTAATTCGGCAATTTTTTGCGAAGCGTTCTGATGAGGAAGAATTGAAATTGTTAATGGATAAGAAAGTTTTAATATTTCTTTTTCTATTTCTCTTCCATATCCCATATCGTCGATTATTATAGAGATTTTGGGAATATTGTCTTTACTTATAACCAGAGAATGTGTGGTAATATCCCCTTTGCCTAATGATATTTGCAGTTGTTTACCGTCTTTAAGAAAATTATAGGATAGTATCTCTCCGCCTGAGTGTTTTATGTTTTTTTCTATAATCTTCAGAGCTTCATTTAACGATATAGATTGTTTGACTACAAATTCTTCGTGGACTTGCATCCATTTTTCTTTCCCGTTTAAGGATTTTTCTTCCCAATATTTCTTGACTATATTTTCTTCTGTTATGCCTAAAGTGATAAAAGATTTATTCAGAGAGTCTTCTACTAAAGAGGATAATGATGCTTCTTTGGTTGGATATGTTTTTTTATGATTTAGTATCCCCCAGATGCTTGCTCCTAGGATTAACAACGCTAAAAGCCCGAATATTAAAACTTTTTTGTTACCCATTTTAAAAATCAGAAGACAGATGTCAGGTATCAGAAGTCAGATATCAGAAAACAGAATTCAGATTCTTTCTGTCTCTTCTTAACTGTTATCTATCTTCTGTCCTCTGTCCGCTGTTCTCTGTCTTCTGTTTTTCCTTCCAGATAATCAACCGCTTTCTGCAACTGTGGGTCTTTTTGAACGTCTTCTTTTTTATATTCCGCAAGCGATTCCCGAATCAATTTCCTTTCCTCTTTTGAGATTTCCACTTCTATATCGGGTTGGATTCCTTTGCTTTCTATGGGTTTGCCTCTGGGTATATAATTTGGGATATCTTCTTTTTTATATTCCGCAAGGGATTCCCGAATCAGTTTCCTTTCTTCTTTTGAGATTGCTACTTCTATATCGGGTGCTATTCCTTTACCTTCTATACATTCGCCTCGGGGGATATAATAATGTGCGGTGGTGAGTCTCAAGGCATAATCTTTATCAAGCTCGATTATGGATTGAACGGAACCTTTTCCAAAAGTTTTTGTTCCTATGATTACGGCTCTATTGTCATCTTTCAGCGCTCCTGCCACTATCTCAGAAGCGCTGGCGCTTCCTTCGTTTACTAATATAACAATACTTTTATTTATAGGAAAAAGCGGTTCGAAGCGAGAATAATATTTTCTTTCATCTTTGCTGTCTCTTCCTTGTGTATAAACAATTAATTCTCCTTTTGGCAGAAAAAGGTCGGATACTTGAATTGATGCATCAAGCAATCCGCCGGGGTTATTTCTTAAATCTAATATAAGAGAATTTGCTCCATTTTTTAATAGCTCTGCTATCGATTCTTTGAGCAGGTTAACAGTATCTTCTCTGAAAGCAGTAATGCGAACATAGCCAATTTTGTCCTTTATTATATTTGCATCTTTGACACTTTTTATATGAATGACTTCTCTTTCAAGCTCAAATGTAAGCAGGTCTTCTTCTCCTTCTCGCCAAACTTTGATTGTTACTTTTGTCCCCGGTTTGCCTCTTAATTGTTGCGCTGCTTTCCATGTGGATAATCCCTTGGTCGGCTCGCCATCGATATCAACAATTTTATCTCCGGATTCTATACCTGCGCGAAAAGCCGGAGTATCTTCAATTGGAGAAATTACGGTAATTATATTGTCCTGAAGAGTTATTACCATCCCCACGCCTTCTAATTCCCCTTTTGTTTCGACTTCAAACTCTTTTTTTATTTCAGGCGTCATAAACTGGGAATAAGGATCTAGAGAACTTACCATCCCTTCCAAAGAACTATCTATTAGTTCTTTTATCCCAACCTCTTTGACGTGTTTTTGCTGGATAGTTGCTATGACTTTGGCTAAAAGTTCCAAATGCGGATAAATTTCTTCTTCTTTTGCAATCGAATTTCCGCGGGGGATATCCCCGATGGAAAACATGAGAATGAGAAATGCAAGAAATATCAATACATATCTAATTGACTTCATCTTTTATCCTTATGCTTCCCGCACCAAAATTTCACAGAAATTTCTCTAAAAATTCGCGGGAATTTCTATAAAATTTCACAGAAATTTCTCCAAAAATCTTGGTGCGGGGGTAAACTTTATTTATTTGTCTTATGTCTATCTCTTTTTCTTCTTTTCTTTAACTTATGAGTAGACATCTTTTTTCTTTTTCTCTTTCTACCGCAAGGCATTTTAGCCCTCCTTTTTTTAAATACTCAAAGCAGCATTTGCTTTCTAATTTTTCAAACTAAGTAAAGTTTTCAAAAAATTTATCCAAAAACCTTTTTCTATGTGGAATATTCTTGTCAGTTTCGAGCTTAGAAAATTCCTGCATAAGCTTTTTCTGCTCTTTGCTCAAATTGACCGGAGTTTCTATGAGTAATCTAACATACTGATCTCCGCTCCTGCGACCATGAAGATTCGGCATGCCTTTTCCTCTCAAGCGAAACACTTTGCTGTTTTGCACTCCGTGAGGAATTTGTATTTTGGTTTTCCCATCCAAAGTTGGGATTTCTATTTCTCCACCCAAACAAGCTATTGTTATAGAAATCGGAATATCTGTGATTATATCATCATCTTTTCTTTGAAAGAAGGGGTCTTCATCAACATGAACAAAAATATAAAGGTCTCCGGAAGAACTACCTTTTACCGCTCCTTCTCCTTCGCCTTTTATTTTGAGACGAGCGCCGGTATCTACGCCTTTTGGAATATTAGCAGTAATTTTTTGGGATTTTTTAACTTTTCCTCTTCCGCGACAGCTATTGCAGAGCGTTGTTATTACTGTGCCGGCTCCTGCGCATTTTGGACATGTGCGTCTTATAATTATACCTATAAATCCCTGTTGAAAAGTGGTTTCGCCCTTTCCGTTGCATTCGGGGCAAGTTTTAACGCTTGTTCCCGGCTCGTGACCTTCGCCTTTACAGTGAGGACAGGTGTCGTTTTTGGATATTGTAATTTCTTTGATTATTCCCGTGTATGCTTCTTTTAGAGAAATTTTTAAATCATATCGCAAGTCTGCACTTCTGCGAGTTCTGGAACGAGAGGTTCCTCCAAAAAATGAACCGAATATATCCTGAAAATCCGTAAAGACATCCGAAGAAAAAATGTCAGAAAAATCGCTAAATCCTCCAAATCCTGCTCCTTTGAGTCCGACATGTCCGAATTGGTCATACGTTTGTCTTTTTCCCGGGTCTGACAAAACAGCGTATGCTTCCGATATTTCCTTGAATTTATCTTCTGCTTCCTTGTTGTTAGGATTTCTGTCAGGATGATATTGAAGAGCTGCTTTTCTATAAGTTTTTTTTATCTCGGCTCCTGAAGCGTCACGACTTACGTCCAAAACTTCATAATAATCTTTTTTAGTCATTAGTTTTTATCTTTTCTGAGGATTTAAAAGCGGAATATAACTTTTATTTCTTTTTTTTCTGCTTTTCTAATATTTTAAGAGCTTGTATCTTTTGCGGAAGCCCGAAAAGTTCTATGAATCCTTTAGCGGATTGGTGATTAAAAATATCTTCCGGAGAATATGTCGCCATTTTCGTATTATAAAGCGAATTTGGTGAATTTCTTCCTACTACAATACAGTTGGCTTTGTGTAATTTTAATGTAACTTCGCCGGTTGTATTCTCGTGTATTTTTTCTAAAAATGAGTCAAGCGCTTCTTTTAAATCGGAATACCACAGGCCATAATAGACCAACTGGGCATATTTGCTGGAAATAACTTCCTTAAAATGTGTAGTTTCTCTGTCAAGAGTTAGGTTTTCTATTTCTCCTAAAGCTTTATGGAGCATAACTGCAGCAGGTGCTTCATATAGTTCTCTGCTTTTTATCCCAACGAGTCTGTCTTCTACCATATCAATTCTTCCTATGCCGTGTTTTGCACCTATACTATTAAGTTCTACGATAAGCGCAGATAATTCATATTTATTGCCGTCGAGCTTCTTAGGGATACCGTTTTCAAAGTATATTTTTATATATTGAGGCTTGTCGGGGGTCTTATCTATCGGATTTGTTTTATCCCATGCATCTTCCGGTGGTTCTTGATCGGGGTCTTCTAGAACACCGCATTCTATAGAAGTGCCCCAGATGTTTTTATCTATGCTGTAGGGACTTTTTTTCGTGGTTGAAACGGGGATATGATGTTTTTTCGCATATTCTATTTCTTCTTCCCTTGATTTAAGTTCCCATTCTCTTAGGGGAGCTATGATTTTTAAATTTGGGGCAAAAGAAAAGATTGTCAACTCAAATCTTACCTGGTCGTTGCCTTTTCCGGTGCAACCGTGAGCTACGGCATCCGCCTTTTCTTTTCTAGCTATTTCTACCAATCCACTCGCGATTAAAGGTCTTGAAAGCGCCGTGGCAAGGGGATATTTCCCTTCATATAAAGCGCCTGCTTTTAGTGTGGGTGCTATAAATTCATTTGCGAATTCTTTTTTTAAATCTTCAACATATACCTTAAATGCTCCCGTGCTTTTCGCTTTTTTTTCTATTTCACTCTTATTAATTTCATCTCCAATAGTAGCGGTATATGTTATGACTTTTGCTTTATATTTATCTTTAAGCCATTTTAAGGCAACGGAAGTATCTAACCCACCAGAATAAGCAAGTACTATTTTCATTTACTCCTCCATTAAAAATTAACATAGAAACACAATAGATATATACATAGAAATATATGGAAATAAATCGAAATATGTTGTCTGTCCACCACGTATTTCTACCATATTTCTACGCATATCTATATATTTCCTTTTTATTATTTAGTATTAATAAGCCCTATTATATATCTCTCAGTCTCTTTTGCCAATTCATTCGAATTTATAAGTACTGAAAGTTCATTATTTTTTGATAATCCGGAATATGTCCAATTATGACTTCCTATTATTGTATACCTTGAATCTATGAATCTATCACTATTGTTTTTGTATGAGTCAGCGTTTCAACGCTATTGTAATAAACTTTTACTCCTTTTTTCGAAAGGATTTTGCCGGTCTTCTGATTTTCCTTTGTGCTCTCCTCATCTCGGGAAATATCAAGCAAAACGGTTACATCTACCCCCCTTTTCTTTGCTTCTATCAAAGCATTTACAAAGATATTGGACGGGGATTTTGGATATTGGGAATAATATTTAAAAGAATACATCGCAACAAAGATAGATTTGGTTGCAGAATTAAATAGCGAATTAATTGTTTTACAATATTGTTCGGAAGTCAGCAATTCTACGTTTTCCGCCGTAAGTGCACAGACGCTGGCTTGTTGCAGTAAAAATAAAAGAAAGAAGGTTATAAATAAAATCTTAAACTTTTGTGCCATTATTTTCCCAAAAGCAAAACCAACAACGCTTTTTGCGCGTGTAATTTGTTTTCTGCCTGTTCCCATACAATAGAGTGTGTGCCATCCAGCACTTCTGAAGTTATCTCTTCACCTCTATGAGCGGGCAAACAATGCATAACAAGAACGTGCTTTTTGGCTGCCTTGACAAGTTTTTCGTTTATCTGGAAATCTCTGAAAGCGTTTAATCTTGCTTTTTTCTGTTCCTCTTCGCCCATGGAAACCCACACATCCGTATAAATTACATCCGCGTTTTTGACCGCCTCTATAGGATTACTTAATAGTTTGATTTTGCATTTCGGATTTATTTTTTGCGCGTCTTCCAAAATTCCTGAGCTTGGCTCATATCCTTTGGGAGAAGAAATGGTCAAGTTAATACCTGTTTTTGCCGAGCCGTATATCAATGAATTACAAACATTATTCCCGGCTCCTATATAAGTCAATTTTACATCTTCCAATTTACCGACTTTTTCTTTTATAGTAAACATATCTGATAAAATCTGACACGGATGGGAAAAATCAGATAAAGCATTTATCACGGGAATTGAAGAATTCTCAGCCAATTTAGTCAGATTGTCGTGGTTATATGTTCTTACAGCTAGAGCATCAAGATAAAGCGAGAAAATCTTTGCCGCATCGGATAGGGTTTCGCCTCTTTTTAACTGGAGTTGTTCGGATTGTAAAAACAATGAATTCCCGCCGAGTTCTCTTATGGCTATTTCAAAAGATATTCTCGTTCTTGTGGATAGTTTCTCAAATAAAAGCCCCAGGCTTTTTCCATCCAATAAATGGATAATCTTTTCCCCTCTTTTTCTTCTGATTTTTAATTCCGAAGCCATTTGAAAAAGAAGATTAATGTCTTGTTTATTTATATCTTTAATAGAAAGCAAATTTTTATTCATGGTTTTATTTTAGGTTAGTCAATACTTCTTCAAGAATCTTTATCCCTTCATCGATTTCTTTTTTCTGCACGATAAGAGGAGGAACAAATCTTAATACATTTTCGCCTGCTGTTCCTATGAGCAAACCCTTCTCCATGCATTTTAATAATATACCTCTTGCTCCGTTAGCAACAGGGGCAATTTCCATCCCCAACATTAGCCCTTTACCTCTTACTTCTTTTATGAACGGATATTTACTTTTTAAACTGTTTAATTTGTCCTTAAAATAATCTCCCATCTTGCCAGCGTTATCAATCAGATTATCTCCCAACATTGTTTTTAATGTTACAACTGCGGCTTTTGTCGCAAGAGGATTTCCTCCAAAAGTCGCCGCATGATTGCCGGGACTAATACAGGAAGAAACTTTTTCGTTTGCGATTACGGCTCCTATAGGGACTCCTCCTCCCAACGATTTAGCAAGCGTAACCATGTCAGGTGTTATCCCGTAATATTCGTAAGCAAAGAGTTTGCCCGTTCTTCCCATTCCGCACTGGACCTCATCCAGAATGAGGAGTATATCGTTCTCATCGCAGAGTAATCTTACTTGTTTAAGGAATTCTTTTTTTGCGGGATTTATGCCGCTTTCTCCCTGTACCGGTTCAATAAGTATTGCGCAAGTTTTGTCAGTAATAAGATTTTTGACGGATTCTATATTATTAAACTCTGCATATTTAAAACCCGGCAGTAACGGCTCAAACCCTTTATGGAATTTATCCTGCCCTGTTGCAGTAAGCGCTCCGTAAGTTCTGCCGTGAAAAGAACCGCTCATTGTGATGATTTCGTACCTGCCCTGTCCGTATTTTCTTGCAAACTTGATAGCCGCTTCGTTTGCTTCTGCTCCTGAGTTACAGAAAAAACATTTTCCTGGGAAAGAGTTCTCAACGAGAATAGACGCCAATTCAATCTGATTTGGGATAAGGTATAAATTGGATGTGTGAATTAGTTTCTCAGCTTGTTCTTTAATTGCTTCAACCAATTTGGGATGAGAATGTCCCAACCCACTAACCGCAATGCCGGAAAGAAAGTCTATATATTCTTTGCCTTCCACATCCCAAATCTTACATCCTTTTCCGTGAGAAAACGCAATAGTTTTCCCTGCGTATGTTGGGATAATATATTTTTGGTCTAATTTGATCATCTCTTGTGTATTCATTTTTAATACGCCTCGCTATGTTCGTAACTGGTAAATCGTAAAGAGTAAAGCGTAATTTTAAATTACTATTTACCAATTACCATTTACCATTTACCATTTACGGGTTCTTTCATTTTGTTATCTCCGTTCCTACTCCTTTATCGGTAAATACTTCCAGAAGAATGCTATGCGAAATTCTTCCGTCTATTATATGTGTTTTCTTTACTCCGCCCAAAGTCGCTTTCTTGCAAGCGTTTACTTTTGGCATCATGCCGCCTTGAATAATCCCCTTTTTAATAAGTAAATCAATCTCAGATACCGGTATAGTAGAAATAAGCGTTCTTTCATCTTTAATATCTTTCAATATTCCGGGTTGGTTCGTGAGAATTATCATTTTCTCTGCTTTCAAAGCGATGGCAATTTCTGCGGCTACGATATCGGCGTTAATATTAAGCGTCATTCCGTTCTCTGTTACGCCTAATGGAGCGATTACCGGAATAAAACCTTCTCCGTTAGGCAAATTATTTTCGTTATCCAACGCCTTTATAATCGAAAGATTTATTTCTTCCACTTCTCCCACCCAGCCCAAGTCTTCCCCCTTTGAGGAATTGAGCTTTTTTGCTTTAATTAATTTACCGTCTTTTCCTGAAAGACCTACTGCGTGAGTTCCTGCCTGATTAATCAAACTAACAAGGTCTTTATTTATCTTTCCCAATACCATCTCAACGACTTCTACTGTTTCCTTGTCGGTTTTTCTCATTCCTTCTGAAAATTCCGCTTTTTTACCCAGTCTTTCCAATAAGTTAGTTACCTGCGGCCCTCCTCCGTGAATTAATACCGGCTTTATGCCGACAAATCTCATCAAAGCCATATCTTGGGCGATATTTTCTTTAACCTCTTCATTTGCTATGAGCTCACCGCCACATTTTATAACGATAACTTTACCGTGAAATTGTCTTATATACGGCAATGCCTCTACAAGTATTTTCGCTCTATCAATCGCATTTTTCATGGTTATTCTTTCCCATTTAATTTACCATCTTTTTTAAGATTCCCAACCCAAGATAACAAAAACGCTAAAACCAAATAGAAGATTATAGTTATCAATAATCCTGAAATACCATTAGGTGCAACGCCTATTCCTCCTCTCGAAAAATAGCTACCAAAACCTAAGGAATTTGCCAAACAAGCTGGTATGTAAAAGAACAAAATAACAAATCCCAAAGATCCAGGGAATTCTTGAGAAGTATTAGAAATTAATAATATAAGAGGAATTCCCAAAAACAATATTAAAAAAGATGTGAATAATCCCTTTCTTAATTTTGTGAACTTAAATATATTTATCATGTCGTATAATGAGCATTTATTTTCACATATTCTTCCGTAAGGTCGCAAGTCCATACCGTGGTTTCTTTATCGCCGTGGTGCAAATCAACTTCAATAATTATTGCATTCTCTTTTTTCAAAGAGACGGAAAGTTCCTTTTCATTATAATCAACAAATTTCCCTTTCTCTATCAAAGATGTCCCCTGTAATTTCAATGATATTTTATCGGGGTTAAACTTCACCTTAACCGAACCCACAGCAGAAATTATTCTTCCCCAATTCGGGTCGGCGCCATACATAGCTGTCTTAACCAATGCAGAATTTGCAACTGCTTTCGCGGCTCTATGCGCATCCTTGTCATTCCAGGCGCCTTTAACTTTTACTTCTATAAGTTTGGTAGCTCCTTCTCCGTCGGAAGCCATTTTCTTCGCAAGTTCTTCGCATAAAAATGTAAGCGCTTGTGTAAACGCGGGAAAATTTTCACTTTTAGGTTTTATTCTCTCGTTTCTTGCCAAACCGTTAGCCATTATGAGCACGGTATCATCGGGAGACATACACCCGTCAACCGTTAATCTGTTAAAAGATTTATTAACTGCAATATGCAACGATTCTTTGAGCGCGTCTTTGGATATGGACGCATCAGTCGTCAAAAATACAAGCATAGTCGCAACGTTGGGACAAATCATTCCCACGCCTTTTGCAATACCGCCGATTTTAATCGTCTTGTTGCCTCTTCCCTTTATTCCCGTATCAATAGACAACTCTTTTGGCTTCGTATCTGTTGTCATTATCGCGGAAGCGGCAAGAACTCCGCCGTTGTAATTTAATTTTTCCACAGCTTCAATTATTCCCTTCTTAACTTTATCCATCGGCATTTTCTTACCTATAATGCCGGTTGATGACACCAAAACTTCTTCTTTTTTCACTCCCAAATTTTCAGCAGTTAAAGTAGCCATCTCCTCGGCGTCTTTAATCCCTTGTTCTCCGGTAGAAGCATTCGCATTACCGCTATTTACTATAACAGCTCTGAAATTATCTCCATTTTTTAGATATTTCAAATCAACAATAACAGCCGCGCCTTTAAATTTATTTGTCGTAAACATCCCGGCGGTTAAAGCAGGGCCTTCGGAATATATAAGGGCTAAATCTTTTCCGCCCTTGTGTTTAATTCCGCAGGCTACACCCGAGGCTTTAAACCCCAAGGGTGCTGTAACCCCACCTTCTATATTTTTAAATTTAAACATATATTTAACTATTATACGGTTAGGGCTACCTGCTTTGACGAGCAATGTGAGGCAGGCGATACCCGCTTTTTCGTAACTGGTAATCCGTAAATCGTAAAGCGTAATTTTGAAATTACTAATTACCGATTACCATTTACAATTTACGCAATGCAATTCGTCACCGTTATCCTTTATCATTATGTTTCTACAATGCTATAATAACACTTATTTTTGAAATATTAAATGGAGAATATTATGGAAGCGAAACTTATAGACGGCAAGGATATAGCCACAAAAATTAAAGAGGAACTAATACCTGAGCTGAAGGATATAAAAGCCAAAGGAATAATTCCCCGGCTTGAAGCGGTTATTGTGGGTGAGAATCAAGGGGCTAAGATATATGCAGGAAATCAGGACAAAGCGTGCAAGGAATTGAGTATTTCCTACAAACTCAATGAACTTCCTGAATCTACTTCACAAGACCAATTGATAGGTTTCATACAACAACTGAATGAAAATCCCAAAGTAACAGGGATTATATTACTGATGCCTGTGCCTTCCCATATAAATGCGCGGGAAGTTCAGATGAAGATTTGTCCTTCCAAAGATGTTGAGGGGATACATCCTTTCAATATTGGAAAACTTGTCTATGGCGAAGCGGTTATTGCTCCCTGTACTGCGCTTGCGGTTATGGAGCTCTTAAAAAGTACAAATGTTTGCCTAAAAGGTAAAGAAGTTGTAATAGTAGGACATTCGGAGATTATCGGCAAACCTTTAACTCTTCTTTTGCTTCAATCCCGATTAGAATCTCCAACACCTACAATATGCCATATTGCCACTAAGGATTTGGCTTTTCATATAAAAAGAGCGGATATTCTTATCGTTGCGGTCGGTAAAGTAGGTCTAATAACAGGCGATATGCTCAAAGAAGGGGCTATCGTTATTGATGTGGGAATAAACAAAGTCGATGACAAAATAGTCGGTGATGTCGTTTTTGATGAAGCAGTAAAAAAAGCATCTTTTATAACTCCTGTTCCCGGTGGAGTTGGTCCTGTAACAACTGCAATGCTTCTAAAAAATACAGTGGAAGCGGCGAAGAATATCGGGAAATAGCTCAATCGTTTCCCAATGTGTAATATCCTCGCCCCATAAGTGTTCCCTCTTTTCCTTAGCAGCATTTCTGTATTTAAAATAGCGTTTGTAAATTTGATTATTTTAGAAGATAATTCAAAGGATTTAACAGGCAATACGTCTAACCAAGTGAAAATGCTAAATTACTTCAAGGAGTGATTAGTGGAAAAAGAGCAAGATATAATACTGGTTCAGAAAGCGAAAGAAGGCGATAAAGATGCATTTTGCGAATTAGTGAAAAAATATAAAAGACAAGTTTATTTCGTCGCTTATAGAATGACTAATAATCACTTTGAAGCCGACGACCTTTCACAAGAGGCTTTTGTCAAAGCATATGAATCTATAGGTAACTTCAAAGAAAAATCTGCTTTTTCTACATGGATATACAGAATAATTACTAATATGACAATTGACTATATTAGGAAAAACAGAACAAAACAAGTATTTGAATTAGATGAAAATATATCTATAAAAAATAGCTATTACATCAATAATCCGATAGAAGAACGTGAATTACATAAAGAAATAAAGAAAGCTATAGGGTCTTTGCCATTAGAGCAAAGAGCAGTAGTGGAATTATCTATACTTGAGGGGTTAACTCATAAAAAAATAGCAGAAATTTTAGATTGTCCTGAGAAGACAGTATCCTGGCGTTTATTTCAAGCAAGAAATAAACTTAAGGAAAAGTTAGAGATATATAGGGAGGTGAACAGAAATGAATTGTGAAGAAGTTAAAAAGATATTATCGGATTATCTGGCTGATTCATTAAATTCGGATTATAACAACGAAATCAAAGGACATCTTGATGAGTGCAAAGAATGTACAGATTGTTTTAGAGCTTTAGTCGAAACAGACAATATAGTAAAACTTATTGCTAATGAGGAACCTTCCGAAGAATACTGGGACAACTATTTGCCAAAATTTAAAAGTAAGTTAGGTAAAGATTCAACTCCGAAACTATCTGAAAATAGAAGTCCGTTTCATCTCTTTACACCTAAATTTTCATTTGTTTTTAATGGAGTTTTACTAGCATTTCTGATTCTCTTAGGTGCTCTTCTTTACAGAAATAATCAACAGACGAAATTGTTGCAGATTGCTCTATTAGAAAAACAAGCGGAGACAATACATCCTAAAACTACGACAGAATTTATTATGCCTGTAGTATCAAGGCAAGCGATTCATGAAGATACTATGAAGAATACCAAGCTCTTTCAAGAAATAAGTGATATGTTCCCCAAAACGATTCAGTGGGTAGTTGCAAGTGATGGGCAAATTGAGTTGGGGCTTAGTAAAAACACATTGGCATCGAAAGCAATTACAGAAGAATCACAACCGATATTTCTGAAATTTAATATTATGAGAACTGCTGAGACCCCGGAGCTTGTTTCTTCTGCAAGCATGATGGTGTTAAATGGTAATGAAGTTAATGCTAAGTTATGGGGAGTATCAGAAACAGACTATACAACTTATAGATATCATTGTTTACCTTTATTAAGAACAGACGGAAAAATTGATGTTCGCATCAGGGTATCTCTCGATAATACCAGCTTAGAAACCGAGCTTACTGCAAATGAAGGGGACAATGTAGAAGTAGGCAGATTAAGAAAAGCAGACGCAGAATATTCTATTTATCTCAACGTTGTTTCTAAAGGTATTGATATTGTTAAAACTGAGGATATGGGGATATGAAACGACTGATTTTCATAGTTATATTGCTTTTTGCTGTCGTAAAAGTTGAGGCCTCTATTTCATTGTCTGTGAAGGAATCCGACCGCAACTTTTTTTCAAAAGAGCAAATTGAATGCACTCTATTTATTTGTAACGATACATTAGAGGCTAATAATATAATTGTTAAATGGAAAACTTCTGTTTTTTCAGCTGTAATTCAGGAAGGTGAAGAAAAAATAGAGTTAGGAGAACTTGAAGGTAAAGCTGTTCAAATTACTCTGGAAATGCCGGAAGTAAAACATCGTTCTCCTTTTGTTTTGAAGGTGCAGATAATCTGTGATGAAAAATTAGAAGTAGAAAAACAATGGGATTATTCCGTTTTTCCGGAAAATATATCAGATACAATCAAAAACATTCTCAAGAATAAAGAAATAGGGGTTTTTGATTCTCCAGGGAAAATAAAACAAATATTTAATGAATATGAAATTCCTTTTACTTCATTAACCAATCAGTTAAGCACCCAAACTTTTGAAGGGGATTTAATTATTATCGGTCCGGAAGAAAATGCAAGACAGCTAATAAATATTCTCCCTATTCTTAAAGATAAAACAACAGAAGGGATTTCAGTTATATCTTTTCAGAAGGAATGGGACATAGAAGACCAGTTTCTTATTTCTCTAACAAACATTTCAACCCAACCATTAGAGATAAAAAAGATAGAAATTCTTTCACCGGATCACCCCGTTTTTACAGAGCTTAATGAAAATGATTTGAGTAATTGGCGAGAAGATGAGGTGGTAACTAATTTCCCTCTAATAAAACCTATTAAAGGGAATTTTAGGATTTTGGCAGAAGCAGAGTTCTCAACTTCTGCTTTGTCGGAAGTTATTTTAGGAGAAGGTAAATTCATATTCTGTCAATTACAGGTAATTGATAAATTCCAGTCAGAGCCAATAGCTCAAACTCTCTTTGCAAACCTCATTAGATATGCTCTCATTAAACAAGAACCTCTGCAATCGGCAGTCATTTATGGCAATCCGGAAACAGGGATTATGGAAATTCTAAATTCTCTAAGTGTTGCAAAAGATACTACTGGAGATTCAAATTTCGTAATAGCGTGTATTGATGAGGATTCAGAGGAATTTATTAAAAAACTTCAAACACAAGCCTCTTCACATATAAAAGAGATTACTAAGAATGGCGGGTTAATTCTTATATTTGCAACTTTCCCGGATGCTGTTGTTCTTCTTGGAATTAAAGAAGACATTAAACGCATGAAAATTGCTCCGTTGGGACAACAGAGGATATATTATCGTCATGAAGAGATTATTGCTTTAGATAATAGTAGTCCCTTATTGTGGGGGATTAGTGAGGACGAAAGCAACTTGTTAATGAAAAGAGGAAAGATGTTTAAACTTCAATTTGGAAATGCAGATGTAGTTATTTGCCAATCTCTATTTAATGAAGTTGACCCTGTAAGTATAAGAACAATGTCTCAACTAATTACAAATTTTGGAATAAAAATAGAAAAGGATGTAGTCAATGAAAATGGGGAAGCAAATATTGAATAATCACTCGATTTATTCGGGTAAAAAGGAGGGTAGGCGTATGAAAAATAGGATAGGTAAAAATGCAGTGATGTTAGCGCTACTATTCGTTTGCTTTGTTTCTCTTGCAGGATTCACTTATGCAGAGCAATTAACTGTGGCGATTCTTAACTTTGATACAAAAGAGGTAAAAGAACTTACAGCCCAAGATAAAAGTATTGGTATTTTGGGTGCAAAAATAGCTGATTTGTTAGCCGTGGAACTTTCTATTGATCCCAACATCAGCTTGGTAGAAAGAGATAAATTAGGTAATATCCTTGAGGAAATGGGGTTAGGCAGAACAGGTATATTAGATGCAGAGCAAGCATCAAAGATTGGACAGATGACAGGGGCTCAAATTTTAGTTACCGGCCGTGCATTTACGTTAGAAAGAGAGTTGGTAATAATTGCCAAAATTGTAGGGACAGAAACAAGCAAGGTCCAGGTAGTATTGGACAAAGGGAACTTATCTGAAGACCTGACTGCTATAGCAAAGAGATTGTCCCAGAAAGTAGCTTTGGTAATTCTTGAAAAAGGTTCTACTATGATAGCTAAAGAACCCAAGAAAGAGGAAGATAAGATACAAGAGCTTAAGGATAAAATAAATAACAAAGATAAACCTAAAGTATTAGTAGCTATCTCTGAAAGACATGTTACTGGCGGAGCTATTGATCCCGCGGCAGAACAAGAGTTTACTTATATTTTGAATGAATGCGATTTTATAGTAGCAAGTAAAAAAGGACTTGATTTAAGTGGTTGGGCAAAAGAATATCTTAAAGATGCAAATCTTAATATGCCTGTAAATATTGATGCAAATGTAATTATTGTTGGTGAGGCATTTAGCGAATTTGGAGCTCGGACAGGCAATTTGATTTCCTGTAAAGCACGAGTTGAAATTAAAGCTATTCAAGTTCGCGATAAGGAAACCCATGAAATCTTACAGACTCCTCAACTTTTAGCTATTGACAGGGAAACTAATACTGCGGTGGATTTATCCGAACAAATTACTGCTAAAACGGCAATCCAAGAAGCTACCGCTAATATCGCTTATCGCATGATTCCAAAAATTGTAGAGAGGTGGAATAACAAAAATAATTAAATGTAAGAACTAATAATGACAAATAAATTCTTACATATCAGCTCTCTTGTGCTTTTGCTCTTCATCTTACTGGTAGGAGCAAATGCACAAGGGGTATCTGAAACAAAATCCCAACCAACAATTGCGGTATTGGGGACAATATCTGAACTATCTGATTTATGCGCGCTTGTTGAGGCAGGGCTATTTCAGAAAGGGATTAATTTAGTTGAACGGGCAAAGATAGATAGCATATTAAAAGAACAAAAATTAACTGCTTCAGGACTTGTTGACAGAGATAACCTTATTAAATTAGGACAACTACTTCGAGCAGACGGTTTTCTATTGATATCCATAGAAGAAGAACAAAAAGAAATCAAAGATAAGCCGCAAGAAAAAGCTCTTCCAATTCTCCGTATTCGCCTTATCGACACAGCATATGGACTGCGTTTTCTGGATACATTTGAAGAATGGGACAGCACAAAACTAAAAGAAACCGCAGAGAGGATTACAGAAAATGTATCTGCAATAGCTCCTAAACTAATCTTGCCCCCTGATAAAGCAATTCCGATAGGTATTGTTGGTATTCACCGAGTTGAATTAGATGAACGCTACCAATGGCTTACAAGAGCATTACCAACAATGCTTTCTGCGCGTCTAAATAAAGAACCACGAATAATAATGCTTGAAAGAGAAGATTTGAAGATGTTATTAGATGAGAAACTTCTAACACAAGGAAAAGATACGGCATTCTGGGGTTCAGCAATATTAATTGACGGATATCTACAAAGAGAAGACAAGGAAGGAATAAAACTGCAAGGAGATAAAGAAGAAGTAAAGTTGCAACTTCAGATAAAGGATTTCGCAGGTAAAGAAAGAGCTGTTTTTACAGAGTTGGTTAATCCTGATAAACCACTAACAGCAGTAGACAAAGTAGTACTCAACATTATTAAAGGATTACTCAATGCGCCATCTATAACTGTATGGGAACCAGAGAAAGAAGCGGAAGAGTTTTTTCGGCAAGGAGAACTTCTTAGGAAAAATAGAAGAAACAAAGATGCAATAGCACCGCTTGAAACGGCTTATGCTCTTCAACCTGATAATGTTTCTTACACTGGAGCACTTTTTGAGAATGAATGGGATACGCGTTTTACAGACGAGTGGGAAATGAAATGGGGCTCATATGCTAAACGTGTAGCAACAGGTATTTCTTATTATTCGGATTTAGAATTGGCTTACGTAGTTTCTCGCTTGATTCGACAAATAAAAGCAGGATATGAGAGTGGGGCAATACTTGCAAATGAGGCGTTTAAATGGCAAGAACTAATTGGGAAAGGATACACTTCTAGTAATCGGAATCAGAGATATTTAGTAAACTCTGTTTCCACCTCTACACAAGAGGTTAGGGACATAAACCGAGAGAACCGTAGAATTTGGGTAGAACTTGTGAGGGAAATTATTAAAGCAAATCCTAATGATTGGCGTAGTAATCGTATATCTATAGATATAACTTGTATTAGTTCCGATGTTCCTGATGAGTTAATAAACAATATGAAGAAGATTTTAATGGAACTAATTATGCCTCCAGAAGATGGAGGAAAAATTCAATCATTTGATGAAAGATTTCGGCTTTGCGAGTATGCAATAGGCTCGGGGCTTTTTTACAATATGAGTCATATAAAAGACATGGGAAAATTTAACAAAATGTGGGAGGAATATCTTAAAGAATTGTCTGAAGTTAAAGATCCTTTAGTTAGATTTTATGGCTATATGACTTTATCAAATGATATAGCAAGAAGTGGAAGTAAAGAGGCGAAGGATTACTGTTTGAAAGCTATAGATATTCTATTAAATGAACTTAAAAGCCCCAATGAGCCTTTTGAAAATGAACATTTGAACAGCCCCAAATTTAATATTAGGAATGATATGAGATTATGCATATCATTTGCCGGTTTTACTCCTATAGAAGAAATAAGCATCTATGAGAAGTTGTATTATTCCCTCATAGAAAATAATGATTGCGAGAATTTATCTGATTGGTGGGGATTTTGGCATGGCAGCCCATATCTTAATTGTAAAGACCCTGAAATAGCAAAACGCTATATTAAACTTTTGGAAGGGATAGCTGAGGTTATGAAAAATTGCAAAGAAGACCGAGAGGCTTTAGAAAGATGGAGTAATATAACAGATTGGATAGCAGACACGAGAAAAACATTTCCCCAGTTAGAATTAGAAAAAACCCCATCCAATTTCTCTTTTCCTGTCAATATGCTTCTAAATAAAGAAAATTGGCCAAAGAAAAATATATCTTACGACTATTCAAAAGCATTACTCCAAAACAATATGCTCTGGGTTACTTTTGCAGAATCCTATGAAAAACCAATAATTGGACTTGCAGGCGTAGACCTTGAGAAGAAAAATTTAATCTCATTGTGGCAGGTTGATTTTGATAGAGATATAAAGGAGTGGAAAAAACTCTGCCTCCCTGTGGTAGATTTCTCCATGCCATTAAGCGGAGCAATAACAGGAATAGCAATAAATGAACATACCAGTTATATAGCGATGAGAGAAATAGGATTAGTAGAATTGCCTGGAGGTTCTGTTAGAGGTGTAAAATTATTTGAAAATCCCAAGATATTAACTGAAAAAGATGGGCTTCCATCGATATCAATTATGGGGATGGTTGGAGATGGGGATAAATTATGGATAGCTTATGGAGGCTTTGGTAAAGAAAGCGGGTTAGGTATATATACCCCTAAAACAAAGCATTGGGAAACAGTTCTTTGCAGTACAGTAAAAGGTGATACTCCTTTCAA
Organism: Candidatus Omnitrophota bacterium; assembly: GCA_018812925.1. Taxonomy (GTDB): domain Bacteria; phylum CAIJMQ01; class CAIJMQ01; order CAIJMQ01; family CAIJMQ01; genus CAZNJA01. The sequence continues at coordinate 207,838 of JAHJCU010000005.1, forward strand.
TATGGGTAATCCGTATGCCATATCAAACCTTACTTTTTCTCCAAAGAGAGATAAGTTATTTTTTATAGTAGGAGAAGTTGTTGATTCCCGTTGTTTGGGTTGCTTTGACGAGTGGACCCATTTGTGGGGGCTTTGGAAAATTAATATCGAAACGAGAAAAGTAGAGTTTATATGGGATAGAGAACAAGATTGTGGTTATTACCCTGATGTAAAGTATATTATAGATTCAGGCTATAAATGGTGGCTAAAGATAAGAGAATGCCTTATAGAATTCGATCCCGATTTAGAAAAAGGGAAAATCATCGTGGGGGGTTATTATGGGGAAATGTTATTAAGAGGGAAAAAACCAGTACCTCAATTGGAAATTGATTCTTCTTTTTCTAGGAAAAAGATTCCAATTGAATTGGGGAGCTTAACTGTTCACAATGATAGATGCTGGGAAAGATTAGGTAACAATCAAATAATATCAATACATAAGGATGATAAAGGACATGAAGACACTAAAATATTTAATAATGACATCTTAAATGGAGACGCCGTACGTGAATTTTTCAGCACACCTTATGGATTGATTGCTATCGGCAACGGAGTAGTAGGACTGATAGAAACCGAGAATATAGATACAAAAAATGAATAGAAAATTTTTGAGTTTTGCATTGCTTGTTCTAGTAATAATAATCCCATTAGAAGCGGCTGAGACAAAATCCCAACCAACAATTGCAGTTCTGGGAACAACAACGGAACTGTCTGATTTATGTTCGCTTGTTGAGGCGGGGCTGTTTCAAAAAGGGTTGGCTTTAGTTGAACGGGCAAAAATAGACAGCATATTAAAAGAGCAGAAGCTAACTGCCTCGGGACTCGTTGAACGAGATAATCTCCTAAAATTAGGACAATTAATCCGAGCAGATGGATTCCTGTTGATATCAATAGAGGAAGTCCCAAAAGAAAACAAAAACAAACTTCTTCGTATTCGTCTTATTGACACAGCACATGGACTATGTTTTCTGGATACCTTTGAATCTTGGGATGATACAAAATTAAAAGAAACTACAGAAAGAATTACAGGAAATGTATCTGCAATGGCTCCCAAACTAATCCTGCCTCCAGATAAAGCAATCCCGATAGGTATAGTAGGTATTCATAGGGTCGAACTTGATGAACGCTATCAATGGCTTACAAGAGCATTACCTGTAATGCTGTCAGCACGTCTAAACAAAGAGCCAAGAATAATAATGCTTGAACGTGAAGACCTGAAGATGCTCTTGGACGAGAAACTACTGACAAAAGGACAAGACACAGCATTCTTAAATTCTGCCATATTAATTGATGGATATCTACAAAGAGGAGAAAAGGAAGGGATAAAGCTACGAGATGAGGAGGATGAAATAAAGTTAGAACTACATATGAAAGATTTCTTAGGTAAAGAAAGAGCTGTATTTACAGAGTTAGTTCATCCTGATGAACCATTAACAACAGTAGAGAAAGTAGTACCCAACATCATCAAAGAATTACTTAATGCTTCATCTATAACTGTATGGGAACCCAAGAAAGAGGCTGAAGAATTTTTCCTACAAGGAGATTTGTTAAAGAAACACGGAAGACACAAAGATGCAATATCACCCCTTGAAACGGCATATGCTCTTCAACCAGATAATATTATTTACACAGGAGCACTTTTTGAGAATGAATGGGGTACTCGTGTTATACAGGGAGGACATACTGTAGAAACAGGTATCTCTAATTATTCAGATTTAGAATTGGCTTGTACTGTCTCTCGTTTGGTTCGACAAATAAAAACGGGATACGAGAACGGTTCAGTATCTGCAGATGATATTCTAAAATGGGAAGAATTAATCGGTAAAGGAGGCGCTTGGAAAGGCGGCTATCTTATAAATTCCGCTTCGTCTTCTACTCAAGAAGTTAGAGATATAAACCGCGAAAACCGAAATTTTTTTGTAGAGATACTAAAAAAAATTAGTAAAAGAAACAATAACAGGTATCTTCCTTTAACTGCAGTTTACATTAGTTCTGACAATCCATACGAATTGATAAAAAACTTTAGAGAATTTGCGCAGGAAGTTATTTTGCCTCCTAAAATAGGCGAAATGGAGCAATCATTTGATGAAAGATATGTTGCTTGCCGTTTAATATTAACACAACTGCCGGATCGTTGGGGACCGTACGCTCTTTCTGAGAAGAGTCAATTAAGAGAACAAAGCAAAAAATTTCAGGAATTATGGATAGAATATGTTAAAGAACTAACACAAATTAAAGACCCATTAGTAAGATTTTCAAGTTGTTTATGTCTTGCGCAAATATTAAAAAGAGGAAGTCCAGAAGCAAAGGAATATTGTTTGAAGGCAGTAGATATCTTGCTAACAGAACTTAATAGTCCCAATGAACCTTTTAAAAGTAATTCAAGGACGTATAAAGAATCTATGCGTAGCGATATGAAATGTGGTATAAGGTTTGCGGGATTTCCCTATGATGAAGAAGTTAGCATTTTTGAGAAGATTTATGAACCCTTAATAGTAAATAAAGACTGTCATAATTTAATGTTATGGCGTCCGACGCTAATAGGGTTTGCACCTATTTTCCGTCCCACTCCCGAAGAAGAAAGGCGCTACATAAAACTCTTAGAAAGAATAGCTGATGTTTTTGAGACTTGTGGCACTGATAAATGGGTTTTAACCGAGATAAAAGATTATTTAATAAGAGCAAAGAAGAAATTCCCTGAGTTAGGATCTTCCAATAATCCAACAACTCTTCCAGTTAATATCTTACTAAGCAATAAAGACTGGCAACAGAACAAGAAATTTAAACATACAAAATTTATGTGTCAGGATGATATGTTATGGATTTCTTTTGCAGAGCCTGGCGTCGGTCTTGCGGGAATAAATCTCAAGACAAGACAATTAACTTCGCTCTGGTATACAGATTTAGGCGGCAGGGAAATAGCATTTCCTTGTTTCTGGGAACCACCACTTTCTTTAGTAACTCCAATAAATGGTATAGCAGTAAGCGCAAATGCGAGTTATGTTGCTATCTGGAATATTGGTTTAATAGAGTTCCCGGGAAGTTCTGTTGTTGGCAAAAAATCTTTTGCAACTCCTAAAATATTTACTGAAAAAGACGGGCTTCCTTCAATATCAATTACAAGTATGGCTGGAAATGGAGATAAATTATGGGTTGCTTATGGAGGAACAGAACAAAGACATGGTAGAAGAGCATATGGTACTGTTTATTCAGCCGCAGAAAAAGATAGCGGATTAGGTATATATAATCCTAAAACAAGACATTGGGAAACTGTATTTTGTAGTACCCTAAAAAGCGGTAATAATCCTTTCAATTCAGGGAACCCCTATGTCATTTCTGACCTTACGTTTTCTTCTAAGAAAGACAAATTATTTTTTGTGGTAGGTAATCAAACTCGTGAGTCAGCTCAAAGAATTGATGAAATGAATAAGTGGTGGGGGCTTTGGAAAATTGATGTCAGCACAAGAAAACCTAAGTTTCTATGGTATAGAGAAGGGAATGATGATAATAGTTGTTATTCCCTAATATCTGGGCATATTTTAGATTCTGGAGATAAATTGTGGATTAAAGGAGAGGGCTCTCTTGTAGAATTTGATCCTAATTCAGAAAAGGCTAAAATTATAATAAACAGGTCCTGGTCAAGAAATACACATCCACCTCAACCTGAAAAAGAAATAGATTATTCTTTTTCTGAAAAGAAGAACCTATTTAGCTATGGTTCTTTTGATTGTAAATGTTCTGCTGTCTATAAAGATACATTTTGGGGGCGATTGGGGAGAAATCAGTTAATAACTACACATAAGAAAAAAGAAGAAGTGCAAATAATTGACAACAATATTCTGGATGGTGATCCAGTGCAATATTTTTTCAGCACACCTTATGGATTAATTGCCATCGGCAATGGAACTGTAGGACTGATAGAAACAGAAGGTATTGGGAAATAAATTTATTAGAACAATAAAACAAGTAGAGTAAGGAGAATAATTATGAGATATTTATTAAGAGTTGTGTTATTAGTAGCGATATTGGGTATAACTAATATCGCATTTTCAGAAGAGCCCGTTATTCCTTCTCTTGCCCCAGATATTATGGAAGCAATATTAACTGAAGGTAGAGATTTGCTTAGAACTATTATGACAGTTGAAAAAACATATTTTTCCGAATATGGGAAACATACAACTAAATGGAAAGATATAAATGCGGATGTCGATTTGACTAAGAATAAATATTTCATTACGCCTCCGGTTATTATTGTTTGGGGTAATGGTTTTAAAGCTACTGTTAAAGGTTCTGGAAAAGCAGATTGGATTTGCATCAGTATAAACCAAAATGGTGTTATAACTCATATGAATATTAAGCGAGCAATAGGAAGCGAAGGGCAAGATTTAGTTGCTTTGATTAGAACGCAGGAAAGGGTTTATTTTTCAAAGAACAACAGATATACGGATAAATGGGAAGACATAAGCGCAGAAATTGATTTAACTAATAATAAGTTTTTCATTACGACTCCCGTTATTACTGTTTCCGGGAATGGAAGTTATACTACTTTTACTGCTACCATAACGGGTTCGAGAGAAGCAAAGGGAGTTAGTATAAGCATAAACCAAAACGGGAGTGTAACAGCAACAGGTCTGTATTAAACAGTTAAAAAGTAGATGATAGTATCTAAAGGGGAAAATCTCTTCTTTAATAAGAGATTTCCCCCCCCTTTTGTTTGTAGCAATTCCTCAATGTCTTTGATAAAATAAACCGATGCTTAAGGCTTTTCTAATATAATTTAATCGCGCAATGGAACTTAAAAGTTTAAAGATTTTCGGATTCAAGTCATTTCCCGATGAAACCAAGTTTGAATTTGAGCCCGGCGTTACCGCAATAGTTGGTCCCAACGGTTGCGGAAAAAGTAATATCGTTGACGCTATCCGCTGGACTCTGGGTGAACAAAATGTCCATTCTCTTCGCGCGGGTCTAACAGAGCAGCTTATCTTTAACGGCAGTCAAACGCGCCAGCCGCTTGGTATGGCAGAAGTTTCGCTTACTTTCTCCAATCCCAGCCATTATGCTCCGCCTTCTTTAGGCGGCAGTGACAAAGTAAATCTTACTTTTTCTGAAATAACTATTACGCGCAAAATTTTCCGTTCGGGTGAAAGCGAATATTTTATTAATAAAGCTCCCTGCCGATTAAAAGATATTACGGAAGTTTTTATGGATACGGGTCTTGGTGTCAATGCATATTCGGTAATAAGCCAAGACCAAATCGATATGATACTTAACGCTAAACCCGAAGAACGCAGATATATATTCGAAGAAGCTGCCGGCATAACCAAATACAGTAAGAGGAAAAACGAAGCATTAAGAAAATTAGACCTTACCAAACAAAACTTACTCAGAGTTCAGGATATTATCGCCGAGCTGGAACGCCAGAGCAACGTATTGAAAAGGCAGGTATATAAAGCCAAACGTTATCGGGGTTTCAATGATGAACTTAAAAGCCTTCAGGTGACGGATGCTTTTTACCAATACAAAGGTTTCCAGGAAGAAAAAAGCAGGATAGATAAATCAATAGAAAATTTCGGGAAAGAGAAAAGCGACATAGATGTTGTTTTCAAAAAAGAGGAAGAAACTTTCAGAAATCTGCAGGACGGATTAACGAAGCTGGAAACCGAACTTGAAGAAAAAAGGGAAGAACAGCTTCGGCTATTTGCCGAGATAGAAAGAGGCAATTCCACGATTATCGTCAATGAGGAAAGAATAAAAAATTTAACCCTTAAGTTGGCGGAAGAGGGTGTCGTAAAAACAAAATTAAACGAAGAATTTTCCGCTATTTCCCAGCAGCTCAAATCTCATTTAAAAACCATTGAGTTGGCGAAAAAAGAAGAAGAAGCTTTAAGCATAGAAGCCGAAGAGGTTTCCGGAAAGATTACCGAAATATCCGATAGGGAAAAAACAAACGAAAAAGAACTGGAAGAGAAAAATTCGCAATTGATAGAGCTATTATCCGAACAAGCGCGTCTTAAAAACGCTTTGGAAAATTCAAAAATCAATGCGCATAATCTGGAAATCAGGTTAAAGAAATTAGCAGAAGAAAAAGAGGGTATGGTTGTCCTTAAACTGTCTTTAGAAACCGAACTTAATACTAAAAAACAAGAGTTAGAAAACAGCAAAAAAGAGGCAGAGGAAGTAGAAGCAAGGATTAAATCGTTTGAGAAGAGTTTAATAAAAATAGAGGAAGCGTTAAAAAGAGTAGAAGACGGTATTATTAACGTTAAATCCGAACTGCAGGCGAAAAGAACCCATCTTTCCGCGTTAGAAGAAATGCATTCCAAAGACGAAGGGATGCAGAGTTCGGTTAAATTTATCATGGAATCGGAAGAAAAATCTCATGCTTACGGCTTGATTTTTAATACATTACAAGTGTCCGAAGAATTCCAAAAAGCGATTGAAGTGGCGTTGATGGATAATGTTCAGGGTTTGATAGTAAAAGACAATGACGCTGTTTCAAAACTTATAGAGATGCTAAAGGACAAAGAAAGAGGCAGAGCCACTTTCTTCCCCGTGGCAAATATAACAAGAAGCAGGGCAAGCGGTGATTCTAAATATGAATTTGCCATAGATAAAATAAAATTCCCGCAGGAATACGCAGGCATATTTAATTATCTCCTAGATAAAGTGGTTATTGCCAAGAATTGGGATGAAGCGCTCAAGTTATATTCCTCTTTAAGTGAAGAATATAAGATAGTAACCCGCGACGGGGAGCTATTACATCCCGGCGGTTTTATACAGGGCGGTTCCAGAAACCAAATGCATGCGTTGATCGGCAGAAAAGAGAGAATAGACAAGATGCAAAAGGAAGTATCCGTCTTGGAAGAAAAATTAAAATCGGTCGAACAAAAGAAAATCGAAGAACTCAACAAAATTAAAAAAATAGAACAGGATTTACAAGAACAAAGAAGGAATTTAGCTAATAAGAACGAGAATAGGGCAAAGTTGGAAAATGAAAGCGGTTCAATTGTAGAAAAACTAAGTGAACTTCAAAAAAGAGACAAGTTCTTAATAGACGAAGAGAAAAATCTTGTTCAAGAAAAGGAACTGGCGGGAGAAAAACATAAAGAAACCCAAGAAGAATTAGAAGCTATACAAACAAAAACAAACGAGCATAACCTGGCTATCGGTTCCATAAAAAAATCCGTTGAATCCTTAAGCGAAGAAGAGACAAAAATAAAGGAAATTTCGGAAGAGAAAAGAATAAAACTGTTCAATTTGAGGCAATCCCTCAAAAACGCCGAAGATACGCTTAAGAATCTGGAAGATAAAAAGAAAATGTTGCTTGAAAGAATTCCGAATCTAAGCGTTGAAGCCGAAGAAGCCAACAAGAGAATGGAGCTTTTAAAGAAAGAAACGGAAGACAGCAAGGCGAAACTAATAGAGAATAAACAGCAGATAGAGTCTTTAAAACAGAATTTGGAAGAACTAAAAACCAAAAGGACTGTTATCGGTGAACAAAGCAAAGATAAAGAACAATTCATAAGGGAAAAAGGTTCACAACTGGAAGAAAGAAGAAACGCTTTGCAATCTTTGGAAATAGAAAAGACAAAAATTGAAACCGAAATTAAAGACTTAAAGGAAAATATTTCTTCCAACCATGCAATATCGTTAGACGATTTCACGCCTCCTGAAACCGAAACGGCAAAGGAGCATATCAAAGAAAGAGTTGAAGATTTAAAAGATAAACTCACGGGCATGGGCAATGTAAACCTTGCCGCGATAGAGGAAGAAGAAGAGCTTAACGAAAGATATAGTTTCTATCTTACACAGCAAAAAGATTTACTTGATTCCGAACAATCTTTGAGGGATACAATAACGCAAATAAATTCCACCGCGCGCAGTTTGTTCAGAACCACGCTTGATAATGTAAGGAAAGAATTCAGAGATGTTTTTATAAATCTCTTTCAGGGCGGAGAAGCTGATTTGAAACTTGTCGGTTCACAGGATATTCTGGAAGCGGGAATTGATATAGTCGTATCGCCTCCGGGTAAAAAACTTTCTTCAATTAGTTTGCTCTCGGGCGGAGAAAGAGCATTAACTTCTATTGCCCTGCTTTTTGCTCTTTTTAAAGTAAAACCTTCCCCGTTTTGTGTTCTTGACGAGATAGATGCTCCTTTGGATGAAAACAATATAGAAAGGTTTACGAATTTCTTAAAAGATTTGGCAAAAGATACCCAGTTTATAATAATTTCCCATAACAAAAAGACCTTGTCTATTTCAGAAATCTTGTACGGCGTAACGATGGAAGAACCCGGCGTTTCCAAGATGATATCCGTAAAATTTGTTGGGCGTCATAAAGATGATGCAGATAAAAACAAAACTGAAACTGCCACTAAACTCGCTGATGCTAAAGTTTCTAATAAAACTGTTACGCAGGCGGCGGAATAATTCTTAAAATGTTTTTCAAAAAGAAACAGACACACCCCATTAGAAGTCCCGATATAAAGTCAGAAATTACTTCCAATAAGACCCATTTCGGACTTCTAAAAACCAGAACATCCGTTTTAGAAAAGATTTCCAATCTATTTAAGAAAAATGTAGAAACAGAAAACTTATGGAGTGAACTGGAACAGATTCTTATAGAATCAGATATGGGCGTTAGGTTGTCCTGCGAAGTTTTGGAAAATTTAAGGAAAAACATAAAAATAACTATTAGCAAAGACGAGATACTAAAAAACTTAGAAAAAGAGATTTTAAAAAATTTTCTTCAAGTTCCAAGAAATTTAAACGCTTGCGATACACCCCCTTCGATTATTCTTGTTCTTGGTGTAAACGGAGTAGGTAAAACGCTTACTACCGGCAAGTTAGCTTATAGATTGAAAAATGAAGGCAAGAAGGTTATTCTGGCTGCAGGTGATACTTTTAGAGCGGCGGCTATTGAACAACTCGGTATTTTTAGTAAGAAAATAGATATAGATATAATAAAGCATAGTCACGGCGCCGACCCTGCGGCTGTCTGTTATGATGCAATAGAGGCGGCACAAGCAAGAGGCGCGGATTTTTTACTTATTGATACCGCAGGCAGGTCGCATGTCGATAAAAGTCTTATGGAGAGCTTGAAAAAGATAAAAAGAGTGATAGATAATCGTCTGCCGGGTGCTTTGAAAGAAGTGTTTTTGGTATTGGATGCCACCACAGGACAGAACGCTCTTTCTCAGGCAAAAGTCTTTGCAGATTCACTCGGTGTTACAGGTATTGTTCTCACAAAATTAGACGGAACTGCAAAAGGCGGTATAATAGTGGCAATAGAACAGGAAATTAAGGTTCCTATTAAGTTTGTAGGAACAGGAGAGAGTCTGGAAAACTTTGAAGTGTTTGACCCGAATGTTTTTGTAGAATCACTGTTTGAGGAATAATTCTAAAAATGATTATAAAAATCCGAAATACGAATATCGAAAATCGAAACAAATTCAAAATTATAATTACCAAAATTCTAAACATTTGTTTTGAAAATTTGAATTTTTGTCATTCGTGCTTCGGATTTAGGATTTCGAATTTCAAAAGACAAAATGGTAGTATTAAATTAAAAATATTATGGCGACAAAATATCAATCATTAAGAGGCACAAAAGATATTCTTCCCGAAGACAGCCGAACCTGGCGTTATGTGGAAGGAAAAATATCCGATATATTTGCGCGATTTGGCTATCAGGAAATAAGAACTCCTATTTTTGAAATGACGGAGCTTTTTGTAAGAAGTATCGGCGCCTCAACTGATATCGTAAATAAAGAGATGTATACTTTCCCTGACAAAAAAGGTAGGAGCCTAACGCTTAGACCCGAAGGCACGGCGCCTGTTGTAAGAGCGTATATACAAAATCAACTCTATCAAAAAGATGAGGTTTTGAAACTCTATTACAAAGGGCCTTTTTTTAGATATGAAAGGCCGCAAGCAGGCAGAGAGCGGCAGTTTCATCAGTTCGGCGTGGAAGTATTGGGCGCATCCAGTCCTGCCATAGACGCGGAAATTATTTATTTAGGATGTTTTATCTTGAAAAGTTTAGGGTTGGATAATGCTAAACTTTTATTGGGCAGTGTGGGTTGTTCCGATTGCAGACCTGCATATGAAAAACTGATTGTTTCTACACTTAAAGAATCCACTTCTAAGCTTTGTGATGATTGCCAAAAAAGATATAAGACCAATCCGTTAAGAATGCTTGATTGCAAAAACGAAGATTGCAAAAAACAATTGAAGAAAATACCGTCTTTTGCCGGGTCTCTTTGTGACGATTGCAAAAAATATTTAAACGAAACAGAAGAATTGCTTAAACTTTTAGAAGTAAGTTATACAATAAGCCCTCATCTTGTAAGAGGGCTGGATTATTACACCCGCACGACTTTTGAGTTTGTTTATTCAGGTTTGGGAGCACAGTCAACTGTAATCGGAGGCGGACGGTATAATAATCTTATAAAAGAATTCGGCGGTCCGTCAGTTTCAGCGTGCGGTTTTGCCGGAGGTATGGAGCGTTTAATCTCGGTCCTTAAAAACGAGGGAAAAATACCATCTCTTTCGGACGGATTGGATGTTTTTATAGCCCAAATCCCCGCCAATACTGAAACGGCGGGTAAAGGCGATGAATGTTTTAAGACGGCATTCAAACTTTTGCAGGAAATAAGATGCTTTAAGATATCCGCGGATATGGATTATAGAAACGGCAGTTTAAAATCGCAGTTTAGAAAAGCCAACAAACTAAAAGCGAGTTATGTTATCGTTATCGGCGAAGATGAAATAAAAAAAGGTATAGTGAAATTGAAAGATATGAAAACAGGAAATGAAGAAAATATAAAACTTGACGAAGCAACAAGTAAATTAAAGGAAAAATTTTAATCATGACAAAAATAGAGGGTTTAGGAGATTGGAAAAGAACGCAATATTGCGGCGAGGTTTCAGACAAAGAAATAGGTAACACTGTTACCCTGATGGGTTGGGTTAGAACAAGCCGCGACCATGGCGGAGTTATCTTTATTGACCTGTGGGATAAAACCGGTATCGTCCAAATCGTATTCAGTCCGCAGGTTAGCGCGGAAATACATAGTAGAGGGGCGAGTTTAAAAAGCGAATTTGTCATTGCCATAAAAGGTAATGTCAGACCGCGTCCTCAAGGCACGGAAAACACAGCTCTTCCCACCGGAAAGATAGAAGTTGTCGTAGATGAAATGAAAGTTTTGAACGAATCGGAAACTCCTCCCTTTGAACTTGATGAAGAACAAATAGGCGAGGAAGTTCGGCTTAAATATAGATACATTGACTTAAGAAGAGAAAGGATGCAGAAAAATCTCTTATTAAGACATAAAGCCACTCAAGAGACAAGAAAATTCCTGACCGAAAAAGGATTCCTTGAAATAGAAACACCGTTTTTAGCTCGAAGCACGCCTGAAGGCGCGCGCGATTATCTTATTCCTTCGCGGCTCAATCCGTATTCGTTTTATGCCCTTACTCAATCGCCACAACTATTCAAACAATTGCTTATGGTTGGCGGAGCGGATAAATATTTTCAACTCGTCCGTTGTTTCAGAGATGAGGATTTGAGAAAAGACAGGCAACCCGAATTTACACAAATAGATATGGAAATGTCTTTCGTGGAAAAAGAAGACATTATGGAAATCTCCGAAAGTTTAATGAAACGCATTTTTGAAACGGCAGGACACAAAATCAAAACACCTTTTACTAAAATCACTTACGACGAAGCAATATCCCGTTACGGCGTGGATAAACCCGATATAAGATTCGGATTGGAACTAAAAGATATAACCGACATCGCAAAACAAACTGATTTAAAAATCTTTCATCAGGTGCTGGAAAAAGGCGGTATAGTAAAAGCCATAAATGTTTCAGGCGGCGCAGAAACCCTTTCAATTAAAGTGCGAAACGATTTAATAGAATATATCAAAGGTTTCGGCGCAGGGGGGCTCGCGTGGATAGAAGTGAAAGCGGACTCTTGCCATTCGCCCATCGTGAAATATTTCAAAGAAGAACAGCTAAATAGATTAAAAGAAGTTCTGGGCACAAAAGCAGGCGACTTAATCCTGATAGTAGCCGATAACAAACAGATAACAAATACCGCGCTTGGAAGTTTAAGAATGAAATTAGCTGAGGATTTGGGATTGTTAAAAGATGTGGAGCCCTTCTCGTTGGTATGGGTTATAGATTTCCCGCTTCTGCATTATTCTATGGAAGAAAACAAGTTGGAATTTGCTCATCATCCGTTTACTTCACCTGTTGAAGAGGACTTGAAATATCTTGATAGCGAACCCGAAAAAGTAAAAAGCAAAGCTTATGATGTTGTCTTAAACGGAACCGAAATCGCAAGCGGTAGTATAAGATTACATAACCGCGCGTTGCAGGAACAAGTATTCAAAACTGTCGGCTTAAGCAAAGAAGAAACAGAAGAAAAATTCGGCTTCCTGTTGGAAGCCCTCAAATATGGCGCGCCGCCACACGGCGGCATAGCGTTTGGTTTTGACAGACTTATGGCAATAATGATGGGAGAGGATTCCATCAGAGATGTAATCGCATTCCCCAAAACACAAAAAGGCATCTGCCTTACCACCAAAGCCCCATCATCCGTCAACGAAAAACAATTAAAAGAACTGCATATAAAGTTAGATAAGTAGTTGATGGTTTATGGTGGATGGTTTATAGTGAATAGATATGGTGAATTGATATGAAAATATATTGCTGTCTCTCTGTGGTGCTTCTTTTTGTGATATTTTGTCAATCCTCATTTGCTCAATCATCTCAAATTAACCCAAAGCAAGCGATACAGCAATCTTCAATCAGCAAACAAGATAAAGCTGTACAAAACAGTAACATAGATGGACAGAATGAAAATAATGAATGGTCGCTTAGTAATAAAATTGCCACTGTTGCAATTATTTTAGTTTTCTGTCAGTTTGTTGCTTTGTGCATTACTATTGGGATAATGAAGGGGACTGCTGTACGGCAATTGCGGGCCTACGTTTTGCCAGATACTGGTGGTCTCATTGATGGTACAATGTTGAATCCACCTGACTCATCTCTTGCTAACATACCAGGTGCTTATCTCATCATTCGGAATACTGGTCAGACGCCTGCTTATAACCTTATAAGTTTGGCAAAAATAGACATTGCATCAATAAACAAACCTTCTCTGGATGTCCCACTATTGCATGAAGTGTTTTCCGCTACTCTAGGAGTCGGTAGCACAATGTCTAAAGCGATATGGTTTAATCGACAACTTACGCAAGAAGAACTTAAAAATATTTCGAAAAAGACTTATGCAATTTACTTGCATGGCCGAATTGAATATAGAGATGTCTTTAAGAAAAGGAGAATTACTAACTTCAGGTTCCACTATTCTGGAAAATTCCCACCTTTGAAGGGCATGTTATTTAATTTCAGTGAACAAGGCAATGATGCAAAATAATAGACAACTAATTAAATATAGGAATTCTATATGTTATTTCTAAAGTTGCTCTTTTCTCCAAAATTGAGAACGCTTCGAAATTTATTATTAGAATCAAAAACATTAGCTGGTCCACCAGACAAGGATCCTTTTATACTTAGCATGATGTTCTTTTCACACCTTTTTTACATGCATGGCTTCCTATGTGCAAATCAACCAATTCCAGCTTTCCCCAACGCGTATAAAAATATTTCAAATCATGTTTTCAAAAGTACTTACGTAGCATTACCAATCTATTTTGGGTATCGCTGTGGTTTGCACAACTCAAACATTAAAACTAATGAAGAATTCAAACAGATAATATTGAAGAAATATCCAACTTTGGATCATGATGTTGCAGATATTTTAATCTCAGAGTGGAGTAATACTACCAAAGAGCATCTAAACCACCTTTTATTCAAACATTTTGATAAATACTCCGTTTTCCAAAAAGTCTTTAAAGATGCTACTGCTACAGAAAAATGGTTTATAAATTTCTTAAATCAAACATTTGATTACGCTTTGCAGGCTTATCCTATATCGTGAAATAGTAAAAATAGAAGCATTAAAAACAAATATATATGCAAAAAGAAATCATAATGGAATTTATAAAAGATTTATCAATAGTCATTGGGCTTTGGGTGCTATTTTATAAAATTGCTGCATGGCATTTAGAACACAGAGGTAAGCGAAATATTGAACTGGCAGAAGAAACCCTATCTTTATTCTATGAAGCAAAAGATGTCATTATGTGGATTCGCTACCCCGGAAGTTTTGTCAACGAAATAGATTCAATCAAACAAGAAACCAGTGAGAGCGAGGCAGAATTTAATGCTAGAAAAAAGGCAAGTATTGTTTTTGTGCGGTATAACCAAAATAAGGAACTATTTAATAAAATACATTCAATAAGATATAGATTTATGGCACAGATAGGCAAAGAAAAAGCGAAGCCCTTTAATGACTTAAACCAAATTATAAAAGAAATAATCTTAGCTGCGAGACAATTAGAAAGCTTATGGTCGGAAGGAAGTTTTACAGATGAAGAAAAAAGAAAAAAACATCGTAAAAAAATAAACGAAGCTCAAGATGTGTTTTGGGATACATTCTCTGATGATGACCCAATTAATCCCAAATTAGATAAGGTTATTGAAGATATTGAGAAGATATGTAAAGAAATTATAATGGCAAAAGGGACATTATACGGTTTTTTGAATTTACCAATAGGAAGACGTAAATAAAAATAGAGAAATAGGGTCAGGTCTCCGCACTAACTAATCGTAAAGAAAAAACGGTTATCGAAAAGAAGAAAACGGTTATCGTAATTACGAAAACTGAAACAGATTGCCACGCTCACTACGTTCGCTCGCAACGACACATAGTGTCAGTTTGGAAAATTTGAACATTATAATTTAGAATTTGTTTCGTGCTTCGTATTTCGTGCTTCGAGTTTAAAACATTAACGTTACTATTTTAAAAATGGTTTACAATTTATCATTGCTAATGTAAACTTCCTTCTATGATTTTACTGATTATTGTAAGCGCGGCTTTTGGTTTGAGTGTCGGGCTATACGATTTTCTCCTGCCGCTTTTCTTAGACGATATGGGGATGTCATACGGCAGTATGGGTATTATTTTTTCTTTTTCCGCAATATTTATGTTCTTTGTCAGGGTTTATGCCGGGCATATTTCTGATTTGTTTGGCAGGAAGCACGTTTTTTCTTTATCTGTTTTCCTTTGCGGTTTATCTACTTTATTAACTCCTTTTCTTCCTAACATTGCATCTCAAGTGGTATTACGGTCTTTGAGGGAAATTGCAAGAGCCGTTAAGGAAACACTTCAGCAGTTATTGATTTTTGATAAGTGGAAGGAGTCGTTCCGGCATTTATCCGCCTGGATAGGGGGGGCTGATTTTACTTTTCAGGGGATAGGAATTCTTCTGGGAGGATTTTTACTTATAAAAATAGGTTATAAGTATTCTTTTATTATCCCCGGAGCAATTGTAGTCCTTGTTTGTCTTCTGTTCCTCTTTAAGTTTAAAGAAAGCTATATTCCCCTGAAGACTCAAAAAGTTTTATCGGGTGATAATGTTTTGGCAACGGATTCTTTTTATTGGTCTTCTCCCTTTCAACATCGTTTGCCACGCCCTTTAGTGCTTATGGCTGTATCAGGATTTATTCTTGGAACAGGGGTGAGCATGAGCCATTCTTTTATGGCGCCTTTGTTTTTCTTGAATAAGTTCGCTATATCACCTGCCTGGGTTGCTATTATTTTAGCTTTTCACAGGTTAAGTTTCGGTCTGCCTATGATTATGGCAGGCAAAATTGTTAAGTGGAATCTTAAAAGGACAATAATTATTTTTGTTTTATTACAGGGTATTTTTGTATCTCTTACCGCAGTACCCGGATATTTTTTAACTGCGGCAATTATATGGCTTATGCATGATTTATTTGGTGCCAGCTTGTGGGTGCCTGCGCGCAATACCCTGATTCAGCAGTATGCGAGGGAAGGCAAGCGCGGACTTGATGTGGGGATGGTTCTTTCGTGGCAGGGGATGGGATGGATATTTGGGCCTTTGCTTGCGGGTTTGGCGGCTAAGAGTTCTATAAATTATCCTTTTATTTTAAGCGGTATAATAACTTCGCTTTCTGTTATTCCTCTTTTTTGGTTGAAAGATTCTTTCAAAAAATCGCAATTCGTAAAGGGTAATTAAAGATTCGTAAACGGTAATCAGTAATTCGTAAATAGTAATAAACAAGTAGCTAAAAATAGAAAAAATTATGGATTACTGGTTACTAATTACCAAATTCACAAATTACAGTTTACGCTTTACCAATTACCAGTTACGAACTTGATTAACAAGCTTCTTTGGATTATAATCATCCCTTCAATTATATATTTATAAGGAGGTTTTAAATATGGCACAAAAAGCCGGAGGTGCATCAAATAATCAGGGTAGAGATTCTGTATCTAAAAGGCTTGGAATTAAGAAGTTTGGCGGTGAAAAGGTTAAAGCGGGAAGTATTATTGTAAGGCAAAGAGGGACAAAGATTAAACCGGGGAAAAATGTGGGATTGGGTTCTGACCATACTATTTTCGCTATGGTGGACGGAGCTGTCGCATACACCGGAAAGAAGCAAAAAACTGTAAGCGTTATTACCTCGTAAACATTTAACATTCTTACTGCTTATTTTGATTAGTTCGCCGTTATATCAAAGTCGGCAGTCATGTCGTTCCGCTTCGCTGATAAGGCGAAATAAGATATTATGAAAGAAATTACCATTCTTGGCTCTACAGGCTCAATAGGGAAAAACACGCTGGAAGTTGTGTCTCAGTTAAACGGACAATTCAAAGTTGTCGGTTTGAGCGCCCAAAATAATATAGAACTCTTAACAGAACAAGTCGAAAAATTCCATCCAAAATGGGTTGCTATTGCCGATGATGCAAAAGGCGAACAATTCAGGAAACAATTCAAAGGTTCCCTGGAAGAAATTTTTATCGGAAGCGAAGCTGTTACGAAGCTTGCAGGTAAAAAAGTTGATTTGATTGTAATTGCGCTTGTGGGTTCTGCGGGGATGTTGCCTACATTTGAAGCAATAAAAACCGGAAACGATATAGCCCTTGCCAATAAAGAGGTTTTGGTAATTGCCGGTAAAGAGGTTATGGCAAAGGCAAAAGAAAGAAATATTAAGATATTTCCTTTGGACAGTGAGCATTGTTCTATATTCCAAAGCATAGACAAAGAAAAAAAAGAGGCAATTCATAAAGTTATTTTAACGGCTTCCGGAGGACCCTTTTATAATTATGATGAGAATAAGTTTTCGTCCATTAAAGCAAAAGATGCGCTTATACATCCTACTTGGGATATGGGAGCGAAAATCACCGTAGATTCGGCTACGTTGATGAACAAAGGTTTTGAAGTTATTTCAGCAAAGTGGTTCTTTGATTTAGATTGGGATAAAATTGATGTGATAATTCATCCGCAATCCGTGGTCCATTCTTTAGTGGAATTTGTTGACGGGACGACATTGGCTGTGTTATCCGAACCCGATATGAGAATTACTATTAAACATATTTTGACATATCCCAATAGAACTCAAGGTCAATTTAAGACGATTGATTTAAATGAAATTTCCGAACTTACTTTTTCAAAGCCGGATGAGAAAAGATTCCCTGCTTTAAGGCTTGCTTGTTCGGCAGGCAGGATTGGGGGAACAATGCCTGCTGTTCTTAATGCTTCCAATGAAGTGGCTGTAGAGGTGTTTTTGAAAGACAAAATATCATTCCCGCAAATTTGGCAGGTCTGTGAATCCGTTATGAAAAGACACAGCCCCAATCTTGAACAAGAATTGCAGAATATTTTAAAAGCAGACCATTGGGCAAGAATACAAGTCGGTAGTATAATAGAGAAGTTATGAGAAGAGGATGGATTAAATATTTAAATATTTTTCTCTGCGTTATAGTGATATACCTATCATTTAATATTTTTTTATTCCTACGTTCTTATGGAAAAGAAAAGGCAGAAGCTGCTGTTTTGCCGATTTCTCCTGAATCTCAATCTCTCGCAAAGTCTGAAAAAAATCTTAGTGATTACGCGGTAATTTATAAAAGAAATTTATTTAATATTAGTGAAATTTCTAAACCTACAACTACTTCTTCCAAAATTTCGTCTTTTAAATTAAAAGGGACGGTAGTGGGCTCCGAAGAATTTACATTCTGTATAATAGAAGATAGAAGCAAGAGAAAAGATGACCTTTATCAAAAAGGTGATAAAATACAGGATATGGAAGTTAATGAGATTATGGCTGACAGCGTGATATTAACAAGGGGCACTGAAAAAATAGTTTTGTATATCAACGAAAAAGGAGAGGAAATCAAAACAAATGATAGAACTGTTGTTACTGCCGGTTTGCCGTCGCCTGATTTTCCCAGTTTAGAAAATCCTGCTCCTAATAAGTGGATTTTAAGCAGAGAAGATATTCTTCAGGCAACGAGCAATGTTTCGCAGATTATGTCGGGTTTGAAAATTAAGCCTAATTTTTCTGCGGGTAAAATGGAAGGTTTTAGGATTGACGACATTGACGATGGAAGCATAGCTTTGGAAATGGGAATAAAGAAAGGCGATGTTGTTAAGAAAATAAACGGCGAAACGATAGATAGCCCCAAAAAGATTTTTGAGTTTTACAGGAATTTGGAACAGTCTAACTCAATTCAATTGGAGGTTGGCAGAGGCGATTCAACGGAAACTTTAACTTATGAAATAAAATAATAAATTTATGATTATGCCCTTGCAATTCGCACCCTGAAATTTCATAGAAATTTCGGGTACTTAGTCCTTGAAATGCTTTGCATTTCTAAGGGAAGAATTGCGGGTACTTAATCCCGGAAATCCTAAGGATTTCTCGGGGCACATATTAAAAAAATGCGATTTAAATCAGTTATTTGTGCGGTTTTATTTTTTATAATGTTTTTGAATGTTAACTGCGCTCTTGCCAACTCTCCATTGCCGGGAGCAGACGCCGAACAACTTATCTCTATAAATTTTGAGGATGTTGATTTAAGAATAGTTACGAATTTTGTTTCGAAAGTGACAGGAAAGAATTTTCTTCTCGACGATAGGGTTAGAGGAAATGTAACTATTATCTCCCCAACTCAAATACCCGTGGAAGAAGTATATACAGTGTTTTTGTCTGTGCTTGAGGTGAGGGGATTCACCGCTATTCCTGCCGGCAGAGTTACGAAAATAGTGCCTATGGCAACAGCCAGGCAATCTTCCCTGCCGACAAGTATTGGCAAGGAAATTTCAGAAATGCCGTTCGAAGATAAGATGATTACGCATCTTATTCCTTTAGAGTATGCAGATAGCCAGCAGCTTCTGGCTATACTTGCTCCGCTTATTTCTGCGCAGGGGCATTTGACTTCCTACCAGCCTACGAATACTTTGATTGTTACGGATACATCTTCCAATATCCGCAAACTCTTGACGATTATAAATAGTTTTGACATTGAAGGCGCAAAGTTAGAGACATCTATAATTTCTTTAAAATATGCTTCTGCTCAAACGATTTCTGAAAAAGTCAGTAGCGCCGTAGAAAGCGCCGGTAGCACATCAATTACTAGTGCAAGGTCTGTAAGAGGCGCTGCGCCAAGGGCTCCTATGTCTGTGGGAGGGGGAATTACTCTTATTCCCGATGAGCGTATAAATTCTATTATTTTAGTAGCCAATCAAGATGATACTTTAAGAGTAAGGGAGCTCATTGAACAATTGGATATCTTACCTCCCCCCGGCAGAGAGACCATACATATTTATAAATTAAAATACGCTGACGCAGAAGAATTGGCTAAAGTTCTATCGGCTATGCCTTTAGGAAAAGAGGCAGCCTCAAAAGGAGCCAAACCTATCAGTATCAGTGCCGATGTTTCCACTCGTTCCTTAATTGTTACCGCAGACCCTGAGGATTATAGCAACATAAAAGAAGTGATAGACCAGCTTGATTCTGTAAGACCTCAAGTTTTCTTAGAAGCGTTGATTGCCGATGTGTCTATGGATATGATGACAGATTTAGGTGTTGAATGGGGTACAGTAGATAACCCGGTAGAGGGGGAATACAGAGGGTTTGGGGGTGCGAAATATGGCACAGGGTCTCTTTATGAAAAAGCTGCAACTTTCTCCGGTCTTATTATAGGCGCTATGAAAGGGACAACTTCGGGAATACCTAATGTGGGGATGATTATACAAGCGTATAGTAAAAAAACTGGGTTTGATATTCTTTCCACTCCGCAGATACTTACTCTGGATAATAAAGAAGCTAAAATATTAGTCGGCGAGAATATTCCTTATCTAACTTCATCCCGTATAACCGAGCAGGATACTGTTGTAAATAGTTATGCATATAAAGATGTAGGTATAGAATTAACGATAACTCCTTATATAGGAACGGAAAATAACCTTAAACTTGATATACATCAGAAAGTTACGAAACTTGTTCCCACAGCAACCGGAACAGAACTGCCTACAACGACGATACGAGAAGCGAAAACAAGCGTGTCGGTCGATGATGGTTCTACGATTGTTATCGGAGGACTTATAAGAGACGATAGCACTGAAGTGTTGTATAAAGTTCCGTTATTGGGAGATATATGGATTTTAGGCGCATTATTTAGAAGAACCGAGAAAAAAATTGAGAGAAGAAACCTTCTTATATTTATAACCCCTTACATTATAAGAAAGAAGGAAAAAATAGAAGAATTGACACAAAATAAAAAGGAACTTCAGGATAAATTCAAGATAGAGGAAGCAGTTAAGTGATCCCCGTTAGAGATTAAAATTTTTTTATGATTTATATCAATGTTGCAGAAACAAAGATAAAGAAGGTTCACACGTTAAGTATAATTTACGCTTTGATGTATCGTCGGAGCTATCTCTAGCGGGGTAAAATGGATTTTAATATCAGCCAGCTGCTTCTTAAAGAAAACCTTGTCAATGAAGACGACTTAAATAAGTTTCTCAAACTTTCCAAAGAACGAAACGAGCGCCTTGATAAAGTTCTCCTTAAAGAAGGACATATAACCGAAGAAACACTTTTGCAATTCTTAAGTAAAATATTGTCCATCCCATTTATTCCTGAACTTTCCATAGATAAAATTGAGGAGTCCGTTCTTAAATCCATCCCGTTAAAAATTCTTAAAAACTATAAACTGCTCCCCGTAGAGAAAAATCAAGATACTCTTACCTTAGCAACTTCAGACCCGTTAAATTTACCTTCCACAGGAGAACTTGCCAGTATTACCGGATATAAAATTAAACTTGTGCTTGCCTGCGAAAAAGAAATTTTTGGCAATTTAGATAAATTATACAGGCCGCAGTCGGGTTCTACGGAAGATGTTATGAAGGAAATGAAAGAAGACCTTTCTGCGTTTACAAGAGACGAAAAAGCCGAAGACTTATTAGACCTTGCAAATAAAGCGCCGGTAATTAAATTCGTAAATTTAGTGATTTTCCAGGCAATTGAAAAAAGAGCAAGCGATATACACATAGAACCCCTGCCCGGAAAACTGAGAATAAGATACCGCATAGACGGCATTTTATATGACGCATTGACTCCGCCCAAATCCTATCATTCAGCGATTGTTTCAAGGGTTAAGGTTATGGCAAGTTTGAATATTGCCGAAAGAAGATTGCCACAGGATGGCAGGTTTGACATAAAATCGGGAGAAAAAGAGGTTGATATACGGGTATCCGTAATTCCTGTTGCAGGAGGCGAGAGGGTTGTTTTGAGGTTGCTTGACAGGGGAAGTCTTTTTGATTTGGGAGAACTGGGATTTGATGAACAAATGTTCAAAACCGTTGATAGTTTGATTCATCTTTCCAACGGTATTATTTTGGTTACCGGACCTACGGGTTCAGGAAAAACAACTACTCTTTATGCCGCGCTTTCAAGAATAAATTCTCCCGATAAAAATATAGTAACGGTTGAAGACCCGATAGAATATCAGTTGCCCGGCATTGCTCAAATTCAGGTTAAACCCGAAATAAATCTTACATTTGCAAACGGTCTGCGTTCAATACTGCGTCATGACCCCGATATTATAATGGTAGGCGAAATGAGAGATTTGGACACCGTTGATATTGCAGTAAGAGCTTCTTTGACGGGTCACTTGGTTTTTTCTACTATTCATACCAATGATACGGCCGGAGCCATTACAAGGCTTATCGATATAGGCGTGGAACCGTATCTTCTCACATCATCGGTGAGAGCGATAATAGCGCAAAGGTTAATTAGAAAAATATGTTCTCACTGCAAGACAGAATACAATTTGGAACAGAAAGACGAAATTATGGAATTTGAAAAACTCGGCATAAAAAAAGAAGAACTTCCCAAGAAATTGTTCAAAGGCAAAGGGTGCACTTATTGTCATGAGGGATATTCGGGACGAATAGCTATATTTGAAATTTTGCTTATTCAAGAAGAGATTGAAAAGATGATAATGGAGAAAAAAACGTCTCGAGCTATCAGAAATGAAGCTAAAAAGCACGGCATGAGGACTTTAAGAGGCGATGGGATAAAAAAAGTTTATGAAGGCGTTACGACTCTATCTGAGGTTTTAAGCGAAACGCAGGAAATAATGGAATAGTAATTAGACAGACAACAGAATACAGATAACAGAAAAAGTTAATATCTGATTTCTGTCTTTTGAAAAAACATGGCAGTATTTGAATACAAGGCTTTAAATAAGAGCGGCAGGGCAATTAAGGGAATAATAGATGCTTCTTCTCTAGAAGAAGCAAGAGATAAATTACGGGAACAATCTCTTTTTCCCGTTGAGGTGGGTACTGTTACTCAATCCTCTGCCGGTCGAAATTCCCTGTCTTTTAGAAGGACAAGCAATGAAGACATTGCATTGTTTTCACATCAACTTGCCAGTTTGATAAAAGGCGGGCTCCCGCTTTTATCCAGCTTGAATGCCATAGCCGAACAGATGGGTTCACATTATTTGAGAAGAGTAGTATTGGGCTTGGCGGAGTCTGTCAAGGAAGGTAAATTATTCGCAGAATCCCTTTCTTTATTTAGCAGAGTTTTCTCGCCTATTTATATAAATATGGTAAAAAGCGGAGAAGAAACCGGTAGTTTGGCGGATATTCTTCTTAGAATTTCCGCGCTGATGAGGGAAAGCATTAATTTGCGCAATAAAGTTAGAAACGCTTTAATCTATCCTGTGGTGATTGGTTTTGTCAGCATGGGAGTTCTTATTTTTCTTATGATAGTCGTGGTTCCCACTCTTTCGGGATTATTTGAACAGATGAATAGAACTTTGCCTCCCCTTACTTTGGGTTTAATAAATGTATCTAATTTTTTAAAAGATTATTGGATTATAGTTTTAAGCGCAGTAGTTGTTTTAATTGTGGTATTTGTATGGTTGCTTCGCATAAAAAAAACAAGAGAAAAAATTGACAACTTAAAATTAAAACTTCCCATCATAGGAGAAATTCTTAGAAAGTCGCTTGTTGCAAACTTTGCAAGAACTGTATCCACTCTTCGCAAAGGTGGAGTTACGATTATTACATCGCTGGAGCTTGCAAAGGACGCGGTTAGAAACGAAGTTATGTCGGAGGCGATATATCAGGCAAAAGAAGACATATCCCGCGGAGACAGCATGAGTAAAGCTTTAAGAAAAAGCGGTGTTTTTCCGCCGCTTTTTTTGCACATGGTTGAAGTAGGGGAGAAAAGCGGAAATTTAGAACATATGCTGGACGATATATCAAATAGTTATGAAGAAGAAGTGACAATGGCTTTAAATAGATTTACGACTCTTCTTGAGCCCCTGGTTATAATCACTATGGGTCTTATAGTTGGTATTATTGCTATCTCTATTCTTTTGCCGATATTTGAAATGAATCAGATAATAGGGCTATAATAGACAAAAGGTTATAGTTAGTGAAAATAACGGTTATCGGTTTTCGTGATAATCAAATAATAAACACTGAAATGGGTTTTTTAAAACTAATTAATTCCTATGGAGGGAAAAATGTTTGATGGTTCAATTGTAGCGGTAGTTACTCCTTTTGATGAAAAGGGCGAAATTGATTTTGAAAGTTTAGAGAATTTAATAGAGTTTCATATTTCGGAAAAAACGGATGGTATAGTGCCCTGCGGATGTACCGGCGAAGCCGCTACATTAAACCATGCCGAACAGAAAAAAATAATAGAATTTGTGGTAGAGAAAGTAAACGGAAGAATCCCTGTTGTGGCGGGAACCGGTTCTAATTCCACCAAAGAGTCAATTGATTTAACATCCTTTGCGAAAAAAGTAGGCGCAGATGCTGCGTTAATAATAACGCCTTACTACAATAAACCTACGCCAGAAGGACAATATCTGCATTATAAAAAAATAGCCGAAGAAGTTGGTATGCCAGTTATTCTTTACAATGTGCCCGGTCGGACGGGTACAAATATGTTGCCGGAAACAATAGCAAGACTTTCAAAAGTTCCCAATATAGTTGCTATAAAAGAAGCTAACCCATCTCTTGACCAAGTAAGCAAGATAATTTCGCTTTGCGACATAACGGTTTTATCGGGTAACGATTCTGTAACTCTGCCGATTCTTTCGGTTGGCGGAAAAGGAGTTATTTCCGTGGCGGCAAATGTGGTTCCAAGACAAGTGCACGAGCTTGTTAGTAATTTCAAAAAAGGTAAATTAGAAGAAGCGCAAAAAATACACTTGGAATTATTCCCGTTATTTGAAGCTCTTTTCTACGAAACAAATCCAATTCCTTTAAAAGAAGCACTTGCCTTAATGGGGAAAATCCAACCGCATTTAAGACTGCCTCTTTGCAGAATGGGGGAAGAAAGTAAAGCAAGATTGGTTAAGGTTATTAAAGACTTGGGTTTAATATAAGATTTTCCCGCATTTTTTTATTTAAATCAAGGGTTTTACAGGTAAAAACCAACGGTCTTTAGGACGCTTTTTTGACTTTTCCAGAACGGATGCAGGACGTGCAGGCACGTATTCTCTTCACGCCTTCCTCGGTTATCGCTCTTACCCGTTGCAAATTAGGTAGCCATCTCCTTCTTGTTTTTTTATTGGAATGGCTGACGTTATTACCCGTAACGGGTCTTTTTCCGCATATTTGGCATATTCTAGACATTGGACCGAAATTGTATACTATTCAATATAAATTTGCAAGACCTGTTAGAGAGAACCATATAAACTCAATGCTTGTAAAGATATTGGGCTACATATACAATTGGGATTATGGGAACAATTCAATATCCTTTACCGGTAAAATTAATTATGGCTATTTTTACCAGACAGTTAGAGCTTTTTGACGGGATAGAAGCAAAATTGGAAGAGGAATATGGAAAATTGGATTTTAAAAGCTCTATATTTGATTTTGATTATACCGATTATTATCAAGATGAAATGGGCCCTGGCTTAAAGAAGAAATTCATAAGCTTCAAGAATTTAATAAAACTTGAAAAAGTTAATTCAATCAAGAACTTTACGAACGTTTTAGAGGAAAAATATTCTATCAAAAATAAGCGAGTGATAAATATTGATCCCGGTTATATCAGCAATGCCCAACTTGTTCTTGCCTCCACCAAAAATTTTTTTCACAGAATATATTTGGGGAAAGGGATTTATGCCGAAGTTACGCTATTTTTCAAGGAAGGGACTTTCCAGCCATTACCGTGGACATATCCCGATTATAAAGTCGAAAGTTCGATAAACATTTTCAACAAAATACGGGGAATTTATAGAGAGCAATTGGTCCAATTATGAGAATACCTGCATGGGTTGCGGGGGTTTACCCCGTTAGAAATTAAAAGAAAAAGTTATACTATATCTCTAGTTTCAAAACCAAAATAAAGAGTGTTTAGCCCTTAAGGCTGATTTACGGTCACCATAAATACAATGGCGACCTATCTCTAACGAGGTTTACATTTCATAAGTAATTTGTTAACATAAAGTCCAATAAAAAAGTTATGTTTAGAAGGCGAAAAAAACTCTACTTTAAAAATACAGTGTCCAAATTTCCTGCAATAATTTTTGTTATCTCCGTTATTATAGGCGGGTTTTTTTTATTCAAGATAATATCTACGCTGGTTAAGGAAAGTGAAAGCGCTGCGGAATTTGCCCCCATAGAAGTAAAAACCGAAACAAAAAAGAAGACAGAGATAGTTACTCCTCCAAAAGAAATTGTCTCAAAACCTGCGAAAATTTCTAAGCCTGCAGTTAAGCCGCCGACCGAAAAAACAGTAGTAAAAACAACTAATCAGGAAAAACAAGTAATTACTCCTGTCTCATCAGAGTTCTATACTATACAGGTGGCTACTTTTAGCGACATGAGAAGAACACAGAATTTAGCCAACGAATTAAAGAAGAATTTTTCTCCTGTATACATAAAAATAAGAGGCAAGTTATTTGAAGTATGTGTAGGAAAATTTTCCAACCCGCAAGAAGGTCATGAAGTTCTTTCAAAAATAAGAAAAGATTTCCACGATGCTTTTTCCAGAAGAATTCAGCCCCCATTTGAAGAAAAATAGCCGCATATTTTTTTAATTCCCAATATTATAAAAATATTGTATAACATTATAAATAACGACATTTTTTAGAAAAATTGATATTTGAGGATAAGGAAGTTATAATAAAAATCGCGAAAAAGGTCTGCGTTGCTTAGAAATAGACTTTTAATTGGGTGCGTGAAATATGCGAAAAGGTATGAGAGGGTATGGTTAATATTCTACGAAAAAACTTTAGAAAATTGAAATGCCGTCTGTTTAGATGTCGGACGGCGTTTTTCTATAAAACATCGAGAGTTGCCGGTATATTTATTGCCCTTTTTATCCTTTTTAATCTTTGGGGTTGCGCAACGGCGCCTCATAGGAGAGTTCCTCCTCGGGGGGTTTATCATATAGTGGGTAGCGGCCAGACGATTTACAGAATTGCAAAGACTTATAATGTTGAGGTAAATGTGATTATGCTGGCAAATCAAATCAACGATCCTACCAAAATTGGTGTTGGGCAACAGTTGTTCATTCCCGGCGCAGAGACGGTTTTATGGATTGAACCTTATCGGCCTGTTATTAAAGAATCGGTGGAGAAAATCGTCGGTCAGAAAAATTATTTTTCTAAATGGAAATACATTACCCTGCATCACAGCGCAACATCGCAGGGAAATGCCGAACGTTTTGACAGAAATCACCGTAGTCGCGGTATGGGCGGGCTTTTTTATCATTTTGTAATTGGCAATGGCACTGCTTCCGATGACGGTGAAATTGAAGTAGGTTGGCGTTGGCAAAAACAAGCGCAGGCAAATAGACCATATGATATACAGATTTGTTTGGTCGGTAATTTCAATGAACAACAAGTCAGCAATGCGCAGTTCGGGACATTAGTAGAGTTGATTAATGTTTTACGAAAACAATATGGTATCCCTATATCCAATATACGAGGACACAAGGACATAAAAGGCTCTACGACAGAATGTCCGGGGAATTATTTCCCATTTGATAGAATCAAAACAGAGTTAAGAAAAACCAATCCCTATTAAACTTATGACGAATAGAAGAAATATATTTATTATTGGGTTGTTTTTTGTTTTATTATCTGTCTCGGCGGTTTTTTTAAATCAATATTATCAGGTACAAAAAATATTGAAAGAAGAAACCGAAAAAGAAAGGATTCTGTTAGAGAAAAGAAAATCGGATTGGCTAATATTGGAACAGACATTATCAGAATATATAACCAGTTTTAATGGAGAAGCTGGTATTTTAATCAAAGATTTGCAGTCAAATTGGAAGATATCTTTTAATAAAGATAAATTGTTCCCTTCGGCAAGCGTAGTAAAGATTCCCATTCTGGTTTCATGTCTTAGCGCAATCGGGGATGGGAAACTTAATCCTGATTCTGTTATACGTCTTAGGTCTATAGATAAAGCTTCAGGCTCCGGGGTTCTGAAAAATATGTCTACAGGTAAAGAAATTAGTATTAATGAGTTGTTTGAGCTTATGATTACTAAAAGCGACAATACGGCTGCCAATATACTGATAGACCGTTTGGGTTTTGAATATCTCAATTCATCTTTTAAATCTTTGGGGATTAAAAATACAAATTTGTCCCGTAAGATGGTTGATTTTAAGGCACGCAGTCGAGGTGTTGAGAATTATACGACTGCAGAAGATCTTGCCCTTGTTTTAGAGAAAATTTATCGTGGAGAAATTGTTAACAGCGATATTTCAGAGCAATGTCTGGATTTGTTAAAACAACAAAAAATAAATGACCGTATCCCCAAATATTTACCCAAAGAAGCTGTTATTGCTCACAAAACCGGGCTTGAACGTTTTGTTTGTCACGATGCAGGAATTGTGTATACTCCTAATGGTGATTTTGTTATTTGCGCATTAGTTAAGCATTCAGAAACCACCAGCAAATCAGCGAAAAAATTTATTGCAAACATAGCTGAAATCGCATATCAATATTTCGAAAACAAACAGACTATGGCTGGCGCCATAACTTTTTCAGTTATCAATTAGTATGTAGGAAAGGATTATATGAAAAGGATTCTACTGAAATGCCAAAGGAAGAGAAGAAAACGCGTATGAAGAACATGCGTAAAATCATAAACGAAAACAATGTTTATCATTGGGCAGCAAATATAGTTACAGAACTGACTGCTCTGAAAAAGGTTTAAAGTTTACAATGACTTCATTAAGTTATATTAGCGAGTGAAACCGCTTCTCAATTATGGGAAATAAGGAGGTAAGTGAAATGGAATGGAAAGATGTGCAAGGGGTAGAAGATGCGATTGATGTAGGTAAGCAGAAATTTAGTGATTTTGGGCGGTTTATGCCATGGATAATTATGGGCTTTTTTGTTCTGATTATTTTAATGGGTTCAATTTATTCTATCGGTCCGGATGAAGTTGGCGTAAGGCAGCGGTTTGGTAAATACCTTAATTTAAGTTCTCCGGGACTGCATATAAAGATTCCTTTTGGTATAGAGAAAGTTACTCCGATTAAAGTGGAGAAAGTTTTTAAGGAGGAGTTTGGAGTCAGGACATTGCAGCCAGGCGTGAGAACATCGTATTCTTCGAAACAATACCTTGAAGAATCTTTGATGCTTACAGGTGATTTAAACATCTTAGATGTGCGTTGGATTGTGCAATATAAAGTAAAGGACCCTGTGAAGTTACTTTTTGCGGTTAGAGACCCCAAGGATAATATACGGGATGTATCTGAAGTAGTTATGCGTCGGCTTGTCGGGGATTACAGCGTAGATGAGGTTCTTACTACTCAAAGAGAAGAGATAGATTATTTAGCACAGGACGAACTGCAGAAAATATTAGATGATTATCAGACAGGTGTTCAGATTATTACGGTTAAGCTGTTAGATGTAAATCCTCCCGAAAAGGTCAAACCTGCCTTTAATGAGGTCAATGAGGCAAAGCAGGAAAAAGAAAAGGTGATTAACCAGGCTTGGGAGGCTTATAATAAGGTTATTCCCAGGGCAACAGGAGAAGCAGAAAAAACCATACGGGAAGCAGAGGGTTATGCCTTGGACAAGATAAACCGGGCAAAAGGTGAGGCAGAAAGGTTCCTTGTTACTTTGGGAGAATATAAAAAGGCACCACAGATAACCCAGAAAAGATTGTATTTAGAGACAATGATGGAAGTCCTGCCTCGGGCAAAACAGAAGTATATCATTGACCCTAAACAATCCTCAATTTTACCTTTATTAAATATAGGCGAGCAGGGAGGGGCAAAACAATGAAAAAAGGAATGTTAGGGACTGTTTTAGGAATTTTAATGGTAGCGGTTATTTTGGTGATAATCGCATTTATAAGTGGTGCGTTATTTATTGTTGATGAAAGTCAGCAGGTGGTAATTACTCAATTTGGTAAACCCATAGGTAACCCGATAGTTGCTGCAGGATTACATTTTAAAAAACCTTTTATTCAACAGATACATTATTTTGAGAAAAGGATTTTAGATTGGGATGGTGACGCTAATCAGATTCCTACCCAAGACAAGAAATATATCTGGGTAGATACCACTGCCCGTTGGAAAATAGTTGATGCGTTGAAGTTTTTGCAATCCGTAGGTAATGAAATGAGCGCACACAGCCGATTAGACGATATTATTAATTCAGCGACCAGAGATGTGATTACAAACCATCTTTTGGTTGAGGCGGTAAGGGATTCCGACCGTATCTTGGAAAGCAAAGAATTGGGTGCGGATGCTATTTTTGCCGATGAAGCGCTTGAACGCATTTCTGTAGGTAGGCAACAACTTACACGGGTTATTTTAGAAAAGGCAAAGATATTGGCACCTCAGTATGGGATTGAAATCGTAGACGTGCGTATAAAACGTGTCAATTATGTAGAAGATGTGCGCAATAAAGTTTACGACAGGATGATTTCAGAAAGAAAACGCGCAGCGGAAAAATACCGTTCAGAAGGCCAAGGAAAATCAGCGGAGATTTCAGGCCAAGTAGGAAAAGAATTAAAGCTCATTACTTCCGATGCATATCGTCAGGCGCAGGGAATTGTAGGTAAAGCTGATGCCGAGGCAATTAACATATATGCACAGTCCTATAGTCTTGACCCGGAATTCTATGCATTTCTAAAAACATTAGAGACATATCAAAAAACAATAGATGAGAATTCTACGATAATCTTGACCACCGACAGCGATTATTATAAGTATCTAAAAAGTATGGATCATATGAAATAACATAGCAAGATTATTAAAAATAAAAGTAGATTTTATAAGAAAATCACCTTTTGATAACTATTTAAAGATTTTCAGTAGTTAGGAAAATTTTATACTTTCCTATCCCATAACCATAAAAATTTTATAAGGAGGGATTATGTATAGTGAAGTGCTTAAATATGTTTTTTGGGGAAATAGTATTTTGGATTATATGATGGCAGGCATAATTTTGGTGGGAGGTTTTATACTCATTAAAATAGGATTGTGTTATTTTATAAAACGACTTAAAAATTTTGCAGGAAAAACCCCTTCAAAGATAGGAGAATTTTTTTCAAGTGGAGTTGAAAAAATAGGCATTCCTTTTTTATATCTTCTTATCGTTTATCTTTCTGTAAAAACACTTACATTTGGTCCTGATATGGAAAGAGGGTTAAACTATTTTGGTTTGGCTATTGCGCTCATATTTTCCGCCCGCCTTGTTATTATACTTATAGGATATGGTTTAAAGATGTATTTTTCCAAAAGTGGTGATGATACGACCCTTGAACGTAGTATTAAAGGTCTTTTGATAATAACAAAAATATTGGTATGGACAGGAGCAATTGTATTCTTTTTAGATAATCTCGGTATTAAAATCACAGCGGTTATAGCTGGTTTAGGTATAGGAGGTATAGCTATAGCTCTTGCAGGACAGGCAATTTTGAAAGACCTTTTTAGTTACTTTTCCATAATTTTTGACCATCCGTTTAAAGTCGGAGATTTTATTATCATAGATGATTATCTGGGAACAATAGAATATATCGGTATAAAAACAACACGCATACGAAGTTTGGGCGGAGAAATGCTTATATTTTCAAATTCCGACCTTACGGATTCACGACTGCGCAATTACAAGTTAATGGAAAAAAGGCGTGTCGCATTTAGGCTCGGAGTTGTTTATCAAACATCACTGGAAAAATTGAAAGAAATACCAAAAATCATAGAAAACACTATAAAAAATGTCAAAGATACAGTTTTTGACAGAGCTCATTTTTTTTCTTATGGGGATTTTAGTTTGATATTTGAGGTTGTATATTATGTTGTTGGTCCTGAATACAATAAGTATATGGATATTCAGCAGGAAATTAATTTCTGTCTTAAAGAAGAGTTTGGGAAAAAAGGAATTGAGTTTGCGTATCCAACTCAAACTCTTTATATAAATAAATCCGCATCCTAATTTTTCCTTGCAAGAGAAAAATTAAAAGCGGAAGAAGGTGCAATGTTTATATTCTCCAATTTTTTAATCGCATTTGCCGATGTTTTGGGTTTAGTTCTTACCATAGCATATTGGTTGATACTTATCCGCGTTTTAATCAGTTGGGTCAATCCTGACCCTTATAATCCTATTGTGCAGTTTCTTTATAAGGCTACTGAACCTATACTTGCGCCGATAAGGAAATTACTCCCTTTTAGTCTAAAATTTAGCATAGATATTTCACCTATAATAGCTTTTCTAATAATCTGGTTTTTGAAAATATTTTTAGTGCAGACGTTTATAGATTTAGCGCTTAAACTAAAATAAATCT
The DNA here is from genome assembly GCA_018812925.1 of Candidatus Omnitrophota bacterium. GTDB lineage: Bacteria > CAIJMQ01 > CAIJMQ01 > CAIJMQ01 > CAIJMQ01 > CAZNJA01. The sequence continues at coordinate 240,114 of JAHJCU010000005.1, forward strand.
AGAAGGTAAAAGATACAAAATACCATTGCAAACCGATTTAGGAGTCTTATATTACCGCAAGGATTTTCTGTAGAATAAGGGATGCAAATCTGTTTTGAAGATATTAGAGTGTATCTGAATCCGGAACGAGACTCTTTTCACATGAAAATTTTCGGAGTCGAAAGAATAGGCAAATATTCCATATAAGAGACAACGGAACAGAGTTTTCTTACTTGCTTTTTCCTCTGATTTTTATACCTTTTGTTCTTAATTTTTCTGTTTTGGCTTTTGAACATTCAATGCAAAGAAATATTGGGGTTGTATCTCTTTTGTCATAGTTTGGCGCTTTAACTAATCTCCATAGGTTTTCTTCTTTTCCGCAACCATCACATTTGCCGGTATCTTTAAACTGCCAAACTTCTATTGCATAACTAGTAAATATGAATCTATCAATCCAGAAAAAAATTGCTCCACCGATTAGATTAGCTATAATTGTAGCTCCAATTCCTGCTCCCAATTTTCTTACAACAAGCCATAGGATGGGGGTGCTTAATTGCCATCGGAACAAATATAAGAAGAATCTTCTCAGATTAGCTTTATTTTTAGTGTGCAACCTAGGCTCATCCTTTATATTGATAGTGGCAAAGAATGACTTAATACTCCGTTGGCGGGGTCGACGAGGCTCGAACTCGCGACCTCCTGCGTGACAGGCAGGCGTTCTAACCAGCTGAACTACGACCCCAAAATCTTTCGCTAATGCGAAAGATAGTTGACAGTGTATAGTTTATGGTTTGTGGTTAAAAATATGTCTTCTATAAACTATAAACACTAAACTATCAACTCTGTTGGTGGGCGATAGAGGATTTGAACCTCTGACCTCCTCCGTGTAAGGGAGGCGCTCTCCCGCTAAGCTAATCGCCCTTTTTCTATTTCGCAACACGCAGTCTATCACAAATTGCGGATATATTTCAAAGCCCGATTGATTTAATAATTATACCTATTGCATTCTTAGCGTGCTTTAATAGGGTCGATTAATTCCCTGTTTTTGTATTTGTCAAACCCTCTCAAAAATTGTATTATAACTATCGGTAGAGGATGAAAGATGAATAAGAAAAAATTAAAAATAGCCGTTTTGGGTTCTACGAGGGGAACGAATCTGGAAGCTATTTTTAATACTATCCAAACAGGTGAATTGGATGCTGAGATAATAGCGGTAATTTCTGACAAGAAAAATGCTTACATATTGGAAAGAGCTAGAAGCTATGGACTTCCCGCTTTTTTTATTGACCCAAAAGATTTTAATAAACGGGAAGATTACGACAAAAATATAATAGAGAAATTGAAAAACGAAAAAACAGATCTTGTTCTTCTTATCGGATATATGAGGATTCTTTCTCTATGTTTTGTCGAGCAATTCAAAAATAAAATTATGAATATTCACCCGTCTTTGCTTCCCGCATTTGCGGGAGGTATGGACCTGGATGTTCATAAATTGGTAATAGAACAAGAGGTAGAAATTACCGGTTGCACACTTCATTTTGTGGATGAGGGGACGGATACTGGACCTATTATTTTACAAAAGACCGTCGAAGTAAACAAGGACGATACCCCTCAATCTCTTAAAGGAAAAGTCCAGGAAGCCGAACAAAAAATTATCGTGGAGGGAATAAAACTTTTTCAGAAGGGACAACTGAAAGTAGAAAACGGGAAAGTTAAAATTCTTTCCTAATAACAATATTATTAAAAGATTAAGCAGTAAAACTGCCTTGTCTTGCGATAAAACATCGGAAACTTTATATGGACTATGTAATCAGATATGTAAAAAAAAGCGACATTGACCAAATCCAAAAAATAGAAGAAGAATCTTTTCCGCATCCTTTTTCCATAAACCAGTTTCTTCAGTTGTATGTTAATTACAATGAAATATTTTTCGTTGCCGAAAAAAACAAAGAAATTTTGGGATATATAGTCGGGATAATGGGATTTAGAAAAATTACCGTCGCTTCAATTGCGGTAAAAGAAGAATGGAGAAGGAAAGGTGTTGCTACTAAATTGATACGCTACTTTACAAAAAAGATGAAGACAATAGTAAAAACGCTTGAATTGCAAGTCCGCATAAGCAACAAACCTGCTATATTTTTTTACGAAGGTATCGGATTTACTTGCAAGAGTATTTTGCGTGGTTATTATCCTGACAAAGAAGATGCTATTTTATATTGCAAAGCTTTGTGTTGAGAATTTTTAATGGAATTGATCATTGCCTTTATTAAAGCGAAATGCTTGACATGGCGGGATGTTTTGGTTAGTATACAAAGAGTTTTTAAGATGCTTTAAATGAAAAAACTTCAAATAAGGAGGTGGAAAAATGGTTGCATTTACCGCTGGTCTTGTAGCTTTTGTTTTGGGGCTTATTGGATTGATTGGTTGGTGGGGTTATTTTGTGGCAGTTCTCAAAGGAACTGTGCCTCTTATTCTTATGTTAGGAGGACTTATAGCTTTATACGGCGCATATACCGCACAGCAAGATAAGATAGAAGAAAAAAAAGAAGAAAAGAAAGCCAAACTAAACGATAAAAAAGAGAAAAAAGAAAAGAAGTAAGTATTTTTAGTTGTCTATATTAAGTGAGTGGAATTTTGTTTTGATATTGTCGCGTATCTTTTTTTTGATGGTTTATTTTATTGAAAAGGGCGTGACAATGGCGAAGTAGAATTATGGGAAATTCGTCCTTATTTCATTTCCGGTTATAAGTTTTATTTCAATTGTTCATCTTCTATAAAAATTTAAAATTATGAAGTTAAAAAATCAGGTATCATTGGTTACAGGAGCTGCGCAGGGTATTGGCAAAGCCATTGCTTTTAAATTGGCAGAAGAAGGCTCTGATGTTGTTCTTATTGATATGAATGAAGAAAAATGCAAAGAAGTTGCAGCCGAAATCCAAAAAAAGAGTAGGAAATCTTGGATTTATAAAGTAGATATAGCCGATTATAAACAGGTTGAAGCGCTTTTTGACAATGAAATGGAACAATGGGGCAGAATCGATGTGCTCGTTAATAATGCGGGCATTACCAAAGATAATCTTATTTTAAGAATGAAAGAAGAAGAATGGGATGATGTAATAAAAATAAATCTTAAGGGTGCATTTAATTTCTGCAAGTCAGCAAGCAGGTTTATGATGAAGCAAAGAGCAGGAACGATTATCAACATATCTTCAATCATAGGTATTATGGGCAATGCAGGACAAGTAAATTATTCGGCCTCGAAAGCGGGAATAATAGGTCTTACGAAATCTTTGGCAAAGGAGCTAGCTTCACGCAATATAAGAGTAAATGCTGTTGCTCCGGGGTTTATTGAAACATCCATGACAAAGGATTTAAATGAAGAAAGAAAACGACTAATGCTTAATGCAATCCCATTGAAGAGAATAGGTTCGCCTGAAGAGGTGGCAAATCTCGTTCTATTTCTTGCTAGCGAGGATTCCTCTTATATAACGGGTCAAGTTATCAATGTGGATGGTGGTATGGTAATGTAGTATAAATGACCGTAACCCGTAACCTGTAAAGAGTAATACGATTAAAAACTGCCTGCCTGAAAATCTTACTTTGCACCAACAAACAGGTTAGCATAATTCTTAATTTTAAAATTAAGAATTACCATTTACCCTTAGAGATTGATGAGCAATCTCAAGGACTTTGGTCCCGGGAATCTTTTAGATTCCACGGGGCAAATTACTAATTACGAAAGTTATTCTCCTAATTCCAATCTTTCTGCAAGCCTATTAGGTAGCCCGGCTTCAAGAATCTTTTCTTGTGCTTTTTTTATGTCGTATTCCATTCTTCTTATTTCTACAATTTTATTATCTTTGTCATATATGGCATAACAAGCTTTTGGGTCGCCGTCTCTTGGCTGACCTATGCTGCCGACATTTATAAAATACTTGTAACCGTCTTCTATTTGTATTCTTATTTCTTTTGAAAATTTGATAGATCCCTTGATTTCCGACTGTTCACAGAAAGTAATTGGCACGTGAGAATGTCCCGCGAATAAAAGAGAAGTTTTCTGAATTTCTATGCTTTTATGAGCTTGAAAAGTCGAACGAATATACTCCCATTTTTCAGGATTTTGAAGCGTGGAATGTACTAATGTTATGTCGTCTATTGTTTGAACTAAGGGCAGTTTTTGCAGGAATTCTTTATCTTTTTTGGACAATTTGTTCATTGTCCATTGTATTGCTTCTTTGGCATATGAATTAAAATTGTCTATTGAAGACAATTCAACCGCTCCATAATCATGATTCCCGGCAACGGCTACGCATTTTAATTTTTTCAACTCTTCGATACATTCGCAAGGATTTGCCCCATAACCCACAATATCTCCAACAAACAGATATTTATCAACCTTATCTTTTTTGATTTCGTCTATTACCTTTTGGAATGCTTCTAAATTGCTATGGACATCGGATATTATTGCGTATTTCATAGCTCTTCCATATTTTAATAATTTTGCATTCGCATACTAAAAGAATACAAGTATGAAATTTAGCTTTTATTTTCTTAAGTGGCAAATACCAGCGCGCTACTCTGAAAAAAGTATAATTTCAGAGTAGCGCTTTGATGTTTAGTATCTAACCGATCATTTCTTTAATATTGAGAAATCGTTTATTTTCCCAATATCCGAAACATTCCGGTGCCACAGTCAGGACATTTGCCTTTCATTGCTTTTCTGCCGTTCTTTAAAGTTGTAGCTTCGGCATTTTTCATTTCCTTCTTTGCCTTGCACTTCACACAATAACCTTCCATAAATCCTCCTTTGCGTAGCACCCCGCATCCTACATGGTACGGAGCAGTGTTTGGGTTTTATTATACCAACAATTCCCTCATTACGGTCTTTTCTCTCTTTGGGAATAAGTAAATAATATACTTTTATTCAATCTTATGCAATTATCCATCTTTTCTTTGATTTATTATTTCCAGAAGTTCTTTCTGTGTTACACCTGCGGTGCCGAGTTTACCGACTACAATGCCTGCGGTAAAATTGGAAAGAATAGCGGCTTCTTTTAATGAAGCGTTTGCTGATAGCGCCAATGCTACTGTTGCAATTACCGTATCGCCTGCGCCTGTTACATCATGAATTTCCTTCCCTAAAGAAGGTATCTCGCTAAGGGTTTCCTTTTCCAACAGCGTCATTCCCTGTTCTCCACAGGTGAGTAAAATATTCTTAACTCCTAATCTTTCTCTAAGTTCATGGACTATTTTCCTTTTTGGTGTATCATCTGCTTTGGCCAGTATTTGCAGGGCTTCCTTAAGATTTGGTTTTATTAAAGTAGCGCCGGAATAATCCTCTATATTTTTCAATGTCGGGTCAACGAGAACCGGGATTTTGGATGTTTTGAACATGCTTAAAATTTTGCTCAATAATTTTCGATTTAATAATCCTTTAGCATAATCTGATATTACGACGCAATCTGTTTTAGGAATGCGTTTTGTTATATATTCCGTTATCTTTTTGATTGATGCGTATGAGATCTCTTTGTTTGTTTCTCGGTCTAATCTTATTACTTGTTGAAAATGGGCTATAACTCTTAATTTATGTGTAGTGGGTCTTTTATTTTCAGTAATAATCCCGCTTGTGGCTAGTCCGCAATTTCGCATTAGTTTTAAGAAATCTTTTGCCTGCGAATCGTCGCCTATTACTCCTACAAGAAAAGGATTTCCTCCCAGGGTTTTAATATTATAGGCTACATTTGCAGCTCCGCCTAATGAAAGTTTTCTCTGACCATTTTTAATTTTTACTATGGGAACAGGCGCTTCGGGGGAAATTCTTTCAATTTTTCCTCCGAGAAATTCATCAAGCATCAGGTCGCCGATTACTAATACTCTGCATTTCCCAATTTTTTTTATTATTTCTAATAATCTTTTATTTTCTGCCAATTTCTTCGCCTTTTCTTAGAGCTTGAATATTTATATCCAGAATCTCTTTTTTTGCTTTCGGAAAAATATTACTTAACGATTCTTCCAATTTTTTTAGCGGGATAATTTTACTTTTCCCTATATAAGCGCCCAAAGCTATCATATTAGCTGTCTTTATATTTCCTATTTCTTCGGCTATTTCAGTGGCGGGAATAAATATGGGTTGAATGTCTTTTCTTGTAATTTCCCTGTCAACGAGAGATGAATTTATTATCAGAAGCCCGTTCTTGTTTAATCTGGATTCGAATTTATTAAGCGAAGCGCTATTCATGATTATAAGACTACTTGGGATTTCAACCAACGCAGAGGCGATTTCACTGTCCGAAATGATTACTGAACAATTTGCCGTTCCGCCACGCATTTCTGCCCCGTATGACGGAATGAATGTAACATATTTTTCGTCTTTTAGCGCTGCCCAAGCCAAAACCTTGCCCATTGTTACTATTCCCTGTCCGCCAGAACCGGCGCAAATTATTTTTTCTTTCATGATTTTTTAGAAAATAAAATAGAAATAAATAGAAATATATTGAAATGCATTGAAATAAGTTGTCTGACTACTATGTATTTCTATCATATTTCCACGTATATCTACGTATTTCTATTCTTTATTTTTGTTAACTGTCATCTTTTATTTCTCCCAAAGGATAATAGAGGAGCATATTTTCCCTGACCCAATCGTATGACTTTATCGAACTTAATCTCAAATTTGTTGGACAAGGAGAAAGGACTTCGACTAAAGAAAATCCTGCTTTTTCCATCTGCAGGACAAATGCTTTTTTGATATATTTTTTCAATCTTATTATATTTTTGGGAGAAATAACTGTTTCTCTTGCAAGATAAACAGCACCTTCTATCGATTTAAGCATTTCAGGAACTCTTAATGGAAATCCTGCGGATTTCGGGTCTCTTCCAAATGGAGTTGTTTGTGTCTTTTGTTTAATTAGAGTAGTTGGAGCCATCTGCCCGCCTGTCATACCATAGACAGCATTATTTACAAATATTGTGGTTATATTTTCACCTCTTGCTGCAGTATGCACAATTTCTCCTGTTCCTATAGCAGCTAAGTCCCCGTCTCCCTGATAGGTAAAAACTATTTTGTTTGGCTGGACTCGTTTTATGCCTGTGGCAACTGCTGGAGTTCTACCGTGAGGTGCTTCAGCCATATCTATATTAAGATAATCATATGCAAGCACAGCGCATCCTACAGGCGCTATGCCTATTGTTATTTCTCTTATGTTTAACTCGTCTATGACTTCAGCTACTATTCTATGGATGACGCCGTGTCCGCAACCAGGGCAATAATGAGTAACGACGTCCTTCATAGTTTTTGGCAGACCAAATTTCTTTTCCATAATTTTAAAAATAGTTAAATTTTTATAGTTTCGATTCAATAATACTTATTATTTCTTCTTCTTTCGGGACTCCACCGCCTGTTCTTCCATAGAAATAAACAGGAGCTTTTCCTTCTGTTGCAAGTCTTACGTCTTCAACCATTTGTCCTGTGCTCATTTCTATTGTAAGTAAAAATTTAGCTTTAGATGCAGCTTTTTTAATGGCTTGTTCAGGGAAGGGCCAAAGAGTAATAGGTCTTATTAGTCCTGCTTTTATATTTTTTGCTCTTAATTTTCTTAAAACACTTTTACAGATACGAGCAACAGTTCCGTAGGCGACCAATATTATTTCTGCGTCATTAGTTGATATTTCCTCAACAAGACAGAATTCTTTCTTTATTTTTTGAAATTTTCTTTGTAATTTTTCATTATGTGCTTCTAATGCGCCGTCTCCCAAATACATGCTATGTATTGCATTTGGGGTTCTGTTCTTTGCTCCGGTTAAAGCCCAATCTTTAGTTACATGAAGAGTTTCTTTTTTTTCTATTATTGTGGTAGGTTCCATCATTTGCCCCAAATATCCGTCTGCAAGAATTATTACAGGTGTTCGGTATTTATCTGCAACATCAAAAGCAGTAAAAGTTAGGTCTATCATTTCTTGAACAGTCGAAGGTGCAATTACAATAAGATTATAGTCGCCGTGCCCGCCTCCTTTGACAGATTGGAAATAATCGCTTTGTGAGCCGGCTATATTTCCAAGTCCGGGACCTCCTCTTGCAATATTTGCTATTACACAGGGCAGTTCGTCTCCTGCCATATATGAAATAGCTTCCTGCATTAAAGATATTCCCGGAGATGAAGAAGTCGTCATTGTCCTTACGCCTGCAGCTGATGCGCCTAAGACCATATTTATGGCGGCAAGTTCGCTTTCAGCCTGAATAAATACTCGGTTTTTTTCAGGCATTTGCCGTGACATATAAGCGGTTATTTCATTCTGTGGCGTTATTGGGTATCCAAAATACGCTTTACAGCCCGCTTGAATAGAAGCTTCTGCCAACGCCTCGTTGCCTGAAATTAGAATTTTATTTTTCATATAAAGGACACTAAATTACATAATCAAAGACTTTTTTCTTTTTGAATTTATATCGAATTCTCCATAGATTTCTATAGCGACGTCAGGGCATACGAGGAAACAAATTCCGCATCCGGAACACTTTTCTTTATGTATAACTTCTACCGGATAAAACCCTTTTTTGTTTATTTTTTTTGATATCCCTAACACACCGCGTGGGCAGAAGTTAATACAAATCTGGCAACCTTTACATTTCTCTTCTTTTATTTGTATCCCGTAAGAAACCTCTTTTTGGCTTATCATGAATTTATTTTCCTTTTTAGATATAAGAATCCAGCCTTGTACAAATTATAAGCAAAGTTTAACAACTTTTACCGTTTTTTCCAAATATAAAACATCCCTATACCTAAGAATAAGATATTAGGAAACCATATACCCATTGCGGGAGGGATGGTACCTTTTTCAGACATAGCTACCAACAAGGAAAAAAGGACGTAGTATATAAGACAAAGCCCCAATGCCCAACTCATTCTTCCCGCAGCGTTTTGGTGTAGGGATAAAAGACAGAAAGGAATTGATATAACAAGAAGCGTAAAATTTATAAACGGCAGGGAAAAACGGGAATGAAATTGTGTCAAGTAAGGATAACGCGAAAGGGATGTTTTATATTCCAAAATGTATTTTTTAATCGTTTTCATTGGCATTATTGAAGGGCTCTTACTGTAGAGCCAAAGTTCGTGGGCAGACAAGGAAAGCGCGCTTTCTTTACTATCAAACACTTCTATTTCTTTCACATTGCCGTCCTTGTCGAATATCTTTTTTACCCCGTCTATTAGAACCCATTTGTCTTTTTTCCATAAAGCTTTTTTTGCAGTTATTATTACACTATTACCGTTTCCTATTTCGTTATATACACTCTTAATTTCGTTCATTTCGCTTTCTTTCCCGCTGAAATTCTTTGTAAAATAGACAATATCTTGCGAAGCAAACTGAAAATTCTCTTTACTTTTGTTTAAGTATTCTTCTTCGCCTTGAATTCTGCCTTTCCATGTTTCTTCTTTTTTTTCTTCGCAAAAGGGAACTAAATTTATATTTATACCAAGACAGAAAGAAGAAATTATCAACCCCGATATTAAAAGAGGCATAGTAATTCTTAAAGCTGATATCCCGGATAATCTCATTGCCATTATTTCTCTATCTTGAGCCAGATGCCCGATTGAAAACCAGACTCCTATTAAAACCGTAAGAGGCGATAATTGCATCCAAAGAGAAGGCAGGAAAAATGCGTAATATTTTGCTACGTCGATTATTCCTGCGCCTTTGTCTAAAAATTGGTTCAAGTTCGACAGGAGGTTCACCAGACAGTAGAAAAAACAGAACATAATTCCTGCAAACAAATATGTGGGTAAAAAATGTTTTAAAAGATATTTGTCGAGTATTTTCATAACTGTTTCTTTAATAAATACGGCATGCAGAAACTTAATAGAAAGATATTAGGAAGCCACATGATTATAAAGGGGTAAAATAATCCTTTTTGGGAAATTCTTTCGCAAACCAGTAGGATAACATAATAAACGATAATTATGGGCAGGCTTATTCCAAATCCTCTTATTTTGCTTTTACCTTTTATTTTTATACCTAATATAGACCCTATCAAAAGAAAAAACAAAGGGGAAAAAGACAAGGAAAATCTCTTGTAGATTTCCGTGAGTAAATGATAGGGAATTGTTTTTTGTTTTTTGAAGTCTCTAACGCTTTTGTTAAGCTCTTCTAATTTCATATCCCACGGTTTTTTATTTACTTCTTTTGCATTTCTTCTTGGCTCAAGTTGGATATCATATGTGTCGAAATTAACCCTGGTAAAATTTATGGGGTTTCCTTCTTCTGCTTCATCAATAGTTCCGTCAATAAGTTTCAATCTCTGCTGTTTATTGTTTTCGGATATTATTATTTCGCCTTTTTTTGCGACTATAACAGAAGGACTTCCCGTTTCTTTGAGTTTGAAAACGGTTATGCCTTCTATCTTTTTACCCGTCATTCTATCTATATAAATTTTATAATCTTTAAAACTATCAATGAGAACTTTTTCTTCAACAGTTGAGGTAACAATATTTTCTATCTTGAAATCTTCCTGTATTTGTTTAATTCCTAAGTGTGCAGAGGGCGAAACTTCAGCGTGAAGATATAGGCAAAATATACTTATCAGAAAAGATAAGCCCAATACCGATAAAATAGCAGCCAAAGGATCAATTCCACAGGATTCCAGCCCCACAACTTCTCCGTCTTGAGACAATCTGTTGAAACAATTAACGCTCCCCAATAAAACACCCATTGAAATCGAATAGGGCAGAATGAGGCAAACTATATTAAAAAGCAATGTCATTGTTGTCGCCAGTCCTATTCTCTCGTCAAAAAAAACGCGCGCCAACGGGAAAAAATTACTTATGAATAAAACGAAAGTAAATATAAAAAACCCCAGCAGGAAAGACGGAATAAATTCTTTTATTATGTAAAGCCTTAATATTTTCATTATTTATTATGATTATACCCTGCAATTCAAAGAATTGCGGGCACTTAATCTCCCTTTAAGGGACTAAATCCCTGAAATCGCATTCGCGATTTCTAGGGGCCGGAAATCCTTTGGATTTCTCGGGGAACAGATTTACCAATTATTTTAAAGTAGCTGGTAGAAAGTAGCAAGTCCTGTTATATGCTTCCATATCTTTAAATAGTAAGGCGGAGCAATAAAAATCCTTGAGTTTAAGGTTTTCATCCTGCTGTTATTATACGCCTCTTTATTGGTGCCTTAAATGGTTGCAGTATATTTGTTTTATATGCTATAGTGCGACAGTTAATTATGAAAAAAAATATCATATTTTTTGTCATCAGAGCGCTGGTAAGTATTTCTTTGATAGATTTTATTCTGCTTAATCTTGGCAAAGAAAATCTGCAGAGCTTCCCCAGTTATCTTCAAAATGCATCCTATCCTTTTTTATTCATTGCAATTTTGTTTTTTGCTGTAGCTGTTACGATAACGACTATCAGGTGGAAGAGATTGTTGGAAGTGCAGGATGTCAAACTTAGTTTTATAGAAGCATTCCAATTAACATTTATCGGTCTTTTCTTCTCGAATTTTTTGCCCGGTACTTTGGGGGGGGACGCAGTGAAGTTATATTATATTGCAAAACATACCCGTAAAAATGCCGGCTCTTTGGCTTCTATTCTTATTGACCGGGTGATAGGAATGTCGGCGCTTATTTTTATTGCTATTCCTGTTGTTCTTTTGAATTTCAGATATCCTGTTGTTAAAAATCTGTCACCATTGGTTTTTGGTCTGTTTGCGTTTTTCTTGATTACGAGTTTTCTTTTCTTTAATTTTAAAAATACGTTTCTCTTAAAAAAACTTTTTAAAATTAGATTATTTGGGATAGGTGATAAAATAGCAAACTTTAAAAAAGCATTGGTTCTATATCGAAAAAGTAAAACTATCCTTGCATTTGCCCTTTCAGTTTCCGTTATTATTCAAATCCTTGTAATATTTGTCTGCTATTTCCTATCCAAATTTCTTAATCTGAATATACCGATTGTATACTTGTTTCTTTTTATACCTATAATCCAATTGATTGTAGCCATTCCTGTAACAGTCTCAGGGATAGGAACCAGAGAAGTTGCTTTTGTTTTTTTCTTCGCAACCACTGCAGGAATTATCCCTAAAATGGATGCATTTGCCTTGAGTATAGTATTTTATCTTGTTATGGTAGCTACCTCGCTTATTGGAGGTGTCGTGTATCTATTTAAAGGCGGGGAAATTAAAAAGGTTGATGGTTGATGGTTTATGGTAATTGTAAAGTCTAAGATCACTTTGTTAAAATGGTTTTGTTAGATATATAACCTCAATTTAAGGAGTTTTTAAATGGACAAAAGCTGGATAGACCAATTGAAATTTAAGGACGATGGACTGATGCCTGCAGTTATTCAGGATTATGCCAATGGACAAGTATTGATGGTTGGATATATGAATAAAGAAGCTGTTAAATTAACTCTTGAGAGTGGATTGGTGCATTTTTATTCCCGCTCAAGACAGAAAATGTGGAAAAAAGGGGAAATTTCAGGACACATTCAAAAGGTTAGGGAGATATTATTAGATTGTGACGAAGATACATTGCTTATAAAAATAGAACAAGAATGTGCAAGTTGTCACAAAGGTTATAGAACCTGTTTTTATAGAAAAGTGAACTCTGACGGCAGTCTTGAAACAATAGAAAAGAAAATTTTCGAACCAAAAGACATTTACCTGCGCACCAGTCCCGACGTGGCGTCGGGACGATGCGGGGTTTCGCCTTCAAAAAAAAAGAATTTAGATTGGGGAGGCTTCACAAATAATGGAATTGACACAAGAAATGTTGAGGGATATTAAACCTCAAAAAGATTTTTTCATAGGTGTGGATTCCGATGGTTGTGTTTTTGACACAATGGAGATAAAACAAAAGGAATGTTTTATTCCCAATACCATAAAATATTGGAATCTGCAGCCGATTTCTAAATATGTCAGAGAGACAGAGGAGTTTGTAAATCTTTATTCAAGTTGGCGTGGTATGAATCGATTCCCTGCTTTATTAATGGTCTTTGACTTGCTCAAGGATAGACCTGAGGTTTTGAAAAGAGAATTTAAAATGCCGGAAGTAGGTTCTTTGAGAGACTGGATAAAAAAAGAACCAAAGCTTGGGAATCCTTCTCTTAAGGATATTGTGGAGGAAATGGGTGACGCAGTACTTAAAAAAACTCTTCAGTGGAGTGAAGCTGTTAATAAAGCAGTTTCTGAAATCGTTAAAGATATTCCACCCTTTTCCTTTGCGAAAAAATCACTTGTAAAAGCTCAAGAAAAAGCTGATTTAATTGTTGTATCCACCACTCCAAACGAAGCTTTAGAAAGAGAGTGGGATGAACACAAATTAGCGCAATATGTAAGAGCTATTTGCGGGCAGGAGCTTGGTAAGAAACGGAAGCAGTTAGAGTTGGCGTCCGGAGGCAAATACAAAAAAGAACATATATTAATGGTGGGTGACGCTTTGGGTGATATGCAGGCTGCAAGAGAAAACGATGCTTTGTTTTATCCGATTAACCCCGGCAGAGAAGATGAAAGCTGGGAAAAGTTTTATAATGAAGCTTTAGATAGATTTTTTGCTGAAGAATATGCAGGGACCTATGAGTTGAGACTTATAGGAAAATTTGAGAAATATCTGCCAAGTATTCCGCCATGGAAAAAATGAGGAGTGTAAAATAATCATATGAACTGGTTACCGATTGTTACATTGTTTGCGGGTTTTATTTTGGGGCTGGTTGTTGCATTTGTAATTAGGTTAATGCATGTAAAATCAGCAGGAGAAGGCGAAACTGAACGTAAGGCTGCCATGGATGCCATCATAGAAAATATTAAAGCAAGTTTTGGAAGCTTATCTCTTGATGCTCTTAAAAAATCCACTGAAGAATCCCTTAAATTATCGAAAGAAATCTTAGGCAGGGAAAGGGAAGTAAATGTTAAGGAATTAAACGAGAAAAAAGGTCTTATTGACCTACAACTGAAGAATATGACTACTAAGTTAGAAGATGCATCTAAACTTATGAAAGCACTTGAGAAAGATAGAGAAAATAAATTCGGAGAGCTTACTGAGCAGCTTAAAAAAGCCGGCGAACAAACTAAATATCTTACGGAAACAACTGTTACTCTTCGTGAAGCATTATCAAGCACAAAAGCAAGAGGACAATGGGGCGAAAGAATGGCAGAGGATGTGCTGCGGCTTGTTGGTCTTATTGAAAATGTTAATTACGAAAAACAAAAAGCGGTTGATGAGGGGCGTACAAGGCCTGATTTCACTTTTTTCTTACCCAATCATCGGAAACTTAATATGGATGTTAAATTCCCTTTGGATAATTATATGAAGTTTCTGGAAGCTGATTCAGTGTCCGATAAAGCAAACTTTCGCAACAATTTTTTAAAGGATGTTAAGGCAAGAGCCAAAGAGATTACAACCCGTGAATATATCAATCCGGAGAAAAACACGGTTGATTGTGCGCTTTTATTCATTCCTAATGAACAGGTTTATGCCTTTATAAATGAACAGGATCGTTCAATTATTGATGAAGGACTTAATAAAAAGATAATTTTTTGTTCGCCTATGACTCTTTATGCAATTTTGGTAGTTATCCGTCGGGCGGTTGAAAATTTTGCGATGGAAAAAACTTCAAACGAGATACTTTCTTTGTTAGGCGAAATCAAAAAACAATGGAGTGCATTTGTCGGGAAAATGGAGATGATGGGCAAGCGCATTGCAGAAGCACAGAAAGAATACGATTCTCTTGCTACTACTAGAAAACGTCAGCTTGACAGGTCTTTTAATAAGATTGAAGAATTAAGCAAACAGCGCGGGTTGCCGATAGAGTCCACGGTTAAAGATGTAGAGGCGTTGTCTTTAGTTGAAGAAGAAATTAAAGAGGAGGATATTTAAAAACAAGGTTTATTTTGAAAGCTCTTTGCTTCTCTCTTCCGCTTTTTTGATTGCCTCTATCAGAGTTTCTTTCCATTTTTTACTCTTTAAGACTTTAAATGCAGTTTCAGTTGTGCCTTTAGGAGAGGTTACTCTTTGTCTTAGGTTAGTGGGACACTCTCCTTTTTCTATCATTTTTGCTGCGCCAATTATTGTCTTAACAGAAAGAGTTTTCGCTTGTTCTTTTGTAAGCCCTAACTCAATTCCGGCCTTGGCCATTGCTTCTAACATATAGAATACATAAGCAGGTCCTGAACCGGAAATAGCCGTGACAGCATCTAACTTTTCTTCTTCTAATTTAATCACTTTCCCTAAACTTCCCAAAATTTTTACCACTACGCCTTCTAACATTTCTGCTATTGTTTTATTTTCTTTTGATACCGTTGCTGATACGGCATAAGCAGATATTCCTTCGCCTATTAAAGCAGGCAAATTGGGCATCACTCTTATTATTGGTATTGTTTTTTGAATGATTTTTTCTATAAACGATATCTTTATTCCTGCAGCTATTGATATTATCAAGTGTGAATTGTTCAAAAAAGGAGATATTTCTTTGAGCAGTGCTTCCATATCCTGTGGTTTTACCGCAAGTATTATTACAGAGGAGTTTTCAATTAAAGATTTATTGTCTTTGGCGGAATTAATTCCCTGATGTTTATTTTTTACGAATTGGAGTCTTTCTTCCTGTTTTTCGCTTATAGTTATATGATTTTTATCAAATATATTCTTCTTTAATAATCCGGCCAGCGAAGCTTCTCCCATATTGCCACAGCCGATTATTCCAATCCTTATATTTTTTATATCAAACAAGATTTGCCTCCTTTTAATAAACAGATTCTATCACCCCTGAACTGTTCTATCAATCGCTTCTTCTGATATAATCTCTTATTCGCCTTTACAAAAGATCTAAACTGTTTTGTTTTATTCAAAGAAGGCGAAACAAAATGGCGGTTGCTGTGACTATACTGGCGGATAACCCCCGTCGCTTTGATTTGCGGAGCAAATCAGAGGGGGTAAATCAATGTACCACGGGCGTAATCCCGTGGGCTTCATTAAAAATGGAAATAATTCTTGCGTCTGCTTCTTTACAAAGAAAAGAACTTCTAAAGAAAATTATCAGAGAGTTTAAAATTGTTCCTGCCGATGTCGATGAAAATATTGCTGTTAATCAAAGTGACTTTCCCAAGATTGCAGAAAAACTTGCCTTAAAAAAAGCGGAGGTAATAGCAGGGAAATATCCTAAATCGCTTGTTATAGGAGCTGATACTATTGTAGAAATGGGTGGTAGAATCTATGGCAAACCTAAAGATGATATGGAAGCCGTAGAAATTCTAAAAGAACTCAAGGGAACCGTTCAAAGAGTTATAACAGGCATAGCTGTTCTGTGTAAAGAAAAAAATATTTGTCTCGTAGACTCTGGAATAACCCAAGTAAAAATGAAAAATGATATAAGTGATGAAGAAATAGAAAATTATGTAAAAAGCGGCGAAGGAGAAAATAAGGCGGGAAGTTATGCGGTTCAGGAGGAAGGTGACAAATTCATTGAATGGATGAAGGGCGATTATTATAATGTGGTGGGATTGCCTTTAAGAAAACTTTCCAAAATGCTAAAAGAAGCAAAAGTTCAATGGAATTTAGAAATCAATTTAATATACAATAAAAACAATGGCAGATAATAAATTTAGAATTATCCGTATCGGTCTTTTGTTTTTGCTATTCATTATTCCCCTTGGAAGATTTCCTATATCTTTCTCGGAATCTTTGAATTTGCCGCAACTTATAACAGTTTACGCTATTTTTTTATTGCTTCTTTTTATTTATTGGATGTATATTGTTTCATTTAAAGAAAAAAGTAATTTCGTTAAAACCAACTCCCTATATATTCCTTTGGGATTGTTTTTTCTATGGAGCGTATTGTCATTGATATGGACCGTAAGCATCCCTGCGACTTTTACTCAAGTTTACTATTTTCTATTTTATTTGCTTGCCTTTTTTATCTCTTTCAATGTAGTAGAAAATGACAAAGATAGAAAAAAATTCCTTGAGGTTTTATTGTTCTCCGCTTTAATAGTATCTATTTATGCAATACATCAGTATTTTTGGGGATTGGAAGAGACACGGCAATATCTTCAAATGTATAAAAATGAAATAACACTTGCTGGTTCCGGTAATTTTATGTCACGGCTAAATACAGATAGAGCATTTTCAACATTTCTATATCCCAATACTTTAGCCACGTTTCTTATGATGGTTTTTCCTTTCTCAATTTTTTGCGCTATCTTTTATTCAAAAACAGGAGCTCATAAAAGTCATGTTCTTGCTGTAAGAGGGCTTTCTTTTATTTTATCTTTGCTTATTCTCTTTGCATTTATGCTTACATTCTCTAAGGGCGGAACAGTTGTTTTAATTCTTTCTTGGCTTTTGTTTTTGCTGTTTAAAGTTCCTAAATCGCGCAAGATAATAGCGGTTATCGGTTTTGTTTTTTTGCTCGCTTTTACAATATTTTATGTATATAACGATGACTATATCGAAAGTAAATTACAGCCGGTCAAAGCTTCTTCAAGAGTAAGAGGGGAGTATTGGCGGGCAGGTTTAGAAATGCTCAAAGAAAAACCTCTTGTTGGTTTTGGGCTGGGCAGTTTCGGTAGAATTTATGCAAAGTATAAATTGCCCAAAGCCGAAGAAACGCAGATGGCTCATAACGATTTTCTTCAAATATGGACAGAACTTGGGGCTGTGGGATTTTTAATATTCTTAAATATTTTTATCTTTTACTTCAGGCAAATGAATCGACAAATAAAAAAAATCGACAATCTCTCATCAATTCAGAAGGTCTTTATTTGCGGAGGGTATGTTTCAGTTCTATCTTTTGCATTTCATTCTTTGGGAGATTTTAGTTTTTATGTTTTTAACGTTCCTGCCATTCTTTTTATGATTATGGGTGTTTCGTTGAGCATAAATTGCGAAGAGAAAAAAGTTAAAAACAAAAAATTACTCTTTGCTCCCTTATTTGTTGTGACAGTTTTTATTATTTTCTTGCTTTTTAGAGTTTTTGCAGCCGAAGGACATTATTCAAACGCGATGAACTCTGATAATTCAGATGAAGCTATAAAGGAACTCAAACTTTCCGTTCATTATTTACCTTTCGGGGAAAGTGAATACAGAATAGGCTACCATTATATTTTAAGCCAACTTTATAAACAAAAAATGTTTCAGGAAAGAAAAGATTTTACTCCAGCAATAATCGAGCATTTGAATCAAGCTATAAAATATGACAAGTGCCGTTCTCTTTACTACAGGGAATTGGCTTGGATAAGTTTATTTAAAAATGATAAAGAAAAAGCGATGGAATACATAGAAAAAGCAATTTCTTGCTATCCTACTAATGGAGTTAATCATCTCGTGATGGGGGATATTTATATAGCTATAAATAAGAAAGATGAAGCATTAAGAGAATATCAAATAGCCTTGGAGTATGATGTCTCTCTGAAAGAAGGAACAGACAAGAGAATACAAGAGCTTAAATAAGCATAGCGAGAATTTGCAAGAAGTCTCGGTTTCTGGTTTAATTGAACTCGAAAGAGAGTGTGAAAATGATAAAAATTTTAGTTATTCACGGTCCAAATCTTGATCTATTGGGCGAAAGAGAACCTAATGTTTATGGAAAAGACACCCTAGAAGGCATAAATTCGCTTTTACAAAAAGAAGCAAAAAAGAATGACATAGAGCTTAAAACTTTTCAGTCAAATTCCGAAGGCGATATTGTCAATTGCCTAGGGGATAACAGGAAGTGGGCTAAAGGTATAATCATAAATCCTGCCGCTTATACTCACACGTCGGTTGCCATAAGAGATGCGGTTAAGGCTTTAAATATACCGACTGTAGAGGTGCATTTATCCAACATTTATGCAAGAGAAGAATTCCGTCACAAATCTCTTATTGCTCCCGTAGCAGTTGCTACAATATCCGGTTTTGGAAAACAAAGTTATGTATTGGCTTTATACGGGCTATTAAGTTTAATAAAAACCCTTTAGAGAAATGTATTTTCTTTCTAATGGGATAAAAAGGACAAAAAATGGCTAAATTGTGGGAAAAAGATTACCGTCTTCTCAATGATATAGAAGAATTTACTGTGGGCGAGGACTATATACTGGATAACGAACTTGTAAAAGCGGATGTTTTTACAAATATTGCGCAGGTTAAGATGTTAAATTCGATAGGAATATTGAATAAGCAAGAGACGTCTAAACTCCAAAAAAGTTTAAAAGAAATAATCAAGTTATGGGAGAAAGGTGAATTTAAAATAAGTCGCGAACAAGAAGATGTGCATACTGCTGTAGAAAATTACTTGACTAAAAAATGTTGTTCTGTGGGCGCAAAAATTCATATCGGCCGCTCAAGAAATGATCAGGTAATTTCGGATTTAAGACTCTATTCCAAAGAAAAACTTTTATCTTTAGGTGAACCGCTTCTGGCTTTAATCGAAACACTATTGAGATTTGCCGACAAACATAAAAATGTTCCCATGGTGGGATATACACATTCCCGCAAAGCTATGCCTTCATCTGTTGGCTTATGGGCGGCATCTTTCGCGGAATCTCTTGTAGACAATTTAAGAATTTTGAGAGCAGCCTATATTCTTAATAACCGCTCTCCATTGGGTTCGGCTGCGTCTTACGGCAGTAATCTTGAAATTGACAGAGAACTTTTAAGGGAATTATTGGGTTTTGAGAAAATACAAAATAACGTTCTCTATGTAAATAATTCAAGAGGGAAAATTGAATCAATAATACTATTTGCTTTGGTGCAGGTTATGCTTGATTTGTCTAAATTGTCCGAAGACCTTATTCTTTTCACAAGAGAAGAATTCGAATATTTCACATTGCCCAGGGAAGTTCTTTTGGGTTCATCAGTTATGCCTCAAAAAAGGAATCCGGATGTCTTAGAGCAGGTCAGAGCAAGATATGTGCAGGTCCAGTCTTATCTTTTTACGGTTCTTAATATTCTCAAAGGTTTACCTTCAGGTTATAACGGTGACTTGCAATTGACAAAGGAGCCTCTTATTAAAGGTTTCCAAATTACTAAACTTTCATTAGTAGTGATGGATATATTGGTAGGCAAATTAAAAGTAAACGAAAACAAACTCGTCAAAGGTTTTAGTAAAGAGGTCTTTGCTGCCGATGAAGCCACAAAACTTGCAAAGAAGGGGATGCCGTTTCGTGAAGCTTATAAAAAAGTATCCAAAGATTTGGATAAATTGGGCAAAATAGACCCGTATAAAAATATAAAAGAGAAAAAATATCAAGGAGCGACGGGGAATCTTTCTTTAGAAGAAAATAAAAAACAAATCAATATCTATAAAAATCTTATATCAGAACAAAAAAAGAAATTGAAAGAAGTAAAAAATAGGTTATTAAGATAGGGTTTTGTTTCAGGAAATGGCAAAACAAATTATAGTAATCGTAATAACGCTTTTTGTGGCTATTTGTATACTTGAAACAATCACTTATCCATTAATAGTTCCACCTCATGCAGAGCGTGCTTGGTATCATATTGCTCCGTTAGCATTTATAGGTCTGATAGTTGGAATTCCTGTAGTTATACTCACTGTTAGTTTAGGTATGTTAGGCATGTCAAATTCCTTTATCCAAATGATTTCATTCCTCGCGTTGATTTTATGGTGCTATTGGGTTTATAGGATATGTTACCGGTGTATAGTTAAAAGAAATATGCAACGGAGAACAAAAGAAAAGGTTTCATCGTGACATTTAAAATTTCCCCTCTTATTCTTTTCTATTGAATCTTTTTTCTATTTCATTCCAGCTGAATCTTATTATTGCAGGTCTTCCGTGCGGACACCAATTTTTGTATTCGGTATTTTCCCATTGGTTGATCAAAGATTTTATTTCCTCATTGGTAAGCTTATCTCCTGCTTTGATAGCTGCTTTGCAAGCTACCATAGTCAAGATTTTTTCCGCGCATTCTTCCACTGAGAGTTGTTTGTCCATATTTTCAAATTCTTCGGCAATATCAAGAATGATAACTGATGGAGATGACTTTTTAATTGTTTTGGGAACGGAATGCACTATAAAAGTATTTTGTCCAAAAGGTTCAATGTTGAATCCTAAATTTTTGAGTAGAACCAAATTTTCAGTAATCATAGAAGCTTCGTGCTTATTTAATTCTATCGTTTCAGGTATAAGAAGATTTTGCACCTGAATAGTTGAAGTTTTCATTTCTTTTTTTAGTTTCTCATAAAGAACTCTCTCGTGGGCTGCATGCTGGTCTAGCATAAAAACCCCTTCAGAATCTTCTCCCAATAGGTAGGTGTTTTTAATCTGTACTTTGATATTTAATTTATCAGAAACAAGAAGATAATCTTCTCTCTTTTCTTTTACCCCGTTAGAAATTCCCCCTATTTCATCTCTTGCAACAGAATCCCCGAGTATTTTATTTCTAACGGGGTGAACTGGTGTTCCCCCCAATTCTGTAAATCCCAATTGAGTATTTTTATCTTTTTCAGTTAAAGGCGTCCTTGTGTAGGGTTTATCAAATGTCTTTATTGTTACGTTTGGTTTTTTAAAAAATATTTCAGGTAAAAGTTTGGCATTTTTCAGGCAGTTTCTTACTCCTTCGCGGATGATTTCGAAGATTTCATTTTCCTTTTGAAATTTAATGATATCTTTAGAAGGATGTACATTTATATCTATTTCTTTTGGATCTATCGTAAGAAATAGAAAAACTTGAGGTTGTCTTTCTTCCGGTATAACGGGTTGATATCCTCTTTTGCAGGCGGCGGCTATTAAACCGCTTGAAATTGTTCTACCGTTTACAAAAAGATATTGCATGCCAGATTTTCTTCTGGCGAAGAAAGGCTTAGATATAAATCCTTCAATATGGAAAAGAGAATTTTCTATTTTTAGAGGGATAAGTTCGGAAGTGAACTCTTTGCCCCAAAAATCTATAATTTTATCTAAATTGTTATTCCTGCTGAGTGTATTTATGCGTTGTTTTTTATTGTGAAATAGCTGAAACGCAATTTTGGGACGAGCCAATGCTTCTCTTGTCACGATATTTAGTATGTGTCTTAATTCTACGCTGTCGTTTTTTAGGAATTTTTTTCTTGCAGGGAGATGAGAAAAAAGGTTTTTAACCGTTACAGTAGTCCCTTCGGGGCTGGCTTGTTCGGTTATTCTTTTTATCTTTCCGTTTTCTGCTTCAACCAAAATGCCTATCGATTCTTCTTTTGATTTTGTAAGAATAGAAAGTTGCGATGCTGTTGCAATTGAAGGCAGAGCTTCGCCGCGGAATCCTAAAGTGGAAAGTTTTAATAGGTCGTTGAAATCTCGGATTTTGCTTGTGGAATAACGCTCTAGGCAAAGTTCTGCGTCATCTCTTGTCATTCCATCGCCGTCGTCCCTGACTCTTATAAGTCTTTTCCCGCCTTCTTCAAGTTCAATTGTTATTTTTTTTGCATCCGCATCCAATGAATTTTCAATCAATTCTTTTATGACAGATACCGGTCTTTCTATTACTTCACCGGCCGCAATGCGTTTGATTGTATCTTCACAAGGAATTCTAATTTTACCCATTTGTTTGTATTTTACCAGAGAGACAAATAATGAACAAAGGCTTTTAAATAACTGGATTGCAGCATATGATATAATTTAATCGGAACACAGTTCCGATTACCCCGCAGAGTATCGGGAAAATTTTCGGGAAATTTCTGAAAAATTTTCGGGATGTCTTACGTTACGGGGTTAATCCAACAAACTGAACTTTATATGTTTAAATGGTTTAAAAAGGAAAAACAGGTGGTTTTAATATCAAATAGCGGAAAAGAGTTTATTCTTGATTCCGAAATTCCCAATAAAATAGGCAGGGGTCAATCTGCTCATGTATTTGTTGATGATGACCTTGGTGTTTCACGCCAAAATTCTGTAGTTACCTTCGATAAAAAAATGAACATGTATTATATCCAGGATACAGATAGTAAGCATGGCACTTATTTAAACGGTGAACAAATATCAGAAAAAAAAGAATTAAAGAGCGGAGATATAATAGGAATCGGTAAATATACGAAGTTTACATTTGGAATACGATAAGACTTGTCCCAATCTCTCTGGTTCCAATAAAATTATTATGTTTACAAAACAAACACTGCTTGAGCTTTGTGCTTCTGTTGGCGCTGATTTTACGGAAGTTAGAATAGTAGAATCCTTCAATGCCGCTATACAAATTCAAGACGGAAAAGCTTTAAAACTCAGCTCATCAAACTCTATAGGCGCCGGAATCAGAGTATTGAAAGACGGCAGTTGGGGCTTTG
This sequence comes from Candidatus Omnitrophota bacterium, assembly GCA_018812925.1. Taxonomy (GTDB): domain Bacteria; phylum CAIJMQ01; class CAIJMQ01; order CAIJMQ01; family CAIJMQ01; genus CAZNJA01. Next base: position 263,334 of record JAHJCU010000005.1, read on the forward strand.
TTTCCTGTGAAAATATCTTAAATAAAGATTCTCTGTATTCGGCAATAAAAAACGCATTGGCTCTTGCTGTTTCCTCGGATAGAAAATGGACGGAAAAAAGAGAAATAGCGAAAGTCGAACCTATCCAAGCCATAATTTCCTCGAAAGTAAAAATCGATCCCAGAAATGTTCCTTTTAAGACAAAAATGGAGAAATTGAGCCAGCTTGAAGCAAGTGCGAGAAAATATTCTCCCTCTGTAGTTAATACGGTTCTTAATTACGGTGATTCTTATATAAAAGAAACTATAAGTAATTCATCGGGAACTTATATACAACAGGAAAAAATTTTGACTCGGGCTTCTTTAACCGTTACCGCTTATAAGGATGGGGTAAGACAATCTTCTCATAAGTCTGCGGCCGGAGTTAAAGGATTTGAAATAATAGAGGAACTTACACCGGAAAATTTTTCGCATAAAGTTGCATCTAAAACAGTTGAACTTCTTGCGGCAGAAAATCCTCCATCGGGAAGATTTCCCGTTATACTGGCACCATCTATGGTAGGACTGTTTACGCATGAAGCTGTGGGACATAATGCCGAAGCGGATGCAGTTAAAAGTAGTAGTTCAATTTTTGAAGGTAAAATTGGTAGTCAAATTGCTTCTTCGGTTGTTTCTATGGTGGATGACCCTACTTTTGAAAATGCATATGGTTCTTATGTATATGACAGCGAAGGCACAAAAGCGAAAAAGACGATAATAATAGAAAACGGTGTTTTGAAAAATTTTATTAATAATCTTGAAACCGCGCGCTTTTTTAATGTTTCGCCTACAGGTAATGCAAGAGCCGACGGTTATTCTTCATCGCCAATAGTAAGGATGAGCAACACATATATGCTCCCAGGCAAGTCGAGTTTTGATGATATTCTTGCAGGCACAAAAAAAGGTATATTTGTAGAAGATGTGGGCTTTGGCGGTTATGTATTCCCTGAAAGAGGACAATTTATGTTTAACGCAAATTCTTCATACTTAATTGAAAACGGCAAGAAAACTAAATTATTGAAAAATGTATCTTTAACCGGGCTTACACTTGAAACTCTACTTAATGTTGAACAGGTAAGCAAGGAATTTTCTCTTTCAGGTGAGGGAGGGACATGCGGTAAGAGCGGACAGGGGGCTCCCGTAGATGACGGCGGACCCTATATCAAAGTGAAAGAAATGTTGGTGGGGGGAAGATAGTAATCAAAAATGAAAGATAAAAACATAAAAAAATGGGCTTTGAAAGCTTGTGAGCTTTTAAAGAAAAAACCTATTGACCAGGCAGAAGTTGTTGTTTTTGGCGGCGATGATATTGAAGTGGAGTTCGAAAAAAATAAAATATCCTCTTCTGCAATGCATTCTAATCGGACTATTTCCATAGTGGCTTTTTCCAAAGGGGGTAGGGGCAGATATTCCACTACTATTTATAACGAAAAAGATATTGAAAAAGCGGTGGACATTGTTTCTTCTATAACTGTCAACACTCATCATGACCCCGACTTTAAATCGCTTCCTTATCCTTCTAAGTATCTTGGGATAGAAAATTTGTTTGATGAAAAGATTGTTTCTCTCGAAAAGAGCAAACTCTTTCTTTGGGCGGCTAATGCGATTAAAGAAGCGCTTGGTATAGAACCAAATATAATTATTTCCGGAGAAGTGACATTGAGTTCAGGAGAAGGGTTTCTTGCAAATACTAACGGCGTAGAAGCAACTGATAAAACCACTAATATTGCCATGAGTTTATTCGGTGTGCTTCATTCTGGCGGGGAAGTAGGCAGCGCTTATGACTTTGATGAAGCAAGGATGTTAGAGGATTTTGCTCCTTTGGGATTAGGAGGAAAAATTGCGAATGATGCCAGAAATCAACTTGGTTCAAGAAAGTGTAAAGGTGGCAGGTTTCCCGTAGTTTTGGGACCGTTAACTTCCGCTTCTTTATTCGGCATACTTGCTTCTGCATGTAATGCGGAAGGGGTCCAAAGAAAGCGTTCTTTTTTATGCGATATGAAAAACAAACAAATAGCTTCTAAAATTTTAAGTATAATTGATGACCCGTTGATTGCAGGCGGTATTCACTCCGGTTCTTTTGACGGCGAAGGAACAGCTCATAAGAAAATTTTACTCATAGAGAAGGGAATATTGAAAACATATTTGCATAATTCTTATACTGCCGGCAAAAGTGGCGAGGAAAATACAGGACATGCGACTTTCACGGGAGGAATCTTACCGACTAACCTTATTCCTAAATTAGGTAGTCGAACCGCAAAAGAAATTATAAGCGAAATAAAAGAAGGTATATACATAGATAGCACATCAATTCAGCCTGATTCGGCATCGGGTGATTTTTCCCAGCCAATCGATTTTGGATTTAAAATTGAAAACGGGGAAATTGCTTATCCTTTAAAAGAAACAATGGTCGGAGGGAATTTCTTGGAACTTCTTAAGAACATTGAGGAGATTTCATCAGATTACAGAGCCGAGCCTGGAAGTGTAATGCCTACTATAAAAGTGAGAGAAATGCAGGTTATCGGGTGAGTAGCATTTCGCAAAATAAGGAAAAAACGCAAAAAATTAAAAACGGTTATCGGTTATCGCAAAAAAAACGAGTACACTTCCAGATACACTTTTTAGTGAAACATATTTATAAGTTATCTTTGACGAACACACCTGTTTTTAGTACAATTCCAAAGCTATGGAAAAGATATATATATTTGAATCAAGTTTAAGAGAAGGTGAGCAGGCCGCGGGTTGTGGCTTTAATCCCAAGAATAAATTAGAAATTGCCCAACAGTTGGAAAGATTGGGAGTTGATGTTATCGAAGCTGGATTTCCGGTAAGTTCCCCTGGTGAACTAGAAGCGGTGAAATTGGTAGCTTCAAAGATTAAAAAATGCACTGTTGCCGGTCTTGCCCGTTCTATGAAAAAAGATATTGATGCATGTTGGGAAGCAATAAAAAAAGCTAAAAAACCAAGGATTCACGTGTTTTTAGCGACTTCCAATATACACATGAAATATAAATTTGGTAAAGCGCGCGAAGAAATCTTAAAAATGGCAGTTGAGGCGGTAAAATATGCCAAGAAATATACCAACGACATAGAGTTTTCCCCTGAAGATGCTACAAGAACAGACCTTGATTTTTTATGCAAAATTGTAGAATCAGTCATAGGTGTCGGCGCAACTGTTATAAATATTGCGGATACTGTGGGATATTCTCTTCCTATGGAAATGTACAGGATTGTAAAACATGTAAAAGAGAATGTTTCTAATATAGATAAAGCTATAATCTCAGTCCATTGCCATAATGATCTGGGGCTTGCATCAGCCAATTCTATTGCTGCAATTGAAGCCGGCGCAACTCAAGTTGAGTGTACGATAAACGGAATTGGCGAAAGAGCGGGAAATGCATCTTTGGAAGAAATAGTTATGGCGATTCAGACAAGAAAAACTCTTTTACAAAAATTCACTCAAGTAAACACGAAAGAAATTTGCAAGACCTCTCGTCTTATATCTCATCTAACCGGAATTTCTGTTCAACCAAACAAAGCGGTTGTAGGTAGTAACGCTTTTGCGCATTCCGCAGGTATTCACATTGACGGAATTCTAAAAAACAGGCGTACTTATGAAATAATGAAACCGGAAGATGTCGGAGCCCAAGGTCATAAGATAGTATTGACTGCGCGTTCTGGAAGACACGCCTTAAAAGATAAATTGCAGAAGTTGGGATATAAATTGAAAGATAAGGATTTCCAGAAGACATACGAAAAATTCTTGAACTTGGCGGATAAAAAAAGAGAAATCTTCGACGAAGATTTGAGAACACTTGTAGAAGGGCAGATTTTTAAAATTCCCGAGACCTATTCTTTACAGTATGTGAATGTGGTCACCGGAAACAAAACTATTCCCACTGCCACAGTAGAAATAAAGCAAAAAGGTAAAATAACCGAAGAGGCGTCATGCGGTGATGGCCCTGTTGATGCTGTTTATAAAGCTGTAGATAGAATTACGAAAATTAAGACAAAGCTTTTAGATTATTCAATAAAATCTGTCACAAGCGGTAAAGAGGCTTTAGGCGAAGTTACCGTAAAAATTAAAGTAAACGGAAAAGAATTTTTAGGGAAAGGCGCATCTACGGACATTATAGAAGCGTCAGCTAAAGCATATTTGGAAGCCATCAATAGAGCATGTCAACCCCGTAAATAGAATTGCATAGTAGGTTAATGAATAAAGGATTAAATGAGAGAAGTATCCGCTAAAGTATTTACCGCCGTTATTGCCAAACTCATAAAGGAAGCCAATTACGAATTGCCTCTGCAAGTAAAAAAGGCGATTATTAAATCATCCTACAAAGAAACTTCTAAGCTCGGAAAATATATTTTCAAGCAGATGCTTGAGAATATAAGTATAGCTCCCAAAAAGGAAATGCCTTTATGCCAAGACACCGGTATACAGGAGATTTTTGTGTCTATAGGAAGAAATATCTTTGTAAAAGGGAATATAGAAGAAGCTATAAATAAGGGCGTTAGCATAGCGACGAAGGAAGGAAAATTAAGAGCATCAATTGTTAAATCTCCTCTTTTTGAAAGAATTAATACTAAAAACAATACTCCTGCAGTTATTCATTATAAATTTACAGCGGGTGAGAGGATAAAGATAACTGTAATGCCCAAAGGATTTGGCTCTGAAAATGCTAGCGCGGTTAAAATGCTTACACCTTCGCAGGGAATAGAAGGTGTTAAAAATTTTGTCTTAGAGGTTGTAAAAGAAACAGGTTCAAATGCATGCCCTCCGCTTTTTTTGGGAATAGGAGTAGGAGGAAGCATGAGTAATGTCACGCTTTTGGCAAAAGAGGCACTTCTTCGTCCACTTAACACATCAAACCCTGACAAGAAAATCGCAAAACTCGAAAAAGGACTCCTTAAGAAAATAAATAAATTGGGAATAGGACCTCAGGGAGTTGGCGGAAAAGTGACCGCTTTAAATGTGAGTATCAAAGATTCTCCTACACATATAGGTGGATTGCCGGTGTGTGTAAATTTGTCGTGTTATTTATTAAGATATAAGAGCGTAATAATATAGGAGTTAGCGAATAGGTTAGAAACCGTAAATGGTAAATGGTAATTAAAGATTCGTAATTCGTAAATAGTAATTGGTAAATGGTAGTTAAATAATAAAAACAACTGAAAAGATTACGAATTACGGATTACGAGATTCATTATTTTAACTGGCTAACTAAATAAAATGAAAATGTTAACTACTCCTCTAACTTTAGATAAAATTGCTTCACTCAGTGCGGGTGATATAGTCTCAATTACCGGCATTATCTATACTGCACGGGATGCGGCGCATAAAAAAATATTGGAAGCGATAGCAAAGAAAAAAGCCCTGCCCGCTTCCGCAAGGCAGGCGGGTTTACCTTTTGATTTAAAAAGTCAGATTATTTATTATGCCGGTCCAACTCCTGCTGTCAAGGCAATGCCGATTGGTTCCTGTGGGCCTACTACAAGTTCGCGAATGGATTCTTATACTGTCCCGCTTTTGGAAAAAGAGTTAAAAGGAATGATTGGCAAAGGAAAAAGAAGCGAAGAAGTGATAAAAGCGATAAAAAAACATAAAGCGGTTTATTTTCTCGCGGTGGGCGGAGCAGCTGCATTACTTGCCACAAAAATAAAAAAATCAAAAATAATAGCATACTCGGAACTTGGCACCGAAGCTATACGTGAATTAGAAATAAAAGATTTCCCTGTGATTGTTGCAATAGATTCTAAGGGCAAAAATATTTTTGATAGAAAAAAGAAAGGATAGAAAATGAGAGCTGACAAGAGAAAGAATAACGAGATACGAAAAATAAAGGTGGAACTTGATTACATAAGACATGCCGAGGGCTCCTGTTTAATAGAAATGGGAAATACTAGAGTAGTATGCACTGCCACATTTGAAAATAAAGTTCCAGTTTTCTTGAAAGGAATGGGCGGAGGTTGGGTTACTGCGGAATATGGAATGCTGCCCCGCGCAACAGGAATAAGAACTTATCGCGACCAAACAAGAGAAGGCGGGAGAGTAAAAGAAATCCAGAGGTTAATCGGAAGAGTTTTAAGAACAGTTACGGATTTGAGGGCTTTTGGAGAATCGACAATGAAAATTGACTGTGATGTTATACAAGCAGACGGCGGGACAAGAACTGTTTCGATAATAGGCGGATTTATCGTTTTGGTGGAAGCGTTTAAAAAATTAAGAACTCAACGAGTAATACATTCTATACCCATTAAAGATTATCTTGCTGCGGTGTCGATTGGTATTGTGGAAGGCGAGAAACTGCTTGACCTTGCATTCAGCGAAGATTCTAAAGCGGAAGTGGATATGAACGTCTGCATGACAAGCGCAGGTAAGATAGTCGAAATTCAGGGCACAGCCGAAAAAGAACCATTTTTTACTACAGACCTTGATGGTATGCTTTCATTAGCAAAAAAAGGAATAATAGAAATAATTGAGATAGAGAAAGAGATTGTGGGAATAATTATTTAAATTCCCAATCCAATCTTTAATAAAGTTAAATAGAAATGAAATATACAAAGAGATAAATTATGAATAAAAACAGAATTATCATTATTTTATTTTTACTTGTTGGGATAATAGGATTCGCAAGCCAAGCTCAAGCCGCCACCCTCACTCAAATCACCGCTACTCCCTCTGATGTAACAGCAGGAAACACAACTATCTATACGATTGCTTTCAATACTGCAACCACAATCCTCAATACTGGAAAGATAACCATCGAATTCCCAGCAGGTTTTGATGTATCCGGCGCTTCTTTTGACTCTTGGACCGGTTTTGATGGGGGACAAACTTTAACAGTAACTACCCAGACAATAACAATCACCAGAGATGGTTTGGGAACATCTTCCATCGCCGGAGCTAAAACCATTGTATTGGGGAATATAATAAATACTGCTGTTACCGCAAACAACTACCAAATTACAGTCACCACTAAAAATGCCGCAGACACAACCTTAGACGGTCCTACAGGCACAATATACTTTCAAATCTTCTCTTCCCATTCTGAAACCGATATTAACGGTATATACTATCTCAGAGATGACGCTCAAACCCATTATCAGAATCGGGGAGGCTCAGGCACCGGGATTGATATCGGCACTCTTTCCAGAACTGCTCCAATTTCTGATGGATATAGATATTGTGTTGCCTGGGTTCAATTCTATTTTGACGAAAACGGAACCTATACCCAGACAAACCAGATAACCAATATCTATTATCATATCTGGTGGGTAACCAATAGTAGCCAAGGAATGTTGGGCTATAACAAAACAGGCGATTATGGCGGCGCTATTAATGAAAGCTTTACTGTCAACACTGTTAATTCTCCAAATAAGGTGGGGTATTATCTCTACACCGGGAAACAAACCTTTGCTTCATCTCAATCTATTCTGGGAAACGCAATCTATAATTTCGGGGTGATTTTTTCAGGTATTTATCCAAATATAATCTCTTATCCCAACCAATCCTCTTTTATAATCATCAACCTTCCTGATGACGCCACTCTCCAATCTCTTGATTCAGACAGCGACGGATTAACTGACTACGATGAATTATTCCCTGTTGCGCCAACTCCTCCTACTAATCCCCATAAGGCAGACACCGACAATGACAACTGGGAAGACAAATACGAGATTGACAATAATCTAAACCCGATTGATCCTGACCAAGCGCCAACTTTAGGAAAATGGTTTATTAAACAATACGACGGCGGAACAGCTAATGATTATTTTGGCTGGTTTGTTTCCTCCATTTCAGACATAGATGGAGACGGAAAAGACGATGTCTTGGTTGGTGTTCCTTATGCTGACCCTGGCGGTCGTACTGATGCCGGCTCCGCATATATCTACTCTTCCGGCATAGCTGGTACTCTTCTTAAACAATACGACGGCGGAGCGGCTGCTGATTATCTCGGCTATTCTGTTTCCTCCATTTCAGACATAGACGGAGACGGAAAAGACGATGTCTTGGTTGGCGTTCCTTCTGCTGACTTTTCTGGCGGTCTTACTGATGCCGGCTCTGCATATATCTACTCTTCCGGCACAATTGGTACTCTTCTTAAACAATACAACGGCAGAGCGGCTGCTGATTATCTCGGCTATTCTGTTTCCTCCATTTCAGACATAGACGGAGACGGAAAAGACGATGTGTTGGTGGGTGCTCGTTATGCTGACCCTGGCGGTCGTACTAATGCCGGCTCCGCATATATCTACTCTTCCGGCACAGCTGGTACTCTTTTTAAACAATACGACGGCGGAGCGGCTAATGATAATTTCGGCTATTCTGTTTCCTCCATCTCAGACATAGAC